>CAZFHY010000001.1:0-186031 GCA_964519305.1 Candidatus Undinarchaeota archaeon
CGAAAAGAATAAATAGATTTAGCGCCTATATTAGTTACTGAGCTAAAATACACCCTAAAATCTATAACGGACTTATTTTCAGTAATAATACTCCAATTTAAGCTTATTCCTTCGCCCACTCCCTCCCTTGGCTCTATTCCTTCTGACAGGTAGTCGGAGTTATCCACAGACGGAGGGAGAACACATATATTCCATGGAGAGGCACATTGTGCCGGTGATGCGCGATGACCGATGAGAGGGTACTGTTCGTCAATCCCCGGACCGAGGCACCGGGCAAGCGCTTCAACCGGGAACCGCCCATCGGGCTCCTCTCCATGGGCGCTGTGCTCCTTGAGCGTGGTGTCGAGGTCGAGGTGCTCGACCTGTCGGTATCGCGTGATCCGGAGCAGGACCTTGACCGCGCGCTGGACCGTGGACCATCCCATGTCGGTTTCACTTGCCTGACCAACACCTTCCCGGTCACATGCGACCTGGCGCGTCATGTCAGGGAGAGCAGTGACACCTCTGTGGTGTTCGGTGGCCCCCACGCCGCATTCGCTGCCGATGATGTGCTGGGGACGGGGCTTGCCGATGCAGTCGTCCTTGGCGAGGGCGAGAACGCGATCGTCCAGCTCGTGGCGGAAGGTAGGGCGCCCACTGACGTTGACGGAGTGGCGTGTCTAACGAACGGCGTCGTACACAGAAGTGAGCAAAGTAATGCGGTGGACCTCGAATCACTGCCCCTCCCGGCCAGGGACCTCCTGCGCGAACGTTACGATGTCGCCTCGATCATCGTCAACCGAGGGTGTCCCTATCGATGTATCTACTGCGTCCGACAGCGTCTGTTCGCCACGGTCCGTCTGAGGCCGATAGACCTTGTGGTCGATGAGCTCGATCAGGTCGCAGGGCTCGGCTACCGGTACGCTAACCTCTATGATAACATCAACATCGACCCACGTTACGCCGTTGGGCTCTGCGATGCCATCGGGGACGCAGCTCCGGCCATACCATGGGGTTGCGAGCTGAGAGCCGATGCCGTGTCAGCCGCTATGGCACGAGCGCTAGCGAAGGCCGAGTGCGTTGCCGTGGGTGTGGGCGTCGAGTCCGGGAGCGAGGCCGTGCTCCGCTCGGCAGGCAAGCACCAACGACCGTCAAAGGTCCGGGCAGGCATCCGCCGCCTCAAGGAGCAGGGCATCATCGTCCAGGCCTACTTCGTTGTAGGACTGCCGGGGGAGACAGAGACCACGTTCGAAAAGACCCTGTCATTCCTGGAAACGCTGGCGCTAGAGCCTGGTGTCGACCGTGTCAACTTCTTCGCAGCGACGCCCTACCCGGGCTCTACTCTCGAACGCGATGCCGAGCGGCTGGGGGTCACCATCCTCTCACGGGAGTGGGAGAAGTACGACAACGAGCACGTTCTCATCGGTACGCGGGACCTCACGCCCGACCAGATCACGCGGATGTTGGCCCGCGGAAAGGAGCTGGAAGCGTACTACCGTGGCGAGGGATGAGGCGGTTCAGCCCACTGTGAAATCCGAGGTCTCCGAGATACGCTGGCCGTCGTACACGACGACTATCTTCATCTGGTAGTCCCCCGCGTCCACCGGTGATTTCAACGAGAGCTTGTACACGCCCCAGTTGTCGGTGCCCACGCAATTGCACATGAGGCACTGCGGGTCCACCTCGCACATGGTTTCACCTTTCTGGCACACTTCCTCGTCCAGCTCCGGCTTGACACAGATGATTGACGCACCCACGGAGGCCTGCTTTGCAGGGGAGCCATCGGGCTTTGAGACCGAGCCCTCCATCACGATAGGCTCGTCCGGATAGAAATACGATGACACGATCAGGGGGGTCATGGTGATCGCGTCCGAGGAAGGTACGATGAGAACTTGCCCGAGGACGGCCAGCAGGACACCGGCCACGACACCGTATGGGACTGCCTTACCCAGGTCGCGGCGGAGCACATAGCCGACCTGTATACCGAGGAGGGTCACACTGGTGATGCTCACGAGGAGGAAGTCCTTGGCGAACGAGCCCATGAGGGGCTTGAGCGGGCCGGAAGTGATGGCCTTGGCGATCCCCGATGTGTTCTGCATCAATAGGAACTCATCGACGATGCCGACAACGCCACGGTACACCCACAGGTGGCCGAGGAACATGAACCCCAGCAATATTGCATGGCTCCCGGTCACCTTGTGTATGAGCTGGAGTATGAACAGGGTAAGGAACGCGTTGAACAGACCTCCGGCGATGACGCCGACGCCCTCGATGCCGAAAGCGCCGGTGACGGCGATGAGGATGATCACGCCCGCCCCGGCGAGATGGTACTTGTACTGGTCGTAGGTGTCAGGGTCATCTAGGAACGCCTTTAGGAGCGAGTAGATGAGCACGTGCATCACGATGATCCCCGCGATCCCTCCCTTGAGGTACAGGGAATAGTCAGCACCGAACACGCCGACGAGAACAGCGAACACGGGAACGTACACGGTAGGGATGACGCTGACTATGTACAGCGCGTAGATCGTCGTCAGGTCGGAGAAAGCATCCACCGGCCCCTTTTCTACTACAGCATCGTCATCGACCACGACCGGTATATCATCGTCGATGGATCCCCCCTCTCCCCCTTCCATGAGGGCTATATGTGGGCTATCTTTTATCTTATTGTTGGCACTTGGGCACGGCGGACGCCGACGAAAGATTGATATAATTCCGCACGACCGGATGTGCACGGATGTCCTTTCGTTCTGGAGGACCCCCTGGGGAAAACATGGTAACGGCTGAAGGTTACAGACGAGCGCAGATGTCCCTGTACGCGCTCATCGCCGTGGCCGTCGTCCTCATGATCCTCATGGGCGCGTTCACCCGCTGGCGGTCCACCGAAGCGACCGAGGAAGTGCGCGAGGTCCGTGCTCGCCATACGAAACGGCTCATGGAGAAGGCCCAGGACCTTCTCGGGACCTCTCTGGAGAGCGCTGTCCACCGCGCGACCGACGAGATGGCTACTCACGGCGGATACCTTGCATCGAACGTTCCTAAGGAGTCGGTCCGTTCCGTCCCCTATTGGTTCCTCCGAGGAAAGGTCGTGAGCATCCCATCGGTCGAGACCATGGAGGATATGCTCTCCCACCACATCGCCGAGCTCATCTCCAAGGACCTCGAAGAATCCCGCGAGGAAGCTCTGCGAATGGGATTCCCTGAGGTGAGCGTCCGTCTATACGACACGGGATTGCTCGTAAAGGCCTCGGTCGACGCCAAGGGGGGAGAGGACGGCGAACTAAGTAAGCTCACGAGCGAGCAGGAGGTCCCGCTTCGGCTCAAACCGCTCAGGGACCTTGCCGAACGCTACGTGCGTAACTACACCGTCGAACGCACCATCGAGGCGTCACTGCTGAACGCGCTCATACAGGACCCGCGCATACCTGCACCGCCCGGTATGGTCTCTAAGAACCTGGGTTGCTCCGAGCGGGAAGCGCTGGCCTACAAACGCGATATGATCGCGCCCATGCGCGAGAACGCCCGGATGGCCGTGGCCCTGGAACTGCGGCGGTTGTCAGAGAGCGAGCTGGTCACAAGGGACACGGACTGGTCGATCGAGGCTGACGAACGTGGCCTTGAGTTCTCTCTCCTGGCCAACGAGGGTGTGCAGGCCGAGGGCCAGGACTGGGAGAGCACCAATGTCGTATACTTCGTCCCGGCCCGTATGCCCCACTCCGCTCTTGCCGAGGAGGGGATGTGCTCTTCCTACTACACTGTCGCGTACACTGCCCGGTTCCCGGTCGAGGTCACCATCACCGACCTGTCCAAGCCCGGGAGGCTGAAGGGCGTGGACGGCACGGCCGCCACCCGACCACTTACGTTCAAGATACTGCTCGGGATACTGGTGGAGCACAACGAGCCCGATGCTGTCGACCTCAATATCACGCTCGACGAGAACGTCACCGACCTCTGCACGGGTGCATGCTCGCTCAGGGTCATCGTGGAGAACTCCAAAGCAGGCAGGATCTCTCTGGACTCGTGCTCGTACGAGTACAGGGGCGAGGTCTTCAATGCTCCAAAGGTCCCGTGCGGAGTCCATTCCCTGGTCGTGGAGTCAGGGGAACCAATCGGTCTTGCACGATATTCCAAGCAGGTGAACATCATCGCCAATCACACCGAGCAGATCGCGTTCACGGAACGGAGCACGGTGCTCGGTAAGGCGGTCGTGCGCGAACGGGTCTACTGCACCACCTCAGGTACCGTAAGAGAGCTTGGTGACCGTCCCGCCGGGTTCGTCGACGGTGAGCCGCCCATGTATATCAAGGTGGTCATCCGCTCACTGGAGGGTGATGGCCTTGAGACGCGGTCCACTATCGCTGACGAGGACGGGCGGTTCCTCATCTCCGGCCTCGATCCGGGGAAGTACCTCATTCTCGCCCGTAGCTCTCTAGACCTCACCAACATCCCCTCCTATAAGGTCCAGCCCACCGCTTTCATCCAGGACGTTCTGCCAGGTCGGAACGAGCTCGAGATCGTGCTCGAACCGCTCCTCATGGAACTCGTCGATGACACATACGTGGCCGTCAGCTCGCGCAAGGAATGCTGACCGTTCGGAGGACGTCTGTCCGGCAACACAGCGAACAGAGGATAATACTTCAGAATCTAGACCGAATAAGGATGTTTAGGCCGCAGGAAAGCGTGAGGAACAACAAGCAACCATCGGCACAAGGTGGACACCACTTCCAACGATTCGATGAAAAAGACGCAACAACGCCCCAACAACTCATATATATAGTTGCAGCCTACAAGTACGAGTGAGCTAAGGCTCTGGAGTGGTCCCATGATGGGGAAGGCACGTTTGTTCACGGTTCTGATTGCAGTTTGTATTGCGCTCCTGCCCGTAGCGGTAGGAGTAGCGGATGCAGGTATCGAGGAGGTGGCCGATGTCTCTACATTGGCACTGATCCGGGGAAAGGTGACGTTCCATATGCCCTTGGGCACCGCCCCGCCACAGGACACCCTCGACGCAGTATGTCGTCGGCTCACTGACGCTGTATCCTGCATCCCGAGCGTTGTGGACTCGCCCGCGGGCTCGGATGTGAGCTTCAACGTCGATCTCCCTCACGATATCTCAATCATCTCCGCCGAGGGAGATGGACCGGATCGTCTCGTGCTCCTCTCCAAGCTCCGTCCGGTCCAGTTCGCCCTCGGTGCCGGGTTCGGTGACATGACCCGGGCACTGAGCATACGATACCCGACCCATACAACTGTCGTTGAGGAGGTCAGGGACACCGAGATCACTGCGACCATCCCACTGGACATTTCCGCTGCGCGGGACCTTCCACTAGCGGATCCCGGCCCCGTGTCCGTGGGCGAGGTGTTCAGCGTTCCTGCTCCCGGGGGCGACATGTGCATCTTCGCTATCATCGATGGATCGAGCGTCGCCGAGTCGCGTCTCGCGCCCGGCTGTCGCGATGCCGTGCTCTCCACCGCAGGGCTCAATGCGGGGAGCTCTTACAGGCTTCTCGTCGTGTCCGTGGACGTCGGGGGCATCCGTGCTGCTACCAAGGACCTGTTCCTCGAGAGCGTGGACAATCCGTTGTCCATGGCGCTCGACAGGGATGCTGTGGTCATGGGCGATCCCTTCACCATCGAGCTCGGCCTCACTGCGGAGTCTTGCACGGTCACACTAACGGATCCGTCAGGGGTCGTGGCCGACCGACTGGAGCTCACAGATTGCGACCGTGTCCCCGTGGGGACGTCCTCAGGCCTTGCTCCGGGTAGGTATATCGTCAGGGTAGAGGCCAAGACCGGCAATAAGATCAGCACTGCAGCGCGCACCATCGAGGTCCGCTCAGGCGGTATGGACGCCACGTCCATGAAGGTCGAGAAGCGCTCATACCTTCCGGGCGAGACAGCGAGCATCCACGTGGACACCCCCGGCGATTACTGTTACACGGGCGTGTACAACATGGACAACATCAAGGTCGGTGAGGACGCTTCATTCGGATGTGGTTCGTACGAGATGAAGCTCGACGAGGCACTCCCGGCCGGGAAGTACCTCATCAAGACAGAGGTGTTCGACAGGGGCACCCTCAAGGCCGTTGCCTCCACACCTATCGAGGTCGAGGCATGGGAACCGCGTATGCGTACCACCCAGGCCGAGCTGTGCACTCACGGGTTCATCGCCGTGGACGACCACCGGATCCAATGCATTTCAGAGAGCGACTCGTGCATCCCATCATCCATCTCGGCACCGTTCTGCGTTTGCTTTGTCGAAGGCGATGCCCGGTCCGTGTGCGAGTACGGTGATTCCTGCACGCCTCAGGGGTGCAAACCGCCAGCAGTCGCGAGCCCGTTCATCATCGTCCACGAGCTTAGCGGCCGATGTCTTGCGAGACGTGGTGCCGATACGCTGACCTGCCTCGAGATCGGTGAGATCTGCGGCGACGAGTGCGTGTGCCTCTCAGGTGACGGCTCGCCCATATCTGCCTGCACGGACGGTCAGGCGTGCCAACCCGAGGGCTGTCGGACCGCCAACCTGGAGTTCAAGGTCGAGTCACGCTCCGCAGACCACGTCCGTTCCGATATCCTCAGAGGAGGCCTCACCGTGACCTGGGAGGGTACGGTCGACTTCGAGGGGCGCCGCCTCGTGACCGGTCCGCTCTCCGGTAAGGCGTTCATCGGGCAGCTTGAGGCCGAGGCGTTCGATGCCTCGTTCGACGGAGAGAAGTGGGCCGTAAAGGCCGTGTTCAAGGGTGAACTCGGACCGGGAGTGTACGAGCTCTACCTCATGACCGAGCACGGCGGATACACCCACGTCATCCGCAGAGCCTTCGAGGTCTGGTACTCGGTGGATGCGGGCGATCTCGAGGTCTCGATCGAGCGCGTCACACCGCGCCAGCTCTCCAGAAAGGAGATGGAGACGGGCGCGACCGTCGAGCTGGGAGCGCGTATCCGCGACGCTCGGGGGACCGATCTCGTATATCTACCCCAGGACGCTTTCTCGCTCAAGGCCGGTGGTCTGACCGCCGACTCCGTGGGTGTCGAGTACAGCCCTGTCTCCGGTATCTGGACCATCGTTGGCGACCTGTACGGACGCTCTACGGGTGAGGACTCTGTATCCTTGACCGTGGAATACCTGGGACGCCGGGGCTCGATGAAGAGTCCCATCGCAGTGATGGAACGGGTCCCTCTCTCGATCAGGATCCTAAAAGTGGACCCGGGCACCCGGGACAAGCCGCTCTTCTACATGCTCACCACACTCGGTTTCGACCTGGACGTGTTCCTCCACATCCGGGGTGCCGACCGCGTGGACAAGGAGAGCTTTGACATCCGTATGGGCGGCCACCGTGTCAAGCCCGAGGATATATCATACATCGTCAGTTCGCTGGAGGGAACGCGTGTGCACATCACGCGCGTGCGCCTCTGCCCGCCGGAGAAACCAAACACGCTCGTCCCGCTGGTGGTGGGCGTGACGGTCGGTGGTGAAGGGGCCCAGGACACTACCACCGTCCTTATCAAGCGTAATCCGGGCAACTGGGACAACGTCGCGGAGGCGAGGTGCTGATGTTGAACCGACAGCGAGCCCAGTTGTCGATGATGGCGCTCATGGCCATCTCTCTGGCGATCATCGTTATCGTCGGGGGATATCTCTATCAGGGCCGGACCGAGCGCGAGATAAGGGTAGGCCGCATCGCTTCCGAGTCGACCCGCGAGCTCCTCATCAAGCTCGAGCAGCAGGTGGACTCTTTCCTCACCGACGCCATGTACGAGACTGCGTACGAGATGGCCACCCATGGAGGTTTCATCTCCGAGAACGTGCCCGATCCGAACCATTACGGAGTGCCGTACCTTTTCTATCGTGGGAAGATCGTCAACGTCCCGTCGGCGGAGGTCATGGAACAGATGTACGCCGATGAGGTCAAGCGTCGCATGGAGACAAAGATCGCCGAGGTCCGACGTGAACTGGAGGGGCGTGTCATGCTCGCTGTCCCCGAGGTGCAGATCACGATCATCGATGATGCCATCATGGCCAAGATGGAGCTGCCCGTCGAGGTACAGGGCGAGTCCCAGGCACGCTCGCGCATCCCCGTCTCTACGACGGTCCCCCTGCGCATCAAGCGCCTGCGGGACCTGGCCGAACGGTACGTCCACGACTATGCCACCGTAAGACGCATGGAGACCAGCATCCTCCACGGCATCACCAATGACGACCGCATCTCAAATCCACCCGGCGGTGTCACCCGGACGATCCCCTGTGAGGGGAAGACCATCTTCCGTACCAAGAAGGAACTGGTCACGCCCTTCAGGGAGAACACACAGCTATCGGTGTCCTTGGAGCTCAAGCGGGTGCGCGAGAACAAGGACCTGACCGCCGACCATCTCGAATGGGACGTGGACCTCAATCCCCGCGAGATCGAGTTCAGCTTCCTCGCGAACGAGGATGAGGGGGAATTCAAGAGCACGGACGTGATCTACTTCGTCCCCATCCCCTTCGCTATGTTCGACCTGCGCGATGGGCTGTGCTTCTCAAAGTACTTCGTCCACTACGACGTCAACTTCCCTGTGCGTTACACCATCCGGGACATCATGCCCACGGCCCAGGTCATCGGGAGCGAGACCAAGCTAGAGGTCCGCCCCCTGGAGTTCCAGTTCTACATGATGCCGCTGCTCGAGGGCGAGGACGCGTTCGCTGTCGATCCGGCGGTCAAGGCACCCCAGACTATGGACGACATGTGCCAGGGCTCCTGCTCCGTCGACCTCACCATCACCAACTCCGACGCGGGCACCGTGTGGCTCGACTCGTGCAAGTACCGCTACTCCGGTGGCCGCCTCTCCCGGGAGGGGGTCGTGTGCAAGCTGCATACCATGGTCGTGGAGCCCGATGCCCAGTTCAGCCTTGCCAAGCACGTGGCACAGGTGAACATCGTCGGTGCATACCGCGAGATGATCACGCTCAAACCCTTCGCCACCGTTTCCGGTTCCATCGGCGAGAACCGCCGTGTGTACTGCACTCAGATGAAGTCGATACGCGAGCTGGGTGCAGAGCCACTTGGTTCGATGGAGGGAGGTGCCGGCGGGTATGTCGAGGTTATCTTCCAACCCCTCTCCCCGCGCATCGAGCGAAGACGTGCCGTGGCGGACGAGAAAGGTAATTACCTGCTCTCCTTCATCGTCCCTGGCCGCTATCTCGTCATGGCCTTCCCATCGCGCGACGATTCGGGGATGCCTTATGGTACGGTGGAATCGAAGGGTATGATCTATGAAGTAAAGGAGGGTAAGAACACACTCGACATCACGCTGGAGCCGTTGGGCGTCCAGAAGATAGGGAACGACTACGTGCGAGTATCGGCAACGGAGGATTGTTAACATGGTAAGGGACCCCATCCTTGCTGTCATCCTCGCCACCGTCCTGATGACCGTGACGGGCCTGGGGGCCATTGAATGTATCAACAAGGAGTATGCGCCGCCGTGCGATAGTATCGACTGCGATGCCCCGGGCTGGAGGCTCCCCACCGTCGGGTTCGACGATAACGGCGCCACGACGATCTCGACCGGCACCGTGACCGCGAACGTAGGCCCGGACCAGGTGATGCGCGGGCTCGTCATCGACGGCGGAGAGGTGAAGGTCGACATCGGTCAGGAAGGTGTCGACCACGTCATGCTAGTCACCGATACAGGGAACCGCATCAAGGTGGCCAAGGACGGGAGCGTGGATATCGAGGACGGGTCCTATACGCTCACCGACGGTACGCCCATACAGGTCGTAGGCGGTCGCATGCGGCTCACAGAACCACAGGTATTCTCGTCAGGGAACGTGGACGTCACCATCGATAACGAGGGTGTCGAGTGGATCACCATGAGGACCGACGAGGGCAACCAGGTCACCGTGATGGCGGACGGCGATACTACCTTCGATGACGGGACCTATCGGCTGCTTGACGGCACCGAGGTACGCATCGAGGGCGGATCGGTCCAGCTCCCTTCCTCAATGGATTTCAGCAGTGATGACAGGACCGTCTCGGTCTCTGTTGGGAACAACGGTCTGGACGGTTTCGTTATCGTACCGCCGGGCGGTGGGAGCATCCGCATCGACGACGACGGCGACCTCCGGGCCGATGATGGTGTTTACACGATCGACGGCCGGACGGTCCGGACCGTGGACGGCAGACTCCCCTCGGGCACCATCACGCTCGGTCCCGACGCGTCGTTCAATCTGGACTACGACGTTGCGGACCGGTTCTCCGGTCGCTTCGACGGTCCGGCAGGAGCCATTACGTTCCGGGACGGGCGGCCATCTGGCCGTCTTGACCTCAGCCGCGATGGGCAGGATTTCGTACTGGACCTTGACAGGGGTGACGGGTCATTCTCGTTCACAGGTCCAGATGGGGACGTTGCCACATCCTTCGACCGGCGGGGCGTTGTGGGAGGGACCATCGACATGGGCGGCGGGGCCCACATCACCATGGGCCAGGGTCCTCTCGGCGGGAACATGGCCATTGACATGAACGTCGATGGGCAGCACATCACTTTCGATCCCCATCACGGTCCCAGTGGCAAGATAGCTGCGAACAAGGACGGGGCAAATTACGCGATCGACCTCGAGCGTGGCGCCGGCCATGTGAGCCTTGCTGACGGTACATTCGACATGTCCTTCGATGCCCCACGGGGCATGATCGATGGCACGATTAATATCAACGAGGACGGTGTCAACGCCGATATCGACCTCACCGGTGCAGGCCCGCGCGGTCGGATCGACTTCGGGGAGAACGGAGGGGTCACTTTCGGTCCCAACGGCTTCAACGGACAGTTCTCCACCGGAGACGGTGATGGTGGTATAGACTTTCAGATGGGGCCCAATGGTCTCAGTGTCACAGGGGACGCCGATGGCAACCAGTTCGACTTCGGCCTCGGCCCAAACGGCTTCACCGGGGGCATGAACCTCGGAGGCGACAAGGGCGGTGGAGGTGGAAAAGGCTTCGATATCGGCCAGCTCGGTAAGGTGCTCGGCTCCTTCCCCATGCAGGGCGGCGGACAAGCGTCGTTCACACCTCAGGGGACACAGCTCCAGTACGGGCCCTCCACGGTGAACCTGAACAACGGTGCCATCTCTACTGGAACGACGCCTCCCGATACGGGGACCGGTACGGGTGCGGACACAGGTCAGGACACAGGCCAGGAGGGCGGTGGCGAGAAGGGTATGAACGTCTGCACGCCCAGGCTGCTCTCCAAACCCCAGACCGCTGGCGGCGGTGGCCCGCCCATGGACCCATCGCTCACCGACTGCGATCCCAAGCGGACCGCCACGAACCAGCGGGAGCACGTCGACAAGCTCGTCAACGACTTCAACCGCGCCAACCAGTACTACTCCACCATGCTCGCGAACCTCGAGAGCATCAGGAAAGGATTCGAACAGTGGTGCCAGAACTGCCAGAAGGCGACACAGGATTTCATACAGAAGCGTTACATGCCCTGCGGCGGCAAGCTCGCAATGAATCCCACCCCTGCCAAGGTGGCAGCTGATCCATCGTTCCGCCCCGAGATATGCGGCGAGTCGGTGAAGACGCTGTGCGCCCCGGACAACAAGGAAACTGCGGAGTGCACCGCAAATACAAAGCCATTGGACAACGCCAAGGCCTGCCCCCTGTGCCTGACGCTGAACTGCGTGTACGGGGACAAGTGCGAGATAGGGTTCCCTAACAACAAGGGCGCTGGAAAGGAACAGAAGCCCAAGGAGCCACCAAAGGAGGAAGAGGGCGGCGGCGAGAAGGGCAGCGAGGACGACGAGAAAGCCAAATCGGAGGCATGCGGTGCCCAGAGCGAACAGCAGCCTCCCGGTGGACAACAGCCCCCGGGCGGCCAGCAACCTCCCGGTGGACAACAGCCCCCGGGCGGCCAGCAACCTCCCGGAGGTCAGCAGCCCCCTGGCGGTCAGCAACCTCCCGGCGGACAACAGCCAGGAGGCGGCGGTCTGCCCTTCGATCCTAGCAGCCTGATACCTAAGGAGGAAGAAAAGGAGGACGAGCCCGAGCCGACGCCCCCGCCGACGCCCGAACCCGAGACAGACGAGCCCCTGGACGAAGTGCCGCCCGAGGAGGACCCCCTCGAGGAGCAGGACGAGAACGTCGAGTCGTCATGCACGTGCGACGGGACCTACGAGCCGGTGTGCGGTACCGATGGGCGTACCTATATCAACCGGTGCATCGCCGGGTGTTTCAAGGTCGAGGTGGCCCATGACGCGGCATGCGACGAGTGGTGCGAGACCGACGCGGACTGCATCCCTGAGCGCTGCTGCGCGACCGAGACCAAGTGCGTGTGCGTAGCCAACCGGTGCCAGCGAGGCTTCAGGGCCGAGATGGCACCTGTCACGACCATGGCCCGCTCCCTATCGCTCGGGGCCGGGTTCGGAGGCTTCCTGCCTGCATCGGACGCCTCGTGGGACGAGCTGGTAAGGAGGCCTGCCCGTGGCGGGCTCGAGGGCGCTGACTCTGGCGGTGACGCTTCAAAGTGCCTCAAGGAGGAGGAGCAGAAGAACGCCTGCAACAGCAACGGCCAGGAGGACAGCTTCGAGGAGAAGGTCAAGGAGGATGGCAAGAACTCCGAGGACCTGGGTGTCAAGGGGTGCGAGACCAAGGGCGCTGGTCCCCAATGCACGAAGGCGGCCGACTGCAAGAAGTGTAGCACCTGTACCAAATGCTCCAAGGGCGGATGTAATAATTGCAAACAGAAGGTCAAGCAGGCAGAAACGCCCAAGGGCAAGGTCAAGGAGAAGGGCGCATGCCCGAAGCACCTATGCTGCGGTCCCGGGTTCAAGTGCCAGGACAGGAACAAGGTCACATGCACGAAGTGCGGGACGACCAAGAACCGGAAGGACAGGATCACCTGCCAGCTCGAGACCCATACCTGCTCATATGTCACCCAGGCCACGCTGGTCACCAAGAAGACGCAGAACTCCCTACCATCACCTGGTGGCGTCCAGGAGTGCGCCCAGAACGTGGCAGACCTCAAGGACGTGTGCACCGTGGAGGGCTCCGAGGTCCTAGGCGGGAACACGCTCGATCCATGTGCCGTGAGCATGCAGCTGGGTATGATCATAGGCCAGCTCCAGGACCTGGTCACCCGCATGGGCGCATCTTCGAACGAGCTCAAGAGCATCTCGTCGCGCCTCGGAGCAGAGCACTCCCAGGGATTCTCGGACAGGAAGACCGACGACATCAAGGGGAGCGTCAGCGAGATCGGCCAGGTGCTCGGGGGAGCACAGGCCGACGTGACCTTCCAGAACCGCCTGGCGAACTTCATCAAGCTCTTCCAGGACCAGAAGTTCCGCTCCGACATCACCGCCAACGCCAACCATCCTGCACCCAAGTTCACCATGGAGACCAAGGCCGAGGGGAGCCCTGCAGAGGGCATCTGGAAAGGCTACTGCAAGGAGTACGATCTGTGCGGCAAGTGCCAGGACCAGGACACGCCCGCCGGCTGCCTCGCTCCCACGTCTAAGAAGAGCTTCAAACGGATTAACGACGACTACCGCGGGCGGTGCGACACTCCCGAGTCCAAGGGAGCGGTCACGGAGCGTTCCTTCGACATCTGGCAGAACACCGCTGCCATCGACAACTTCGCTGGCATCAGTCCCGAGGAGGACCTGTTCATCGACACAGCGGACTGCTACGGGTACGACGCGCTGCCAAAGGCAGAGCAGCAACAACCGCAGCAGCCCCAGAACGACACGCAAGAGGAGAAGCCGCAAGAGGAAGAACCGAAGGAAGAGGAGAAGCCCGAGGAGGAGGAGGAGAAGCCTGAGGAAGAGGAGGTCCCCGAGGAGGAGGAACCGCTCGAGGAAGAGCCTCCCGAAGAAGAGGAGGAGTCGCATCCTGCCTGCACGGCCGCCTGCCGGACCTGCTTCGGTATCGACCGCTCCCACTGCCACGCACATCTGGGGATCTGCGTTTGCGAGGCGGGAGGGAGATGGATGCTCACTTCACAGGCCTGTGAACCGGAGGTCATTCCGGACGCTGAGGAGCTCTCTTGCTGTGAGAACCTGTTCGGTGTCGGGGCGGAGAGCCTGGACATCTCCTCGGATGAACAGTGCGCTGGCCCGACGATCAAAGGGGCCACTGCGGACCGATGTGCCGAGGGCGGTGGCCTGTGCTGCAAGTACCGGTTCCAGGAGCTTTCCATAGACAAGCACTGTGGGGAGATCGATCCTGAGGATATCGATGATTGCGACGACATGTGTCTGGCCATCTTCGACCGGGAGACGGCCGACTGGTGCACTGAGCGCTGTCCTACCATCGAGCTGTCCTGCGAGCAGGAGTGCCTGCGCCAGGGCACTGACCTCGCATGCCTGGAGGGGTGCGATCCGCCCTCCGTCCACTGCATGCGCATCTGCCTCGACGCACACCCCGACAAGGACGAGGCGTGCATACGAGCGTGCAAGGCCGCGGCCCCAGAGGGCGAAGCAACGGCCGAGCTCACTAGGCCTGGTGCTGAGAACGTCGCCGGTCAGGTGTTCGCAGATGGTGACGAAGTGGAGGTCGGCGGTATCGTGAACAACACAGGGAAGGTGCCTCTCGTGGGTACGGGCCGCCTGTCCCTGGTCACTCTGAGCGACTGCGCATGTCAGGGCGAGGGCTGTGCGTGCGAGGAGAAGCTCACCCTGCTCAAGGAGTTCCCTGTCCATCTGGAACCGGGCGAGGGCCTGGACATACCGACGATGGCGACCGCGATCGAGGGCGTCGGCGCCTCGGTACAGACCCTGGTCGAGGTAGTGGACGACGAAGGCAACGTCCTGTTCTCCCAGCGAAGTCCCATCGCCCATATCGTGGACCCCGGTGCTATCACTGTACGGGACGCCTACTTCGTAGGTCCCGGCGGCAGGACCGCGGAAGCGTACCCCGGTACCGACCTCTCGGGGGCAGTGACACTCGAGTCGGTCACCTACCCCGTGATGGTGGAGCTCTCGTTGATGAAGGGCGGCTCGGCCCTAGACGGTTCTCCGGCCTCCTACACGCTCACCGGACCCACGGGCGACAATCCCCTGACCACCGGTGCGTTCACACCGACCGACGAGGATATCGGAGCGGTCATCCGCATCCGTGTAACGGTCCGGGACGCCGGGGGCGCGGTGCTCCTGGAACGGACCCTCGAGGAGCAGGGGATGGACGCGGAGGCGTGCGGGAGCGAGATGACCGAGTGGTGCCTCACTGAGCTGGGAAAGGTACGGCCCAGCTACCCGGCGGCCTATGCCGAGGTGCGCAGATTGAGGCTCTACGTCAAGGACGCCGCCTTCATGAACTTCGACGGGCGACGTATCGACACCGTGTACGGCTCGGCCGACATCGTGGCGGTCGTGTGGTTGCGGAACCTTCTCACGGTCCCATTCTCGGGCAATATCGTGGTGAGAGTGGTGAAGGAGGACGGTACGACCACCGCGTCCCAGGAGGTCTGGGCCACGGATGAACGGATGCTGGACCGGGGTGATGAGTCGACGGTCCAGATGGAGGCCTTCGGTGTTGAGCCACCGACCGTGTACGGCCTCTGGGTGACCGCCACTGACGACACAGGAGGCATATGGCTCGATGAGGTCGTGAACGTCGAGACGTTCCCCCACGCCCGTCTGGCCGTGGCTTCACGTGATCCGTCGGGGACCGGCTCGTCAATCGACACGGTCATAGGGATAGGCTCGTGCCAGCTCAGGGTGACCTGTGAAGGTTGTTCATCCCTGTGCGAACTGCATGTGAACCCGCAGACGTGCGCGCTCGAACCGTATAATTGTGACTGTGACTGCATATATTAGGGGGTATTTGGTGGGAGCTGTCAATAGGCGGCGGAAGTGGTTCCGCGAAGCGGTGCTCAGCTGTGCCTTCAGCCTCCTCCTCCTTCTAGTACCGGCCCTAGGGCTGACGCAGTGCGTCAACCGTGATTACGGTCCGCCATGCCAGGGCCTTGATTGCTCCCCGGACCGCGCGGGTGAGCCCCCGAACGTACATCTCGACCTCGACGGTACAACGACCATCTCGGACGGCGTGGTCACCACGACGGTCGGTCCCGACCGCACGGTCCGTGGGTTCATTATCGACGGGGGAGACGTCCGTGTGGACGTCGACCATGAGGGCGTGGACACCGTCATGCTCGCGACCGAGAGCGGCCACCGCATCCGTGTCGAACGTGACGGATCAGTCAATATCGAGGACGGTTCCTACGTGCTCACCGACGGCACCGCTATCCGCGTCGTGAACGGGCGTATGTCGCTCCTCGATCCCCAGACGTTCACATCGAGGGATGTGAGCGTCACCATCGGTAACAAGGGCATGGAGACGGTCGCCGTTGTGAGCGATGAGGAGAGGCGGATCGATGTCTCAGCGCACGGCGAGGCCACTTTCGAGGACGGTACATACCGGTTCATGGACGGCACCGAGGTGCGCATGGAAGGCGGGTCCCCACAGCTCCCTGTCGATATGGTGTTCACGAGCGATGACGGATCGGTCACTCTCTCCATCGGGAACAACGGACTCGGTGACGTACTGCTGGCGACGCCGGAGGGCGGTGAGGTGCGTCTCGGTCCGTCCGGCGAGCTCCAGGCCGCCGAAGGCAGCTACACACTGGACGGTGACCGTCGCTGGACGCTAGGGGGTACCCTCCCCGAGGGCACGCTCAGCCTTGGTGACGATGCATCGATGGAGATCGAGTACGACGTGGCCGACAACTTCGCCGGACGTGTGGAGACCCCCGCGGGCTCGTTATCATTTCAGGACGGTAAACCCACAGGCCGGCTCAAGCTAAGACGCGAGAGCAAGGAGTATATCGTGGAGCTCAAGGAGGGCGACGGCACGCTCGCGTTCTCAAAGGACGAAGAACAGTTCTTCACGGACTTCGACCGCCGCGGGATTATCGGTGGGACCCTGGACATGGGCGAAGGGACCAGCCTCCGTATGGAGCGGGGACCGTTGGGGAGGACCACCGTGCTCTCCATGGACGTCGGCGACCAGCAGCTCACCTTCGATGCCACGCGGGGACCGAGCGGCGCCTTGGCAATAAGCAAGGACGGTAACTCGTACGCGCTCGACCTGTCCGATGGTATCGGCAGCGTCCAGCTCTCTGACGGGGCGTTCGGCATGTCCTTCGATCCCAGCGGTCTGTCCGATGCATCGATCCAGATCAAGGACGATGTCACGGTTGACCTGGACCTCGACCGGGGTACCGGTGCGTTCGATGCAGGCATCGGGTACAAGGGTGGTGACGTCCGGTTCAGTCCCGACGAAGGTTTCTCCGGGAGCTTCTCCTTCGGCGAGGGCGACGGGAAGGTCGACGTGGAAATGGGCAACGGCGGTATCGGCGTCACAGGTGGTGGCGGTGGAGGCGGGGGCGGCCAGGGTTTCGACCTCGGTTTCGATCCTACCAAGGGTTTCACGGGTGGAATGGACTTCCCCGGCGGGAACGGGAACCTGCAGTTCGGTGGCGACGGCCTAACCGGTAACGTCAACACGCCATTCGGTACGGCCAAGTTCGGCCCCCAGGGCATCGACATGGGTTACGGTGGCGTTTTCAACATGAACGTCGCACCCGACGGTGCGATGACGCCCAGTCTTTCGACAGCGGCCGAGGGTGCCGGTGAATCAGCGACGAGCGGCAAAGCGACGAACATCTGCACCCCCCGCCTGCTAAAGGAGACCACCGTCAGCGGTGGTGGCGGGCCTCCTCTCGACCCATCCCTCACCGACTGTGACCTGAGCCAGACGGCAACCAATCTGCGCGAACATGCCGATAACCTCATCAACGACTTCACCCGGGCGATCGAGTACTACTCCGCCCTGGTCACCAATCTCGAGACCATGAAGGGCGGTTTCGACCAGTGGTGTTCGAACTGTATGCAATCGGTCTCAGGGTTCATGGCCAAGGGGTACGTACCCTGTGGCGGTAAGCTCGCACCACCGCTCACGCCCGCATCGATCGCTGCGGACCCCGGGTTCCGACCGACCATCTGTGCTGCAGCGGCGATGGAGAAGTGTCCGCCCGGAGCGGCGCAGACGGCCCAGTGCACGGCATCGTCCATGCCCAATCCCCTGGCCAAGGCATGTCCCCTCTGCCTGACGCTCAACTGCGTGTACGGGCACGAGTGCAAGATAGGCTTCCCCAATCCCGCGGCTGCAGGATCATCGGCGCAGGGAGAAGCGGGCGGCGCCGCAGCCGCCCAGGGCGCGGGCGGCAAGGCCGCGTGCGGAGCACAAGGCGCGGCCGGTGCAGGAAGTCTGGGCGGGCTGGGTGACGCGCTCGGTGGGATCGGCGACGCCCTGGGCCAGGCCAAGAGCATGATGGACAAGGCCAAGAGCTTCATGCCCGGTGGCGGTCAGCCCGGAGGAGGTCAACCGGGCGGTGGACAGCCCGGAGGGGATCAGCCGGGAGGAGGTCAGCCCGGTGGTGGCCAGCCTGGAGGAGACCAACCGTCCGGCGGTGAGCAGCAGCCACAACAGCCCGGATCGTCCGATAATCCCAACCCTACATGTTCCTGCAGCGCCGAGGAGGCTCCCGTCTGCGGTACAGATGGGCGGACCTACTTCAACCGCTGTCTGACAGGATGCTTCGGTATAGAGGTAGCGCACGAGGGAGAGTGCGAGACGTGGTGCAATACGGATGCGGACTGTATCCCCGACCGATGCTGCACGACCGACACCCGGTGCACGTGCGTCAACAACCGATGCCGCTCGGGCATGCGCGCGACGCTGGCGCCCCTGAGCACGATCGCCCGGGCCACACCGATGACCGCAGGGTTCGGCGGTCTGTACAGCACGATCGTCGAGGAATGGCGGTCGCTCCCGGAACGGCCTGCCACTGTAGAGCTCCAGGGCGCAGGCCAGTGCATCCCATTCCAGGGCAAGACATCGTGCAACAGCGGTGGGGCACCGGATGTGTACGACGTACCCCCTCCCCCAATCGGCAGCAACATGAACGACCTCGGCGTCAAGGGGTGCACCACCAAGGGCGCACCGCAGATGTGCTCGGTCCCCGACTGCATCAAGTGCCAGACGGACTGCCAGGGAAAATGCAAGGAAACGGCCGGATGTCCGATGTGCAAGGCGCTCATCAAGGCTATCGAGGCGCCGAAGCGCAACCCGCCCATCATGGGGGCCTGCACGAACCATCATTGCTGTGGCCCTCCCTTCAACTGCCAGGACATGAACAAACCGGTCGGTTGCCCGCCATGCAAGTTCTGTGGTGTGCCCCCGACCCCATGCATGTGGCTGGTAGCAGGTTGTGCTCCCGAGACCCACGACTGCGCCGACGTCACCCAGGCCACCCTGGTCACCAAGATGAAGCAGAACTCCATCCCGTCACCGGGCGGGGTCCGGGAATGTGAGCAGAACGTGGCGGACCTCAAGGACGTGTGCACCGTCGAGGGCTCTCCTGAACTGGCCTCCGGCATGCTCGATCCATGCGCGGTCGGAATGCAGCTCGGGATCGTCATCGGAGAGCTGCATGACCTCATCCAGCGCATGAGCCAGGCGGTCGGCACCCTCAGCCAGGTCTCAGGTCGGTTGGGTTTCGAGCACTCTCAAGGCTTCTCTGACCGCCAGGCGGCCACCATCGAGTCCAGCATCCAGGAGATCAGTTCCGTACTGGAGGGCGCGAGCGCCACAGTGGACTTCCAGGTGCGTCTCGCCAACTTCGTCCGTCTCTCCCAGAACCAGGAGTTCAACAAGGACATCATGTCCGATGCCAGCTTCCAGGCCCCCAAGTTCGACATCCTGCCCAAGGCCGAGGGATCTCCCGCCCAGGGTATCTGGAGCGGCTACTGCACAAACTACGACCTTTGCGCCGCTTGCACGGACAAGCCCACTCCCGCGGGATGCCTGGGACGCACGTCAAAGACGAGCTACAAGCCCAACGACCTCGACTACCGGGGCAGGTGCATGTCCAAGCAGAGCTCATCATCCATCACCGAGCGCTCGTTCGACATCTGGCAGAACAAGGGCTCAGTCGACAACCTTGCTTCCATCGATGCCGAGGAGGACCTCTTCATCGACATGATGGACTGCTACAAGTACGACGCTCTGCCCCAGGCGGAGCAACCGCAGCCGCCCGGTGGTCAGCCGGGTGGCGGCCAGCCCGAGGAGGAACAGCCCGAGGACGAGATGCCGCCCCCCGAGGATGAGCCCGATGCCGGATGCGTGTCCGTGTGCAAGGGATGCTATGGTGTGGACAGGACACACTGCCACCAGCATCTTGGCGTCTGTGTCTGTGAGGCCGGGAAAAGGTGGTTCCTCACGTCGCGGTCGTGCGAGCCCGGCAGCGGAGTCAGTGATGACGACCTTGCCTGCTGCGCGCAGGCCTTCTCCGTGGGGGCCGAGGTCCCTGACACGACCTCCGGCGAGGTGTGCTCGGGTCCGGTAATCCGCGGGATCACCGTGGACCGTTGTATTGATGGTTCAGGACCATGCTGCAAGTACCGGTTCCAGGAGGTACCCTTGGCAGGTCTCTGCGATGCTCCCGACGACGGGGATGATACCGGGGAACCCGGCGATGAGCGCACGTGCGATGCTACGTGCAAGACCATCCTTGACCGGGACACGGCCGAGTGGTGCGTCCGGCGATGCCCTGACGTGGAGCTTACCTGTGCCCAGGAATGCTTGCGAGGACCATCTTACACGGAATGTCTAGCCGACTGTTCGCCCGCTGCAGCGGACTGCATGACAAAGTGCATGGACGAGCCCGGGAGCAGTGAGAACTACTGTGTGCGCACCTGTACTGGGGAGTCGCCGTCGGGTGATGCCGAGGTCTTCGTGGGACGCCCCGGTGGCCCGTCCATCGCAGGCCAGGTGTTCGCCTCGGGAGATAGCGTGCAGGTGGGCGGTGTGGTCAACAACACCGGCGATATCCCAATAGAGGGCATGGGCCGTCTCTCCCTGGTCACCCTGACCGATTGCGATTGCGAGGGCGCGGGCTGTACGTGCAGGGAGGAGGTCAAGCTCCTCAAGGAGTTCCCCGTGCGGCTGCGACCCGGAGATGACCTCGAGATCGACGAAGTGTCCACTTTCCTTGAGCAGGCCGATACATCGGTACAGGTCCTTGTCGAGGTCGTGGACGAGGACGGAAGGGTCGTACTCTCCCGCCGCAGCTCCATATCTCATGTGGTGTCCCCCGGTGCGATCGCTGTGCGGGACGCTTACTTCGTCGGCCAGGGTGGGAGGACCGACAAGACCTATCCGGGCGCCTCAATCGCCGGCGCTGTGACCATCGAGTCGATCGTCCATCCTATCACGGTCGTGGTCTCTCTGGTGAAGGGCGACCTCCAGGTCATCGGGACTTCGACGGCCTACACGCTCAACGAACCGACCGGCGATAAACCGCTCCTCTCGGACACCTACACGGTCCTTGACGGGGATGTCGGTAAGCTGCTCCGCATCCATGTCGTCGTCCGGGATTCGGGCGGTGCAGTGCTCCTTGACAGGACCCTTGATGAGCAGGGCATCAATACTGATGTATGCGGCAACGAGATGACCGAGTGGTGCCTCACCCAACTGGGGAAGGTGCGACCGAGCTACCCTGCCGCTTTCGCGGAGGTGCGCAGGCTGCAGCTCGAAGTGCGGGACGCCGCTTTCATGAACTTCGGCGGACGTCGTATCAGTACCGTGTACGGTTCGACCGATATGGTCGCCATCGTGTGGTTGCGGAACCCGCTCACCGTCCCGTTCTCAGGGCAGGTCATCGTACGCGTGGTGAAGGAGGATGGTACCACCGCTGCGCGTAAGGAGCTCTGGATGACCGATGGACGGGTCCTTGACCGCGGCGACGAGGAAGTCGTTCAGGTGGATGCCTTCAGCGTCGAGCCGCCCACTGTCTACAGCCTGTGGGTGACCGCCCAGGACAACGATGGGAGGAGCTGGCTCGACGATGTGGTGAACGTTGGTACGTTCCCTAACGCGCGGCTCTCCGCAGCGACACGGGACCCCTCGTCACCCGGGACGTCCATCGACACGGTGATAGGAATCGACTCGTGCCAGCTCAGGGTGTCCTGCAAGGGCTGTTCGCCACTGTGCGAGTTGCACGTGAATCCGCGGACCTGCGTCCTCAAGCCTTATAACTGCGATTGTGAGTGTATCTATTAGGGGGCATCTGATGGTATACGGTATGACGGGACGGAGCATGGAGGTGAGGGTCATATCGGCCTGTCTCCTCGCGCTCATCCTGCTCGCCCCATCAGCCCTCGGCATCCGTCAGTGCGTGAACCGCGAGTACGCACCATCGTGCCAGGGTGTCGATTGCGCTCCTGTGGAGCTGGGGACCCCGCCGGACCTTACCTGGAACGATGATGGATCGACCGTTATCACTACCGCCGACGAGGTGATCACAACACAAGTGGGGGCCGATCGCATCATGCGCGGTCTCATTATCGACGGTGGGGACATCCGCGTCGACGTTGGCGAGGACGGTGTCCTTTCCCTGGACCTGGTGACCTCTGACGGTCGACGTATCACGGTCAAACGGGACGGGAGCGTGAACCTTGAGGACGGCACCTACACGCTAACTGACAATACCACCATACGCGTTGTCAACGGGAAGATGCACCTCACAGAACCCCAGGTGTTCACATCGCGCAACGTCAACGTCACCATAGGCAACAAGGGTATCGAGCAGATCACGGCGGTCACTGAAGAAGGCCATGTGGTACGCATCGCGCCGGACGGTGAAGTGACGTTCGACCACGGTTCCTACTGGCTCATGGACGGAACGGAGGTACGTATCGAGGGGCGTAACGTCATCCTACCTGAAGTGCGGACCTACTCATCGTCCGACGGTCTTGTAACCGTCACGATTGGTAACAATGGTTTCGAGACACTGCTGCTCAAGCCCGCTGATGGCGGCGAGGTGCGTATCAACGCCGACGGTGATCTCAAGGCGGCGGCGGGCGACTATGTCATGGACGACGGACCCTATTACTCTCCGGGTGGGAAGCTCCCCGAGGGCGAGCTTTCACTAGGCCCCGATGCGACCCTGGAGGTATTGTACGACGTGTCCGACCGGTTCGCGGGCACATTGCGTACACCAGCAGGAACGCTGGTATTCAAGGATGGACGTCCCTCGGGTAGGCTCGAACTCGTCACCAAGGACCATACAGAGACGCTCACGTTCGAGGCGGGGACCGCTCTCGTGCATGCTCTCGAGGACAGACTGGCGGCCATCCTGGAACAAGCCCTCCACGAGACCGCCGATGAGATGGCACAGCACGGCGGGTACACTCTTGACAACATCCCCGAGTCGAACCTCGACGATGTCCCCATTCTCTTCAACAGAGGGAAGATAACCAACGTCCCCTCATCGGATGCGATGGAGCAGATGCTCGTCCGGGGAGTCAAGCGACGTGTCGAGGACAGGATGATCGAGGTACGCCGCCAGCTCAGCGGGAGGGCCGATGCCGGTACGCCCGATATCGAGGTCGACCTTGATACCAACGAGATCACCGCGATGCTGGTGCTCCCCCTGAAGATCGAAGGCAATACTGAGCTCCCCTCGAGCGTCCCTGTACGGACGTCCGTCCCGCTCAGGCTCAAGCTCCTTCGTGACCGTCTCGCCCTGTACCTGAGCACGTACGTCGATGGGCGCGCCATGGAGCATGCGCTCTACCAGGCCCTCGTCGCGGACGAGCGGATCCCGGCACCTCCCGGCGGTGTCGCCGAGATCTCCGAGTGCGACCAGGGTGAGGTGCTCGCCACCATCGGCGACATCGCGCGCCCCGTGGGCGAGAACATCCATATCACGGTGAACGAGGAGCTCGTGCGCGTGGACCGGACAGCGTCGCTCACCACCGACTCCGTCGGATGGGAGATGGTGCCTGTGGATAAAGGGGCCCAGCTCTCCCTTCTGGCCAACGAGGGCGTCAAGGATTACGAGAGCCGTGTGGTCATCGCAATGGTGCCCGTCCCCATGGCGATGGGCGAATCCTGCATGGGTAAGTACTTCGTCGAGTACGATATCAGCTTCCCGGTGAGCGCCAGCGTCAGCGACCACTCGCCCGCGTTCCAGGTCAGGCACGGCGATCCGGCCAGACCCGAGAAGCGTCCGCTCACCCTCCGGTTCGTCATGGTACCGTTCATTCAGGGTGATGACGTCAATGCTCTAGATGAAGAGGTGTCCGGTCCAGAGGAAGCGAAGGACCTGTGCTCAGGCAAATGCTCGGTCCACCTGACCGTCCCGGACTCTGGTTCGGGCACAGTATGGATCGGCCCATGCAGCTTCGAGTACACCGGTGGTCGCATCGACCTGGAGAATACCCCGTGCGGCGACCATGAGCTCATCGTCGAGCCGGACGAGTTCGAACTGGACCGTCACCGGGGTCGCGTTTCCGTGAGCGACGTGCACCGGGCAGAGGTGACCCTTCCGCCCCGGAGTGCCGGTCTTGAGCGGCCTAGCGCGGTCACCGTCGACCTTGAGCAGGGTGACGGCCTCATATCGTTCACGACGGGTGTGGGAAGCTTTTCCACGACCTTCGATGCCCGCGGCGTCATCGGTGGGACCGTGAGCGTCGGTGGGGGCGCGAACGTCCAGGTCGGACGGGGTCCTTTGGGCAGGAACCTGGCCCAGACCCTGAACGTCGGAGGCCAACAGTTGTCCTTCGACGTGCAGAACGGCATCAGCGGCACTCTCGGAGTGAACAAGGGCGGCAACTCGTACACGCTCGACGTCCTCAGCGGCGTCGGGGCCGTCCAGATGACCACCGGGCCCTTCGACATGGCGTTCAACACAGCGGGTCTCGCCGACGCCTCCATCCAGGTGGGCGGCGATACCACCCTCAACATGAACCTCAATCCCGCCACGGGCAATTTCGGTGTGGGCATCGGATTCGAGGGGGCCAATATCAACTTCGATCCCACGGCCGGCTTCTCAGGTGGTTTCGGTTTCGAGGCCGGGGGCGGTCAGTTCGGCGTCAACCTCGGTGGCCAAGGTCTCGGTCTCACAGCCAACGTGGGAGGAGAGAACTGGAACGTCGGGTTCAACGACGGCGCGTTCACCGGAGGCATCGGCTTCGGAGGTGGCAACGGTGCCATCAACATCGACCTGGGCGGTGCTGTGACCGGCTCGTTCAACACGCCCTTCGGTACCGCGAACATGGGCCTCACCGGCGATGGCGTGACGCTCGGGTTCGGTACGTTCGACATGAACATCGGCCTGGACGGCGCCTTCACGAGCAACCTGGCAGAGGGGCTGCAGAACCTGGGCCAGAACATCGTCGACGGGGTAAAAGGCCTTGTCGAGGACGCGCTATCGGGCAAGCTCACTAACATCTGCAAACCACGTCTCCTTAGCGAGACACAGGTCAGTGGCGCAGGTGGACCGTTCCTCGACCCAATGCTCACCGACTGCGACCTCGGGCGCACGGCCGACAACCTTCACGAGCATATCAATAACATCATCGTTGATTACGAGAACGCGGTCGAATACCACACGACACTCGTGGAGAACCTCGAGTCCCTCAGTGGCGGGTTCGAGGAATGGTGCGGTAACTGCGAGTCTTCCATCAGCGGGTTCATGGCCAAGGGCTACCTGCCCTGTGGCGGAAAGCTCTCCATGAAGCCGACCCCCAGCAAGGTCGCCTCCGATTCCGGGTTCAAGCCCGAGATCTGTGCCATATCGGTACTCGCGCTGTGCGCTCCACAGAACCCGCTCACCGCATGGTGCACCGCGGCCTCGTTCCCGAGCCCGCTCGGACTGGCCTGCCCACTATGCCTCACCCTGGACTGCGTGTACGGCTCGCAGTGCATGATAGGGTTCCCCAACCCGAAGGCAGCCGCTGCCGCCGCTACCGCTGCAGGGACGGCGGCCAAGGGCGCGGGCAAGGCCATGATCGGCGGTGTCGCCGGAGCGGCCTCGTGCGCTGCCCAGAGCGCCATGGGAGGTGGAGGTGGCGGCGGAGCGCCCCAGCCACCAGAGGAGCCCCCACTCAATGAGATGATGCCTGAGGAGGAGTACGATAGGCTGACGCCCGATGTGCTGCAGCAGCTGAACGACCAGCCGCGTAACGGTACATGTATATGCGACGGCTCCGGCGGACAGGTATGCGGCACGGACGGTCGCACCTACATCAGCAGGTGCGTCGCCGAATGCTTCGAGGTATCGGTCGCCCGGGACGGCGCTTGCGAGGAATGGTGCACCACCGATGCCGACTGCGTCCCCGACGCCTGCTGCGACACCGTGACGGCCTGCTCGTGCGTTGACAACCGCTGTGTCGGCCCTGAGGACTCGGCACCGGACCCGTGGACACCACCGACGGTCACGACCATCGTGGAAGAGGACGAATGGGACCCGTCCGAGATAACCTTGGACCCGGTGGAGGAAGGGGTCACCGTGGACGAGGGCAACGCCGGGATCCCCATGGAGGTCTGGGAGGAGGCTATCCCCGACATGGGCGGCGGAGGCGGAGACGGTGATGACGGCGGCGGGGGCGGGGACGGCCCCGGTGTCAGTGTCACCGTGAACATACCCATTGGCGAGATTGGCAACCTCGGCCAGCTCGGCGGCGGGCTTGGGAAGCTCGGCGACGGTCTCGGAAAGATCGGTGATGGTCTCAGCGCCGTCACCAAACCCGTCCAGGACCTCGCCCAGGGCGTACAGAACGCCGTCGACACGGTGACCAAGCCCGTCACGGACGCCGTACAGGGAGTGCAGGACGCTATCGATCAAGGTATCGAGAACATGGGCGATGCCATCACCGGCGGTACTGGTGACCTCTCTAGCATGACCGGCGAGGCCGGTGGGGAGGCCGGCGGAGAGGCCGGACAGCAGGGCGATGAGGACCCGGGTGTCTGCCTGCCGTTCAAGGGTAAGATGGCCTGTAACAGCATGGGCGCCCCGGCCGTATACGACGTCCCCCCGGTGCCTATCGGTGCCCCGGTCATGGACCTGGGCGTCAAGGGCTGCATCACCCAGGGCGCGCCCATCACTTGCTCGATGCCCGACTGTATCGCCTGTCAGACGGAGTGTCTCCCCATGTGCGCGGACGAGCCCGGGTGCCCGGTGTGCCGGGGCCTCATGCAGGCCACCGAGATACCCAGACGCGTGCCATCCATACCCGGTGCGTGCACCAACAACCACTGCTGCGGCATGCCGTACTCCTGCATCGATTGGAACATGCCCGATGCCTGCGAGATACCATGCGGCTGGTGCGGCCCGGTCCCCTGTATCTGGAAAGCGGCCACATGCCTCCCCGAGATGCACGACTGCTCCGATGTCACCCAGGCCACCCTGGTGACCAAGAAGAAGCTCAACTCCATCCCGTCGCCCGGCGGTGTCTCAGAGTGCTCACAGAACGTGGCCGACCTCAAGGACGTGTGCACGGTCGAGGGCTCCAAGGAGCTACAATCGGGAACCCTGGACCCGTGCGAGGTCCAGGAGAAGCTCGACGTCGTCATCGAGGAGCTGCACGACCTGATCGACCGCATGAGCCAGGCGATCGAAGAGCTCTACGACGTGTCCGACCAGCTGGACTACGAGCACTCACAGGGATTCACCGACCGACGCTCGGCCACAATCAAGGAGACGCTCAAGCGCATCACCGACATCCTCGAGGGCTCCAAGGCCGACAAGGACTTCCAGGTGCGTCTGGCCAACTTCGTGCGGTTCTTCCAGAGCGACGACCTCCGGGGGGACATCTCCGAGAACGAGCAGCTCACCGCTGCCATGTTCGGTGTGCTGCCCTACGCCGAGGGAGTACCGGGCATGGCCATGTGGATGGGCTACTGCATGGACTTCCAGCTCTGCGGCGGGTGCTCGGGAGGTGCCGTCCAAGCAGGGTGCCTCGGCCCCACGTCCGTCGGCAGCTACCTGCCCAACATCCTCGACTTCAGGGGTAGGTGCATGTCGCTGCCCGCGGCCACAGTGGTCAACGAGCGCAGCTTCGACATGTGGGGCGACACGAGCGCACTGGACAACTTCGCCAACATCGATGCCGAGGAGGACCTGTTCATCGACACCCTGAAATGCTACAAGTACGACTCTGAGAGCACCGGATGGGAGAACCGGACGAGCGGGGAGGGCATCCCGTACGAAGAGGGCATGGATACTCCCGGCGGGGAGGGGATCCCTCCTGAGTGCGCTGCTGCCTGTCATGAGTGCTACGGGATCAATCTGGCGCACTGCCACTCCCACCTCGCCCTCTGCGTGTGCGAGGCCGATGACAGGGAGATCCTCACGTCCCAGTCCTGCGAGCCCGGGGTAGCTGTGAGCGAGGATATGCTCGGATGCTGCGAGCGGCTTCTCTCGGTGGGAGCGGAGAGCCTCGACAGTCCAGGTGGCGAGCTGTGCACGGGTCCGGTCCTTAAGGGCGTCACGGTCGACCTCTGCTCGGACGGTTCCGGCCTATGCTGCAAGCACCGGTTCGATGAGGTCCCTCTGGAGGGCAACTGCGAGGCCATAGAGGAGGCCGGGATCGGTACGTGCGAGGACATGTGCATGGACGTCTTCGACCGTGAGACCGCCGACTGGTGCGCCGAGCGTTGTCCGGCGATCGACATCTCCTGCGAGTCAGCATGCCTCGGGACAGAGGTGGACACGGAGTGCCTGAGCGAGTGCGTCCCGCAGCGACCCCTCTCGTGCATGGAGGACTGCATGGCGGAGCACGAGGGCCAGGAGGCCGAGTGTGTCCGGGCGTGCAAGGCCGTCTCGCCACGAGCGGACGTGGACGGGTACGTCGGTCGTTCGAAGGCGCCCGATGTACCGGGACAGGTGTTCACCGCCGGGGACGCGGTCGTCGCTGGCGCCGTGGTGAACAACACAGGTGAGATCCCTCTCATCGGTACGGCCCGCCTCTCCCTTGTCACCCTCTCGGACTGCTCGTGCTCGGGCAGCGACTGCACCTGTGATGAGGAGATGCAGCTGGTCCGGGAGATACCAGTACGGCTCGGCCCGGGCCGGTCCATGACGATCCCGGCGCTCCCTGTGGACGTGGGCCGCGAGGATGTGTCGGTCCAGACGCTCGTCGAGATCCTGGACGAGAACGGGAACGTCATCGTATCCCAGCGCGGTCCCATCTCGCACGTGGTCTCTCCGGGCGCTGTGACCGTCCGTGACGCCTACATCGTCGCACCGGGCGGCAGGACGACCGAGGTGTACCCCGGCGCCGATGTCCATGGCGCCGTTACCATCGAGTCGAAGGCCTATCCCGTGGACCTCGAGGTCTCGCTGGTCATGGGTAGCACCACCGCCGCCGGTTCGAAAGCTTCGTTCACGCTCGCCGGCCCCACCCTCGACCGCGCCGTGGCCAGCGGTTCCTACACGGTAAAGGACGCTGACCTCGGGAAGGTGCTCCGGGTGCACGTCAAACTGACCGATAGCGCCGGTGTCGTGCTCCTCGAAGAGACCCTCGCCGAGCAGGGCATGACCACTGACACCTGCAGCGACGAGATGACAGAGTACTGCCTATCGAACATCGGGAATGTGAAGCCGAGCTATCCCCTCGCCCATGCAGAGGTGCGACCGTTGACCCTAACGGTCCGGGACGCTGCCTTCATGAGCCTGGGGGCCCGGCCCATCGCCGCCATGTTCGGACGGGCGGACGTTGTGGCCATCGCCTGGGTCCGGAACATGCTTTCCGTCCCCTTCGACGGGCGCATCGAGGTCGAGGTCGTGCGGGAAGGCGGCACCGCTATCGCCACCAAGGAGACCTGGGCCACCGGGGACCGGATACTCGAACGTGGTGACGAGGTCGCAATCCAGGTCGAGACGTTCGGTGTTGAACCCGGTAACGTCTACTCGTTGCATGTGTTCGCTGAGGACGGGGGGGGCAGGGTCTGGTTGGACGAGGTGCTCACGGATACGGTCTTCCCGAACGCGTGTCTGAACGTCGAATCACGTGATCCGTCCGCTTCGGGTGGCGATATCAATACAGTGATCACCATCGGCAACTGCAGGCTCAGAGTAGAGTGCGCGGGATGCTCGTCACTTTGCGAGCTCCACGTCGATCCGTCCGACTGTTCGCTCAAACCGACGAACTGCGACTGCGAATGCGTTTATTGAGCACGTGAGCTAATTGCTTACCGAAGGTACACCGTTACCTCGACCTCGTCCCCGTCATCGATCCCGAGGACTTCGCGGAGCCTGTCCGCGGCGATTATCTCGAGCACTCCGGTGCGATGCGTACGCTCAGGTATCACTACAGCGCACGGGATGTCACTTAGGGATGCGCGAAGGACACGGACCGCTCCGAACGAGCGCTCTTCACCCGTATACCCCGGGAGCACAGCGCCTGTGAGCCCGTCCATCAGGAACGGCTCATTGGGAAGGATGTTGAGGGTCCCTGGGAAGGGCGTGAAACCGACAAGCGCGGCCAGTCCCTCCTGGTACCCCTTGCGAGAGAGGTAGTAAGCCCCCTCGCCCATGCCGGATGCTATCCGCCCCTTGATCACGACGGTCCCGGGCTTCCCCGTGATGATGCCCTCGAGCTCCTGCTGGAGCGCCTTCAATCGTCCACGACCGGCCGTTGTGAGCCGGACCCGCTGTACCCTGCCCACCATCTCGCGCTCCACGAGGCCTTCCCGTTCCAGCTCGATCAGGTAGCGGGAAGCGCTCTGCTGCGACCGGCCCAAGGCCTGGCCGAGCCGTCTGGAGGGTACCATGACGTACTCCCGATACCCGCCCAATCGAGCGATTGCGACGATGGCGGCCAGCTCGAATCCCACGTTCCGCGGGGGGCGGGGAGAATTTAAGTAACTTTGCGGCGCTCACCCTGAAAGTGAACGCCATGGACCGGCTAAGGCTCCTCTTCATCAAGACAGGAAACATCGGGGCATCGACCCTCATCGAGCACATAATCGACGAGCGGGCCACCCGCCAGGACATCGAGGTCCGCGTGGTCGGTTGCGGCTCACGCCTCGATCCCGCCTCGGTGATCTGGCCGACGGACATCGCTCTCAACGCCCGAGCGAACCTGGTGGTGTACGTCACCCCCAACGCCTCGCTCCCGGGCCCCATGGAGGTCATCAAGGCGATCAGGTCCGCGGACATACCGCTAATCATCGTCAGCGACGGTCCTGCCGTCAAGGCGCGCGAGGCTTTCGAGGAGCTGGGTGCCGGGTACATCCTGCTTCATGTCGATCCCATGATCGGTGCACGCTCGGACCTGCTCGATCCGACCGAGATGGTGCTCTTCAATGCTGACGTGCTCAGGGTGCTGGCCGCCTGCGGTGTAATCCGGACCATCGCCCGGGAGCTCGATGCCACAATCGAACGCCTCAAGGGCGGGGATGCCACCCTCCCAAGGACCATCATCGACCACCACCTGCCGACCACACTGGACGAGTTCTCGAACCCCTATGCACGCGCTAAGGCCATCGCCGCCCTGGACATGGCCTCGCGGGTAGGGCGACTGGACGTGGAGGGCTGCTTCATGGAGAAGGAGCCTGCCCGCTATCTCCCGCTCATCGCGGGGGCACATGAGCTCATGCGTGGTGCGGCCCTCCTGGCCGACGAGATACGTGAGCTGGAGAAGGCCGACGACGCGCTCCTGCGCACTCCGCACCGACGCGACGGCGTGGTGGCCAAGAAACGTCCCCTGGACGAGCGTCCGGTTTCACCGTGAGGCAGGGCTGCATGGAGGTCGACACCATCCCCGAGGGCTTCGGTCGGGTCATGGCCCGTGTGCTCGTCACCGCAAAGGACGCTGCATGGGCCCACCGTGCTGCGGAGGCCGCCTGCGGGTTCGCCACGTCCCTCACCATGTGCCCTGCTGAATGCGGTATCGATGTTGAGGTCAAAGGTCAGGACACCCCTGATGGCAGGCCCGGCGTTGTGTTCATGGTCGTCCAGCGCACGCTCCCACTTCTAGAGGAGCAGCTCGTGGCCCGCATCTCGCAATGTGTTCTGACAACCCCCACAGCGGCCTGCTTCAATGCACTGGAAAGTGACGAGGTCCTGCCCATCGGAAGCGAGGTCCAGCATTTCGGTGACAAGCTCTCAACCAAGGAGGAACTTACCGGTCGAACACTATGGCACATCCCTCTTATGGGCGGCGACTTCATAATCGAAGATACCTTCGGAGTCGCCCGTGGTGAATCGTACAAACTCTGGATAATGGGTAGCGAGATGGGCGCGCTCACCGCCGCAACGGCCGCTGCTGGAACGGCCTCGAACGTGGAGGGCGTGTTCCTCCCTTTCCCGGGCGGGATCTGTGCAGCAGGGTCCAAGGTGGGTTCGGTGCACTACCCCTCCCTCAAGGCCTCCACCAACCATCCCTACTGTCCAACGGTGCGAGACAAGGTAGAAAGCAGGCTTCCCGATGGGGTCGAGGCCGTGTACGAGCTCGTGATCACCGGTCTCGACCGCCGCCGGGTCGAAGAGGCGATGAGCGGGGCCGTCGAGGCGGCCGCTGCGAACGGAGCGGCCCGCATCTCTGCAGGTACGTTCGCGAAGAAGATGGTCGCGCGCCGACCCGACCTGTCCGACCTGCTAGACTGAGAGATCAGGGAATATTACTTGTATATACTATTCTTGAGGAATCTATATAAAACGATATTAGTATAGTATTGTTTAGAGAGAGCAACCCCCGAGGTGGCGTGTGAGAATGATAACACTTCCGAGCCTAGCCGTGGCCGTGCTCACCGTGCTGTATGCCGTTAAAGGATACAGCGAGGTCGAGTAACGCGCTGACGTGATCCCCACTGGTAAACGACCCCTACGGTCCGGTCCAGCCCGACCACACAGATATCGGAGCGACCGTCGTCGCGGATGCTGGTCCATTCCCAGAGAGGTCCACCCATCCCCGTTTATAATTATCATATATATTAACAGTGTGAAATCCATATAACCCTGGAAACACATCTACTACTTGTAGCGAGAACACCCCCTGGTGATGCCCATGTTGACAGTACCCGTTTTTGTAATGGCAATTCTGACCGTGCTCTATGCGATCCAAGGATTCCGCGAGGTCAAGAACAATCTCGCCTAGCTAGAATCCCTTGGCTGCGAGCATGTCGCACAGGTCGTTCTATGACCTTTTCTATCGCCTTTTTCACTAGGAAGAGCCTTACATCATAGTAGTGGTATAGTACGATATATACGTTAACGTTATAGCTCAGTAATGATAATACTTACTGTAACGAGAAAATAGTAGGGAGGAACTGCACATGGTGACACTGCAATTGATCGCACTTGGGTTGGTCATCATCCTGTACGCAGCGCATGCCTATAGCGAGCTTTCAGAGGACCATCGGTCCCTGTCACACGACTTCTAGGATGAACGCTTCGGGGGATGTCCCGGGAAGGCCCAAGTATTGATAGGTACGAATCGGTACGCCCTTGGAACCTCAACGCTGGTCCATTAGCCAACGGTTCATCCTTATCCGGTTGATCTTACCCACCCTCTCCTTGATTATGACCTTCTTTCGCTCCAGACGCTGGAGCGCGCGCGAGAGCGGGTACTTGTCGAGGGAAAGACGTGAGCGGATCGTGGTCTGTAGGAGCTCACCGTCCGACTTGAGCAGTTCCTGGACTATCGCCTTCTCAGTATCGTCCAGGGTCTTGAGCACATAGTCCAGTCCGCGCGTCGGTTCACCCTCTTCCTCCTCAGGCTCCCCCGCCTCTTCGGGATTGCGACTGATGGCCACAAGGTAGGCGGTCCACCCCAGGGCGAACACCAGAAAGACTATGGGCAGTGCAAGCGCCATCTCACCACTGAGCCTATAGGACACGTTGATGAGGCCAATGGGATCGTCAAAGCTCACGATGCGGGCCTCGACAAGGTGCTGCGAAGGGATCGTCGAGTTGCGTGGAAGGAAGTGGGCCCGCTCGGGAAGAGCGACCGAGTAGGTGATACCTTGTGTGAAGTGAGGTATGAAGGTCAGAGTGCTCGTCTTCCCATCGGTCTTCACCAGACCTGAGATATCGTACTTGACCGTTACCGGGCCACCATAGGGATTATGGACCGAAAGCCGTTTGGAGGCAGCCGCGTAGTCGTACGGGAGCATTCCGGAGCCTGTCCGTATATCGAAATCCCTGGGTTCATGGAGGAAGCGCATGGTGAGCGTCGTGTTCCTGACCATGTTGACCACATAGGATACGTGGACCAGTCCATCTGCGTCCACGTCCAACCGACAGGAGTTGGGTAGCGCCTGGCCAAGTGTTACTAGGCAGAGCACAAGAGCGATAATTAGGACCTGGCTTCGGGTCACGGAGCGGACGTTCCTAATCAACTTATATAAATCTTGTCGGGCGTTCGATTGTTCACATGGCACTTCATCGTCTGTTACGTACCATCTCAGCCATTGTCCTCGTCGCCCTGCTCCTGACACCGGGCAGCGCTATAGTCGCGGACGAGGTCGTTGAGGAGGTGGACATATCCACATTGAAGTACGCTCAGGTGGACATCACTTATGTTCTCCCGAGCCGCTACCTCGATACACTCGATGACCAGCTGCTCAACAGCAGATGCTCCCTGCTATCCTCGGTGACCGGGTGCCGTGCTTCGATCTACGGTGGCGAGGAGAAGGTAGTGTTCAACATGCTCGAGCCCAGCCCCGAGATAGGGGTCAGGGACCTCGACGTCCAAGAGGACCTCATCAACGTCGAGTTCTACTTCAAGTACCTGCCCAAGCAATACGTGCTCGCCCAAGGACTGATGGTGCGTGAGCGAGGTATGAAGATCAGGTACCCCACCCACACGACCGTGCTCAACTACGTCCTGGACATGCCCCTCCTCTCGCAGTTCGCCATTTCCAGGCGGGCCGTCCCGTTCTCGGCCACGGTGGACAAGACGTCCTTCGTCATCGGTGAGACCATCCCTATCCCAAAGATCACAGAGGGCATATTCTGCATCGCCGCCCTCCTGGACGGCGACACGGTCATCGTCCGTGATTACTCGAGCACCTGTTCACCCTTCGAGCTCGGGACCACTTCGTTCATCCCCGAGGGCAGCTACGACCTATACCTCATCGCGCTCACCGGGAGCGCGACCAAGTACAACAGTATCCGGGTGGACCTGGAAGCGTCCGATATCCCGACCTATCTGGATCTGGACAAGGACAGGTGCAACCTGGGCGAATCCTTCGTTGTGAAGGTCACATCCTCCGAGGACCTCGACCGGTGCGAGGTGCACTTCATGGACCCCTTCGGCAACCAGGTGGAGGAGCGCACTTCGTACGATTGTGAGAACATAATCCTCGGAACGTCTCCCGCCCTGGTCCCTGGACGCTATCTCGTCAAGGCATATTCCTGGAAGGGAGAGGAGCGCGGGGCAGCTTCTATGAGCATCACCCTCGTGGGACAGGGCTACTCCTCCTCCGAGATCACCACAGACAGCAATGTGTACAACGCGGGCGACACTATCGAGGTGTACTCCGAATCCGAGGGCGACTACTGTCTGACCGAACTCTTCGACTCAGAGTACAACAAGGTCGCCGAGGCCGAATCTGTCGGATGCGAAGCCGTCGACATCCCGGCCCATGACAGTCTTGAGGCGGGCAACTACCTGATCAAGACCACCGTGAAGAAGAACGGACGCATCATCTCCGTGGCCCCCAAGGGGATCGAGATCAGACCCTGGTCGGAGCATAGCGGCACGGTCCAGTCCGACCTCTGCCAGCAGGGCAAGCTCTTCATCCTGGGCGAGCGCTTCCCCTGCATATCCACCGGCGAGGTGTGCATCCCGTCATCCTCATCCAAGCCGTTATGCCTCTGTTTCGACCAGAGCGGTAATCCGAAGGACTTTTGCGATTACGGCCACACATGCGGCCAGACCGGCTGCTCCGAAACGAAGGTGTTCAAGACGCCTTTCATCATAATCCGCGACCAGGGTAATTGCCTGGCACGCAAGGGCGACCAGACCATCTCCTGCATCGAGCTGGGCGAGATCTGTGGCGGTAACTGCGTGTGCATCAACGAGAAGGACCAGCCTCTATCTTCCTGTGTGGGTGGCGACTCCTGCACGTTCGAGGGATGCAGTCGCTCCACCATCGAGTTCGAGGTGACGTCGGTCAGTCCGGAAAGCGTGCGCGCGGACGAGCTGCGTGCCGGAAGTGCCGTTTCGTGGAAAGGACATATGCATATGGACGACCAGCTCTTCTCAGGGAGCAGGTCCCAGCTAGAGTTCACCATGCGACTGGGAACGATCACGCTCGAGGACGCTGACATCGAGGAGGAGTACGTCTCCGCCGCAGAGGGCTGGAAGGTGACAGGCACCTTCTCGGGCGACCTTGATCCCGGTAACTACGAGACGTTCCTCATGGTGAAGCGTGGCGAGGACGTCCACATCATGCGCAAGGCATTCCAGGTATGGTACCCCTTGTCCGAGAGCGCGCTGAACATCGAGCTCCGGTACGTCAATCCCGAGAAGATGTCCTATCGGGAGCTGGGTCTGGAAGGTGGAGGGATCGAACTGCACGCTCGTGTGACCAACCATGCGGGCCGTGCGCTCACCGGTAAGGACCTGCCACCCGATGTGTTCAATATGAGCCTTGAGGGTGCTGCTACGTCGCTCGGTGCGTTCTCCATGTCCGAACCGAAGTTCGACAAGAAGCTCGGTCTGTGGGTCATCAAGGGTACGTTCTACACGAAAGTGAGGATCACCATCAGCAGGCTCGAACTTTCCATCATGCACCTGGGCAGGACAGGCGAGGCCACATCGCCCTTCGAACTGCTCGAGCACGTGCCACTCGAGATAACCATCAGGACAACCGAACCTGGGAGCAACAAACCCATCTTCCACCTCATGGCCATCACCGGGTTCGACATCGATGTGTACGTGGACATCGAAGGCTCGTCCTCGCTGCAGAGCAAGGACTTCAATATCAAGATCGGGCACGTCGAGATCAAATCCGACTGTGGTACGGCGGACGGGGACCCCTGCATCGGTTACATAGTGGACACCGAAAGGGGCGTGCGCATCCACCTCTCCAACATCAAGCTCTGTGAACTGGAGGACGTGTCATCCGACAGCGTCCGCAATCTCAGCATCGAGATCGAGGAGATGGGGCAGAAGGCCAGGGCCAAGACCCAATTGCGCATCGTCAGCAATCCCGGCAAGTACCAAGTGAGGTGTTCCTGATGGTCGAGCGCACACGAGGTCAGATGGCTCTCATCGGGCTCGCGGCGGTAGCACTGGTAGTCATCATGATCGTTTACATGATGAGCGGTAGCCGCAGGACCGAGACCGAGATCAATATCAAGGACATCGAGTCCGCCGGCCTCAAGAGCGAGCTGGAGAAGGTGGAGAGCATCGTTACCGATATCTTCGAGGAGTCGATCCACTCCTCTGCGCTCGAGCTGGCACGTCATGGTGGGTATGCCCGCGGCAATGTACCGCCCCGCAATCTCGGGCTCACGCCGTACTGGTTCTACAAGGGGAACATCATCAACATCCCCTCGGTAGAGGTCATGACGGGCATGATGAAGGAGCGTATGGAATGGCGCATCCAGAACGATCTCAATGACCTGCGCAAGAACCTGCGGATGGACATGTTCCACATCGGCCAGCCACGGGTCACCGTCACTCTCACCGATGTCCAGATCAACGCTGACCTGGAGCTACCTATCGAGGTAGTGCAGGGCGAGAACAAGGTCAAGACCAAGATCGAGTTCACTCACACGGCACAACTACGTCTCAAGCTGTTACGCGACCTGGCCGAGAAGTACGTGCGTAATTACGCTGAAGTGCGTTACATGGAGCAGCAGTGGATGCACGGCGTCAACAACGATCCGCGGGTACCTAACACCCACGGTGCCGAGCCGGACGCGACGGGTCCCTGTACGACCTGCCAGGTCGTCAAGTACACGAAGCCGGGTATGACCTCAGCACTGCAGGAGCACGCTCAGCTCCACTCGTCAATGGAGCTCCAGCGTGCACGCAACCTACCTTTCTTCCAGAAGGACGCCAGTGGCGATCAGGTCAAGGACATCCAGCTCGACTTCAAGGCCAATGAGAAGGACCTCGAGTTCGAGTTCACCGCGAATCCGGGCGAGGCCTGCGAGAGCAACACCGAGGTATACCTCATCGAGCAGGGCAACACGGGCAGTGCGCCCATGGGCTCGTGCCAACATATGACCGTGACCTCCTATGACCTGTTCATGTTCCCGGTGGAGATCATCATCAGGGACCTGCTCAAGATCGGCATGGTCATGACCACAGAGACGGCCGAGACGACGACGGACCAGGACGGCAGCGCGACAAAGAGCGTCGTCAAGCCCCTTGAGTTCCATATCGCCCTGAACTCCTACTTCACGACCGGTGATCCCAAGGCAGTGGACGGCTCTGTCAACGATCCTGAGACCGTCGATAACCTTTGTCAGGGAGCCTGCTCTATCGACATAAAGGCTACAAATGTCAACGAGGGCATGCTGTTCATCGACTCGTGCGAGTACGGGCCCGGCAACCACTTCACTGAGGCCAACGTACCCTGCGGTATCCACACCATCACGTTCAAGTCCATCGATCCCGCGGGCAAGGCCAAGTGGGTGAAGAGGGACCCCATCACGGACAACTACCAGCTCGAGATCGAGGTCCAGGACTATGCATCGGTGAAGGGCACCATCAACATGAAGAACAAGGTGTACTGCACCCAGTCCAAGCGCGTGGAGGACAAGGGCCTCGAGACACTGGCGTACTACGAGGGCGATCCGCCTCGGACGATCAGGCTGTTCTTCTACCCCGTCAACCACAGGCTGGGAGAGATGGTGCATGCCGACATCGACGAGAACGGTGCCTACGAGGTCCCCGTTATCAATCCCGGGACATATCTGGTGCTTGCCTTCCCCACCGAGGACGCCTCACACCGCCCTACGCACAAGGTGCTGCCAAAGGGCCTGGTGATGGACATCGAGCCAGGTACTAACGACCTGAACATCGAGCTGGAGCCCATGCGCGTGGAGAAGGTCGGCGACAAGTACGTCAACGTGGTCGGAACCGAGGACTGTTAGTACCCGAGGAGCGTCCGGCTACGGGCGCTCGTCTTGACAACGCGGGCAGTACTCGTAGCTTGGTCCTGCTCCCGAGGATGCTTTCGATGAGCATATCGTTTACTTATGTAAACAACGGTGACAGGATGGACGGTACCATCCGCAAGGTGGATGAGCTACCTTTGACCTCGGAAGGTATCACGGTAGTGGACGGGAGCAGCTAGTTCTACTCACTGGCTCTGGCTCCACTGCTGGAACTGCTCCGCCCACTCGCCCTGGTTCGTAGGCTCTTCAGGCGGCGGCTCGTACGATGGCTGTTCTTCCCTCGGTTCGTTCGACCCAGTCATCATCTTCACGCGCTTGATCAGTTCCTTGATGCGCGGCATCTCCACACCGGCCAGCAGGATGACCACCTCGAACCGGTCGTAGCTGGAGATGACGGCGTTCCCCCAGCGCACGGTACCGCCGGCGCCATCATTGAGCTGGCTCCCGAGCCAGCTGATTGCCTCGTGGAGCTCGGAGACCTTGGGCGAAGTGGGTCCGGCGACGATGAGCGCCGCTGAGCGGGCACTGGTGTACACCGCCTGGGTCGTCGTCCCCTGGAGCACTGCCATCTGGACCAGATTGGTGAGGCTCGAGCGGGCGTTCCCCTCGGCGTCCACGGGCGCTTCTGCCCGTCCCAAGCAGCACAGCACGCCGTAGTCGCTGGTCTTTGCCTCGAGGATCGTGTTCTTCAGGTCAGTGGAGTCCATGACCAGGTCCTGCTCCTGCGAGATGGGCAGGCCCGAGATGGTCAGCAGCTTGATCTGCTTGAGGATCTCCCGGTTGATCTGGTCGAAGATCTCGTTGATACCCACCCGCCCACGGACATGGGCAGGGATGCGCTCGTAGAACCACTCGTTGTCGGCGATGATGAGCCCGTCCAGGCGGGGCAGGAGGTTCTTCATTCCCCATAGTGCGTTCTCCTCGTACCGGCCGCTCTCGTACCCGAAGGGCAGCAGCCCGATGCCGATCTTGACGAAGTCGTTCGGGTTAACGACGTGGCGCTGGATGAACACCTCGTCGATTATGTCCGCCGCCACCGGTGAGCACCCGCAGCCGGAACCGCCGCCAAGGGAGGTGACGATAAAGCAGAAGTGGGGCATGATGCCGCGGCCAAGGGTGTTGACTGTGATGGTGTTTCGGATGAGGTCGCGGTTCTGGTTGGCCACACCCTTGCAGTACTCGGGATTGCCGCCGCACCCCTTTCCTCCGCCGATCAGGATGCGCGACTCCTCGGGGATGTTGAGGATGTTGAGGTCGCGGATGTTGGTGTTCAGGGCCACCGAGGCGAAGTAATCGTCCACACGCAGAGTGGAGATGCCCATGGAACGGGCGAAGGTCAGCATCTGGCTGACCACCGAGCGCTGGAACTCGGCCACGGCGTCGAGCACGCGGGTGCCCCCCTGACCCAGCCCCATTGCGAATATCTGGCTTCCTGAGACGTCCATGATGCACACTTCCCTTGCTCAGCCGAACAGGTCCTCCTCGAGCGTCTTCTTCTTAGGCGCGGCCCGCTCGCCGAAGCGTACGTCCTCGAGCTCGCCCATGAGGTCGGCCTCGAGACTGACGGCCTTACGCGCTTCTTGTTCGGCCCCTGCACGGACCTCCATGAAATAATTATATATCTTCTGATAACGCGGCCGGAAAGTCAGGGAGAACAGTTCATAGTCCGGTGTGGGCGCGATGAAGGGGCGCACGCCTGGGATTATGCCAGGTGGTTCCTCGGGCATGCACACGTAGGAGAACGAGTTATCGGTGAGGGAGAAGTCGGAGGCGCACACGTTCTGGAGGATGGCCGTGTTCAGGTCCATGCCCTGGAGGCTCTCTGCGAACGACGGTACGCACAGTTCGCCGGTGAGGCCGTCCGAGGCCAGGTACTGGCGCATGCCGTACTTGCTGTTGAGGCCCCTGAGGATGTCGAGCATGTACTGGACGAACGTGTCCATGCGCTCGAACGCCGTGTGCTGGTCGAGCGCCTTTACCTTGCTCGTCAGTCGCTCCTCCTCGAGCACGATGACCAGGTCGGCGGTCTCTTTCATGTCCACCATCGTGGAGATTAGGTGGCGCTTGGCCTGCATGGGGTACTCCTTCATGTAGGGGAGCAGGAGGACGGCGCAGAGGAAAGCGTCGGGCTGGTACTGGCGGACGCGCTCGAAAGCGTGTGCGGCCAGCGCCCCGTACTCGGTGGTGGGATTGAGCAATGCCACGCTCATGCCATCGGTCATGTCCAGGGAGTGGTCCACCCAATCCCGGACAAGCCCCATCTTGAATTCGCGCTTGCTGGTGTCGTCGGAGATCTCGATCTTGAGGCATTTATTCCGATCGAACTCCTTGAGGTCGCTGATGCTCGCCGACGCCAGTGCGAAGGGTGCGCGGTGGCGCTCAGTGTACCGCTCGATCCATGTGGCGCCGAAGGTCCCGAGCCCGATGAGGTTCATAAGCCAACCCACTCCCGCATGATACGCTTCCAGATGAACTTGCGTGCATGCTCGATCAATTTGAACCTGACGGTCACGTACATGATGCCCCCGGTCACCGCGAACAGGATGAGCAGGAACAGGACCCGCTGGCGGAACCGGTTCACCTCTACCGCGCAGGTGCCGTCCTCCTGTCTGACGTTGTCGTTCATGAGCCCCTGGAACGTACCGAGCTCCTCGCACGCCTGGGGCATGCACACGTCGTTCTCGCAGTAGAAGCCCTTGATGCACCCGCAGTCGCTGCAGCAGTACGGCTTCTCGATATCGAGGCAGAGGGTGTCACCGCACTTGATGTCGTACGCTCGGCGAGGTGCGTCGGTGAGGGTGCCCGTGAACCTCAGCCCTTCTTTGAAGCTCATACCGTCGGGGAGAGACATGGTCACCCATTCGTCCCCCTGGGGGAGTCGGATGCGCCACTCGCCGGCGTTCTTCGTCCTGTCCATGAGGCCCGGGACGGTGAAGGTGACGTTCTGCTCCTTGACCAGCATCCCCGCGATGGGCGTGACGTCGATATCGTTGCCGTGGACCGTTCCGTTGAGAGGGGATAGGAGGGCGGGGCCCGTGGCGTTCTCCATCCGCCATTCTACCAGCGACAGCACGCCGTCGGGATTGGCGGAGAGCACGTCGGCCTCGCCGTAGGCCTTCATGTCCTCGATCTCGCGCAGACGGAGCACGGCATGGCCTGAGCCGTCGGATAACAGGCTGAGAGTGATGTTACGCCTTCTGCTCGGCGGGAAGAGCACCTCCAACCGGTGCTGGCCTCCACGGTACGCACTCCCGTCCACCTCTACGTGCATTACCGCTTCATTGTGCATGATGTACTTCAGCCCGGGGGTAGCAGGAGCGCGTGTCCGGTACGCTACCGCCTTGCGCTCGCCAGCACCGAGGCTGAGGTTGACGGATAGGACGTTACCTACACCCTGGATATACACCGGCGCCAGCGCACCACCAAGGTACTCCAGGCGCGGGTTCGTCGGCTCGTCCAGCCGGATCTTCACGGATTGACGCCCCTGGTTCACCAGTGTGAAGTTTACCTGGAAACCCTCGCCCTGGACGGCCTTTGCTGGCATCGACCGGCCCATGGACAGCTTCGGGCGTTCCAATGCCCAGGTGATGAGCGTACGAGCGATGGGGAGCTTCTCGCGGAGCACGCACAGCCTCCTCGAGCAGTTCAGGCCGGGGACAACGTGAATGCCAGGCGCCTCGACATCGAACTTGAAGATGAACCATGTGAAATCGTCGAACCGTGAGCCGTTGATCCGCAGGGCATAGGGGAAGACCTCCTTGTGGACGTCCTCCAGCGGTGCGGCGGCCGTGTACACCAGGTCGTGCCGGGCGTAGGGGCCGAAGGGCAGTTCCCGGGTGTGCAGCGCTACAAGCTCCTCCCTCATTCCTGCAGCCTCGCGTGTCAGGTCTGCGCCCATGACCGAGACGTTCATGGCCCCCAGGTCCTCGCTCAGGTGGTTAGCCAACCGGATAATGGCCTTGCGCACGACCGTGTCATTGGGGCCAAGGACCACCGTGTAGAGCACCTCGTCCACGGTCACCGTGGTGAGGTCCATCGACCATATGTCAGCGTCGTCCGCAGCAGGCTCCTCGTGGATTTCGACGGGGGCGTCCGTGACATTGGACGGGACATCGGTGGCGTTGACCGGGAGGTCGGTGGCGTTGACAGCAGCGGTCCCGTTGTCATCCTGTGCTACTGCCAGGGACATGAGGAGGAGGGCCATCACCAGGATAATCGTAGTTCGCGCCATGATCACCACCCCAGGTACCAGTAGGCCTCCTCGAACTTTTTGACGTACTCCTCGGGCGTGTGCCGCCTCAGGTTCTCCGACTCGACCACGAACTTGAAGCGGACGATACCGCCTCCTCCACCGATCCGCCATCGGACGAAGAACAGGAACGATACGAAGGCGAAAGCGAACGATACCGCCACGAAGGTGCACTCGAACCCGTAGATCTCGCACACTAGGCCCGCAGGATGGAGGGTGACCGGGAATGTCTCGTTCCCCGCCTCGAAGCCACGGTAGTAGATACGACCGATGAGGTTGCAGGCGAGCGGTTCACGGGTCGCGGGCGTGCTCACGTTGCACCGGTCTATACCGTACTCGCCAGCTCCGCAGTGTCGGTCGAGCAACGTCTCGTTCCCTCCGCAGCGAAGGAAGAGCTCATAAGGAAGACCGGGGTCAGTGAGGCTGGCGAACACGATGGTACTTGCGTTCCCCTCGATGTCCTTTGCTACTGGCCGGAACTGCTCGAAAGCGGGTGAGAACTCCCTCACCTCGATCTCCAGCCCCTCCTCCTGCTCGTCGCCGTCCGTGGAGAAGGTCACCGATCCCTCGTAGATGATCCGGCCCTCGTACTCGTGGAGTGGCAGGCGTCCCAGGTGGAGCGGGCAAGTGATCTCGTCGAGGATGTTGGTGCAGGCCTGGTCCACCGGAAGGGTCTGATTGACGTACGCGGTGTTGTTCCAGGTGAGGATGATCGAGATCGTGTTGTCGCGCTGGAGTATATCGTTCCACTTCTCAATGGATGTGTTTACGACCACGGGATCGTACTGGTTCACGAGCCGGGTGTAGTTGGTAAGAGTGAACAAGGGGTCCTCGGCGTACACGACCGCGAAGGGCGTCTCCATGTAATCGACGATGCGCGATCCAGTTACGATCTCAAGGCGCGCCGTGTACCTCCCTCGCTCGTCGGGCACGTCCACGCTCACCGCATGTCGGATGCTGCCCTGCATATCGCAGCTGAGGTCGATCGGTTGATGGCTGCGCGCAACGACCTCCCGGCCCGGCCCGAGCACGTACAGGGTCGTGTTGTAGCTCACACCGTACTCCGGGCGTCGGATGACGTAGTCGATATAGAGCTGCTCTCCGGGGCCGAACACGTCCTTGCTCAAGCCAGCCTCGAGCGCGGTGTTGACGAAGAACACGGTATGGATGTTGAACGGGATGGACTCTGACACGGGGGACGTGACATCGTAGGTGAAGTAGATCGTGTGGTCACCAGGGGTGCTGCATAGCGGGGCCTTCGTCAGGATGGTGAACGCACGCTCGACGTCCTTGCGCACCTCGAGCTTGGGCAGACCGCCCGGGTAATCGGTACCCCAGTGGTACTGGGAGTTCGTATCGTTCTTCCGGTTGGCGATGCCGTACGCGGGCTCATCGATAAGACCGCGTACCGTGACCTTGTGGACGCCCTGGTCGCCAGGGAGGAGCACGTGGCGTACGTTCTGTACGTCGACGAGGACCTGCTCGCCCGCAGAGACGCTCGCAGCGCACAGAGCGCATACGAGAACGAGAACAAGAAGCTTGGACGGCAACCTATCACAACACCACAGCGGGTATCTTTATATCTCTTGCACGAAAGGAAGCCCCTGATGGCCTCCCTGAAGCTCGACAGGAACAGGTGCACGAAGTGCGGAAAGTGCGTGGTCGCATGTCCGAACAATGCCATCGTCATGCGTAACTTCCCTGCGTTCTGCAAGCACTGCGACCTCAAGGCCGCACCGTGCTACCAGGCCTGCCCGCTGGGCGCCATCGTGGACGTAGGTAACGGTATTCTCAAGGTGGACGTGAACCGCTGCGATCCCTACCAGTGCAAGAAGGAGTGCCAGAAGTGGTGTCAGTGGGATGGCGTGTTCGTGTTCGGCGACAAGGCCAAGAAGTGCGATCTGTGCTTCGACTACCAGAACCAGCCCAACTTCATCCCCAAGTGCATCGAGGTGTGCGACGCCAAGGCCATCACCACCGACCTCATGCAGGAGGTCGTGCTCGACTACGCAGGATGGAGCGCCGAGTCCATTCCCCAGGAGATCATCGCAGAGGTCCTCCAGAGCTTCACCTACGGCCAGGTCGTCAAGGTGCAGGGCCAGCCGGTCCCGTACTACTACGTCAACTCGCTACCCCAGCTCACCGACTGGGCCCAGACCAAGCTCCTGGGTCTCACCATCAAGAAGTACATCGACACCGGCAAGGCGGACCAGGACCCGTTCTCCTCGCTGATGATGATCATGCGCAAGTCCGCCCAGTGGGTGGGCACCAGCGTGGACGAGAACATGCTAAAGGAGCTCGCCAACATCGCTCTCATGAACACGAAGGGCTACGGGCCCTTCGACGTCCTCCTCGAGGACGACCAGCTGGAGGAGTTGATGTGCATCGGCCTCGGTAAGGAGAGGCCAATGTATGTCTACCACCGCGAGTACGGGATGCTGCGGACCAACCTGTTCTTCCCCGACGAATACATGGACTTCACGGTGGACCCACCGGAGAAGAAGTCCGGCGAGGAGGTCCTGTGGAAGATCATCGAGAAGATGATCGAGCCCATGGGGGAGCGTATCGACCGCCAGCACCCCAGGGTCAACGCGCAGCTGCCGGACGGCTCCCGTCTCCACGCGTGCATCAAACCAATGGGATTCTCCGGACCGTCGGTGACGATCCGAAAGTTCCGGGCCGCACCGTTCTCGCCCATCGACACCATCAGGTTCAACACCATCTCTCTGGAGGCCGTGGTGTACTGCTGGATCGCAATGGAGAGCGAGATCTCGATGATCGTGGCCGGAAACACAGGTTCCGGAAAGACCACCTCGCTCAACGCATTCTCTACGTTCATCCCTCCCGAGGAGCGCATCCTCATCCTCGAGTCAACGCCCGAAATCAATCTGCCCCACCCGCACAAGGCACGTCTGGTCACCGTCAACAACGCTGACCCGCCCATCGGTATGCAGGACATCATCGAGGACACGCTGCGTATGCGGCCCGACCGTGTGGTAGTAGGAGAGGTCCGGAGCGGCCCAGAGGCACAGGCGTTCATGAACTCGGTACTGGCAGGTCAGGCACGCGGTTCCATGTGCACGTTCCACGCACAGGACGCAGTATCTGTCGTCAAGCGTATGAAGAACCCTCCCATGAACATCTCACCTCTCGACCTGCAGGTCCTGGACCTCGTCTTCGTCCAGCGACGTATGTCGCGGGTCGAGGGCAGCAAGCGGAAGCAGATCCGTCGCGTCGTCGAGATCGCCGAGATCGACAAGCATAATATGAGCGACGAGGGCGTACCGGTCATCCATCCGATCTATCGCTACAATCCGGACACCGATGTCGTCGAGCGCGTGCACTCGGGTCTGTCCCCGCTAGAGGAGCGCATATCCAAGTACAACCTCTGTCTCGACGAGGGGCAGTTCTGGGGCGAGGTACAGGCGAGGACCAAGATGCTCAAGTACCTGATGGCCAACAACATCCGTGACATCAAGGTCTTCATGGACTACATCATCCAGTACGGTACGGATCCTGCTTTCAAGCAGAGCATAATCAACATGAACATCTGAGGGCCCAATCGCATGACGGACGACATGTTCTCGGTGAAGGCAGGCCAAGACAAGTCTTGGAACCAGGGGGCACAGGACTGGGCCCAGTCTCCCGGGCAGGCCAACCAAGGCTGGGGAGCACCGGCACCGCCGGCCATGCAACAGGCACCGAGCCACCCGCCCGGACCCATATCACCGCCGGCCATGCAACATGGACCCGGACCCATGCAACACGGACCTGGGCCAATGCAGCACGGACCCGGCCCTTCACCCATGGGAGGCGCTACGGCCCCCGTCGGTGGCGGCGACTGGTACTCGACGTCCGTTGGTGAACAGACACAGCAGACCACTGATGTCGAGGAAAAAGAGGCAGAGCAGCGCTCACGGTTCAAGTTCATGGGCCCAATGCTCCTGCGCATGGGCCCCGAGCGGATCAAGTGGTACCGCCAGGCCTGTGATGCCGTGGAGTTCTTCATGTTCGCCGACGACTGGGTGCTTGTCTCCTCGCTGATAGGTATCGCTGTATTCGCCCTGGCGTTCCCGATACTCACATCGCTATCTGACGCATTCATCATGATCGTCCTCGTCCCCGTGACCGGAGGCGGTGTGTTCGCCATCCTGATCTCATATCCTATCTTCAAGTTCGAGAGCCGCAAGGACGAGATCGAGACCAACCTCCCGGACGCCCTGTTCCAGGCGGCGAGCAATCCGCCCCGGACCCACTTCGTGGAGCTGCTGACGGGCCTGACGAAGATCGGGTACGGACCGCTGACCGACGAGCTGCGGGTCACGGTGAAGGAGATCGAGAAGGGCTCGTCCGTCAAGGAGGGTCTGGAGAAGCTCTCCGAGCGCAACCAGTCGAAGATCCTGGAGAGGGCCTGCTACCTCCTAATCCGGGCGCAGGAGCAGGGTGTAGATATCGTCGAGGCCCTGGCCGCCCTGGCCACGGACATCAAGGAGACCAAATACCTCCTGCGTGAACAGGCCGCGTCGCTCCAGCTCCAGAAGATCACACTTCTGGCAGCGGGGGCCGTCCTCATCCCCCTCATCCTCGGGTTCGTCGTAGGGCTGGCGGAGTCCATGGGCAATTTCAGCGAGGACAAGGCAGAGATCATCGCTGCACAGGTCCAGACGGTGCAACCAATCTTCCTCGGGTACGTGGTCATCCACGCCCTCGAGGCGTGTCTGGCCATCGGCCGTCAGGAGGGCGATGCCAAGAAGGCCGTTTACTATGTGATCCCAGTGCTCCTGATCGCGATTATTCTGTTCCAGTACGTGGCCCCTCAGGCCATGATGATGTTCATGGGGTGATATGAGATAGCAACTTTCGGCGACGAGATGGAGGTGTACGAGCAGGAGAGCAGGTTCCGCCAGTTCCTGTTCACCTTCAATCAAGCGTTCGCCATCTCGAACCGCCTCCGGGAGAAGGACCGGAACGAGCTGTCGGTCGTCCTGCGCAAGGCGCGCATGGACTATGATCCTGAAGAGTACGTCACTCTCACCTACGTTGCATGGATCGCTTCGTTCTTCGGCGTACTCCTCGTCGGCGGTATCTTCGTCATCGCGCTCGGTGACGTCGTAGGCTACACCAACATGATCGTGGGCGACGCCATTCTCGCGTTCTTCGTGAGCACCATCGTCTACTCCTACTCCAAGAGCTATCCGTACGGGGAGATCAAGGACATCGGCCTCCGGATCGAGGCGGAGCTGCCTTTCATGGTCCGGAACCTCGCCATCGAGCGCGAGATGGGCATCCCCATCAAGGACTCCTTCGAGAAGCTGGCCGAGGAGGAGGGGCTCCTGGGACGCGAATCGCGGGTCATCCTTGCCGAGATCGAGCGCGGCTACTCGGTGACACAGGCACTTCGCGCTTCCTGTCAGCGTACGGAGAGCCGGTTGTACGTGCGCACCATGGCACAGCTCACCCACGCCCTGGAGATAGGTACCGAGATCAAGTCTGTGCTCAACGCCATGGCAAAGGAGGCCGAGACCAACCTTCGTATCGCGCTCAAGGAGTACTCGGGCAAGGTATCCACGCTCTCCATCATGTACGTCATCGTGGCGGCCGTGGTCCCCGCCATCCTGGGCGCAGCGCTCATCCTCTCGGTGCTCTTCGAGGAGGGCTCCACCCAGCTCCTCTCCGCGGACATGCTCATGCTCCTCTACTGGGGCCTCTTCCCCCTGGCCAACTACACCATCCTGGCCGTCATGAAGCGGGGACAGCCGTACATAATGGTCTGAGCCCCACTTGAGGGTGACCTGAGGTGATCTACATGGAGCAGGAGTTCCTCGACGGACGTGTGCTAGTTAAGGTGGGCGACCTCACCAGAGAGGACGTGGACGCTATCGTCAACGCAGCGAACTCCGGCCTGATGGGCGGAGGTGGCGTGGACGGGGCCATACACAGGGCCGGCGGCAGGGCCATCCTGAAGGAGTGCGAGCGCATCAGGGGGACGGACTGGCCAGATGGTCTGCCCACCGGACGCGCGGTCATCACCACCGGCGGCGGTCTTGCGGCCAGGCACGTCATCCACACGGTCGGCCCGGTCTGGAGCAGCCGGCCCGGAAAGGACGAGCAGCTGGCCAGCTGCTACACCGAGTCGCTGCGGATAGCGGTGGACAACGGACTTCGGACGATCGCGTTCCCGGCCATCTCCACCGGTATCTACCACTTCCCCAAGGACCGGGCAGCGCGCGTGGCGTCAGCGGCCGTCAAGGCTTTCCTGGAAGGGGACAGTACAATCGAGCAGGTTCGGTTCGTGTTCTTCAGCGAGGGTGATGCGAGGACGTTCCTGGACAACTGCGGGTTCTGAGCAGGTAACGAAAGACTTATAGTGCTGGAGGCCCACGGTCTCAGTATACCGATTCGGTCATCGGGGGCCAGCACCCCCGTGCCATCGTAACAGGTTCATCATCGTCCGGGGGCCCTCCACAGGGATGGTCCCCGGCGGTGATATTGATTTGTGACGACCGTGAGCAGTACTTGGAAAGGCCTTTTACTCGTTTCCTGATGCCTTTCCGACCGCTTCCCGTGCGAACCTGGCAGCGTCCTCGAGGTCGCTCTCGTTCGGCCGACCCCAATTCACGATGAACAGGAACCGTCCCCTGCACAGGAATCCGTCCAGATATTTACCGCCTGCTTTCTCCACGGCCTGCTTCACGTCGTCAAATGTGTACGGGCTGCCAGCGTTCGTGGCGAAAGGGGCGATAATCTTACCGGACAGTTCGCTCTTGTTGAGCAGCTCCTTAATGCTGTCATGGGCCGAACCAGCATACACGCCGGACCCGAGGAACACCAGGTCCCCGTCCAGTGAGCTCACGTCCTGTGCGAGCAAAGCCTTCGTTCCGACCTCACTTGCGATTCGCTCGGCGACCTTCTTCGTGTTGGACCCTCGCGAATAGTAGACGACCTGTACATCCATAGGTCACGTGAGGGGATGAAGTCATAAAAAGACCACTATGCTCGCCCGGCATCTCACCAGCCGTGCAGCACGTCATAGAGAAGATCGGGCCTGTCCGTGATGATACCGTCGACGCCGATATCCACCAATCGCTGCATGTCGGGCTCCTCGTTCACGGTATAGGAATATACCTTCAGACCTGCCTCGTGCGCAGCGTTGACGAAGGAATCGTTCAGGGACTCGTACCCGGGATTGATGGCGTCGGCGCCGGCAAGGAGCGCGGAGTAGATACTGAGCGGATTCGCGCCATGTACTAGAAGGCCGGTCCTGATGGAGGGATCGGCCTGTTTGGCCTCCCACACCTCCAGGTAGTTGAAGGAGGAGATGAGCGTGCTGGACCCGAGCCCGTACCGGTTCACGGTCTCCACGACCTCACGTGCAAGACCGGAGTCCTTAATCTCGACGTTAACAATACCATTGCGTTCGACAGCCAGCTCGAGCGCTTCCTCAAGGGTAGGCACGTACTCCCCGTCGCCCACGTCCATCCTCTGGAGCTCCTCGAGAGTGTAGTCGGACACCTTCCCGGTGTAGACGCCACCGGTCACGCGATCGAGGTCGTCATCGTGGATCACCACGATAATGCCGTCACGCGAGCGTCGGACATCTAGCTCTATGCCGTCCGCGCCCTCGTCGTACGCACGGGCGAATCCCCGCATGGTGTTCTCGGGTTCGAGATCACGCGCTCCTCGATGGCCGATGTTGAGGAGATCGTCCCAATCCCCGAGAGCGCCCCTGTCGCTCATGAACGTGATGGTAACAATTGTCTTATTTGAAGCTTTCGCCGCTGCGTAGCGGATTGGCATAACTGGGGCGCCAACTATGAATGTTGAATTTCATCAGTAGATTACGGGGTCACCCCCGATATTGACCGGCTAATCTACTGATATTACCCTTCAACATCTTCGCACACCCTACGTTGGATTTTTAAGCTTCCTTTCCTCCCCCGGGACCATGGCAGAAGTGGAGCTTGAGCTCGAGCTCGATGACACCGAGTACGACTTCGGCGAGGAGATCGACGTATCCTTCACCGTGGAGACCGATGAGGACCTCTCAGTGCGCGGCGTCCGTGTTGAGCTATTGAACAACGGCAGCGTCGTTCAGACCATGAAAGAGGAGTTCCCCTCCATCCCTCGAGGCGAGAACGAGTACGAGTTCACCATACCCGTACCCAGGGGTAGACCGACCGAGGATGGTGGGCGTTGGACCGTTCGCGGTATCGTGGACATACCTCTTTGGCCCGATAAGTCCGTGAGCAAGGACGTCGTTGTTTGCGAGCCTTAGAGAACGCCCGTCCTCACCACTAAAGAGGCCGGGAAGGCCCATGTCAAGGAAAAGTATAAATTCTTATTAAGCCTTAATAATATATTGGACTATCGTGGAGCTGGCCCGCAATGGCTCCCCTTCTGGAGGGACTGGGAAGTCGGGATCGCGCCTGTCCACAGCCCATGGATGACGTAGGGACCAACGGCGACCTCTGCATTCTATGCTGGTCGGAACGACACCTTCCCCCCTGAACGGTGACCGGCCCATGTGGTCGCCGCCCCCTTCGTCACTCGTTTGACATCGGTTTTTTAAAGGAGTGTGCAATCTCTCCTTGCATGGATGATGACCTTGAGGAGCGTGTTTATGCCCTCGAGCGCGAGGTCAGGCTTCTCACCGAGCAGACCGAGACCATGCGCAGGGTCGTCGGTCGCCTCGTACCCATCCTTTCCGACAGCGTGCGACAACTTGCTGACATCCAGCATGAGCTAAAGCGCATCAAGGTAGTCCATGTGGGATCGGGCGATGAGACGCTCGAGGAGCGTGAGGCACGTTTGGCGTCCGAGCGAGATGCCGATGAGGAGGTGGACCATGATGTCCGCCACCCCCACCACATCAAGATAGGCTGACCCCGAGGGGTGTCCAGGACCGTTTCTTAAGGATTATTGTCGTTTCCCAGCAGAATATGGTATGTTTTTGTAATGTTGTTATCATTATATAAACATTACATATCAATTACATCACCATGCCAGCTGACGTCCTTATCCAGTTCAAGTTATCGCCAGGGCTCGTGTCCATGATCGACGAGGTGCTCGCCTCAGGGTTCTATGTCAACCGTACCGAGTTCCTCAGGGACGCCGTACGTACTCGACTGGAAGTGCTCCAGGAACACGGGCTTGCCAGGAAGTTACGGGCACACCGGAGGCCGGGACCCTCCGTCGTCACCGAGAACGTGCATACGGACCATGAGGACCTCTCACACCACGTTCACCACTGGAACGAACATCGCAGTGTCATGGGTGACGTTCCGTCGACGGGGCGAGGGGAGGACACGCTCTAATCGGATGACGGAGAGGTATCATCGTCCGGTCGCAGCCCCTGTCGCGTCGACCATGCAGGCCACAGCCGGCCCCACGGACCCCCGACATGGACCGTCGCCTCAGTGTGGGGGCAATACAGCTCACATTCCATGCAGAGCACGCACTCATCGCTGACCTCAAGGCCATCGCCCACACGGGATACGGCACCCCAGTCACACACAGCACGGCAGATCTTGCACCGGTCGACCCTATCGCAGCGGATGTCCAGCCGATAAAGCCCGAACCGGCTCAAGAGGGCGGTGAGCGCGCCCATCGGGCACATCGTCGTACAGAAGCCCCGCCGCATCGTCAGCGCCAGGAGCGTCACGATGGCCGCTGCCGCCAACGCCAGCCGGGGATCGGGCGTGAGATAGAAGTAGGAGACGGGGCAGAACGAGCAGATCGCCATGTATCCGAACACGACCATCGCCCACAGTGCGACGGCCAAGACCTCGTACCTGACAGTAAGGGGACGGGGGACACCGCCCTTGGGCTGGTCGACGGCAGCGTCCACAACGTCGATCATGGTGCCTATGGGGCACAACCATCCGCAGAACGCGCGTGAGGCAAGCAGCGAGAATCCTGCTGCGAGCACGGCGAGGGTAGCCCATGCACCGGTGAGATAGTACAGCTGCATCGAGCCGAACGGACAATCGAGCGCATTCCATGGCCCCGGGAGCCAGACCGGGGCCAGCGAACCGGTGTACGCCCACACATCGGCAGGTCCTGCCGCCAGTAAGAGGAAGATGAGGAGGACCGCCCCTTGTGACATCTGTCGCCACGTGAACCGTCGCGGTTTCCGTGGGACGACCAATGCATTGCGAGGGCAGGTGGCCGTGCACTCCTTGCACGTCTCGCACGCCCCGGTGTCAACCTCGAGCTCCCCGTCAACGGTGAGCGCGTCCTCGGGACAGGATAGGAAGCACGCTCTGCAGGCCTTCGTGCACTGTTCCTCGTCCACCGTCAGAGCGCCGTCGTCAATGGCGATGGCACCCTCGGGACAGGCCCCGATGCAGTTACCGCACTTGCTACAGCGGTCAAGGTCCACCGAGATGCGCCTGTCACGTACGGACAGCGCTCCCAGTTCGCAGCGTCCGATGCAGTCACCGCATCCGTCGCATACGTCCCTGAGGACCACCGGGACGACCATCACCGATGGCTTTGCCGGGAATGCTTATATCACTATGGGCGGTCAGCGCAACGCCCGTTGCGGGACAGCCGGACCAGGGCCCAGCCGGGTCCGGTGGAAACCCTCTCGCCCCTTAGCGGGGGATCGAGCGTGCCCACGTCACCCGTGTCGACGAGATATACAGGACGGCCCGAGCACACGAGCGATGTGGTCGCGGAGAGGTCGATCTCGTACCGGAAGTCGGAGGCGAGCTGCTGTCGTCTGTACGCGAGTGCCGCTCGTCCGTCCCGGACCATGACCACTTGGGGAGCAAGAGGAACGATGATGACGGCGTTCCTCTCCGTTCCGCGGATCGCCATGGAGAGAGGTAGTTCTTCCGGCAGGACATCACCCAATAAATGTTCGTGACCGCGCTCCGAGATGGTGAGCTGTGTCAGGGACGCTGGCGTTCTCAGTGCGTGCGAGGCCATATCTTCGATTTCGGCAGGCAGGATCGGCGGATTCGCAAGGAGCGGGACCATTGCCTCCATCCCGTTTTCACGTTCCTGCACGAAAAAGGCCAGCCACGGCTCCTCAGAGATCTCCAGGTAGCGTGAATCCATAGGTGGTTGCCACAATAATGAGAGAGTAGCGAAAAGCACGAGGGCGCTGGCGACCATGCCAATGATGATGAGAGCGAAGTACCGATCGCGACGCCGGGCCCAGGCGACGCCGTAGGCCGCGAGCAGCAGGAACGCAGGCATCAGAGGTTGCATGTACCTGTTCTTGATGATGCTCCAGTTCTCATTGGAGGCCAGAAGAAGGAACGTGGGAACTATCCATAGCACCAACAGGACCGCACGCCCTCGGTCCCTTGTGCACAGGTCGGCGAGCCCGATCAGCGCGAGGGAGGCCAGGGCGGTCCCAAGGGAACGAAGGATGAACAGGGGTATGAACAGCGCGACTGGCGACGGGAAACCCGGTGTCCGGACAATACGGTCGTGGAAAGGCCAGTTCAGCAATCCCATGAACATGAAATCGCGTGTCAGGAACCGGTGAGGGAACACGTACCGGTCCCCACCTAGCTTGTACCGCATCGGATCGCACAGTTCAGGCTCCCTATAGGCCGCGGGATCACATGACAGGATGCATCCCTGGACCGGGTGGATGAAGATGCTGCCGCATGCACGCTGGTATACCAGCATCCACGGCAGAGCGGCCAAGAGACCGCCGATGGTGAACAACGCCAGCTGGTGCCATCGATGAGGGCCGCGGCCGTAACGCCAGAGGCAGGCCGGGAGCAGGAGCACGAGCGGATTGGACATCCCCGCGGCCGCACCCAGGGCAAGGCCTGCCGCAAGGGGCTCACGCCGGCCCTGTCTACGATGGAGCACGGCTAGGAGCACCGTCGCAGCTGCAAGGACCACTATGTTCAGCAGATCGTTGATGAAGAGCATCATGCCCGTCGGGTCCATGAATTCCTGCGGCGGCTGCACCGCCGAGTACAGGACCACTGCGTTGAGGCTCCCTAGCGCCCCGATCACAATAGCGGCCACTGTCCCGGCACCTGCACCCTCTGACGCCACGAGGAGCGTCAGGAAGACTATCCCGGACGCGAGGGCGGCGACAATGTAAATACCATGGGTCGCAGTGAGCGAACCCGCGGCAGCGAGCACGGTGGACGCGCCGATCTCACGCGAGTGATGGTCATGTCCAAGGTCCATGCGCCGTGATAATGACGGTTGGTCCAGGCCCTTCGGGTCCAGGTCGATAAGCTGGCCGAGCATGCCTGCCGCGACATCCAGTGGTTCGGGCAATTTCTGGATGTAGGAGAGCTTCACGTCCAAGGCCGCGACGTACATGGCACCTATGACCAAGAACAGTGCCACCGCCGCCAATGTGCGGGTTGTTCCTTCCACGTCCTTGATGGATGACTCCCATGACAACACTTATATTTCTTCCAAGACCACTCTTTTATTGATGGAACAGCCCTCCAGGCGGGCGGTCCTCGCTGCGCTGCCACGCGCCGCTCTCGCCGCTTTCATTATCTCGGTAGGCCTCGCTCGGGCGGGCCGTGTGCGCCGCTCTCTAGGGCTCGCACCACCAGAGCGCATCATCCGGCCGCCCGGCGCGCTCCCCGACAAGCAGTTCAAGGCAGCGTGCGTGCGGTGCACGAAATGCGTGGACGTATGCCCCACAAAGGCCATCGAGAAGGTGGGTATGGAGGGCTGGCCCGACGAGTACGGCACGCCCCGGCTCGTCACCAAGTGCCTCTTCTGGGACGGGTGCACACAATGCGTGGACGCCTGCCCCACTGACGCCCTCAGCAATTTCGATCCGGACAAGGTACGCTTGGCAACGGCGGAGGTCGTCGAGTCGACCTGTATAGTCCATAAACAAGAGAAGCAGTGCTTCGTATGCCAGGAGTTCTGTCCGTTCGATGCGGTGAAGACCGTGCTCGCACCGGAGAATGATCCGCCCTTCGACAAGGTGCCCCAGATCTCGACCACCGAGTGCATGGGTTGTTTCTTCTGCCATGAGGTGTGCCCGACGGACCCCAAGTCCATCAAGATGGGCCCGGTGATGCCATGAGCCGGGACGATGAGGACGATGCTCCCGAGAAGGCAGCGGACGCTCTAAAGGAGATGAACGCACGAAGGATCTCCCGTCGCGCGATGGTGCGGGCGTTCCTTCTGGGTGGACTGGGGGCCTTGGGCGCTTGGCACATGAGCCGGCCGGGCGAGCTACCGCTCGATGTCGTGCGTCGAGCGACACCGGACCTGCCGTCCTGCAAGGTAACGGCCGAAGGGGTACAGGACTGGACATCACAGGAAGAGCTCATCGCTGCGCTCAGGACGGGGCTCGATGGGATAGGTGGTGTCCGCTCCATCGTCCCGAACGGTTCCACCGTGTTCATCAAGCCCAACCTCGTCCGTCACGACAACCAGTTCGATCCCCGTGTTGTGCCGGCCCTGGTACAGCTCATCGAGGAAGCGGGGGCAGAGCGCGTGCTCGTGGGAGATAATGCGCCGGCGCCCACTCGATATACGGCCGACAGCATCGGCCTCTTGCGCCATCTGCGTCAGACCGACGCCGAGTTCGTGGAAGTGGAGCGCGGCAAGTTCTCGATGGTGGACATCCCGAACGGTGTGGCGGTCAAGAAAGCGCCCATGTCCAACTACATGCTCGACACGGACGTGCTAGTGAACGTGGCGTTCTTCAAGAAGCACCCTCATTACAAGGTCAATTACAGCCTGGCCCTCAAGAACCTCATGGGTCTGGTCAGGTTCCAGGACATCGTCCATCTTGTCCACCCGGTGCTCGAGGACGGGATCCCTGACCTCGTGTCGACGGTGACACCTCAGCTGAACATCGTCGATATGCTCGGGACGCCAGCAAAGACGGTGGTCATGGGCACCCACCCTGTAGCAGTGGACCGTGTGGCCATGGACCTATATGGAGAGAAGGACATGCCACTCTATCTTCAGCGCGCGTTCGCGCGTTTCTCCGAGGTGCTCGCCGGATGCGACGGACAATGATCGAACGGACGATAGCCGTCCTGTTGCTCGCGATCCTCCTTGCAGGCTGTTCATCCACACCTCAGCCACCGGGCGCCGATCCGACCCCCACCGCTACCATCGTGCCTTCGCCGACAGAACTCCCCGAGCCCACTCCTGCCCCCAGGGAATGGAAATGCGACGGTCTGGATTCCGCTGTGGACCGTTCCATGTGCATCATCGCCATGGCCAGGTCACGGGCCCACACGGGCGGTACATGGGCCGTCGGTCTCTGCGAGTCGCTCACCATCGAACCGTTCCGCAAGGAGTGCGTCGACCATGTCCTCCCCGCGACACCGCCCTGGAGCGCACCCGTGCTCGAGCGATTGTGCGCAATTGACATGTCCCGGGAGGGATGCAAGGCTCTGGCCGAGGCCAGGACGACCGGGAACCCCTCCCGATGCCCTCCACTGGACACGCATATCGGGCGGGGGTGTGTGATGACGGTCGCACGGGAGCTCGCGATGGCGGGCGACCAGCGGGCGGTCACTGCGTGCACCGTGTTCGAGGACCCGTTCTTCGTCGCCCGGTGCTCACGGGCAGCAGCCCGGGCGGCGGTACCGGACCATCCGGAACTGGCCCGACAGGTCTGCGGCCCGGTCCTGGATTCGATTTTCCACTTCCACTGCATTCAGGGTGCCGCTCTGCTCGCTGGTTCGACGGATGCTGTACAAGCACTGTGCGACGATATCAATTTCACGGTCTCGCGGACCAGATGCCTCATCGATGCGCTCGCCCGTACACGGCTGGCCGTTCACACGAACATGAGCATGCCCGTATGCCGCTCGTCCCCCGAGTGGGTATCCAAATGCACCGCTGACGTAGCTGCACGAGTGGCCGTGGAGGACCACGGCCCCGTCGCGGACCTGTGCGCCGGGCTCGAGGATGGCGCGGATTGCGCAGTGGTCGTCGCAAGGGTCGTCGGCCGCACTGACCTGGACGCCGCCATTGCCTTGTGCGATCGCTTCGCCACGGGCACGTTCGTCCACGACAGTTGTCTTGCTGCTGCCGTCTCATCGTCCCCCTGCATCGATCCTGCGGCGTGTGCGGACGCGTGCACTGGTGCTTCCACACCGGTCGAGCGCGACGGTTGCCTGCTATCCATACTGACCCGTATCAGCGCGAACGTATGGCAGGACGTCTGCAAGAGGGCAGGATCAGAGGTCACACTGCAGTTGTGCGCGGCGGCATCCCGTGCGGTAGAGGGTGACGATGGCGCGGCCACATGCGGCGGCCTGGCGGACCGTAGGGACCGGGAGGCATGCTTCGGGATCATCGTACCGGGGCTTGCTCCCGATGCGCTCGCACGATTGGCGGACACCTGTGCTGCAATGGACCCTCCGTTCCCTGCGTGCCTCACGGCCATAGCTACCGAGGGCGCACGTCGCCATATTCCCGAGCCGGCGGCCCCCTGCCTCTCGCTCCAGGATAATGCTGCCCGGGACACCTGTCTCCTCGAGTCGTTCGCCGAGACCATCGGTCACGACCACCTTACAGCGCGTGCGATGTGCGACCAGTGCGGGGACGGGCCGGAACGCGATATGTGCATGGCCGCAGCCGTGGCCGCAGACATCGCCCCCGACGCCCTTCCCGTTGCCCTTGACATCTGTGAAGGCCTCGAGCTATCGGAGGAGACCGACAGCTGCCGGTACGGCGTGGCCCGCGCTCTCGCTGCCAGCGACCCGGTGATGGCCGCCGAGGTGTGCGAGCACGTCATCGGCGTGTTCTGGCGGGACAGGTGCTCAACGGTAGCCGCGGACCATCGATCGAGTGACTTAGAATAAGAGCGGATGGGGCCGCCCGGATTTGAACCGGGGTCGCGGGATCCCAAACCCCGAAGGATGGACCAAACTACCCAACGGCCCCAATGATTGGTAGCCCCGCCCGGAATCCCGCGCCCCGTCAAATCTGGCGGGACGGTTCGAACCAGGGTCAGCGGCTCCAAAGGCCGCCATGATTGGCCGCTACACCACGGGGCTGGCGGAATTGACGTGTGTTGCTTATTTAAAGCTTGTTCCATTCACCCAATCCGACCATGGGAAGGAGGCAAATCGTACTTCTTATTTGTATACTACTCGCTCCCGCCATCGCTGTCGAGTGTTCCATCCTCACAGGACAGAACGCCTGCCGTGATGCGCGGTGCGTGTGGGTGAACAATACCTGCGCTGCGTGCAAAGACCTGACCGAGAGCGGGTGCGTCGTGGCCAGTGACGCCTGCGTTTGGGACAAGGGCATGTGCACGGCCCAGCCACCTCTGGACCCGACCCTGACGTGGATTATCCTGGGTGCGGTGTTCCTTGTACTTGAGATCTTCACCCCAGGGATATTCTTCATCCTGTTCGGAGTGTCGTCGTTCATCGTGGCGGCAGCCGTGGGTATAGGCTTCATCAGCGGCACAGCCCTCGGTATACAGACCCTGGTGTTCCTGCTCACTTCCATCGTGCTCCTCGCTTTCGTGAGACCTATGTTCAACGTCGTTACCGTTGACACGGGCGAGCGATTTGGCGTGGAGGCCTTCGTGGGGAAGGTAGGTACCGTCACCGAGGACATCGAGCCCGAGGGTGACAAGGGAAAGGTCAAAGTGACTGGCGAGGAGTGGAGGGCCGATTCCGATGTGCCCCTGGAGAAGGGAACAAAGGTCGAGGTCATCGAGCTGAAGTCCAACACCCTCATCGTGAAAGAACATACTAAGGAGGAATGAAAATGGATCCATTAACCGCTATAGTGCTCTTAGTGTTTATCGTTGCCATCATAGGCACGAAGGCCTTGAAGATCGTGAACCCGTACGAGAAAGCGCTCATCGAGCGGATGGGCCGGTACCAGCGGACGGCCGAGTCCGGTCTGACGATCATCGTCCCCTTCGTCGACAACATCAAGAAGGTGGACATGCGCGAGACGGTCGTCGACGTTCCTCCGCAGGACGTCATCACAAAGGACAACGTAGTGGTCACGGTCGACGCGGTCGTCTACTACCAGGTCACCGATCCCAAGGCCGTGGTCTACAACGTCGGACAGTTCAACCTCGCCTGCACCAAGCTGGCACAGACCAACCTGAGGAACATCGTCGGTGATCTTGAGCTGGACCAGACACTGACCAGTCGCGAGCGCATCAACACGAGCCTTCGCGAGATCCTGGACGAGGCCACTGACAAGTGGGGCGTCAAGGTCAACCGCGTGGAGATCCAGAAGATCGATCCACCCGCTGACGTCACCGAGTCGATGCACAAGCAGATGAAGGCAGAGCGAGAGAAGCGCGCCGCCATCCTTGAGGCCGACGGCCAGAAGCAGTCCCGCATCCTTGAGGCAGAGGGTCAGAAGGAAGCGCAGATCCGCCGGGCAGAAGGTGAGGCCGAGGCCATCAAGCAGGTGGCCCTCGCCGAGCGTGACAAGTTCATCTACGAGGCACAAGGTAAGGCACAGGCACTGGCAACGGTGTTCGCCGCCATCAAGCAGTCGCAGGTGGACAAGGACATCCTCTCGATCCAGTACCTCGATACCCTGCGAACGGCCCTGGCCACGAACTCCAAGTTCGTCGTCATGCCCCTGGAGTTCTCAGAGCTCCTCAAGGGCCTGAAGGGCATGGGCGGTACCGGCGAGCTGCTCAAGTAGAAGCACGAGCACGCCCCCTCCCCGTTCGGGGAGGGGGCACACCCCAATAATTATCCCGCACCGTCTACTTATTCTCTTTCTCTATTTGTGCGAGCATCGCCCTCAGCTTGGGCGATACCCTGACGCTCTGTCCGCTCTCGAGGACCGTCTTCAGGTCCTTGGCCATGACGAGCAGCTCACGCTTCAACAAGCGGGGGTCCTTGAACTTCGGCTCCAGCTTGTAGTAATGCTCAGCGGTGCGCTGGACGATGTCCTCCAATAGGCAGAGATTGTCCATGTACCCGTTGTATGCCATGAGCTCAGGGTCCATGGCGATGCGCAGCCCGTCGGTGAGGTCGTCCAGGTCCGCGCCGGCTCGTTCCAGTGCCGCACGGTCATCCTCCTTCACCGCTTTAGCGATGTTGACGATGATCGTGTCCCGTAGATGTGCGAACTGCATCAGGTTGGTGGGTGCCATCAGATAGTCCAGTTGTGCGTAATAGGCCCCCAGTGCTATGAGCATGGGTGCTATCATGGACACACGGTCCTGGACCGCCGCCCATTTCGAGGTGGACTCGGCAGTGAGCGGGATGAGCACAGCTGTCAGCAGGACGACCACAACGGCGCCGAGCGCACCACCGTCGGCGAGCACGTAGAAGATCTTTCTAGCGTACTTGTACAGGAGCCATGACGCAAGGATGCAGACCGCGATGAGTGTGAGGCCGTGGTCGTGAACGGTGATCGGGATCAGGAGCCCGAAGAGGGCGAGTATGTTCCATAAGCCCCGGTAGACGATGAACAGGATGAACGAGAGCGTGAGCAGTTCTGCAGGATGATCGTACATGGAGGGGACCGAGGCCTGGAGGACCCATCCCATCGCCAGGAACGCGATTATGTAGTACACGCTCACCAGCCAGCCCAGAGTACCCTCAGAAGCCCCCGTTCCCGTGCGGACCTCGACCACGACGGCAAGGACGAGCAGGATGAGCACAACGGCAGCTCCGCGTGGATCGAGCAGTGGCGTTTCCCGGGGCACTACCTCGATGGGATAGGCGACCACTTCCTCGGCACATTGATCGGCTTTGACGTAGTTGGGCCCATCCTCGAACAGCTGTACTCCGTGGTAATGGAGAGGTTTCTTCCCCTGGAATGTGATGCGAAGCACGTGCTGGCCTTCACCCTTTCCCTCGTGGCACGTAGCGGGTTCGTCCCGCCAGCCACGGAAGTACCGTACCTCATCCTCCGACCACAGGACCTTGTCCGGGAGCTTGTCGGCGGGGAACCAGAGCGTGATCTCGCCGTAACGCTCCTCTACGTACGCTGTCCGCCCACGGTAGCTGATGATGTTCCATATCCACCCGGACATATCGTCCTTTGGATTGTTGGTGACACTGACCTTGCCGGTGAGTAGGTCGAACGCGTCCTTCCCAATTCGTCCGTGTTCACGCATAGCAACGTCCTCCCATCAGTCCTCTTCCACGACCTCATGCTCCACCAGACCACGCAGGATCGGGGACACCCGGATGCACATACCACGCTCCAGTGCGTACCTCAGGTCGTGGGTCATGATCTGGATCTCGCGCGCGAGGTCCGCTGGATCGTCGAAATCCCGCTCGAGCCGGTCGTAATTCTCGGCCGCACCCTTCACGACGCTCTCGAGCAGTCGTAGGTTGTCCAAATAGTTCCGGAATGCGGCCAGGTTGGGGTCCTTTGCGATCCGCAGACCGTCTGCCAGATCGTTGAGCTCCTCACCAGCCTCCCGCAGCGCCTCCCGGTCACCGGACCTTACCGTTCGGTCCATGAGCGTCGCGATCTCGTCGCGGAGCCGGAAGAACTGCTTCTCCGTGTCAGGTGCATTGCGGTAGTCCTTCCATTTGTAATAAGCACCGGCGACGATGAGGAAGGGCGCGAGCATGGATATGGTGTTAAGCGCCTCATGCCACCATTCGATGTCCTCCTCGATACCCATGTTCCAGATGAAGGCGAGTATCATGATGAACAGCGCCCCTGCAGAACCGCCGTCGGTTAGCATGTAGAAGCGCTTTCGGATCATGCGGAACATGAGGAAGGAGAGCACGATCGATGCTGCGATGAGCGTGAAGCCGTAGTGCTCGATGGGTAACAGGAACTCCTTACCGAACAAGTAGAAGATGTTCTCAACACCCTTGAAACCTATATAGAGCACGAACGAGCAGGCAAGTATCTCTGCGGGGATGTCGTAGTCAGTGGGCGTGCCTGCGACGAGCACGAATCCCATGGACACGAAACACATCATGTACCACAAGGCCACCAGCACCTGGGTCCATCCGGGAAGCGCCCCCGCTCCCGCCTCCAGTTCGAGCCAGAGCGCAACAACGGCGATGCCAAGGATCATTAGAGCGCCCCATGTCCCCACGAGCGCTTCCTTCCTGGCCAGCACTTCGATGTTGTAGTGGTCCAGGTCCTCGGCGCGGGCGTGGGCGGTGGCGTAGTTCTCCCCGTGCTCGAACAGCATCACGCCTGTGAAGAAGAGTGGCCTGCGGTCAGGGAACACGATGCGGAGCACGTCCTCGCCGTCCGCCTCGCCCTCCGAGCAGGAGGCAGTACCGTCCCCCTCCTCGCTCGTCCTCACCTTCCGGGGGTCCCAGAGCACCTCAAGACGGCCTGAAAAGTCTCGCACCGCCTCCTCGTGCCATGAGACATCGGCGGGCAGTCGTTCGACCGGGGTCCAGACGGTGAGCTCGCCGCCGTACTCCTCGACGAAGACCGTCTTCCGGTCCCACTCGATAGTGTCCCAGCTCCAGCTCTCCTGGTCCTCTCCTTCCCCCTCGGTCAGTTTGATGATGCCCTCGGGGACGGTGGTGTACCGTTTCCGATTGATCTGGGCCTGTTCTTTCACTTCCTAAGCCCCGGGTACCAGTACCTCTTCCCGCTGTTCTCCTTCTCCTCGTCCATCTCCTTGAGGATGCGCACGGCCTCCACGGCCACCTTCGCGCATTCCTTCTCGCCCGTGACCTTCAGCTCGTCACGGGGACGGTTGGCGAACACCGTGCACACGCAGCCCGCACGCAGCCCGAAAAGACTGGTGAGGGTGTAGAGCGCGGCGGCCTCCATCTCGAAGTTGAGCACGCGGGCCTTCTGGAGGTCGACGACGAGGTTGTCCATCCAGCCCTGCCAGAACCCGTTGAACCCAGGCCTACCCTGGCCGCAGTAGAAGGTGTTGGTGGATGCCGTGATCCCTACATGATAAGGTATGTTCAGGCATTCTGCTGCCTGGATGAGGGCCAGAGTTACCTCGTACGAACCGACGGCGGGATATTCAGGCCGTACGTAATCCTTGCTGGTCCCCTCGAGACGGACCGCAGCTGATGTGATGATCATGTCACCGATGTCGATGTCCTCCTGGATGGTCGCCGTGGAACCCACGCGGATGAACGTGTCCACACCGACAGCGGCCAGCTCCTCGATGGCCACGCCAAGTGGGCTGGGGCCCAGACCCGACGATACGGTGGAGACGGGTATGCCCTTGAACTTGCCAGTATAGGTCCGGTACTCACGGTGGTAGGCCACCTCGTGAGCCTCATCGAATAGCTCTGCGATGACCGGCACCCGCCCGGGGTCCCCGGGAAAGAGTACGTACCGCGCGACGTCGCCCGGTTTGCACTGGATATGATACTGGATGCCCTCCTCGGATTGCGGCCGGGTGGCTTCCTTCATCTTGAGCGTGCCCATACGGCTGACAGGGCATCCAAGTTTTATAAAGGATGGCGGCACCACTACCCTTTTAGGCCCCCTCTATGCCACGTATCACGAACATCACCATGAAGGGCTTCAAGTCCTTTGCGCGGAAGACCTCCGTGCAGTTCCCGGTGGATTTCAGTGTGGTCGTGGGGCGCAACGGGTCCGGGAAGTCGAACATCGTCGACGCCCTCTGCTTCGTTCTCGGGACAGCGCGTTCCAAGGTGATGCGGGTCAAGAACTCATCCGAGCTCATATTCAACGGTGGTAAGGACGGCAAGGCGTCCGAAAACGCCGAAGTGACGGTCACCTTCGACAACCAGGATGCCGGGTTCCGTATCGATAGCGAGGCCGTGACCGTGAGCAGGCTCGTGAAGTCCAACGGTCAGGGGGTCTACCGTCTCAACGAGAAGCGCGTCACACGTCAGGAGATCCTCGAGGCGCTCTCGCACGCCCGCATCAATCCCGACTCATACAACATCGTGCTCCAGAACGACGTGACCCGGGTCATCGATATGAGCGCCCGGGAGCGGCGTGGGTTCGTGGACGACATCGCCGGTATCGCTTCCTACGAGGAGCGGAAGGTGAAGGCGCTGCGCGAGCTGGAGAGCGTCGAGCGTCGGATGGAAGAGATCCAGATCAGGCTCACCGAGATGCGCCGCATCCTCGACGAGATGCGCGAGGAACGGGACAAGGCCGTGAAGCTCCGCCAGCTCAAGGAGGAAAAAGGGCTTGTGGAGGCGACACTGTGCCGCTCGCGGGTGAAGCTCGACGAGGAACGCATCACTCGCCAGCAGAAGCACATCGCTGAACTCGAAGAGAAGCGGTCCAAGGTGCATGCACTTCGCCAGCAGGAGGAGGGTACGCTTGCCACGAAGCAGGCCAAGCTCTCCCAGGTCGAGAAGCGTCTACAGGATGAAGGGTACGGTGACCAGGTCCGTTTGACGGATAGCCGTGCTACCATCGAGGGCGAGATAGCTCTTCTCAAGGAACGGCACAAGAGCAAGGAAGGAGAACTGTCGGCCAAGCAGCAGCGGATCAAGGACCTCGTGCACGAACTGGCCGAGAACACAAAGGGGCTCGGGCAGGCGAAGAAGGCGCTCATTGAACTGGCCCAGCGTGAGAAGGAGCTCACGGACGAGATCGAGCAGGTTGGGGACCGCATCCGCAAGCACCGCAAGGACCATGACTCGGAATGGGCCTCCCTGGAACAGGAGCGTGAGGTGCTCGAGCGCGAGGAGCGGGAGCTTTCCGCGCGCGAGACGACGCTCAGAGAAGAGCTTGCAAAGATCCGAGCGACACTAGAGGGCAGCACCGGCAAGCGCGTGCGCCTCGACGACCTGCGAAAGAACAAGACCGGTCTCGAGAAGGAGGAGGTCGAGCTCACGACCGGCATATCCACGAAGGGCGAGGAGGCGGCACGCCTCACAAGGGCCCTGAGCGACACGAAGCACGCTCTTGAGAAGAAGGAGCAGCAATACTCCCGCGTGCGCGACAAGCTAGAGCGACAGGCGCGGGTCAGCCCCCCTGTAGAAGCGGTCCTCCGGGCCGGTATCCCCGGTGTCGTGGGCAGGGTCTACGACCTCATCAAGTTCACCCCTGAGCACGCCGCTGCCATCATGGCGGCCGCCGGTGCCAGGATCAACGCGATCGTCGTGGAGCGCGACACGGTCGCAGTGGAATGTGTCCAGCTTCTCAAGAAGAAGCGGATCGGTAAAGCACGGTTCCTTCCTATGGACAAGCTCCGACCGCCCTCCCACTCCAGAGAAGCGGAGGGAGTCGGACGGGAGGCTATGGGGCTCCTGCGCGACCATGTCCGTTGTGAGCCCCATCTAGAGCCCATGCTCCGCTACGTGCTAGGGAACACGGTGCTCGTCGAGACCATCGAGGAGGCCCGTCGTCTCGGCTTCGGCCGGGCACGGATGGTGTCCCTTGACGGCGATGTGGCCGAGTCGTCCGGCGCGGTGATGGGTGGCCACAACAAGACGGAACGCATTACTGAGGACATCGGTGCGCTCCGCAGCGACATCGAGCGCATGGGCGGGAACGTCGCTAAGATGGAGCAGCACCGGGACGTGCTGGAGGAGGAGCTCATCCAGATGCGTCAGCGGCGGGCTGAGGTGAAGATCAGCCTCGAGACCATCAAGGCCGACCTGAGCGACATGGAGGGCGTGGACGCCGCCACCCTCGAGAAGCGTGAGAGCGAGCTAGACAAGGAGCTAGGTGCCGTGACAAAGGACCTCGAGGTCCGTCGGGGCAAGCTCACCTCGATCCAGGAGAAGGTCAGCGCCCGTAATACCGAGGTGGAGAACGAGGCGCTCGACAAGGAAGAGGCGCGTCTGACCGAGCTCAGGGACCAGCTCCGGCAGGTAGGCGCGGAGCGTGCCGTCAAGGAACGGGAGAAACGGCACGAGTTCGAGGCGAACATCCAGATGTACAAGACCACCCTGCGCGAGGAGCAGAAGGCCACCGTCACGCTCAAGAGCGAGCTCGCTGTCGTGGACAAGGAGCTTGCTGGTAAGGAAGGGGAGCTCGCCAAGGTCGCAGCTCAACTCGCCGAGATGGACGAGAAGCTCCAGACCTTCATCGCCGAGCAGGAGTCGGTCCGGGGTGACATCCGGTCGTCCGAGAAACGTATCGCGACGCTCGACCGGGAGTCGGACGGCCTGTCCATCACCCTGGAGAACGACAGCGAGAAGCTCGGGGAGATGGAGGGCGAGCTCGGGGAGCTTAGGCGTGAACTCGGGCAGTTCTCCCTGTTCCTGCCCGACGAGGAGGACCAGACGGTCACGCGCCTGGACGCCCGTCTCAAGTCGGTGCAGCGACGTATCGAGCGACTGGGCGGAGTGTCCGAGTACATGCTCGAACGGTACGAGGAGCGCGAGAAGGAGTACAACGAGAGCATCGAGCGCAAGACCCTCCTCGAAAAAGAGAAGGGCGTCATCCTCACGACCATGGAAGAACTGGAGGCGAAGAAGAAGGAGGTGTTCCTAGAGGCCTATGTCAAGGTCAAGGAGCATTACTGCGCTGTCATAGGCTCTATCGAGGGCTGGTCCGGTGACCTCTCCCTGGAGAACGAGGAGGAACCATTAGAGGGCGGCCTGGTGCTCCACGCCCATCCCAAGGGCAAGCGTCTCATACGCCTCGAGAGCATGTCCGGTGGCGAGAAGGTGCTCACAGCACTCTCCCTCCTGCTGGCTCTGCAGAAGTTCGACGGCGCACCGTTCCTCGTGCTGGACGAGGTGGACGCGGCCCTTGACAAGGTCAACCTCGACCGGTTCACCGAGCTGCTGCGCGAGACCGCTTCGAAGTCACAGCTCATCGTCATCTCTCACCACAACGAGTCGCTCATGCGCTCGGCAGACCAGCTCATCGGCGTCTCTGCCCGGAAGGGCCAGTCCATGCTCGTGGGGGTGAACCTGAATGCCTACACAGGAGAATGATGAGGCTGCGGCCTGGATGGAGGAGCGGGACCTGGGCTCCGACCTCACACATGCGGAGATCATGGAGCTGTTCGGTTTCGATCCGTCCAAGCGCTATGTTGTGCGTCTGGCCGACCGGTGGTCCGACATCGCGTTCCTGCACGAGCAGGGCGTGGTGCAGCTGCGGGAAAAGGGCGAGCCCCAGGGGACCTATTATCTATCTCCCGAGGACCTGCGGGTCCGAAACGAACCCAAGCTCTACGGCGCGGTTTTCTCGTCCCTCTCCGACCAGTACCGCACCATCGCCAGCGCCTTCTCCATCGCCCAGCGCATCGCCGAGGGGCTCGGGCACGCCATCTCGCTCAAGGACTTTCTCACGCTCGTCACGTTATTAGAGAAGGAGGTGGCCCTCAAGCAGGCGGCCGTGCACGTCCCCGGCCACGGAACCGTCACCGAGACCGAACGACGGACCATGTTCGCCGAGCTCAAGCGCCTGCGATACGCCATCCTCGAGAAGATCTACGAGGTCCGGCATGCTCGCGAGGACTTCGACCATGCCATGGAGCGGCTGGGCGAGGGCGACGACATCCACTTCGCCGCCGAGCTGCAGCGCACGAACCTCATGCGCATGGAGCGCGCCGAGCGTGAGCTGGAGCAGGCCATCAAGGAGTACAACAAGATGGACGAGACCCTCTTCTCCCAGGAAGGGGCGTTCATCATGGACCCGGCAGGCGAGGACATCGTGGTCGAGGTGTACCGGATGCCCGAGAAGCAGCCCGAGCAGAATGACGTACCGCCGCCCAAGCCAGTGCAGAACACGCCCGTCCCGACCATGGAGCGGCACCGGCCCCTGTCGCTGGAAGCGCAGCCGCCGGCGTGATAAGTGTTTTAAAAACTAGGTGTCATTACTGCGACGGTGGCAGTGGAGGGAATAGATATCGCAAACCCTGTTCTTCCCATACGCAGGTATCGGTTCCTATCGCTCATGGCCATTCTCTTCGCTCTCCTCCTCACGCTCTCTGTCGCCGAGAGCTGTTCCGATGGCGGGTACTGCCCTCAGCAGGAACTCACGTTCACCAGACAGGACATCGGCACCATCGGCGGAGCCATCTCGACCGTATCGGCAGACATCAATGGCGACGGGAACCTCGACGTGGTCGCCTGTGGCTTCGACGGCCAGAGACTGGCATGGTACGAGCGGACCGGCGCCACATGGGAGGAGCACGCCGTGGCCACCCTTGTAGGTGTCCACTCAGTAGACGTGGGGGACATGGACGGGGATGGCGATGTGGACGTGGTCGCAGGCTCGTACACGGGCGGCGCCATCACATGGTACGCCAACTCAGGCACAGGCTCCGGATGGACGCGGCACGACGTGGACTCGGGTCTGGGATCCTTGAACTACGTGGGTACCACCGACCTGGACGGGGATGGGCACATCGACGTCGTCTCCTCATCCTCCGACACCGACACGATCGCATGGTGGACCAACAGCGGCGACGGCACTGCTTGGACCAAGCACGTCGTAACGACCGAGTGCGAACGCGCCGTGGCCAGGAACGCGGCTGACGTGGACCGGGACGGCGACCTCGACATCGCGGTATATTGTGCTGACAGCGATGATGTTGCGTGGTTCGAGAACGCCAACGGTGCCGGCACCCTATGGACGATACACGTCATCGATCCCTCCCTCGATAATCCAACCGACATGGACCTCGCGGATGTGGACGGCGACGGCGACCTGGACGCTGTGGCCGTGGCCAAGACCCCCGGGGACGTGGCGTGGTACGAGCAGGGCACGCCCTTCGGGACGGCGCTGGAGTTCGACGGGGCGGACGATGAGGTTGTAGTCCCCGACAGCGCTGCACTCGACATATCCAACGCGATCACTGTAGAGGCCTGGATCAAGGCGGATGCATGGGGTGTTGATCACGGGATCGGCACCATCGTCGACAAGCACGACTGGATAAGCGGGGCGGCGGGCTACGTCCTCAGGGCGGGGGACGGGGGGAAGCTCTCGCTCAATCTCGGAGCCTCCAGTCAATGGAAGGAGGTAATCTCGCCCGCCGTCATGGAGACAGGGCGCTGGCACCACGTGGCCGGGACCTTCGACGGGTCCACCATCAAGGTCTTCGTCGACGGTGTCGAGCAGGAATCAAAGGACGTTCCTGCCTTCACGATCCGAGCAAATTCGGCCAAGCTCACGATCGGGCGTGCCACATGGGAGCCCATACGTGACCGTCTGTTCGATGGCTCTATCGACGAGGTACGCATCTGGGACACGGCCCTCGACCAGGCCGAGATCCAGGGCTGGATGCACCGGCCGGTGGACGACAGTCATTCAAGCTACGCGAACCTCGCAGCCTACTACCGGTTCGACGACAGCTCGGGCACCACGGCCGCCGACTCCAAGGGCGACAACGACGGTACCCTCACCAACATGGATGAGGAGGACTTTGTAACCAGCACCGTCCCCGGCTGGACCAGGCACCTCATCGACGGCGATTTCACCAGTGCCTTCGAGGTGCACGCTGCCGACCTGGACGGCGACGGGGACACCGATGTCCTCGCAGGCTCCCAGGGATCGGAGGTGGCGTGGTGGGAGCAGACGCTGCCCTTCGGGACGGCGCTGGAGTTCGACGGGACGGACGACTACGTCAACGCCGGCACGGGTATCAACATCGCCAACAGCGACTTCACCGTCGAGTTCTGGCTCAAGCGGAGCGCTGCCGGGCATGACGACATATTCGTCGCCCAGGGTCCCGAGCTCATGAACCAGGGGCTCCATATTGGATTCAGGGACACCAACACGTTCACGTGCGCCTTCTGGCAAAACGATCTTAATACGGCTGCAATCTACACCGACACCAACTGGCACCACTGGGCGTGCAGCTACGATGTATCCACCAACGCGCGGAAGATCTACCGTGATGGCGTGGAGGTAGCCAGCGACACGGCTCCGGCGGACTTCCAGGGCTCAGGGGCGCTCTACCTCGGTAGAGCGATTAATTTAGCCCGATCGGCAGGCTCCCTCGACGAGGTCCGAATCTGGGACACCGCCCTCACCCAGGAAGAGATCAATGCCTGGATGCACAAGGAAGTGGACGACACCCACTCCGATTACGCAAGCCTCGTCTCCTACTACCTATTCGACGATGGCTCGGGCACCACGGCCGCCGACTCCAAGGGCGACAACGACGGCACCCTCACCAACATGGACGAGGAGGACTGGGTAACCAGCACCGCTCCCGGCTGGAGCAAGCATCCACTCGACACCGGCTTCACCTGGTCCTACACGCTCCAGGACGCTGACCTGAACGGCGACGGGCTCAACGACATTCTTGCCGCGGGCCGCACCAGCGACAAGGTCTCCTACTGGGAAGCGGACGTCTCGGTCTCGGGGAAGGGCCTCCCCGAGGGGATGCTCCCGCCGGTGAACATCACCACCGCGCCCTGCCCCGACGGCATGGCCCGCATCAGTGCGTACTGGGGCTCCTACTGCATCGACCAGTATGAAGCGCACGACGCCGGAGGGAGGCGGGCGCTGGCCTTGGCCGGTGGGAACGATGCCGTGGTGGACTCCGACGTGACCGAGTGGCCCACCACCGCCATAACCTTCGAGTTCTGGATGCGGTCCACAGACACAGTGCACCGGTGCATCACTTCCTATGCCGTTGAGAGCGAGGGCAACCACTTCAGCATCTGGGGGCCCGAAGCCGTGGAGTTCACGGTCCGCGATCCAGGTACCAACAACGCCCGCAAGGTACAGACCTCCGTGGCGCTCAACGACGGCGAGTGGCACCATGTGGCCGTCACCTGGGACAGCGTCAGCGGGGCCGTAGCCCTCTACAAGGATGGATCCCTAGCCCATTCGCAGGGCGACATCGCAAAGGATCTCGTCCTGTCCGCAGACGGCTGCCTGGTGCTGGGCCAGGACCAGGACGGGGGTTGTGGCGGCTATGCTGCCAACCAGGCCTACATCGGCGACCTAGACGACGTTCGCATCTGGAGCAAGGCGCTGGACGGCAACACCATCAGGACGTGGATGTCACGCGACATCGACAGTACCCACACTGCGTTCGGGAGCCTCGTCACCCACTACGCATTCGACGAGGGCGAGGGCACCGCCGTGGGGGATAGCACCGGCAACAACGACGCGATCCTCCAGGACATGGACACGGCCACCGCGTGGGTGGACCTTACCACAGGCGACCATAAGGCCGGCTCGGCTCCGGGGAAGACGCCGTGGGTGGACATCTCCTGGACGGATTCCAAGGCCGCTTGCACTGCTGCGGGCAAGCGCCTGTGCACCGACGCCGAGTGGATGGCCGCGTGCAACCTTCAGGGGCAGAAGTACTACCTCCATGGGGAGGGGACCGGGGAGACGTACGGTTGCTACACCCTCTGCGACGGGTGTGATAATGACGATCCCTCGTTCAACGACCTGACGGGATCCCATCCTTGGTGCAGGTCGGACACCGGTGTGTACGACATGGTGGGTAACGTGATGGAGTGGACGGACGCCACGACCCCCACAGCAACGTGGTCCAGCACCAATTCATGGATCAAGCTCCTCCTCGATCCACCGGAAAAGGCATGGGGTGGCGACTTTGTCCAGGGAGGGGACTCGCAGGCCGGCAATCCCTTCGTGCGGGGTGGTCCGCGGATGAAGACCGCGGGTAATGCCATTATGCCCGGATGCTTCTATCTCAACACCAAAAAAACGCCTACCACTCAAGATGCCCGCATCGGCTTCCGCTGCTGCATGGGCGACGCAGAGAGCCCCGGTGTACCAGCCACACTGGAGGAGGCGCTGGTTGACCGCAACCAGAAGTACCTCGACACCTTCAACGAGGGGCTGGACCTGGTGCGCCAGGGTCACGGTCCACTTGCCATCTCCAAGTTCGAGGAGTGCCTTGCCATGGCCCCGGGGAACATCTTCATGTCCACGAACATCGCCGTCCTCCAGGCTGCCCAGGGCCCCACCTGCACTGCACCCCATGCCTTGTGCCCGGGAGATTTGCAGTGCACTGACCTCTCAACCAATGTGAACCACTGTGGTGCGTGCGGGAACGTCTGCCAGCTGGCGAACGCCGTCCCCAAGTGCGCCCCTCCCGGTGCCTGCGAGGTCCAGGACTGTAATCCCGGTTATGGCAACTGCGACCTTAACCATGCTAATGGCTGCGAAGCGAAGCTCGACACCGATCAGAACTGCATGAACTGTGGGGTTGCCTGTACCAGCGGTAAGGTGTGTGTGGCAGGGGGCTGCGGCTGCCCCGACGGGAAGACGGACTGCTTGACCGCTTGCGCGGACGTCCAGTCGGATCCGGCCCACTGCGGCCTTTGTGGCAACGCCTGCGACGTAGGCCAGGTGTGCGCTCAGGGTCAGTGCTCCTCCGAGTGTCTCGGCGCCACAACCGAGTGCGGGGGCGCATGTGTGGATACGAGCATCGACGGGGACAACTGCGGAGCGTGCGGGATTAAGTGCTCTGCCGTGATGGGCAGCGCGAAATGCACGTCCGGCCTCTGTGCCATTGTGTCGTGCACGGAGGGCTACGGCGACTGTGACACGGATTACAGCAACGGTTGCGAGGCACCCCTATCCACTGATAACAACTGCGGTGCCTGCTCGACGATGTGCACCGGCGGGAAGAGCTGCAAGAGCGGCAGCTGCCAGTGCCTGACAGGGGCAACCGACTGTGATGGTACCTGCGTGAACATCCAGACCAACGGTAAGCACTGCGGGAAGTGCGGCAATGCCTGCCCCGCAAGCCAGGTGTGTGCCAACGGGGAGTGCTCCACCGAATGCCCCGAAGGAACAACCGCATGCGGCAGCGCCTGCGTGAACCTCCTAACGGACGTGGGGAACTGCGGCGCCTGCGAAACAGCATGCCCCGAGGGAAGGACGTGCCTTGCGGGCAACTGCACCTGTCCCGGGAGCAACATCGAGTGCGGGGGCGCATGTGTGGACATCCTTATCGATGCGAACAACTGCGGCGCTTGTAGCAAGAGCTGTACCGCTTCCAATGCCAAGATGGGCTGCACGTCCGGTAAATGCACCCTCGCCTCGTGCACGGAGGGCTACGGCGATTGCGACCTGAACGTAACCAACGGGTGCGAGGCCGCCCTCTCCACCAAGGATAACTGCGGTGCCTGCGGCGCGACATGCACCGGGGGGATGGGATGCGTGGAGGGTGCCTGCGCTTGCACCGAGGGGAGGACTGCGTGCGATGGCACGTGCGTTGACGTCCAGTCCAATCCCGCACACTGCGGCGCCTGCGGCACCGCCTGCCCCGAGGGCCAGGTGTGCGCTGCGGGGGCGTGCTCCTCCGAATGCCCCGCCGGGACCACCGAGTGCGCGGGGGCGTGCGTGGACGTGGCCACGGACGTGGAGAACTGCGGCGCCTGCGGCGCTGCCTGCTCCGTGGCTCAAGGCACCGCCGGGTGCGCCGAGAACGTGTGTGTTGTTGCGACGTGCGACGGGGGCTTCGGCGACTGCGACGGGGCCTACGGCACGGGGTGCGAGATGGAGCTCTCCATCAATGCCAAGCACTGCGGGGCGTGCTGGAACGCCTGCAAGGACGGGGATGTCTGCGACGGTGGCGGATGCAAGCGGACCACCAACCGCGCAAACGGGGAACCGTGCGAGCTTCCCAACGACTGTGCCTCAACCAACTGTGTCAACAAGGTGTGCTGTGTTGCGGGCAAGTCGTGCTGCACGAGCGATGCCGACTGTCTGGAGAACGAGGCCTGCGACACTGCACGCTTCTATTGTATCAAAATGGCGGCCACGCCACCTCCTGACGCTCTCGCCGGAGAGGAGCTGAGAGAAGAAGCTGCAGAACAGCTCGATCAGGCCAGAAAGCTCATCGAGGAGCTTAAAGAGAAGGCTCCCGACCTCGACACATCCACCATCGAGACACTCCTCACCGAAGCGCAACAGAAGCTCGACGCCAACGACTTCTCCGCCGCTTACAAGGTGGCCCTTGACGCTGTGAAGCAAGCAGAGGACGAGAAGAAGAACGTGAAGTACGACATCGGCCAGGAATGTGCAGCGGACGAGGAGTGCAAGACCGGTAATTGCGGCAACGGGGTGTGCTGCATGGCGGGGAAGGTGTGCTGCACAAAACCCGGTCAGTGCGACGTGGGTGAGAATTGTGACATAGAACGTAAATACTGCGTTCCCGAGGAAAAGGAGGAGCGCCCGCTCACGGCCCGTGACCGCGTTCTGGACATCCTATCAAGTCCCGAGCAACTACTAACCATCGTCGCCGCTGTCGTGGGCGGTGTCGGCTTCGGCCTCTACCAGATCATATCTAACATCCAGGACAGGAAGGAGAAGAAGAAGCTGGAGGCCATGCAACAGCAGTGGCAGGCACAGCAGCAGCAACAGTTCTACGGGGGCCCTGGTGGACAGTGGCAGACACCGGGCGGTTACCAGCAGCAGTACCAGCAATGGGGACAACAGCCAGGTGGCCAGCAGTGGGGCCGACCGCCCGGGCAGTGAGCGCTCATTCAGGTCCGAGCTTCCTTACCATATAGGCCGCAGGTCTGCCGCCGTACACGATATCTTTCTCCTTTAGGAATCCCATGCGCTCCCAGAACGGCTCGGCGTCCTGGACGGCGACGAGCGCCAGGCGATCCAGTCCTCGTGCACGGGCGGCGGCCACCGCTTCTGTGAGCAGGATGCGTCCTATCCCCTTCCCGCGGAACGCCGGGTCCACTGCCAGGTCGTGGACGTACACGCACTCGGGATCGGGCATCGGCATGTCCTGCAGGAAGTCGATGGGCGCCACCCACCCGGACCGGGCAGGGTGGAACACTATGTAGCCTGTGACCCTGCCTTCTGCATCGTGCACGAAGCAACCATCAGGATGCATGACCAGCTTGTGGACAAAGGCCTCGGCGCTCTCCAGGTAGCATGATGCGTAGCACTGGAACTGGATGGCCATGATCCGGGATATATCGGCGCGGGTCATGGATCGGACAATGCCGTTCTTCAGGTCCACGAACCACTTCTCTACCGCCAACTTTTAAAGGCTAGCGGGCCCTCCGCTGCCCGTGGCGACCGTCGAGCTCCTGGCACCGGCCTCCGACCTGGACACGGTCGGTCTTGCCGTGGACGCCGGAGCGGACGCTGTCTACGTGGGCACCGAAAGGTTCAACGCACGCCAGCGAGCATCGCGGTTGGATCTGCCTGGCCTGCGTCGCGCCATCGCCCTCTGCCATGACTCCGATGTGCGCGTCCACGTGCCCGTGAACACCTTGATCCGTGACACCGAGCTCGGGAAGGCCATGGAGCTGTGCGGCGAGCTGTATGCTGCAGGGGCTGATGCCCTCATCCTCCAGGACCTGGGACTGGCGTCACTTGCGCGCGAGATCGTCTCGGAAGGATGCGAGCTGCACGCATCCACCCAGTGCAACATCCAGTCAACGGCCACTGCCTGTGAGCTGGCCGGTCGCGGGTTCACCCGCGCCATCCTTGCCCGGGAGCTGCCACTGGAGGATGTACGGACAATTATCCGTGATGCTGCTCCCTTGGGCATCGAGCTTTTCGCCCACGGAGCCCTGTGCTTCTCCTACTCGGGGCTCTGCCAGACGTCCGGATTCATCGGGAAGCGTTCGGGAAACCGCGGTCTGTGCGCCCAGCCGTGCCGGTTCGATTATCAGGTCGTGGGGGCCGGGAGGTCCAGGGGACCCATGCCGTTGTCCATGCGTGAGCTGAGGACCACCGACCGATTGGGAGAGATCCTCGCCGCTGGCCCCCGTGCCCTTAAGATCGAGGGGCGGAGCAGGAGCGGGGCTTACATCCACACGGCCACCCGCTTGTACCGTCAGCTCATCGACCGGTTCAACGAGACCGGGATCGCACGCCCGACAAAGGACGAACTGCGGGAGCTTTCGGTGGTGTTCACCAGAGGATTCACCAAGGGCCGTCTCCTCGGTGACGGGAACCGCAAGTTATTGGCCCCCGACCGCGGCATCAGCTGCGGGCTCCCTGTTGGACATGTCGTGTCAGTGGACGGGCGGGCGAGGACGGCCACGGTCCGCTTCACACAAGAAGTGCACGTGGGCGATACGCTCTCCGTGCACGAGCCAAGAGGCCGCCTCCTCGTTCGCCACACCATTGTCCGGAAGGCCCGGGCGGGGGACGCTCAGCGGATCCCGTTAAAAGGTCGTCCGCAAGGCCTCATGGGGAAGGAGGTGTTCGTATCATCGACCCCGAGCATCGACAAGGCCCTCGAGGTCGCTATGAAGCGTGGAAGGGCGGACCTTTCTTGCGAACCGTCACTGGAGCGGGAGGGGCGACCGCTACCGCGTATTAAGCTCCCTGCAAAGAAACGTGTTGCTGGAAAGGATGGGCCCCCCCTGCTACGTGCCCATCTCCCCTGGGGAACATCACCCAAGGACCATCTGGCAGCGGGTGTCGACCAGGTCATAGTCCAGGTCCCGCCACGGGCCGACGATATGCCTGACGCCTGGCTCTCGGACCGTGTCATCCTGTGGTTCCCACCCTATCTGGGCGATGCACATCGTCTTCTTGTGGAGGGGGCCGTTGACGTATATCGCAACGTCGTGAACGGTTTCATGGCAGGCGATCGGGGCACCCTTTCCCTGCTCTCTAAGCTCCTTGCGGACGAGCCCGGGAAAGTGCTAGGTGACCACTGGCTCAATGTATTCAATGCTCACGCGCTCAAGAGCGTTACCCGGTATTCACCAAGGATCTGTCTCTCCCAGGAGCTCACCCTAAACCAGGTAGGGTTCATCACCTCCCGCAGTCCCCCGAATGTCACGGAGCTCGAGGTCGTGGCGGGAGGCAACCAGCAGGTGATGGTCACGGCCAACTGCGTGCGGGACGGGGTCGTGGGGGATTGTATACATGACCAGGGTCATTGCCACAGGACCTACGAACTGGAGGACCGCACGGGTCACAGGTTCCCTGCACGCACGGACCCGTACTGTCGCACCCATATCTTCAACGCCAATCCCTTAGTAGCTCATGACCGCATCGACGCGTTCAGTGACGCAGGCGTCGATGTCCTTCGGCTCGACCTGCGCGGTATGTGGCGAAAGGACGGTATCAATCTCCTAACAGCGTACCGTAAGGTGCTGGATGGCGGACATGTGCCTCCGCCGAGGCCCAACACCTTCACGCGAGGCCACCTGTTCAAACCGGTGCAGTAGGACCTGCCGTGCCTTTAAATAGGGTGATGGGGATAGAATGCCCATGGAGCAACCCGCCGTCTTCCACAAGCACTACGGTTCAGGTTATGGCCTGAACTGGGAAGAGCTGGAAGAGGTGGTGCTGGATGCCCGCACCATGCAGCTGAAGCGACTGCGGTTCACGAACGGTGTGGAATGGGGTGGAGGCGCGTTCCGCGAAGGTGACACCTACGAGATGGGGAAGGCCTTGGGCGAGCTCACCCATTCGGCGGCCGATATGATGGTGCTCGCACGCATCCTCGCCCAGCGTCTCGACGCGATCGAGGACTTTCTTGCCCTCTGGGGAATCGACGGTGAACCAAAAGAGATTTAAGGCACGAGTACCTTGGAATTATGGGAAATAAGCTACCCGATAGGGGAGTGGGACCATGGACGATGAACCAGTCGATTCAGGGCTGAGTAGCGAAGACGACGAGGCGAACATCACCACGTTCCAGCTCGAGGACATGGTTTGGGATATGGAAAAGGAACGGTTGGAAAAAGCCAAACAGGCCGCACCTGCCGAAGAAGACGACGATTTGTTCTGATATCGAGCAACCTTCTGCGAGATCCATCGGAAGGGAAGGCGACACTCAGAGTCAATCCTAGGTTTCAGCGGGCGAACAGAGCGTCGAGCTTCATGAGAAGAACCTCTACATCGTTCTCCTCCAAGTGAGGCTCCTTGCAGATGCTGAGTATCTCCTTCACGAACACCGATACGTCCACGGTTTCTCCTTGCATGGCCCTATGAAAGGCGGTGTTCATCTCCCGCTCGATGAGCACAGCTGTCTCGTGATGTGAAGCGACCAGAGAGAATAACAGCGTCTTGCGCGCTTCCACGTAGAACGTCCGCACGCGCTCGGCCTTCCCCCCCACGAAGTACCCATCGTGGCGGGCCAGGATGGATATGTCCCGCCCTTCGATATGTCCGAACTCGCCGAACAGGACCCAGACAACCAGGAGGAAGAGCTTGCGCAGTACGCCCTCTCCGGCCATCCACTTCTCGGTGGTCTCGCACACCAGCACCTCTTCCCGGTACCGGCGCATGATGGACGCGATCTCGTCCGTGGCGGCAGGAAGATCGTCCACGTCGCCGGGGATCTCCTCGTACCCGAAAGCGACCTCCTTCCCCTCGAACTCGCGCATGGAGTGTGTGAGGGCCGCCAGCACCAGGAAGAGCTTGGCGACGAACCAGATGAGCACGGCACCCATCCCCCGCAGGATGTAAAGGGGGAGACGGACGAGCACGAAGGGCACCCCTGCATCCTTTGCGGTGAGCACCACGCACCGGAGCGCTCCCGCGGTGTTATGGGGGACGAACAGTTTCTTCTCCCCGGCATAGGCCACAGCGGACTTCACCGTCCCCAGAAGGAGAGGAATGAACAGGAGGATGGCCTGCTTGACGATGATGTCAGCGGCGATGATGGGGCGAAGGATGCGGGCCCCGGGGATCATGATGATGAGCCCCTGCATCACGGCCTCGGCGGACACCCAGTAAGTGACGGTGAACAGGAGGATCCACAGTACGGCAAGCGTGAAGTTGAGCCTGCTCACCGGCGACGAACGGATCTCGCGCTCCAGCGCCTGAGCGTAGAGCCGGACGAGTGTGTGGAGCTCCATGTACTCCTTATTCCTTGACTTTCTTTCCTTTTAAGCGTGTGCGGGCCCGTTCGGCCGCGGCCTTCAGGAAACCAAGGAATAGGGGTGCGGGGCGCTCTAACCTGGACTTGAACTCGGGGTGCGCCTGGGTCGCCACGAAGAAGGGGTGGCCAGGTAGTTCCAGGAACTCCATGAGCTTGCCGTCCGGTGAACGTCCGGAGAAGACCAGACCCGCCTTCTCGAGCTGCTCCACGTACGCGGAATTCACCTCGTACCGGTGCCTGTGCCTCTCGTCAACTATCTCGGCGCCTCCGTAGAGGGTCCGCACCTGAGTACCGGGCGCTAGCGTCGCCGGGTAGCTTCCCAGCCGCATGGTGCCACCCATCTCCTGTAGGTCACGCTGGTCCGGTAGCAGGTCGATCACTGGGTGCTTCGTATCCGCGTCGTTCTCGGTAGAGTTGGCATGCTCCAGACCGCACACACTGCGCGCGTACTCGGCCACCGCCAGCTGGAAACCGAAGCACAGGCCGAGGAACGGTATGCCGTTCTCCCGGGCGTGGCCGATGGCAGCGATCTTGCCCTCGGTCCCCCGGGACCCGAACCCACCAGGAACGATTACACCATCCACACCTTCCAGTGCCGCACCGTCGGCCATATCGGTGGTCTCGAGCCAGGCCAGGTCCAGATCGACGCCCAGGTGAGCAGCAGCATGTGTCATCGACTCGTAGATTGAGAGATAGGAATCGCGCAGGCTGGTGTACTTCCCGGTCACGGCGACCTTGACCGTGAGCTTCTCCGGCGACTTGATCGTCTTCACGTACTTCTTCCAGGGACCGTACACTGGATTGGGCGAGAACGCCCCCAGCCGGGCGCACAGGGAGTTGGGAAGCCCCTCTTCCTCGAACACGAACGGGAGCTCGTATATGGTGCCCACGTCAGGGTCCGATATCACTGCATCTTCGGGGACGTTACAGAATAGGGCCACCTTCTTCTTAACGGCCGGGTCCAGTGGCCTCCGCGAGCGACAGATGATGGCATCGGGCTGTATCCCTGCGCCCATTAGCGTGTGGACGCTATGCTGGACCGGTTTTGTCTTCTGCTCGCCCACTACCGACAGCTCCGGGGTCAGTGCTAATAGCACGAAGGCGACGTTCTCCCGCCCTTTTTCACGCTGGAGCTGGCGCACGGCCTCCAGGAACGGCATGCTCTCGATATCGCCCACGGTACCTCCCACCTCGATCAGGGTGATATCGGCGTCGTCCCGTTCCGCGATCTTCGAGATGCGCTCCTTGATCATGTCCGTGATATGTGGTATGATCTGGACGGTCTTTCCCAGGTAGTCGCCCCGCCGCTCTTTTGCTATGACCTCCCGGTAGACCTTTCCGGTTGTTATGTTGTGTTCGCGTGTTAGTGTGATGTCCAGAAAGCGCTCGTAGTTGCCAAGGTCCTGGTCGACCTCGCTCCCGTCATCGAGCACGAACACCTCACCATGCTCGTAGGGCGAGAAGAGCCCTGCATCGATGTTGATGTACGGATCGATCTTCAGTGCAGTGACACGGTACTGACGTGCTGCGAACGTCCGGGCAAGCGATGAGGTGACCCCTCCCTTGCCTAGACCGCTCATCACTCCACCAAGAACTACGATGAACTTACGAACACGCGGAGGTGGCATATGCGACACGATGGTGACAGGCTTAAATTTGTTGGCTTCACGGGCGAAAACATCGTAAGATGCTGCATCATGTGACGTCACCACATAGTGATGAATTAATGATTTTAAGGAATGTTTAAAAAGGCGCTCTCTTGCATACTTCGGCTGAAAGGGGTACAGGGCGTGAAGATTTTCGCCTTAGCAGACATCCACGGGGAGCTTGACAGGCTTGACCTGGTGTGCGAACGAGCTAAGCGTGAGAAACCCGACATGATACTCGTGGCGGGTGATCTGACGCGGTTCGGTCCACGAGAGGACGCTGAGACAGTCATTAATCGTCTCGCGGCCACTAACGCCAAGGTCCTGGCCATTCCAGGCAACGGGGATACGGAGGATGTAACCGGCTTCCTTGACGAGGCAGGTATTAACCTCGACAAGCAGAGCCACCGCCACGGTGATGTGGGCCTTGTGGGCATGGGGATGCCCACCTCTATGGTACTAGGCGGCATGCTGCTCACGCAGTACGCTACCCTGGACGATGCCATGGACGAAGTGATGGACTGTGATACGACCATCTTCGTGTCGCATATGCCACCCGCTGGCACCAAGACGGACATGATCTTCACGGAGGAGCACGTCGGCTCTAACTTCGTGAAGTCGTTCGCCGAGGAGAAGCAGCCCGAACTGCTCATCTGCGGGCACATCCACGAAAGCCGTGCCATCGACCACATCGGGAACACCCTCGTGGTGAACCCGGGAGCCGTGGCCGACGGGTACATCGCCGAGATCGACCTGGACGGCGAGGACGGGATAGACGTCAAGCTTCATCGTTTGGACGAAAAGGGGTAAAGGGATCCGGGGTACGTCCCATCGAGGGCGCCAGTCCGTAAGCTGGAAAGCTGGCGCTCCTATTGGGATGTTCACTCATCCTCTTCGGGAGTTGGCAGACATACCCTGCTCTCCGGAGCGATGGCGCACACTGCGCGCTTCGCGGGCTCCCATGTGAGTAGGACGCTCTGCCATCCATAGCGCTTGACTACGTACCACAGACCCAGGAATATGAAGGCCGCTACTGTGACGTTCCCGAGCAGACCCTGGATATGGTCGATGCTCTCACCGAACAGGTAGCCGAGGCCGCCCATCTCCACGGCCCACACGAGCTCACCAGCCACCACGTAGGGAAGGAAGGAGCGGCCCGCGCATCCGTACACGCCCGAGAGAAGATTGACCGGGATGATAAGTGGTGTGAGGAGGAAACGGCTTGTGAACACAACATCGGTCCGGCAGGTAGCGAATGAACCACGTCCCTGGTCGAGGAGACGAGCAAGATGGCCTGGCTGGGTCTCGCTCAGCTTTGCCACATGCTTCCCCATGAGGTAGCCCAGACAGTCACCAAGGACCGCACCCAGTGCCGCCGTGAAGATTACCAGCCAAATGGTCGTCTGTCCCTTCGCTGCGAGCACTCCTGCGACCATGACGAGCATCGATGTAGGAAGGGGTACCCCTGCCGAGCCGAGGAAGGTGCATATACCAAGGACCAGATGCGGATGAGCGCTCAATAATGAGATGAGCGACTCGTGTAATACCATCAGTTCATGCTCCGGGGCGCCCGATGATGTACGATCTTAGGCTATGTACCTGAGCTCCTCGTCGTCATTTACCTTCTTGCTCTTGCCCTTCTTGGGCGCCTTCTTCAGGAGGCCGTCCAGTGCCTTGGAGAGTTTCTCTGCGTCCTCGCGTTCCAGCAGTGCCCGGATAACGCACACACGCTTTCCCGGGGCATCCTGGAATAAACAGAGGTGGATGCCGCCCTTGCCGTCCTGAGAAAGGCACCAACTATCCGCCCGCACCTCGGGTGCGGCGAGCTGGACCTTCTTGTCGCCAAGAGGGCATCCACCCATTTCATTCACCGTCCGTCCGGGCTTAGAGCCCGGCCTCTGCCAGCTTCACGAGCCGGTCGTACTTGTTCTTCACGTTCTTGTCGATGAAGGCTATGTCCTTCTCATCGAGGTGCTTGAACCGGCCCTGCAGCTTCAGGTACTCGCGGATGTCCGCAGTGAGCTTCTTCGGCTGCTGGACGACGTGCTTCCCGTCCTCGATCTCGAAGAGAGGGAACACACCGCTCTGCACCGCCAACTTGGCGATCTCGATCGTCTTGGCACCATCGCTCCGCCAGCCCGTGGGGCAGGGGGCGAGGATGTGCACGAACGTAGCACCCTTGATCTCGAGCGCCTTCTGGACCTTCTTGAAGAGGTCCTTAGGGTGGCTGACGGACGCGGTGGCCACGTACGGCGACCCATGGGCCGCGATTATGTGGGTCAGGTCCTTCTTCCACTCGGTCTTTCCCTTGGACTCCTTGCCCGCGGGGTGTGTCGAGGTGGAAGCACCGAAAGGCGTCGCACTTGAGCGCTGGATGCCGGTGTTCATATATGCCTCGTTGTCGTAGCACACGTACAGGACATCGTGGTTGCGCTCGAACATACCGGAGATCGGACCGATCCCGATGTCGAACGTCGAACCGTCGCCAGCGAAGGCAACGATATTGATATCCTTCTTACGACCCTGGGCCTTGAGCGCAGCTTCGACGCCCGACGCGATGGCCGCGCTGTTCTCGAAGGCGCCGTGGATCCACGGGAGCCTCCAGGCGGTCTGAGGGTACGGGGTCGAGACGACCTCCATACAACCGGTCGACTCGACGAGCACGGTGTTGGGCCCAGCGGCCTTGGTAATGAGCCTCATGGCAGTAGCGGCACCGCAACCGGCGCACGCCCGGTGACCAGGGGCGAAGTATTCTTCTTCAGGCATTCCGAATATCATCAATCACACCTCCTAGTACATCCACTCGATCTTCTTGCCCTTACCGCCCTTGAGCATCTCGTAGATGTTCTCGACATGCTCGTATTGGATATCGCGGCCGCCAAGGCCGACGATGAAGTTCCGAAGTTCGGGCTTGTGGTCTGAATCGTAATGGGCCGAGCGCACCTCGGTGAAGAGAACGCCCTCGAAACCGACAGAGATGGCCTTGTCCAGCACGGCCAGGCCCTTCAGGTCCTTCGTTGCCTCGAGCAGCTGCTCCTTGGGGAAAGGCCTGTAGACGATCATCTTGATCAGACCGATCTTCTCGCCCTTCTTACGGAGCTTGTCCACGATGACCTTGAGGGTCCCGCATTCGGAGCCGATACCCAGGAAGGCGTACTCGGCGTCGTCCATCTGGTAGAGCTCAAGGAAGTCGTATGTCCTGCCGAACTTGTCGGCGAACTCCTTGAAGGCCTCCGTCAAGACACCGAACGAGTTCAACATGGCCTCGTTCTGCACGTTCCTCAGTTCCATGTAGTGGGAGGGGAACGCGATCGGTCCCTGGGTCACGGGCTTTGCCGGGTCCACGTAGGCGTGGAGCGGCTTGAAGGGCGGGATGAAAGCATCCACCGTCTTCTGGTCGGGGACGTCCACGGGCTCGAACACGTGCGACAGGGTGAACCCGTCCAGGCACACGAGCGCGGGAGTGAGGACCTTGTGGTCCTCGGCCACCTTGTAAGCGAGCAGGGTCAGGTCCAGGCACTCCTGGGCGGTCTCGCAGTGGAACTGGAGCCAGCCGATGTCACGAGCGCTCATGGAATCCTGATGATCGTTCCAGATGCTGATGGGTGCCGACAGTGCCCGGTTGGCCACGTTCATCACGCAGGGGAGCCGCATGCCCGATGCCACGAATAGCATCTCGTTCATGAGGGCGAGCCCCTGGGATGCGGTGGACGAGTAGGTGCGCGAGCCAGCAGCGGCCGCGCCGACCAGCGCCGAGATGGCGCCGAACTCGGATTCCACCCGGATGTACTCTGTCTTCAGATCCCCATCGGCCACCATCTCGGAGATTCGTTCCACGATGTGGGTCTGGGGAGTGATGGGGTAAGCAGCAACCACATCAGGTTTGATGAGCTTCACGGCCTCGGACGCAGCGTGAGAGGCCTCCATGACTGCCTTTACCATCTACTTCTCCTCCATTACCATCTTGATGCACTTCTTGGGGCACTCGTTGGCGCAGATGCCGCACCCCTTGCAGTAGTCGTAGTCGATGATGGACTTCTTTTCCTTGTACGAGATGCTGCCCTCGGGACAGTACACCCAGCAGGTGCCGCACCCGATGCAGTCATCCTTGTTCACGATGGGCTTGATGGCACGCCATGCGCCGGTCTTGTACTTGATGGTTGAGCCCGGGTCAGTGATCGTTGCAGCAAGCGTCAGGTCGACCATTTCACATCCTCTCCTTAGCTTCGTCGAACACGCGCTCGACGAGCGTCTTGTTCTTCTCGCCGATCTTACCGCCGAAGAACTCGGGGATGGCCTCGACGAGAGCGCCCTTGCTGACCTCGCCGGTGAATGCGGCGAAGGCACCGAGCATGGCGGTGTTGACTATGTCCCGACCAAGTACATCGAAAGCGGCCTTGGTCGCGTTCACCGTGCGCACCTTGAAGTCATCCAGTCCGAAGTCACTGGGTTCGCGCTCGGTGTTGATGATTATCATACCACCCTTCTTGAGCCCGGCGGTGACATCGATAACCTCGATGAGCGTGGGGTCGAGGACGACGACAACATCAGGGTCATAGACCTGGGTCCGTGTGCGGATGAACTCATCCTTGTCGATTCGCACGAAAGCCTGGACAGGCGCGCCACGCCTTTCTACGCCGAACATCGGGAAGGACTGGGTGTAACCCCCGTCCGAGAACCCGGCGACAGCGAGGATCTGGGCGGCTGTGACCGCGCCCTGGCCTCCGCGACCGTGGAAGCGAATTTCCTGCATATTAGCACCTGTTACGGCGTCAAGGGGATTGGATATATAAATCTGCCGGAGCCACCGGACAGAGCATTATAATAATAATGTGTCTATTAATGTTTACAGCGGTCCTGATAAGGCTCGCTCAGAGCTCACGGCACGTCTGTATCACATCGGGGATCATGTCGAGCAGGTCGCTCGCGACCAGCCCTTCACCTCTCAGTTCATATGCCTCGTCGCCTGCAGAGCCGACAGTGAACGCGGCCGCGCAAGCCGCATCGAAGGGATTCCCGCAACGAGCGAGGTATGCCGCCGTCACTCCGGCCAGGACGTCCCCGGTCCCACCGACGGTCATGCCCGGGTTCCCCGTCCGATTGTGCTTCACCTGCTCGCCGTGCACGATGAGGTCCTCCGGCCCCTTGAGCAGCACGCACGCTCCAGTATGCTCCGAGAAGGACGCCACTGACCGCTCATCGGCCCGTGTGTCTGCTAGCCGTTTGAACTCACCACGATGGGGCGTGAGCACGACTTCGCGCTGTCCGAGCACGCCCTCCCGACCGGCCACATGGTCCAGTGCCGAAGCGTCAAGAACAAGCGGCTGGTCGGTCGATGTTAGGACCGCGTCCATCGCGTCAGCGGCCTCCTCACCGGTCAGGCCCGGCCCGGCCAGGATGACATCGACCCGCGATGCCAGGCGTTTCAGTCGTCCCCCGTCAAGACCTTTTGCAGTGATCAGGTCGGGTGTCAGAGCATTGATCGCCCAGGCGACACGCTCTGGCGCGGCCACGTACACGAGGTCGGCTCCCGCGCGCAGGGCAGCGAGACCGGCCAAGGCAGGAGCTCCGGTATAGTCCTCGGAACCGCCCACGACGAGCACTGACCCTCCGTCACCCTTGTGCGCGTCCCTTGCGCGTACCGGGAGCGCGTACACGTCCCCGGGTCCGCAGGTGACAAGTGTCTCGGGTGAGAATATCGGGTGTACATGGACATCCCCGGACATACCCTTCTTCTTCTTGTGGAAAGTGATGGTCCGGTTTGCACGTACGTAGACATCGCCGTGCTTCCCCGTGTCCGGGTCCACGCCCGATGGGACGTCGACGGCCACGACATCGGCGCCCGATGCATTGACCGCCTCAAGTAGCTCCCTGGCAGGTGACCTCACCTCGCCACGGATGCCCGTGCCGAACACGGCGTCCACGATGACGTCGAACCCGGATAGGTCGGGTACGGGAGGCACCAGGGCAGGGGGAGCCGTCAAGAGCCCGTGGTTCAGGCGCGACTCGGATGTCGTCGGTTCGCCCAGGGTGAATACGGAGCTTCCCGGGAAAAAGCGGGCGATTACGTACCCGTCGCCACCGTTGTTCCCTCGTCCGCATACCACCGCTAGTTTGCTTGGATCGAGGTCCGGGTAGCATGCATGTATATGGTCAGCGGCACCGGTACCGGCCTTTTCCATGAGCACCTTACCGCCCTCTCCGAGCCATGCTGATGTGAGCTCAAGGCTCCGCATCTTACGAGCGGTGATAGTGTCCCCCGGGTCCATGGTGTGTCATGACCCGACCAAGGCTTAAAAAACTTGGAGGATGTGCCGCGATCATGCTATCTCTTGACGACGGGAAGCTCCTCGTACGAACGGCTCGAGCGGTCCTCGAATCCCAGCTTGGGGGCGATGTGGATGTGCCCTCCCTCCCGAAGCACTTCAAGGGGAAACGGGGTGTCTTCGTCACTCTTCACACACATCCCGATGACGAGCTGCGGGGTTGCATCGGATTCCCGCTACCTATCCTGCCCCTCGACGAGGCGGTTGCTGAGGCCGCAATCTCGGCCGGGACCCGGGACCCGCGTTTCCCGCCTGTCAGGCTCGCTGATATGGACCGGATCATCGTCGAGGTGTCGGCGCTGACACCGCCCGAGACCATCGAGACCAAAGATCCCAAGGACCGGGAGAAGGAGGTGGTCATCGGCCGTGACGGGCTCATCATCAAGTATGGTATGTTCTCGGGTCTGCTCCTGCCCCAAGTACCCGTGGAACTGGGCTGGGACGTCAATACCTTCCTCGAGCACACGTGCCTCAAAGCAGGGTTGACCGCCGATATGTGGCTCGAGCCCCGCGCCCAACTCCAGCGGTTCCAGGCCCAGGTCTTCAGCGAGACGTCCCCCAGGGGCAAGGTCGTCGTCAAGGAAGGTGTCACGTGCGGAGGGGATGGTGAGGACGATGAGTGACGCTCCAAAGTTCCGGTTCGGCTGCCTCAAGGACTGTTCCCGGGCCGAGCACTGCTGCCGTCGGGAGATAGTCATCACCCTCCAGGACCTCGAACGATGGGGTCGCGACAACACCCTTATGCTGCTATTCCCGCACCTGCAATACGAGCTGGTCGGCGGTACCATGCCGCGCATCACTATCAAGCGAGGGGAGGACGGAGTATGTCCCCTTCTCCATCGCGAGGGCAATGCATGCACCGTCGCCCACGCACGACCTCTGAACTGCGAGGCATATCCCCTCGGCTGGTCCGGAACGGCCTACTACATCATGGACCGCGAGTGTCCAGGTCTGGGGGCCGAGGAGATGACGGTCTCTCAATTGGAAGAGATGCGGGGCAGGGCTCAGGCAGAGCACGATGCCCGGACGTTCTCGGGCTCTGTGCTCCCCATCGTCCAAGCGGTACTTATGGGATTCTTCGAAGAACAGTCACGAATAGCTATGGACGCCATGACATCCGACGAGAAGGAAAAGATGCGAAAGATGTTCACCGATGTGGCCGAGCGCGGGGCCGTGACAGCGAAGGAGAAGGCCGAAGAGGCAAAAGAGGCCGCGGAGGATGCCAAGAAATCAGCCGAAAAGGCCGCCGAGGAAGCTGCCAAGGCCATCGACGAGAGCAAGAAGTCAGATGAGAGCTGAGCCGGGGCCAAGACTTCGATGAGCAACCGTATCCGTCTTGACGGAGCGTCCGCGCGGAATCTGCTCTCAGGATGGGAACGCATATTCCTTGCGTCCGATCCCGATGACAAAGCGTTAATAACGGCCTTCCATCGCGTCGAGGCCTACCTCATGCGTGTACCGGACGAGCTCGAGGTAAATGCATCGGGCCACATCAGCCCTGCGCTCCAGCGTGCAATCGCCCTCACATCCAGGGGGCGCCGAGCACTGGGTCGAACCGAACCTCCATCACCTGATGAGGCGAACGCCATCCAGTTCATCAACACACTGCTAACGGCCGAACGGAGCGGCCTCCCCTCGATCGAGGAGCGCTACTCGGTGTTCGTCTCTCGCGAACAGCTGGACGCGCCCGAGGGATGGTTCGAGAGCCCTTGGAGCTGGAGGACGCGTCGGTTGCTCCACATCATCACCAGTAAAGAGGAAGGCCAAGCCCTTGTCGAGGATCTGGAGAACGGCGTGGTTATCGGGTACGATCTTGAGACCAGGGAGGAGACGAGACAGGTCAATGTCCATCCCCTCTACCGCCGCATCGTACCGGCTGAGCGCAAGAGGACCTTCATCGAAGGAGTGACGTTCACGGTGGAGGCGTCCGACGATGTCAGAACCCGGGTGGAGGCGGTGTTCGAGGAACTTATCGAGCCTCTGCTCGAGTGCGAGCGCTTCCTCGCCATGTACAGGCTCCGCACCGTGTCGTCGGCGCTGATGAGCAGCGTGGTCATCGCTGCCCCCTTCGTTGTCCTCGGGTACTTCGCTGATTTCTACATCCTTCCTGTGGTCGTGGGCATCGGCGTGACCGGCATCATGTGGAAGGTGCTGGAGATCACCATCCGCTATATGGAGGGCAACCTCGACACCCTGATGCAGTACCGTCAGATGCGCATCGAGTGCGAGAAAGGTGGCGTGGGCGAAGAGGAGGTCGCCGCCGCGCGGATGGGTGTGTTCGCAAGCGTGTCCGGACCCGTGCTGGCCATCGCCTCGCCCGCAGTAGGAGTTGTGGAGTCGTCGGTGGGGTACTCCGTGACCGCAGCTGCCAACGCGACATCGGACAACTTCTCCTCGGCCGTCCAGAAGGCCAGGTCCGACTGGTACAATGAGAAAGCCTTCGGGAGCACCCAGACCCGGACGAGGAACATTGTGCTCGATATGTACGTGACGGGGAACATCCTCGGCTCATTCACCATCCTCTTCTCGGACGTGGGGGCACGGCGGGTGCTGGCCCCGGGGCTCTTCGAGTTCCTGCGCATAGTCTCGTGGGAAGGGTTCGTTCTGGGGATGATGGATTCCGAGGTGGCCACAATCCTCACCAAGGTAATGATCGTGTACCAGAAAAAGAAATGGATGCGACGGTTCGACCAGCACCTCGTATGACGCACCTTACTGCGAGCCAGCAGATATAAAAGTCCTAACCGCGGTGGATGGCTCGATGACAGTCCAGCCCCATCTCAAGGTCGAGAAGGTCCCTCCCAACGTGGTCATCACCGGCGATCCTAAACGAGTACCGCTTTTCGAGGAGAAGCTCCGGGAACCGAGGAAGCTGGCCTCCAACCGGGAGTTCGAGATTATCGCAGGGACGTACTGGGGTGCGGAGATTTGCGTATGCTCCACCGGTATCGGTGCACCCTCGGCAGCCCTTGCCGTAGAAGAACTGGCCAATGCCGGTGCGAAGCGCATCCTTCGTCTCGGGACATGCGGTGCCATGAGACGGGGGATCGAAATGGGCGACCTCATCATCCCCACGGGGGCTATCAGGGACGAGGGTACCAGCGACCGGTATATTGACCAGGGTTTCCCGGCCGTCCCGAGCCACGAGCTCATCCGGGCATTGTGGAACAACAAGCCCGCACACCTCCCCTGTCACGGCGGGATAGTGTGGACGACGGACAAGTTCTATCTCTCGGAGGAAGAGCTGGCGAAGTGGTACGACACCACGGTCGCCGTGGAGATGGAGTGCTCTGCGCTCTTCGTCGTGGCCCGTATGCGAGGTCTAGAGAGCGGTGCGCTCCTCGTCGTCGACGGCAATCTACCCGAGGGCCGGCTCAAAGAGCGATTGGACAGGCCCGAGGAGTTCGACGTGGCCCTTCACAAGGCCGTGGTCATGTCGCTCGAGGCACTGGCTAGGGGCTAACGCTCCCTAAGTGCGTGGGTGCGGATCAGATCTCGCTGCCCAGCCAGCTGAATATGTTCAAGGCCAGCTGCTGGTGGTTGGGGTCCGCAAAGGACTCGTTGGCGAGCACGGACCCATCGCCGAGGGCAATGATCCGACCACTGCCGTACTGGGCCGCGACCATCACAGGGACGTAGCCGTACTGCTCCCCGACGTCGTACTCCGAGTCACCGTCCACGTCCTTCCAGCTCCGCGGCCCGCCCCAGGCCACGATCTGGTTCTTGTATGTGGGATTGATCGAGCATCCGGAGGTCATGACGAAGTACTGGACCTGATTCACGATGGGGTAGTTCCGGTTGAGCCCGGTTATACGGATGTTGTGGGCGCGCTTCCTTCCTGCCTTGGTTGGCTGGATGTTGTCAGCATCACACACACGGTCCTCGTTGAAGGTGATCCCGAACTTGCGAGCGAGGATGTTGAGGTTCTTGGCGTTGTCGAAGATACCACCCCACTCGGCCAACATGAGCAGGCCTCCACCGGACTGGACGAACCGGACCAGGAAGTCGACCTCGTCGGTGAATATCTTGTTCTTGGGGAACGCCACGACCGCTATGTCCACCTCAAGGTTCTCCAGCGGTTCCGTGAGCTGGCGCAACTTGTGGCCCTTGCGCTCGAGGAGGTCAGCGAGCTTGGAAAAGCCGTTGTTGTCCTCGTCATCGATGGAGAAGTTCTTGGGGTCCTTATGAGCTTCGTCGAACCCGATGATCATGAACGGAAGAACGCGCCGAAATATTATAAATCTAGCCCCAAGCTCACGCCAAAGAGAGCTGACCTTGTGTCCATAAGGCCAGTAGGACGAGCCCCGCCAGCGAGCAGATGACGCCTCCGGCACGCAGCACTTCCCGGGAGCGCGCGAAACCAAAGTGGCGCACGAGCGTCATGGGCGCCATGGGCATCCACAATATCACCTGGCCTCCCAGAAGGAGACCGGCAGCTCCGGAGGGGACACCGAATAGCATAGCGATGAGCACAAGTGAGACCACCAACCCGAACCGGAAAATCAGTCCCAGACGGTAGCGAAGGGTATACCCGCGAGCATAGGTGACGGCCACGAGCTCATGCTCACCCAGCATGTTCCGCAGTCGGCCGAGAAGCTCGCCCCTGTCCTCAGCTTCGATCAGATACACACCTGCGAGACGGCCAAGCTCGAAAGGATCCAGGTCCTCGAGCTTGGTGGGAGCCTTCCGGGCCTTATAGGGATGGGTCGCTTCGTCACCCTCGACAATATGCTCCTCATGGTCGTCCTCGTCCGACGTCATAACTCACTCCGTTTTTTCTATCGGGCGGACTATCTCGACATGCGCAATAACGATGTCCCGCTGGACGGTGAAGCCCTTGAGCGCGATCCCATCGGTGCGGTGCATGAAGGGCATGAGATCGCGAAAGAGCTGGCGGGTCACGTTCTCCATGGACGTGAGCGGGGTGCGCAGCTCCACTGTCACCTCACGCACGACCTCTACGAGGTCGTCCGCTCGCCCGGGCCTATAGAGGAACATGTCGCCCAGATGTACCGGTCCATCAACTTTCCCCGCTACTATCGCGCTCACACCTCCTCCACATGATCCATATCCGCTGGACGACGGTGACACAGGTGAGCGCACAGAGGAACATTATGAACGGTACAAGGTAACCTATGTCCCAGTGGGAAAGGCCGCATCCGAAGGCCAGTACCACAAGACGTTCGGCACGCTGCCCAAGACCGCCCATGGGCACTTCTTCCAACAGGGATTCGGCCCGGGCCCGTGTATAGGACACCATCAGGCTACCGAACAGGGCCAGCATGCACCATATGGCCGGTACTGATCTAGATAGCAGCAGTCCTGTCAAGATGAACATCTCGGTGAACCTGTCCACGACCGAGTCAATGAATCCGCCGAAGGTCGAGACCGTTCCGGTAATCCGGGCGAGCGCACCATCAAGCACGTCGAATATACCAACAAGTCCGATAGCGAATGCAGCGTACAACCACATCCCCTTAACGATAAGGAAGCTGGCACCCAATGCAGTAATGAGCCCGCACAGGGTGAACACGAAGGGGTTCGTGGTAATCGACATAGTAGATCGAGCTAATGACTCGAAGAACGGAGCTAACTGGGGTCTAAGCTGTGAAAGCATGCAGTTACCTCAGCGGTAGTGGCCAACATCGTTGGAGTCGTGGGATATCTCGACGAACCTCTTATAGGCCTCGAGGGCCATGTCCACGTCGGTCTGTGTGATCTCACGCGGTTGTTTGATGTTCACACCGCTCATGGATATGGAAAGCTGTCCGGTCTCGGCGGCATCCCCTTGCTCCTCTTCCTCAGGCATAGGTGCCCGGTGTGGTTCAAAGCTTTATGAACCTTCTTTTTTTTACCCCCCTCTCGGTCGTAACGAATCTTATTGTAGTGCGGATGACGATATATCGACATGGAACCGAACCTCCGCACAGGCATTATCGCCGCGGCCGCACTGGTCGTCAGCGCGCTCCTACTATTCGCAGCAGGATCCCTCCGCGGTACGCTCATCGCACGAAGCGCGGTCCAACAGGGGAGCTGTCAACAGAACACGACCTTGGACGTCGCACCTGGCACTGTCACTGATGCCGGTGAGGTCCCCATCGTTCGCGACCTGCGCGCATCGGGGGGTGCCAGTGCATGATCCGCCAATCCCATCGGGTTGGTTTCGTGACGATGGTGCTTGTAATGGTCATTGCCTCGGCAGCTTCGCCACCCAGTGACATAGCGATCACCCTGACTGTCCCCTCTGAAGTGCCTGCGTACACGCGAGCCAACATCACGCTGGCCATCAGTAATCCGGAAGGGGAGCGGTGCAATGCGTCCTATTACGTGAAGCTCTCGGACATTGATACCAAGGAGGAGCTGCTCAGGCCCATCGAGCACGAGGATGTACTCGACGGTGATGTTGTCAGGACCGCTCTGCCATTACTGGTGCGGTCGGGGAGCTACCGGGTGTACGCCGCTCTGTCGTGCCGTAGATCGGACGGGACGGTACGCCGCACATCAACACGGACCATGGATGTACTCCCGCAGGGGCTGCGAGTATCAGCAGGGCACGCCGATGACCTGGGCACCATCCTCGTACCTGCTGCCGTTGGTCGGCTAGTTCTCAGGTTCGCCGAGGTCATCACTGACGCGGACGGCAACATGGCATGGTCACGTCCGCTCAACGTCACCGTGACGCTTGACGGGGATACCGTTCCTCTCGACAAAGACGGCGTGGCCGTGGTCACTGTTACTGCCGGCCGCCACATTCTATCAGTGGACGGAAGGGATGAGGAGGTGACCGTACCGCCGGGCGAGACGGTCCACCATGTCAGGGAGGTCCCATCCTCCTATGGTTTGGTACGCGGCCGGTTGGTAGAGCGTGTTATGGACGGTGACGTGGTAGTGTGGAGCCAGATGCTCGCTGGACGGGTGGTGTATATCTACCGTGGTACTGTGCTGGCCGCCACGACCGATACGGATGACGAGGGAAGGTTCCTGGCGGTTCTACCCCCCGGGCGGTACGATGTCTACGCAGCTCCTTTGTCATGAGTATGGAGGGTACACGCTCCTGTCATCAAGAACCACTGATACCACATCTCGCAGGATCCAGCGCTCTACTCCAATCCCTTGTAGAACTTGAGGAACTTCCCGAACGAGCGGAGCAGGTGCCTTGCGTCACGCCCGCCACGGACACGCGCGGCCCTTCGAGCCATGAAGGCAGGATCGAGGTAGAAGGTCCGATAGGCCCAGGTCGTTGCCTGCTTGACGTCATCTGCCGTGAACTCTGGGCGAGAGAGATGCCCGGTCTCGTCCAACCAACCCTTTCGGACGGCCTGCGAGTAGAGAGGTGTGTCTGGATATGGGAGGATTGAGCGGAATATCGTGAAGTCGGATCCGACCTCTCTGACGAAGCTCACGGTACGGGCCACGCTCTCCCATGTCTCCCCGGGGAGTCCAACGATGATGAGCGCGCCTGCTGCGATCCCCGCCTCATGGACCGCGGAGAACGCGTTGCGTACCGTACCGAGGTCCACACCCTTCCCCGTGGAGCGAAGGATGTCAGGATCGGCGCTCTCCACACCTATGTCTATTCGGAAGCACCCTGCACGAGCCAGTGCCCCGGCGACCTCCTTGTCGAGACCATCCGCACGGGCGGTGATGACCCAGTTCACGTCAAGGTCCCGTTCCTGAAGCTCACGAGCGATACCAAGGACACGGTCGCGATCGTGAAGGAAGTCCTCGTCTATCACCCGGAACTCGCGGACACCCAGGCGTTCGCTGACCTCCTGGAACTCGTCGGCCACGTTCTCAGGGCTCCGTCCTCGCCATTCGCGACGTTTCGAGAAGCTCCGCGAGCAGAAGCTGCATCGATGGACGCATCCCCTGCTGGTGACCATGTTCGTGTAGTGCACGTCCTCCTTTACCAGATAGTGGATGTATCGATCGAGAGGGAATAGGTGCCTTGCGGGAAAGGGGAGAGTATCGAGGTCGGTATGCGGTCGATCAGGATTGACGATCGTCCGGCCACGGTCGCTCCAAACGAGCCCATCGACGCGGGCCGGGTCCCAAGAGCCGGACAATAGGTCCGAGATCATTCCCTCATGATCATCGATCGAGATCGCATCGACTACGTCGAGCGCTCTCTTATGAAGAGATGGACCGATGAGTCCCATGAGCACCAGCCTTGTGTCAGGAGCGACCTCCCGTATCGCCCGGGCGTCGGTCAGCACAGGCTCAATGGATGTCGACGAGGCAGGTATCACGATGGCATCTGGGTCCTGCTGCTCAACTTGTCCGAGCACATCATCGAAGGGCGTCTGCAGTGCGTTAGCGTCCATGACGGATACCGAGCAACCGGACGCAAGGAGCGATGAAGCAACGGAGGCGAGGTTGACCGGGAACTCTACGACGTCCACGGGAGGTGTGTCGCCGAATAGTATGTCGCGGAACTGGTAGCAGCCCTGCGGCGGTGGATTGAGGAGGAGGATGCCTCCCATATAGGAATGACTACGCATGAATCCTTATAACGGTTGCCTCAGGGAAACGCGGCCTTCCCCGAGCGTGTGGGAAGGCCGCGAATCCACCTAGACCTTGTCCACGTGGACCTGGTACTCGATCTGCGTGGGGAAGGGTATCTTGATGCCCGCCTTGTCGAAGCGCTTGAGCACCTCGGTGTTGATCTGGTGCTTGGTGCGCTTGATGTTCCCTTCGCTGGACCAGAACTCCACGTCGAAGATCAGTGCGAAGTCCCCAAGCTCCACCAGGAACACCATGGGCGGCTTATGGCTCGTCTCCATGACGTCCTCGTTCTCGTGTAGGATATCATAGAGGATCTTCTCGGCCTTTTCGAAGTCAGAATCATAGGAAATGCCGATATGCATTATCACCTTCTTCTCTGACGCCAGCTCCTTTGTGAGCTTGGAGGCCAGGGTCTGATTGTAGATGACCCTCTCGGTGATACCTGCGTTGGGCACGGTGATGAGCTCGCCACTCACTGAGCGCAGTCTCATGTTCTTGAGGGACACGGTCTCTACGTAGCCCTCCACCCCTGTGTCGAGCTTGATGTAGTCGCCCTTGCGGAACGGGCGGTCGAGGATGATGAACACACCCGAGAGGATGTTGGAGAGCGTGTCCTTGGCGGCAAAGGACAGGGCCAGTCCCATGAACGACATCCCTGCCAGCCATGCTGTGATATCGATGCCCGCTGCGGTGACCACGGTTAGGAAAAGTAGGAGCACGAACACGTAGCGGGATACCTGACCGAACATCTGGCATACCTGGATGGCGTACTTCTTGTTCTCCTTCTCGGTGAGCGTCACCATCAGGCGCTCCTTTCCCCGGAAGTCGATCTGCGACCAGATGACGTAGGAAACGAGCACTCCGAAGAATATCTTGACGAGGATGAGCCCGAGGTTGAGCGCGTGGCCCACAAGGAAACCGGTGAACACCTCTACCTCCTGGAACGCGATCACGAGGCCCATAAGGTAGATCAGCAGGGAGAGCGGGTAGCCTCCCGACACGAACAGGAGGTCGTCGTACTCGAAGTCCGGTGTGAAGGCCTTAGCGTACTGGAGCCCTTCTGTCTCCAAGGTGGCCCTGAACAGTGATGCGAAAAAACCGGCGACCAGCATGATAGCACAGACCTTCAGCAAGCTGGTGACGATAATGAAGGAGTTGTCGGCAAGCTCCGCCCTCTTTGCGGCGAGCAGTTCCGGTGTGGAGAACTGGACCGGGTCCAGGCCTGCCTCCATGAGCATGGGGATCACATCGAGGAAATGGAGAGCCATGATGATGCCCACACCCCAGATGAACAGCCGGGCCGGCGTCTCGAAGTACTCTACGAACCGGTCATCCAGCTCCGTGGCGACCAGCTTGCTCTCCGCCAGTGTGCGGAGCGCCTCCCAAAGCTTTGTGAGGATCCGCTGCTGGATGAAGTAGGTAAGGATGAGGATGAGGATCGACACAAGACCTTTGATACGGTTGAACCCGTCGGCTAGGAGCTCTTGTATGATCCATGAATCCACGAGTGCCATGGCCCGGACCTCACCCTGTAGATATAAATCCGTTTCGTACGAGGGCGGGGACCGCGCTCACGCTGGGAGACGAACCATGAGGGGAGCGGAACGCGCCCCCCTCAGATCTGAGCGAAGATGTCCTCTTCGGAGAGTGTGGCCCAGTCGGTTATCTCGCCGTCAGCGTCCACGATGACCTTGTACTTCTTCTTCTTCCCTTCGAAGTAGATGTGCCAGGTCTTGACCTCACGGATGGACTTGTACGGCTTCAGGCGCCCATCGCTCACACGCTTCTTGATGTAATTCTGGGCGAGGTTCTCAGCGTCCTGGACAGTGAGTCCCTTACGCACTCTGCGAATGTACTCGCGTCGAGCCTCCTCGATCTCCAGAGCGCGCTTCTTCTTGAGCTTGCGATTGATTGCACGGTAGCCAACCCAGACGACAGACACCAATAAGAGCACTGCACCAAGGGTATACAATTGGTCTATCTCACCAGGAATCCCCGTGAGTTGGCCGGTCTCCTTCAGATAGCCTGCAGCCCCCAGGACCACACCCGCAACGAGCATGATCTTGATGACGTTGTTGGTCTCGGAGAGGAAGTCCCGGACGGTCAGACTAAGGCTGTCCAGAACGAGCCAAACCAAGAAAAAGGCGAATAGTACAAGTACACCCAGTATTAGGGGCTCCATGGTGTCACCTAGTGATAGTAAGTCCCTAAGGGGTTATATATAGTTTGCGAAACGAACCGCCGGGCCCCGGGAGTGCGTTCTCCTGTTCTTGAATCCTGTCCGGTCCCTTAATAAATCTTACCTCCCACCCACCACCGGCGATGAGGCTCAGGAACAAGGCCAGAGCGGGATGGGCAATACTCAAGGCCCACCTCTTCGGCACCAAGACTCCTGTCTCGGTCGTGCTCATGAGCAACGACTCGTGCAACCTCAAGTGCAAATACTGTGCCATCTGGAAGACCAAGCGACGTCAGATGACCACCAAGGAGCTCCTTGACCTCGTGGACGAACTGGCTGACATGGGTTGCGTTCGCATATCCATCTTCGGTGGCGAACCGCTCGTCCGTGATGACATCGGTCAGATCGTCGACCATATCCATAAGCGCGGTATCAACGTCGGTCTGGGTTCGAACGGGATCCTCGTTCCCAAGAAGATCGACCAGTTGAAGGATCTGGACCATCTTCATATCAGTCTGGACGGTCCCGAGGACTACCATGATATCCAGCGCGGAAAGGGGAGCCATGCCTCGGCCATCCGTGCCATCAAGGCCGGGAAGAAGGCAGGTCTCACCGTATGGACTATGACCGTGCTCACCAAGCACAACCTCCAAGTGGTCGACTACATGCTGGATCTTGCTGACGAGCATGACATGATCGCCTACTTCCATCCGGTCTCTCCGCGGGCAGACTCTGGACCCTATGTAAAGGACCTCGTCCCGCCGCTCGATGCATATCGAGCCACGATCGAGCTCATCCTCAAGCGTAAGGCCGAGGGACGGAGGGTGGGTAACTCAACGACTGCCCTGAACTACTTCCTGCACTTCCCCAAGCAGACGATGGACTTCAGGTGCTGGGCAGGCAAGCTGTTCTGTCACATCGATGCGAACGGCGATGTGTTCGGGTGCCTGGAGAACAAGGACAAGTCTCCGCCCAACAACCTCCTTGACAAGGGATTCCGCAAAGCGTGGGACGAGATCACGAGAGGACCATGCCCGGGATGTTGGAGCTATTCCACGTCCGACTTCAACTTCCTGTTCTCCCTCGAGCCCCATGTCATCTGGAACACCATCAAGCTGACCCGTTGATATGGCCGGGATGTTCATTCCTTCGTTGCCAGGAGCGAGAACATCAATGGGACGGAGCCCTTCTGTCCTTTGAGCCGCCACCACCCGTCCTCGCCCTCCTCCATGAAGGGGAAGTAGGCGTAGGTGCACACGGGATGCTCTTCGAGCCGCTTGATCCGAAGGCCGGCACCTGCGAGGGCCGATACCACGTCCCCCAGAGTGTGGGTCCACTCGTACGATGGACCGGGTACGGTGATGGACGGATCTGCGTATGAGGGAAGACCGTCCCATCGCACGGGCCCATCGCCGGGGAAATAGGAGCTGGCCACCTCGAGACGGTCCGCACCACCTTCGCTGTGGAACGTCGTGAGGAATGGGTGGAAGTCGGCGATGAAGAAGGTACCCCCCGGCTCAAGGGATTGGGCGATAACCTGGGCCCAGCGCTCGAGGTCCGGCAGCCAGCACAGCACCCCATATGAGGTGAAAACGATGTCGAACGTCCCGTCCAGCACGTCGGGGAGATCATCCACCGCGGCCTGCACGAACGTGGCGTCGATACCCTGCTCACTGGCCAGGGAACGCGCCAGCTCGATGGCCTTGCCGGAGATGTCCACGCCCGTCACCGTCGCACCGAGCCGGGCCCATGAAAGGGTGTCGAGCCCGAAGTGGCACTGGAGATGGAGAAGACGCTTGCCCTTCACGTTACCCAGCGCCTCGCGCTCGATGCTCCGAAGGGTGCTCTTCCCCGACCTGAATCCCTCAACGTCGTAATACGCGGACCGGGCGTTGATCGCGACCAGCCCATCCCAGAGCCGCTTATTGGCCTCCAAGGGGGTCTCACTGCTCATCCGGTGACCTCGTCCACCCAGTCAAGATAGGGTTTGTGCCCGGCCTCTATAGGGAGGACCAGCACGCACGGTACATCGTAGGAGTGGAGCTCGACGATGCGTGCCATGGCCTTCTCCACCAGGTCCGCACGCGTCTTGGCGAACAGCACGGTCTCGGTGTCGTGCTGGACTGCGCCCTCCCATCGATAGACGGACCGGACCGGGACCATTGTGACGCAGGCCACGAGCCGTTCCTCCACCAAGGTGGTGGCGATGGCCTCGGCCTCGTTCTCATCAGAAGCGGTGATATAGAGCATGCGATACATCGGCATCCCCGTTGCAGGTCGTTCTGGCCAGGCTTATAAGATTACCTCACGACCGGGACCGGACGGCCCTCACCCGTGATACCCATAGCGGCGCAAGGCCTCGATGAAGTCAGGGCCGAGCACCTTCGCCTGCCATCGCCGCAAGCCCTCAATGCCTTCGAGCTCCTCCGGTCGTCGGGGGTCCACGCGCGCCACCTCGTACATCACCTGTGTCGGGCACAGCACACCCGGATCGAGTTGAAGCTCGGACGATTTGGCCTCCCGCACGGGTTTGAGCGCCTCGTCGACCCGACGCTCCACCGAGCGCGTGCGGCTCTTGCCCTTTCGCTTCGGTGGTAGGGGGAGCTTGGACTCGGGTACGTTCATCCCCGTCTTGACCGCGGCTATGACCTGGCGGCCCAGACGTCGGACCAGCCAGTCCCGGACGTCCGGTACTCGGGAAAGTTCCTCCAGGCTCCGGGGGCGGGCCTCGGTGATCGCGCCGAGTAGACGGTTCCCCACTACCTTGAAATGAGGGACGTCACGCTTCCGGGCTATATGGTCCCGCATCTTGAGCAGGCTCTCGAGCACGGCAAGTCCTCGCCGGTCGAACTTCCCAAGGCCCTTGAAGGAATATAGGAGCGACGCCTTGGGGTCCACATAGGGTGCACAATCGCAAGCGAGCGCGAACTCTTCCCGCGCCCACTCCATGCGTCCCTTCTCCTCAAGTCGCTTAGCGAGTATGTCCCGCAGCTGGAGGAGATGGTGGGTGTCCCTGATTGCGTACTCCAGCATGTCGTGACTGAGCGGCCGTCGTGACCAGTCGGCCTTCTGGAACCGCTTGTCCACCTCGATCCCCAGCAGGTCACCGAGCAACGATGCCAGGCCCACTGCCTCGAACCCGAGGAGCTGGGCGGCGAGCTGTGTCTCGAAGAGGTTACGGATGGTTATCCCCTGCATCGCCAGGAGCCTGACATCGTATGCACAACCGTGGAACACCTTTTCCACGGAGGGGTCGGCCAGTATACGCCCCAATGGCCCAAGGTCGTCCATGGCCAGAGCGTCCACAATGAAGTTCTCCTCCGGCGTGGATATCTGGATGAGGCACAGTTTCTCATCGTAATGGTGCAGTCCGTCCGCTTCCAGGTCCACGGCGAACACGGGATGATGTGCCAACACCACGGTCAGGGGCTCTAGGTCCTCCTGGTTCTCGATGATGGTAGCTGAGACCTGCTCGGTCGCGAGGGTCATCTTGTCATCTCCGTATATCCTGTTCGGGAAGGCCAGCTTGGCTTACGAGGATACCTCGACGATGATGACTTATATATCGTTGGGACCGCGCGATGATGCGGGATCACGCCTCTGGTTTGGCCAACGTGATGGCGATCGTCGATACGTTGATGTTCCTACCGTCCTCTGCGATGAGGTGCTCGGTGGAGATCTCGATCTTTGTGTCCTTGACACCCGGCATGGCCCGGTTCTTGACGATCTCGGCAACGTCAACAGCACGTGTGATCGACTTGCCACGAGCCTTGAGACAGACCTCTTCGGCTCCGCTCTGGAACTGGGTCAAGACCGCCATGACGTAGCTCATGGGCGGTTTAATACCTACAAATACTACGTACTCATCCGTCATCGATATCCTTCCTGTGTCGTCGCCGTTGTCGTTGATCGTTGTCGTCGTTGCCCGATGCCGGATTCAGTGCTCACAGGAGTATAGGCCAATCCTGGGAGCGCTGGAAACGCCCCTCCGGAGGAGTGGCCTCAGGGGCGTCCTCCTTCTCCTCGATGACCCTCGGTTCTGCGTCGTAGATATTGAAGAGGGCGTTGTAGGTGAGGTCACCCACTTCCGCGAGCTGGTCCGGGTTGTTGTTCTCGGGTTTATCATTTGGCGAGTGGATATCGGGGATTGAGTGCCCTTCCATGCGGCAGATAAAGGTGGCGTCGATCCCGGCCTTGATAAGGGCGGCCTGGTCGCTGGCACCGAAGCCGATGGAACGCTCCTCATAGGTGATGCCCATGGAGTCGGCGGTCTTCTCGATCTCCTCATTGATCCACGGGGTGGTCTTTCCGTAGTAGTCCTTGGTGATGATGACGAGGTCGGAGCCGTTACCAATGCAGTCGAGGTTGACGGCACCCTTGATGTAGGACTTGTCCTCCTCGCTGAGAGAGGCCGCGTACTTGCGTGCACCGATGAGCCCCTTCTCCTCAAGACCGAAGGATGCGAACCTGATGTTGATCTTGGCCTCGTTGCGCACGAGCGCGTCGGCTAGCTCAAGGAGCATCACCGAGCCCGAACCGTTATCGTTGGCGCCAGGTGAGTTGGAAACGGTGTCGTGGTGGGCGCAAACGACAAGGTACTGGTCGGAGTCCGGGTCGCCGCGGTAGTCCGCGAACACGTTCTCGTCCTCGTTGGAGTACCAGCTGATGGGGGTCACTTCAGTGGCAAGGCCCAGCGCCTCGAACTGCTCGCGCATGTACTCACCACGTCCGGTGTTATCCTCTATCTCGCATAGCTCGTAGAGATGGGCTATGGCCGCATCTCCATCTATAATACTCTCATACATAGCAGTATCCCCGTCAGCCAATTCCAGCAGGGTCCGATGCTTTAATATCTTTCCCTCGAAAGGATAGACGATGCCGAAGTTGACGTGCCCCGCCTGCGGGCACGGGTGCTGGGTGGAATCGAGACTGTTCACCATCGTCAAGTGCCCTCAGTGCGAGGACCCGTTCGTCGTTAGCGAACGGGATGGAGAGCTCGTGGCCCAACCGGCCTTGTGCACCGGGTGTGGAAAGGACACACACCCGGACCAACTTTCCCAGAGATGGGACTCAGGGTACGGCTGGGGCCTCTTGTGCCAAGAATGTCAGGAGGAATGGGACCGGGAGTTCCCGACAATGACACTTGAGGGCGCTGTCGCCCGGTTGCGAGAGGATAACGGGCTACCGAAATGGAGGGCGTGATGCCCCTGCGCGTTCACCGCGCACGAACGGTCGTGCTCGTCCTCCTCGTGTTGCTCGGGTGCGGTGCTGCGATCTCAGTGGACGGTACCTCCGAGGAATGGGACCATTCGAAGGCCGTGCAGGACCCTGCTGATGACACGCTCCTGGACGTCCCAGGCCTCGACATAAGCTCGTTCTCCGTAGAGGTCGACAACGATACGGTCTACCTGATGGTCGGTACATGGTACCCGCTCCGTTCCGATGACCTCCTCCTAGAGCTAACTCTGGGGGATATGGTGTTGAACATTGACGGAAAAGGAGCGCGGTGGTGGCGGGACGGGACGGACTACCCGCCGGTCTGGATCGAGGAGGCCCAGGTGGCCTTCGACGAGGTCATCGAGCTGTCCATCCCTCGCTCGAAGGTACGGGGCGACCCGTTACATATCGAGCGCCTGAACCTCTGGGTCTCGGGTGACACCAGCGCGGCGGACGTGGCGGATGCCTGTCCCTTGAGTTTCGGAGAGCACCAAATCGCTCCCGTCCTCGCCGGGGTACATCAGGTCGACGGGCTCGCCAGCGAGTGGGGTGCGCCAATAGCACGTGACAGGGAGGGCGATGCTCCCGGACCGGACAGGGACATCTCTGCGATATACCTCGAGGTAGAGGGGGAGGACCTACATCTCGCCATGTCCACTGCAGGTGACAGTGTGCCGCTCAACGCCATGTTGGAGCTCACGCTCGGGGACGCAATCCTCAACATCGATCGAGAGGGAGTGCGTTGGTACGACAAGGGTACCGAGTTCCCGCCGCGGAAGCTCGAGGGGGCCGCGGTCGCCCTCGGCGAGCTGTTCGAGGTGAAGCTACCGATCGAGCACGTCCTCATAGGTGATGTGGTATACATCGAGCGCCTGAACCTCTGGACGGAGGGGCGTCCTGACGATCAGGGTGATTTCGCTCCATTGGCGTTCAACACGACGACCAACACCATAGCCGATCCCGTCGCCTCCCTTTCCGTCGATATAAGACACGGAAAAGGCACCCATCTGGAGGTCAAGCTGACCGTCGAGGGTGCCGATGGCTTTGTGGACATGGGGTTCTTTCGTGGCACCTGCCCATTCGTCCGGCAACCGGCGGGAGGACGCGCTCGGGGCCGTGGGACATGTGGGTTCAGGATCACCCTCCCCTCCGCGCCCGTGTATTACACGGTCGACCTTGAGACCATTCAAGGGAGCGATCCGTTCGCACGGCTCGCTAACGATGTATGGGTCATCCCGCTAGCGGTGCTGCTACCAGAAGTACGCAACGCCCGGATCTCCGAGGTGTCCCTGCACTTCGACCTACCGGATGGTTGGAACGCCGTTGCACCGATGGTCCAGAACGAACCGGGGGTCTTTTTCGCACAGGGATTGCCGTTCACGGAGGTGCGGATGCTACGTGTCCTGCTCGGTCGGTTCGAGCGCTTGGACGACAGGATAGAGGATGTGAGCTTCTCCCTCTTCCACGCAGGTATCCCTGCCGAACGCGTCAAGCTGTCCGTGGAGCGTATCAAGCGATACCTCCCCTATTGTCAGAAGGTGTTCGGTGAGTGGCCGGGTGGTGACCTCTCCGTTGTCGTCATCGGTCCACGCGATCCCTCATCAGGTTTCTGCCACGGGGTGGTCGAAGGTGGTATGGTGGTCGTCGACGCGCGACAACAGTGCAACGAGGAGGCTCACGAGGTCGTCCATCTCTGGATGATGGGCTCCATCCGCATCGCATCTCTCAAGGACCGATGGCTCGGCGAAGGTGTGGCAGAGTACTATGGCCTCAAGACACGGCTGATGACCGATGAGTGGGACGAAGCGAGATTTCTCAGTGAACTGCGCGAGCGTGCAGCCCAGCCGCCAGGTTGGTACGTGGACCTCGTGAACGCCGGTGAACGGAGCGAGACCGATCCCCAGGCCGTCCAGGCCCTCTATGCAAAAGGTGCACTTGCCATCTACCTGCTAGATAAGGAGATGGTCGAAAAGACGGGGGATGTGCGTGGGCTCGACCTCCTCATGCAGCGCCTGTACAATGAGTATGGACGAACCGGACGGGCGGTCACGACGAGCGATGTCATCGAAGAGGCATCGTCCATAGTGGGCGAGGACCTAGGGCCGTTCATCCGGGCCCTGCTCGACGGCACAGCGCCGATCCCGGAAGAGCTAACTCCCTCCCTGGCAGCCGTGAAGGCCGATCCTAGTGACGAGAGGTGCGAGATAGAGCTGGCCCGACTCCAGAGGCGGGAACGTTCGCTGCTCGTACTGCTCGCCCTACTCGCAGTATTCGCACTTCGGAGAGGCCGACAGGTGAGCGAGGACTAGAGAAGTGTATCGCGGGACACAGGCGTGCCCTGGACCGGGATGAGCTCGTCCGTACCGAAACGCTCGGCGTATTCGCGCCACACGCCTTCACAGATCAGGTTGTACCTGCACACATGACATTGCGGCCCCTTACGCTTGTCATCCTCTCTGCGTGACCGCCTGTACTCACGCTCCACACGCCCAGGCTCACGCACCTCGCACGAGGCCATATGCAGCTCGATGGCCTGTTGCTTATGGTCCGGCATGAGACAGTAGGGTATGGCTTCATAGAAGGCAGGGATCCCCGCAGAGGTGGTCACGTCCAGGGCCTCGGCCACGTACCTGGCCGCCTGGGATATGACTGGGACTATGGTGTCCGCTTCGACTTCAGCGTTGCCCATGGGATGGACGAAGTCGAACTGCATGGAGTCCGGCCCGAATTCGATAAGGAACCTCGCGATGTCAGGGAGCACTGCATAGTTCGGTTTCGCGACCACCGTATTGGTGATGACGGTCAGCGGGGCATCGCACACGTTACGCAGCCCCGCGATGGCCTGGTCAAAAGCGCCCGGCGATTTGGTGAGGTGATCATGGAGCGCGGCCACGTGCCCATGGACGGCCGGTACAACCTGGGTGAGGCCCGCGGCAACAAGGTCGTTCACGAGGTCACGATAACTGAGCATCCGGGCATTCGTCTGGAGCTGGACATCGCGATAGCCTAGACGATGCGCCATGGTGATTATGTCGACAAGTTTGGGGTCAAGGGTGGGCTCGCCACCCGTGATCACGAGGAAGTCGGCACCATCAGCTCGACCTGCGCGAAGGTCACCCTCAACATCTGTTAGGTTCTTGGACCTGCGGCCCCGCTTGTCAGCTACAGCACAGAAGCGGCAGTTATTGTTACAGCTGTAGCCCAATTTTAGGTCTAAACGATGCACCATCTGTCGCTACTAGTCCCCGTCCGGCTTAATGGCTGTTGCAGTGAGACCCGTGCGAGGTATGGCTGTCGTGGTTCGAGTGGGCAGGGTCGTAGTGGGAGTGCACAGCCTTTATGGTCGAACCGGAGTAGTGGATTCCCGCAGCGCTCTGAGAGTGATCGTACGGGTTGTTGGTATGCGACGCATGTGAACTGTGGCTGCCATGGCTCGTATGCCAACTTGTCGCTGGTTTGGCTATGAGGCTGGAGAACGCATAGCCCGACAGGATGGCCCCCATGGAAAACAGATTTCTCTTTGTGATCCTGCCCTCCTCCTCTACGAGGAAGGACTTGATGCTTTTCTGAATCTTTGGTAGTGTCTTTGTCATCGTTGATCACTCCAGCTAGTACTCACTCTCTGTTACATACTATAGATTAGCTAGCTTATAAACCTATCGTCGGCTTAAAAGGCATCCGGTACCCCTTTAGTCAAGCGTTCTCGCCCATTCGAGAAGGATCGAGCGGTCCTTTGGATCCACGATGATTTTATGGAATAGGTGCTCAACGAGCCCGCCCCGTATCGCGCATTCCTTATCCATGGGGAGCTTGGACACCAGATTCCCTTGGGAACCATAGGTGCAAACGGCACACGAGCCGCAATAGGGGTGCCAGATACAGGTGTCGCACATGGTGCATACATGGGATGTCAGCCCCACGAGGTGTTGGACCTGAGGTGAGGTGAACACTCCCTTGTAAGTATCATCCCGCACATTGCCGATGCGGAATATATCGAAGGAACGTGATTCATCACATGCGTAGATATCGCCGTCCTGGGTATAGGCCACCTGGTTGAGGGCCGCACCGCAGGGTGAACCGAAGCACGTGTACGTAGAGGCTTTCAAGCACAGGATCTTACGCAGAACGATCGTGGCCATGTTCTCATGCATGCGCACGCCCTGTCGGTTGAGGTCGATTATGTACTCGAGCGTGTCCTTGTAGAAGCGCATGAACTCGTCGGCGGAGTAGCCCACCTCTTTCCATCGCTCGGCTGCGAACCCTGCGTCATTGAGCTGGCGGATCCGGATGTTGGGGAAGCCCCATTTCACGTACTCGTCGACGATCTCCTTTCCGTACGAAAGGGAGTGCTTCGAGATGGTCGGAAGAGCTGAGAGGCCTACATGCTTGATGTTGCGGATGCGGTTGATCCAGTAGGTGACATTCTCGTATGAACCAGCGCCACCAAAGTACCGTCGGTTCGCGTCGTGGACCTCCTCGGGCCCGTCCAGTGATGTGCAAAGGCCGAACCTGTTGGAGGCAAGATAGTCGAGCTTGTCGTCCGTCATCAGGGAGAGGTTGGTGACCATGAGGAAGGTCATCCGCTTCTTCTTGAGATGGGCCTGGTCCTTGGCGTACTCGGTTATGTAGTGGACCATGTCGAACGCCGCCAGAGGCTCACCCCCCTGGAACTCGAGTGTAAGGTCCCGGCCAGGAGACTGCATGATGAAGTCCACCGTAGCACGGGCGGTCTCCTCGTCCATGTCCACGCCTGTCGTATCCATGGGGCGGGATTTCGCATGACAATAGACACAGGTGAAGTTGCACCGCAGGGTGGGGACCACTATGTGGAGCACGACGCCACGGTCGAGGTGGGCGAAGCGACTGCGATATTGCTCTGCCAGTCCGTCCATGTCATCTTCATGCACCATGACACCGATACCACGGAGCGTGAGCATCAGGTTCGGGTCCTCGGTGATGCGGCCTAGTCGAAGGAGATCGTACTCACGCTTGGTAAGAACCGCCCACGAACCATGATCCGCGGTGATCAGGTACTTGTCCTTCGCCAAACGCTTCGTCTGATAGCGGTTGATGAGGTGCGGTCCCTCGCTGAGTCCCTCAAAGAAGGTCTCTACCATGCATCTACGCCTTCATGATGCCGAGCACGTAGTTCAGGAACTCATAACCGAGCTGGTTGATCCTGATCTTCTTGCTCCGTGGAGTGAGGGTCACTCGCACGAGGCCTTCAGCATCTCCATCAACGTACACCCAGCAGGTCTCGAGATAGGCCTGGGAGGCCTGCATTACCGCGTCCATCGGATAGAAACGGGTATCAAGGTCGAGCACGACGGTCCTGAGATCCTTATCGACAGTGACGATCTTCATGCGCTACTCCTCCGTTCCGCTCCAGGGCTTGGCGATCCCTTCAGGATCATCCCTGTACGAGGAGTCTCCCTCTGATGGAGGGCACCCGCACGGATCGGCGCCGGAGTCGGCGCTCTCGCTGGTCAGGAATGCGCGGCGCACGATGGCGTCCCGCACGTCCTGGTTCCGCGCTGTCTGGATCGTGTAGACCGCGTAGTTGATGAGCTCGTTGTTGAACTCTCTACCGAGCTTCTCGAGGCTCTCCCGCTTGCTCTTCGGCCGGATCTCCACAAGGACCTCTTCCTGCGGATCACCGCCGAGGATCAGGTACGCCCTGTCCATGAGGACATAGGCTGCTGAGTAGATGATCTGGAGCGGATAGATCCGGGGATTCACGGATACGAGTATATACCCCTCCTTTTTGTGAATCTCGAGATTATTGATCACGCTAAAACCCTCGTTCGGGTCTTTCTTCGATTCTGGTTTTTTCTTCGTCGCACGCTTAGCCATGGAACGCACCCCGGAAGGCCGGAAGGCCTTGCAAAGCTTTAATAGTTTGCGCTCGGCCTTTCCCATTGCCTGCTCTTCCTATGCTGGCCTCTCGTTTGGATGTTTTGGCGATGGGGATCAAGAGACTTGATTTGAAGGTTGGATTCGCCTGTAACAACAACTGCCGGTTCTGTGTCGTCGCCGACAAGCGGAGGCTCGGGAACCTGAGCACAGGACAGCTCAAGGAGAACATCGTTAACGGCGCCCGCTCGGGTGCCAAGGAGATCGTCTTCACTGGTGGTGAGGTCACCCTCCGCAAGGACCTTCTGGAACTCATCCGGTTCGCCAAGAACCAAGGTTTCACAAGGCTCCAGCTCCAGTCGAACTGTAGGATGCTGTTCTACAAGGATTTCATCCACAAGCTCCTTGACGCCGGTATCAATGAGTTCTCCCCTTCGATCCATGGATCGACCCCCGAGGTGCATGATGGTCTAGTTCGCGCTCCCGGCGCATACAAGCAGACGCTGGGCGCCATCCGTAACCTCGTCGACATGGACCTCCGAGTACTCACGAACACGGTCATCACACGTCAGAACTACGAGCAGCTGCCCCAGATTGCCCAGATACTCATCGATATCGGTGTCATGCAGTACCAGTTCGCCTTCGTACATGCGGAGGGGAACGCCTACAAGTACTTTGACGAGATAGTCCCCCGGAAGTCGGTGATACAGCCCTATGTCCACAAGGGCGTGGATCTGGGAGCGGAGTCCGGTACATCGATGATGGTAGAGGCCTACCCGTTCTGCTTCATGGTGGATCGGGAGCAGTACTGCTCTGAGCTATTCATCCCCGAGACCGAGGTCCGCGAGGCCGATCGCGTTCTTGAGAACTTCAGTGATGTCCGTCGGAACGTCGCCAAGCTCAAAGGCCCGGACTGTCCTCGATGCAGATACTACCCTATCTGCGAAGGACCATGGAAGGAGTATCCCGAGAAATTCGGATGGGAAGAGTTCGTGCCAGTGCCCGGTCAGCCCATCACCGATCGGCTAGAACTGCTCCACTGAGGGGCCATCATGGCGACCCACCTTTTACGGCTAGGCCATTCCTGTGACCACGCATGCCGCTATTGCACCGTGGCGGACGATCCCGATCCAGAGCTCTCCCGGGAGGATGCGCTGGCCCGCGTCGATGCAGTGCCCAAGGGCGAGGGATTGACCATCACCGGTGGAGAACCTACTCTGCACCCCGACCTACTGGAGATAGTCCGGCGGGCGAAGGAGCGGGGACTCTTCCCCGTTGACCTCCAGACGCACGGAGCGCACCTGTGCGATGCATCCCTGGTGGAGCGTCTACAGGAAGCGGGGCTCGATATAGCCCTTGTGTCCGTACCGTCACATGAGAAGAAGGTCTATCACGAGCTCACCGGCAAGGACGACCTTGACAAAGTACTGGCCGGTATCAGCGCGCTCCTGGAGGTCGGTATCGAGACGAACATAGACCACGTCATCACAGCACGCACTTACCGTTCCCTCCCGGACTTCGTAGACGTCATCGGCAAGCGATTCCCGGGGGTCAACCGTATCCTCCTTGGGATGGTGCGGCCCAATGGAGCATGCGCCCGGCATCCCGAGCTGGTTCCCCGTCTGGTAGAGCTGGAACCTTTCCTGTATGATGCGCTGGACCGCCTTCGGAACAGGCGCGCGTACTACGAGGTGGAAGGTGTGCCCTTGTGCTATCTTCAGGGATACGAGCATCATAACGCTGAGACGCAGCGCGCCCTTGACGCCCCTGTTTCCTACGCTGGAGGTAAGCGGCGGCGCGATATCCACGGATTCGTGCATTCCCAGTTGAAACGCAAAGCGGCCGTATGTGAGCGCTGCCTTCTGGACCCGCTCTGTGTAGGGGTGTGGGTGGAGTATGCCCAGCTCAACGGGACGAACGAACTGTTCCCGGTGTTCACTCCACCGGACCGTGTGCGTGAACGGATGGAACGGTACTATCAGCGATGGAGGGAGGAGTATCGTAGACGTAGGTCTAGGTAACGCATGCAACAACTCGTGCGTCATGTGCACTTCCATCATGCCGCCTCCTAAGGACGTGGATCCCACCACCGAGCAGATCAAAGCCCATATCAATGGGCTCGATGAGCCGGACATCATCATCTTCACCGGCGGCGAACCGACCCTCCGCCCCGACCTCGAGGAACTCGTCCGATATGTACGCCAGCGGTTCCCGGACACTCCGTTCAGGCTCCTCACGAACGGTCGGATGTTCTCCTATCGTGACTACACAGAAAGGATGGTATCGGCTGGAGTCGATGACGTCGAAGTATCGCTCTGCGGACCCTCCGCCGAGGTGCACGATGCAGTGACCCGCGCACCAGGCTCTTTCATCCAGTCGCTCGAAGGCATCCGGAACCTCGTGTCGGCAGGAGTGCATACGAACGTGCGCTACGTGCTCCATGAGCTCACCTACAAGAGCGTGGTCGACGTCCCGGACCTTCTGGACAGGGAAGCGCCGGGCATAGGGCAGCTGGTCGTCATGTATATGGACATAATCGGTAACGCCCTGCGCCACCGGAAGCAGCTCATCGTCCCGTACAGGGATGTCGCACCCTACGTGGAGCGCACCGCTGATGTCGCTGTCGAACGGGGGATATCACTGGCCTTGTACCATATACCGTCCTGTGTCATCGCCCCTGCCTACCGTCATCTCTCAGCGGGCGTCACCGTCATCGAGCGACGCATCACCTATCCACCCCAATGCGAGCGATGTACCGTCCGAAGCTCGTGCTGTGGTGTGTGGAAGACCTATACCAAGGACGTGGGCGTAGATGAGTTCGTCCCGGTCATCGAATGATATGACCGCTGTCTAGAGGCCCTCATCACCGAATATGTCCGCATCCTCTTCTTCCTTGTCGGATGAGGTCTCGTCAGCGGTTTCCTTCGTCCCCTCATCCCCCGCCCCGGGGGCTGCCGGGTAGCGGCCTGCCGACGGGTAGCGGCCCGCGTAGGCGTCCTTTGGACCGGCCTCTTTATCCCCTCGGTGGTAATGGGCCGGTCGCGCCATCTTGGCACGAGCGTAGTAGCCCGCTTCCTCCTCCGAGCTCTCGTCCTTGAAGTGGTCCACCAACTCGCTGATTAGTCCGGTGATCATCTCCTTCTTCTCACCGAACACGGTCACATAGATCACACCAAGCCCCAGGTCCATGCGCACCCAGATGCCCAGGAACTTCTTGGAGTAGGCGCCCATCCCCGAGTAGATCAGGTCCACGGATCGCTTCTCCTTGTTCACCAGCTGCTTGACCGTGTGGATGCCTGAGAACCGCTCCGCGATACGCTTGATCGCCTCCTTGGGAGGGATGGTGAGCTCGATGGTCTGCTGGTTCGACTCAAGCTCGGTGATCCTCTTCTTGAACGTTATGGTGTCCATCGGCACACCTACGAGGAACGGACACACGCTCCCCACGTTTATTGGATCGAACTCCTCCATCTTACGCTCTCCGCGGTTGTCATGGTAGACGACAGTACCACCGATCTTGGCGTTAACGCACCGGTGTGGGATGAGCAGGAAGATGGCCGACTGGAACTCATCCGGTTTGATGGCCCCTAGAGAGATTAGCTTCGAGCCGTGCTCCACCTCGAAGGCCTCCGGTACGTCGAGGTTCACATCCACGTCGGTTATGGAGAAGGTGGAATGGTTATGTACCTTGATGCCGATCTTGATGTGGTTACCCTCACGTGTGACACCCCGCATGATATCGACCTCCTCGTGACCGATCACACGCTTCTTGGCGAACTGGAGGCCTAGGTAGATAATACCCATGAGACCGAATATGTCGATCCACTCAGTAACGGCATCGAGCATGTTCAGGTCGAGCTTCTCCTCCATGTTACCGATCTCCACCTCGGCAAGGTTCATGTCGCTCTGGGCCTTGCATTCCTTCATGATGGTCTCGATCTTCGTCATGGAGGCGTTGAACCGTAAGGCGTCGTCGTCAGTGACGCGGAACATCACTCGCCAGACACTGCTCTTGAGGTTCGTGTCGTACATCTGGAGAACGTTGTAATACCGGTCCTTCAGCTCGACCGGTACGGTGCAGTCCTCCGAGGAGATGAGCTTGCGAACGGCTTCCAGCTCGTCAGGATTGCTGGCCACCTCGGTGGAATTACCATAGAAGAGCCTGACGTTCTTGAGCACGGGTGTGCAGAACCCATCCGAGGAGAAGAGGGCCTTGTACTGTATCCAGCGGTCGCCGATGTGGAGGCTGTTCACCCCGGAGGGCGATATCGTGTAGTGGTCTGTATTCTTATCGGGACCGAGCCACGTCGCATCCTCCAGCTCTATCTCGGTACGCGCGCTCCGGGTCTGGAGATTGATCGTGCACGGTGAGGGCGTATCCTTATCCCACGAAATCGTGGTGTAGACCGCGTCGGGCATCCCAGTATCGAACGGAGGTGACAGGAGCGTTCCCTGATTGATCCGCTTCATCTGCTTTCCACTTGCGATATGTAAGGTCTTCATATAGAGCTTCGCAGGTCGCTCACGGGTACCGGTAGTAGATATCCTGATCGAGTTGACCTGGCTGCCGCTTTGCGTCCCCCGCAGTGCGTCACCGTGGGAAAGGAGTCGGATACCATCGCGGTAGACATTGAAGCTGGCCGAGACACCGACGAACATGATTCGCCATGTATGGTAGTTCTCCGTATCGGTCTTGCCCTCCCACTGACGGAAGCGCCGGTCCTGATTGTCAACCATGTCGATACCACTTCCATGGAACACGAAGCATGGACCACGGACCACGGCATGGACGCAGATCCTCAGACCGCCCTGTTCTTCCATCCTGAACGTGGTCTCCAGGGTCCAATCGCTCTTGTCGGGTATGGACTCTGACCTGACGATCATCGGATTTACCTTATCATTGCCATCATAGATGAACAATGTACCAGGTGGATCGACATCGATCACGGCCTTGACGTCATGCTGGTTCCGCTCCCATCCATCCAGTGAAGGCCAGTTCGTGGAAAAAATGTTCCAGAGGGGGGTTTCGAAGTCAAGACGCACGGAGCCGTCAGGACCGGGAGTTGTCACATTGGAACGCGTGGTCAACAGGAAGTCATCGAGTGTATCAGTGTTCCAGATCCTGCCGGAGGCCATGGTGAGGGCTAGGAATAGAACGAGCACGATCCATCGTGCAGGGAGCCTGCTCGGGAGAATTCCCTCTACCACGGAACCATCGTTCTCTGCGTAACAATTTATTCATTTGCCCGAGGTTCCCGGGTCCAGCTCACTTAACGACCTTCTCCACCAGCTCCCGGAGGGGGGGGCCTGTTCGCTGCTCAAGGTCGTACCGCACCCTGAGCGCGATCTTTCCCTTGATATCGACCAGCCGCCGCAGATCGATGGGAGTTCCGATGAGCACAAGATCGGCATCGGTCCCGTTAATGGTCGTTTCAAGCTCCTTGACCTGCTTATCTGAATAGCCCATGGCAGGTAGCACCGGGCCCAGGTGGTCGAAGTTCTTGAACACGGTCTTGATGGAACCTACTGCGGCGGAGCGGGGATCGACTATCTCACCGGCCCAGAGCCGGCGGGCGGCCACCATGCCTGCGCCATATGGCATCTCGCCATGTGTGAGCGTCGGCCCGTCCTCGACCACGAGCACCCGTTTCCCCTTCACGCTATCGGGTTCCTCAACAGTTATCGGAGATGCTGCCTCGATGACCACGGCGTCAGGATTGGCCAATGCGACGTTGTCCACCACCTCATGAAGATGGTCAGGGCGGGCGGAATCCACCTTGTTGATGATTATCACGTCGGCCATCCGCAGGTTGGCCTCACCAGGATAGTACGCGACCTCGTGGCCGGGGCGGTGGGGATCGGCAATCACGATGAAGAGGTCCGGTTTGTAGAAGGGCAGGTCGTTGTTACCCCCGTCCCACACGATGACATCGGCCTCCTTCTCCGCCTCACGGAGGATGCGCTCATAGTCCACGCCCGCGTACACGATTGCGCCCATGTCGATATGCGGCTCGTACTCCTCTCGTTCCTCGATAGTGCACTTGTTCTTCTCGAGGTCCTCGTAAGTTGCGAATCTCTGGACCGCTTGAGCGACGAGGTCACCGTACGGCATTGGATGCCGGATCACGACTACCTTCTTCCCAAGATCGCGCAGGATCTGGAGGATGTACCGGGCGGTCTGGCTCTTGCCGCAACCCGTGCGCACCGCACAGACCGCGATCATCGGTTTGTTGGATTTTATCATGGTGGTCTTTGCGCCCATGAGACGGAAATCCGCACCTGCTGCAAGGGTGATCGATGCCCGGGTCATTACATGCTTGTAGGAAAGGTCGCTGTATGCAAGAACGACCTGATCAATATCGTGCTTCCTGATGAGCTCGGGGAGTTCTTCCTCCTTTCGGATCGGGATCCCCTTCGGATAAAGGTCCCCGGACAGTTCGGGCGGGTACCTGCGTCCGGCGATGTTTGGGATCTGTGTGGCGGTGAACGTCACGACCTCATAGTCCTCATTATCGCGGAAGAATACGTTGAAATTGTGGAAGTCACGGCCTGCGGCTCCCATAATGATGACCTTTATCCGTCCCATGGCGGCGCCCATAAGGCCAAGGTTTTAGAAGGTTGGCCATGCTACGTGCATACATGTCAATCAAGTGCCCGATCCTGAAGAAGGCAGTCAAGCCCTCCCTCTGCAAGGGACGGAGCATGGGCGAAAAGGCCGTCGAGGCTTACGCTGAGCTCAAGGTCAATATGGGTAAGCCCTGCAAGCATTGGGAGCAGAAGTGCGCCCACAAGGACCACGGCCCGACCACGAAGAAGGTAGCCAAGAAGCCCGCGAAGAAGGTCGCGAAGAAACCGGCCGCCAAGAAGAAGGCCTCCACAAAGAAGAAGGAGTAGGTCCGACATGGTCGTGGGGGCCGTGCATGGCGTCCTAATCCTCGTGCTAGCCCGCTGCCTCGACCTTTCCCTGAAGTCATCGGTATGCCGGTGGGGACGTTCGTGAGCGGTCGCGATGCTATAGTCGTGCTTGTTCTGCTCGCTCTTCTCTACGGACGACCGGTGCCGATAAGTGAGGAGCTCCTTCCTTTCCTGGGCGTCATCGGAGGGCTCTATCTCATGATCCTCATCCTTTTCACAGCTCCCATGGCAGCGCTCGGACGGCTCACCCTCCCCACCAAAGCACCATCTGCCCTCGATCTAGACGCGCTGGCCGAACGGGTGGAGGCACGTCGGGCAGAAAAACGCAGGAGCGCTATCATCCTCGACGAGCCGGTAGCGGACATCCCGGCCCAGTTCGTCCAGGTCGCTCAAAGGTTCGTCAACGAAGGAGGGGACGGTCCTTTGGCCGCATCGGTCATCTCCGGGGCCGTAAGCACCTTGTTGCGTCCGAGCCCTCTACCGGGGCTCCGATTAGTGACCGGGGCAGGTGTGCTCGCTATGACCGCGCTCGCCTACACAGGAGATGGGCGGACAGGTGCGGCAGGGGCCACCGTGCTCATATTGGTCACTCTTTCTCTCCTTCCAGAGATACGGAAGGTCGTGATCATGGGCAAGGAGCGGGCTGTTGAGCAGGCATGGGGTGAGCCGTTCGGTACCGGCACACTTATCCGAAGGAGCGAGGTCGAGGGGATGCGCACGTCCCCCATGTGGGTGATGTACGGCGCTGCTCTGGACCTCATCTGGCTCGGATGCCTACAACAGAGCGAGGACCTGTGCGAGCACGGACGGACGACCATGAGCGAGGTGGAGGCATGCTACTCAAGTGTCGAGACGTCCAAGGAGCTGTGGGGGCGGAACGAGAGGAAGAAGCGGTTCGGGACGGCATACTAAGATGAGCCTCGCGAGGACAGTACTCGTTCTCGGAGCAGGGATGGTGGCGCAGCCTCTCGTGCGATATATCCTGGACCTCACGGACGTACGTGTGATCGTTGCCGACCTGGACGTTGAGCGGGCCCGACGGCTCATCGCAGACCATCCCTGCGGTGAGGCGCGTTCCCTGGACGCGGACGACCTTGGGGCAATGGTCCCCCTCGTGCAGGACGCTGACATCGTGGTCAGCCTCCTCCCCCCCGCCCATCACCAGATTATCGCAGAGCTATGTGTCGAGAACGGCAAGCACATGGTGTGCACCTCCTATGCTGATGATGCGCTCCGCGCGCTGGACGCCCCTGCCCGGGAAGCAGGAGTGCTCATACTAATGGAGCTCGGCCTCGATCCGGGTATCGACCATATGTCCGCCATGTCCATGATAGCCCGGGAACGGGATGCTGGCTTCAAGATCGTGGGATTCCGCTCGCTGTGTGGCGCCCTGCCCGCCCCGGCAGCAGCTGATAATCATTTCAGTTACAAGTTCTCCTGGAATCCGCGCGGTGTGCTCACAGCCTCAAAACGACCTGCACGCTACCTTGAGAACGGCCAGGAGGTGGTCATCTCGAGCGATGCCCTGTTCGAGCACTACCGGTTAATGGATGTCGAGGACACCGGTTCGTTCGAGGACTACCCCAACGGCGATTCGATTCGATATCGGGACATCTACGATCTCGGTGACGTACACACGCTCTACCGTGGGACTCTGCGGTACAAGGGGTGGTGCGATACCATGAACGCCATCGGCCGGTTGGGATGGCTGGACGAGACCGACCGGGAGTGGATTCCCGGAATGAGCTATGGGGACGTAACGGCCCAGCTCATCGGCGCTCCCGCGGGTGAGGACCTCATTCAACGGGTTGCCGAGCGTCTCGGGATCGCACCGACATCACCTGCTATCGAGCGTCTCACATGGCTGGGCATCCTCAGCGACGGGGCCGTACGCGAGGAGGCGACGACACCCCTCGACGCACTGTGCGCTCTCATGGTCGCGCGGCTCGCCTACGGAGAGAGAGAGCAGGATATGGTGGTCATGCGCCACGAGCTCGAGGTGGAGCGGGAAGGGGCATGTGAACGAGTGGTGGCAACGCTCGTACAATACGGTGACAGGGGCGGCGATACTGCCATCGCCAGGACCGTCGGACTCCCAGCAGCTATCGGCGTACGTCTGCTTATCGAGGGCCGAATTGATCTTACAGGAGTGCACGTCCCCGTCCACCCGGAGGTGTACGTCCCGGTCCTGGCCGAGCTCGAAGGTCTGGGGATCAGGTTCACCGAGCATCGACAGGAGCTTTAATGGCCTAAGCGTCCGTCGGGCATCGGTTGTTCACCCATCCGCCGGGATTGGGAACGATGATTATCGTCTCTGAAGAGGTCACCTCTGTACCGTCCGGTGTCGAGCCGCGCAACGTGACCAGTTCCTCACCGGTCGTGATTATATCGGGGCAGAAGCGGACATTGACCATGCTCGCTCCAAAGGACTCCTGATATGGTGTTACAAGCACATCATAGTCCTTTCCGCGCACTGTCGCTGAGATGCGTTGGATATCTCCCTGAAGCAGGAGGTCCATGGTCAGGTCGAAGCCCCATATGGTCTGGGCTTGGAACAACTTCTTGGGCGTGACCTCGCGAATGACGATACGTGCAGGCAGCTGCTCCACAAGCTTGACAGAGCGCTCGGCCATCCCCTCCATCCCCAGGTGTGAGATATACACCGAGAACGGGACATCCGACTCCTCGAACTCGCCCATGCCTAAGAGGGTGGCGCGCCAATGGCCGCGGGCGCGATCGTACTCCAGGGAGTCGATATTGAGCACCCGCCACCCCAGCGAGAAGGTGAAATCGTCCTGCATTAGGTCGGTGAGCTCCGTACCCGAAGCGTCGAAGGCCCGGAACTTCACGTCTAACCGCTCTCCCTTCTCGAGGCGGCGTGTGGATAGCGTTGTGGGTGCGTCAAGAATCGTTACGGCCACGTCCGCCATCCATCGCGGGTACCATACCTCCACATATGACCGCACACTGTACACGGCATCACCATACCTGCCCGTGAGGAGCAGTGGGTACTTGCCCGGTGCGAGAGGGATGGACACGCTCCCCGGGATGTGCCAGAGGCCTTCACCCCGTGACTCTATGGCGCCCAGCTCGATGGGGGAGCCGCCAAGGTCCAGAGAGAACGTCGGCTTGTCGGCAAGCACGTTGCCCTTGTACGTCGCCAGTACCGTGAGCTCGAACTGTGTGCTCGCGAGCGCATCGGCCCGAACGCTCTGGGGCTCGATATGTGTGAGCTTGAGCACGAGGTCTGGTTGGACACAGCCGTCCGGAGTACAGGCCTCCCCGAAGTAACAGTTGTCCACCACCCGCGGGCCGTCCGTGCAGGCACAGAAGCCCGAGCAGACCTCACCATATGCGATGCACGGGAAGCTCTCGAGACCTTTCCGCACCATGCAATCCCCCGCGTCCCTGGCGACGACATAGGGCTGGAGCCCGAGTTCTTCACAGCCATTATCAGCGCACTTCTGGGTGTGGGTGCATACACCGACGAACGTACCTGCCCCGGCGAAGCATAAACAACCAGGGAGCTGGACCGAGGTGGGATCACAACGTTGCCCGGTATCGATACAACGCAGCTTGCCAAGAGTGAGTGCGAACGCGCCCCCCGGACAATATCTGGAACGGTCACTGTCCACGGCGGCCTCTGGACGGGTTATGACCACCTGCTTCCGAGCAGTGGCCACGACCACGTCATCGCTGACGACCTTGATGAGAAGTGTGTACGTCCCCGACCGTAGCGTCTGAGGAGTGTCCAGGAGCACTTTAGTACACGGGTTCGGCTCGCCCATGGCCACCACATAACCTTCGGCGCTGACCATCTCGGATCGACATGTCATACCAGGGAGGTTCAGGTCGGCGATGACCGTCTCACCCGGTGCATAATCGCCCCTTTCGATCTCGACCTCGGGATCGGCGGTAGTGCTGGAAGGGAGGATGCGCAGCGGTCGCGTGGTGATTGTACGACCGGAGGAAGACTCACGGACCTCCATGATGTAATCACCGGGCGGTATATCGAGGGTGACCAGCCGAGCCTCTCCATTACACGGGACGGCGCGTGTCACCGACATTCGACCGTGAACGTCCGCAAGGTGGAGCGAGCACCGGGAGTCAGGATCGGGAGAGGTCAGGTGAACTGACAAAGGTTCGCCCACGAACCAGATATCTCCGGTCTTGTCATGCATGACCACTGACACGGGCACTGCAATGTCATCACCTGCAACCACGAGACGGTCCAGGGAGAGTTGGTCGGTGTCCGTGCCCAGCGCCACACCGTCGAGGAAAAAGGAGGTAGCCGTCGTCCTGACCTCGTACTCGCCCGGGGACCATGACTCGCTGGTGCCGAAGTAGGTCGGGACACAGCCCTTGACGATCTTGGTGTCCAGATTATGAGTGCCGTTGGCAAGGGTATGTACGCACATAACCACCCGAGGTCTGTTCGCCGGGAGCAACGTCGTGAGCGACACAATCTGCCCCAGCTGGAGTTCGGGCCCTTCCAGTTCCACGTCAAGTGGGAGGGGGGCGAGCACGGGAAAGGTGTACCGGACGTCCAACCGCGTGGGCTTCGTCCCGGTGAACGAGAGGCGTTGGCGATCGGGCATGGTCACCTTGATGGACCAGCGGTCCATATCGACTGGGAGGCGCGTGAACAGTGGATGATATCCGATAGTGAGGGTGAGCCGGTCCTCCTCCTGACCTATGTCGAGGATAGCTTCAGATATATCCTCTATTCGCACCTGGAAGAAGACCTTGCGGTTCGCTTCGTCAATTGTACCATAGCAGGATGAGATCGGGCTGGTGAGCGTTCGTCTACACAGTTCTTGGCGTAGACCTTCGATACCAGCAGGAAAAATGTCACCTGACGCGTACGTCACTTTTACGAACACATCTGCTTCTGGTAGGGCTGATAGGTCGAGTCGTTCCTCTACCCGGATGGCGCCACTCATAGCGAGCAGCACCACAAGTGCGGTCAGCAGCATGCGTCCGTTCTGGTCACGAATTCCCATTTCCCATCCACTTGTACTGGAACCAGAGGTTCCATGACTATCTCATAATTGTTCTCGGTATCGGGCTCAATCTCGACCGATCCCATATACGTCTGGACCTTGAAAGCAGTGTTCCCCATGCTATCCTTGTTCGGGTCCGCGATGACCACATAGTCGCCCGGCACCAGGCCGTCTATAGTGTACTGTCCCTCTTCATCTACGACCGAGGTATGCTCCTCGCCGGTGGCAAGGGCCGCTGCGATGATCGTGACAAAGCTGGGTGGGTTCCCCTTGACGTACCCTAGGCGGTCTAGCCCTTCTTCCACCACGCGGTCGCGCTGGCCAGCGCAGGATTCCCGTGTACAGTACACTCGGTTCCGTCGCGATACCGAACCGGATAGGCTACCGAACTGTTTCAGCACTAGCTCAGCACTGGCCGCACGGTCAGGGTGGAGATTCACCGTGAGCTCTGCTGGGGCGAAGCCCTCCTTAGCCACATGTAGCGAGTGTGTCCCGCAAGGGATCTCACGGTACTCGTCCGAGGCGGACCCAAGGAGACACGGCCCCAAGAACACAGGAGCATCGCCCACACCATCACCCTCACGAAGTGTGAGGTCCAGTGAGCATCGTCCCTTGCAGAGGGGTGATACGAGCGAGGGGCCTTCGAAAGGTACGTTATCGGCGAGAGCCAGTTCTACCGCCACTTTGAACTCCAGAGGTCGGGCCGTGAGCACGCTCTCGCCCCTTACTCGGGAGATGGGCTGGGTATCCATCACGGTCACCCTGATTGGAAGTGTCACGTTGTAGAACGCTTTCCAGACCCTGAAGCACTGTGCCCCGAAGGAGGTCACCTCCTTGACGACACGGTCGGTGTTACCGCGCTGGTCCAGGAGCCTCACGATGAGGTCCTTATCTTCATAATCGAGGGACCACTGGATGTTGCTCTCCTGGAGCTCGGATTCACGTACAAGGGAGAGCTCCTCGGACACGGTTAGTACCATGTTCTCCTGAAGATGGAGCCTTATCTCGTCCACGGTGACGGTCTCCTCCTGACACCCGAACTCAGGCGGGCTGTTCGGAGAGAATATACGCGGATCCTCGATGATTAGATGGCCAAGGGACTTCTCAAGCCGGCGACCGTTCTTATGTATGGTCACATACTCCTCTGCCAACCGACGAAGGAGGAGCAGGCGGACGGGGAGGTCAGCTGTGACTTCCATCCGAGCGGTGCGCTCTTGCGCATCAGTTACATCGATCGAGACAGTGGTAGTGATACGGTTCTCGTCAGCATAGCTGACGTCGACCTCGGGAGGACCAAATGTCAGGTCGGCGATATCCTTGTCCAGTATCTTGATCGCCTCTCCGAACCGGGCCCAAGTCTCCCTCTTCAGAGCGTTGGTTACCTGTTCAATAGAGGGGATCGTGGACACGTTGCCTCGGACGAACCAGTAGGGCGTAGGTCCATGACGCAGGAACGGGAGGTGTTCCCGGCGATATCCCCCATGTAGCGCGAGCTCCTCGCACGCCCCGAACGTAGCGTCCTCCAAGGCCTTGGTGAGCACGACATCGAGCTTAACCGCTTCCCCCGCATCGGTCTCGGCTTCAAGCTCATGCTGCCGGACATCCGTCTCGGCGCTGCTACGTGAGTACTGGAGGTACATGACCATGGCGACCATGAGAGCGAACGCCATCATGCCCATGAGAGCTATCTGTCCCCGGCGACCCACCACGACACCGAGCCATCGCAGCATTATATGTTTTTAGGATGATGAAAATATAATACTTGAGCGGCCTATTGCTGAACGGTGGAAGCGAGAGCTGTCGTGATGGCCCTGTGCCTTGCGCTCGTGACGGTGTCCGCACTGGACGTAGCGCCCTCTTGCACCGGCGCGTTCACAGATTCCGGGCCTCTTGATAAGGGTGCGGCTTCGACAACAGTAGGCGCTCTTGCGGCCTACGCTCACCAGAAGTGCGCCCAACGTGCCATCGAAGGATGCTGTTACTTCGTCGTCGGCTCGGTACCAGACGGATTCGACCACTGCGCCGTCGCCTCCAACGGTTACATCTGCGACACGGACGGCGATCCCTGCTATCACGTGAACCAAGTAGTTGATGGCGGACATCCAAAGTGCTGCCAGGACCTTACGTCCCAGACCGCTCATGGTTCGTTCGTGGCATTCTCCCTCGAGAGTGTGGCCCCGTTCTCCTCAGTATCTCTCCGCCTCACGGCGACCTGTTCCCCCGGGACGTCCACGGTGTGCGAAGCGGGACCCTCTGTCGCTCTGGCGACGTGCACATCATCATCATGCGATGACAGCTCAATGGATGATTGTTCCCCGCGTCCCGCCGTCACTTTCACCGCGTCCGGGGAAATCCTCACCGCTGACATTTCGGCCGATGTGCTCGATACTCTGGCCGCAGGGAGCACCTCTTTAGGGCTCAGGCTCACTGCACCAGCAACGACCCATACCTTCTCCTGGCCGACCGATACGCTCTGCACAGAGGTCTACTATGAGGATAAGGGACGGTGCGATGTCGTTGATGGGACGAAGCACACTGGCGTGCAGCTCATTGGAGACGGTGCACCAGCGCTCATCATCGACCGTTCCTGTACGAACGGGAGGGATTGTGGCCCCGGAGATACCTGGGAATGCATCCTCTCGCAGGGGATCACCGGCCAGTGCGGCGAGTGCTCGGACAATCCCGGAGCACCATGCACGACCCGGGAGGGAGCCAACGGTTTCTGCTGTGGTTCGGTCTGCGCACCCGTCCCGTTCATCTGGGCCGATGCCAGCGGGGACGGTCGCCCGCCGGGTGAGGTGTGCGGGTCCAGTACGTGCTCAGGCACCATCGACTGCAGTAATGCGGCATGGGTCTGCTCCTCGACAGGGAACACATGTTGTAAGGAGGACGCTGTGCGCTCGTGCTCGACCGCCGGGGTGTGCGATGCCGAGGTCACGACGGAGTGCGCTCCCTATCTATGCACGAACGGCTCGTGCGCCACCACATGCGTGGACGATGACGGGTGCGCGAACGGGTACGCCTGTATCGAGGGGGCCTGCCGCCAGCGGTGCTCGTCCACGCTAACCTGCGCAGGTAATCCCTGCGTGGATACTAACAGTGACGCTAAGCTTGATGCCTGTATGCCCTGCGCTTCGGGAGGGCAGCGATGCGGGCTTCCCGATGGGGGATCAGGTTTCTGTTGTGGTGGTTCCTGTAAAGTGCCTCCGTTCAACGTCGACAAGAGCGTCGGTGTGCTCTCAGCCGATGTCGGGTGCGGGACCGGCCAGTGCGCAGGAAAGGCCCTCTGCACCGAGGACTGGCTCTGTGATACCAAGGGCACGGGCTGCTGTACCGACGACCGCCAGGGCGCGTGTACCTCCGCGGGTTCCTGTGAGACGAAAACGGACTGCAATCCCTTCAGGTGTGACGGGAACTCATGCGCTACAAGCTGTACAGACTACAAGGGATGCACGACAGGGTGCTGTGCCGGAAAAGTATGCGTGGCCTTCGGTTCCGTGAGCGAGGGCGACCCATGCCTTGAGGGATGTCAGTGCGCCACAGGTCTGTGCGACAAGGGCGTTTGCCGCACAGCGCCCACCTGCATCAGGGCCGACGAGTGCGAGAGCGGACTGTGCGTGGAGGGGGTGTGCCGTGATACCTGTGGACCGGACGGTGCTACCTGTCGTACCTTGTCCGGTGTGGGTAACTGCTGCGCAGGCTCATGCCTGGCCGCACCTACCGGTCTCTCCCCGGACGGGGCGTGTGGGGCAGGCAACTGCACGGGCACGGTCATCTGCCGAGGAACGTGGATATGCTCATCGAACAGTACCGCCTGCTGCTCCACAAGCGATGCTGGTTCCTCGGCTGCTGGGTCATGCTCGTCCCTGGGCGAGTGCCTGCCGTCCGAGGTTTGCCTTCCCGGATGCGATGGTGTCCTCTTCCTGGTCCGTGGATGCTCTGCAGGAGCATGTACACCGGTAAAGCAGGAGGTCTGTACGGGACGCTGTACGTCCGAAGGGTGCGTAGGATGCCTAGAGACGACCGACTGCCCTCCCACTGAATGCGAGGGTACCGTACTAGTAACACGCTCGTGCGTGGACACTACCTGCATCGAGGAGGAAGCGGACTGCGGGGCGGACGGGCTCGTATGCACGCCCGACGGTTGTACTGGCTGCAAGGGGGATACGGCGTGCACCGAACTCTATGGTGAAGGATACGCATGCCATCTACCTAGCGGTACATGTCGCCTTGCCGTCTGCAGGTCCGATGACGAATGCCCCGGCACCTGCGCTAATAATACCTTCGTCCCGGGACAATGCCATGACCTGGTATGTGTCCAAGGTGAGCCCGTACCTTGTACCCTGGGCGAGGTCTGCTCGCTCCAGGGATGTACTGCATGCACCCATCGCGTGAACTGCAGCATAGCGTACGGCCTCGGGCGCTCATGTGTCGCAGGCAGGTGCGTGGACCTCTGCGGGGACGGTACTTGTGATGCCGAGGAGAACTGTCGTCTCTGTCCCCCGGATTGTGGATGTCCCACCGAGATCATGTGCGATCCCCTTGCCACGCAGGGTGATACGGCCGGGTGCGTTGGGGATGAGGACGATGATGGGATCATCGACTCGCGGGACCCCCGTCCCCGCGACGGGGACAACATATGCGCACGTAACCAGGACTGCCAGCCGGCCTGCTACACCAACGTACTCTACCAGTTCCGGTGCGTGAACGGGGGCTGCACGATCCTTGAGAAAACACCCTGTAGTGACGAGCATCTTGTGTGCGATCCTGTCGTTGGGACGTGCGGACGATGTTCTGATGACGGTCCATGCCGCACCCTCATAGGCCCCCATGGACAGTGCTTCAAAGGCACCTGCCTTCCTGATTCGGACGAGGATGGTGTGCCAGATACCATCGATCCCTGCCGCCTCGATCCCACCAACACCTGCACGATCCGGTGCGGGGACGAACTGTGTGACGATGGTGAGGACTGCGTCACCTGTCCCCAGGACTGTGGATGCGATGACGGCAACCACTGCACTAAGGACGTGTGCGATCCGGACGCCCGCATTTGCGCCAATACACCCCTTCCCTGTGGTAGCGGGTGCGGTGGGGGTAATGTGTGCGACGGACGCGGCGGGTGCGGTGAACCGGGTGGCGAAGCCGCCTCATGCGGCTGCACGGAAGTCTGTCGACGTGGCCTCATGTGCCTCCAAGGATCATGTATTGTAGCGACATGCGGTGACGGTAAATGCGAGAACGAATGTGGCGTCTGCCCAGAGGACTGCCCACCGTCAACGTGTGCCGGGGACGGGACGTGCGATCCTACGACCGGCGAGGACTGTCTCACATCAGCCGACTGCGCCTGCACGACAGGGGACCTGTGCGATCCGAGATCCCCTCTCGCTGACGTCAACGGATGTGTTGGCGGATGCGGGGACGGGCGGTGCCATCCCGATGAGTGCGCCTTCTGCGCAAAGGACTGCTCCGTGTCCGACTGCAGCGGGAATGGTGTCTGTGACACGGCCATCGGTGAGAGCTGTACCACCAGCAACGAGGACTGCGTGTGCCATGCCGACGTGAACGTGACGTCCGAGGTCGAGTCCGAAGCAGGTACGTGGACATCCATACCCATTCAGGTCCATAACGACGGGACGCTCGCGGACCGCTTCGTCATCATGGTCAGCACGTCGCTCGATAGCAAATGGGAGCGCGTGGAGACCTCTGAGATGGAACCGAACGCCACCCAGTTCCTCACGCTCGAGGTACAGGTCCCGGAGAAGGCAGGTCGTCATCCCGTCCGGATCCGTATCACGCCCAAGAGCGACCCATCAAGTGAGGTCGAGCGCACGGTGATGGTCGAATCGGCGGTCAAGGGATGGCTCGAACGGACCCTGGAGGGCACGATCCTTGGCTGGGTCCTGGACATAAAGGACCTCCTTGAACTTGTGTTCATCATCGTGTCGCTGGCCGGAGCAGTCGTACTTGCCTTCCGCAAGCGCGGTCAGCTGGCGCGTTCGGCCCAGACTGGTGCCCCGGCGGTCTACAACCAGCCACAGTCCATGTACAACAATATGCGGTACTATGGACCGTACTACCGGTGATGGAGCGGTTTCAGGCCTGGCCTTCCCAGCCACCCTGACCTGCGGCCGGGTAATGGTTCCGGTAGTAGTAGTAGGATAGTCCCTCGTACCCGCCATCGTAGTATGTCGTCACGGGCACTGGGGCTTGCTGTTGTTCGGTGGATCCCCCCGTGCGGACCACGGACAGCGCCGCCAGTACGAGAGCCAGGGCGACCAGTCCTGCGAACACCATGGTCCGACGGTCCGTGTAACCCTTCGAGCGGACCACGAGCGGTTGCTGTGGTTTCGTGGCGACCGGTGTCGCGGCGGGCGAGTCCTCCACCAGATCGAGGGGGACGCACTCAGAGTCGGGGCAGACGGACGTGACCTTGATCGTCCCCGTGGTCTTCACCGCAACGGACGTGTCCTTGATGGCAGCAGTGATCGTGTACTCGAGCGGGCCGCTCTTGTCCTTGGGCACACGGAACGGGAGCTTGAGCACCTCGGTGGTGCGCATACCAAGGTTGTAGTGCTTTGCGTCCTTGAATAGCGCGGCGCCCTGCCCCTGGAGATCCAGCTCCAATAAGGCCGAGCTTGTGAGGTAGTTGGTAATCACGACGTTGACAACGCCCCTCCCACCAGCACATGTCGGGACGGATTCGTCCACGAGCTCCACACCGATCGTCTTTAGACCGAGGCCCGAGGGTACGCAGAGCAGTGCAAGGACGAGTGCGATCGTGCACTGACCGGTGACGGACCTGCGGATGGCCACGATGCCTTGATACCGGTGGGATTTTAAAAAAGTATCCGCGGGGCCGAGCAATCACTCATCGGCACGGTGGACCATGAACACTTCAGGTCCTCCGTTGAAGAGATAGGGTGCGGGATGGACATAGAACTGGACCTCGGCCACTGTTGCCGGCCCGAAGCCCTCGACGTACCGCTCCACAGCGCCGATAGCAGAGCCATTGAACCGGAAGTCGTCCACGACAAGGACGTTCCGGCCGGCGAACCGCTTGATGTGCTCATCCGCCTGGGGCGGGGCAATGACCTCACGGTCCATGCGGGTCTGTGACGAGTAGCGCACGGCCTCCACATCGAAACCGGAGTATCCCATGGCCTCGAGCTCCTCGCACACGATACCGGCTGGTTCCACGCCTCCTGACTCCACTGCCAGCACCAAAAGGTCGTCGGTATATGATGGGTCCCGAGCGACCTCGCGCTCGATGTGCGCGCGGACCTTCTGGCGGAAGGCATCCTCCCATCTGTCCCGGAAAGGCAGGTCGTCCAGTGTCCGTCGGGTCACGGGCACGTCGCTCACGGCCGCGGTTAGCTCGTCCTTATGTCCGTCGAGCGTGTTCTGTAGTGAATCCAGGTAGGTCGAATCGCCCGTATGAGCGTAAGCAACGGCGTCCTGGGCAGCATCGAGTGTCAGATGGATACGCTCGTAGGCGTTCTCCACCTCCTCAGGAGCGGCCATCATACCGTGGTAGTGCTGGGCATAAGCATCGAAGACCACCTGGTTGAGGTACATGGCCAGTTGTCTGACCTCGGTCCGGTTCCCGGGATTGTGTTCGAGCTCATTGTAGAGGCGATCAACGACCTGAGCTCCATCCGTCACGCCATAAAGCGGTTCCGGTCGGTCCTCGAGCACAGGAGGGCGGGCACGGCAGGGGGTACTTATAGTTTTCCCGGAGGTAGGCCGCTAGCGGGTGACGGTCACCTTGGATAGACCCCGGGGATTGTCCGGGTCCAATCCTCTACGTAATGCGAGGTGACAGGCGGCCACCTGTGCAGGTACCACGAGAGGGATGGGTGAGAGGCACTCGGGGATGCCATCGAGCGGGAGTCCGACTGCGGCCGTGGCCCGGTCGAGGAGAGGAGAGCCTTTCGAACCCACCACTACCGCGGGTCCCGCTGCTGACAGACGCTCGATGATAGGTCCCATGGAAGGTGCGGTAGCATCCTCGGGCGCGAAGATAAGCGCCGGCGCCTTCCCGGCCACGGCAACGGGGCCATGGAGGTACTCCGCTCCGGACCATGCCTCCCCGGGCAATAGTGCGGTCTCCTTGAGCTTCAGCGCGGCCTCCAGGGCGGTGGAGTAGTTATAACCCCGCCCAAGCACAGAAAGCCCGTCATGGTCGATGATCGGGGCCAGCCCGGCATACTCCTGTTCATCTTCGAGCGTTCGTTCCAACACCCGGGGCACATCACGAAGCCCATCAAGCACTTCGTCCTGTCGTGCCATGGTGGCCACGAGCAAGGCCAGGGCGGCCAGCTGCGATGTGTAGGTCTTTGTAGCGGGAATGGCACGTTCCTTTCCAGCCTGAGTGAGGAGCACGTGGTCGGCCACATCGGCGAGGGGCGAGTCGGGGACGTTGGTAACAGCGACCGTTACGGCACCCCCCTCCTTCGCCGCGGTCAGCACTTCTCCAACGTCGGCTGCGGCCCCGGATTGGGAGATGCCTACGGCCAGAGCACCCTCCAAAGGGAGTCGGGCTCGGTAGAGCGTGAGCACCGATGGGGCCGAGAGCGAGACGGGTACACGCCACAGCACCTCGAACAGGTACTTTGCATAATGGGACGCGTTATGTGACGTCCCGCGCGCGGCCACGAGCACCAGGGGCGGTCGCTTTGGGAACGCCGCGGCCACCTCGGCGACAGGTCCTCTGAGCGCTTCGACGGTCCGCGACACAGTGCTGGGCTGCTCGCGCACCTCGGTAAGCATCACCGCTTCGGCCATCTCACACCAGCCTGAAGTACACCCGTCGGTTGCCCTTGCCCTTGTTCTCGCACTTCATTACCTCAAGGGTACCTATCTCCGATGTGTTCTGGACATGGGTCCCACCGTCCGCCTGGACGTCGAAGTCCTCGATCTCTACGATGCGCAGGACCTTGAGACCCTCGGGGAGACCTTTGGCCAGCTTCGTGAGCCCACGTTGCTCCACTTCCTCCCTAGAGAGGTAGTACACCTTCACAGGTCGGCCTTCGCGGATGAGCGCGTTGGCCTTGTCAACACAGGTCTGGATGAGCTCCCGATCGAAATCCTTGATATTGAAGTCGAATCGTGAGCGGTCGCAGTTGAGCTGGTTCCCCGTGATGAGCGCCCCACAGTCCTTATGGAACACCGTGGAGAGCACATGGGCGGCCGTATGATAGCACATGAGCGTATGGCGGCGGTCCCAGTCAACGATGCAGTGAACAGCATCGCCCTCCTTGAGCGCTCCCTCGGGCTCGACCTGATGGGACACCTTCCCACCGAACTTTCCGACGTAGATTATCCGCACTTCACGACCGTCCTCGGTCACCATCCGCCCGGTGTCATGTGGCTGACCTCCGCCCGTGGGGTAGAACGCGGTCCGGTCCAGCACCACGAACTTACCATCTGTGACACTGGCAACGGTAGCATCGAACTCCTTGAGATAGGCGTCGTCAAGGTAGAGCGCGTCTTTCATGGATTGACCGGGCCCGTAAATGCTTATTAATCCTCTTGTGATGTCGCGGTCAGCCACCGTTCTGGCGCGGCCCCCGGCCTTCCTGCGAGCCTCGCCACTCGGGTGCATGATACCAATTGCTACGACCAGCGGCGGCGTTCTGACCGGGAGCGCTTGCAGGATAGTACCCGGCTGTGTGCTGGTAAGTCGTGCGGCCCGTCGTGCCCTCTGTCGATGGGACTGTCTTGGCCACTCCATGTGAACTGCGTGCTAACGCAACGGAACCGGCGATCACTACCAGTAGGACCACACCGATGAAGATGCTCAGCCAGTTGATGGCACTGTCTGCACCACCGAGCCCGCCGATCCGCACCTCGGGTCGCGGATTCAGTTCCTTGCACCGCCATCCCGGGAGCTTGACGAAGGTTATCTTCATGTCGCTCATGGCAGCGTTGTCCACCTGCTTCTTCACCGAGAAGGCGAGGTCCACCTTCTTCTTCCCCTTGAGACGGTCAACGCTCCACAGTACGACAGGGTCCTCAACTACAACCTTCACGTCCTGCTTGAACGTGAGGCCCTTCACGCTCTCGGCGAAGGTCTTGGGTATTACCTGCACTATACAGAAGTCCTCCTGGTCCTCTTCTTTTGTGTTCTCCACCGTTAGCTTCACCATGGTCGCTGTGGCCGCCTCTCCATCCGTCAACTCGCTGCCCTCCGAGTCGACCTGGACCACCTGACCGGTCACGCTCACGTCCATGACGGTACGGATGTTCTTCGAGGTCTCGAGCGCGTTCTCGGTCAGCTCCTCGGCGTCACCTCCGAACAGCTTCGAAAGATCGAACAGCTCCATTACGGCCGGGATGGCCACTGCCTCCGACTCCTGCTGAGGTACGAACTCGTGACGTGTAAGCGTGGTCACGCCCGTGTCGTCGTTCCGTACCGCATCGACCTCGTCCCTGATGCGGCCGATGGTCTCCCGGGCACCGGCGAGGTCCCCGTCCCCCAGCGACCGCCACGCGGCCTGCACCAGCCCATCGAGGTCAGGAGGTCGCTCTCCCTTGAGCGCCATCAGCACGAGCATCTTATCCTGGAACACAGGAGAGGTCAGGAGCCTTTCGAGCTCTAGCAGGTCGGCGCAGTTGTCGTTACACTCCACGGGCATCCCCGTGCACACCGCTGCGCATCCCGCCTCCTTGGCCATATCAGAGATTGCCGCTGCCAGCGGATCAGATGGGACGCTCGCAGGAGCACCTCCTTGGTCGAGGGTCGATTCGTCCAGCGTCGGCCGAGGTCCTGGCGTGCTGGCCGGACCGTCCTCAGGTTCGTCTGGTGAGGGCCCCGTACCGTCATCGGGAGCATCGGTGGGTGCGGCCGTGGCGACGGTTGTGGGCACAGTGGTGGCGTACTGTGTCGGGACAGTGGTGGGAACTAGGGTCACATCACCGTCAGGGAGGGTCGTGGGCACAACGGTCGGGACCGTGGTTGGGACCAAGCTAGGGATGATGGTGGGGACCACGGTCGGGAGCGGAGTGGGGACCGGAGTAGGATTTGGGTCAGGTGTCGCTCCCGGTGAAGGGTCCGGGTACGGGTTCGGATCATCCTCCGGATCATCCTCCGGATCGGGTTCGGGTGTGGTTTCTGGGATGGTGGTCGCTGCCGGAGGCGTACCCTCGGGCTCCTCCTCGGGAAGGATCGTGACGTTGGGGAGCGGAAGAGGTGTCGGCTCGGCCATGTCATCGGGATCGGGTGTAGGTGTAGCAATCTCCAGAGGGCCTGCCCGGGGCCAGAACTCCACGTGGTAGAGGTCCGAGTGCCCGCGTGACGTTCCCTGCCAGACTATGTGCACTTTCCCCCGGTACGTGACGGCGATGGATGGGTTCGAGTCCTCTCCCTCGGCATCGCTCACCTGCTGTACGTCCCAGGTCCGGCCCAGATTGCTGGAGAAACCGTACACAATCTCGGAGGACATGCTCGTCCTGTGCTCGGCGGTCAGGAGCACACGCTTTTTCCCGGATGTGACGATCGAAGGACGGGACAGCTCCATCCCAGCTACTGCGTTCATCTCCCAGGTCGCACCACTGTTGCTTGAGCGGGCGATGTTGACCGTGATAGGACAGTAGGTCGCATTGCATGCAGGGTCCATCCCCTCCCAGGCCACGTACACGTCGTTACCGCGCACGGCTATGTCGGGATTCGTCTGACGCAAGGTGTCGGCGGTGATGTTGTGCAGGTCCCAGCTCAGCCCATTATCCTCAGAGACCGCGTGCAGGATGTCAACATCGATGCCCTCGTGTCGTTGCCAAGCCACGTGAAGGCGCCCGTTAGTTGTCACGCCCACCACTGGATTGCTATCGTCCGAGACCACTGTCGAGACCGCGCCTTGTGTCCAGGTCCGCCCCTTGTCCCAGGAGCTCGCCACCATGATGTCCCGTGCCCCCTCGGGCCCACGCTCCCAGGTCATGTGTACATCGCCGTTCGAGCGGACGAAGAGGGCAGGATTGACATCGAGCTCAGGCCCGTCGGTCACCCTCGTCACCGCCCAAGACTTCCCACCATCCGTGGAACGACCATGGAATATGTCGAATCCCTCATCCTGGACCTGGTACCATGCAACATGGATGGCCCATTTATGATGGTCGACGGCATGACGCGGGCCCAGCCCACAGGCGCTACCCCCTCCAGTCACCCTATGGGTCCGCCATTTCTTGGAGCGGAAGTCCTTGACGTACACGTTGAAGGTGTCGTCCCAGTCGGTGAACCAAGCGATCGTACGTTTGTGCTTGGAGTGATCTATGTTGATGATGGGGAAGAGATTGGCCCCCGCGTTGGAGGTGAGCCGGACAATCTTGCCGTCCTTGGCAGATCCCAGGAGGAGGAGCAAGACCATAACCAGGACGAGTTGTCGTGTGCTCACCATCTTATGTCCCGACCAGATTCTACAGATTACTCAATCTCTCGCCTGAGAGCTATTTATAGCTTAAGCTCTCCCCGGACTGCATCCGATGGACGAGGAGACGGCAACACTCCTGCGACGGCTAGACAAGCGCGTGCGTGGCAGGGACCACTATCTTTCGTTCCCCACACGGTTCTGCATCGAAGGGATCGAGGAGGAGTTCTTCTCAAAGTTCCTCGTGGCCGCCGTGGCCCGCCAGAAGTACCCTGCATTCTTCCAGCTCGTGCGCAGACTGCGCTCCCGTATTATCGCGCTTCCCTGCGACACCATCTCCGAGCGCGTGGAGGAGGAGCTGGACCGGGACCGGATACCTCTCCTCCTCCTCCCTGCCGACGTCCCCTCGAACCGCTATGAACGCGTGGACGGGCTCAACGTATGCGTTATGGACGTTGCCCTCGAAGAGTTCGAGCATATGGCTGCTGATCCGTTCATGGGCGACCTCTTCCCACCCGAGGTAGTCCGAGAGGTCAGGAAGGCGGCTCAGGCATAGGCAGCCTCCAGGAGCTGTTCACCCTCGCTGAAGATGCCATAGGCTCCCGATGCAGCTTCCTTGAACCGTCCGTGGAGCCTGTGCCAGTTGATGCGGCAGGACTCGATCGTCTCGAGGTCCCGGGCCATGGTGGCGATGCTCCGCAGGCACGCCCGAACAACGATCTCCTCATAGAGATACTTCTCCGTCAGTTTCATCGACACCTCGACAGGGCTCACGTCGCAGTGGACCGCCTGGGTCAGCAGGAAGTCCCTCGCCTCCCTGAAGGCGTGGCCGTGCCGCACCGCCTCGAACATGAGAGCGATGTAGCTGCGCAGAGCGCGAGGAAGCTCGTCCTCGTCCGCACTGCTCCGGATCTCGGACGCAACTAGCGAGGCCTGCTCGCACACGCTCCGTTCGTACGCCCAGATTAGTTCCGATATGGTGTTCGATGTAGATTCCATAGCACTCACCGAGAAGAAGCTCGCGGTGCCTATCGCATAATAGGTACGACGGGTTTCTTCCCGGTCGTCCCTACCAGCAAGCTGGTATGCGATGGCATAGCAGGAACTACTTCTTCATCGTATTTAAAATTAGACCGGGGGCGGGGATTCGTAAACGTGGTACGGGACTGATACCGGAGGCGTGTACCATTTTGGATGTATCTAGAAGAACCTCAATCTCGCGAGGTTGACGACCGCCATACTGAGCGGGAACCCGACGGTCGACAGGAACTTCGTCAGCGTCTCCTTGTCGAAAGGCCAGACGGGCATATCGCTGGCCTTCCTGTACAGCTCTTCAAGGTCATTGAGCTTTCTGAGCTTCTCGGGATCCACGTCCCGGTCCTCGTCAAGGACCTCGTTGTATATCGATTCGTAATAGGAATTGGTCTTCCGGCTCAGCCGGTCGAGCAGGTCGATCTTCTTCTCGCTCATGAGATGGTGGACCTTATGGAGGGGGTAGAAGAAGAGGAGCGTGGCGAGGGCCATGTAGACCACTATCCCGGAATAGACCACCCACAACTGGGACGGGCTAGCGGTGAACAGCCCGACGCTGAGCCAGATACCGACGGCCAGGAGGACCGAGTCGACGGAGAAGCTCAGGTCGCCCAGAGGCTTCAGTCCGCCGGAATGGTCGGGGTGAAGCGGCTGGACGTTCAGGTCGAACTCATCGCTCAGCCGTCTCAGGTAGAACACGGTCACGAGCACCTTCCATACAATGAGAGCGAAGAAGACCGCTATGAGCATGTCCCCGAGGACGTAGGAGCCTCTCGTCACCGGGAACCGGTCCACGGTGCACCAGTCGTACTCGCCTACGGGGATGCTGAAGTTGACCACACCGACGATGAGCGCGAACACGAGAGCGAGGAGGTATGCGTCCTTGTGATTGAGACGTCGCTCGAAGTCCTTGAGGAAGCTTCGGTACTCCTCGCGGAGCTGCTCGAGGTCCGAACTATCCCCCTCCTTCAGAGAGATTGTCTGCTGGTCCCACAATCGGTCGTAGCAGAGATTGGTATTGCGGAAAAGACGCTTGATCAGAGGGATGGAGAGGATGAGTATCAGATAGCCCGGAACGCGCCATCGCGATGAACAGGGCAGGTGCCACAACGCCCAAGCTCCAGAGGCGAGGCGACTCCCCCCGAAGGGAGCGATGCTACGGGCGCTCGTGCCAGTGGCATCGGCCATCTGTTCCGCGGTGGGGAGGCCGTGGTACCCGATTATGGATAGCAGGATGCATAGGAAAAGAACGACAATGAGATGGAAATTATCCATGAGCCCCTTGACGTAGGGATTGTCGACCAACGTGATCTCATAGAAGATGCCAGCTACATCGTCATCTTTTAGATCCAAGGTAGATACCAACCCCCGCAATAAGGTCCTGAACACTCACCTATAAAAAAATGTGGCACCATCAGCATCTCGGGTTCTACCATGGAAAAGGGTTCTATCAAGATCGTGGGATACGGCGTACACTCCGGCGAGGGCCGGCTCAGCTGGACATGCAACTGCGAGGGCGAGCACGCGCCCCATCACGGGCTCCAGATGCAGTACGGGCTGCTGGCGAAGATCCGCTGCCCCAAGTGTGGGACCGAGGCCACTATACTTGGCGACGAGGTCCCCAAGATCCTCGAGTAGTTAACAGGCCTGACGGCTCCTTCAACGGACAGGTGACGGTCCGAGCCTTAGCGCTAATAAGCTACTACCGGACGCTCGCCTCGAACTTCGCGCGGAAGTCCTTGTCCTGGCTGAACCGGGTTATGTAGTCCATGAACACCGGTAGGCTAAGGCTGCCCGGCTGCTGTTTGTGCCTGTAGTACAGGCTCTCCAGGAACTTCATCCGGACGTACCGCTCCCGTTCGTACTCCTGGTCGGTCATGTCCATGTTGTACTCGGCGATACGTCTCTCCAGGGGCGAGAGGCCTTTCACCATGCGCACCACCTGCTTGGACTTGGTGTCGTACTTGTACACCTGCAGGAGCGGGGGGATGTCCAGTTCGGCGGGCTTGGACTTGTCGATCTCCACGATCTCGATGACGCGACGGAGCTGAACACGCTTGCGCTCCTTGGAGTCGTAGAACGAGAGTCGCCGCTGTACGAGGATGATGTCCAGGGTCTGGATATCCATGGGAGCGATGTTCATGGGAGGATTCTTCATGCGCTTGGCGGCCGACGTGGCGTCCAGTGCGTGGAACGTGCACATACATCCGCGTGCCTGTCCGGCCAGCACCGAGTTGATGAAGGCCCGCGCCTCTTCGCCCGAACGCACCTCACCCACGATGACCCGGTCAGGCCGCATACGCAGAGTATCCTCCAGCAGGTCCTCCATCCCGATCTCGGCCTGGGGAACGGTGACGACCCGGGCCTGGTGGTTGTGGGGCAGGTTGATCTCGGGGGTTGACTCCAGAATGATGATGCGCTCGTCGGGCGGGATGAACGTCGAGATGGCATTGAGGGTGGTGGTCTTTCCCGAGCCGGTGTTTCCGCCGATGAGCATGGAGATCTCGTTCTCCAATGTCAGCCACATGTAGGTGAGCGCGTCGATCGACATGGTACCGAACTCGGCGATCTCGATGGGGGTGAGCGGGTTCGCCCGGAACTTGCGGATGGTGATGAGCGAACCGGTCAGGGTCATGGGACTGATGCACGCATGGAGACGGGAGCCGTCGGGAAGCCGGGTGTTGACCCGAGGGTGCATATCATCGATCTTTGCCCCCGGCTGGGATCGCACCATGCGCTCGATGATGGCCCGCACCTCCATCTGACCTCCCTTGTCGGGATTGAAGAAGATGTTGGTCTTGAGCATCCCGTACTTGCGGTGGTAGACGTAGATAGGCCGCGCCTGGCCCACACCGATACCCATTACCTCCTCCAGGGCGTCGTCCTTGAGCAGGAGGTCGAAGGGACCGAACCCCGTGGAGTTGAGGGTCGCGAGCATGGAGAGAGGGTCCAGCTTCTCCGGGTCCACGCCAGCACCCATGTACCGGGCCACCTCTAGGATGAACGCTTTCATCTGTTCGTACGTGGACGTGTTGAGCGAACCCGACTCGATGAACCGGTCGATGGAGCGCTTGATGATGGTACGTTCCACATCAGAGATCGAGGGTATGACGTTCACGTAGTACACGGGCTTGGGTTCGCTGGGGACCATGGCGATGGAACCGAAGGTACGGGCGGTGCCCTCGTCATTGATCACGATTGGCTCGAGCTCACGGATCGACTGGGCAGGGAAGACCGACAGCGACCATGTACCCGTGTCGACGGCAGCGCTGACCTGCTCGGCATGGACGGCCTCGATGGCGTTGAAGCCCTGGTTGGCGCATTCCTCTAGACAGAGGGGATGGTCGGCGACGCCGTAGCAGATGTCGCACTTCCGGGCGATGTCCCCGAGCACCCAGATGGAATCGTAGGGGCATGCTTTGACGCACTCGCCGCAGCCAGTACACCTGTCCTCCTGCACGCTGAGGATGTCCTTGCCCGGCCCCACGGGCACGATGGCCTTCTCGGGGCACGCCTTGGCACAGTCCGCGGTCTCGGGCGTACAATGCTTGCACATGATGGGTGCATTGTCGAATTTGATCGCCTGCTTGGGGCACACAGGGACGCACTTGGCGCATCGCGTGCATGAGTTGTAGTTGATCGCGATCTTTGAGGACATGGGTGCCGAGGTGTTGGCAATCTTTATATGGGGTGTGTTTTCGGGCAGTTCCGATGGTGGGGATTCATCCCCCTTGCCCTTCTTCTTCCCGGTCTTTGCCTTCTGCGTCTGTCCTTTCCCCTTCGCAGGAGGCGCTTCCTTCTTCGGCGGGGCAGGGCTAGGAGCAGGGGGCGGGGTCTTTTTCTTTGGAGGCACCTCCTTCGGCGGTGTCGGCTTCGGGACCGGAGGCGGGGATTCCTTCTTGGAGGGTGCATTCTTCGGCGGTGAGGGCTTGGGTGCGGGCGGAGTCGTCGCCTCCGGAGGCGGAGACTGTTCCTCCTTCTTGGGAGGTACCTTCTTCTTAGGAGTTGTCGGGATGGATACCCGTCGGGATTGTTTCTTTGTGCTGATGGCGTCGGGCATCCGTTCGATACGCTGGAGCTTGGCGCCCTTCGCGCCTGCAGGCAGCCGTGGTGGTGGTGGTGGAGGTGCCTTCTTCTTCCCCTTCTTTTCCGGGCTCATGCGGAGAACCCGGCCTCCTTCTCCATCTCCACGAGCTCCGAATCGAGCTGTTCGTCGTCGACCTTCACTGAAGCGGATTGGATGTCCCGCTTCTTGTCGCGGAGGTCTGCGAGCTTTTCTTCATAGCCCTCAAGGTCACGGTCGATGAGGGACAGCGTCTCCACGATGAGGTGGAAAGGATCCTCGTCCTGGAGCACCTCTTCCCGACGGCCCAAGCTCTCGGTCTCCTCCCTGGATATCTTCAGAGACTGCTGATGGTTGGCGATGCCTTCCACCATCAACCGACATTTCTTGACCAGGTTCTGCAGGTTCTCTTTGCTCTTGAGCTTGGCCTTTATTGCGAGCTTGTTCATGATGAAGGTCCTCGCCCCAGTGGCGTTCCCGCCCCGGAGGGTCATGAACGCCTCCTGATGGAAGTGCATGATCTGGTTGTTGTAGGTCACGTCCTTCTGCCGGATAATGTCGATCTCTTCCTCCGTCTTATCGACGAAGTCCTCGACCTCGATCCGCCTCTCCTTGAGCCGGTCATCGAGCGCCTCTATGTTCTGGATGATCTCGTAGGCGCGCGGGTCCGTGAAGGAACCACCCTTCCTCTTCTTCTTCAGAAGGAGGATGAGCACGATGGCGAGCACCCCGATCCCCCCAACTCCGAGGAAAAGGTAGAGCGGATCGATACCCAAGATGGGGTCCATGCCTTCAAAGGGGTTCATGCGCTCGGACCTCGGTGTTGAAATGATATAAAGCCTATGTGCCGGTCCTGCGGAGCACGAGCGCCGTTCGGGACGGTATGTACACCTGCACGGACTGTGCCTGATCGTGGGCCGGGACCTCTTGGCTGGACAGTGCGATCGAGTCATCTACACGCCCATGACCGCCGAGGTCGCTCGCATCGCTATCCAGCACGATGCTGTACTCGCCCGCCTCGGGTACACCGAACCGGTAGTCCGGGATGGATGCCGATGGATTGAAGTTGAAGATGAAGACGAGCCCCCCCCGCTCGAAAATGAGCACGTTGTTGGCCTCGTCCACGTTGAGCCGACGGGCAGGGCCCGCGGCAAGCATGCTAGTCTCAGTGGCGAGCCCGATCATGACCTTGTCGAACGCGAGCAGGTATCTGTAGCGGAGGTCCTTGTCATCGGCCAGCGACCACTGGCGGCGGGCGTGCTTGTAGCTCCAGCTGTTGCCCTCTCGTGGGAAATCGATCCACTCCGGATGGCCGAACTCGTTGCCTATGAAGTTAAGGTACCCTTCACCGCCCAGGGCGAGCGTGATGAGCCGGATCATCTTGTGGAGGGCCATACCGCGGTCGACGCGAAGGCTCTGATCGCCGGTGCGCATGAACCAGTACATGTCCGCATCCATGAGCCAGAACGCGAGGGTCTTGTCCCCCACCAGCGCCTGATCGTGGCTCTCCGCGTAGGCTATGGTCCGCTCTGACGGACGCCGGTTGGTGAGCACGTTCCACAGCTCGTTCATGCTCCAGTTCTCGTCGGGAACGTGCTTTAACAGCTTGATCCAGTAGTCCGGGATGCCCATGCCCAACCGGTAGTCGAAACCAAGGCCTCCCTCGATGACAGCACGTCCGAGTCCCGGCATACCCGACATATCCTCGGCGATGAGCCAGGAACAGGGTTTCACCTCCTTACAGATAGTGGCAGCCAGCTGGATATACGTGATCGCCTCATGGTCGATGTTGTGCTTGAAGTACATGTCGTAGTGTGTGAAGTCCACCCCGAACCCGTGATGTAGGTACATCATGGAGGTGATGCCGTCGAACCGGAATCCATCGAAATGATACTCTTCCAGCCAGTACCGCAGATTGGACAGGAGGAAGTGGACTACCTCGATCTTCCCGTAGTTGAATAGCATGGAGTCCCAAGATATGTGTTCCCCGCGAGGACCCTCGTGGAAGAACTGCCATACGGTGCCGTCGAACCGGTTGATACCCTCTGCCAGGTTCTTGACGGCATGGGAGTGCACGAGGTCGAGCAGCACTCGGATGCCTAGGCGGTGAGCGGTGTTCACTAGGTACTTCAGGTCCTCAGGAGTGCCGAACCTCGATGAGGGGGCGAAGAAGTTCGAGACGTGATAACCGAAGGAGCCGTAATAGGGGTGCTCCTGGACGGCCATGAGCTGGATTGCGTTGTACCCCAGCTCCTTGATTCGAGGAAGGACGTTGTCCGCGAACTCGCGATAGGTGCCGATGCCCTCCCGTTCCTGGGCCATTCCTACATGTGCTTCATAGATGACGAGCGGCTCGTCCTTCTGTGGCTTGAATCTGCCGTCGGTCCACTTGAACGGCTTCGGGGGCAGCCATACCTGGCCTGCGAAGTCCTTGGTATCATCGTCCTGTACAGCACGACGGACATAGAGCGGGATACGGTCCATGCTCCCCTCCTCGGAGACCACGTGGACCTTGACCTTGCTACCATGGGTGAACGTCTTCTTGTACTCCTTCCGGGGCAGGAAGATCTCCCACTGGCCCATCTCCTTCTGCTCCAGTGGATGTGATGTGCGGTCCCAGCCGTTGAAGTCGCCTGTGAGATAGAGGGCATTGGCATTGGGCGCCCACTCGCGGTACACCCACCCGTCCTTCACCTCGTGGATGCCGAACCAGAGGTGGCCGGAGGCGAACTCCGTGAGAGAGGAGTTATGTGCGTAGATGTGGTCGAGCATGCGTTCGTAGCGTTCATGACGGAGCCTCAGCTCACGCTTGTAAGGCTCGAGCCATGGATCGACGACGATGAGACCGGTGCCGTCGGTGGGCAGGGAAGGTCTTTCCGGCTCCTGTGCTAGAGCGTTCGCTGGGGCCTTACGAGCCTTGGACGGCGGTTTCGTATTCACCACCCGCTCGATGCGGGGTCCTTTGACCCGTATCTCCGTCCTAGATCGCTTCTTCCCCGTCACAGTAACTCCCGCTACCGACCTATCCCTTCGTTAATATGAAGCTTTGCTTTACGTAGAAGGAGGCTTGCTCGCCCCTGAGAAAGCCTTTTTAACCTTTGCCCCCTGTGGGGAGGCTGCGGCGGGCCTGTGGTCTAGTTGGTCCATGACATCCGCCTTACTAGCGGGGGATCGCCGGTTCGAATCCGGCCGGGCCCATAGGCCGTCGCGGAGCCGATGTGGTGTAGCCTGGTTAGCACCGGGGACTGTGGATCCCCGAGCTCGGGTTCAAATCCCGGCATCGGCCCCATCTTCACAGTGCTAGTGTGAGCGCTCAACCATGAAGTAATCCCGGATGTCAAGTACCGGGATAACCGGACCTAGTATGTCTTGTACTTCTTCACGGACCCTGACCGGAAGGAGCCCCTGAACCGCCTTGGCGGGCCCCGGGATTGCCTCGGGGGCGGCCGCGCGGCCGCTCCGAACGCGTCCATCGCACGGTTCGAATGGAACCTGTGGTCCACGAGCGTCATTTTCACCCGTGTGAGCCGCTCGATATCGCGCAGGAGGTCGCGTTCCTCCGCCGAGCACAGAGAAAGGGCCATGCCTGACGCCCCGGCCCGCGCCGTACGCCCTATGCGGTGGATGTAGACCTCGGACTCATTAGGGAGATTATAGTTGACAACGTGTGAGATGTTATCGACGTCGATACCGCGTGCAGCGATGTCCGTAGCAACGAGCACCTGAATGCGGCCCGATTTGAAATTGTTCATCGCCTGAGTTCGTCGGTTCTGAGTCTTATTGCCGTGGATGGCATCGGCCTCGATCCCGTGCTTGTTGAGCACGCGGGCCACCTTGTTCGCCCCGTGCTTCGTGCGGGTGAACACCAAGGCGGATGTCACGTGTCGCATACGGAGGAGCTCGATCAACAATGCATCCTTGGCGTTGCGATCCACGAAGAAGACGCATTGGTCAACGCTCTCTACTGTGGTCGCCTGAGGAGCCACCTCCACACGGACCGGATCTACGAGAAACTGTTGGACGAGCTCACGTATCGTCGCTGACATGGTAGCTGAATAGCATTGTGATTGGCGTAGGCGGTGGAACTTGGCAACGATCCGGCGGACGTCATTGATGAAGCCCATGTCTAGCATCCTGTCCACCTCGTCGAGCACGAAGTACTCGACACCGTTCAGCTTGATGTAACCCTGGTTCATCAGGTCGAGAAGCCGTCCCGGTGTGGCTACGAGGATGTCGACGCCCCGGGAAAGGGCCCTGACCTGTTGCCCCTGCTTGACGCCTCCGAACACGACCGTGTGCCTGAACTTGAGGAACCGGCCATAGGTACCAAAGCTCTCGTCGATCTGTGCAGCGAGCTCTCGCGTGGGCGCGAGAACGAGCACGCGGGGAGATCCCGGAACGGGGACCCAGCGCTCTTCGGACAGTTTTTGAAGAATAGGCAATACGAATGCAGCGGTCTTGCCCGTGCCCGTCTGGGCGATGCCGATCAGGTCGCGTCCATTCATGAGATGGGGGATGGCCTGCTCCTGTATCGGCGTGGGCGTGGTGTATCCTTCTTTATCCAACGCCCGCTGGAGTGGCTCAATGAGATTCAGTTCTTCAAATGACATGTTTTTACCTCGGGATGATCTGTAGAACGTTGATAGATGACCTGAGGATGGCCGGGGGTATTTAAATACCGGGGGTGGGTCCTTCTTTCGGATATGTCCTCGAGCGGGATATCCGTTCTCAGCCCCAATCATCGGCCTTCACATGCTGCACTGCTATCCAACACCGGGCTTTGAATGGGCCCGGACCCTCAACCTTATTAAAACACTGATGCGATGACCGCCCGGGATGGCGATGATCCACCTCCTCAACGACCTCCTGCGGCCGTTGATACCCGATTCGGTCCTCATCGCCTTCTTCCTGTTCCTTGCAGCGCTCCTCACCGCACGTCGGTCCCTATCATGGCAGTTCCGACGTATCGGCCAAGGGACATGGTCGCTTCTGGCGGTCGTGGTCCTCATCACGTTATGGATCAGGCTGACCATCCCGCCTCTACAGCACGTGATATACGTGGACGAAGCACAGTACATGGAGGCCGGTAAGGAGATGCTGCGGACGGGCCACCAGGGCGAACTGATCCTGTCCGTGGGATGGCCGTTCGTTCTCAGGCTTGCGTTCGCACTCTTCGGGACATCTAACTGGGTGGCCATCAACACTTCGATCCTGCTCGGAGCGCTCTCCGTCGTTCCCCTCTTTCTCCTCGCCTACCTAGTAACGGACCGTACCGATCTGGCACTTGTTGCCTCGATGGTGTTGGCGCTCTATCCTCCGCACATCAGGTGGTCGGCCACCGCTGCGAGCAACGCGTCCTCCCTCTTCTTCATGCTCCTGACGCTCGTGTTCTTCATGGTCTATTATCGGACGGAAAGGACATCCGTGGCGTGGCTCGCCTGGATGAGCATCGCCTTCACGGCCCAGTTCCGGCCCGAGAACCATGCTCTTATCGTCCTGTTCCTCATCGGTCGGGTCATCATAGGTGGTAGAGGCAAGCGCATGCCGGGCTCGATATATTTGATCCAGGGCCTCATCATGGTGCTCCTCGTCCTCCCCAATCTTGCACAGGTGCTCGAGGACAATGTGTACACGAACTGGATAGAGAGCGATAGTGACGGACGCATGACGGGCAGCAACTGGAGCCTCGCCAATCTCGTCAACAACTCCCGTGAGTACGGTCCGGAACTGTTCGGCGGCATCTACCACCCGTTGATCGTACCAGTGATGATGGTCATCGGTATGGTCGTTCTTACCACCAGGAAACAGCCCGAGAGCCAGTTCCTCATGACATGGTTCGTGGTCTTGTGGCTTATCTACTTCACGTCCTGGTTCCAGACCCTGGCGGGGAGGGATAGGTTCTACATGGTCCTGTATCCGGCCATCGCCATCTATGCGGCAGCGGGAGCTGTCCATCTGGCTGACGCACTATCGACCCACCTCACGAGTTCATGGACGCGGTGGGGCGCCCTCATCATAGTAGCGGTCCTCACCGTCCATATCTACGTTCCATATACGGTGTTCGGCTCGAAGACGTACTCGCAATCCGCCCTTGCTCTCGAGACGAGGATACCGGAACTGGCGGAACAAGAACTCCCGCCCGATTGCGTGATCGTCGCGAACTGGCCTGTGATCCTGAGGTCCACTACAGAGCTCGAGGTCGTCGACCTCGATGATTTCGTCCAGCTCCTCCCTGTCCAGGAGGGATTGTTCGGACGGACCCAGTGCATCCTCTTCTTCGAGGACTACACCTGTCTGGACTGGAAACCCTACCTGGCCCAACGTTGCGACCTTTTCCGAAGGATGTTCGAGACCGAACCATACAGGAGCTATCAGGAAGGAGAGACCCGGTACACTTTCCATCGCATTACGCGGAGAAATATCGCAGTAGGGTGAGGCCTGCTATTCTGGACGTGGTGTCCAGTTCACGTTGCGCCTGAAAAGAACGTGTGCGCGATGAGACCAGCGATCGGTGCGAAGAGGATCGTGCTGGCGATGTGGATGAGGGTTATCTTCCATCCCAGGATACCCACTGCCATCGGGAGCCGGGCGATCGACAAGAGCCCCCAAGCGGTCAGGAACGCGACCAAGGTCCCAACGCCGGCACCTGCCTTGAGGAAACCGGCTGCGATGGGGAAGGTCACATGGGGTCCGCCGGGAGCGAGAGTACCGGCCGCCGTACCGATGAGGATCCCCCGCGTGCCCGATTCAGCGCTCACCCACTCGGAGACCAGCTCCTCGGGCACTAGGACCTGTACCATCCCGGCCACGACGAACGCAGCTATCAGGAGGGGCAGGACCTGTACCGTCATGTCCAGGCCGGCCTTCAGACCGGTGATGTGCAGGTCACCTCCCTTTGAGTAGCCAATGTAGAGAAGCACGAGCGCGAGTGCTCCCATCAGTAAAGTAGGTGCCAACATGGACGGTTTCCTCCTTTTTACTTCCATACGCCAGCATCAGCGAGGTTATCCCGACAAGAAAAAGAACCTTTATTAATGGGCAGTGGCGGACGCCACAACGTGGGAAGGCATGCACGTGTCGCGTTTATGTTCATCGCCATCGTGATATCCATTTCCTTAGCCCAACAGCTGAATTTCTACATGAAGCTCCATCATACCTGGAGCGGGACTGTGTTCTTCCCGGACGGCACGAAGCGGCTCATCGGCACATTCCCCCAGCTGGAGGTCGGGAGCGGGTATCGGCTCGAACTGGAGCATCAGGACGCACGGATCGTTCTCGGGCTTAGGGACGCTACCGTGGCCTCCGACATCGACCTCGACCTGACCGGGATGAAGGTTGTTTCCAGTGGCAAAGGTCACTTCATCGGTATCCCTCAGGCCGGATGGCGGGCGATCGCTGACCAGTTAAGGCCCAGGTCCGTCCTCATCTCTTTCCCGACGACGGGCGACAAGCTCTATTCATGCGCCAAGGAGGACCCTGTCAACTGCACGACCGCCGACTGGAAAGAGTGTACGACGTGCTCCAAGACCGGACAGGGATGGATCGTACTCCCGCAGGGGAGCTATGGTACTTCGAGCGATAGCCAGGCACCCGTCGATGTCGTCAAGAAGGCCGACGAACTGCTGAAGTGGAAGGAGATCCTGATGGCACTTGTGGCACTGGCCGGTATGGGCTGGGGTGCACTGAAGCTCGCAAAGCGGCACACGCTCGGTGAAGAAAAGGTAGAGCTCCTGCGGGACATCGCTCTCGAGGGAGGCCACGTCAAGCTCACGCTCACAGTGCTCAACCACTCGACCTTCGCCATACGTAAGGTCGAGGTGCACCTGGACGTCCCCGACCACCTCAAGGTAAAGGAGCCCGCGGTACTCCCGCTGGAGATGGGCGACGTCGAGGCCGAGGAGCGGATGACGGCGGTGTTCCGGCTCATCCCCATCCAGCGCGTGACGGGGAACATCCAAGGTACGATAACCTACCTCGACAGGCGTGGGGAGCGCGTCTCGGTAACCCTCAAGGAGGTGCCGGTCCCCTGCCTCTGCTCGTTCATGGTGAAGACCGCCATCCCAGAGGAGGAGTTCGATGAGAAGCATGGGCATATGGAAACGGTGGTCCGACACAGGAAAAGCACCCAGGAACAGGACCCCGTCATCGACGGGCTCAAGGAGCGGTGCAGCGTGCTGGAGGTCATAGCTGAGCGCTGGGATTCCGACGAGGAGTGGATCGGCAAGTACTTCGCCAAGGAGCGGCACAGCAACCGCGAGTTCGGCCTGGTCATCCGGTACAGCAAGGCCGGGCAGGAAGGAGAGAAAGCCCCGATCGAGATCACCGCCTTCGGCGAGGACAGGGACACGATCACAGGTCTTGCCGAGGAGATCGCTGCCTTCCTCGATTACGAGGAGGAGAACCAGTAGACAACTCCAATTCACCCCGACTCCCTATCGGTTTTTTATTTCATAACCGGTACGGCCACGCATAGCGAGGTTGAACGAGTCATGGCGTTGAAAATGAAATGGCCCACAGCCTGCATCGGATGTGGTGCGACTGAAGAGGACTCTCCTCTAGGCAAGGAGGAGAACCGGTGGGAGGCTGCACCTGGTGAGGAACTACCGACCGAGGGCAAGGAACGGAAGGCCGCTCGGAAAGCCCGGTCCCTGTGGGCGACCACCTACGTCTGCAGCGAGTGCAAGGGAAAGGCCCGGAAGAACAGGTTGACCGCCGCTGCCCCGTATCTGGCGGGATCCGTGCTTCTTGCCGGTTTTGGTTTCACGTCCCTGGGCGATGGAGCTAGCTCCCTTCCACTCGTGCTCATGGGTGCTGGTGCTCTCCTGCTATTCCCTGCCATCCACCATATCGAGCAGGGCTCGCATCTGTTCTACTACAACGTCGACCTGGACGCGGATCCCCGCACCGTAACCTTCGACTCAGATGCGTTCCGGAAGAAGTTCACCGAGGCGAATCCTGACCTGGATATCGAGGTACGCTGAGTCAGTACCTGCAGTTAAGTGGTCTGGCCAGGCGTTGCTTCATGAGCGCAAGCTGCTCGCGCATCTGGTCGATGACCTCGCGTGACCGCGCGTCCGGGCTACCGGCCGCCAGCCGCTCGACCTCGCCCTCGAGCTCCTCGATGTACCCGCTGGGATTCTTGTTGCGGTTCCCCCAGTCACCGATGCGGCACTGGCGCTCGGCAACGTAAGGCCCCAGAGCTTCGATGACCTCTTCCTGTAGGTCATCGCTATGCACGGCGTGAGGACCGAGGAACGAGAGGGTAGTCCCGTCCTTCTTCATGTCCAGCGCGGCGGTCGAATAGAACACGTTCATATGGAACGTGGGGTACACCTCCCTGATGCGGTCCTCCAGTCGCTTGAACAGCTCGAGGCTCTGACCTGAGCCCCCAAGGCTGAACATGCTGGCCGACGCCCACTCCAGCCCGGGGCGTTGCTGGAAGTCCTCGAGGATGGCAGCGTAGGCTGCCTCGACAGAGCTACCGGTGGCCACCGTGTCACCGGTGAGGAGGTGGATGCGTCCCGTCTCGGGCATGGCCTCGAAGTTCTTGTATGTCACCTCGGCCGTGAAGTCACCATCGTTGCCCACAGCATGACGCTTGATACCAAGGAAGTTGATGGGCAGCTGCTCACCGAACACCTTCTGGAAGGCGCGTTCGATGTGATAGTACAGCCCGCCGCTGAGGAGGATGACCTCAACTACCTCGCCCTGGGGCGTGTCGTTGAGCGGGACGAGCTCGGCCGCGACCTTGAGCGCGTTCTTCATGGCCTCGAGCGAGGTGGCCTGCAGCGGCTCACCGGCCAGCCACGGCTTGAACAGCATCTCCCTACCGTACTGCTCATCGATGATGTAGGTCCGCTCGGGGACGCCGTCCATCACCACCCGGTACACCCGGATACCCTTGATCGTCCGCCGTTCGAGCTGGTAGTCATTTGCCTCGGCCATCATAATCCACCTTGGAGTGGATTGACGCCAAACGCGTAGAAATAAAAGTCTCCGTTCGCCCCGGGGTCGCGGGAAAGGGAACCATGTCGATCCACGATATCACCGTGAACTTGCGCGAGGGCATGACCATCTATCCGGGCGATCCGACCTTCACTCGCGAGGTAGTGTCGACCGTCGCCGAAGGATGCGCCCTCTCCAAGCTGCACCTCGGCGCCCACACGGGCACCCATGTCGATGCGCCCGCCCATATGGTGGAAGGGGGATCGACCATCGATGCTGTTAATCCCGACGTGCTCGTTGGCCCTGCGGTGGTCGTGGAGGTCACCCACCCCCTGCGCATCACCCGGGAGGAGCTGACCACCCATCACTGGGACGGTGTAGAGCGGGTGCTGTTCCGAACAGGGAACGCAGGGAGCCTCGGTACGGCACACTTCAGGGAGGACTACGTGTACCTGGACGAGGAGGCCGCCCGGTTCCTCGCCGAGAAGGGCGTCCGACTGGTGGGTGTGGACTATCTCTCCGTCGATCCACCCCATAGCGGGACACATCCTGCTCACATGGCCCTTTTCGCCGCTGACATCGTAATCATCGAAGGCCTCGACCTATCGCATGTGAGCCCCGGCAGGTATGAGCTCATCTGCGCTCCTTTGAAAGTGAAGGGTGGCGACGGTGCTCCCGCTCGCGTGTTCCTTAAGGACCTTTGAGCCGGGACCGTCCGTTATACTATACTTTCACTCCGTTGGCGACGAGCCCCTGATAGACCACGGACCAGACGTACTGGGCGTTCGGTGTGTATCCATCTGGAAGGAGCTGGGCACGGTCGAAGGTCACGTTCGTGCGCTTGATGTCCTTGCCGACGGCGGCCTTCAGGTAGTCGGTGATCCCCTTCTCCTGAAGGTTGATGGCCATGACACCGGCGAGCGGCCCTTGGGAAGGACGCAAGGTGAGGACTATCTCGTCGATCTCCTTGGTCAGCTCACCCGTCGGTGTGAACGTAACCGACACTAGCCCTTCCCGGGTGGAAGTGGGGCGCTTGGTGGTGAAACCATACTGCTCCAGCGACCGCATCAAGGCGATGATGTCGCGGGACGGTCCGACCTCGATCCGTTCAGCGTGCATGGCATCGCTCGACATGGAGATCTCCCCCTGGCCAACTACCTTCCATCGCTGCTCCTGGGAGCTCAGCTCTGCCGCTGACGGCACCTCGACCTCGAAAGGATAGCTCTGCTGGAAGCCTGGCCCGACCTGTAGGTTCATGGCAAGGACCTTCTGGTCCTCGACCTCTCTCTTGACTACCTTCCGGCGCCGACTCCTGTGATGGATGTCGGGACCGTCGTCATCGTCGTCATCGTACTCATGAACGGTCTGGTGCTCGGTGACGTACTCATCCCACTCCTCTACGAGCATGACCTTGAGCGTGTTCACCGTCTGTTGCGTGTTCCCGCCGACGATTGTCAGCGTCCCCTGTATGGCGTCACCCTGCGCAAATCGAGTGTCGCCAAGCTGGACCCTTACATTTGCCCCTCCGACGCCCACTGTAGCGCCGATCTGTCCTAGGATTCCCATTCCCGTCCCGGAGAACTTCAACATACAACGATAAAAAGATACTTGGGAGGCGACCCCCGGACAACACATAAAACTCTAGGTGGACCATAACGCCCCATGGCTGAACGCTCGTATCTCCCTGTCGATGTCGTAGAACGGTTCATGACGGATGTCTTCATCGCCCTTGGCGTTCCAGAAGAGGACGCCCAGGTCTCGACCGACGTCCTCATCTCCAGCGACCTGCGGGGCATAGAATCCCATGGAGTTGGACGACTGAAGTACTACTACGACCGGATCGTCTCGGGCAGGCATCTGGCGACCACCGATTTCGATATCGTTAAGGAGACCGAGACCACCGCACTGATCGACGGGCACCACGGTATGGGTCACCCTATCGCCAAGCGCGCCATGCGCATGGCCATGGACAAAGCGAAGCAGTACGGTACTGGAGCGGTGTCGGTACGCAACGGCACCCATTTCGGGATCGCCGGGTACTATCCGCTCATGGCGGCCGCCGAGGGCATGGTGGGCTTCTGTTTCACCAACGCAAGACCATCCATCCCACCCACGTTCGGTACCGAGCCCATGATGGGTACGAACCCAATAGCGTTCGCCGCCCCCTCTGACCAGGACTTCCCCTTCTGCTTCGACGGAGCTACCGCAATCATACAGCGGGGTAAGGTGGAGTGCGCAGCTCGCGATGAGAAGCCTCTGCCCGATGGAACGATCGTCGATCCTAGTGGGGAGTGTCTCACGGACCCGGACGTCATCCTTCGCGAGATGGTCAAAGGCAACGCTGCTGCCCTGGCCATCGGTGGAGCCGGTGAAGAGCATGGGGGACACAAGGGCTACGGTCTCGCTGCCATGGTGGAGGTCATCTCGGCCTCGTTCTGCAACGGTGCGTTCCTCAAGGACCTCTCCGGACTTGCCGAGGACGGTTCGCCCGCCCACTTCCGGCTGGGCCACTTCTTCCTGGCCATCGACGTGGAGCACTTCCTACCCCTGGAGGAGTTCGAGCGCACGACCGGCGCCATCATGCGCGCGCTCCAGTGTTCGCGCAAGGCACCGGGCCAGGACCGCATCTATGTGGCAGGGGAGAAGGAACGGGATAACGAGCAGCGCATCCGCAAGGAGGGCGTTCCGGCAAATCCCAACCTTCTCAAGGACCTCGCCACGGTGCGCGACGAGCTGAGTATCAAGGGGTACGAAGAGTATTTCTAGGCACGCTTTGCGTCCACCTTGATGGTAAGGAGGTCTCCCAGAGAGGCCTCTAGAACGTCGCCGTCGACCACTGGCCCGACGCCCTCGGGTGTACCGGTGAGGATCACGTCACCCCGTTCCAGCGTCATGATGTCAGAGACGAAGGAGATTATGTGCGCTACCGAATGGACCATGTAGCGTGTGTTCGAGCTTTGACGCACCTGGCCGTTCACACGCAGCTCGAGATTTAGGTCGTGCGGATCGGGAACAGCGTCCCGAGGGATTACAGGACTGAGGGGCGCGAAGGTGTCGAATCCCTTGGCGATGGACCAGGGTAGGCCCTTCTTCTTCGCCTCGGCCTGTACGTCGCGGGCGGTGAGGTCCAGTCCGAGCAGGTACCCGAGCACGTGGTCCCGGGCAGTTTCTTCAGTGACATGACTGCACGTGTCGCCGATCACTATTCCGAGTTCGACCTCGTGATGCACATCCATGGAACGTGGGGGCAGCACCACCGTTCCACCGTCCGGGATTATTGCGGAGGCGGGCTTGAGGAAGAGCACCGGGTCTGGCGGGAGCTCTGCATGCATCTCCTCGGCATGCTTGCGGTACGTGCGCGCCAGGCACACGAGCTTCCCGCACCGGATCCGCTCACCGGTGTCCTTCATAATGAGCTCGGCCATGGAATTGCTTAGGACCCGGACAGCTTATAACGGTTGCCCCGGGGAGGAGTTCAGCGCGCGATGCTCCATGTGGAAAGGGCACCGGGATCCTCGACCTTCTCGAACGCATCTGCGATCTCGATGTCACGTGAGTGCTTCTCGCCGATATAGGCGTTCACACGGTTAGCGAACTCCTTGTCCTTCTCGAAGTCGTTCTGGAACTCCTCGATGGTCGAGTAGCTTGTTCCGAGATCCTTGTTCACCCAGCCCCGGATCATGTCGATGACCTCTGGTGTCTCCCTCTCATCTGTGATGGTAGAGCTGTACGAGTCTATAGCGCTTAGACGAACAGGCTCTCCCTTATCGTTCGTGAGCACGTGGGTCGTGCCCACTTGTCCATAGGCGAGGGCATCAATCTTTCCTATTGGGGTTTCCACCGCCATCTTGACAAGATCGTAGTGACTGTTAGGATTGTACAAGTTCTCAGATGCATGCAAAGGTCGGACCTGGCGATCGGTGATGAAGGTCACCCATGCTTCGGCCTCACCCGCAGTATCTTTTGACGGGGGGACGTAGAGAGCGAACGGCTGCTGGTAGTTGTGTGAGACGCGGTTGATATAGACTACATTGCCGGGTCCTTTCCCCTTGACCATGACGATGGGGTCCTGTGTCGCTCTGTGCTCGTCCGTGGTCAGCTTGATGTCGAACAGGTCCTCGTACTTTGAAAAGCTCTTCTCTGAGAACTTGTCGACCATTTGTGCTGGATTCCTGTTCGATCCGTATCCGACGAAGGGGAGGAGGTTGTCTACTCCCTTCTCGCTTAGGTAGTGACGGAGCGTCATCTCTTCGCTCTTTCCCGTGCGAGCATCCTCATAGAGGAGGGTACCGTTCAGCATACGTTCTACACCCTCCTTTTCCTTGTCCAGCTTGAGCTCGTAGACCATCGAGGTCTCAGGGTCCACCACGCATGCATCGTCGCTATACTTTGGTCCAGGGTACCAGCTGTGGTTGGGAGTGCCGTCCGGTGCATTGGTCTTGCGCAGTTCGGGATCGGCCCGGGGAGCAGTGAATGTCGAAAGGGAGACGTTGTGATATGTGTCGAGCTGGTAGGGTCCGACGTTGCCCTCCAAGCCTTCGCCTATCATCACCCATAGTATATGGTTCCCTGTCTATTTAAAGTTTACTACTTTTGAGTAGTAACATGGTGAGTCGTGCATAGGATCCGCTATCACAAACCTTGAAATGCCTTGATGAACCACCCACTCGACATCACCGCGAACGATATCCTGACAATCCTGGCGGGTCTTGGCCCCCATCCACTAGTCACTATCAGCCTTGCTGTCGGGGCCATCGCCGCGCTCCTCACCTATCGCTCAAAAGGAAGCGCGCGGGACGCGGTTATCGTTTTCATGGTGGCGACGATCGCCGCCGTCACCCCCTTGCATCCCCTCATCATCCTCGTTCTAGCAGCGGTCTGGACGAACCGATGGCTCTATGAACGGACCGATGACAACGGCCTCGCTCTCGTCCTATCGTTCCCCGTGGGCATCGCCGTGTTCGCCGTCCTGGTAAGGTTCATGCTCATATGGGGTTTCGTCGCCCTGTATCAACCACAATCCGCATCCGAGACCACCCAGACGGGGGCGCTCATCGGCCTGATGTTCTTTCTGGCGCCCCTCTATATCATATCCACTGTCATCGGCCTCGCCGGATTCGTATTCGTGAGCACGGGTATATCAGTACGACGATCGTGGTATCACGCTGAGATGCTCGAGAAGGCACAGGATGGATCGGGCGATCCAGGGGACCAGGCTTAAAAAGGTGCTGCCTCCTCAAACGGTCATGGCCGACGAGAACCTCTCCGAGAAGGTTGCCTACTGTGGCCTCTACTGCGGCTCTTGCGGTTCCCACACACGGGGCAGGTGCCCCACATGCAAGAAGAGCGAGGGGAACGACTGGTGCGATGTTCGTAAGTGCTGCATCGAGAAAGGATTTGCATCCTGCGCGGAGTGCACTGAGTTCGAGGACCTCAACGAGTGCCAGAACCTCAACAATATCATGTCCAAGATCTTCGGCTTCCTCTTCCGCTCGGACCGTGTCGGCAGTCTCGAGATGATCCGCAAGGAAGGCATCGAGGACTACGCCAAGCGGAAGGATGAAGCAGGGATGATGTAGCCCCTCTTGTGAGAGCATGGTCACCTTGGAGAATCCACCCTGTATGTCGGCCGTCCTATTCCCCAGTCACGGCCATCGTATCATCGGGTCCATCCTGATGGCCGAGGGCGCTGGCCCTCACCCAACGCTCGTTCTGCTCCACGGGCTCCCCGGATATGAACGCAACGGGGATCTGGCGCACGAGGTACGACGGGCCGGATGGAACGTGCTCGTGTTCTCATATCGTGGCTCATGGGGGTGTGAGGGCTCGTTCTCCATCGCCAACTGCATAGAGGACGTGGATTCTGCGCTGACGTTCCTGCGTGGCCCAAAGGCCTGCGACCTTCGGGTGGACCGCGAGCGTCTCGTGCTGGCCGGGGCCAGCCTCGGAGGATTCGTCGCGCTCCATGCTGCCGCCAGGGATCCAGCGATCATCGGTGTCGCGTCCATCGCAGGGTATGACTTCGGGGCGGTCGCGCTGACGCGGGCAGACGATCCCAAAGCGCGGGATGAAGCTGTGACATCGCTTGGGGAAGCGAGCCTGGCACCACTTACAGGGACATCAGCTGCGGCGATAGTGGATGAGGTGGCATGCCGAGCGATGGACTGGCAGCTGTCCCGCACGGTCCCGGCGCTGAAGGACCGGCATGTTTTCCTTTTAGGAGGGAGCAGAGACACAGTAGCTCCACCAGACGTCCATCTACGAAACCTCGTGGGAGAGTTCGAGCGAGCGGGAGCTCGCCACATGTCCCATGTCGTGCTCGAAGGTGATCATAATTTCTCAGAGGTCCGGACTGATCTCGCACATCAACTGATCGCTTGGCTCAGTGAGGTCCGCACGGCCGAGCAATAGTGTTTTAAAACCTGTCGTCCGCACCATCTCCGGTGGCAACCAAGGACGAGATAGTGGTCGTACTCGACTTCGGCGGGCAGTACTGTCATCTCATCGCCCGACGACTCCGTGAGCTCGGGGTCTACTCGTTCATCCTCCCATACACCGTGAAGGTCAAACGGCTCAAGGAGCTCCCCATCAAGGGGATTGTGCTCTCAGGCGGACCCTCATCGGTGTACGAGAAGGGTGCGCCCAAGCTCCCCAAGGCGGTCCTTTCGTACGCCTTGGAAGAAGGTATCCCCATGCTCGGTATCTGCTATGGCCATCAGCTCTTGGCCAAGATGCTCGGTGGGACAGTCAAACCCGGTAAGGAACGAGAGTACGGACGGGCCATGTTCTACCCGAGGCGATGTACGGGACTCTTCGAAGGGCTATGGGAGGAGGAGACCGTGTGGATGTCCCACGGCGACCTTGTGGAGGAGCCGCCGGAAGGGTACGAGGTGCTCGGTACCACTAACACATGTCCGGTAGCCGCATTTGGGAGCGAGGACACCCATGTCTACGGTATCCAGTTCCACCCAGAGGTCGCTCATACGCCTTGCGGGCGCAAGGTCCTCGGAAACTTCCTGGACATCACGGGAGCGGCGCGTACCTGGTCGATGGCACCGTTCGTTGAAGAGACGGTAGCACGCATCAAGGAGGAGGTCGGTAAGGAGCGTGTGCTCCTGGGCCTTAGCGGGGGTGTGGACTCATCCGTCGTTGCAGCGCTCCTACACAAAGCAGTGGGGAACTCACTCCACTGTGTGTTCGTTGACAACGGGCTCCTGCGGGACAACGACCGGCCGTTCGTCGAGGAGGTATTCTCCAAGAACGTGCCCGTCAAGAACCTCCATATCGTCGATGCGACGGACCGCTTCCTGAACGCGCTCAAGGGCGTCACCGATCCGGAGGAGAAACGACACATCATCGGCCACACCTTCATCGACGTGTTCGAGGAGAAGGCCAAGAGCCTGGACAAGGAAGCAGGCCACATCGAGTTCCTGGCCCAGGGCACGATCTACCCTGACCGGGTGGAGAGCGCGTCCACCTCCAAGCACTCGGCCAAGATAAAGTCCCACCACAACGTGGCCCTCCCCGAAGGGATGCGGTTCTCCCTCATCGAGCCACTGGCCGAGCTCTACAAGGACGAGGTCCGTGCCATCGGTGCCACGCTCGATCTCCCTCGTGAGCTGGTGGACCGTCAGCCGTTCCCCGGCCCTGGCCTGGCAGTACGTTGCCTGGGCGAGATCACCCGGGAGCGCCTCGATACCCTCCGCCTCGCCGACCGCATCGTACGCGAAGATGTCGCTGCCGCGGGGATAACCAAGGAGTTGTGGCAGTACTTTCCGGCGCTCCTGCCCGTGCGCACGGTAGGCGTAATGGGCGACGCACGCACCTACAACGAGGCCATCGCAATCAGGTGCGTCCAGAGCATCGATGCCATGACGGCCAACGTCTATCCTTTCGACTGGGATGTCCTGCGTGCCATGGCCGCACGTATAGTTAACGAGGTCAAAGGGGTCAACCGCGTGTTCTACGACATCACGGACAAGCCCCCGGCCACAATCGAGATGGAGTAGCTGCTGGCCGCGCGTTTTTTAAAGATTGCACGGCAGCCCCCGGTCGTGGCCCGGACCCTCATCATCCGCAACGCCTGCGTGTACGACCCGCTGGCAGGGACCGATGGTGAGGTCATGGACCTATGTTGTCGCGACGGCCGGATGGTCGATGACGTCAAAGAACGCGATGCCTTGGAGCTGGACGCGGGAGGGCGCGTCACCATGGCCGGCGGAGTGGACATCCATTCACATATCGCTGGTTCGAAGGTCAACCGGGCCAGGTGTCTGCGCCCCGAGGATTCATCACATCAAGTACGTAATCACGATCCTGTCGCCGGTATAGGGGCAGGTTCGGGCCTCACGGTCCCGTCCACACGGCTCACCGGGGCCCTGTACGCCGAGATGGGGTACACCACCGTCATCGAGCCCGCCATGGCCCCGCTCAAGGGCCGCCACACTCATGAGGAGCTGGCCGACACACCCTTGTTGGATACCGGGGCACTGGTGCTGGCGGGGAATCACCACCGGTTGCTCGAATACATCAGAGATGGACACGAGGAGCTCGTGGCACCCTGGTGCGCCTGGCTAATCCACGCCACGCGGGCTCTCGGGCTAAAAGTGGTCAACCCGGCCGGGAACGCCGCCTGGGAGTGGGCCAAGAACGTCAACGCTCTCGACGAGCCGACACCCCACTTCGGCGTCACCGCTGCAGAGGTCCTGACGAACCTTCAGAACGCGGTCGCCGTTCTCAAGCTGCCCCACCCCATTCACGTCCACCTCAACAACCTTGGGATCCCCGGGAACGCGGACATCACCATAGAGTCCCTACGTCTCCTGGGTAAGAACGGACAGGCACATGTAACGCATCTCCAGTTCCACACCTATGGCGGTGGATCATGGAAGGACTTCTCCTCTAGGGCAGAGGAGGTTGCCGGTGAGCTCTCACAGCATCCCGGGCTCACAACCGATATCGGACAGGTCATGTTCGGCGACACCACCACGCTCACCGCCGACGGCCCCGCCGAATGGCACCTTGGTCGTATCAACCGCCTCAAGTGGGTGAACACCGATGTAGAGAGGGAGACGGGTGGCGGCATCGTCCCCTACGTCTATCGTCCGACCAGTGGTGTGAACGCTATCCAGTGGGCGGCCGGCCTCGAACTCGCCCTGCTCATCGACGATCCTTGGCGCGTGTTCCTCACAACCGATGCTCCCAACGGCTGCCCGTTCGCTCGATACCCAGATATCATGACGCTGCTGGCGAGCCAGAAGGCACGGGAGCGGGCCCTGGACGACGTCCATGAGCGTGCATCCTCGGCCACCACTCTCCCCTCCCTCGATCGTGAGTACTCGCTGTCAGAGCTGGCAATCATGACCCGGGCCGGCACAGCAAAGCGTCTCGGTCTGGGTACCAAGGGCGGCCTCAGCCCCGGAATGGACGCGGACATCGCTGTGTACGACTTCCTGCCCGATGACGTTAATGACCCGAAAAAGCTCCGTCAGGGACTCGGCCGAGCCTTCCTCACTGTCAAGAGTGGCGAGGTCGTTGTGCGGGACGGACGTGTCGTGACGACGGTCCCAGGGTCCACGCTATTCACTCGTCCGAAGTACGACGATGAGGCCGTCCGCGAGGACCGTGTCGCCTTCTTCAAAGACCACAGCACCATCACCGAGGCAAACTATACGGTACAGGAAGACTATCTGCCCCATCCCCGGGAGGTGCCCTGTTGCTGACCGTGCGCGAGCTAGTTCTAAGGCCAATCGACCAACCCGCCGTCGGGCTCGAGGCAGAGAGCATCTGCCCCAACACCTTCGCGGGAAAGACGAGTGACCGCATCTCAGAGCTCCCCATCTGGCGGGGCAACCGCAAGGTCGCGCTCGGCGACCACTTCGAAGTGGAAGGACGTGCAGGCTCCATCGCGGGACGCACACGCATCATCATCGAGGGCGACGTGGCACGGACCAAGCGCATCGGTCAGGGGATGACCGGCGGCGAGTTGGTGATCAAGGGTGCCGCGGGAATGCATACTGGCAGCGGTATGTCGGGCGGGCGTCTGGAAGTGGAAGGTGACTGCGGCGACTGGGCAGGTATGGCCATGACGGGCGGCGACCTGGTGGTCCGAGGTTCGGTAGGGCACCATCTTGGCGCAGCTCTACCCGGCGACTGGACGGGCATGACCGGAGGCCGCATCGAGGTCGCTGGTGACTGCGGTGTCGAGGCTGGCGCATGGATGACCGGTGGTACGCTCATAATCAGAGGAACGGCCGGGCCATTCCTCGGCGTCCATATGCAGAACGGGGAGATACTGGCCGGCGCCTGTCCCCGCCGTGTCGGTGGCGAGATGCGGGGCGGACTGATCGTCGTCCTCGGGCCCGTTCACGTGCTCCCATCCTTCGTATCCGACGGCAACATAGATGACGTCGATATCGCTGGAGAACGGCTCTCGGGCCCTTTCGCACGGTACTTGGGTGACGTTGCAGAGAAGGGCAAGGGGACGCTGGTCGTGCGCGAGGGGTAGGCTTCTTATAGTTTGTCCCCCCTGCCGGGACCATGGGCATGAAGGCGGTGATACTGGCCGCTGGACAGGGGACGCGTCTCCATCCGCTCACGGCCACACGACAGAAGTCCATGATCCCTCTTGCAGGAAAGCCGATCCTCTATCACGTGCTCTCGGCCGTGAAGGCTGCCCGCATCTCGGAGGTCGTGCTCGTCGTCAACGAGTTCGCGGACGAGATTCGCCAGTACTTCGGTACAGGTGAACGGTTTGGCCTTTCCATCAGCTACGTGGACCAAGGTCAATGCCTGGGGACGGCCCATGCCCTTCACACTGCGGCCGAGAACACCAAGCTCAACGATGAATTCCTCCTCATCCATGGTGACCTCATCTTCGACCACGCGATAATGGAACAGCTGCGTGCCGTCAAGGGTGGCTCAGTGATCGTCGGTGCCCATGTTGACAATCCCTGGGAGTACGGGGTGCTAACATGCAACGGCTCCCACCTCACCGAGGTGCGTGAGAGACCACCCGAGCAGGAGGCGAAGGGATGCATGGTCAACGCCGGCATCTACCTCCTTGAGCCCGCCTTCCTGGACACAGTCGCCAGGGGAGAGACCGAGCGACAGGAGTACGACATCCCCCATGCCCTCAACCACTACCTCAAGGGTGGTAACCGAGTGGAAGTGCTCGAGCACCGTGGTTACTACCGTGACGTCGGACGCCCTTGGGAGCTCCTGGAGGCCAACGAGTTCATCATGAAGAAGATCGATCACAGGATCGAAGGCGAGCTCGAACCGGGCGTTGTGATCAAAGGTGATGTCGTCATCGAGAAGGGTACAATCATCACAGGTACATCCTACATCAAGGGTCCCGTCTACATCGGCAAGAACTGCGAGATAGGCCCTAACTGCTTCATCCGGGACAATGTCAATATCTCCGACAACGTGCGTATCGGCCGTGCCGTGGAGGTAAAGAACTCCCTTATCCTCGGTGGCTCCAAGGCGGAGCACCTCGCATACATCGGGGATGCGCTCATCGGTGCAGGGTGCAATTTCGGCGCCGGTACCAAGGTGGCCAACCTCCGGTTCGACGACAAGCCGATCAATGTCCGCATCAAGGGCGAGACCGTGTCATCGGGCCGTCGAAAGCTCGGCGCCATCCTGGGCGACGGGGTAAAGACCGGCGTCAACGCATCCATCATGCCTGGCGTGAAGGCCGGTCCCAACACACACATCGGCCCCGGCGTCATCGTGTACCGCGACCTCGAGCCCAACATCCGAATCTTCGTGCGTCAGGAGTACGACATCACCCCCATCGGCGAGGGGGAGGAAGAGGGCGGGGGCACCGGGTAGGTACCCGAGCATGGAGCACGAGGCCACCGACAATTCCTGGGGGCCACGTCGTGCCCTAGGCTATGCTTTCGGGGCCCTTGCCAACACGGTCAACAGCCTCGCGCTCACAGCCTCATATATCGTTGGTATCGGATGCACGGCACTGACTGCCCGGCTCGTAGGCAAGAGGTTCCTTGAGCTCGGACCGGACGCGGGTGCACCGAGCTACTGGGAGCCTACTGATCAGGGTAGAGCTCCGCGGGATAGATACTATAGACAGTACTGAGGTATAACCATGGACGTGCTCGGGATCGCCTGCTTCTACCACGACGCCTCGGCCTGCCTTGTGCGGGATGGCGAGGTCGTGGCGGCATCTGCAGAGGAGCGGTTCACACGCGTCAAACACGACATCACGTTCCCTCTGAACGCTATCCGCGCCTGCCTCGATGAGGGTGGGATAACGGTGGACGAGCTGGACCATATCGCCCATTACGAGAAGCCGCTCCTCCGTCTGGAGCGAGCGCTCCACCAGCACATCCAGATGTTCCCGCGGGGGCTCCCTTCTTTCGTACGGGCCATGCCTGACCTACTCCTGCGTAAGCTGCGTGTGGTATCTCGCGTACGGAAGGAACTGGGCTACGGGGGGGATGTGCTCTTCATCCCCCATCACGTGGCCCACGCGGCAGGTGCGTTCTTGTGCAGCCCCTTCGAGCAGGCTGCTATCCTCACCATAGACGGTGTCGGCGAGTGGACCACGACTGCGTGGGGAATGGGTGAAGATACCGAGGTCAGACTGGAGCAACAGCTGCGCTTCCCCCACTCGCTCGGCCTCCTGTACTCGACCATCACTGCCTACCTGGGTTTCGCCGTGAACAACTCGGAATACAAGGTCATGGGTTTGGCCGCCTTCGGTAACCTCGATCCCACTACCAACGAATACTACAAGCTGCTTAAGGAGGTCATCGATGTCCGCGACGACGGGAGCTTCCGACTGGACATGCGCTACTTCGATTACCATTTTGCAGGCCGCATGCCTTCGGGCGAACTTTGCGAATTGTTGGGAGGCCCCGTGGCACCACCTGGACTGGCGCCCACTCAGCGACACAAGGACATCGCCGCCGCACTCCAGATCCTTACAGAGGAGGTGCTCACCACCACATGTAACCACGTGCACGCACAGACGGACTGCCCTGACCTGGTGCTCTCTGGCGGGGTAGGGCTCAACTGTGTGTTCAACGGCACCATCCTTAAGGAGACTCCGTTCGAGCGGGTGTGGATCCCCCCCGATCCGGGTGATGGAGGTACGAGCATGGGCGCCGCTCTCCACGCATCCCATAGCGTGCTCGGTAAACCTCGTTCATCCCATTTCCGCTCTCCATACCTCGGACCGGGCTTCACCGACGATCAGGTCAAAGAGTTCCTGAAGGATAACGGTATAGTCCATAAAGAGCTCTCGGACGAAGATGAGCTTATCGACACAACGTTGAGCATTATCGAGGACGGCCAGGTAGTAGGATGGTTCCAGGGACGGATGGAATGGGGCCCTCGAGCTCTTGGGAACCGGAGCATCCTTGCCGATCCACGTGACGCTAAGATGAAGGACGTGCTCAATGAGAAGGTCAAACGGCGTGAGCCGTTCCGACCTTTCGCACCGTCGGTGTGCGCCGAGGATGCCGCGGACTGGTTCGACGTGGACCTCCCGCTACCCGGGCCGACAGCGTACATGCTCATGAGTTACCCTGTCCGTGAGAACAAGCTCGACCTCATCCCGGCCGCGGTCCACGTGGACGGCACTGCACGGCTCCAGGCTGTACATAGGGAGACCAATCCCCTCTTCCATAAGCTCATCAAGGGATTCGGTGAACATACGAAGGTGCCGGTCCTGGTTAACACATCGTTCAATATCCGTGGCGAACCCATCGTTTGCGCTCCAGAGGACGCTTTCCGATGCATGATGGGTACGGGTATCGACTGCACCCTGCTCGGCCGCTTCCTTGTCAGGCGGGAGGACAATCCCGATGACGAGTGGGACAGCTCCTCTCGCTCCCGGACCGATAATTGATGACATGCGGCGAGGATAGGTTTTTATGTCACGACCGGATGTAGTGCAGTTGAGGTTCTGATATGGGCCGGAATCCGATGCTTGTGCGCGAGGTGCTCGACTACCTCTGGGATAACAAGGCATGGTGGCTCGCTCCCGCCCTCATCACCCTGCTCATCGTGGGAGCATTGCTGGCAGCGGGCCAGAGTTCTGCTCTATCGCCGTTCGTGTACGCGATGATCTAGTGGACGTCTCACAGTTCCTCGAACTGCTCATCCACCCGGTCCAGAAGGGCGGTCCGCTCACGTGGCTGAAGGAAGGCCGCCTTCACACCGGCCTTGACCAGTGACTTGATATCACCCCGGCTGAGACCGAGATGCTTGGAGCATTTGAACAGCTCATTAGTGACGGTCGTGTCCGAGATCGTGCGGTTATCGGTGTTGATGCATACTCGCAGATCGTCGCGGAAATAGCGGAGCATGGGATGGGTCCCGATGCTGCTCACTACGCGTGTCTGGACGTTGCTCGTGGGGCAGACCTCGAGGGCGATCCGCCTTACGTTAACATAATCGTAGAGCTTTGTGTTCTCCTGTATCTTAGTACCATGTCCGATGCGGTCGGCGCGGAGGTAGTTTATCGCCTCTTCGATGCTCTTGGCACCGTAGCCCTCACCTGCATGAACAGTCACTGGAACGAAGTTCTTGAGCACGGGAGCGAACGCTTCCATCAGGTCCTTAGGACGATGGCCTCGCTCGGCCCCGGCCAGGTCGAATCCGACCACGCCGCGTCCCTGGAATATCACGGCCAGCTCGGCGGCCTCTCGTGTGCGCTCGAGCTCGGTGCGGATACCACAAAGGATAAGGCCTGTCTTGATGGAGTAGTCCTTCTCGGCACGCTTCATCCCATCAAGTACAGAAGACACCACGCGCTGAGGAGATAGGTCATCGGTCTCGTAATTTGTGGGTCCGAACCGCAACTCCAGGTAGATCACGTTCTCCTTCGCTGCATCCTCGCACACCTCGTAAGCAACCCGCTCAAGGGCCGCAGGGTCCCGAAGAACGGACTCCGTCGTGGTAAAGGCGGCAAGGTACTCCTCAAGGGAGCGGAACTCGGATGGGGAGATCGTTTTCTTTAACTTCCCGATGTCCTTCGAGGGGAGTGGAACGCTCTGTTCATCAGCCAGCTCGACAAGGGTCTTGAGCCGGATCGATCCTCCAAGATGGCAATGGAGATCCGTCTTGAAGATGCTCTCCAGGAAGCGCTTATCCGGAGCGCCCCCGTCGTTCACCATGTTGGCGGGCAGGATGTTCAGGTTTAAAAAGACTGTGCCCCCCAAAGACAAGGTTAGGAACCGCTTCAAACCCTATAAAGTATCGTATCAGGGCCATACCGCGTTTTATATGTCGATTTTCGGAAAATCTGTCGTTTAGAGTTTTCTAGAATTCCCTATCTTCCCCTATAGTCCTATTGAACGCCGTAACGGAGCAGAAAGCCTTAAATAACGCCACGACGTCTTCAATAATGGAGGGTCGGGTGTGAAGAAAGCTACTAAGGAGAGATTGTTTCTAAATGCCCTCGATTTCCTGGTCCAACGAAGAGGATGGGTGAGCGTTGATTACCTCTCCTACCTGACGAAGTTGAGCCCCTCCTATCTGGGAAGGAAGTTCAACCAGATGGTGTCCAAGGAGAAGGTAGAGAAGAAGTTAGTATACACGGATACCAACACATCCACGCTCTACCGCTACAAGTCCGCCGCACAGTAGGTCGTTACCTCTTTCAGAAGGATATTGCTCATTCTGGAGCATCAGCTATGTTATTATGGCAGAGCGCCCTTTCTCAAGGTGCGGCCACGACGTAATCGCCACTGGGAACGTAGGCTTCCCAAGAGCCATCGGCCGTGGTATCCTCCAGCAGGTCCAGGCTGGCATAGAGCGCTCGGAGCTCCATGTCGATTCGGTCCGCGATCTCGAAGGTACCCGGAGGTTCAAAGGTGACTGCGTAGGCGTCCCGGGATGCCCAGAAGTCGCGGAAGCAGCCGGGACGGTCTCGCCGGACAACGCCCCATGAGATCGGATGTTTCTCACCAACAGCATCGACCGCTGCCTGGCCAAGGTTGATGTCCTCCCGGATAGGTGTGGACTCGTAAACGTAGAATCCCTTTGTGGACCGGGGCGCTTCGTGCATGTCCAGTGCAGCTATGTAATCCTCACGACCGATGCTCCCGATGAGAGCCAATGTCTCGGGTTCCTTGAAAAATCCGTAATCACGGTTGAGATCGACACCATGAGCGTTCCCACGCTGGTCCGCCTCATAGCCATCGGGATTTACCATCGGGTATAGTGTTATGTCGAGTGCTGTACCGTTCTCGCCAGCCTCACGAATGAAGTTCAAGGCCGCCATGGGCCCTGCGGGTTCGTTTCCATGGTGTCCTGCCGTGACCAGCACAGGGGCTCCCTCGCCGTGGATGTGTGCACGATAAATATCGCGCCCTTCCGCAGAGCTACCGACTACTTCCAAGTCAACGTTATCGTACAGACCGGCCAGTCGTTCCAACTCCTCCGAGTAAGAAGGAAAGTCCATCTTCTCATCATAGAACATCTCGCGTTCCACACTGACCCCTTTCTGACCCTGGCTTGCGGGTGCAGCGGTATAAATACTTGTCGGTGACGGGCGCCGTCAAAACCCAAGGGATATAAGTCATGTAACCATGATAGTATGTGAGCGGTAGCCATGCGAACGCCAATCCTAGTGTTCCTGCTGGTGGTCTGCCTTGCGTCGGGCGCCTACCACGCGTGCTGGACCGAGTCCGATTGTCTTTCCGGTACGACCGAGTCTTGCGTGCTCGAAGATGGCAGCTGCGGTGTCCCCGCACTGTCCGTTCCGGTGCTGGAGACCGGGCTATCGTGGGGCGAGGAGAAGACCTTCACGATCCATGTGGCCAACAACGAGACATTCCAGCGACCCATCGACGCGGTGTTCGCCATCGACCATACAGGGAGCATGCGTGACGATCTTGAGGAGTTCAGGAACACCTGGGCCGCTATCACAGAAGTGCTCAAGACCAAGTCCGAAGGTAATTTCCGAGTAGCCCTTATCCCATTTGCCAACCAGTTCACCCACAGCTTCGGTCCACCAAAGCTGCCCCTCCCATTCCAGGACTTCTATGCTGACGAATACGCAGCCGACGCCGCTATCCAATCGGGGCTTGCGGCGATCTATGACCGTGTCACCGGCGGAGAGGAGTGTCGAGAGAACTCCTACGATGCGATCCAGTACGCCGTGCGTGAGAAATGGGCCTCGGACTGGGGAAGCCAGCTCCCCGAGAACCGGTGGCGTGAGCAGTCCCTGAAGCTCGTGTACGTGATCACCGACGCGGCGGTCTTCACCGGGATGTACGCCAGCATGCGGAACCTTGCCGACGAGGCCAAGGCCAAGCGCATCGTAGTGTTCGGGTTCACGCCCGATCCCGATGATCCTAAGTACCGCTCACCCTGTCCACCCACCTGTCCCAGATGTACGCGCTCAGGTAGTACTTGTGAACTCCTGTGCTCCTTCGTACCTAACCCGGAGGGTGATGATATCGAGGTGTGCGAGAGCAAGTGCTGCTCAGGGAATCCATCATGGCTCGGTGTGTACACGGACAAGTGCGAGCCCGACGGTGGTGGTTCGACGGTATGTGCGGACAAGACGTTCAGGCCCGGGCTCCTCATGGAGAACTACCAGTACTGCTACGATCTGATCAATGTCACTGACGACACTGGAGGCACCTATTTCAAGTCCTTCGACAAGGCCGAGATGCGGTTCAAGATCACACAGGCCTTCGAGGAAGTGGACTTCAACCATTTCAAGCTAAAGACACGGAAGGTGTCCGGTCCGGGGGATCTCGAGATCTCGCTCCCCAGTCCAGAACAGTTCAATGTAGAGGTATGTGACGTACTTTTCGAATGGCCTGACGAGGCACAGGACCCACCATGTAAGATACGGTCGAACCTGAAAGTAAAGGTTCCCGACGGAGTGCTGGAGGGCGAGTACGTCTACAACGTGACGCTCGAGGCGGATACGGGATATACAGAAGAGCTCCAGATACGTGTCCAGGTCCGTACACCCGTCCTGGCGACGATCACCTACGCGGCCACAGCTCTCTACGACCGGGTACTGGTCTTCCTGAACCTAACGAACACAGGGATCCATAAGACACTTCAACCGGTCACGTCCATGTCGAGCATATCCTGCGCAGGGAAAGATGCCAAGGTGTTCTGGGGTCCGGGCTCCGACAGCGTACCTCCTGGCGAGAGCCTCACGGCGGTGGCGGACTGCACCGGCGCAAGCATGACCTCCAATGGGATGAGTCTTCGCATCACCGAGGTCAGCCCCCTGCTGCTTACCGGGAACCTGGGTGAGAAGGTTGAGATCATGGCCAACATCACCAACCTCGCAGGCTCCACACTTCTCTACCTTGACAACGCACACTTCTTCACTCTGACCCTGAACGGTGCCCCCCTCTCGGGGAAGGACGTCGTGTATCTCAACGGGCCCAAGCTCTATCGCATCGTTGGGAGCCTCCCTGCCGGAGCAGCTATCGATGGTTACAACGTGCTCGAGGTGAGCATCAGTGAATCGGGCTCCTCCGCATCGGACTTCGCACTCCTACGAAAGGGAACCCCTTCATTGAAGGTATCCTCCCATCTCCAGCTCGGCCTATCGAGCACGGAGGTGCTCACTGCCCCAGATACCACCAGAACAGTATCTACAGCGGCGGACCCGCTCGTTCTGGGTGATTCATCGCTCTTCACCCATACCGACTTCTCGCTAGGAGGGCTCAGCAGGAAGACCGGGCCCGAGCTCGTCGTCAACCATACCCTGAAAAGGGGCTTCATCATGTTACGTTCCAAGCGGAAGGACGACGGGACTGTCACTGTGCCGTACAATCGTACCGGTGCGCTCCCCGCCACTATCACACGTACCGTCACCCTGCCCTACCTGATGGAGCACGACCTCGACCTTATCGGGTTCTCGGACGGTGCCATCGGCGCGTCCCGGCTCGATCCTGCGACCAACGTGCTGTTCGGTTCCATGGCCCTTCCCGACGCCTCGATCGACACCCTCCGTGAGGGATGGTACGGTCCAGTGTTCGGCGTGCGACTCGACTATGAGAACTACACGCTTTACAGGCCGGGGATGCTCCCGTTCATGTTCTCCAGTCCAGAGCCGATCCCATCCATTACGGTCGACATAGCGGCCCCGTTGGTGAACCGGACCCTTACTCTAGAGCCTGGAAAGGGCGGTATCGATGAAGATACGCTCTTTGCTAACGCTACGGTACAGCCCAACGGCGGGGTCGTACTCGAGGTCCACGTGGGCGTGGCAGAGGAAGGGACGGTGCGGGTCAACGTCTCCACCGACATGAGGAACGAGGTGATAATCACGGTCCCCTATGCGGAGATCGAGCCCTTCATCCTCGACGCACCGTCGTCCATCTCAGCCGTCCCCAACCTTACTACGGAGTTCTCTCTGGGGATCAGCAACCACAGGCCCGATGACGACACGTTCCGCGTGTGCGCGAAAGGGGACGGTGTGAAGGTATTCGCGGGTGACACGGAGCTCACGTCGGTCCCAGAGGACACCGGTTCAAGATATGGGAAGCCCCCGCCGGTCCCGCCGTGCCACGAAGTGACCGGGAAGGCAGGGCAGAGGACGGCTGTCAACCTGACGATCGAGCTCACACGGGAGGACGCTGCGTCCCTCACTCTCAACGTCACGTCCATAAGCGATCCATTGCTCGAGCGATTGGCCGAGATCGCCGTGAAACCGGCGGACTTCTCCAAGTCCGCCATCACCCTCACAGGATGCCGGAAGAATCAATGGAAGCTCATCTGCTCCTTCCAGGCCATCAATGGAGGGAACACGGAGAACACCTACCGTTATGCTGTGATGCCGGACCTGATGGTCGGGGACCTCACCTACGAACAGTTCACCCTGGGCTCAAAACAATCCAAGGTCGTCGATGTCTCGGCCCTCCTGGTGGCGTGCGACATCAGCCTTGAAGCAAGGGCCAATCTCCTGGCACTGGGAACTGCTCATTTCATCGGTCGGACCTTTGCCAGCGAGGACGGCTATGCTCTCACGAGCGGGATGGACGAGATGGCTGCTGCCTTCGACACCCTCGCGGGAGCTCATGAACTCCTAGGGCTCGATGACGCGACGCGGACCGCATTAATGAGCGCTGTCGATGCGTTCAAGAGCATGCCCAGTAAGGACACCGGGGACGCACTGGCCACGGTGGCGGCTGCGGCCAATGAGGCGTTCGTGGCCTCGCTCAAGACCACTTGCACAATGAGCCATGCCAAGAAGATCTCCGCCAACATCATGGTCTGCGACACGCCCTTGAAGGTCCAGGACGAGTCGACCTTCACGTGCAACAGCAAGGCTTTTACGCTAGAGGACGTAAAGTTCCCCTTCGACTGCGACGTCGAAGCCAATGAGGAACTGGAGAAGGTCCTCGAGGACGGCGAGACATACGGTGTGCTGATAGGTCAGGAGGCGAAGCTCCCTATCGTGGTGCGGAACCGGATGCATTTCGACCTGCTATTCGACTTCAGCGCGTCGGCGAGCTACGACCTTGAGAACGCTCTTCTGGAGGAATCCAAGGTGCTCATCACCTCCGATGAGGAGCACTTGTTCACCGTGACCATCAAGCTCGATGACGAGAGCGACCAGCGCCTTTATCTTAAGACAACCCCGTCAGGGATGCCGAAACGGACCCAGGGTTTCGAGATCGAGCTCAGACCTGAATTGGATGTCAAGGTCAGCTTCGACGCAACGCCCCATTTGACCACTTCCGATGTGGAGGCAACCCAGAGCATCGATCTCATTGTCGAGGTGCACAACACCGGTAATAGTAAGGAGACCTTCACTGCCACCCTGGATGGCCCCATAGCAGATATGTCCTCAATCATCGACGATAAGATTGATCTCGCTCCCGGCGAATCATCGAACATCACCGTCGCCGTCACGACAGAGAAACGTGGGACTGTGAAGGGCACGCTGAAGGTCACGACGAAGAGCGATGAGTCGGTCGTCAAGGATGTCGATCTCTCTGTTACCGCCACTGCGCCCGAGATCATCGCGAAAGCTCCTGAGAGCCTCGATGGCACGGGCACCATCGTCGTGCGTAACGATGGTGAGATGGAGGGAGAGGTCGATGTGAGCATCACCGGGGACGCCTCGTCCTGCGTCAACCTCGTCAACAGCAGCGTTGTGGTAACAGCGGGCGGATCTGTGTCAGTTGCTTTGGAGAACGAGTGCGAGGAAGCAAGTGAGATTGAGGTCACGCTCGAGGGGGCGGGATTCTCTAAGACATTCACCCTCAAGGTGGCCGCCATGGCGACACCGGAACCCAGCGATGATATGCCTATCGACAATGGGTCCATCGACGATGGGCCCACACCCGAGGCCCCCGAAGATGAGGAAGGCGGTATGGGGATGGGGCCGGTAATCATCGTAGGCGTTCTTCTCGTGATCGGGGGTGGTGTCGTTGTCATGAAGAAGAAGAAGGCCGCTACGGGCACCGGTGCTGCGGCGAAACCGGGTGCTGCGACTGCAGCCCAGAACATGCAGCAGGGACGACAGGGGGTGCAAGGCCAGCAGGCCGCCTATGGAGCTGCTGGTTATGGCGCCTACAACTCGAATTATATGAATAGGTATCCCTATTATGGGAGGCGGTAAGGATGGGGGATGGAATCACAAATAGGTCCCGGACCAATGAGCTTAAGGGGTGCCTGTCGGGCCTTTTATTCCTGGTGCTCATCCTAGTAACGGTCCCCGCGGCCGGTGAACGTTCCTACATGTGCTACACGGACATACACTGCGACCTCGGTCTTTGTCTTGATGACTGGAACTCCTGCGTTTCACCTTTCCTCGCCAGGAACGAGACAATGCTAGACCTGTACTGGGAGGACACTAGCGAGGTAGGTGTGCTCACCTTCAATCGCGGAGGGCGGGCCAAGTCGATCGACGTTGTCTTCGTCACTGACTTCACGGCCAGTATGGCCGACGACCTTGAGCAGTTCATCACTGACTGGGACAGTATTGTCTATAATATGGGCTCCAAGGTCAACAACAAGCTCCGTGTGGCAATGATCCCCTTCCAGGACGAGCTCGTACGTAAGCTGCCCGGGCCCACCGGTGATCCCATCGATGTGCTCACGACGTTCAAGGACTTCGAGACCGACACCGATGTCAACATCCAATATTTCAAGGACCGGCTCCAAGTGCTCAAGGACAGGGCAGAGACAGTAGGCGGGGGCGGTGACTGCCGCGAGAACTCCTACGATGCGATAAGGTACACAATCGAGGAGGATTGGGGCCGTGACTACGAGTTCGGTGCGCTCCCGGGCGTGTGCGACAACGGTGCCTGTGCCTGGCGTCCTGATGCCCTGAAGATCATCTTCGTAACAACCGATGCCGCTGTATTCACGGGAAGATACAATGAGATGGAGCTCCTGGCCAACGCCGCAAGTGCGGCTGGTGTAATCGTATTCGGTCTCACACCCAATCCATCAGAAGGTGGAGCTAAGTCCCCCTGCCCCCCCACATGCCCTCCGTGCACGTCCACTGGAAACGAATGTGGCCTCACCTGCACGGGTGAAGGTGCAGCGCGGCTCTGCGAGTCCACTTGCTGCAGCGGAGATCCCTCATGGAAGGGCAACACTGGGGACACCTGCGACGATACGGTCCCCGATCCCAAGGACTGTTCTGGTATGGCCTGGGCGCCCGATACCGAACGTGAGGCGTACCGGTACTGCTATGACCTTATCAACATAACCAAGGACACGAAGGGCAAGTACTTCGACGGGTTCAGCCTAGGGACACTTTCACAGAAGATCAATCTAGCCCTCGACTCAATCGATTACAACCTCATCACACTCAGCCTCGCAGGGCCCAATGAGGTACACACCGGCATCCTCAATACCATCACGGGGCGTCCGGAACCGACAACCACGGTGATGCTCCAGGCCCATACGGGCGAACAATGTATAGAGGTCATCGAAGGGGTACCATGCAAGTCGCTCAGGCGTGTGGAGGTGACCGTGCCCGAGGGCACCCCCGTGGGCTGGTACAACTACACCCTCACCATCTCGTCCGACACGGGGGACTCTGAGACCCTTGACTTGGATGTCGCGGTCAAGGCCCCGGTGAACGTTGACGTGGATTACGCTCCGTACGTGCTCGACGGCAGGCTCCTGGCCTTCGTGAACATCACCAATAAATCCCCGATAGCGGCCGCTGTCCCGGACCGTGAGCGCACTGAGATATCATGTGATTCGGTGAAGGCGGGTCTGCTCTGGGAAGCAGGGATCGATGCGATCCCGCCCGGGGGTTCCACGATCGTCGTAGCTGACTGCCTCGGTGCCGCTCGCAGCTCTAACGGATACCAGCTCATCATCGAAGAGCTATCCCCTGAGGCTATTGCGGACAGGGACCCTGAGCGTATCAATGTCACGTTCATGCTCCTCGACTCCAAGGGAGACCCGGTACCATTCATGGAGAACGCCTACCTCTATTCGATCACGTTCAACGGTAAGGACATGGGCGATAAGGGTATCGTGTACGATGTAGTGAAAGGCCGCTATAAACTAACGGTCGATGTACCGGCGGGCACGGCCAAGGACGGGTTCAATGTGCTCAAGGTCGCCGTCGACGATGCAGGGAAGACCGCCAGTGATGCCCGCTTCGTACGCTGGGGCAACGACCGTCTCGAACTCTCATCCTTCATCCCGTTCGGTGATGATCCCCGCCAGCAGGTTGACCAGGCCTCCTCCCGCAAGTTGAAGGATGTCCGCCGTCCCACCCTGGATATCGGCCTGCGGAGCCTGTTCCTTCACCAAACGTTCGTCAGAGGGGACATCGTTAAACGTGCCGGTCCTCAGCTCATCGTCAATTACACGACCGAGCGGGGATTCATGCTCTTCCAGGGATTCGAGCGGTCCACAGGCATCATGGACGTCGTTGTGAACAAGACCGGTCTCCTTCCAGGTACGGTCATCCGGACCTACGAGAGGGAATTCGTCGAGGACCATGCGTTCTACATCGCCATCCGCGAAGGTGATGAGATAGGTGGCTCGCGCCTGATGCCTGCACAAATGGTGACCTACGGTATCCTTGATCGGGCAAGTGTCGGGATCCAACGCCCTGAGGAGGGTTGGCAAGGCGATACCTACGTTGTCGGTCACCATTACAACAACCTCTCGCTACATCACTCCGAGGATGTCACGTTCATCTTCTCCGTACCGGAGAACGTGACGACCGTTGCGGTCAACGTATCCTCACCTGCCCTCTCGGGCCCACGACAGATCATTCTAGACAAGCAGGGCTACTCGGAGGAGGGTCTCTTTGTGAACCGGACCACGGATCTTGCACATGGGAGTCTTGTAACGGTCCATGTCCGGGCCAAGGATGCTGGGATCCTCTGGGTCAACCTCACTACAGGTAACAGGGACCTCTTCTTCATCAAGGTGCCCTTCCGCATCACCGAGCCATTCCGTATCTCGGCCCCTGAGAACATGACAGTCGTCCCCAATAAGACCGGGGAGTTCGCATTCCGTCTGAACAACCTCATGTTCGAACAGGACAGCTATCGTGTGTGTGGCACGGCCACCGGTGTCAAGGCCTGGGTGAACGGGATCGAGGTGACCGGCCAGCCTGACAAGCAAGGGAGCGCACCTTGCCACTCGGTCACTGTCGACGGTGGGGCCACCGCCACGCTCAACGTCACAGTCCGGTTGGAGACCGAGACGGGGGGCGATCTCATCCTCAACGTAACCTCGGAAACGGACGAACGTTTGAGCCGTGTCGCCAAGGTATCCCTCCTCCCGTCGTTCTTCACAAGCTCTCACATACAGCTCAAGGAGTGCGTCAAGAACGAATGGGATATGAGCTGCAACTTCGAGTTCATCAACGGCGGGAACGTTCGCAATACATATCGATATGGTTTCGCAGGGGACATTCTCCTTGTGACCCCTCCATTCTCGTCCGTTGACGTTGACGCCAAGGCCTCGTCCAACAAGTACCTGAAGGCACGCATCATCGGGTGCTCGCTCGACCTCGATCTGAAGAACTACATCACATCCATAGGAAAGTTGTTCTTCCTGGCCAAGCTTTTCGCCGACGGCGGTAACTTCACATCAGGAGGGCCGCTGGCCAGTTTCTTCACCGAGGCGGATCTGCTGGCCACACGGGTGGAGGATATGGGGGTCCCCACTGAATCGGCTCGGTTGAAGGGCGCCATCGAAGCGTTCCGGACCTCCCCCGATGCCACGACCGGTGCAACTCTTGCCGAGGCAGTGGAAGCGCTCTATACTGCTTTCTTCGAAGCCCATCGGAAGACGTGCCGGCTCAGCCGGGCAACGAGTATCGAGGTTACTGCATATGCTTGTGACACGCCCATGCAGCTCGACGATGAGTTGCGGTACGCGTGCGTGAACCGCACGTTCGAGGTGACAGATATCCTCATCGACCTCGATTATGAGCTCAAACCGGATCCCGATCTCTCCTCAATACTACAGAAGACCGGAGCGCTCCACGTGCTCGCGGGCCAGGAAGTTTCCTTCGACATGATCATACGCAACAACCTCCACTTCCCGCTCCTCTTCGACTTCATCGCATCAGAGGGGTACTCCGAGGTCGCGCTGGCAGAGGAGAGCGAAGTGCTCATCGAGGAGGACAGCCAGCATGTGTTCTCCGTACCCATCTCCTGGTCAACGCCCGACCGGTACATGGTACACGTCAAGGCCCTCCCCACGGGCTACACCGAGCAGCAGCGCAAGGTGCCGGTCCCCGTGGAGGTCGACATCGAGGAGGTGCTCGACATGGAACTGGAGGTCCATACGGGCGATGTCTCCCTTGCTGCAGGGGAAACGGTCGAACTCGTGGCCACTCTTACAAACAAGGGAAACGGTAAGGCAACATTCATCGTATCCGTTGACGGGGATACGAACGTATTCTCACCACCGGGCGTCAGCCACCCACTACTTGACGCAGGTGCGTCGATCAACATCACCATAAAGGCAACGGCACCCAAGGAGCGGGGCGTCCAGACGGCCACCTTATCGGTGACCCATGGGATCAAGGACGACCTTGTACGAACGGCCAAGTTCTCCGTCACCGTGAGCGCACCCGAGTTCTCCCTCAGCGTACCAGAGACGCTAGGCGAGAACAGTACTATCAGGATCGATAACCTCGGTGATGCGGACGGTACCATCGCGCTCACACTCAATAATAATGCCGCGGCCTGCGTGATGCTCTCCAACTCGAGCGTCGAGGTCCCTGCCGGCGGATTCGTAGAGATAGGTATAACCAGCGAATGCGCCGAATTAGAGAGCCTCGAACTCCTTGTCGAAGGGGCCAACTATGATAAGGTCCATCCGATCGCGCTCGAGCCACCAACTACCACCATGGAGCCTACCATGGAAGCAACACCTGAAGCAACACCTGAACCGACGCCCGAGCCCGAGAGCGGTGGCTTGGGCGCTGGTGGCGCCATCATCATTATCGTGTTGATCGGCGGAGGAGCCGTCATTGCTCATAAGAAAGGGCTTATCGGTGGTGCCAAGACCAAGCCCCCCACCAAGGGAATGACACGGATGACCGGTGCTGCAGGACAGCCTGGGATGACGGGTACAGGCGGATATCGCGGAGCACAGCAAGGTTGGAACCAGCAGGGATCTATGTACGGGAACCGTGGACAATATCCGCAGCGCCGGTGACCATACTAAGACATAAATAGCACACAGGCGTTATAGTCCTCTTATGAGTCCTGCCTATAGAGCGCTTATCACTATCATCGCCTTGTTCTCGGCCTTGGTACCGATTACCATGGCCGAGCTATCGATCGGTGATGTCGAAGTGGTGGATGCACACGGCAAGTATTTCCTATTCTTCACCATCACCACCGACACATCCCCAGTATCCCTCTATCCCTTCTTCCAGGACGGTATCGTCAGCTCAGGAGGATGCACCCCCGGCGACCAGCACCGCGTCCTCTTCAAGGACAGCATTCTCCAGAGCGGTGGATCGACAACGGCCGCGGTGTACTGCCCCGGCGCTCTCGACGGCCAAGCGAACTTCACGTTCACCTACCACAATTACACATCGGAGCCCCCTGAGCTTACTATCACCGATCCTATCCAGGTCGACTTTACCATCGATGACCTCACCCGGCTCGACCTTATGGAGACCGAATCCATCGAGTGCGCCGTGGGCAAGGAGGCCCGTGACCTTCCAGTATCGGTCGGGCGCCGTGTCGAGCTCGGCGTTGGGGACGAACGGAACGTCGCCTATTACGTCACTAACATGCTCGCTGACGGATTCTATCCGCTCCTCGTCAAGTACTCATTCAAATTCCTCGAGTTCGACGAGTCCGAAGGGAAAATACGAATCGAAGGCAACAACACCGAGGTAGTCAATTTCACCTTCGATTGCGCCGACGGCCTGGATACTAAGAAAAAGATCGGGAACATCACCGCATATCACCGGGACATCGACTGTGCAAGCGAGAACGATGCCTCGACAGCGGTTCTCTGGGTGGGGTACAACAACGAGGACACCATAATTGTTGACAACGATATGGCGAGTGGTGAGTATTACACTCATATGGAGTTCCCGGCCCAGTCATGGCGCTTCAGCTTCCACCGCAACGAGAACGCGATCCAGGCGATCGAGACCAAGTGCATGCTGTTCAAGGACACGGTAATCTACGCCCTCGTCCGGAACGCGACACACCTTTCCTACCAAGAAGGGAAACCTCTTGTCGACGTGTCCCAGCTCTCCAAGCTCTCAGGAAAGCTTACTTCTGCCAGCCGAGAGGTCATCGACGGACGACTTGTCTATCGCTATACATCGAATTACACCCACGTGAAGTACGGGGAGGACCCTCAACCCATCTCCGCTCTCCCGAAATGGTATGTGGAGAAGGAGGTGCTCATAAAACGTGAGATCAACGGCCAGATCCAGGATATGGTGCGACAGGTGCCCACGGAGTGGGACCTTGACTTCCTCGCCCACGGGATATCTGGCGAGGGTGTGGTGTCATGGAACTTCTCATCGGCCGAGTACGGAGTCGAGTACAACATCACGACGGTCTACCTCGTTATCACTCCCGTCGATATCTATGCTCCCGACACGATAGAAGTGGTCCCTGTCCAGAACAACACTGTGGCTTTTACCCTGCGTAACAACATGGTCGAAGGCGATATCCGCCTTTGCGCAAAAGCGTCGGCAGGATGGAACGCCTTGGTACGAAAGGAGGAGATAAACCTCCCATGCCAGAACATCACCGTGGCAAAGGGTGATGAGGCCGAGACCCAGGTCCTCTTCTGGTCGGACGGCGTGGAGACGGGGACCGTCAAGATAGAGGTCTACAACACACGTGACGATCTTCTTGTCGGGACAAAGGGTGTGGACGTAGGTGCGGCCCGGTTCAAGAAATTCAACATCGGTACCTATTCGTGTGCAGCGGTCGGGCCTCCGGCCGGAGAACTGGCAGAGGCCAATTGTGATCTGTCGTTCAGGAACGAGGGCAACCTGGCCGAGCTCGTCTACTACTCGGTCATCGTCGACACCATAACGCCGGCCTTCTCGATGAACCAGGTACAACTCTCCAAGTACTCCGAACGGACGACCAACCACACGGCAATAATGTACGGATGCGATCTAACTGATGGAGAGAAGAAGCTACTTGCCCATCTTGATAAGAGCCTATTCTTCAGCCAACTGGCGACGATGGTCACAGGGGAGGTGTCGGAGCTCGCCGGGAGCTATACAGTTGCGTTCGGTACGACAAAGGGTCTGCTCATCAATATCAACCAGACTGCATATGACGCTCTTCGCACGAGCCTCACCACTATGCTGGCTACACCCACTCTTGGGAACGCCAAGGAACTAACCGCTACCATCACCGACTACAAGTTCGTACTGATATCCCATCTTATGGGTAAGTGCGAGCTCGCGCCCACGAACACAGTGAACGCAACACTCATGGTATGCTCCGAGGATCCCACATCAGGTTGCTCGGAAAGGACGATCACCATGAGCCCCTTCAAGTTCACTCCATCGTTCAACATCACCAACACCCATCCCAAGCTCTATCTCCGGCCCGGGGACAAGGCCTCGGCCATCGTGAGCCTCACCAACGAGCAGGGATTCCCCATCCGCTTCAAGCTCTCATCCAATGACGCTTGCTCGAAGTTCATTGGTACCATCGACAAGGAGACGGTCCCAATGGAGGTGTACAGCATCAGTCTCAACATCACTGCTGCCTCCGACCAGAGCGATGAGTGCACGTTCATAGTGACGGCCCATCCTGTGGGCATCCCGGACTCCGCACTGAGCACGGAACTGGAGCTCGTCATCACCAAGGAGGACCATATCGGGATGAAGATGTCTGCGACGTCCGGTCTTTCGGGAGTTCCTGGTGAGACCGTGGAGTTCTTCGTCAACGTATCCAACACCGGGAACGTTGAGGATACCTACGACATCGTCATCGACGGGACCGGTGACACCGTTCTCGGTTCCCCCATCACCCGGTCCTTGAAGGCCGCGGCATACCAACCTCTCGTGATCCCCTTCACCATGGGTCTCCCCGATAATGCCGCGGGCACTTACACCCTCTTAGCGACGGTCACCTCGCAGGCAAAGCCAAGCGAGATCACCGAATCCCAGCCTATCAACATCGAAATCCTCCGGCCTAACATCGTGGTCGACATCCCCCCCAAGCTCGAGAAGGGCTCGGTCATCAAGATCAAGAACAATGGGACTGCACCTGCCACATTCAAGCTCACCCTAGACGGCGAACTGAAGAACTGCCTCTCCATCAAGGACAAGGAGTACACCGTCGAGGACGGCAAGGAGATCGAGCTCGCAGTGGATTTCCGCTGTAAGGTCTCCGAGATGGACGACAAGAACAAGAAGCTCACACTGGGTATCGATGGAGGAAAGCAGCTGAGCTTCAACAAGGTGACCCGTGTGGTCACGCGGACCCTGGACGACATCGACACAGGAACAGGCCAGCCCGCCTCCACGCCAGAGCCCACTGCGACGCCCGCTCCGACAGTTGCCACGACCCCGGAGCCGACTGAGGGCACCGGTGACGATGACTTCGGTGAGGACCCCTATGCTACGCCCGAGGCCACTCCCGATCCAGAGGTCTCAGGTACAAAGACCGAGGGCGGTTCGTCCGCCATGCTCTATGCCATCGCTGCGTTGGGCGTTATATTGCTCATCGCCGGGGGCGGTGTGGCTTTCATGATGCAAAAGGAAGCCGCGCGCAAGGCCGCCATGAAGGCCAATCTGCAGAAGGCCATGACGTCCTACAGTGGAGGTCAACAGCAGAGCGGTTACGGCCAGCAGCAGAAGCAGTGGGGCAGCGGCGGTTACCAGTAGGACGCTTGCAGTGAGCGAGCGGCCGTGGGGGTCTCGGACGGACCGTGTTCTTAAGGGACGTCAGTAATCCCTATCCACAGCACGTCGTCATCGGCCCCCTCCCGCTCAATCCAGGGGCGCCCGCTGGCGGGGGATGAGAGAGAAAAAAAGGGGCAGGGGGGATGAATCCCTGCCCGGCACCCTGGGATGATCTGTGTACGAGAAATCCTACCTAGCGGCCTTTGCGCACACGTCCCACTGCTCAAGCATGGACCCCGCACGGGTGGCGAGGAACTCCACGGATCGACGGGTGAGGCTCAGGGACTGAAGCCGGTCCCATCGCGTGGTCTCCAGGTTCTTGGATACCTTCTCGATGGAAAGGTTGGTGGGCCAAACCACGAACCTGAACCCAAGGTTCTCCTTGATGGGCACGTAGTACGTGGTCAGCGGCCGCACCTTGACGGCCATGTCCTGCTCGAGGACTTCATCGGTCTTGATGTCGCTTTCTGTGTTGGCATTATCCTTGTCAGCCATAGATTCACACCGGTCGGGGTAATGTCGTCCGTGGACTAAATGGATTCGTGACGACCGGCAAGGGGGAAAAAGGCTACGCGGCCTGTGAGGAAGTCTTATAAATTGAACCTTTCCACAACTCAAACCAAACCAATGAACGATGACGGAATTTATTCCGAGGAAGGTTGAAAGAAATGGCAGCGATTCATGTGAAGTATGACACACCCAAAGAGCTCGCCGACAAGGCCCTCGAGGCCATCGAGGTCGCTAAGACCTCCGGTAAGCTCAAGAAGGGCAGCAATGAGGCCACGAAGGTCATCGAGCGCAAGCTGGCGAGCCTCGTGGTCATCGCCGAAGACGTCACGCCCCCCGAGGTCGTGGCACACCTCCCTCCCCTCTGTGAGGAGAAGGAGATACCTTATGTCTATGTCCAGAGCAAGGTGGAACTGGGCGCCGCGGCCGGCATCGATGTGCCCTCGGCGGCAATCGCCATCACCAAACCTGGCAATGCCAAGCCCATTATCGAGGAGATCCAGGCCAAGGTCGCCGAGCTCCTGAAGAAGTAGGGGAGCATCGTGGCACGAGGTGCTGAAAAGAAGGTAGAGGCGAAAGCGGCTGCGTCCGATCTGGGAACACCTGCCAAGGTGGTCGAGATCATGGGACGCACCGGCGTCCGCGGCGAGGTCATCCAGGTCCGATGCGAAGTTCTCATCGGGCGCGACCAGGGTAAGATCATCGTGCGCAACATCAGAGGACCGATCAGGACTGGCGACATCCTGATGCTCATGGAGACAACCATGCAGGCCTCTAAGCTGTCAGCGAGGTAGGAGCACAATGGACTGCAGCTTCTGTGGAAAAGAAATCGAGCCCGGTGCAGGTACGATGTTCATCAAGGACGATGGAACCATCCTGTACTTCTGCTCGAGCAAGTGCGACAACAACCTCCTGAACCTCTCCCGGGTCCCCCGCCGGGTCAAGTGGACCGAGCAGGGGCAGAAGAAGAAGCCCTGAATGCCGCGGCATCGACCGCGGCATCCCCCGGGAGTAGACAGCGTTGCGCCAACCGATAGTCTCTGTGCTAGGCCATGTAGACCATGGTAAGACGAGCATCCTGGACTGGATCAGGAAGACATCGGTAGCATGTCGTGAGTCCGGCGGTATCACTCAGCATATTGGAGCAACGTGTGTACCCCTCAACGTCGTCGAGACATATTGTAAAGGGCTCATGAAGGATACGACCAGTCTGAGCATCCCGGGATTGCTATTCATCGACACACCGGGACACCACGCGTTCACAAGCCTCCGCAAGCGCGGGGGTGCGCTCTCCGATTTTGCTATTCTTGTCGTTGACCTCAACGACGGGTTCCAGCCCCAGACCATCGAGTCTCTGACGATTCTCCGCCAATCGAAGACGCCATTCCTCGTGGCCGCCAACAAGGCGGACATGATCCATGGATGGAAGGCCGGGGAGAGTACCTGTATCTCAGAGAGCCTGAAGAACCAGTCAAAAGACGTCGTGGATAAGCTCGAGGAGCGTATCTACACTCTCGTAGGTCAGCTCTCGGAACACGGGTTCGAGGGAGAAAGGTACGATCGGATCACGAACTTCGCCAAGCAGGTGTCCATCGTCCCGGTCTCTGCAAAGACCGGGGAAGGTATCGGCGAGCTCCTCATGGTGCTTTCCGGGCTCACGCAGCAGTTCCTCAAGGACGGCCTAGTCGTAGACGTGAGCGCGCCCGGTAAGGGCACAATCCTCGAGGTGAAAGAGGAGCGGGGCCTGGGCACTACTCTCGATGTCATCCTCTACGATGGCACGATCAAGGAGGGCGATACGATCGTCGTAGGCTCGCTTGGCCCGCCTATCGTGGCCCGCGTACGTGCCCTGCTCAACCCCAAACCCCTCGACGAGATGCGCGATCCGAAGGACAAGTTCGACTCCGTCAAGGAGGTTCAGGCTGCGGCCGGTATCAAGATCGCGGCACCCGGCCTCGAGAACGCCATGGCGGGTACGACGCTGGCTGTTGCCAAGAACAAGAAAGAGGTCAAGCGGCTCGTCCAGGCGGCCACGCAAGAGGTGAGCGACGTCCTTGTTGAACAGGATGTCAACGGTGTGGTCATCAAGGCCGATACACTTGGCGCTCTTGAGGCCCTCGTGGGCATGCTCAAGACACTTGAAATCCCGATCAGCCGGGCTGATGTGGGGCGTATCACCAAACGCGATGTTCTCAAGGCCGAACAAGTTAGCAATACCGACCGTTACCGCGGTGTCGTGCTCGGGTTCAATACTACGGTCCTTCCCGATGCCAAGGAGCTGGCACGGAACAAAGGTGTGCCGGTCTTTAATAACAGCGTAATCTACCGGCTCCTCGACGACTACGATGAATGGACCACGACAGAGAGAGATAAGGAAAAGGTAGAGCTCCTCTCCAACGTTGTGCGTGCCGGCAAGGTCCACGTGCTACGTGGCTACGTGTTCAGGCAGTGCAAGCCGGCCGTGGTCGGCGTAGAGGTCCTGGGCGGCCTAGTCAAGCCCGGATATCCCCTCATGACGCTGAAAGGCGATTGTGTGGGGCGTATCAAGGGTGTACAGGACAAGGGCGACAACGTGCGTATGGCCGAGGAAGGAATGCAGGTCGCGCTCTCTATCGACTCAGCAAAAGTGGGGAAAGACTTCGATGAAGATGATATTCTCCTCACCGATATTCCTGAGCCCGATTACAGAACAATTAAAAAGATTTTGGAAGTTATCCGGGGAAGTGAGAAGGCGGCGCTTCAACAGATCGTCGATATTAAACGCACTCGCAATCCGTTGTGGGCGCTAGGATAGGGATGATGATAATGGTGTTCAAAGTAACGATATCGGATATCAAGGGAGGCAAGTCCTACCAGAAGGAACTCTCTGGAGACGAAATGAAAGGATTCATCGGAAAGAAGATCGGTGAAACATTCAGGGGCGAAATCCTCGGCCTAACCGGTTACGAGCTCATAATAACAGGAGGCACAGATAAGCAAGGTTTCGCCATGCGCAAGGATGTCGAGGGGGCTGCTCGTAAGAAGGTGCTCCTCGCCGGACCGCCCGGCTACCGACCGAAATCCGACGGAATTCGCCGGCGCAAGAGTGTGCGCGGCAACATGATCTCGGATGCCATTCTACAGATAAACTCCAAGGTAGTCAAAGCCGGGAAGAAGAAGCTCGAGACATACTTTGCTGGCGATGATGGAGGGGCCGAGAAGGCCGAGTGATTACATGTCCCCCGATCCCGTACCACAACCTGAGGTCAATATCGGACTAGTCGGTCACATCGACCACGGAAAGACAACGCTCACTAAAGCTCTCAGTGGAGTATGGGCCGACACCCACTCCGAGGAGCTCAAGCGCGGTATAACGATCAAGCTCGGTTACGCTAACACATCATTCTACAAGTGCCCTAAGGAGAAGGGCCCAAAAGCATTCACCACCCTCAATCGGTGTGTGGCTTGCGGTGGCGAGGCAAAGCTCCAGCGAGCCGTATCCTTCGTCGACTCACCGGGTCACGAGACCCTCATGGCCACCATGCTCTGTGGTGCAGCCATCATGGACGGCGCGTTGCTGGTGGTCGCGGCCAACGAGGAGTGCCCCCAGCCCCAGACGAAAGAGCACCTCATGGCGCTGGACATAGTCGGCGTCGACAACATAGTCGTGGTCCAGAACAAGGTCGATCTGGTCTCTCGTGAGAAGGTCCAAGAGAATTACCAACAGATCGTCCAGTTCCTCGGAGAGGAACGCGCTAAGAAGACACCCATCATCCCGATCTCCGCTCAGCACAATATCAACGTTGACGCCTTGATCCAGGCCATCGAGACGATCATCCCGACTCCAAAGCGGGACCCGTCAGCGGATCCGCGTATGTACGTCGCGCGCTCTTTCGATGTCAACCGACCAGGAAAACACCCCTCAAAACTTGTGGGTGGTGTCCTCGGCGGTGCTCTCGTTCAGGGCAAGCTCAAGATCGGTGACGAGATCGAGATCAGACCGGGGATCAGGCACAAGGTCGAGAACAAGGACATTTGGGAACCTTTACACACGACGATCACGACCATTACTACAGGGGACAAGGCAACCAAAGAAGTGACCCCTGGCGGTTCGTTCGGCATAGGTACGTCCCTTGATCCATCACTCTCTAAAGCGGACTCGCTCTCGGGCAACCTCGTAGGTTTCCCAGGTAAGCTGCCCCCGGTCCTCTCGACGCTCGACCTGGACGTCACCCTCCTCGAACGCGTGGTTGGGTCCAAGGAAGAGATCGCTGTTGATCCAATCTCTCCCAAGGAGCTGTTCATGATCAATGTCGGTTCGGCCACCACCGTCGGTGTGGTAGTCGACAAACACAAGGACCACGTTCGTGTGGCGCTCAAGCGGCCCGTATGCGCGTTGGAGGGCGAGCGTGCCTCGCTCTCACGGCGGTTCGGGGCTCGGTGGCGATTGATCGGGTACGGTGTCATCTAATGATGTACGCTCTCGATACGAACTTCCTGATGATCCCACATATCCATGGTGTGGACATCCTGACCGAGCTCACTCGCCTTAATCCCAGTGCTGAGACGGTCACCGTACACGCTGTTGTCGACGAGTTGCAGTCACTGGCCGCAGCTGGCCGCGGCCGGGACAACCTCGCGGCCGAGGTCGGGCTCAAGGTCGTAGATTTGGGGGTCACCGTGCTCCCATTCTCTGCTCCGGGATCGGCGGACGATATTCTTGTTGCCCTTTCCCAAGAGAAAGGAGCTGTTGTGTGCACCCAGGACAAACAGCTCAAGCAGCGCCTCGCCGAGCTTAGACGCCCTGTAGTCGTCCTTCGCAATCGTAGTCATCTTGAAGAGGTGAGCGCATGAGCAATCCCTGGATTACCATCCCACCGGGACCGGATCCCCCAGAAATCGTCAACGTCGTGGTCGAGGTTCCGCGCGGGGGACGGAACAAGTACGAGATGGTATCTGATAAGGGGCAGGTGTACTACCAGCTCACCACGGTACTCTCAGCTCCCGTCTTCCATAACGGTGACTACGGCATAATCCCGCAGACGATATTCGACAACGGGGAGCCCCTCGACTGTCTTGTCGTCACCAGTGAACCGACATTTCCCGGGTGCGTCATCGAGTCGCGCCCCATCGCGATCCTTGAAATGATCACAGGTGAGCAACGCTCGGACACGGTGCTGGCCGTGCCAGTCCGCGACCGAACGCTCGCTGATGTCAAACGACTTGACGACCTGCCAACCAACCTCCCTAAGGAGATCGCCCGGTACTTCAGTCTCCAGAGCGAGCTCGCAGGGGACGTCACTACCGAGGTGCTAGGATGGCGGGACGCGGTGACCGCTCGAAAGGTCATCGCACATTCGATGCGGCTGTTCGATAAGAAGGTGCGGCCGAAGCTGGATATTCGATAGGAGGGTAGAATCATGTACAAACTGGTCTCGATGCGCGACAGCGTAAGGGTGGACCCAGCGCTCCTGGGCAAGAAGCCCATGGAAGCGGTGGATGTATCCCTGCGCAAGGCATATGAGGGCCTCATGGACCGTCAGGTCGGTGTTGTGCTCTGTATCACTAAAGTAGAGAGCGTTGGCGAGGGAAAGATCATCCCCGGTGACGCTGGCGTCTACTACGACACTGTGTTCGAGATGCTCATCTACCGGCCCGAGCTCCACGAAGTGGTCGAGGGCACAATCATCGAGATCGTGGACTTCGGTGCATTCATCCGCCTTGGGCCCATCGACGGCCTCGTCCACATCTCGCAGATCACCGATGATTATATTTCGTACAGTAAGGACGGTGTCCTTATGGGCCGCGAGAGCAAGCGTGTGCTCAAGAGCGGTGACAAGGTCAGGGCACGCATCATCACCGTGTCCTACAAGCACAGTCAGTCCGCCAAGGTCGGTCTGACCATGCGCCAGCCCGGTCTCGGTAAGATCGATTGGGCAGGCGAGGAGGAAGGAGGTGTTGTCCTTGCCTGAGAAGGTCTGCCGCTCCTGCCGCCGTATCGTGCTGAAGGACAAGTGCCCCATCTGCGGAGGCGACTCCTTCACGACCACCTGGACCGGGGTGGCCCACATCCTGGACTCGAAGGATTCCATCATCGCTACCGAGATGGGTGTCGATATCCCCGGAAAGTACGCTCTGCGCGTACGGTAATGTTAACACAAGGAGTGAATCTACATGGAAGTTGAAATTGTTGAGACGTACAAGAACCTCCTGCTCGCGCGCACTGAAGTGCGCTTCCGCATCGACCACAAGGGGGCTGCAACTCCGCCCATCGGCGAGGTGCGAGCCCAATTGGCATCGGCCCTGAAGGCGAAGAAGGATCTCTTGATCGTCAACCGGTACGTGACGACCTTCGGCATCGACTCCTGCGAGGGCAGTGCTTCGGTCTACAAGGACGCTGGTGTGCTCTCCAAGGTTGAGACCAAGGCCACGCTGATCAAGAACGGCCTCATCAAGGTAGAGGGAGAGGAGACAAAGGAAGAGAAGGCCGAG
>CAZFHY010000001.1:186131-550217 GCA_964519305.1 Candidatus Undinarchaeota archaeon
CAAAGGAAGAGAAGGCCGAGAAGAAGAAGGAAGATGCACCTAAGGAGGAGAAGGCCTGATGGTAAGCTCAGATGGTACCCCCAACGCCGCCTATTCCCTTGACGGCGACAAGGTGAAGAGGAACAACAAGCCCTGCCCGCGATGCGGGGATGGTGTCTTCCTGGCCAAGCACGCCGACCGCTTCCACTGCGGCCGCTGCGGCTACACCGAGTACGGGAAGAAGTAGCCCCTAATCCCCCTGAGCGGGATTGCCCGGGATATCGTTCTTCCTAGCTCCAACTATATTGATTTGATACTCTGAACCCAGGTCCCATGGAACCGGATGGATTGATCCCGACTAGATAAGCTCCACGCGTTCCTTGTGCTTCTTATGCTCGTGGAGATGATCCTCGCTCTTAGGGAGGTGGACTAGAACCTCCTCACGCCGGGGGGATATCTTCGTCTTACCGGGTAGGGGCACACTGGGAAGGATAATGTCGAAGTCGATCTCATCGAACTCCTTCTTGTGTTCCTTTGCGAATGCGATTGCATCGGATAGGTTCCCGAACGCCCTGGTCTCTTTGTCAAGCACTACGTTGACACTGTGGATGTATCCCTCCACCTTGTGGTGGATGTCAAGATGCTCCTTCTCACCAATGGCCTTGAGACGGTTATCCCAGAACTCGACATCACCCTCAGGCTCAATTACCGCAAAACCGTTGTACGCCTGTTCCTTCTTTGTCCAGGACCAGTTGATATAGAGTTCTTTGAGCGAACGATCATCATTGATTAGCTCCTGGATGACGAAGTCGCAGTCACCGGTTATCTTCTCGGCCTCGTAACCTTCACCGACAGTGGCAGTGACGAGGGACTCGCCGTCCCAGGTTATCTCCTCGGAGCTTGACATACCGGCGGCAGACGGGAACAATCTTTTAATGTCTTCCCATTCGACCCGAGTGCGTGATCCTCGGTATCGAGTCAACGGCCCATACGTTCGGTTGCGGTGTTTGCCATGAGCGCAAGCTCCTCTCCAATATCATGGATACGTTCAAACCACCGGTCGGGGGTATCCGTCCCAGCGATGCCGCGGAGCACCATGCACAGGTCGCTGCAAAAGTCGTAAGCGAAGCTTTGGAGACCGCGGGGACGAGCGTCAGTGAACTCGATGCCATTGCTTACGCTCGTGGACCCGGGCTGGGTCCGTGTCTTGCAGCCGGACTTGTGACGGCGCGGACATTATCTACCCTTCACGATATCCCCTTGGTCCCGGTGAACCATTGCATCGCCCACATCGAAGTGGGTCGGTTGGCATGCGGGATCGAAGATCCGGTCACCCTGTACGTGAGCGGTGGAAACACCCAGGTCATCGCCTACGAGGAGCAGCGCTACCGCGTGTTCGGCGAGACCTTGGACATCCCTATCGGCAACCTATTCGACCAATTCTGTCGGCATGGCGGATTCCCCCACCCCGGCGGCCCGGTCGTGGAGCGAATGGCCCGAGAAGCGGCCGAAGAGGGCGCGGACCTCATCGAGCTCCCGTACGTTGTCAAGGGGATGGACCTATCCTATTCAGGTATCCTCTCGGACATCAAGCGGCGACTCGCTGACGGTGCGGATATGAAGGCGCTGTGCATGGCCGTCCAGGAGGTCTCCTTCGCTATGCTCACCGAGGTCACCGAGCGGGCGATGGCTCACACAAGAAAGCAGGACGCAATGCTCGTGGGCGGTGTAGCGGCCAACAAGCGCCTCTTCGAGATGGTGTCCACCATGGCCCAAGAGAGGGGCGGTGACGCCTACGTGGTGCCTTGGGAATATGCCGGTGACAACGGTACAATGATCGCTCTCGTTGGTGAACTGATGTACGAGACGGGTATCAAGGAAGGTATCGAAAAGTCCTTCACGACCCAGCGTTTCCGGACCGATGAAGTAGAGGTCACCTGGCTATAGGAACACTCACAGAAGCGATAGGCCCTGTTCGTTAGAGCTTGTTCAGGTTCCGCACTAGCGTGTCTAGCCGGTTGGCAAGGTCGAAGCCCCGTGTAGTGAGGACCACGAGCTTTAAACGACCCTTGCGCTCGAAATTCACGAGACCTAGCTTGTTCATCTCGTTCAGTAGCTTGACCGTGTGCGAGTAAGTGCAGTCCACGTCCTTGGATATCTGGGATGCATAGGAATCGCGAACGCCCTTGTTGAGGCTGCGCTTCTTGAGGAGAATAAGGACCTTGGCGGGCATCTCCTGAAGGAATAGATCACGCATCTTATCATGAGCTCCCGCCCCGCTTTTCACCATCGTTTTGGACCCTCGTTAGCGGCGCGACCGCTTCAACCTTTTAAGTGTTTGGTTGCCTCTCTCGAAAAGGTGATATTTTGCGTATCGCACTAATCCATTCAGACTTTCTTGAGTTCGAAGCTAAGAAGAAAACCAAGGTCGCCGAGGACATTCCTGATGATATGAAGCAGGGACGGGTCGAAGAAGCCCTCGTGTGTTTCCTGGCCGTTGAGAAGGCCGACGAAGCGGACGTGGACGCAATTGCCCTGAAAGTATCCAACGAGATCGTGTCCGTGGCCGAGCAGGTGAAACCCGAACGCATCGTCCTCTATCCCTACGTCCACTTCCTCTTTGGGGCCGATCCCGCAAGCCCCAACAAGTCCATCAAGATCCTCAAACGGATGGAGACGTTCCTCAAAGCGGGTGAATGGGAGGTCCACCGCAGTCCCTTCGGCTGGTACAAGGGTTTCACTATCAAGTGCAAGGGGCACCCTCTCTCAGAGCTCACCCGTATCATCTACGCTGGCGAGGCCGGTGGGGCCCAGGAAGAGGAAGAGGTAGTCTCCCAAGCACTGAAGGAGGAGGAGGAGGTCAAGCACACGCTCAACGTCCTCACCCCCGACGGTTCCCTTCATCCCTCCGATACATTCAATTACATGAAATTCCCCGACCTGAAGCGGTTCTACAACTATGAGGTATCGGGCGTGCGCTCGGTGGACCGGATCCCACCCCACGTCACCCTCATGCAGCGGCTCGAGATCGCTGACTATGAACCGGGGTCCGACCAGGGCAACATGCGCTGGTACCCCAAGGGCGAGCTCATCAAGAACCTGCTCGAGGATCATATCACAGGTGTGACGGTGAACTACGGCGGTATGCCCGTCGAGACGCCCCTCATGTACGACTATCACCACCCAGCACTGGAGAAGTACCTGAACCGGTTCCCGGCACGTCAGTACACGCTGATGTCCGGTACCAAGAAGTACTTCATGCGCTTCGCTGCTTGCTTCGGCCAGTTCCTCATGAAGCGTAATATGAACATCACCTACCGTAACCTCCCGCTGCGGATGTACGAGCTCACGCGCTACTCCTTCCGACGCGAGCAGGCAGGCGAGCTCGTCGGGCTGCGGCGTCTTAGGGCCTTCACCATGCCAGATATGCACACCGTGTGCAAGGACATGGACCAGTCCAAGTCGGAGTTCTTCAACCAGTACAAGCTCTCCTGCGACATAATGGACGACCTGGGGCTCAACTATCAGGTCGTGTTCCGCGTCGTGAAGGACTTCTACGAGGACAACAAGGAGTGGGTCCAGGAGATGATCCGTATCATCGACCGACCGGCCCTCATCGAGATCTGGGACAAGCGCTACGCATACTTCGTCGTGAAGTTCGAGTTCAACTTCGTAGATGCCCTAGACAAGTGTTCCGCCCTCTCTACCGTGCAGATCGATGTCGAGAACTCCGAGCGGTTCGGTATCAGCTACATCGACGAGAAGGACTCCAAGCATACGCCGTTCCTCCTACATTGCTCCATCTCCGGAGCAGTGGAGCGGGACATCTATGCCATGCTGGAGACCGCTCACATGAGCGCCGAGAAGGGGGGGGTCGCCCAGCTACCAGTGTGGTTGGCACCCACCCAGGTGCGTGTCATCCCGGTGGCGGAGCGGCATAAGGAAGGTGCCGAAGCCCTGTCTGTCAGCATCCGGAGCAATGACATCCGGGTCGACATCGACGATACCGACGAGACTGTGGGCAAGCGTATCCGCAACGCCGCGAAGGAGTGGGTCCCCTACATCATCGTGTTCGGTGACAAGGAGGCCGAAGGTGGCGAGCTCGCGGTCCGTGTGCGCTCTACGAAGGAGCAGGAAGGACTTACCAAGGACAGTCTGGTCTCTCGGATCAAGGAGGAGACGGCTGGCAAGCCCTTCAGGCACCTGTACCTTCCCATGAGGCTCTCGGTCCGGCCCACCTTCCGGTAGAATCGGGTCCCATGGGACGATTGACCGTTGGTCTTCGGTACACCAAGCCCAGTCGTTACACTCTCCCCGCGCTCGCCGGAGCACTGGAATGTGTGGACGGGATCGATATCGTCACGGTCGACGGTCCATGTCCGGCTGATATCGACCTCCTGGCCTACTCGTTCACCACTCTCCGGGCGAAAGAGGTCTATCGTGAGCTCGCCACGCTACCCCGGGGCGTGCGCACCATTGCAGGCGGCCCCCACCCTTCAGCCCGGCCTGCAGAGGCCTTAAAGAACGGTTTCGACTGGGTGTGTGTGGGCGAGGGCGAGGATGCGCTCGGGCAACTATCCCGGACGCTCAGGGACGGAGTCGCACCCACGGACATCCCCGGCATCTATGGACGCGGGCACGATGGACCGTTCGAATCAGCCCCACCTGTGGACCTGGATGCCCACCCATCGATGAGCGAGCGCCTTCGTCTCTTCGCTCCCCTGGAGATTTCGCGCGGATGTCCCTTTGGGTGCGGCTATTGCCAGGTAACCTACCTGCTCGGTCGATGCGTACGCCACCGTTCTCTCGATTCGGTCGACTGGACGGCACGCTTATACGCACGCAACGGAAAGCAACGTATATGGTTCCTTGCCCCCAACTCGTTCGCCTATGGCTCGGACGGAAGGACACCTCGACCTGAAAAGCTTGCCAAGCTCCTGGATACCGTACGTTCTCATGGCGTCGAGCCCTACCTAGGTACATTCCCCTCGGAGGTAAGACCGGACTTCGTTACACCAGAGGTCATGGCAGTTGTCACCGACCGGGTGGCCAACCATAGGCTCTCAGTGGGGGCACAGTGCGGTTCGGACCGGCTGCTACGGGAGATGGGGCGGGGACACACGGCTGACGATGTGCGCTTAGCCCTTGACGTGGCAGGGGACCATGGGTTCACGTGCGACGTGGACATCCTCTTCGGTCTGCCCGGCGAGACGGCGGAGGACGTCGAGCTCACTCTCGACCTCATGGATGATGTGTTCAGACGGAACGGTCGCGCCCACGTCCATGTGTTCATACCCCTGCCCGGAACTCCTTACGAGAGCGAACCGGCCGGAAAGCTCTCTGACGCGACACGTAGCCGGCTCGGACTCCTAGCTAATGAGGGGAGGGTGACCGGGGCGTGGGGATGGCAAGAAGGAGTCATACCGGCCAACGATACGGAGTAAAAGACGATCCTCCAGTTCAGTCCATTCTATCGGCTCATACGACTTGATGGGTGATCTTGAACCCACTAGGTAGATTCATGCTGATGATGAGCTGCTGCTCCTTGACCATCGAATAGGACATCGACTGCGATGCGCCAGCACTGTCCTCGAAATCCCCGTTGAATCCGGTGATGAATGTCTCCCTGGACTCGATGACCTTCTTCTCACCACAGGTACCATCGGCGCTCATGTCCGAAAAGAGGCAGCACGTCATCTCCTCACCGAACGTCCCGCTGAGGTACTTGCTCATCAGCGGCCGCTCTCCAGCCTCAGGTGCTCCCGGAAGCTCGTACGTCACCATTGCCGATCCTAGATCGGATAGTCGGACGACCGTGTTCCCAGTGTTCCGTACAAGGAAACAGAGGTTCCCTATGGTCTTGCATCCGAGGATATCCTCCTCGCACTCGTATGCCGAGATTATCTGGAGCGATCCCTGCTGGAACGAATCCATGATCTGCTGCTCGGCCTCGGAGGTTATCTCTTCCTGGACGCTCGAGATCCATATGTTGGCGATGATTGGTAGGACAAGGACTAAGAATAATACCGATACGACAGTGAACGCGATCACCTTGAGGATGACATCGGTCCAGGAGCCCGACGATCCAGCCGGTTCTTTCGGCTGTCCGTCGCCCGGATACGCAGGGCCTGTCTGAGACACTTGGGCTCCGCAGGTCGAGCAATTGAACACATCAGGTGAGACCTCAGCGTTGCAGTTCGGACATTTCGGCATGATGGACTACCTTCCCTAGTAGGATTGTTGAGCGCTCGAATGATTAATATCTACTTGAATACAGGGAAACTGGCCGCCCTAACCGCAACCTATAAAAAGTCACTCCCCAAAAAGGCTGACGTTGGCGGCCATAGCGGAGGGGTAACACCCGGTCCCATCTCGAACCCGGAAGTAAAGTCCTCCCGCGTTCCGTGTGGTACTGCCGTAATGGTGGGAAGCCCGGACCGCCGCCAACACTTTTTTCCACTCCCATCCGAGCCATTTATTACTATTTCCCAGCTGATATGTTCTAATGCTCCACGTCGTCATCGCCGAGACCGAGCTCGAACTGGTCCCGGAGCAGTTGCACAAGGACACCGTTATCACTGCATCTGCGGAGCGTGCGGGGATCGAGCCACGCCGCTTGCTCCTTGAATCGACGCATCACCACCGCGCAACGTGGAAGCTCGACGATGGTCGACGGCGGGGGCGACCCGACATCCTCCACTTCTGCCTCGTCACCGCCCTCCACTCGGTGGCCAACTCCAAGGACCATCTCAGGCTTCATGTGCATACACGTCACGACAAAGTGATCGCTATCAACCGCTATACACGCATCCCAAAGGACTTCAATAGGTTCGCAGGGTTAATGCGTCAGCTCCTGATCGAGGGCGCCGTTCCTCCACAACAGCCCCTGTTGGAACTGGCGGATATGACCCTTGATGAACTATTGGAACGGGAGAAACCCTCCAAGGTATTCATCCTGTCCAAGAAAGGCAAGCGGATGTCGCCCCGGGTTCTGGGACGTAAGCTGGCCAAGGAAAAGCGACCAATAGTGGTCATCGGTGGTTTCCCTCATGGGGAGTTCGATCGCAAGCACCGGGACGAGGAGAGTGTCATCAGTATCTACGACTCCGGCCTCCCGGCATGGACGGTGCTCTCCACAGTCATCCATGCTTACGAGGATGCAAAAGGCCTGTTCTCGGGGAAGGGATGATGGGACGGGGTGGAAAGAAGCCCCAATGGATGCGCCGGCTGGCAGCTGAGCGCATAGATATCCTGCTCGACCGTGCTAAGAGAACGGTACGAGGTGCTCCCGATCTCGCTCGCCGGTACGTGTGGTTGGCCCGTCGGATCGGCATGCGCTATCTCCTCCCCCTCGGAGCCCGGCGCAGACGCTCTATCTGCACCCACTGTCACCTCCCGATGGTGCATGGCCAGACCGCCCGTGTCCGGATTAAACGGGGAAAGGTCGTGCGGACGTGCTTGAGTTGTGGTACAATAATCCGACTACCGCTCGCCCGGGAACGGGCGGAACGACATAACAATCTGCTCGATACCCCGATGGTCGAGGTCGGTCCCGAGGGTCTTACAGAAGACGTTATTCGGGAACTGGAACGGCACACGGGGACCGCAACATTAATAAACGTGAAGCTCAAAACCACGCCGCCCGCGGAAAGGCACGACTGGGCTTTCGTCCGCGCCCTAAGGGAGCGGTTGGGAGTGTCGGTCGTCGACATGCGTGGGCGAAGACTCATAATCAAGGGTTGATGTCAATGGTAACTGTGTATGACGTCCCAGCGGCCGGGCTCTCGCTCAAGGTCTCCCAGGAACTGAAGAAGGACAAGAACATCGTGGCGCCCCCGTGGTCCGCATTCGTGAAAACGGGCTCTCACAAGACCCGACGACCGGAGCAGGATGACTGGTGGCAGATCAGAGCCGCGTCCATCCTCCGCCGGATCTATATCGATGGTCCGGTCGGTATCGAGCGCCTGCGCACGTTCTACGGCGGTAGGAAGAACCGTGGCATGAAGCCCGAAAGGTTCCAGAAGGCTGGCGGTAAGATCCTCCGGACCATCCTTCAGCAGCTCGAGGGCTCAGGCTATGTGACCATCAAGAAGGGAGCAGGACGAATCGTCAGTCCTAAGGGACAGAAGTTCCTGGACGCCCTTGCCCTAAAAGTAAGCAAGGGAGGGTAGGCGATCGATCTCGAGGAGATACGCCGGCGAAAACTGCAGGAGTATCTTCGTCAAAAACAGGAGCTGGATGCCAATGCCCAACTGCAACAGCAAATGGAGGAGGAGGCCCAGCGACAGCAATTCGATGAGCTCAAACGTTCTCTCTTTCTCAAGATGCTCTCCGAAGAAGCACGCGAACGCCTTGGCCGGATCCGAATTGCTCGTCCAGAATTCGCACAACAGGTCGAGATCGTGCTCATCCAACTCATCCAGAGCGGCCAGATCACAGGGAAGGTCGACGAGAATGCCCTTCTTACCATCATCAAGAAGATCAGAGGCGCAAACAAGAAGGAGTACAGGATCATAAAATGAGCGGTGACGAGGCGATTGTGCTATTCAGTGGAGGAAAGGACTCCTCATTGACGGCCCACCTTCTACAGACCGCCGGATTCAACGTCACCTGTACGACGGTATCCTTCGGCATCAATGATGCCTGGCGTGAGGCAGAGCACGCAGCGACAATCCTGGGATTCGCCCACAATCACATCGAGCTCGATCGGAAGCTCCTCGACCAGGCATGCGAACGTATCGTGGCCGACGGACGGCCGCGGGAGGGGCTGAGACAGCTCCACCTCTCGGTCGTGGAGGCGCTCGCCCCGGAAACTGCCATAATCGCCGACGGCACGCGCCGCGACGATATCACGCCAAAGCTCACCCCCGGAGAGATGCGCAGTCTCGAGGACCGGCACGGTACCGAGTACTGGGCGCCACTAATCGGGATGGGTCACCGCACTGTACGACGACTGGCCGACCGGCTATTCCAATACGAGGAAGGTACGTCCCTTCTCAATGGCGACTACGAGCGCGAGGTCCGCGCCCGGCTCGAGGAGCTTGGCCACGATTCATCGACGCTCTTCCCAGTTCATGTTCAATCCAAGATCATCGGATGGAGGTCTAAAAATGGCTGAACCACATGCTAGAAAGCTCAGATATGCACGATACGCTCGAAGGAACAAGCGCGTCCCCTTGTGGGTCGTGGTGAAGACCCGACGCAGGGTGCGTGACCACCCGAAGCGGCACCACTGGCGCATCAGTAACGCCAAGATTTAGGAGGGGAATTAAATGCTAGACCGTGTCTATACAATTCCGCTCGCCAAGGCCAAGCGTGCTCCGACATCGAAGCGTGCTCCTAAAGCAATCAGGGTCATCCGCGAGTTCCTCACACGCCACATGAAGTCCGACGAGGTCTATATCGGCGCCTCGATCAACGATCTCATATGGAAGAACGGCATCAGGCGTATCCCTCCCCGCATCCGGATCCACACCATCAAGAATGACGAAGGTCAGGTCCGTGCTGAGCTCATGGGCATCGATATCCTCTTCCCTGAGGCGAAGCCCGAGGCCGAGGAAGCGCCCGAGGCTCCCGAGGAAGTGGCTGTTGAACCCGTCGCTGACGCTGTGTCCGCTGAGGAGATGCTCGCCGGATCGGAGGAGATGGCCGAGGCCCTTGAGGCCGAGGTCGACAAGGAAGTCAAGGCGATCCCCAAGGCCGAGAAGAAGGCGCCTGCCAAGAAGGTCGAGGACAAACTCAAGACCGAGAAGAAGGCGCCCGCCAAGAAGGCCGAGGACAAACCCAAGGCTGAGAAGAAGGCGCCCGCCAAGAAGGTCGAGGACAAACCCAAGACCGAGAAGAAAGCGCCTGCCAAGAAGGCCGAGGACAAGCCCAAGGCTAAGAAGAAGGAAGCTAAGGAGTAGTCCTCCGGGGAGCGTGATGGTCAGGTGCACATGGCGAAGGTCCAGATCAACAATAGCGATTACATCGGGATCTTTGCCCTGTGCACCGACGCCTATACACTCGTGCCTTCGAATCTGAAAACACGAGTTATCAAGGTCCTAGAGAAGACCCTCGACGTACCAGTAATACCGGCCATAGTGTCAAACTCCCCTCTTTTGGGATTGTTCTGTGTCGCGAATGCCAACGGTATCCTATTGCCGCCTATCACCAATGAACGTGAGATCGATGATCTACGGTCGCGGCTCAAGGTGGAAGTGGGAGTGCTGTCGAGCGATTTCACCGCTCTGGGCAACCTAATGCTCGTCAATGATAGCGCTGCCCTAGTGGATCCCCGTATAGAGGGCGATACTCTGGACATTATCCGGGACACTCTTAGCGTTAAGATCACAACAGGTTCAATATCTAGCGTGCCCCTCATCGGCTCGCTGGCCTGTGCCACGAACCGAGGAATCATCGTTTCCCCGGACGCTGCGGACAAGGACCTGGACCATATCGAAAAGGTCATGAAGGTGCCCGTGGAGATCGGCTCAGTGAACCGTGGTTCCCCTTACGTGGGGACCGGGCTCCTGGCCAACGGCACAGGATTCATAGTGGGAAAAGAAACGACAGGACCAGAGCTTGCGCGTATCGACGAAGCACTCGGGTTCATATGATCATTGGAGGTAGATGACATGCAATATTCCGTGAAAGGTTCGTTCCGGATGGGACTCAACGTCATGCCGTTCACCAAGACGGTGACCGCCGAGAACAAGGACGAGGCTAAGGAGATAATCTACTCCCTTCTGGGGAGCAAACACAAGGCCAAGCGCTCTGCCATCAGCATCGATGCGATCGCCAAGGTGGAAGAGCAATGAACGATGAGCAGAAGCGAGCGCTACAAGAAAAGCTGCTCGAGCTCGAGCTCCTGAAGAACCAGGCGCAGGGCTTCCAAGAACAGCTCACTATGGTTCTCGAGAGCCTCTCCGAGCTCACCACCACGAAGGTGGCGCTCGATGAGATAAATGCCATCGACAAGGGAGTGCTCGTACCGCTCGGACCTGATGTGTACGTCCGCGCGAACGTGTCCGACCGCAAGAACGTGCTAATCCACGTGGGTGCGAACATCGTGATGCGGAAGAGCACGAAGGACGGCCAGAAGATAATCCAAGGCCATATGGATCGTCTTGAGAAGAACCGCTCGACCATCGAGACGAACCTCAAGAAGATCTCGGAGGCAATGGAGATGCTCCAGAAGGACCTCCAGACCATGGCCACGGAGATAAAGGCCCCAGAGCAGGTCTAACGGCTGAGCAAATTGTTCGCCTCGCTCCGTTCCAAACTCGACAAGGTCGTCTCGGGATTCTCCTCAGCGGTCCTGGATAAAGAGGTCAGTGAGCAGGACCTCGCAGATCCCCTCTGGCAGCTCCAGATGGCGCTACTCGAGAACGATGTCGCCCTTGAGGTCGCCGAGCGGGTGTGTGATGAGGTCCGAGGATCTCTTGTGGGGAGCCGAATCCGTCGGGGTGCCATCGTCGAGAGCGTGCAGCGGGCCCTGGTTGACGTGGTTACCGAGAGCCTGGACCGTCCACTGGACTTTATTTCCGAGACCGGGAAGAAGCGACCGTTCATCGTCCTTTTCGTGGGCATAAACGGGACTGGCAAGACCACCTCCATCGCCAAGGTCGGCCGTTTCCTCTTGGATAATGGTAAAAGCGTCGTGTTCGCGGCAGCCGACACGTTCAGGGCCGCCGCTCTGGAGCAACTAGAGGTCCACGGTCGTAACCTGGGCATACGCGTCATCAAGCACGACTACGGAGCCGATGCAGCTGCAGTATGCTTCGATGCCATTCGCCACGCTGAGGCCAAGGGTATCGATGTAGTGCTGGTGGACACCGCAGGCCGCATCCAGACGAACGTCAACCTTATGGACGAGCTGGAGAAGATCATCCGGGTGAACCACCCCGACTTCGTGATGTTCGTCGGCGATGCGCTCACGGGCAACGACGCTGTCGAACAGGCCAAGACATTCAAAGAGAAGGTCGGAATCGATGGCATCGTGCTCACCAAGGTGGACGCTGACGCCAAGGGTGGCTCCTCGCTCTCCATCTCGTATGTTACCGGCAGCCCGATCGTGTTCATCGGGACAGGCCAGGATTACGAGGATCTGGAGTCATTCGATCCCCAGTGGTTCATCGAACAGATATCTTCAACAACACAAGAAGAGGAGGAGGAAGAGTAAGTTGGTGCTGGACAATCTGGGTTCATCCCTACGTGCGGTCATGCAGAAGGTGGCCAAGTCCACCTGGATCGATGAGGCGTTCATCGAGGAGATGGTGCGTGACCTTCAACGCGCGCTGATCATGTCCGACGTTGACGTCAAGCTCGTGCTCTCTTTGACCAACTCTATCAAGGAGAAGGCTCTCGAACAACCACCCGCCGGTACACTATCCAAGCGGGAACATGTCATCAATGTCCTCTACGAGGAGCTCGTCACGTTCCTGGGGACCTCGCCCGACATCAACCTCCGGCACCGCCCTATGCGCATCATGCTCCTCGGTCTCTTCGGCTCGGGCAAGACCACGACCTGCTCCAAGCTCGCGCTCTACTTCAAGAAGAAGGGTCTTGCGTCTTGCATCATCGGCACGGACACATGGCGACCCGCCGCTTTCGAGCAGCTGGCCCAGCTGGGCAAGAAGATCGATGTGCCCGTGTTCGGAGATCCGAAAGCGGACGATCCAGTCCGCATCCTAAACGAAGGCCTTGAGCACTTCAGCGACAAGTACGACGTCATTATCGTCGATACAGCGGGCCGAGATGGTCTGGACAACGCGCTCATTTCCGAGGTCAAGGCCCTGAACATCAAGTTCAAGCCCCATGAGGTGCTCCTAGTGCTCTCGGGGGACATCGGCCAAGGTGCCCGAACACAGGCCCAGGCCTTCCACGACAACGTAGGGGTCACCGGAGTAGTCATCACGAAGCTCGATGGCACAGCAAAAGGTGGAGGAGCACTATCAGCATGTTCCGTCACCGATGCACCGGTCAAGTTCATCGGTACGGGTGAGACCCCCCAGGACCTGGAACTCTTCGATCCGGCAAAGTTCGTCTCACGTCTCCTCGGCATGGGGGATATCAGCACTCTGCTGGAAAAAGCAAAAGAGGCTGTTGAAGAGACCGATCTGGATCCCGAGGCGTTCATGAAGGGCGACTACACTCTGATCGAATTCTATGACCAGTTGGAGGCCGCCCGGAGCATGGGCCCCTTGAAGCAGGTGTTCGAGCTCCTGGGCATGGGCGGTGCCCAGCTTCCCGACGAACTGCTCTCCGCTAGTGAGGAGAAGCTGGCGAAATACCGCTTCATCCTCGACTCCATGACCGTAAGCGAACTGCGGGATCCAAAGCGCCTGAACAGGTCACGAATGGAGCGTGTCGCGCATGGATCCGGTACTAAGGTCGAAGATATCAAGGAACTGGTGAACCATTTCAACCAGTCCAAGAAGCTCATCAAGATGATGAAGAAGCGCCGTTTCCGTGGGGATATGTCAAAAGTCATGAAACAGCTTGGCGGTGGCGGGTTCCCCGGTCTTGGCTAGGGATGGCCGATGTACTTCGGCGCGGCCTTTATCTTCGTCCTCGGCTGGATGACCGGGATGTTCTTCGGTTACATCTTCGTGAACCGCACTATTGGCTTCCTCCGTCACGGGTGGGAGTGGGCCGAGATGGCTGTGTTCGGCGCGGGTATGCTCACTTACTTCACCCTATGGGAGGGTGCGTCCAGGAGCGACTGGGCCGTCGTGCTGACCGTCCCTGTCTCTTTCGGGCTCGTCGTCGTCTCCCGGAGCACGATGCGCTGGCTTACCCTCACGACGACACCCGATGAAATCAATGAGCTTTACTCAGCGGCCGCTGAACTGACCCGCGTCATCATCGAGAAGGGCGATGGTATCGATGATGAGGACGATGAGCCCGGTAAAGACGACCCGAAAAGGTCAGAGGAGCCTGATAAGAGCGAGCCGGTGAATGAAGGATGATCCTCCCCACGAACGGACGGAGTACAGCAGTCACCCTCATTATCTGTATGCTCGTCATAGGGTGTCTCAGCAGCTCGCCCGACCCATCCTCGGATCCACCCATAACATCCCGTTCATGCTCTTTGAGCATTCCTGGCGTCATCATCGATGAGGGGGCACCAGTAGAGGGGATGATGATAAAGCTCAAGGTCAGCGCCCGGACGGATCCCGGCGTTGACGGTGTGGACGTCACGGGCGATGAGGCGTTCCTAGAAGCGTTCAACGCGGCACGGACGGTGGCCGCCACATTACTGTTCGCCCCGCTCGAAGAGAGGAGCTTGTTGGTCGAGACGGACACTAACGCCTCGCTCGTGGGGCGGTCGGGCGGTGCCGCTCTAGCCCTGCTCATGACATGTGCCGCCAATGGTACGGCCCTGCGGGAGGGGATCACTGTTAGCGCGGGTGTGCGCCCGGATGGTTCGTTAAAAAGGGTGGCCCAGCTCCAAGAGAAGTGCGCTGCGGTCCGTGACGCTGGGCTGGATGAGATGTGGGTGGCCGAGGAGGACGCCCGCGTCGTTACATGGGAAGAAAACCGCGATAACGCGACCGGTCAGATTCGCCGCGTCCAGCGCGACCTTCCCGTAGCCGAAGCATGCCCGGGGATACGGGTACGCACGGCAGGGAACATCTCCGAGCTCGCACGGGAAGTGCTCTCGCAACCCAGCAAGTGATCCTAGTTCATCCGAGCGAGCACCGAGCCTGCAATGCCCTGTCTTGCTCGTGCCTCCTCCGCCATCCGCCCAGCGAACCGTCGCACAGCTTCCCGCCCGGGCCCGAACTCTCGCCACACGGGCTCGTCCCGGTACCAGATACGGGAAAGGTAGAGCCATCGCGGGTCCGCGGGAGGGATGTTAACCGTCGCGCCAGGATCGAGCGCCCCTTCCACTGCGTCGGTATCAGCCTCACCGTTCCCGACACGGACGAGCAGGGTCACGCACCTGCGCACCATCTCGTGGAGGAAGGATGGGGCCCGGAAAGTGAACACCGTGCAGTCACCGGTCGTCACGTCCACCGTGTCCAGTGTCCGAAGGGCGATGCGATCATCACGTCGGCTCAGATTGGTGAAGTCGTGCTCTCCCTCGAGGATTGTCGCTGCCTTGAGGACCGTGTCCGTGTCGAGCCGTGCCGGATGGACGTACACGTATTCTTTACCAGCGGCGTGTCGTGGCCTGAAGCTCTCATCGACCTCGGCCCAGGACCAAACGCGGATATCGCTTGGGAGTCGGTCGTTGAGTGCGCCGGGATGGAATCCATCAGCCGGAGGCTCAAAGCTGGCCACCTGCTCAAGGGCAGATACTCCCCTGTCCGTTCTAGAGGCCATCCGTATCCGTTGTTCTGCACCAAGGGCAGCTAACGCCCTCTCAATCTCGCCCGCGACGGTGCGCACATCGGGCTGCACCTGTGACCCATGGAATCCCTCTCCGTTATAGAACAGCTTGAGCGCGATCATCGTGACCGACCACTGAACCGATGGCGGAGTGCATAGATTAGCCAGCGCACATAGTTCTTGCCCATGGTGAACAGCTTGAACTTGCTCTCCCCGACCGCGCGACCAGTCCAAGTTGTCGGTACCTCGCGGAAGTCGCCTCCACGCTCGAAGATGATGCGTGACGGGACCTCCACTGAGATGTCGAACCAGTCGGATATCAGATCGAGACCGTCGATAGCATCACGCCGGTAGGCCTTGAACGCGTTTGTGATATCGGTTATGTGGTGCCCCGAAGCCAATGAATAGACCTTTGAGTAGGTCCGCGAGAACAATCCTTTGAGCCTCGGTTGGTCCACAGTGCCTCCCCCCGGCATGTATCGTGAACCAACTACGAAGGCGACCCCCGTATCCTCCGCCACTTCCACCATGCGTGGGATGGTAGCCACCTCGTCGCACAGGTCACCCATCACGGGGACGACTAGGTCCCCTTCAGCGTTCGCCAGCCCGTGTCGTAAGGCATTGCCGAACGAGTTATCCTTCGCTCGATGGAGGACCCGCACATCCTGATACCGGTCTGCGAGCTCGTCGGCTATCTCAGGGGTTCGGTCAGTAGACACGTCATCCACGACCACTATCTCACGATCTAGCCCGGAGGTCCCTGTGATGACCGCCTCGACTATCTCTTCCAGCATCGCCTCCTCATTGTGTGCAGGGATGACTATGGAGACGCGCACGGTCATTCCTGACCATGCCGAGCTTTAAAAAGGCTATGTCACAACGGGGCTCTCGTCAGCCGGTCTGCGAATTTCTTATTACATGTTACTACTGCATGGTTGCGAAACGTTTAAAAACAACGAGAGCTGCTGGTTTCTACATCCGATGGAATGGGGAAGACCTATGCGTAAACTAACGTGCCCATCCGCTCATCGGCACTCTCGGAGGGTGCCACGATAGGCGGCTGGCGCGACCTGTTGGACAAGCTCACCGGGTTCGAGCCCGATGACGAGTCCATCAAGGTGCTCTATCACGACAACATCGACAACTCCATGAACAACTCGCTCGGCCGTTATTTCGATGAAGCGGTCAACTCCATGGACGGTGTACGCGGCGCACATGCGAAGTTCCCCAAGCATTATGGCGGCAGTGGTCACGTCAAGCAGAAGATCCGTAAGGAGCTTGGCGGCGATCCCGACGTTATCATCAACTTCATGGCCGGGCCTCCCTCGGGCATCCTGCGCGAGTTCGAGGACAACGGCACCCTCGTTCTCAACGATCCGGACATGTACCCGGTCACCGGGAGCAAGGTGCGAACCCAGCAGCTGCTTGAACAGGCCAATGTACCCGTTGCCGAGACGGTAATCCCTCATTCTTACGATGATATCCGTGAGTTCTGCGACCGTGTCGAGGGCCCCTACGTGCTCAAACCGTCCAATGGTTTCGGCGGTAAGGGCGTTCGCAAGGTGGACACCGCTGAGGAGGCTCTCAAACAGGTGAACCTGGGCACTGACATCGTTCAGGAGGACGTGTTCAAGTACTGGCCGCACCAGAGCTACCGGGATATCCGGGCATATGTGGTGGGCGACCAGTGCATAGGCGCCATGTACCGCGTCAACGACGACTGGATCACTAACATCCATAACGGTGGCCATGGGGAGAAGGTCCCAGACGATGCGTACCAGAAGGTCGCCGAACTTGCGGTCGATGCTGTGAAGGCCATGGGTGACGGCTTGCACTTCTCCGGCGTGGACATCCTGGAGCGGTACGATAAGGACGGCAACGTCGAATACGTCGTGCTGGAACTGAATTCCGCCCCTGGTGGCTTCTACAACCTCGAGCGCAGCACCGGTCATGGCAGGGACGCTGTGCGCCAGATCGTCGAGTACTCAGTGGAGCTGGAGAAAGAGCTCCACAGGGAGGGCTGAACCATGTCGTGGGGCAAGCTGAACGACGGCCACACCATCGGCATGGAGAAGGAGTTCATTATCGTCGATTCCAGCGGTAATCCTGTCGACTGCACATCGATCGAGAACGCGTGCAATGACGACCGCATCAACCATGACTACCCGTCCGCTCTCGGATTCAGTGTATGGGGCATCGAGATCAACTCGCACCCCTACGACAACCTCACTGAGCTGAACACCGAGATGAAGGAGATGGTGACGAAGGTCCGTGACGAGGCCACCAGCCGCGGCTATAAGCTCATGACCGCGGCACGTCATCCGGACAAGGGCGGATACATGGCCATGCACACACATGTCGGTGCTGCCGACGACCGTGAAGCGCTTTTCGTCACCAAGGCCCTTAGGGCCCATCTTCCCGAGATCATCGCGCTCGCCTCTAACTCACCGAAGAAGACCACGCTCGGTAAGTGGTGCAAGGACGGTCGCATGTACTCGACCAACATGGGCGGTACCCAGTACGGCCGCAGCGTACCCGACGACCCGGTGGTGTACGGTGACGAGGACAGGGCCCATCGCGAGGTGCTGAGCTTCAAACGTATCCGCTGGGACGGCCGCGGTGTCGTCATCGCGGGCGAGAAGGACTCCGACCGCCTTAAGGGAACCATCGAGGTCCGCTGTCCTGATGCCCAGCTCACGGCCGAGGAGGACGTGGCCGTGGCCGCGTTCATCTGGGGCATCGCTGAGTACGCCAAGAAGGAGCTGGCCAGCAAGAACTACGACTGGTCCGAGCTCACCGAAAAAGAGCACGAGCGTGACGACCTGCAGAACCAGCTGGACCAGGTCTACCATGCCGGGATTTTCTCGGCCATGGGTCGTGGCATCCGCAAGTTCTTCGGTAAGGAGACAACGGGCGACCAACAGTACGCCCAGCTCAGTTCACAACTTGACACAGCGGACGCTTGGCTGGCCGAGAACCGTCCGTCCTACGATATCGCCATGACCAATAAGGAGCTCATGGATAACATCGACAAGGTGGGCTACAGCGGTATGGAGGGCACGATCGCCTATTCAAGCGGCGGTCAGGATATGAAGGTGGCCGCCAAGGACTCGATAAAGGAGACATACGAGAAGATCAAGCCGGTCCTCGACGACCTCAAGATACCAGACGATGTGCGCGAGCGTCTCGAAGCACGGGTGTACGGCGGCCGCTCCGGTGCCGACGTCCAGATCGATGCCGTGAACGACGGCGAGGACCTGACTTCCTATGTCATCGAGAAATCAACCAATATGGAGTATCTGGTGTAATCATGATCGAGTACAGTGATACGGACAGGGACATCCTCGACTGCCACGTCCACATGGGGTGGGACGCCCCGGACGGTGTCGAGACACTGACCGCACCGTACACATGGGAAAACATGGCCGAGGTCCAGGCCAAGCTCGGGTACGACCACGCCAAGGAGAAACAGGCACAGCGGAGCCTGACACCCGAGGAGATCATCGAGGCCATGGACGCGGGCTACGGGCCGCAGAGCCAGTGCAACGTGTTCCCGTTCAACGAGGGCGACCGGAACGTGCCGGACCCCAACGGAGTCCTCATCCCATTCCACTATGCCAACGACCGAGTGCTGTGGGCGGCCAACGAGTACGAAGGTCGGTTCCATCCGTTCTGCCGTGTGGATCCCAACGGGACGGGCTCGGAAGGACCCTACGCCGCGGTGTACGAGGTAGTACGGTGCCGTCTGGAAGGCGCCGAGGGGCTCAAGCTCCATCCCAGGGCGCAGAAGTTCGCCGCCGACTCGGACGAGGCCGCTACCGTGGCACGCGTGGCGGGTGCCCTTGGTATGCCAGTTCTCCTCCACTCTCAGGCCAGACCCGACCTAATCGAGCAGGATAATCCGGAGGACGTCATCATGTGCGAGCCCTACCGCATGGGCAAGCTCGCAGAGAAGGCGCCGGACACCACGATCATCATCGGTCACTCCGGTTGCGGTGGGAGCTCCCGTGTCGTTTCGGCGAGGGCACGCACCGCTGCAGTTACCCAGGCGGCTGATGTCGCAGCATCTCATGAGAACGTATACCTCGACCTTTCTATCACCATGCCGTTCTCTCTGGAGGATAATGAGGTGGAGAAGCCCGAGGACGTCGGGAAGTACACCCTCGGCCTCACTGACATAATCCTTTCACGGCACCAGGAGTACGAGGGGCGCATACTCTTCGGCTCCGACCTGCCCTTCGCCAAGATGAGCTCGTCCCTGCGCACATACGAACGCGTGGCCGGTAGATACGGCATCGCCGGTGACGAGGACGGTGCGATCAAGGCGGGCACAATGGAGTCGCTGTTCGCGCCGATGGAGGATACCCCGGTCCAGGAGATCGCAGGCATCGTCCGTGACTACATCGAACAGCACGAGCCGTTCTGGAACCGCAGGGCCAAGCAGCTGTCCCGCGAGCTAGAGCAGGTCGCCACGGTCGAGGAGCTCGAAGGCGCGCTCTACAACTATGTTCAGGACACGGGAAAGGCCGAGGACCTACCGGGCGGGCAGCCGGTACCGGTCAAGGCATAGCGTCCCTTACGGGATCGACGGCTCGCACCATTTGTACGAGTCAACGCACTTGAGCATGTTTCTATCCGTGCCCGGAGGACAACCACCATCGGGTTCGAGTAGGTAGCCGCCCTGCTCCATGGACCCCACCGAGCTCTCGCAGCAGCTGGAGCCCTTACATTGGTCCCTGAGCTGCTGGTAGTAGGTTGCCGGGGAGGCTGACACTGCGCTTCCTGCTGGTGACGAGGGACCTGGTTCACACCATTTGTACGAATCCTCGCACCTGAGCATGTTCCCGTTCGTGCCCACAGGACACCCGTTGGACGGAGATAGCGTTGCATTGGTACTGTACATCGAGTCAACGGATGCCAGGCAGCAGCTAGAGCCCTTGCACTGATCCGCAAGCTGCTTGTAGTAGGGGGGAAGGTTCGTTGTGGAGGCTCCTCCGGAAGGTCCGGAGGAGAGGCACCCCGCCACTAGGGCGAGCAGGAGCATCAGGCCTACGATGCGGTGCTGTGTGACCATCGAAATCGTAGGACAAGGCAACAATAAAAGGCTTAGGGCAGGGCAGCTCAGTGGAAGATACTGGAGAGGAAACCGGCTACGGAGGAGCCACTCTTATCAGGATCAGGCTGCTGCATGTCCAGGTCGTACAGGTCAAGCTTCATGTCGTTGGGGAGGTCGCGTTCTTGCCTGACGGACACCTCGTCGAACTCGTCGCTGCCGGTCCGCCGGTTCACCTCGACGCCACCATACCAGTCCTCATCGCCATCACAGCGGACGTGATATCCGCCGGACCGGACCACTGCAGCGCTCTCGATGAAGTGCTTCCCGTTAGCTACCAAGAACTGCAGGTCGAGGTCCTCGACATCCTTACCCGACAGTTCGTAGCACGAGTGGTCATAGCAGATCTCCAGCCCCATAGAGAGCCCCCGGTGCTCGAGCACACCTCGACTCTTCTCAGCTTCATATTGAAGACCATGCTGCTCGGCGACCCAGTTCTCCCCGTTCGCGGGATTCTGCTTGTCGTAGGAGTAGATGATCTCGCCCTTGTGGAACACGGGGAGGGTGTTGTGGAGCTTGCCTGCCTCCTGCCAGACGTAGGTGCCCGGGAGAAGGAGGGTATCAGGGTGTTCCTCAGAGATCTCGCGCATCTGCTCGAGTCGCTCGTCCTTCTCATCGCGCGTGAGGGGCACGTTGGGGAAGAAAGCGTACTCGGAACCCACGAGGACGTCCGGATTCGCCTCCAAGGCCGCAGATATCGTGTCCTGGTACGCGTCCATGAAGGACTCGTTACGTGGGCTATAACGATCGAACGGTACGTCACCCTGGATGAGACCGACAGTGATGTGGTCAGGTCGATCATCACCCGTCACATCTTCAAGGGTGTACACGGTCCGTCACGTCCTCCGGCCAAAAGGCCATAAAGGTCGATTGATATACTTTCCCTTGCGGACCATCGGCCCACGTTCTCAAGTGGACTGGGTGAGTATCACGCTATGTCCAGTTCGTAGAGGTCGAGCTTCATGTCATGGGGGAGCTCGCTCACGCGTCCGGGCTCGACGATATCGTACAAGTAAGAACCGACACACTTGCGCACCTCGACACCATGGTAGCAGGAGCTGTCGCTGCCATCGACTCGAAGATGGTATCCTCCCTCCCTGACCATCGTGGCCGTATCGATGAATTCCTTTCCGTTGGCAACCAGCACCTGAAGGTCGAGGTCCCTGACACCCTTGTCCCGCAGCGTATGTGCTGAGTGGTCGTAGCAGATCTCCATCCCCATGGAAAGACCTTGGTAGTCGATGACACCTTCGCTCTTCTCGGCGGTGTAAACCAAATTGTGGTCGCTCTCCATCCAGCGCTCGGCGTTGGCCGGGTTCTGCTTCTCATAGGTGAACACCAGCTCGCCCTTGTGGAACACGGGGAGGGTATTGTGCAGCTTGCCCTCCTCCTTCCAAATGTAAGTGCCGGGCAAGAGTAGAGTGTCCGGATGCTCCGCTGATAGCTGGCGCATCACATCGAACCGCTCATCACGCTCCTCGCGGGTGAGTGGCTGACGGGGGAAGAAGACGTACTCGGCGCCTACGAGAATGTCGGGCTCGGTCTCCAGGGCCGTTCCGATGGCGTCCTGATAGTTGTCCATGACGGTCTCGTCCCGGGCCCCACTGCTGGAGAACGGTACGTCAGCGTCGAGGAGGCCGACCGTTAGATGGTCGGGCCGTTCATCAGCGGACTCGAGCTCGTACATCGATCGCAACGCTCCTAATCCACGACACCTGAGGCCCGCCTAATAAACATTCCCTTGTGGGATCGCGAGGGTGGAAAAAGCACCTACTCGCGGTGCGCGATGCGTTCGTACAGCTCCGGCCCGAACAGGTCGTCCTTCTTACCGAAGAACCGCTTCACCCGCGGCCACCAACCGTCGAGTCCCTTTTCCTGCTCCACTTCGCGGTAGATGTCGAGCACATCGTCCGCCCCGGAGCGACGTCGCTCCACCTTGTCCTCTAGGGTCGCGAGGACGTCCGCGGGGCAGTCGTAGCGTTCGAGGTATGGCTTGATCGTCTCGAGGGTCTCTGTCGCCAACTGGTACGCGGGGACCTCTTCTCCGTTCACCTTGAACACGGCCGCCATGCCCTTCTTGATAGCCTTGTTCCTGTTCTTCACCAGCTCTTTCTGCAGTACCTTGTAAGAGCTGCTGACATGGTACAGGATGCCCGCCTCGGGAGGCTCCTCGACAAGGGCGTGGTACTCCTCCTTGGCCTTCTCGGCGATACCGAATATGTAGGCGGCGATGGCCGCGTCCTCCACGGCCGTCCCCTGCGAGTCCATGCACCGCGCCTCGATGGTTCCCGACCTCTTCTGGATCACCGAGCTGCTGGAGGTGCTGTAGTACTGCGTAATCTCGTGGCCGTACCAGCTCTTGATCAAGCGTACATCCTTGATCCTCCCGCTCCGGACCGGGGAGTTGGCCGAGAGGGCCAGGATGTCGGGAACGTGGCGCTGGAGCGCGTAGAACACGTAGCGGGCCTCCTCCTCATCGGCATATCCGACATGGACATGGAGCCCTGCCTTGTCACGTGACTGTCCCGGGCGTATACCCATACCCAAGGCGTAGCAGTTGTTGTCGTCGGCCTCCTCCTGGGCTATGCGGTAGGCGGTTGTTATGTCGTCGGTGAGCTGTCGCAGGTCCGTGCAGGGACGGGTGACCACCTCTAAGGGCCCCGAACCGTCCTCGTAGCACTTGGGACCCACGGAGACGTCGTAGGCGTCCATTTCCGCTTGCATTCGGTCGACCACGGTGCGCTCTAGGGTTGACTGGATGGAAGTGCCACCGTACCTGTCGACCACATAGAACTCCTTCTCGAGACCCACGGAGTGGCCCTCATTGAGAACCTCGGTCATTCTCTTAGGACCCCCCGTCATCCCGGTGTGCGAGCCGTTCGATGAGCCGTTCCTTCGTTCGCCAGGGATGGAAGAACGCGCTAACGCGCTCCTTGAACCCTTTTGGGGCCATCTCCTGGTAGATGTCGAGGATGTCGTCCGCTCCGGACCGCTTGTTCTCTACCTTGTCCTCCAGAGCAGAAAGGACCTCCTCGGGGCACTGGTACTGCTCGATGTAAGGCCGGACCTCTGCGAGTGTATCGGTAACTATCTGGTGTGCAGGGACTTCTCCGTCCCCTACAGTGAACGTAGCTTTCATCCCGTCCTCAATCGCGTTGTAGAAGTTATCCTCGCTCTCGACCGGTACTTCATGCACGGAGCAACCGTTGACAAAGTCCTCCTTGGCCTTCTCGGCGATACCGAGGATGTAGGCGGCGATCGCCGCGTCCTCCACTGCGCTCGCCTGGCTGTCCATGAACCGCAGTTCCAGTGTGTTCTCGCGAACGTAGATGACCGAGTGGCGTGATGTGTCTTCAAAGGGATCGAACTGTTGACCGAACCTGACCATGAAGAGGCCGTCCAGACCGCGTGCGTCCATGCGCATGTCCTTGACCTTACCGTCGTACGAGGGAGAGTTGGTGGACAAAGCCATGATGTCCGGGACGTGCGCCTGTAACGCCTGGAACACGTAGCGGGCCTCTTCCTTGTCGGCGAAACCGATGTGCACGTGCAGCCCTGCCATGTCGTATGGTTTGCCTGGCCGGGTACCCATCCCAAGAGCGTACCAGCCGTGAGCTTCTGCTTCCTCTTGGGCTATCGTGTAGGCGGTCGTGACATCGTCGGTGAGCTGTTGCAGGTCCGTGCAGGGGCGGGTGGTCACCTCAACAGGACCTGTGGTATCGTGATATGCTTTCGGGCCGACGACCGAGTCGTAGGCGTCCATCTCCTCGCGCATGCGCTCCTCTACAGCAGGAACTATCTCGTATCCCCGACTACTGCTACCGTGGCCATTGACCACGTAGAACTCCTTCTCCACGCCCACGGTGTGGCCGTCGTTGAAGGTGGGAGCGAGCATCCTTCAGGCACCCCCGCTGTTAGCCTGCTCGCGTTCCTGCGCCTTCCACTCACGCTGGTGGGCAAGGTCGCTGTAGAGCGCCTTCTTCCTGCTCCAGAATGTGAAAGGAGTAGCGAGCGTCTGCAGTAAGCCCTGTGGTCGGTGCTCGGAATAGATATCGAGGATGTCGTCGGCTCCCGAGCGTCCGCGTACGATCTTGTCCGCTAGTATACCGATTATCTCCTCCGGACAGTCGTACTTCTGAAGGTAGGGGAGGATCGACACGAAGGTGTCCTGAGCGACGTCCTGCACCGGCCGCGTTTCATCACTGTATGTGAACTTCGCTGCCATACCGTCCTTGATCGCCTGTTCATGGTTCTTGATCTCGTCGCCGAACCGGTCAGAAACGCCTTCGCCGTTCGCGTAATCGACCTTGGCCTTCTCGGCGATGCCTAGGATATAGGCCGCGATCGCTGCATCCTCTTCTGCTGTTCCCTGTGAGTCCATGCAGCGTACTTCCAGTGTATTGCCGCGTTTCTTGATGACCGAGTCGTTGCTGGTCGTGCTGAAGGGGGAATAACGTTGGCCATACGAACGGTTGGCTGCTCGCATGTCCTTGATGGAACCGTCCTTGTTGGGCGAGTTCGCCGATAGTGCCATGATCTCGGGTACGTGATGCTTGAGAACAGTGAATACGTACTCCGCCTCTGCCTCGTCACTGTAGCCCACATGGACGTGGAGCCCGGCCTTGTCGTTAGGTATCCCAGGGCGGGTCCCCATCCCAAGAGCGTACTTACCACGAGCCTCCACTACTTCTTGCGCGATGTCGTAGGCAGTCGTGATATCGTTCGTGAGCTGGTTGAGGTCCGTGCAGGGGCGGGTAACTACTTCCATAGGACCGGATGCATCGAGATAAGCTTTCGGACCTACATCGTCATCGTATGCACCCATCTCCTCACGCATACGGATCCCTATACTGGATGCGATATCCATCTCATCCCGAAGGTGGAGATAGCCGTTGCGTCCGTGGTTCACAATGTAGAACTCCTTCTCGAGCCCTACCGAGTGTCCCTCGTTGACGATATCCATGTTGCTACTGAAAAGTGGTGATAGCTCGGCCTATATTTAAACGTTGCGTTTACGGTGTGCGGTTTTGACCCACAATCAGTGGAACGGTCCGGAACGGTCGTTCGTGAGGTCAGGCCGCTGCTAGCATAGGGCGCATCGGGATGAAATCCTCGGGCTCTTCCTTGAACTCGTCGCGGTAGGCAAGGTGCTTTATGAGACGCTCCTTCTGCCCTTCCTTTCGCCTGAACGGAGCGATGAGCCTCGAAAGGAATCCTTGGGGGAGTTCCTCCTTGTAGATGTCAAGGATGTCATCAGCACCCGAACGCCTGCCGTCGATCTTTGATTCGAGCACGTCGAGCACATTCTTGGGACACTTGTACTGCTTAAGGTAGGGCATGATCTCCTCGAAGGTATCCCCCACTATCTGGTAGGCCTTGACCTTCTCGCCGTCGACCTTGAAGTTAGCCTTCATGCCATTTCTGAGGGCGCGGTCGAAGTTCCGCTCCTCCTGCTTCCCCACATCAGCGATGGGGACGCCATTGGCATAATCCTCCTTGGCCTTCTCAGCGATGCCGAATATGTAGGCTCCGATGGCCGCATCCTCTTCACCCGATCCCTGCGAGTCCATGCACCGCACCTCGATGGTATGCTCGCGCACGTATATCACCGAGTGGCGACTGGTGTTCCAGTAGGGGGAGAAGTCATGTCCCCAGCGTGACTGGAGCCCGATCAAGTTCTCCTCGATCCATCCGCCGACGCCGCCGGTCTGGCGCATGTCCTTGACGGTGCCGTAATCGTTCGGCGAGTTGGCGGAGAGAGCCATTATGTCCGGTACGTGCTTTTGCAGGGCGTGGAACACGTACTGCGCCTCGCCCTCGTTGGCGAATCCCACGTGGACGTGGAGCCCGGCGCAGTCGTTCGACTTCCCGGGTCGCGTCCCCATCCCCAGAGCATAGAGGCCGCGCGTATTGGCTTCCTCCTGGGCGATGTCGTAGGAGGTGGTGATATCCTTAGTGAGCTGGCGTAGGTCCTTGCATGGACGAGTAGTGATCTCTAGGGGTCCGGAGGCGTCCTCGTAGCATTTGGGGCCCCAGTGATCGTTATAGGCTCCCAGCTCGTCCTTCATGCGCCCGCCGATGCTGGCCACCATGCTACTGTAGCTGACGTCCTCGTTATTCCCATCGACGACGTAGAACTCCTTCTCAAGGCCAACACTATGGCCATTGTTGAGGATATCTTCCATGTACCCAGTTCCCCTGTTGTTACCCGCTAGTGGTTGCAGGTCAGGTCCTATATAAACATTACGAAAAAAGGGCAGCGGACAGCGTTCACACTGGAGATGTCACTATGGAAGCAACGGGATCATCCTGTCGTTCCTGCTCTTCCTCGAACCGGTCACGGTACGCAAGGTGCCTGATGACTCTTTCCCTCTTGGACGGGAGGAGGAACGGCCTTGTTAGGCAGCCCCAGATGCCGCCGACATGCTCCTCACGGTAAATGTCCATTATGTCATCTGCACCACACCGTTCAGTGACCACACGCTCCTTGAGTATATCGTTGATCTCCTTGGGGCAGTTATACTGTTCAAGATAGGGTTGTATCTCCTTGAGTGTATTAGCGACGACCTGGGAGACATGTACTTTCTTTCCATCTACCCTGAATCTCGCTCCCATACCCTTGATGACAGCGTGCTTGAAGTTACGTTTTTCTTCTTTACCGATACCGACCTGCTCGATGCCGTTGTTGTAGTCCGCTTTCGCCTTCTCCGCGATACCGAAGATGTACGCTGCGACGGCCGCGTCCTCTTCTGCGGTCCCTTGTGTGTCCATACACCGCACTTCGATCGTCTTCGTACCTTCCCGTTTGTAGATGACCGATTTTCTGCCTGTGCTCTCGAAGGGGGAGAAGAAGTGACCGTAGAAGAGAGTCTCTCCTGCTCCCAGGACATCGAACAAATGCTTGGGTGGATTCCCGTACTGTCGCATGCACTTGACCATCCCGTCACGGGAGGGTGAGTTCGCCGATAGTGCGATAATCTCCGGCACATGCTTCTGCAGATCGTGGAACACGTAATCGGCCTCGCTGTCAGTGGCATATCCGACGTGCACGTGGAGCCCTGCCGCATCGTCGTCAGCTTCAGGTCGACTACCCATGCCGAGGGCATAGAGATTGCTCTTCTCCGCAATCTCCTTGGTGAACCTGTAGGTCTTCGTGATATCATCGGTTAGCTGTCGGAGGTCAGAGCAGGGACGGGTGGTTATCTCCAATGGGCCTGATGCATCTACATAGCACTTGGCACCATTCTCGCTGCACAATCCGATCTCATCCCGTATGAAGTCGGAGACGGGGGATACGAAGTACATCTGGAGTTGTGGGCTGTTGGATCCGTTCACTACGTAGAACTCTTTTTCCAGCCCTATTGAATGACCCTCGTTGATGATTGGCATGTTGCTACTGTGCGGTGACGGCGCATGATGTCGTATTTATACATTTCTCCTAAATGTCGTGGAAGATAAGCCCCTAAGAGGATACGAAAACGCAAGAAGGGGCCATTATTTGCGGATTATGCCGGTCGTGGATCCGCGTCCCCGGTACATGCTTCAGGCTCTTCCTCTATCTTGTCCCTGTGGGCGAGCCGGTCATAGAGCTCAGCATGGCCCCGGTGCATCGTGAAGAAGTCCTTAATTCCAGTCCATACGGTGCTATAGCCGCACTCCTTGTAGATGTCCAATATGTCGTCTGCCCCAGAGCGGTGTTCCTTTACCTTCCCCTCGAGGACGTCCATGACCTCATCGGGGCAGTCATATCGATCCAGGTAGGGGCGGACCTCGGCGAAGGTGTCCTCGACAACGCTGTATGCAGGGACCTTCTCACCATCTATCTTGAATGTGGCCTCCATGCCCTTCTTGACAGCGTGCTTGAAGTTCTTGGGCCCTTCCTTCCCCACGAGATCCTGTCCGACACCGTTAGCGTGGTCCTCCTTGGCCTTCTCAGCGATACCGAATATGTACGCGGCGATGGCCACGTCCTCCTCCGGTGTCCCCTGGGAGTCCATGCAACGCACCTCCAGAGTGTCGCTCCGCTTGTAGATGACCGAGGTGCGGCCCGTATCCCCGTACGCGGAGAACTTGTGACCATAGTACCCACCCTTGGCGCGCGTGTCCTTGATACCTCCGAACCGCGATGGTGAATTGGCCGAGAGGGCCATGATGTCAGGTACGTGCTTTTGGAGTTCGTTGAACACGTACTCGGCCTCGGCCTCGTCCTTGAAGCCTACGTGAACGTGTAGCCCGGCCTGGTCGCTGGGTCTACCGGGGCGTGAGCCCATCCCCAGAGCGTATAGACCACGGTCGTCGGCCTCCTCTTGGGCGATGTTGTAGGCCGTGGTAATATCATCAGAGAGCTGCCTCAGGTCAGAACAAGGCCGGGTGACCACTTCTAAGGGTCCCGTGCAGTCCACATAGCACTTCGGGCCTCGTACATCGTTATAGGCGCCCAGCGCCTCAGTCATGCGGGGGATAACGCTATCCCTCACAGTGGACTGGTAGTAGGTGTTGTTCTCAGCGTCGACTACGTAGAACTCCTTCTCGAGCCCGACGGAGTGCCCCTCGTTAAGAATCACAGTAGACATTCCCCTACTGTCGGGGTACGGCCCCTCAGGCGCTATTTATACCTTTCCCGGAAGGTGTGTCGTCACCCGAGCGATATGGTGAACGCCTGCTGGAAGCCCATCATGTCCTCTCGTCCATCGGCGAGAATGTGCGGTCGGCTCCCCGCGACCTTGCCCCGGAGCATGAGTTGTACGGTGGCGTTCTCCTCGACCGGTGGTGTGAGCATGCTATAGATGAGCTTGTTTCGCAAGGTGATCACCTTGTTCTCGCCGCCCACGGTCATGTTCACCTTGTCCGTGTCCAGTTCAGCGAACGATGGCTGATACACAGCAGGGGTCTCTAGGGCGAGCTCTTTTCCCAAGGCTTCAAGTTGTCCTGCGAGCTTCGCTGTGAGGTTCTGGTCCAGGATATGTTCGAGGTCGAGGAAGAGCTGGAGGTGAAGGACCTCATCCTTCTCAGCTGGCGCCTCAGTGACGTTGGCAACACCCCTCACACCGCGGACACGTTCAATGATTTCCTGGCGCGTAAGGGTTGTGTTCTCACCCTGAGTGCCGAAGAACACAAGGCTCGGGAGACGACCTTTGATAGTCCCGCTCACGAAATAGGCTTCGGCCGGCTCAGGTGGTGTATCATCGCCACCAGTATCGAGGAACTTGCTAAGGTCGATCTCATAGTCCTGAGGACGCGAGATCTGCTGACTGGTCGCATATACGGCTCGTCCCTCCTCGTCCTCAACGAGCTTGAACAGGTACTCCTGACCGTCCTGGAGGTTCAAGGAGACGAGCTCCTGCTCTACTTCCAGGGTAAGGGTGGCTGTCGTGTTCCCATCTGTATAGGTGATCGTGTTACCATCCTCGCTCTTGATGACCGAAGGTGCCGATGCGAATGAGAACCCGAATACATCTTCGAGGATAGTGCGTAGCTGCGGTGAGTGTTCGCCGGGCACCTTGTCCCAGTCGAAGAGGAAACGGGCGCCTTCGGGCGCTCCATCCCGACCTCCACCGCCGCTATCGAACGTTGAAAAGTAATTGAATCCCAAGGCCACGGCAGAGAGGATCATTATCCCTCCCACGAAGAACGCGAACATCTTGTCCGATGTCGTATGGCTCCGTTTGGGATCATCATGCTCCTCTACCATCTCCAGGGCGATCTCTTCGGACCGCTTGATCTTACGCTTGCGTACCATTGTAGAGCACCTCCAGGTCGAACTCAAGGGCTGCGACGGGGACCTCCAGAGCGAAGGACTCGAGCACCGCCGGATGGACCTCACCGAACACTCCAGCTGGAGCACCGTCCACGAGCACCCGGGCCGCTCGACCGGAGATGAAAGCTCCCTCATCGACGGCTTCGAAGGCCACCGAACGTCCAAGGGTCCGTCCCAGGGATTCCACGACCGCTTTCAGTGCAGCGAAAGTGGCGTCCGTTCCGGCCATAGCTCCGCCGATACGTCGAACGTTCCGCGTCCTAGTGTCCGTTTTATCATCTAGCACCACGATATCCCCCACCTCGAATAGGCGCTGGGGGTAACCATGGCGCTTGTTCCGCTCCAGCGTTTCCATAAGGGAGGGCAGAAGGCGGTCGCGGACCACCGTGAACTCGCTGGAGTTAGGATTGGCTATTGTGGCGACCGGCCGTTGTTCCTCGCCCATCCTAGTAAAGAGCCGGTCAGGATTGGTAAGTACGAAGGTGATGACCTCGCTGAACCCATGGCCTACCAGAGCATCGCGGACCACATCACCAGCATCACGGACCGGCAAGGGCGCCCCCACAGTGGCAACGGCAGGGAGGGACGGTTCGAAGTTATCGTAACCGTGGCCGATGGCCACGTCCTCCGCCAGGTCCATGGGATGCATCACATCGGTACGGAAGGCGGGGATGGCCACCTCAAGACGGCCCTTCCCTTTCTTCTTGACGCCCAGACGCATGCGTTCCAGGCGTTCGGCCACTTCTTTGTCGGATAGTGAGATGCCCAGCAGCTGAGTGATGTACGCCACATCGACCTCCATGGTGGACGGCGTCACCTCCGGCGTGACCATGATGGCGTCCGTATAGCGCACCTCTACGCTCCCGACCTCGGCACCCCTGTCAGTGAGCAGGGCACAGAATATGTTGAGCACCTGACAGATGGTCTTGAGGTCAGTGCCGGTGACGTCGAAGAACAGGTTCTTGGTCCCATCGGACACGCGGGTCTCCTCACTATTGATGATGGGCGGCATGGATAGCACCTGACCGTTTGCGTCCTCCAGTATGGGGAACCGGGGCAGCTCCTCGAGCGTGAACGCATAGTCACGACCCTTGGGGTGTTTGATGAGAATCTCCCGACCGCTCATACTGCCATACTCCTCTTCGCCCTCAAGAGAGAGGGGGACGAACTCGATCATTCCCGGCTCAAGTGCGACGTAGCGGATAGGGCCCTTGATGGTGTCCAGGTCGTAGATACCGATGGACGCCTTACGCCGCTTCCGGCAGTGCGTGGCGTGCAGCTTTTCCTGTATCTGCATCACTGAGCGGATGAAGGGATCGTTGAACTTGACGTTGCGAGCGATACCGCACACGATGAATGGACGGATGTCCTTGGTGGACGGGTCCACTTCCACGACCAGGTCCGATGCCTTGAGCGGAGTGGCTGGCAATCCAGTCTCGATGCCTAGTATACCCCTGAGGTTCCGGGCAACACCCTCCACCGAGAGCATGTCGGGCCGGTTGGGGAACACCTCGACCTCGATCTCATCCCCCTCCACTCCTTCCACGGGCACGCCCATGGCCGCGAGGATGGCTGATAGTTCGTCGATGGGAAGCTTCTTACCGATTAGCTTGAACAGGTCAGGAAGGTCGAAGGTCAGCGTTGCCATTCAGAACACCCCCGGTGCGTCTGCCAGCCAGTCCGCGTCGTTGCGGTAGAAGGTGCGCATGTCATCCATCTCCAGTGCGAGCATGGCCGGACGCTCAAGACCGAGACCCCAGGCCAGCACCGGGCACTCGATGCCCAGCGGTTCGGTGACCTCAGGGCGGAACATGCCAGCACCACCCAGCTCGATCCAGCTCTTGCGCGAGGGCATCCATACTTCGGGCTCGACGCTCATCTCCGTGTAAGGGAAGTAGGCGGGGCGGAACCGCACCTTGTCGAAACCCAATCGCTGGTAGAACTCCTTGAGATAGCCCAGCAGGTGATTGAAGGTGACGTCCTCGGACACCACGATACCCTCCACCTGGTGGAACTCCATCAGATGCTTGTAGTCCAGAGTCTCGTTGCGGAAGGCCCGATCAACACAGAACACCTTTGAGGGTGGTGTTAGCTCGGACAACCGGCGGGCCGAGACCGCCGTCGTGTGCGTACGCAGTACCGGTCGTCGGGAAACGTCCTCGCTCCATTTGTACCCCCACCCGGACGAGCCCGCAGTACCGTTCTCATGGGCCGAGCGTACTTTGGGTACGATCTTCTTCGGGAGCACGGCGTCGGCCGGCTCCTTCATGTAGAACGTGTCAGCGAGTTCGCGTGCCGGATGGTCCTGAGGTTGGAAGAGGGCATCGAAACACCAGAAGGACGATTCCACGAAAGGTCCTCTGGCTTCCTGGAACCCCATGTCGAGGAAGATACGACGGACCCGGTCGATGAGTACCAGGAGCGGGTGCTTGCGCCCCGGTCGCGTCGGTGAGACGGGAAGGGTGACATCGTATTTACGGAAGGAAACGTTCCGCCAAGAGCCCGTCTCGAGCATGACGGGTGTAAGAAGGCTGACCGAGCCTCCGTCATCGCTCGATTCCAAGACCTTCAGGCCCTCGTCGGTGATGGTGAGCATGAGCTCCTTGCGCTCGGAGACGCAGGCCATGTTGCGATGGACTAGTGTCTCGAGGAGCTTGCGCTCCTTGTCGGTGACAGCGAGGGGGCTTGTGGCCAGTTTGGTGAGGATCTCTTCCTCCGGAAGGGTCCCGTCGGCGGCCTTATCCCCCACATCGGTGCGGGTGAGCACAGTTACGTCATCAACGCGACCGATCGTCGCCCATTTGCGTTTGCGGAGCCAGCCGAGACCGATCTTCACCTGCTCCCGGGAAAGACCCTCGGTACGGAATAGGTCCTCGAGCGGAGTGCTCTCGCTGACGATGGTGAGCAACCGTCGTTCTATGAGGCCGTTCGAGGCGGCGAGCCGCCCTTCCTCGGTGATGCGGGCCTCCTCAAGTGTGAGCTCCTCGAGCGTCACCAGCCCCTTCTGCGAGAGCCAGTAGCCCATCCGCCGGGCGGTGGTGGGGTCCACGCTCTCAAGCTCCTCCGGACGGGCCGGGCCGTCGGTGGCCGCCAAGGCAGCCAGAATGTCACGCTCCTTCGGGTGTAGCTCCACTATGATCACTCCTTTGCCAGATACTCGTCAACGTGGTCACGCGCTTTCTCCCGTTTCTCCTGATGCTCTACAAGGAAGCGCTCCAATAGCTCCCACGCGCGCTTTTTGCAATCTCCGCACACGAGTTCTCCTGCAGCACAGGTCCGGAAGGTATCCTCGAGCTTGGTATCGTCGGGCTCGAGGTGGAGCTTCATGAGCTCGTAGACTGTGCAGATGTCTGGTCTACCGCCAAGCTCCTTCTGCTCCTTGAGGGTATCGCGTCCACCGGTGAAGGCGTTCATGAGCTTGTAACGTGCGTCCTTGAGTGTCTCGGTGAGCGCTATGTAGGATGAGGGTTTGCTGGATGACATCTTCCCGCCGTCCAGCCCCGAATTGAACCGGTGGTAGGTCGCTGCGCAGGGTTGGAATCCGAACTCGGAGGATGCGCGGGAGGCTATGTCGCGGGTAAGCCGGATATGGGGGTCCTGATCTGCGCCCACGGGGACCACGACAGGACAAGGTCCCTCGTACTCCGGCAGCTGCGGGTGGAGGATGTCGCCCACCTGGACAAGTGCCGATACGATCTTAGCAGGTGAGAGCTCACCGTAGATGGCGCGCAGCTCGTTGAAGGTGACCCGCCGCGAGAACAGAAGTGCCAAGGTGTCCACGGCCCGTCGCTTCTCCTGGAAGTACACCGTGCACTTATCCGGTCGTAATCCGAGGGCAATGTAATTGACCAGGTACTCCTCGATTCCCAGTCGCTCCACTTCGGAGAGGGACTTCTCCCGCACACCGTACGCCTCGACGCTGGCGATGGGGATGTAGAGAGGAGTGCCGAGATCCTGCCACCACATGAGCTGGTCGACGACCATCTTGTGACCGAAGTGCATCTTTCCCGAGGGCATCATACCGCTCACCAGAGCGAACCGCTCGCCCTTCCTCTTGGCGTCAAGGACGCGCTCGAGGTCTCGGTGGCCGAATACGATCTTTCGGTGCATGAGCATATGCGGATCCTCGATGCTACCGAGTATCTCTTCGAACGGCTGGATACCGAACTCGTCGAAGAGCTTGGCATAATCCTCGATATCGGAACTGCCCCACGGATCGAGCTCAGGCATCAGGCACCACCTCCTGCGATGACGCCCGTGGCCTCTGCAGCCCGGCGTGCGGCCTTCTCGGTGATGCCCGTATGAAGGATAGTGAACCTCTTCCGCAGCTTAGGTGCCATCAGAAGGGCCTTGACGATCTCCTCGTCGGTCAGCCCGGCTTCCTTCGCGGTGACAGGAGCGCCGATGCGTGCAAGTGCATCTCGTACGGTCTCCCAGTCCTCACCGTGGAGATATGTGCAGATGATCGTCCCCAAGGCCACCTGCTCCCCATGGAGCGCAGGCTTTTTAGCGATGCTATCGAGAGCGTGGCTGAACAGGTGCTCACCCCCGGAACATGGACGGGAAGAGCCTGAGATGCTCATGGCTACCGAGTTGGATATGAGAGCTTCCAGCACGATACTGAGCCCCTCCTCGTTCGCCGCTCCCACTATGTCAGCGTTCTCCATGAGCATGGTAGCGGACATGAGCGCGAGGTTGGCAGCGTACTCACCGTAGTACTCATTGTGGAGCCGGCGTGCCAGCTGCCAGTCGAGCACTGCTGTGAAGTTCGAGATTATATCACCGCACCCGGCACGGTACAGCCTGGGTGGAGCCTTGGTGATAACGGCCGTGTCAGCGACTATGGCGACAGGAGGAATGGCGGCGAGGCTGTGGCGTTGGCCTTCCTCTATGAGGGAAGCTTGTGCGGAGGCGATACCATCGTGCGAGGCGGCGGTAGGGATGCTAACGAATGGAATGGCCGCCATGAACCCGGCCGCCTTGGACACGTCGATCACCTGTCCCCCACCGACGGCCACGATGGCGCCATGGTCGCGGGCTGTGTTCTGGAGAGCATCCACATCGGCCGGTCCACCCTCTGTCACCTCGAAGGCCGTCACTGTGAAGCCGTCGGTACGCAGCACGTCCAATACCTTGGCGCCGGCCGCCTTCAGCGTCCCCTTGTCGTAGGCAACCACAAGGGATTCACCGAGGTCGAGCTCTCCGCACACGGTGCCGACATCGTCGAGCACGTCGTGGCCGATGAGCACCCGGCGAGGGAGCGTGATGGAGCGTACTGCCTTCATGGGGCACCCTGCCGCCCTATGGTTTTTAAGCCTTTTCCCGCCGGGCGGGCAGGCCCAAGGCCGCAGCCAGTGCGTCGGGCTCGCTCATCTCCTTCAAGAGAGGGGTCAGTTCCTTGGCCTCGATGTACGGCCGACCCAGCACGATGCGAGCGGCCCAGCGCTTCCCTACCCCCGGAACGCTCGTTAGAAGGGACATGGGAACTGCATTAATGTCCAGCGGCCTGGGCACGACCGTGACAGATCGCTGGCGATGTGCAACGATCGTGGCATCCATAACATCGCCTCGCTGGAGCGGAGCGTGGAGGGCGGCCGTGATGGGGTAGGTCCCCGGCTGGCGAAGGAAGGTCGTATTCCCCTTGGCGATCTCGACCCGCAATCCCTTGAGCACGGTCCCCAGAGGGAGCACTCGCCGTAGCATGGGATTGTCCACCTCGTCCCTGATGCGCTGCCGGTAGGTCATGATGAGCGAATGATGGCGTCGTGCCAGTCGCGCGCCATCACGTGCGAGTCGTGTGCCCGAGTAGGGGACCACAACGCGAACATTGATGCGACGTACCAATAATCCCTCGTCCAGGAGCCCACGCAGGAACTCTAGATCGAGCGCATAGCTTTCGGACGTCTCGCCCAGGAGCCCGAACACGACATTGATGCCTGGAAGGAACCGGGGCAGGCCGTTCTCTCCCCGCTCGGCTCCGTAACGGTTGATGAGACGGCAGGCAGCGAGCACCTCTTCGGGAGCCGCGTTCAGGTTGTTGGCCTTGACAACGGCCGGATCCGCGCTCTCCATGCCCAGAGCCGCTATGTTACCTGATGTGCAGTGTCGGACGAGCGCCTTGGTGACCGCTGTAGCCTCGTCCGGGTGGGTAGCGATGATTGCAGGATTGGCGTTGTCCACATGGAGCGTCACTAGATCGGGAGCGGCAGCCCGCACGGCGCGCAGTAGTCGCTCCACTGCAGTCGGATCGGGTCTGGGACGCTCAGTCTCCCCTACTCCTCGAGCCCCATGGGAGTAGATACAGGATTGTCGCCCGAGACGGAAGTGACGCGCTCCCCCGGCCGCTAGGGCGACAACTTCGGCCTGGACGTCCTTTGCCGACCGGAAGGATGGAAGACCCCACCTTTCCGGTTCGATACAGAACGAGCATCCTCCCGAAATAGCCCGGGGACAACCACGAGATGTCTCCAGCTCAACGGTGGCCTCAGCGCCCCATGGATGCTGAGAGAGGATGCAGGCACCCGCTCGTGCATAGGCATCGAGCTCACTGTAGTCACGACGCCGGTCGGACGGGTCCTCGCCGGCGAGCAGATCGGCCACATAGCACTCGGCGTCACCGGTCGCTATGAGATCGTACTTCTCCGCCCAACGCCCGGGAGCAGTATATGCGCAAGGCCCGGCCGCTACAAGTGGCCCGTGCCGTGTAGCACATCGATCTATCATCTTCGCCGCCTCCTCGGGGCTACCTGGCTCCGCTGAAACGTACTTACCGGGAGTGCCTGTTCCGGTGATGACGACCACCAATCGCGCCTGCTCAAGGATACGGGACGCATGTGTATGATTGGGCGTCGTGTTAAGGGTCCGCTTCTGATGCTCGTAGCCGCGACCTTTTCGGCTGGATGCAACGCGCAGGTCGTCGATGGTAAGGTATACGGGCTGATGTCCATGGACACGGGCAGCACCTGCTACGTATCGCGCATGGGTCCCGAGGTAGGGCGGTACTCCGAGCCCGGCGGGCTCGTCGGTGTAGCAGTCAACGACCGCTACTGTTCCTCTTTGGTGGCTGATTCGAGCTTCCATTCCGCTATTTCCAGCATGGCGATGGCATCCGCGATTGTCTTTATCGCAAGGTCCACCTCACGTGCGGCGCGGAAAGTGTCCTTGAGTGTGATGTCCCGCACGCAGGTATGGATGTGATCGAGCGCCTTGTTCACATCATCACCACAGTCAGGATCATGCTTGAAGTGGACGAGCCTCTCGGCCTGATCCTGCAGAATGGTGATGAGGTCCACCAAGCGCTTCTCGTTCATGGTCCGCACGGTCGTGGCGCGGATCTTGCGCTTCACCTCGAGGAGTGTCCTGAGGACCTCACGGAGCGTTGGTAGATATGAGAGCTTCTCCGCCTCCACCTTGTGGCCGACGTTGATACGTCTGACGAGGTTCCTGGCCCGGAGCTTACTCTTCACCACGACTGACTGGGAGCTGTGAACGCATATAAAACCTACGCCGGCGGTCGAGTGGTTAAAGGCCCGGACCAGTGGGTACTGAAGTAAGCCATTGGGTAATGTAACAAATGGGCCGTAGTCTAGCGTTCAACCGGACATATAATTGTTTTTCTTTAAATATTACCCAAAATTCAATTGGGTAAAGTATTAATACCCAAAACGTACTATAGTTATTGGGGCAGACTGATGGCTATCGCAACTTTCCATCATAGCAAACTCTACATCCCACGCAATATCAGGGAGAAGCTCGGATTGCGCGACGGGATGAAGATAGAGGTGACCGTGACCGGCGAGGCCTCCTTCACGGCGGTCGTCGTACGGGACACAACCCCTGAACGGTCCTACATCGAGGGGGTGCTGAAGGCGCCCCTCTCCTCAAGACCGAAAGGGGGTTTCAAGCGAGGTGAGCTCTATGGACCCGAGTAGCATCCGCGTGAACGGCGTAGCCGTGAACAAGTGCGAGTTCGCCGACAAGAAGGTGCTCATCGATACGGGCATCTGGGTCTACTCAGAGATGGCCGACACGCCCCACTACAACAAGAGCCTGGCCATCACGATCTCTGTGCTCCAAGGCCTTATCAACGGCTATGTGTCCACCCAGAGCCTTGCTGAGTTCTACGCTGCGCTCACCGATCCCCGCTTCATGGAGGTCGCTGCCCCAACGGACGCTGTGTACGAGCGCATCGAGTCCCTCTGGAAGAGCCGAACGCTAACCCTCGTCGCCCCGTCGCAGATGACGATCATGAAGGCGCTCTACATCGCCAAGGAGAAGGGGCTGACCGGATCGGCCATCCAGGACTGCATCCTTGCAGTGACCGCTCGAGAGAACAACATCGACGTGATCTGGACGACAGAGCCCGAGCGGTTCAACGTACTGGGGATAATCCCCGCGCAGAACCCCCTGGACTGGGATTGGGTATTCCCAAGGGATATGTTCATCTCAGAGCTCTTCGAGCGGAAATCCGAGCTTCTGGCGCGTGTCGGGAGGGAGGGATGATCATGGTGGACCGAAACACCCTCGGCACCATCCTCGTCCTCGGCCTCATGCTCTGCCTCGTCGGAGCTGAGGAGTTGGACCTTGAACAGGCGTCCGTGAACGACAGGACAGGTCTGACAAAGAACAACGATGTTGCCCAGACCTTCATACCGACCATCACGGGTAACGTCACCAAGGTGTACATCAAGGCAGCAAAGAACAGCGCTCTCACGGCGGAGGACATGACTGTGCAGATCAGGTCCGTCGATGCAGAGACCCATAAGCCGACGAGCACGATCCTCGCAACGGCGACGATATCTGCGTCCTCCATCCCATCAAACAGTCTGGTGAGCGGGGAGTGCCCGGCGAACGCCGACTGGGTGCTGGCGGACTTCTCCTCTTCTACCTACGAGCTCACGGGGGATGTGGAGTATGCACTCGTTATCTATCGCAGCTCCCGGGGCGACACCAGCACCGAATACATGATCTGTAAATCGGGCGCCAATCCTTACTCCGACGGGTCCATCTACAACGCTGCTGCGGCCGCGTGGACATGGAGCGCGGCCTCGAGCGACGATCTCGGTTTCAAGCTCTACCTCGAGAAGACCCGGGAGAACATCGTCGCCGCGAGTCAGACCACCGCTGACGCCACCGTCGCTGTATACGGGGACAACTGGTTCTCTCAGATATTCCGAATGGACGAGACTGCCGATCTTTCCAGGATGAGCTTCCATGTGAAGAAAGCCGGCACTCCGGCCGGCAATCTCATGTTCGAGATCCAGAGCGTGACCGCCGGTAAGCCCAGCGGGACCTTCATCGCCGCAGGCCTCCCTGTCCTCGAGGGCGATGTCAGCACCACCAGCGATTGGGAAGTCTCCCGGCTGGGCGTGACCGAGAAGGATCCCCTTGCGACATCCTCGACACCACCGGCCGGAGCAGGTGGTAAGAACGTGCTCACGGACATGAAGTGGGCCCAAGCGTTCAAGCCAGGTCGCACAGGTAACCTTACCAAGGTGATGCTCACGGTCACCCACCGTGCGACCCACTGCGACTATGACCTGACCGTAGAGATCTGGGACGCCGACACCGATGGCATGCCGACTGGTGGGAGCGCCCTGGCCACGACGGTCGTGAGCGAGGCGGACGTCCCTGATTACTCCGAGAGCAGTTTCACAGAGGTGGAGGTCGTCTTCGATTCACCGGCTGTGGTCCGCGGTGGTCATATGTACGCGCTCGTGCTACATGCGGATAGCTGCGACGTCTCCCATTATTACCGATGGCACTCGGGATGCGGTTCTTCTACAAGCTCTTGTTATTCTCGTGGTTCCAAGTCCGTGAACACGGGCAGTGGTTGGACACAGGACGGGAACAAGGACAATGAGAACCCCCACTTCGCGGTCTACATCGGTAACAACCTCACCGAGCTCTCCACGGGCGTCGACTATGCGCTGGTGGCCTATTCCCCCTTGTCCGCTGATGCTAGTAATGGATTCCTCATCTCCAATGCGAACTCGAACGCGTATTCCGACGGCACCTATGTATCCAGCACTGACGGCGGTTCTGCTTGGACCATAGATTCTGCCAAGGACATGACCTTCCGCATCTACCGCCAGTTCCTCCTCGTGCCCCAGGACGACACCCTACAGGGCGAGCTTCCCACCGCCCTGGAGGGGGGTTCCAGCTCCAACGATGCCGTGTGTATCTTTAGCTCTGCAGCCGGGTCCCCGTGCGCCACGGGAGAGACCAGTAAATGTCATGCTGATGCTATCGGGTACGTCACCGAGCCATCGGACAACGGTTCGGGCGTTGACTATACCGTCACCATCGACGAGAGCTCCAATGAGATCTACCATGTCTACTACTGCGACGGCGGTACCGAAGTGCTCCACATAATCGAGACCCACACCGCCAAAGAGGCGAACACGATCACCGTCAACGTGGCGGCCGTGAAGGGTGAAGCACACAGCGAACTGGAGACGGCCGGTGCCGTGGACGTGTTCGAGGAGCTTGCAGCGACGAGCCAGGTGGACACCGCGACCCAGAGCATCACGGACAGCGGAGGTGACGATTACACGGTCTACTTCCGCTCCAACGTCACCGACGGTAAGTACTACCTGCGCACCAAGTCCACTGTCTCTACCAAGGACTATTACGGCTATGTGCTCTTCTCGGCGAGCAACGGTACCACGGTCACCGTCGACCTCGACATCCTGGCCTATGGTCAGGTCCCCACCGCCATGGCGTCCGGTTCGGTGTGGATGGACGACGAGGCTGACGAGACGGACGACACGCTCTACCGCGGTGCCATCACGAACACCGGCAGCGGCTACAAGTACCGCTTCTATCATGACGGCACGACACCCATGTACCTCAAGGCCGACACGGACGCCACCCATGCGTCACCGGTCCTCGAAGAGTCGGAGACGGTGAGCTCGGACACGGAATGGAACGTGGCCGTGCTCACGGGGAACGTCCCCAGCTCCCTCGCGGGCGACACCATAGAGGTCCATCCCGGGACCGGCGACTCCTGTGCGGGCGGTACCATCCACAACTCCGCCACGGTCGCGAGCGGTGAGAACTACGCCACGTACTCGGTCTACCTGACACCGGATGCATCTGCCCGGTACCTCTACGCCTGTGAGAGCAGCACAAAGGTCTACTATGGGAGCGCGACCATCGACGACGCCGGAGAGAGCGTGAGCTTCAACATACAGGGTATCCACGGTGACATGCATAACGACCTTGCCACGACGTCCAACTACGTCGTCGCGTGCAGCGACCTGGGCGGTTCGGCCCTCAACACCGTGAACACCAACGGCCAGACATACGACGGTGGCAGCACCTACGTGTACTTCCAGTCCACCGGTACGCCCGATCTCGTCATCTCCTCAGCGTCCGGCGACTGTACCCAGACGAACGTGGTCGCCGCCATCCTGGACGTGACGCTGGACACCACCGACTATGTCAACGAGCTCCAGCCCAACGTCAAGTATGCAGGCGACCTGATCGGCGACCTCGGGGGGGGCACTGTGCTGGTGACGGCCACTGAGAACTCGGGCGTTGGATGTGGTATGACACCCTGGATTGCCAAGAACACGGTCGATAACGTCTACGAGGACACCGAGGATTACCGCGTGTACGTCCAGTCCGGCACCTCGGTGTACATCTCCTTCTGTAAGTCATCGGGTTCTCCATCGAAGCTCTACATGACCACCAAGTCGCCTTCAGCTGGGGGGGACGTCAACATGGAGGTGGGCGAGGTGTCCGGTGACCTCCACGCAGACCTCGACTCTGCCTCGCTGAACGTTGTCGTGTGCGACGATGTCGGCGGGAACCTGGTATCTTCCTACTCGCGTACCGCTGCGGATTATGACGACACATTGTCACAGTACTTCGAGACCACCGCTACCTCCACACCGGACTTCATCGTCACGAGCGGTACGGACTGCAGTGCATCCAATATCCGTGCGGTGAAGCGCAACGCCGCCGTGGAGGCCGACCTGACGCATACCTTTACGGTTGCCACGAAGGTGTACGGCGATGTCCCCAGCACACTGGCAAGCGGGAAGTTCCTGGCATTCACGTCCACAGGCAAGGGATGTACGGACACGACCGATCTCGCGGCGAGCAACACGACTGTGTCAGACACTTCCGTGGACAATGACGTGAGCGTCCACCTCACGGCTAGTAGCACGTATTACCTCGTATGGTGCACCAGTGGGAACACCAAGGTCCTTGAGTACCAGATCACACCGTCCAGCGACACCGCTGTGGACGCTGCCAACTTCGGCGGTGACGCGCACGCGGACCTTGCCACGAGTAGCTATCATGGTGTAGCTTGTACTGACATCGGCGGCACTGCCCTTAGCACTGAGGACGTCACAGGAAGCCAGTACGACGGCGGTTCCAAGGTGTACTATGCTGACACGGGCGGCACACCCGACCTCATCATCTCCACGTCCGCGGGCTCTTGTGCCGCGGCCAACCTCGTGGCCGCCAGCCTGGACGTATCCGCTCCTGCGAGCTTCGCCTCGACGTTCAATCCCGATACGAAGATATACGGCGAGGTGCCCGCCGCCCTTGCGAGCAAGACGGTCAAGGTGTACGCTTCCAACCTCGATTGCTCCTCGGCCGCCACGGTCGCCCGGGGGACGCTGCCTGCAGACCCTGTGGGCGGTAGCAACGATGCTGCTGTGTACGTGCAATCAGGCGGCACCACTTACTACGTCAACTACTGTGACGGGACCACCACGCTCCTGGAGCGCACGGAGCAGCACGGGAGCTCAGGTGCGTACACCCTCCATGTGGGTCAGATCACGGGTAATCTGCATGACTCGCTCACCGATGGGGACTACGTTGTTGCATGCAGCGACATCGGCGGTAGTGCTCTGAACAGCGAGTCCGTGACAGTGAGCACTTATGATACATCGGGTGCACAGTATTACGAGGCCACGGGAACGCCTGACTTCCTCATCTCTTCGGGTGGTGCCACCGACTGCACCGAGGCGAACATGGTCACGTCGGTCCATGACGTCACCATCGACACCAGTGATTATCTGAACGGGTTCCATCCCGACATCAAGATCAGCGGGGACGTGCCCTCGACGCTCGGGAGCGGCTACATCAAGGCCTTCACTGGTGAGCCCTACACGTGCGGTGCCAGCGGCTACTGGGGCAAGGGCTCCATCGCCGCCAGCGTGGCAGGCTCGGGCGATTATACTCTTTATCTGGAGAGCGGTCGCTCCTACTACTTCACGGTATGCACCAGCAGCAACGCCTACACACTACGTCGACAGAAGGACCTATCCTCGGTGGCAGATGTGGACTTCGACGTGGGTATCTTCTCGGCGACCCTCCATTCCGACATAGCTAACTCGACATACCACATCACCATGTGCGATAACGTGGCCGGTTCAGCCCTTAGCTCGAAGGACGTGGACGGGGGAGCCATAAACACATCCCCTGTATACTACGACGCCACTCCTGCCATCGCCGGGACACCGGACCTCGTCGTGGGCAGTTCTGCAGCGAGCTGTGCAGCGACCAACGTCGTAGCCGCCGCGATCGACAACACCATCGACACCAGCGACTACGCTAACTCCGTGACCATCCAGGCCAAGTTCTCAGGCGAGGTCCCTGCATCGATGGCCAGCAAGACCATCCAAGTGTTCACATCCACCCAGGACTGCGGTGCCACCAACGACCTGGTGACCTACGACACGCTCCATTCCAATCCGACCGGTATCTCCAACGACATGATGCTCTACCTGCAGAACGGCACGAGCAAGAACTACCATGTGGCCTTCTGCGACAGCACCACAAAGCTCTACTATCGTGCCGCCAACGATCCGAGCGGTGACGCCACTTTCAGCATCGCAGAGTTCACGGGGACCGCACATGCTGACCTCGCCAACGCCAGCTACTATGTTGTGGCATGCGGCGGCATCGGTGGGTCCGCCCTATCCACAAGGGCCGTGACCGGCACGCAGTACAATGCGGGCACACGTGTGTATTTCGAGAACGTAGCGACACCAGAGGTCATCATATCGACATCATCCCAATCCTGTGCCGCTACGAACCTCAAGGCCGCAAAGCTCGATGTCACTATCCCCGCCTCGCTCTCCGCATCATTCTCCCCTGGTATGAAGCTCCACGGCGAGGTACCGGGCACCTTGGCCGGAAAGACCGTCAAGGTGTTCACCTCTGACCTTGGGTGCACTGGGACCGCGCTGGTCGCCCAGCACACCCTCCACAGCGCGCCCCTGGGGATCACGAACGATACCGTGCTATATGTGGAACAGGGTGGGACGACCTACTACATCGCCTTCTGCGACGGTACGACCAACCTTCTCAAACGCACCCGCTCAGAAGGCTCTGCAGGCCATGCAGCCCTCAATGTGGCGAAGGTCACCGGGAGTCTTCATGCCGACCTTGCTGCTGCTGCGTACAAGGTCGTTGCGTGCTCTGACGTGGGCGGCTCGCTCCTCAGCTCGGAGACCGTGTCCACGAGCACGTTCAATGGTGGCGGTACCCTCTACTTCGAATCGTCATCGGGGACACCCGACGTGGTCATCACCAGCGGCACGGACTGTACCGCATCCAACCTCGTAGCGGCCAGCCTCGATACCACGCCATCGTCCTCGGACTATGCTATAACCTTCTCGCCCACGGCAAAGATACACGGTGAAGTGCCCGCATCCATTGCCGAGAAGACCGTGCGCGTGTTCACGTCCGACGTGGGCTGCTCGTCCGATGCCACGAAGGCCCGCCAGACCCTCCCCGCATCCGTCTCGGGAAGTGACGACCTCAAAGTGTACGTGCCCCAAGGCCCCACTTACTATATCACTCTCTGTGACGGGTCCACAAAACGTCTGGTCCGTACCAAGGCGGTATCGTCAGCGGACGTGACGTTCAGCGTGGGCGGTGTCCATACCAGCACAACGGGTAAGGTCCACACCGACCTCGAGGACAGCTCCCACTACATCGTCGCGTGCGACGCCATCAGCGGGAACCTGCTCTCCAGCGAATCGGTCACCGGCACGTCCTACGAGGGTGGGACGGCCTACCAGTACTACGAGGTCTCGTCGGACGACTCCTCTGTCGTGCTCGCCGTCTCCTCGTCCGCCTCATCCTGTGTTACAACGGGCCTTTCCGCCGCCAGGACAGAGAGCGACATGGACCGTGGCGAGGAGGTCACCTTCGATCCAGAGGCCAAGGGCTCGGGTGACATCCCCAACGATGATCCTACGGTACGCGTGTTCCTCACCGATCCCGGGTCCGGTGCGTGCGACACGTCAGGCCAGCTCTACGCTTCAGCTGACACCTCCACCGACTCCTCCCAGAGCGATGCGGATTATGCTGTGTACGGACAGAATGGTGTCACCTACTATTTGGTATTCTGCAACGGCACGTCACGCGCACTGGAAACGTCCACGGCCAACATCGGGACCGCTGACATCGACGTAGGTCGGCTCCAGGGCGAGGTGCATGCGGACCTGCGTTCAGGAGATGATGTGGTCTCGATCCACTCGGCCAACGACTGCTCGAGCATGGTCAGCTCTGAGACGGTCAATCCGACCGCAGCTACACCGGACTACCGGATCTGGTTCGAGGACACAACGGGCGGGACCTACTACATCCGGACCGTTGTTGACAGCACTTACACCCAGTGCGGCCACGCGTTCACGTTGACATCACAGGCCAAGGTCCAGAACATGGAGGGCAAGATATCCGGGATCGTGCCGTCCAGTGTCCTGCGTATGGGTCTCGATTACGATAGTAACGGTGACGACGCCTGGACCACGTCCTTCTCCTCTAGCGCCTACAGGCTCTTCGGCGATAGTGCCGACACGTCGGTGCTCGCGCATGCCTATGAGGACACTGGCGGTTCCACGGAGGTCCTGGAACGCACACGCAACATCAACACTGGTGATAAGACGCTCGATGTGGCCAAGGTCACCGCGGGCGAAGCACTTCACGACGATCTGGACGACGCCGATGATCACCTTGTTGTATGCACCCTCCCGGGGGGATCGGTGCTCGCCAGCGAGGACATAACCGGTACCTCCTATGAAGGTGGTAACACCCTCTACTTCGACGCTACGAGCCAGACAACGGTCTACTTCGGCAGCTCCTCGGCATCACTTGACTGCACCGGGTCCACCCTCCTCACGTCTACGAAGCAGACCAGCGTTTCCGCGGGTGGTCATTACCGATACATCCCGAAGTACAAGCTCACCGGCGACGTACCGACGGGGGTCGACCGCGCGCTCCTTTTCTCTGCGGCCGGTAAAGGTTGCACGGATGTGGACGGCGACCTTGCCGGTTATGACGGGAACCTGGCTGCAGGACAGAGCGACAATGACTACGACCTCTATGTTAACAAGACAGACGGCTCCACCTTCAGACTGGTGTTCTGCAATGGTGCTTCGAGCCTGCTCCAGAGCGCAGCCCAAAGCTCCATTAGCGCCGCAGTGGACATTGACGTTGCCCGTGTCGCTTCCGGTGGTGCATCCAAGGTCCATGATGACCTGAACTCCCTGTTCATCGTAGCGTGCACGGCCCCCGACGGCACCGTGCTAACCAGCGAGTCGGTCACGGGTACGAGCTTCGAGGGAGGGAGCACCTACCAGTACTTCGAGGTAACCCAGTCGACCGCGTACTTCGCTGTATCCGGCTCTGCCTCGTCATGCTCTGCGGCCGGCCTCTCTGCAGCTATCAAGCTCAGTGTCGCTGGCGGTTCCGATTACACATTTTCGCCCGAGGCAAAAGGTGCGGGTGACATCCCTAACGGTGATCCGTCCGTCCGCATGTTCGTCGACGATCCGGGGACAGATGCCTGCGGAGGCAGCCAGATCTACGTATCCTCGGACTCCTCGACCGACGCATCCCAGTCCAACGCCGACTACGCCGTGTATGGACAGAACGGGGTCACTTACTACGTCGTGTTCTGCAACGGCACGACAAAAGCTCTTGAGACGACCACCACCGGGATAGGTACGGCGGATATCGACGTGGGCCGGTTGCACGGCGAGGTGCACGCAGACCTTCGCACGGGTAGCAATGATATCATCGAGGTTCATGACGCCGGCGCCTGCAGTTCCGCGGTGAGCTCGGAGACAGTGAACCCAGTCGCAGGCACTCCGGACTACTACATTTGGTTCGAGGACACGGGAAGCACATTCTATGTCCGTACGTCCGTGGACTCGGGCCAGTACGTCCAGTGCGGCCACGCCTTCACGCTCACTTCCCAGGCGTCCACTCAGGACCTAGAGACGCGTGTAGCCGGAACCATGCCCTCAGGTGTCCTGCGCGTGGGGCTTGACTATGACTCCAACGGCGACGACACCTACTCGACCACCTTCCAGTCCAGCGCGTTCAAGCTCTTCGGTGATAACGCGGACAGCGCCGTCCTCGTCCATGCCTATGAGGACACCGGCGGCTCCACCGAAGTGCTCGAACGCACCCGCGACCTCACTGCCGGGGACCGTACATTCGATGTGGCCCGGGTCACAACCCCGCAAGCGATCCACGATGATCTGGACGACACCGGCGACTATATCGTCGCTTGCTCTGCTCCTGGCGGGTCCGCGCTCGTAAGTGAGAGCATCAACGGGGCCACGTTCGAGGGAGGCACCGGGAACGGTGACGTGCTGTACGTCGACGTCACGGGCATCTCTGACATGTACCTTGCCGTCACGTCCTCATCCCTCTCATGTACCGGGACCAACATCATCACCGCCACAAAGCAGTCGAGCCTGTCTGGCGGCAGCGGCTACGCGTACACACCTTTGTACAAGGTCACCGGTGACGTCCCGTCCGGCCCGACCTATGCCAAGCTCTTCGCCGCAGCGAGCAAGGGATGCACCGATGTGGACGCCGACCTTCGCGGCTATGATGGGAGCATGACCACCGCTCAGAGCGCCAACGACTACGACCTCTATGTGAACAAGACCGATTCATCCACCTTCTACGCGGTGTTCTGCGACGGCTCCAACAACAGGCTGTTCGAGGCCTCGGGACGTACTGTATCCGGGGCCACCACGATCAGCTTGGGAAAAGGTTCCGGAGAGGCTCACTCGGACCTCGAGAACGCCGGGACCGCCGACAACATCGAAGTGTTCAGTAACAGCGCCTGCACAACCGAGGTGTCGCGCCACGATACCCAGCCCGTCGAGAACGGCTCTGGAGTGGACTACACCGTGTACTTCGAGTCCACCGGAGTGACCACATTCTACCTCAAGGCGACCAAGGACGCGGGAGCGAACGCTCAGTGCGGTCTCTCCTTTACACTCACATCCCAGGCCGCCACGGTCCAGCTAGACACGAAGGCCAGCGGCGCCGTTCCCTCTACCGTGACGAGCGTGGGCATCGACTACGGTAAGACCGGGAGCGACGACCTGGTGTCGAAGGGCTCTCTCGGTGGTTCGTACGCCCTCTACGGGGACGTCGCCCAGACATCCATCGACGTCCACGTCTACGACTCCGGTGGTGAAGTACTGGAGCGTTCCAAGAGCCTGGCCTCCGACTTCGTCCTCGATGTGGCCAAGGTCAAGAGCAGTGGTCCCATCCACGGCGACCTCGCAGACGGGAACCACTATGCGCTCGCGTGCAAGAGCCCGGGCAGCACCAAGCTCAACTCAAAGGTCGTGTCCGGCCTCAATTTCAATGACGGCAGTACGGACCTCTACTTCGAGAAGGACGGTAGCCAGGTGTTCTTCACCATCTCCACTGCTTCGGACGGCTGCCAGGTGACGGCCATCAACGGTACTACCCCGCAGAGCAGCGTGACGGGCGGCACAACCTACTATTATACCCCCAGTCGTCGGTTCTCCGGAAAGATCCCGTTGGGCCCCACCCATGTGCGGCTCTTCAGTGCCTCGGGCCAGACCTGTACTACCGGCGGCCTGAACTTCCGCGGGTACGACGGTGGGGTTTCCCACGGCACAGCCAGCGATTACACCATATATACCAATGCGACAACCTCGGAGACATTCTATGTGCTGTTCTGCGACTGGTCCAACAACATCCTTCTCGAGTCCACAGCAAAGAGCGTGCCTGACGACCTCGCCCTGAGCCTGGCCAGGGTGGGCGGTACGGTGCACACCGACCTCACGAGCAAGAACATAGTAGTATGCTCGGCCATCGGTGATACTGGCACACGTATCTCTTCTGCCTCTGTCACGGGTTCCCAGTTCAACGGGGGCACCTACCAGTACTATGAGCCCTCAGGATCCAGCGTATACTTCGGTGTATCGTCATCATCATCCTCGTGCGCCTCGTCCGACCTCTCCGCTGCCGTGAGCACAACCGTGGCCGCTGGCGACACAGACACGTTCACGGCCACCGACAAGGCCACTGGCGACATCACTGCCAACAATCCGACGGTGAGGCTGTTCATTAGTAATCCTGACACGAACGCATGTCAGTCGTCGGGCCAGGACTACGTATCATCGGACACCAGCACTGACAGCTCCCAGTCCAACGCGGACTATGACGTATACGGCCACGACGGCCAGTCCTACTATATGGTGTTCTGCGAGGGCACAACCGCCCTGTACGAGTCCGCCCTCATCACCGACCTGGCCACAGCGGACATCGACATCGCAAGGGTCCATACCTCAGGCGCTAATAAGGTCCACGCTGACATCAAAGGCAGCACCTATGTGGTCGTATGCTCCGCCGTGGGCGATTCGGGTGCGAGTATCTCCACCGCAGAGCTGGCGGCATCCTCTTACGACAATGGAGGCACCAGCTACATGTACTTCGAGGTCCCCGGATCGGGCGACGTGTACTTTGCACTCTCCACATCAGGCACATCATGCGCCTCATCCAACCTCCGGGCCGGCATCAAGACGAGCACCAGCCCCGGTGCCACGGTGACCTTCGATCCGGTCGGCAAGCTCAAGGGCGACATCCCGTCCGACAATCCTTCCGTCCGCGTGTTCACCGAGGATCCCGGGAGCTCGGCCTGCCTTGCTACAGGCCAGGACTACATCGCGGCGGACACTTCCACCGATTACACCCAGAACGATGCCGATTATGCGGTCTATGGCCAAGACGGAGACACCTATTACGTCGTGTACTGCGATGGGACCTCTAAGGGCGTCCAAGCGACCGTATCCTCCCTTGCACAGGCGGGTACTGACCTTGACGTGGGAAAGGTGTCCGGTGACACCCATACTTCCCTTGAGACGGCGGGCGATGGTAACGATCGGGTTGATGTGTACTCGGACAGCAGCTGCACCACCAAGGTCAGCTCAGAGACGGTCCAACCGGCCGACGCCAACAATCCCGATTACTCCATCCTCTTCACGGACACCACCGCCGGGACCTATTACATCAAGACGACCGTCGTGGCGTCCGGGAAGACGTATGAGGCCTGCGGTACGCCCTTCACCCTCACTTCACAGACCAAGACTAACCACCATCTCACCGCCCGGTTGTCGGGTACCGTACCCGTCGATGTCCCCCGCATCGGTCTCGACTACGATGACAACGGCGACGACACCTACACAACAACCTTCGAGGACCAGGTGTACATGCTGTTCGGCGATGCTACCGACACCCAGGTGCGTGTCCATGCATACGAGGACACAGGTGGTTCCACGGAAGTACTTGAGCGCGTCAAGAGCCTGGCCGGGGGTACGGTGGGATTCGATGTCGCCAAGGTCAGGGCTCTGGAAGCAGCCATCCACGACGACCTGGACGATTCGGGCGACCACGTGGTGGTCTGCACTGCGCCCGGTGGATCAGCATTGGTGAGCGAGGACATCACCGGCACCTCTTTCGAGGGCGTGAGCGGTAACATCCTCTACTTCGATGCAACGAGCCTTTCCGAAGCATTCCTTGCAATATCCTCGGGGGCTCTCGACTGCACGGCCACGAACCTTGCCACCGTTACCCGGATCGCCTCTCCATCGGGTGGCAGCGGCTACCAGTACACACCACTGTACAAGGTCACCGGCGACATCCCTGCCGGGATCTCGTACGTCAAGCTGTTCTCTTCCGCAAGTCAAGCATGCACCGCGGCGAGCACCACTCTGCGCGGGTACGACGGTGCCCTGCTCACAGGCCAGTCCGCGAACGACTACGATCTCTATGTGAACAAGACCGAAGGCACGACCCTCTACGCGGTGTTCTGCGACTCAAGTAACGCCCGGCTCTTCGAAGCATCAGGCCGGACAGTGTCCGGTAACCTGGCCCTCCATATCGGTAAGATCTCTGGTGAGGCCCATTCCGACCTCGAGAACGCCGGGACCGCCGACAACGTCGAAGTGTTCACTGGCGCCACGTGCACATCCGAGGTGTCGCGCCACGATACACAGCCGGCCGAGAACGGTTCTGGTGTGGACTATACCGCATGGTTCGAGTCCACAGGCGCCTCCACCTTCTACGTCAAGATCACCAAGGACGCCGGGGCGAACGTCCAGTGCGGTCACTCGCTCAGCCTTACATCTCAGGCAGCTACGGTCCCGCTCCACGGAAAGGCCGCCGGTTCGGTCCACGCTGATATCCTGAAGATGGGTCTTGACCACAACAGGGACGGGACCGACGAGGTCCGGACATCCTCAACGCTAAGCGGTTCCTACGCAATCTATGGTGATGGTGGCGACAGCGAAGTGGATATCCACGCCTACCTTACCGGCGATGCGGAGTCCCTGGAGCGCCTCAAGGACCTCACGAGCGCTGTCACCCTGGACATCTCCAAGGTCACCGCCGAGGCGCATAAGCATCTCGATGACGATGGCAGCGTCCAGGTATATGCCACATCCACCTGTACCGAAGCCCGGTCCACCGCCACGGACGTAAGCGATTCCGGAGGTGCTGATGTCACCGTGTACTTCGATGCTACTGGCGCGTCCACCTTCTATCTCAAGGCCGCCACATCCACGAACAGCACGTGCGGAAACGCGATCACCCCCGACGGGAATCGAGTGGCCACCGCCGACCTGACCGGTGCCATCACGGGCACCGTGCACACAGACATCACTACGGTCTCAGCGGACCTTGATGAGGCAGGCGGTGCAGAAGCGTCCACATCCGTCGTGAGCGGCGGGTATGCGCTCTACACCGACGGCAGCGACACGAGCCTCACAGTATCCTTCGACACGACGGGTGGAGCTGTGCTCTCCCGCTCGGGCAAGAACCTTGCGGGAGCTGCGGGCAAGAACCTGGACGTTGACGCAGGCCGGCTCACCGGTGACGTGCATGCTGATCTGCGCACCGGCGGGAACGACGTCGTCGAGGTGTACGACGATGGTGCCTGCGCATCCAAGGTCAGCTCCGCGACGGTCAATCCGACCGCTGCGACACCTGACTACACCATCTACTTCGAGGACACCGGCAGTAACTTCTACATCAAGACGTCGGTGGACAGTACCTACGTCCAGTGCGGCCACCAGTTCACGCTCACATCCCAGGCAAAGGTCGTCGACCTGACTGCGCGAGTAGCGGGCACGGTGCCTAGTGCCATTAAGCGTATCGGCCTCGACCAGAGCAGGGATGGCAACGATGAGGCCTGGACCACGACCTTCTCGAGCGGTGGCTACAAGCTCTTCGGCGATGCTGCGGACACCGCGGTGGACGTGCACGCGTTCGAGGACACGTCAGGCTCCACCGAAGTGCTCGAGCGCACCCGCGACCTCTCGGGTGTTAGCGTATCGTTCGACATCGTGTCGATCGCGGCAGGCGGTGCCCTCCATGATGATCTGGACGATACCAGTGACCATGTGGTCGCTTGCTCTCTGCCCGGTGGCTCGGCTCTGACGAGCGAGGACATCACAGGTACTGCATACGAGGGCGGTGATACGCTCTATGTGGACACATCTGGTGTGACGGATATCTATCTCACCGTGACGGATTCATCACACAGCTGTACTTCCAGCGACCTTGTGACTGTCACCAAGCAGTCCTCCGTGACCGCGGGAGGGACCTACGGGTACAGGCCGCTGTACAAGGTGACCGGCGATATCCCCTCTTCGATCAACGGTGCCCGCCTGTTCACCGCTAGCGGTAAGGGATGCTCGGACGTTGATGGTACGTTCGCCGGATACGACGGAGCAATCAACTCAGGCCTGTCCGCCAACGACTACGACCTCTACGTGAACGCCACCGATAGTGACACGTTCTATGTGGTGTACTGCACGGGATCAACACGGGTTCTGCAGAGCACGTCACAATCATCCATCTCAAGCAACGTTGCCGTCTCCGTGGCCCGGATATCTTCAGGGGGCGCTGACAAGGTCTCGAACGACCTCAACGCTGCCAATGTGCTCGTCTGCACCGCTCCCGGCGGTACCCGGCTATCCAGCGAGACCGTGACCGGTTCGTCATTCGATGGCGGCTCGACCTATCAGCACTTCGAGACCTCGGGCGAGACGGCCTATGCGGTCCTGTCCTCGTCCACTACGTCCTGTGCATCGGCCGACCTCCAGTCGGGTGTCAAGCTCACCTCAATCGCCGGTGGCGGCAGCTACACGTTCTCACCCAGCGTGTTCCAGAGCGGGGACATCCCCAACGACAATCCTACCGTCCGGCTCTTCATTGATGACCCGGGCACCGGCGCATGCGGTGGAGGTCAGGCGTACGTGTCCTCCGATACGTCCACTGACAGTGGACAGAGCAGCGATGACTACAAGGTCTACGGCCAGGACGGAGCCACCTATTACGTCGTGTTCTGCAACGGTACCGACCGCGTTCTCGAAGCCTCCACTAGCAACATAGGGGCTGCCGATATCGACGTTGGTCGGCTCCAGGGCGAAGTGCACGCCGACCTGCGCACTGGTGGCAACGATGTCATCGAGGTGCACGACGCATCCTCCTGCGCATCCGCGGTGAGCACTGAGACCGTCAATCCGGCTGCCGGTACTCCGGACTATCTCATCTGGTTCAAGGACACCGGAGGATCGTTCTATATCAAGACGTCTATGGATAGCACCTACGTCCAGTGCGGACACCAGTTCAGCCTGTCGGCCCAAGCCAAGGTCCAGGACCTCACCGGTTCGACAGCCGGATCGGTCCACTCGGACGTGCTCCGCATGGGCCTCGACTATGATACCAACGGGGACGACACCTGGACCACGACCTTCTCCTCCGGCGCCTACAAGCTCTTCGGAGATGCTGATGACACGACTGTCCAGGTACATGCCTTCACGGACACTAGCGGTTCCACTGAAGTGCTCGAGCGCAGTAAGTCGCTAGCCTCTGACGTCACGCTCAATGTCGGCAGGCTCACCGGTGATACGCACGGGGACCTCGAGACAGGTGGGAACGACGTCGTAGAGGTCCACGATGCATCGACATGCGCGTCCGCTGTCAGTTCGGCGACAGTCAACCCCTCTGATGCTGCGAATCCCGACTATACCATCTTCTTCGAGGATGCGGGAGGAACGCTATACATCAAGACGTCCGTGGATAGCACCTACGTCCAGTGCGGACATGCCTTCACCACGACCAGCCGCGCCAAGGTACAGCCTCTCACCACTCGTATCGATGGTACCGTCCACACAGATGTTCTGCGCATGGGCCTCGACTACGCCGCCGACGGCGACGACTCTTGGACCACCACCTTCTCATCCGGCGCCTACAAGCTCTTCGGCGACGCTGCGGACACGTCAGTTCAGGTCCACGCCTTCACTGACACCAGCGGTTCTACAGAAGTGCTTGAGCGCAGTAAGTCGCTCGCATCTGACGTCACGCTCAATGTCGGCAGGCTCACCGGTGATACGCACGGGGACCTCGAGACAGGTGGGAACGATGTCGTAGAGGTCCACGATGCATCGACATGCGCGTCCGCTGTCAGTTCTGCGACGGTCAATCCCTCTGATGCTGCGAATCCCGATTACACTATCTTCTTTGAGGACGCGGGAGGAACGCTATACATCAAGACGTCCGTGGACAGCACATACGTCCAGTGCGGACATGCCTTCACCACGACCAGCCGTGCCAAGGTCCAGCCTCTTACTGCCAAGGTCTCCGGTACGGTACACACGGACGTGCTCCGCATGGGCCTCGATTACGCTACGGACGGGGACGACACGTGGACCACGACGTTCTCTTCGAGCGCTTACCGCCTATTCGGTGACGCTACGGACACAACTGTTCAGGTCCACGCCTACACGGACACCAGTGGTTCTACAGAGGTGCTCGAGCGGGGTAAGTCACTCGCCTCCGATGTGACCTTTAATGTCGGACGACTCACAGGTGACGCGCACTCCGACCTCGAGACAGGCGGGAACGACATCGTAGAGGTCCATGATGCCTCGAACTGCGCGTCCGCTGTGAGCTCCACGACCGTCAATCCATCCGATGCTGCGAATCCCGACTATACCATCTTCTTCGAGGACGCGGGAGGAACGTTATACATCAAGACGTCCGTGGACAGCACCTACGTCCAGTGCGGACATGCCTTCACCACCTCCAGCCGCGCCAAGGTCCAGCCTCTCACCGCCCTGATCGCGGGTACTGTCCCGTCAGATATCAAACGCATCGGCCTCGACTACGCTACTGACGGCGATGATGCCTGGACCACCAGCTTCTCATCGAGCGCCTACAAGCTCTTCGGTGATGCTGCGGACACGTCCGTCCTCACACATGCATTTGAGGACACGGGCGGTGCGACCGAGGTGCTCGAGCGGTCGAAGAGCCTCGCTGGTGTCAACGTTCCGTTCGATATCGTATCGGTCCGTGCGCTAGAGGACGCCATCCACGTCGACCTCGATGACACTGCCCATCATATCGTTGCGTGCTCAGCACCCGGCGGTACGGCGTTGGTGAGCGAGGACATCACCGGACAGGCCTTCGAGGGAGTCACCATCGGCGACCGCCTCTACATCGATATGTCCGGTCTCTCCCAGCTCTACCTTGGTGTGTCCACGACGGCCCTCGACTGCACTGCGACCAAGCTCAACACCACGACCCTCCTCACCGGTCTCCAAGCAGGCAGCAGCTACCAGTACACGCCCATCCACAAGGTCTCCGGTGACATCCCGGCCGGCGTTTCGTACGTCAAGCTCTTCACCTTGACATCACAGGCGTGCACCGCGGCAGGCACCTCGCTCCGCGGGTATGACGGACTTCCGGACGCCAGCCCGTCCGCCAACGACTACGACCTCTATGTCAACAGGACCGAGGCCCAGTCGGTCTATATCGTGTTCTGTGATGGTTCGAACGCCCGGCTCTTCGAGACAACGGCCAAGAGCGGGATAACGGGCGACCTCGCCGTCCATCTGGGCAAGGCGTCCGGTGAGGCCCACAGCGACCTGGAGAACGCCGGGACCGCTGACAACGTCGAGGTGTTCTCCGACAACACGTGCACGACGGAAGTATCTCGCCACGACGTCCAGCCTGCAGTATCCGCTGGTGTCGATTACACGGTCTGGTTCGAGTCCACCGGTACGACCGCTTTCTATCTCGAGGTCACCAAGGACGCTGCGGCCACCCAGTGCGGCCACGGATTCACCCTTTCCTCGCAGGAGGCCACCGTAGAGCTCGATGGCAAGGCCAGTGGGACCGTGCACTCGGACATCACAAAGGTCGGGCTCGATTACGGTAAGGACGGTACGGATAATGTTTGGACCACGTCCACCCTTAGCGGTACCTATGCCGTGTATGGGGACGCTGACTACAGCTCACTCCACGTTCATGCCTACATCACCGGTAATGTCGAGGTGCTCGAGCGCGAGAAGAGCATCACATCCGACGCGGTCATGAACATAGCCCGTATCGCCTCCGGTGGTTCGGGGAGCGTACATGATGATCTCGACACTGCCAAGGTAATCGTATGCACGGCCCCCGACGGGAGCGTGCTCTCCACCCGCGATGTCGCGGGATCACAGTACGACGCCGGGACCGCTCACCAGTACTTCGAGGTGACCCAGGCCACCGCCTACGCGCTGGTCTCCTCGAGCACGACATCGTGCACATCAGCCGATCTGCGAGCAGGGATCAAGCTCACAGGTCTGGCGGGCGGGCAGGCCCTGGTGTTCTCGCCAGCCGTCAAGGGGTCGGGCGACCTCCCTGACGACGAACCGACCGTCAGGCTGTTCCTTGACGATCCAGGTACGGGCGCCTGCGGTACGGGTCAGGTGTACGTCTCGTCCGACACAGACACCAACAGTTCGAAATCCGACGCCGACTACGACGTATACGGACAGAACGGGATAACCTATTACCTCGTGTTCTGCAACGGCACCAACAGAATCCTCGAGAGGTCCACGAGCGCGCTAGGTTCAGCAGATATCGACGTGGGCAGGCTCCAGGGCGAGGTGCACGTTGACCTGCGTAACGGTGGGAACGACGTCATCGAGGTCCACTCGGCCAACACATGCGCTAGCGCAGTGAGCACCGAGACGGTCAATCCGGCAGCCGGTACTCCGGACTATATCATCTGGTTCGAGGACTCCGGCAGCACTCTCTATATCAAGACCTCTGTGGACGCGGATACATATGTCCAGTGCGGCCATGCATTCACCACCACGTCACAGGCAAAGGTCCAGGACCTTGAGACACGTCTAGCCGGTACGGTCCATGCAGATGTCAAGCGCATGGGGCTAGACTATGATAGCAACGGCGACGACACTTGGACGACCACCATTCCCTCCTCGCAGTACCGCCTCTATGGCGACAAGACCGATGCTTCCATCCTCGCCCACGCCTATGAGAACACCGGTGGGACGACCGAGTTGCTCGAGCGTACCAAGGCACTGAACGCAGGCGATATCGTCCTAGATATATCCCGTATCACCGGAGCCGTACACACTGATCTTGGAGGGGCTCAGGACAAGGTCCGCGTCTATTCAGACGGCGACTGCACTCAGGAGCTGTCCTCGGGCACGTCGTCCTACCATTACTCGAGCGGCACCTATCGTACGTTCTTCGAGCACACGACCACCTCCGGCTATTACTCTCTGGACGCCCAGGACGCCGACACGGGGAACGTCACTCGCGGCCTACGGGTCGCTGCATCCTCGGTCCCCGCCTCGAACGTGGACCTCAACATCAAGCTCTCTGGTGTCGTGCCCGATGCTGTCCGCACCGTTGCCGTCGACCTCGCCGGTGACGGCGTAACCGCGTCCGGTGGCGATCCGTGGGCAGTGCTGGTCAAGGGCGCCTACCGCCTCTACGGCCCCGCCGACGCTACGACCCAAGTGAGGATGTGGGCCGAGTCGAGCCCCCAGTCCACCGCGCCGCTGCTCCAGCGCGCCCGGAAGCTCTCATCCGACGCCGTCCTGAACGTCACGACCATCACCGGTAACGTCCACAGCGAGCTCAAGAACAACACTGACGTGGTCAAGGTGCACGCATCATCCGCTTACGACAGCGAGCTCACCAACGGGACCGGCTCCTACCATGTGTCGGGCAGCACCTACACGGTATACCTCGAGGACGTCCACGCCAGCGGCTACTACTACCTCGATGTCCTCGATGCCAACAGCAACAACAGAACCCGCGGTATCCGCGTGGCGGTCGACGGCACCACCGATGGCGCCGAGGCTACAGGGATCGACCTGGATGTGCGCCTGGCCGGTGTCGTCCCCGCTGCCTTCCCCTCGGTGGCCCTCGACCTCGCCAAGGACGGCTTCACCCAAACATCCGGTGATCCCTGGACTCCCGATGCCAAGAGCTCGTACATGATCTTCTTCGGCGGGGACACCGATGCGTACGTCCAGCTCTACACGACAGCAACGCCGCCCGGAGGGACACCCCCCCGGCTAACTCGCTCCATCGCTAAGGACACTATCTTCAACGTCACTGCCGTCACCGGTACGCTCCACGCTGATCTGGTGTCCTCCGCATCCGACGAGACCCTGGCCGTGTACGGTGGCAGCGACTACGAGCACCGGCTGTCGGCCGGCAAGGACACCGTCCAGATGACCGGTAGCAATTACAAGGTGTACTTTGACGACGTCCACGCCAGTGGTCAGTATTATCTACAAGTGAACGACAGCAAGGGCAACGTCACCCGAGGCAGCCGGTTCGTTCCCGACGGCGCGCTGGACGGGCTCGAGAAGACCGGGCTCGACATAACCGCAAAGTTGTTCGGTGTCGTGCCGCCTGATGTCAAGACCGTGTCTGTCGACATGGCTGGAGACGGGACCGGCCCCGGCGATGCGTATGTGAACATCTCCGATACGACCGCCCCCATGACCTACGCTGTCTACCTGCCCGGGACAGCCTGGAGCGTGGTGCACGCACACACCGGCAGCCATACCTCCGCACCCGTGCTGAACCGTACCCGCGCGCTACCTGCCAACAGCAACGCTGAGCTCAACGTCACGCGGATCACCGGGAAGATGCACGCGGACCTCATCCACGACAATGACACGATCACGGCATGGGGCGACGCTAACTACACGGTGGAGTACACCAATGGAACGACCTCGTACGTGCCCGTGAACGGGACAGCGCCCACCTACACAACCTATATCGAGGACGTCCTGGCAAGTGGCTACTACTATCTCCAGGTATATGAGGGAGCTACTAAGGACGCGACGAAGGGTCTGCGCGTGGTCCCCGATGGAGTTGTAGATGGTATCGAGAAGGAGAACTTCGACATAACCGTTCGAATAAAGGGTACCGTGCCCGACGACGTCACCCTCATCGAGACGAACACGTCCTCCTCGTCAGGCGATCCCTACGTGGCGAACGTGTCACGCTCCTACCACGCCTATATCCCTGCATCCCAGGACAATTCGACGATCTTCTTCATCAACAGCTCCAAGCTGAAGGAGGGAAAGGCGCTCGCCATTATCCACAACACCACGAAGGTACTCGACCGCGACCAGTCTGTGAGCCTGGCCCTCATCCATGGCGAGGCGCACCCGCTCCTCGAGACCGGGAACACCAAGGCGTTCCTCTCGCTCAAGTCGGACTGCTCTGAGCGTCTCAGCACATCGAAAGAGACGACCATCTCGGACCGCTCGACCCGGTCGGACGTGGAGTTGTTCTACGAGTTCGAGGCGACTCCTGTGTATGTGTGCATCAACGCCCCGGTCACCGGCGGGAGCCTCTCAATCATCCGCCGGGCGAATATCACCGAGGGCGAGATCATGTGGCAGAACTTCGATGTGTTCGTGAACGGCACAGTGCTTGACGAGACCGTCAACGGCACCGTGCTAGCGGGACTTGACCTCGCGGCTTCATGGGATAAGGACACGGCGGATGCCTTGTCCTGGGAGACCAAGGTCAACCTCATCGGAACCACATTCCGCACGTTCCTCGATGGCAACGATACCGAGCACCGAGTGAAGGTTCTCCGCGCCGACGGCCGCCCGCGCATCCTGCTAAGGAGCGGGGCAGCTCAGAGCATCGAGGTGGTCGAGAACACGACATCGTTTACGAGCACACGCCTTGCCACCGATGAACCGAGCCTCAACTGGACCAAGCGCTTCCACATGTCCAACCACGGGAGCGCAGGTGTCTCCATGAACCTCACCTACGCCCCCGACCAGACCTCCAAGGACACGGCTGCGGTTTCGCTGGGGGCCCGGACGATGTCGACCCTCCAATACAATTACACAACTCCCACCCCGCGCATCGACTCAACCGCGCTAAAGATCACGCGCAAGGCCGACGGGTCCGGCGAGCACTGGGAACAGACCCACGATCTGGTGTTCCTCAATTCCCAGGAGTTCACGACCAAGCACCTGACGGGCATCATCATGCAGGTGTGGAACGACCACCGGACCAGCTACATCGACGACGCGTGGGAGCGCAATACAACGGCCACGTCGGGTGAAACATCGATCAAGGATAACACGCTCTATGCGCTACGGATGGTACCTCACGAGTACAAGGACGAGTACGCCTACGTCGAGTGGAATGTGCCGGTCATAAGGGAGTACCCGTCCATGCGCTATCGGGTCAAGGGATACGCCCCCTATCCTGGTTCCGTCGGTGTCGGCAGCGGCGGCAGCAGTTCGTCCACGGGCGGTGCGACTTCCAGCGGCGGTACGACCACCAGCAGCGGTGGTGGGGCCACTGGCGGTTATGTCATGGACGCCACCTTCGACATCACGTGTAACGGAGGTTCAGTCCTTTCAGCGACATCGGGCAGTTCGGCCAAACTCACGTGCAACTTCACCGAGCTGGAAGGCTCCGTAGAGGCCCTTGACGTCAGTGTGAGCGTATCAGGGACGAGTATTCGCCCCGATCCGCAGACATTCTTGCTCCCGGCCCTGGCCCACTGGATCTACAAGGACGAAGCGCAGACGCTCAAGGACCACGTCGAGTACTCACGGCTCAAGGACATCATAATGACCACAGATATCGTGTGCGCTACAACGGACGTCAATATACAGGTCCGGGGTGTGTTCGAACGTGAGGACGAGAAGAGCTTCGTGAACGAAACCACCGTCACCATCCGCCTCCTGCGCGACGACGAGGCCTGCCCAATCTGCGGCGACAAGCTTTGCGAGGGCGGAGAGACCAGCGCCACATGTCCCGGGGATTGCCCGCTCGATCTCAGCGGCTGCGGGGACAACAACTGCGCGGGTGACGAGGACGCCGATAACTGCCCCGGCGATTGCACGAAGTGCGGTGACGGCAAGTGCACCGGTAATGAGACCAGCGCGACCTGCTGCACCGACTGCGCCTGCGCGGCCGGCACCTCCTGCGATCCGGCCCAGCTCCTGTGCCTCCCCGACACCGTGTGCGGTGACAACAAGTGCGAGGAGGGTGAGGACCTAGCAGGATGTCCCGAGGACTGCTCGGTATGCGGTGACAAACAGTGTACAGGTGACGAGACAACGGCCACCTGCTGTGCCGACTGCGGATGCCCCGACGGCTTCGCCTGCGACCTCATCTGCCTGCCCGTTTCCATCTGCGGTGATGGTACTTGTGACATAGACGAGACGACGGCCACTTGCGAGAAGGACTGTGCCGTTTGCGGCGATGGTGAGTGCTCCGGAGACGAGAACCAGACATCATGCTGTGCCGACTGCGGGTGCCCTGATGATGGTGTGTGCAACCGCGTGCTCTCCATTTGCCAGATCTCGACCTGCGGCGACAACAAATGCGAAGGCGGCGAGGTACTCACCTGCCCATCGGACTGCGCCACCTGCGGCGACGGTACCTGCGCTCCGGACGAGACCTGTTGTTCCGACTGCGGCTGCTTCGGTGAGGAGGAGTGCGACACGATCACCCAGCAGTGCGTTGTTGTGGGAAAGGAGGTCAGCCGCTCCTTCGATTATCAGGATGAGAAAGAAGAGGAAGTGGGTACCGGGACAGGTACTGGCGATGTTTCCGGCTCGGGGACCGGCACGGCTACTGGCACGGGCGATGTGTCCGGCACAGGCTCCGGGACCGGTGCGGAACCGTCCGCAGCCACCAAGCGCAAGGAGGAACGCAAGCGCACGGTCTCGAGTATTGCCGCGCTGGTCACCAAGTCGAGGATGGCCACATCTGGTACATCCGGTGGTACTTCCTCCAGCTCGGTCGTTGCGGCAAAGCAGGTCCAGGCCATGGTCAAGCGATCGCTCGAAGAAGGTCGCGAGGTGAACGTCAAGCGCGACCTTAACGTGAAGAAGACGAACGAGGGCTTCCGCTCAACGGTCGGGATCAAGCTCCGCAACGACGGGACCGATACTAAGAAGGGTGTACGCATCGTCGAGACCATCGATAAATCGATCGCAGGCGACGTCTCCCAGCTCGTGTTCGATCCGCCGCCGGACTTCATCCTCAAGGACGATCCCATCGTTGGATGGTACATCGACCTCCCACCAGACGAGGAAGTGGTCATCGAGTACAAGGTGGCCAAGGACCTAAGCGAGGCCAACGCATCTCAGTTCTCCCAGCCGGTCATCCTGGTCGAAGATACGGCCTGCGGGGACGGTGTCTGCGCTTCTGACGAGGACCTCACGACCTGCCCGGCAGACTGTACCTGCGGCAACGACAAGTGCGACGATGGCGAGGATTCGTCGACGTGCTGCTCCGACTGCCCGTGCGGTGACGACTTCCTGTGTACTGCGGGAGGGTGCATCACCAAGGGAGAGTGCGGCGACGGCATCTGCGGTGAAGGCGAGGACCAGTCGTCCTGCTGTACCGACTGCGGCTGCCCGGCCGACACACTGTGCAGCGATGGCGCCTGCCGGACCGTCGAGACGGCCGCGGGCATCGGCAGCCCCCTTCTTGTGGGCGCGCTGATGGTCCTCATGGTGCTCACCGCGGGCTTGTCCGCAATCTCCCTGCGGTCGCATCGCGCTGTCATAGAAGAGGGGGTCACTGCCCGTATTGCCAAGCCTGAGCTGGTCACCAAACCGGTAGCGCCGGTCGAGGAAAGGCCGCCCACATTCGACGAGCTGGCGGATAAGACAGCGGCGAGCGCCCTTACCCTCAGAAAGGAGATCGAGGAGCTCGGTCACCTGAAGGAGGAGGAGGCCGCGCTCATCGCCGAGGTCGTGGGCGCAGAACCTACACCGGTCCCCGTTCCGAGGACCTCGCTCCCCATCCTGGAGCGGCTCGAAGAGGAGAAACTGGCAGCGATCCTCGAGGTTCTCGACCGTCTCGAAGAGATCGAAGGGAAGGACAAAAAAGGCAAGACTGAAGTGGAAAAGGGCAACGGGGAGGCATAATTCCTCCCCGTCAAAACACCTCAAGTATAGTTTTAAAAACGGTTATTCAGCCGAAAAAGGGGGGCATGGGCCCGACGTAGGTCATTCAGTCCCGAAAACTTTATAAACAACCTTTCCCATTGTGAATGAGGTTGAAGGCGGGGAGGTCAGAAACCTTGGCCATTACCCCTTTAGTAGGGGGATTAGCCAAGCGGGGACGAGAGAGGAACTGGAGCGCACCAACGCGCCCCAAACAGGCTTCTACGGTCTCTACTGATTATACCGACTTCAATTCAGGGGAAATACCGTTTATCGGTTTTTGGAGGGACAGTACGAGATGGACTTGAATGCTGAAATACAGGTAATCTCTGAGTACGGTGTGAGCGAGTGCCCAGAATGCGGTAGTGACAAGCTATTCCAGGACGGGAACCGTGCCGAGATCATTTGTAATAGCTGTGGGCTCGTGATCGAGGACTCGATCGTGGACTGCAGTAAGGAATGGCGCGAGTTCGATGATGAGGGCTCGGACCGACGCAAGCGTGTCGGTGCACCGCTCTCGCTATCGAGACATGACCAAGGCTTGTCCACGAACGTGGGCGCCTCAGTAGCGGAGATATACAAGCTCCCCCCGAGCAAGCGCTCGCAATACTTCCGGCTCAAGAAGTGGCAAGGCCGCTTCGCCACCGCCAAGGAGCGGAGCCTGAAGTACGCGCTCTCGGAACTGAAGCGCTACATATCATATCTGGACATCCCGAAGAACGTAGAAGAGGCCACTGCCCTCATCTACCGCCGCGCGGTGGAGAAGGGTATGGTGCGCGGGCGCTCCATGGAGAGCCTCGTGGCCGGCGCGCTCTACGCCGCCTGCCGGCAGCACGGCTGCCCCCGCACACTCAAGGAGATATCAGAGGTCTCCTCTATCACAAAGCGCGATATCGGAAAGGCCTACCGGTTCATCGCCCGAGAGTTCGGCATCAAGGTGCTGCCCACGTCGTCCACGGACTTCGTGCCGCGCTTTGCCACCATGCTCGAACTGAGCGGCGAGATCCAGGCCAAGGCCTTCGAGATCATCAAGGATGCCAAGGACAAGGAAATCACCTCGGGCAAGGACCCCCGGGGCGTTGCCATCGCGGCACTCTACCTAGCCGCCCGCATGGAAGGCAAGAAGATGGCACAGAAGGAGGCCGCCAAGGTCGCCGGTATCACGGAGATAACTCTCCGGAACAGGTACAAGGAGCTCGTGCGTGAACTCGAGCTCTCGAACAACTCCATGTCCCGTCGCGAGCGGCGCAAGAACCGCGCCGAGTGACGATACACGGAGAAGCATTCAAGGGAACGGACCGGGGGCAGTAACCGCCCCCGGACGATCCCTGAACCTATTTTTTTCGCACCAGCTTTGAGAATGCACCCAACAGCAGGCTTAAGAAAGTGACTTCTTCAGATATCGGTGTGGGAAAGGACAAGGGGAGCACGTCCAGAGAGGATATCGCGTCGTGCGAAGGCTGTCCGCCTCGGGACAGTAGCGCCACGTACGCTATCGCTGCCGTGGCCATTGTTCTCGTGTTCCTCGCGCTCCAGGGAGGTTCGCCACCGACAGCCGTACCAGCCGATGGTGGGTTTGAGCTCGAACTGGTATCGAAAGCACCGAGCGGCTGCCCTGGGACGAACGTCACCGTCCTCGTGAGGGTGGCCAACCGCCGACGTGAATCACTGGAGCTGAAACTCAACCTAGAAGGACGCTTGCTCTTCGCCCTTCCGCAGTCAGTTCCCCTTTCCAGCGGTGAGGAGCTGACGGTTGCAATGGAGGTCGAGCTCCCTCGCGAGGCAATTGGCAAGGTCCCGTTCACAGTATTCTGCTCTGCCCGCATGGGTACCCGGGACGTCCCCTTGGAGCTGTCCGTCACGGACACTCTCACTATCCGCTCCTGCGGCGAGGCGACGCCCGAACCATCGACAGCGCCCTCGGCCTTTGAACTGCCACTTGAGGCGCTCATCCCGTCCCTTGCTGAGCGAAGGGCCAAGACAGCCGCGCTCCTTGCCGCTTGCGAGGTGAAGGACGACCTGTTCGACCGGGAGAACTGCATCGGTGATGCGGCCGTGGAGGCGAGGAACGTCTCCCTTTGCGATGACCTCACCATCGAAGGTCTGCGCGACTGGTGCTACTCCACGTTCTTCGCTCCCGGGGGTGATCCGTCCATCTGTGATAACGTGGTCGGTGCCGATAACCGGGCCTTCTGCCTTGCCCTCGTCACACTGGATCCCGCTATGTGCGAGCAGGTGGAGAGCCCGCTGAACCGTAACGTGTGCATCACCAACCTCGCTCAGAACAGTAAAGATGCCAGCATGTGCGAGCGGATCAGCGATCCGACAGCACGCGCGACATGCGTCGAGACCTGCGGATAGGAACGTCAGTAAGGCAGTAAGTGGACCGCCGTAGCCTTGAAAGAGGCCACTACCGACGCACCCTTTACGAGCCCAAGCTCCTCCACCGAGCGCGGGGTGACCAGGGCCACCAGAGTGAATCCGCAGTCGAGCTCGACCTTCTGGACATGGCCCAAAGGCTCCACGGACGTGACGGTGGCGGGTAGCTGGTTCCGGGCCGACGACTTAGGTTTGCGCTTGAGGAGGGTGACGTTCTCTGGTCGCAGGTACACGCGCACCTTGTCGTCCACAGTATGCCTGTCGGTACGCGATGCGGCCAGCTCCTTCTCGCCAACGCGGACGGTGAGCGTATGCTCGCCAACTTCCGTGATGGTACCCTCGAGACGGTTCTCCACACCTACGAAGCGCGCGACGGCCTCGGTAGTGGGGCGGGAGAACACCCCCTCCACCGTCCCGGTCTGTACCAGTCGACCTTCCATCATCACCGCTACCCGGTCGGCCAGCGATGCCGCTTCGGACCGGTCGTGGGTGACGTGCACCACGGTCACACCGGTATTGCGGTGGATGGAACGCAACAGCGCTCGCAGTTCATCACGAGTGGTCTGGTCAAGTGCCGACAACGGTTCGTCCAGCAGTAGCACGCGTGGCTTCGCTGCCAGCGCCCGCGCCAGTGCCACACGCTGACGTTCCCCCCCAGAAAGGGTCATCGGCGAACGGTCGGCCAGGTCGGTCACACCCACGCGTGCCAAGAGCTCATGTACCGTCCGGCTAGCGTCCTCTCGGGCCAGCCCCTGTCCGAACCGAGCACCGAAGGCAACGTTCTCCAGGACCGTGAGGTGGGGGAAGAGAGCATAGTCCTGATAGACGAAGCCCACCCGGCGCCGCTCCGGCGGGAGTCTTCTGCCGTCCACACCGTCGATTACGATCCTGCCCGCGTCGGGGGAGTGGAGCCCGGCCACCATCTCAAGCAGGAGCGTCTTCCCCGCAGCACTTGGTCCGAGCACCACCAGATACTCACCCTCGGCCACTTCCAGGTCTATGCTCTCGAGAGCGAATCCTTGCCAACGTTTGGTGACCTCACGGAGCTCGATCATATGTGAACAACCTCCTTGAGAGAACACGCATTGTCAGGAACACGGTCAGACAGATCAGGATGAGTGTCACGGCCACCGGGCGGGAGGCCACAAGGCCGTGACCTATGTAGCGCTCGTAGATGAGCGTGGGTGCGATCATGGGGTAGTAAGCGATAATCACCACCGCGCCGAACTCCGACACACCTCGTGCCCAGGTCATCACCGCGCCCGAGAGCACGCTCCGTGCCGCCAAGGGTAGGGTGACCAAGGTCACGGCCTCCAGACGTGTGGCGCCGAGCGTGCGTGCCACGTTCTCGAGGCGCGGATCGACGGCAGCGATGCCCTCACGAGCGGCGTTGACAAAGAACGGGAAGGATACGAAGAGCATGGCGGCGACAGCACCCGGGAGCGCGTCGACGAAAGTGATTATATCCGCCAGCGGGGCCCCGATGAGCCCATGGCGGCCCAGGACCGTTAGCAGAGCGATACCGGCCACGGTATGCGGGATGACCACGGGTACGTCGAGCACGCTCTCGACCAGTTCCTTGCCCGTGAACTCGTAGCGGGCCAGCAGGTAGGCGGCCGGGAGCCCGAAGGCCATGGCGATGACCGTGGCCACGGCCGCGCAGTACATGGTGAGCAGTATTGACGACACCACGGCGTCCTCGACGGCTGTAGCCAACAGCCGTGGCCAGTCACCAGTAATCTGGCCCCATATCATGGTGGTCAATGGGAGCATTACGAGGAGCAGGGCCGCGGCCAGGCCGAGCCAGAGCACACCACCGAACGCCCGGTCAAGGCGCCCTCGCATGCTCTCATCGATCCCCGCCACTGTCTTCACCCTATTTTTTTTCTGCCCGGACCAGCGGCCGGAGCTCCGCGGGGAGCTTTCCCGGATCGCTGGCCAGCGGCGGCATGATAGGCGGCTGCCCCAGTTCGGAGAACACCTTCTGCCCTTCCTCGCCCAAGAGCAGCTCCAGGAAATCTGTGGCAAGCTCCTTGTGAGCTGACTTGTCCGGGATGGTGACACCGTACACGATGGGCTTGGCTGTCACGACCTTCCCGGTCGCCTGCTTCAGCGAGTATTGCTTGTAGAACTCACCGTGCTCAGCCGCCCCGAGATTGATCTCCCGGGGAAGCTCGATGAATTCGAGATGGTGCTGTACAGCGACCGAACGATAGATGAAGAAGTAGTCGATGTCACCGCTTTCAAGCGCGGCTAGGAGTTCAGTCTCCATGCTGCGGATGAGCACCTTCTTGGTGTTTGGATCGAACGCTTCGCTCTCCGGCACGACGACCACGGCATCGTTCTCAACTACAAAGGCTACATTGGAGGCAATAAGGTCCTCGAATATCTTGTCGTCCATGTAATGTGCCTCGGCCAATAGGTTGATCATGGTCGCCCTGTAGCCGCAAGGATCGTCGTTTGGATTGGAGAATCCGAACTTCACGTCCGGCCTGCGCAGGACCTCGAACCAGTTGTCGGACGTTATCTCGTCGCGGTATTTGCTCTTCTCGTTGTAGGCGATCACCAGTTCGTTAGTGGCGAAGGCCGCGTACCAGCTGGCGTGGTCCGGGATCGTCATGCTCGGGATGAGACTGTAGTCGGCCGTGGCCAGCACGTCCGGAGTCTTGCCCAGCTCGGTCATCTTGCGCACACACTTAACGGATCCCGAGGCCTCTCGCTGGACGTCAACGCCCGGGTGCGTCGCTTCGAAGGTCTTCTCCAGAGCCTCGAATGGTACGGCAAGGCTGCCTGCGTGGTATATGCTCAGTACGGTCGTTCCCCCCGTCCCGGAGGGCGCGTCACTGGTCTCCGTACCCGGGGCATCCCCGGTACCGTTACCGGTGCATCCGACAAGGAGCACAACGGTCAGTAGGGCCACGAGGACTTCGGCATCTCGCGTTCTCATGTCCATCTCACTAGACCCGGAGGCCGGGATGGCGGGAAAGGGTTAAGAAGTTGTGCCGGCAGGTCGCGCCCGAGGGACGTTACCGTGATACCCGTGGAGGACGCGCTCGCAGAGATCCTGGCCTACGTCAAAGCACTGGAGCCGGTGGAGGTGCCCATCATCGAGGCACTTGGCCAGGTCGTGGCCGCCGATGTCGTGGCCGACACCGATATCCCTCCATTCGACAACTCGGCCATGGACGGATACGCGGTTCGCGCCGCTGATACCAAGAATGCGCCCGTCACGCTCAAGGTCGCAGGTTCCGTAGCGGCAGGATACGTCCATGCCGACAACGTGGCTGCTGGTACAGCCGTGCGCATCATGACCGGTGCACCCCTTCCCCCTGGCGCCGATGCCGTCGTCAAGTATGAGGACACGTCAGACTTCGACCGGTCTAAGAAGGACCGACTGGCGTCACCAGCGGACGTCATCGAGATCAGGGCCGTTGTCGTCCCCCGGGATAACGTACGTCCCCACGGCGAGGACGTACATACCGGCGAGGTCGTGCTGGAGCGGGGTCGGCTGGTCCGTCCCGCCGAGGTGGGCGTTCTTGCTTCTTTGGGGAGAGCCATGGTCACGGTCCATCGACGGCCGCGCGTGGCCATTCTGGCCACCGGCGACGAACTGGTCGACGTGGACGAGCCTCTCGGACCGGGCAAGATCCGCAACTCCAACGAGCACTCAATGGCAGCGCTCGTGACCCGGACCGGCGGCGTGCCGCTTTCACTGGGTATCGCTCGCGACACCACGGACGACCTCACCGCCAAGCTCCGTGCCGCACTGGACAATGGAGCCGACCTGGTGCTCACGTCGGGCGGCGTGTCTGTAGGCGATTACGACGTTGTCAAGGACGTGCTGGACACCGAGGGCCGGATGCGTTTCTGGCAGGTGAACATGAAGCCGGGCAAGCCGCTAGCGTTCGGCCTGCTGGCCGGTGACGTGCCCCTTGTGGGCCTCCCGGGAAATCCGGTCTCTACAATGGTGAGCTTCGAGCAGTTCGTCCGCCCCGCCATCCTTAGCATGCTCGGTCGAACAGAACTCACGAAGCCTACGGTCAGGGCGGTGCTGGACGAGGCGGTCACCAACAGCGGTCGACGAGGGTACGTCCGGGTGGTCGTGGAGCGGCGCGACGGGCGGTTCCACGCCCGTACGACCGGTGAGCAGGGCTCCGGTGTACTGACGTCCATGTCCCGTGCCAACGGCCTGGCCGTAGTTCCCGAGGGGACCGAGCGGGTCGAGTCCGGGGCCGAGCTCACCGTGCAGATGCTCGACTGGCCCGAAGGCGCTGGGCTGTGAGCGACCGCCGGCCCAGGATGGCAAACCTTTATTATATTGCACCGGGGTGCGAGGGGCGATGAGGATCGGGCTTTTCGTGAAGCGCAGCGACCAAGCACGCTCTATCGCCCGCACCATCCACGACCATATGCGCAAGAAGGGGCTTGATGTCATTCTCAACGATGAGACCGCCAAGCAGCTGGATATGGAGCCTTACCCGGGTGTTCCCGAGATGGTCGTCGTAGTCGGGGGCGATGGTACTCTTCTATACGCTGAGAAGAACCATCCTGGTGTGCCGCTCGTATGCATCCGTGTCGGAAGCCTCAACTTCCTCTCGGACATCGAGATCGAGGACATGCTCCCGTCGTTGGACGCCATCCTCGAGGGTGACTTCGAGACCGAGGACAGGCTCAAGATCAGCATATCCGGTCTCGACCTGCCTGATGCGTTGAACGAGGTCGTGCTCATGACGGTCAAGCCCGCTCATCTTATCGAGTACGAGGTGTACACCGGCAATAAGCTGATCGAGAAGGTGCGGGCCGACGGCCTCATCGTGGCCACGCCCACGGGATCAACGGCCTATGCCCTTGCATGCGGGGGCCCGGTGGTCGACTGGCGCGTGGACGCTTTTGTAGTGGTCCCCGTCAGCCCCTTCAAGCTCAGTGCCCGGCCCACGGTGGTATCCACCAAGGACCGGCTGCGTATCGTTCTCGGTAGCAAGCCCGCCACCGTTGTCGTGGACGGGCAGGAGACCGCGCTCCTACCTGCTAATAGCGAGCTCGTGCTGGAGGCATCGAACCAGCGAGCGCGGCTCATCCGGTTGGTGCGCATTAACTACTTCGAGCGCGCCCGGACCGACGTGGGATAGACCATGGATGTCCTCAACCTCACGCGGGACACGTCTCTCGGGAACAGCATCCGCCATGCGACGAGCCTCTGGCAGAACATCCGCGGGCTCATGCTCACATCGCCCTTGGACGAGGGAGAAGGCCTCATCATCGACATGGGTGGTGAGACCCGACTGGGCATCTGGATGCCGCTGATGCGGTACGCGCTGGACGTGGTGTACGCCGACGAGCGGTTCACGGTCACAGGCCTGGCCCGCGACATCCCACCCATGGGCTTGAACCCCCGCACCTGGCGCGTATACTATCCGCAAAAGCTGTCGCGATACGCCGTGGAGGTCCCCGTGGGGACCATCGAGCGCACGGGGACCGAGCTGGGGGACACGCTGGCGTTCGAGCAGTGATCCGTCGGCCGGTCGGGCTCAGGTTTAAATCGATTGAGCGCAAGGTTGACCTGGATGGGCTCTGCCGGACGTACCCAGCGACACATGCACGCCAGGTCCAAGTGCCGCCGTGCCTTTCGCGGTCTGGCCACTGGCGAGCTGTACGATCTGGTGCGCGGTTTCGACCGACAAGCTCGGTTCGATCCGGCGTCAATGTACACCGGACTGGTACGCTGCCTGCACCCTCTGGCCGGGCACCGGCTCCTGCGGGCCCGTACGTTCCCCGAGGAACGTCTGCGGTACGACGACGTGACCACTGCCGAGACGTTGGCCTCCAGCGACGTGCTGCTTGAACGGCTTGTGGACTTCGCTGGACGTCAGGAGGGTGGCGGACTTCCCTCGCTGGACGGGATCGACTGGCCCGTTCTGCCCGCTGAACCGCACCTGCCCGAACTCGTCGAGGCCACCGATCCGGAATTGCCGCCGAGAGCTTTCCTCGAGGCGTTCGACCTTGCGCTCAAAGGTCTCTTCGTGAGCCATGCCACTCTCATAGAGCACGACGACGCGTGGTACGCTGACTACGCCCAACGCCTCTCCGACACAGCTTTCCTGGTGCTCACCCAATCCGATGAGGAGCTTGAGCGAGGGTTGAACGAGTTCTTCACACTGCTGTTCCTGGTCTATCCTTTCACCTGGCTCGGCGATCGCATCATTACGTGCGGTCCCCCCAGCGGGAAGGCCTACTTCGCGGACAGGTTCGTACAAGGCAATGAGAGGAACCCTTGTGCTCTCAGTCCTTCTTCACAGCGTAATTGAAGACGCCCCCGGCCTGATAGATGTCCATCTGCACCGAGAACATCGGCTGACCCTTAACGGACTTCCCCGACGCGGTGTTGGTAATTGTTCCTGTAGCTAGGTCCACCTCCAGCCCGTCGCCTTCCTTGAGGAAATCGACCGTGAGCTCGGGAGCGATGACCACAGGAATGCCGTTGTTGATGGCGTTGCGCAGCCATATCGCACCGAACGACTGTCCTACGATGCACTGGACGCCCAAGGATACGAAGCAGTCGAGCGCCTGTGCTCGGGACGAGCCCGAACCGAAGTTCCTGCCCACGACGAGGATATCATCCTTCTTGGCCCGCTCGGAGTAGTCCTTGTACCCGTCGAGGTTGTCCAGGGCGTACTGGCCCATCTGCGCCACTTCGGTAATGTGGAGGTACCGGTTGTGGAAGATCATGTCGGTGTCTATGTCGTCGATGAACACGTCACTGGACACCAGCGGGAAGCCTCGGCCCTTGAGAGTGGTCGGTTTGTCGCCCTTTGCACCGGCCACACCCTCCTTCACCTCGGTAGAACGGGGAACCGTCGGTGCGGGCGTCTTCCGTGTGGTCCAGCCATGCTTCCCGTCCGGGATGATACCGTCCAAGGCCACTGCCGGTGGAACGGTGAGCTTGCCAGCGAGCGCCGTGGCCGCCACGGTGGCCGGGCTGGATAGGTACGTGTCACCCTTCCCCTGCTTTCCTGGGAAGTTGCGGTTCGACGTCGACACCTGCACCTCGCCGACCCCTATGATGCCCGCCTGACCAGCAGCGCACCCACCGCACCCGGGATTATGGACCAGAGCACCCGCGTCACGGAACAACCTGATGAGCCCCTCGTCCAGCATCCGGTCATACACCTCTGCTGTGGCCGGTACGATCTTGAGCACGAACCCGTCGGCTAGCTCCTTCCCGCGCAGGATCTCGGCCGCGGCGGCCATGTCCTCGAACCGTCCGTTCGTGCATGAGCCGATGAGCCCCGAGTCCACGTGAGCACCAGCGACCGCGACCACGTCCACTACATCGGCAGGTGAGCCCGGTCTCGCTATCTGGGGTGCAAGCCCGTCCACGTCAATCTCGATGGTCTCCACGTAGGCGGCGTCGGGGTCCGGTACGACCACGACAGGCTCGGCCGCCGAGCGACGGCGACTGAAGTTGACGACCTCTTCATTGGGGATGAGGAATGCCGAGATGGCCCCCATCTCGGTGGCCATGCTTGCGAGGGTTATGCGGCCGGCGAGCGACAGCTGGTCGATGGCGGGACCGGAGAACTCCACAGCGCGACCCAGGGCTCCTTTGGAGCCCAGACGCTTGATGACGGCAAGGGTGATGTCCTTGGCGGACGCTGCAGGACCGGGTATACCTTTCAGGACGACGTGCATGGTCTCTGGGACGGTGAACCATGTGCGGCCTGCGCACCACACGAACGCCACGTCAGCGTCCCCCATCCCCTGACCGAGTGCGCCCACGGAGCCCATTATATTGAGGTGCGAATCAGTGCCCACCACGATGGCGCCGGGGACCACCAGTCCCTCCTCGAGCATCACATGGCTGCCTACACCGGTGTTGACGTCGTACACCTTGATATCGTTCTCGCGGGAGAACAGGCGACAGGTCTGCTGGTTGTCCGCGTACCCGGCCGACGTGGCCGGAGCATTGCAGTCGAACGTGAAGAATGTGCGCTCTCTATCATCAACGGGCGTATCGGCGCAGTTGGCCTGGAGGTTCTTGACGACGTTGGCGCCCCCGAAGTCCCGGGCGCTGCGCACGTCGATATCCATCCACACGACGTCCCCCGACGTGACGGGGTGGCCGGCGTGGGCGGCGATGATCTTCTCGATGATGGTGGAGCCCATGGCCGGCAGAGGCCGGTGAGGATTTAAAACTCTTGCCGGGAGGTGTGCATCGTATGAGCACACAGTTACGCATCGTCCGACTCGGCGAAGTGAGCGCCCTGCGCTCCCAGGCAGTATACCATGCAGTGGCCGAGATGGCCCGAGAGGGTGATGCGCCGACGCTGCTGGTGCTCTCGCCCTCGGAGCCCTACGTGTGCGTGGGCTGGCACCAGGACGTTGAGGTCGAGGTGGACCTCGAGACCTGCCGCCAGGCCGGGTACCCGGTGTACCGTCGCCAGGTTGGCGGCGGGGCCGTGTTCCTGGACGGGGGACAGGCGTTCTTCCAGCTGGTATATCCGCCAGGGACCGTATCCGGACGGGTTGATACGCTCTATCGCCCGGTGCTCGAAGCGGCAGCGGCCGTGTACAAGGGGTATGGCGTCGACGCGTCCTTCCGGCCGGTGAACGACCTTATCGCCGGTGCACGGAAGATATGCGGTGCGGGCGCGGCCCGTGTCGGCGACGCCCAGGTAGTCGTCGGGAACATTATTAGGAGCTTCGACCACGACGCCATGGCATCCGTGCTCCGTGTGCCTGACGAGAAGTTCCGGGACAAGCTGGTCACCACCATGCGCGCGTACGTATCGTCGCTGGAGGGTGAGACTGGTATAAAGCCACCACGGGAGGATGTCGAGGCGGCCATCGCCCAGGTATTCCCCCGGGAGCTGGGGATGGAGGCCGTCGACGGTGAGCTCACCGAGCGCGAACTGTCAGCGGTAGAAACGTGGGAGGAACGCATCCAGAGCCAAGAGTGGACCTTCCAAGGAGGGTTCACGCCCGAACACAGGCGTGTGCGCATCGCCACGGACGTGCATGTCGTTGAAGCCCGTCATAAAGCACCCGGCGGTCTGCTGCGAGCAGCCATGGTGCTGGAGAATGATCTGATCAGCTCGGTCGCGCTGTCCGGGGACGTGTTCGTGACGCCTAGCGATGCTCTTACGCAGCTGGAGACATCGCTGGCGGACCAAACCCTGAACGAGGATGCCATCAGGAAGGTGGCGGACTTGTGGCTGGCCGGTGTTAACGCTCCAGGTGTCACTCGTGACGACGTCGTCACACTGGTGATGGGAGCGAAAGGCAGAGAGTGAAGCCTATAAGACCGGCTCAACTATCATGAGCTGGTAATGTTTCAGTTCCTTCTCGAACACCTCACCGACGTCCTCGGTCGTGTCATGGACCCGCCTTCCATCCCCGCCGAAGATGACGATCCTCGCCTTCGAGGGAGCACCGGGGAGCTTGACGGAGACCGTCGTGTCCTCGGCCGCGAGGAACGCTGAACGCTCCTTTCCCACGACGATGTGTGAGAAGGTCGGGCCCTGTAGCGTATCCTCAAGCTGGTTGGCCAGGACGTAGGTCATATCCAGATGGAGGTTGTTCCCGTTGACCAGATACTTGTCGTCCTTGGTCACGAGCAGCGCATGCTCGGCCCCGCCCAACATGCCTGAGAGGACGACCTCCGAACCCACGTTCTCGGTGTGGATGCTGCACAGGTCGTAAGGCGGAAGCCCCTTGAACCTGACCTGGTCCCCGCCGTACTCCACCGTAGCAGGAAGGTCCGGGTGGGACGTGTAATCGGTGGTGATCTTGAAGTACTCCATCACCGTGTTCCAGCCCGGTGCGTCCGGGATGTCATATGCTTGTTGGAGGACCACTGGCACATCGCCCTGGAGCAGTGCAGTTATCGCCGGAGAGAGGTCATGGGCCGGGAGCGGCTTGCCCTCTAGAGCCTCGACCGCCTCGTCCGAGGGCTCTCCCGTGGGATCGTCGCAGGCAGCCCGGTAGTAGGCCCTGCAGTACTCCTCGTCACCGGTACCTTCGCCACACTCGGTGTCGGCCCGCCAGTTCCGGTAGCAGGCCTTCGTGCTCGTGGAGAACACATAGTAGAGGTCGGCCTCTGCCAGCGGTTCCCAGCTCACAGAGATGTCGTAGCCGCTCGCTTTCAGTGCGTTGACCGCAACGCTGATGCCCCGCGCTGTAGCCTGATAGACCTGGCCCTCAGAGATTGGCTCCGGCATGTCGATGACCAGGTTGGCCACGGACTTGTCCTCAGGCGTCCTCCGGAGCTCAAGGATGTCCTTGCCCATGTCCTCCATAAAGTTGAATGGAGGGTCCACGAGCCTGGGGTACAGCTCCTCAGTCCAGACGAAGAGGAAATAGCCCCACAGGTCGGGGTACTGGACGGTCTTGTAGAGGAATATGTTCTTCTCGAACCCTGCCATGTCGAACGGGAAGCCCCAGCCAACGGCCGCCGTGATCATGGAGGGCTTGCCGTGTCGCCGAGCGATGCCGTGGATGACGTCGTGGGCCTCCAGATCGCCGAACCGCTCTGCGAACTCGGTGGCATCCGGTGTGTAGAACGAATAGGCGTAGCTGTTGTGGACGGCGCCGTGCCCCTTAGGCTGTACACCACCGGCATGGAAGTACATGGAGCCCAGTTCGGTCGCCTTGGCCTCGATAGCGTCGACGTACTCGTCTGCGAACGCCTCGGAGTAGACCGCCATTATCTTGTAGCCGGTTATCAGCTCCTCCACGAGCGCCTCCATGTCCTCCACGCTCATCATGTTGGGTATCTCCTCGCCCGTCGCGGGATCGGTGGTGACCTCGACCTTTCCGGGAGCGTTGATGTTCCGGTGCGCGATGGTCTCGAGGTTGATGATGACAGGGATGCCCCGCTGCTCGGCCTCCTCGGTGATGACCGCAAGATGGTCCCCGTCCATGGGGGTCCACTTCCGTTCCCTGAGGATCGTGGAGGTCGACATGTACTTCTGGTCGAGCGTCGGGACCTCTACCAGTATCATGTTGTACCCCTGGTCCTGGATGTAGTCGAAGATGGGGCCCACGTTCTCGCTGAGCTCTTCGAACGTATCGACGCTGTACTCTTCAGGCCAGGCCTCCCAGTAGAAGAGGAAGTAGGGAACAGGACCCTCGTCCGGTGGGATGGTCGGAGCAGGCGTGGGCTCTTCGGCCGGTGTAGGCTCTGGCTCCTCGGTCGGCTCGGGTGTTGGAACCTCTGTCGGTTCAGGTGAAGGCTCCCCCGTAGGTCCTTGTGAGGGTATCTGCGTGGGCGTCGGTGGCTCCTCGGTGGGCGCTGGCGCCACCTCCGTGGGTACCGGCTCCGGTGCTTCAGTGGGAGCAGGCCCGGGGGCCTCGGTGGGCGCGGGAGGGGCATCATCTCCTCCGGTACATCCCATGAGGGCGACGGTCAGTGCCATCAGTAGAACGATGATGCTAAGGCGGCTCCTTGGTCCCATGGTGCCGGTGACGTCCGCTCGTTTTTTTAAATGGAACGCCACGGGCGTATACGGTATCTATACCCGTTCTTGTTCCTTCTTCTGCACGATGTACAGGTAGCTGTCTATGATCTCGGTGCTGTCCTCGGTCCGGAAGAGGTACACGAAGCTCTGGCTCTCTCCAACGTCCTTGGGGGACCAGATGGAGGAAGTGGCACCGGGCAGGGCGAACCGCTTCCCGAACACCGAGTACGTCTTATCCACACGTAACTCCTTGTCCGTCTCCTTGAACCGGTAGCCGTGCATCTCCGCCGCCTCGGCGAGGGCCCCGGTGTCAAGGTCGTTGACGAGGAGCATGTCCAGAGCGGTGTCGCCGACCCGGTTGTTCCCGAGGGTGTCGAACGTCACCATCGCGATACCGCCCGGTTCGTCCTTCCCCATGTTCGTGGGGAACACCATCTTCGAGCTCCGGTCGGTCGGGTCCCTGCTACCCTCGTACATACCGATCATACCGGCATAGTCCGTCGCGTCCTCGATGTCGTACATGGTCAACAACTCCTAGATATCGTACTCTGTCTCGAGCACACCGTCCCACAGCTCGTGGGTGGCGGACGAGGTGAAGTGCATGTTCAAGGCCAGCCCCGTGTCGTACCTGGCATAGCCAGCGGGATCGTCCCGGGCCTGCCCGGGATACTTCTCCGGATGGGCGGCTATGTCCTCCGCATAGCCGTGGAGGAAGCTTTCGGCCTCGTCCTTGTCGTCGATGGTCCTGATGGCATAGATGACGATGTCCTCGAGCAGCTTACCGGTCTCCTGGTCGGTGAGCCGAGCCTGCAGCTGTTGGTACTTGTTCCCGCCAGCGGCAGCTACCTCCTCCTCGAGCTCCTTGCGAGCCTTGATCTTTTCGAAGATGCCATACCACGCGTCCGGTATCCTGCTCTCGCCATCGTCAGCGTCCATGGCGGTCGAACGCCCAGGATTTGGTTCTTAAATCTGGACTTGGGGGCGGGCGGTCCCGGAATCCCAATCCATTAAAAGGAAAGGGTCCACAGGGAGTCCATGTCTGGCAGCGGTCCGGGCCTGTTCAGGGCACTGAAGCGAGCAGCGGGGATGGAGTCGACAAGCGCTGGCCCGGGCGCCGGTGGTCAGGACATGAGCGCCATCGGTCTCTACCACACAAGCACGAAGATCGGCGACATGTCGTTCCAGACCGTGAAGGACGTCGCGTCGTTCAAAGGAAAGGTCCTTCTCATCGTGAAGCCCAAGAAACCGCTCGGTCAGGCTGAGGTGCAGGCCATCGTCCAGCGGGTCCAGAACGGTCTTGGTGTCCTCCTCGTCGGCGACGGTGGTGAGGACAACTCGAACCTCAATCCGCTCGCAATCTGGTTCGGTGTGCAGTTCAACAACGACATCGTCTCTTCTTTCGACAAGATGGGGGCCACGACCAACACGGGATACACCTATGCCCGGGAGCACGCCATCACCGAACCACTCCATATCTACACTATCGACAAGAGCTGTTCGCTCCGGTTGCGGGACTGGAACCGTCAGGTCCTGTTGTTCTCCAGTCAGGTGAGCTTCTCGGACGTGGACGGTAACGAGGCCTGGGACAACGGTGAGTACCTCGGCTCGTGCGCGGTGATGGCACAGGCGGAGTACGGACGGGGACGAGCCGTCTTCATCGGTGACGCTATCATGTTCGAGCGACGCAAGCCTAACGACATGATGCTCCTGAACCTGGTCGCCAAGTGGCTCGGTCAGGAGATGTGATAATACTGGTTTCTCCAATCTAGATTACTATTGGTACTAAAGCATGTTTTAGTACCCATCAGTCTTTCGCGCCCTGTGGCGCCTACTGCTGTTCAGCAGTCGTAGAACCAGCCGCCGACAGCGCCTACTCCCGCGAGCCCGACCTCCATGGCGTAGTCCACGGTCTGCAGCTCGGCGTCGGTGAGGTACGCTATCTTCTCGTCGATCCCGGTGTAATGGGTGATGAGCATTCCTAGCCCGTAGCCGACCAGACCGCCAGCGGCGACCTCCAATACGCGCATATCCTCGGCAGCGGCGTACCCGGTAGTTGAAGCGGCCTCTGAGGTCCCGATGGTGTCAAGCTCGATGTCCATGATGATCATCCTTGATGTGCGCAACGGGCATGGGGGCGCGTTTAAGAATGTTTGCCCGACTCGGAGCGTGCTACCTGCGTCGCCGATATGCATCCTTTAATTATTGACGGTCCTTCTTCTGGACGATGGAAGATACGTCGAACGCACCATCCATCTGGCATCATCTGATCACCGCCGTGGGCTTCGTTGTGATGACCTTGGGATTGGCGTCCTCGGTCACCCTCTCCATGCATGCTTGGATTAGGGTCGATCAACCGACCTCTATCCCGCTCGTACTGTGGTACTTCGCTCGACTCGATCCCCTCCTGATCCTCATGCTCACTGGACCGGGAGCAGGGATCATCCTGTTCCAGCGCTGGCGGAACGGCCCCACCCGCTCCCACTTCAAGGTGGGTGTCGCTGTGACAGTCATCGGATTGCTACTTTCCACAGTATTCTTTGTACAGGCCGGAGCGCGGACCCCTCACGCTGAAGAATATCGTCTTTGGTTGTTGGATCTCGAACAGGATGACTGGGAACAATGGCAGACCTCAGGGATACCGAGTGAGCACCAGGGTTTCATTCGTGAAGCGGAGGTCAGCATCGACCTGGATTTTCATGACGCTATGGAGAAGCTTCGGGACCATCAATCCTTGCTCAATAAGGGCGAGGGTGGTTTCTCCGCGAGAGGGCTCATGCTCTTCTTTATAGGCATAGTTGGGCTGTTCCTGGCGTTCATCAACCGCACAGCTCGTGACATGGCCGAAGGTACGACTGGGGTGGAGGGCGGAGACCTCCCCGATGAGGTCCCTACGTCGGGCACCGTAGCGTCATCTCACGTGGAGAACACCTCTCTTTGGTATCCCGCCCTCACTATCGTTGGATGCGTGCTGATGACCATCGGGCTGTTCGCCGCATATTTCGTTGTACGCAATACCTTCAGCTCGCTATCGGAGATCTCCATACATACCGCTGTGCTAGACCTCGTTCTCGTCGTCCTGTTCGCCGGCCCGGGAGCGGGCCTCATCCTCTTCCAGGTCCGACGTCAAGGTCCCTCGAACATGTACATCAGGTACGGTGCCGCCGCTGGTATCATCGGATTGATGGCCGCCATGACGTTCTATCTAGCTGGTTGGGCGATGGCCGCTGACGCCAGTGAGTTCAATGCATTCGTGGTCGAACTGGACAAGGATGATTGGGAGCGGTGGCAGGTCTCGGGAGTCCCTCGGGAGTATGAAGACTATGTTCTCATCAAGGGCTTTCTGGGCACACACGATAACTATAACCATGCATTGAAGAGGCTCACAGAGCACCGGGATGAGCTGGTTAAGAGCAGAACGAGCCTTCTCGCCAGAGGGAGCTTCTGTCTGGCCATCGCCATATCCGGGCTTTTTCTGGCGGTAGCGAACTATGTAAACATGTCCAAGAGCGAAGGGCCGAGAGCAGAGGAAGAGAAGCGTACGCCCGCTCCCGAAACACCGACGGAGACCGTTCTGGCAGAAGAGTCCGCACAGCCCGCCGAAACACGGGAGAAGGTCGAAAAGGAGGTCGAGGCCCTTCCCCCCGAGAAGGAGAAAGAGGAGAAGGAAAAGGAGCCTCCCGCCAAGGCCCCGGTGGCCGAGACTGCACCCCCCTCCTCATCCGCAAGTGGGGGCAACACCCCTCTAATCGCTGCAGGTCTGATCATCGCGATCCTTGCGATAGTGTACCTGTCGGGCATGACCGGTCCGTCACACCCGGGCCCGCACGGCAAGGTCGTCTCCTGGGAGCCCTCCACGTTCACACTCAACACGCCTTCCACGATCACCGCCACGTTCACCAACGACGGCACCGATAAGGGGACGTTCATCATCTTCGGTCAGTTCGTAAAGAACCGCGTCATGCATGTTGCTCCGTCCACGGCGAAGTGGGAGAAGGAGGACCTTACCAAGACGGTGGACCTCGCTCCAGGAGAGGAGAAGACGATTAAAGCGTTCACCCTCACACCGAAAGAGCGACCTACGGGGGACTTCGGGTTCAGGGTGCGCATCTATCGCACTGACACCGCGGGCGAGCGGGAGAAAATTGAGGACAGTACAATCTACAAAGACGTGACTGTGTCCTGACCAACGTTCCTGCCTAGAGGTACGCCGACCTGACCTGTCGGGAGTATTCCTTTCCCTCGGCCCTGATCGACACGGTGCAGGTGTAGTGCCGGGTGTCGATATTGTCCACTCTCAGGTCGGTCCCGATCGTGACGGCCTCGATGCTGTCCCGGGATATGTCCCTGTCCCCGATGGCCTTGGTGAACCAGTCCTGGTACATCACTATGGCCTCCATGACCACCTTTGAGCCAAGTCCAGAGGGTGTGATGCTCCCCTTCAGAAGATCGATCTCGAAGTGCCCCGTCAGCTCGGGAGGTCTGGACTCTATGTACTTCAGGAAACTGCGGTTCGTAACGCTCACGAAGCTGTCAGCAAGGTCGTATGCGATCCCTTTCAGTCGGATGATTTTCGCCATGATACTTCCCCCGGATCCCCGAGGTCTGATCTACGGTCACATTCAAGAGATTATCGCTGAGCGAACGCTCCGCCACACTCGGATATTTAATCATTGCACTCCGATCAACCTTCGGTGGTACCATGACCCAGCGTGCCGTTCAAGGCCTTTTCAACGGGCTTTTCGCCCTTACCGACATCAGGTTCCTTCTCAGGGATACAAAACCTTCCTACTCTCTTGACGAGGAGCAGCAGAAGCTCGTCCGCTCGGCGCTCGAGAAGGTGAGACGTTCGGCGGACATCATCGAGGAGGAGCTCTTATGACCACCGTGTGCGAGGGCCTAGAGGCCCGGGCCCGCGAGGAGCTGTTCATCAACATACAGCCCATCCAGGCTGCGGGCAGGCTCACATCCGACGCCATGAAGGCGCTCATCGCGTACGCTGACGGCTATTCAACATGCGACAACTGTCTCAAGCCCTTCCGTCTAGACAAGATCACAAGGCCGAACATCGCCGGGTTCCATGATGAGCTCGCCCGGTTCATCGGAGTGGACGTGGCGCGCGCGATGCCGGGTGCCCGGCGAGGGTTCCAGGCGACGTGCCACTCGCTCGTGAGACCCGGTGACGCGGTGCTGCTCTCTTCGCTGTGCCATTACTCGGAGCTGCTGGCGGTGGAGAGCGCCGGCGGCGTTCCCCGGGAGGTGCCGCTCGACGAGCATAATCTAATCACTGGCGATGCAGTTGCTGCTACGATCGCTGAGGTCGAAAAGGAGCTAGGTCGTCCCCCGGCGCTGGCCATGATCGACCAGGTCGACTATCTATTTGGAAACAGGCACGACATCGAGGGCGCTGCGAAGGCATGTCGCGAACACAACATCCCTATCCTGTGCAACGGCGCTTACACTGTGGGCGTTATGCCCGTGGACGCCAAGGCGCTGGGTGTCGACCTCGTCACAGGTTCGGGGCACAAGTCCATGGCATCCCCGGCCCCGTCAGGTGTGCTGGGGGCCAACGGCGAGATCGCTGAGAAGGTGTTCCGCACCACCGCTATTGAGACCGACCGCACCAAGCGAAGGTTCGGTATCAAGGAAGTAGAGCTCCTGGGGTGCACTCTCATGGGGGGCAACATGCTCGCTATGATGGCATCGTTCCCCACTGTATGTGAGCGCGTCAAGAGCTGGGACGACGAGCTGGCAAAGGTCAACCACTTCTGCGAGCAGTTCATGCGCATCGATGGCAACCGTGTCCTCTCGGAGATGCCTCGCCGCCACACGCTCACCAAGGTGGACTCGACCGGCACGTTCGACAAGGTCGCCCAGACGCATAAGAAGAAGGGATTCTTCCTCACAAAGGAGTTGCGGAACCGTGGTATCGTCGGTGTGTTCCCTGGCGCGACGCATGAGTGGAAGCTCAACACCTACGGACTCACATGGGACCAGGTGCGTCACGTGACCGATTCCTTCCTGGAGATCGCGGAGAAGTACGGACTGCCCATCAACTAGCCTTCGCTCAGTCGTGCGACGATGTCCGCCTCGACGTCGTCACGGTGTTCGCGGATGTAAGTGACCACGTCCTCCTCCTTGGGACGCAGGGCGTTTGCCACCGGGTAGGCCGGGAGGAATAGGCACAGCGGCTGGTTCCCTTGGTACGAGCCCTTGGTACCCGGAAGCACCTTGAGATAGGTACCCAGCAGGAGTCCCATGCGCTGCAGCATCCGCTCCTCGTCCGCCAGCGACAGGTCGTACGCCGGGGTCAGGTAGGTGATTCCATGGTCATCGTAGAGCTTACGCAGCTCTTCCAATGACGCTGCCATCTGCTCGGGGTACTGCTCCTGTCCCGCGTTCTCACCACCGCAGGCGTGGCCGATACCGTTCTCCCTGCAGTACGCGATGGTACGTGCGTGCATTGCCAGCTTGCATCCCATGCATACCGGGAACCACGAACGGGTACGTAGAAACTGCCGATACAGGTTGTCGCGCTGCAGTTCCCACCACAGTGGCCGGACGTCGAGCACCTTGTGGACGATACGGCCCTCGCCCAGACGCCACCTGAGCTCCCGGACCATGTGTCGGGGCTTGTGCACGAACCGCAGGAGCGGTGTGTCGAACGTTAGGAGGTGGACTGTGTCGAATTTTTCCGCTGCCAGTACCGCGGCTACTGTGGAGTCAACGCCTCCTGAGAACAGCACTGCAGCCTCTCCCTCGCGCTCGCCCATGGATAGACGTTGCGAGTGCAAGGCAGCTTTATGTCCCTTTGGGTCGGGCCCCGATCGAGAGCCGTTAATGCAATGATTTATCAAGCAAGAGCGACTCCACGCATTCGTGGCCGAGGACAAGAAGGGTCCGGTGGCGCTGCTCTTCTCGGGCGGCCTCGACTCGACGACCGCTGCCCTGCGCCTGTCGGAGACGCACGAGCGTGTACACCTGCTGACGTTCTCCCGTGGGTACGGCCACTACTTCCTGGACACGCCCGGACGCAGATCCGAGGAGCTGCGGAAGGCGGTCGGCGACCGGTTCGAGTACGAGCTCGTCGACATCAAGCCGCTTTTCGAGAAGGTCGTGCTCCAGACAATTGTCGCGGACTACAAGAAGTACCGCTCCGGATTCGTGTTCTGCCTGGGGTGCAAAGTATGCATGCACGCAAAGGCGGTCGCATGGTGCCATGAGCACGACGTGAAGCTGGTGGCCGACGGTTCCTCGGGGGACACCTCCGTGTTCGTTGAGCAGCGACCCTCGACGCTAAAACTCATCATCGACTTCTACCGTGAGCACGGGATCGAGTTCTTCACCCCGGTCTTCGAGCAGACACGAGAGGAGAAGCGCCGTTTCCTGAAGAGCAAGGGTGTCGGTATGGGCACGCGTATAGGTGACCGGCATGTAGGAGTTCAACCCAAGTGCGTACCCGGCGAACTCTACTACCTTCCGACCGTACTGTTCGGCATCCCGCCCAAACACGAGGACAAGGCCATCGCCGAGTTCTTCGCCGAGAAGGCTGCCCTGGCACGGGAGTTCCTCGGGCTCGAGGTGGACGAGGGGCCTCAGCCACGCGGTGGGGACACCCGGTAGAGGGTGTGCTCGTGCACGTCGCCCACGGCCTTCGCTAGGACGGGTGGGACTGGTACGCGTGCCAACGGCTCCAAAGCGAAGTCCTGACGCATCACCAAGGAAGTCTTGGCCGTCCCTTGGCTCGTGTCGTAAAGGTATACGCATTCACCGCGTCCCAAGAGCGTCCTCACGTCCCCGTCCATCGTGTCCTCGATACCGCTCAGTCCAGGATCAGATCCCGGGACCAGGGGATGTCGGCCCCAGAGAGTGCGGGAACGCATAGGCTGGGCGGCGACCACGTAACACCCATCACTCACGAGCGAACGCCAGTCACTTGCAGTCCTCGTCTCGAGCTCGATTGCGTCACGTATCGGGGCTGAAAGATCGTCCACCGGGTCCGCAAGCGGATAGAGGACGGTCACGAGGACCAGGCCTAACACGGCCAGTGCACCGAGCTGTCGGGGATATCGGGCACCGCCGAACATAGCGGCCCACCCAAGCACGAGAACGGGGAGGGCGAGGTGTACGGTGCGGAGCGTGGCCCGAGTACTTTCGCCAAGCTCTCCACCGAACAATGGCCCGTAGGCGAAAGGCAGGTGAGCAAGGCCGGAGAGCACGAGAACCGCAATTAGATGACCGCGCGAGCGACAGAGTGCTCGCGAGCCTGCTCCGGCAAGCAGAGCGTAGGGCACCATGGCGTTGATCATGTACCGGTGGATGACCGGCGTGGCGGTCGTGAAGGGCTCATGGAAGAGATAGGGCGTCATGCGAGCTACGAACCACAGGGCTGCCAGTGCGACGAATGGCGAGGGTGTCCGGTACCGAGCAGCGACACCGAGCACGGCCAGTGCCGTGAACAAGAACGGCTGGAAGTACCCGTCAAGCCAGTAAGAGACGTAATTGAGGTTGTGGAGGACGTAGGTGGGGCTCATCCGGCGGGATATGTCCATATACCCGAACGTCAGCTCTTGCCACTCCATTGCATATGGGACCAGCAGCGCCAGCGCCACCAGCCACGGGAGCACCGACGGCTTGAAGCCCTTGCGTCGGCCCCATAGATAGATGAGCAGTACGGGCAGTGCAGCTACCGGATTCTCCCGGCGCACCGCGATATGGAATCCCAAGGCCGAGGCGGCAAGCCATCCCAGTGCAGGCCGCTGCGAGCGCACGTGGACCACGGCGGCAAGCACGGCCAGGACCTCTAGTAGCACAGAGGACACTTCGGACAGCGCCTTGACGCTGAACCGGACGTGCATCGGTAGGAGAGCGAGAACAAGGGCCGCGGAGAGAGCGACCCGGTCGTCACGGCTCAGCGCACGGGCCAGAAGATAGGTAAGAGCTACAGTGAGCGTCCCCCCGAGCACGCCGAGCACACGGGGAACAGTGGTGCCGATACCAAGAAGCGATGAGAAGATGGCGAGCACGAAGGGGTAGCCGCTTGGATAGAACACAGCGTACTGTTGGCATATACTCCGCTCGTCCAGTGGTAGGAATAATGAGAACGGAAGCCGACCTTCTATCATCTCACCAGTGGAGCAGAAGCCGTTGAGGCGGTAGATCAACATGCCCTCGGCCTGGTCTGTAAAGAAACCCTCTGACATCCAGGGGATGGGGTGAAAGGGATTGGCTGCACGTACGGCGAACGCCAGTATAAGAACAAGCAAGAGAGCATCGCGCTCGCGGTATCCACGGGGAAGAAGGACCGCAAACTGCCGCCGAGATGCGACCAGGGCCACTACGAGCACCAGCAGGTTCAAGAGGGCTGCTGGCACCAACAGGGGTGACGGCATACCTTCTGATGACACTCGCAAATTAATAAAGCGTACCATCATCCAAGTAGGGTAGTTACTCGGGCTTGAGGTGGACGGGGCGCCTCAGCTCCGTGGCGGGAACACTCGGTAAAGGGCGTGGCCGCGCACGTCGCCCGCGGCCTCCACTAGGGCGGGCGGGATGGATTCGCGTGCCAGCAGTTCGAGCTTGAAGTCCTGACGCATCACGGAGGACGTCTTGGCCGTCCCCTGGCTCGTGTCGTAAAGGTATACGCATTCGCCGCGCCCCAGGAGCGTCCTCACGTCCTCGTCCAACGTGGCCTCGATACCGCTCAGTCCGGAATCAGATCCAGGGACCACGGGATACCGGCCCCAGAGCATGCGGGAACGCATGGGCTGGGCGGCCGCCACGTAACAACCATCGCCCACGAGCGACCGCCAGTCATCTGCGATCCTCGTCCCGAGCTCGTTGGCGTCGCGAATCGGTGCTGAAAGATCGTCCACCGGATCCGCAAGCGGGTAGAGGACGGTCACGAGGATCAGACCCGACACGGCCAGTGCACCGAGCCGGCGGGGATACCGGGCACCACCTAACAGAGCGGCCCATCCGAGCACCAGAACGGGGAGGGCGAGGTGTATGATGCGAAGCAAGGTCCGGGTCCCCTCAGCGAGCTCGCCACCGAACAACGGTCCATAGGCAAATGGCAGGTGGGCGAGGCCGGATAGCACGAGCACGGCGACTAGGTGACCGCGTGAACTACAGAGTGAGCGCGAGCCTGCCCCGGCAAGCAGAGCGTAGGGTACCATAGCGTTGATCATGTACCGGTGGATGACCGGCGTAGCGGTAGTGATAGGCTCGTGGAGGATGTAGGGCGCCATACGAACTATGAACCACAGGGTAACCAACGCCACGAATGACGAGGGTGCTCTATGAATGGTGGCGACACCGAGCATCGCGAGCGCTGTAAACAAGAATGGCTGAAAATGACCGTCGAGCCAGTAGGAGACGTAATTGAGGTTGTGCAGGTAGTAAACTGGATTCACTCGGCGGGGGATGTCCATGTAACCGAACGTCAGTTCGCTCCAATCCATTGCATGGGGGACAAGCAGCGCCAGCGCTACCAGCCATGGGAGCACTGACGGTTTGAATCCCTTGCGTCGGCCCCACAGATAGATGACCATGATGGGCACCACCGCGAGCGGATTCTCGCGACGCACGGTGATGTGAAGGACCAGGCTCGAGGCGGCCAGCCATCCCAGTGCGGGCCGCTGCGAGCGCACATGGACCACGGCGGCCAGCACAGCAAGGACCTCGACGAGCACTGAAGATACCTCGGACAGCATCTTGACACCGAACCTGACATGCATCGGTAAAAGGGCGAGCACCAGGGCCGCCGTGAGAGCCACACGGTAGTCACGGCTCAGCACACGAGCCAGGAAATATGTAAGGGCTACGGTGAGCGTCCCCCCGAGTACACCGAGCATCCAGGGCGCGGCGCCGCCGAAACCGAGTAGAGACGAGACTATGGCGAGCATGAACGGGTAGCCGCTCGGGTAGAACACAGCGAACTGTCGACACACATCGCGCTCGCCCATTGGAAGGAACAAGGAGAACGGAAGCCGGTTCTCTACAATCTTACCAAGAGAACAAATCCCGTTGAGGCGATAGACCACTATACCCTCTGCCTGGTCGCCATAGAAGCCTTCTGCCATCCAATGAAGGGGGCGGAATGGATTGGCTGCGCGTACGGTGAACGCCAGCAACAGTACAAGCAGGAGGGCATCGCGTTCGCGGCGTCCGCGGGGGACAAGAGCCGCAAACTGTCGTCGAGATGCGACAAGAGCCACTACGAGCACCAGCAGGTTCAGGAGGGATGCTGGCACCAGCAAGGGCGACGGCATACCTGCCGATGACACTCGAACATTAATAAAGCGTACCTCCACACGAGCGTGAGGGCAGGATGATGTGGTCCTTTCTGAATAACTCTCCCTTGTCCTGAAAAAAAGTTACCGGCTAATACTATCTCAGCAGCCAAGCCAGCGACGGTGGCCAGAATCTGCAGGCGTTGGATATGTCCGTCTCGTGGGTGCACCAGCACTCGCCGCGGGTGATCTCCTCGCGCACCTGTTTCGCCTTCTCGCTCATCCACACCCGTCTAAAGTCGTACCCCTCCTCCCGCAGATTGCCCAGAGGTCGGTCCAGCATCTCGCAAGGGTACACCACACCACGTTCGGTGAGCACCGCTTCCAGCAGGCCTGCGCGGCACGGGGCCACCCGCTCATGCTCGCGGTACGCCCGTGCCACGGCTCGCGAGAGCAGGTCAGGTCGATGACCGAAACCGCGGGGGTACCTACCCTGCTCGCGTACAAGAGTGAAGGCGGCCTCCACGTCCTCGGGCGACAGACCGAGCACATCCGGATCGCGGGGGTGGGAACGGGCTAGGGTCACCGAGAACGTAGGTCCGTTCCACGGCGGGCGGGACAGGAGCTGTAGCGTGTCCTGAACGACGTGGACGTTGAGACGAGAGAGGGTCATATTGACAGCTACATCAAGACGTGGTTCCTCCCGGGCCAGTTCGTTGAGACGCCATCGGGTGCGAAGGAGCTTTGAGTAGGCGCCCTCACCGCGAATGGCGTCGTGCACATCCTCCGGTCCGTCCAGAGAGAGGTTCACCCGGAGCCGTGCGGGACGACATGCATCGAGCACATCGGACACTGACCGTTCCACGCGATCAGGGAGCAGACCGTTCGTCGGGAGGTTTATGACCTCTGTGCTGCACGACCGGACGAAAGGCTCTACCAGCCCGGCCAGATCGTCGCGGAGCGTGGGTTCACCACCACTGAGCAAGAGGAGCGGGAGCCGGGGAATAGACGCCGCGATACGCTCGACCTCGTCCGGAGTGAGCTCCTTGGACGTGTCGGCCGCGTCAGTCTCACGCCAGTAGAAGCAGTGAGGACATCGTGCGTTGCATCGTGCGGTGACGAAGAAGGTGAGGTACACAGGCCACGGTGTGGTCAGGAGCCGCGAGTAACCGAGCGCGAGGTAGCGTAGGCCAAGTGTACGCCGGGTCAGTGCCTCACCGAGCATTGAGATGGTTGTGTGCCGCGATCATTTAAACCTGTTGTCGGCGCCCGACCAATGCACTGCTGGTAACGTCGCCTGATGCCGACTACGCGCTGCACTGCACCCGGTGCGCCCGTGTGGATAAGCTTTTATGTGTGCGATGCGGGCAGAGAAAGCGTGAGAAACGCTCTCGCCCTGTCCGTGGTATTAGTGATGCTCACGGCCCTTGCCGTTGATACCATCACGGTCACAGGGGATATTTCGTTCCACCCCGATCCCCGAGGCCTTTGGATCGCGCCGGCCGAGTATGAGTACCCGGACGGACAACCGGATTGCGAGGCCAATGACAAGGGATCCTGTCTTGCGCTCGATGACTGCACTTGGGTGGTCGACCCACGCGGCCCTCCGCCCTCGGGCGAACCTCCGTACTATTGCGTGATCGCCAATCCACCCCATGTATCCCCTCCGCCACTTCCGGACATGATCGGCGTCCGACTCGATGGGATTGACCTCACGAACCCGGCATCCGTGTTCGCCATCCTGGTCAGATATGACACTCAAGGTCCGTCAAAGACCGTCGTGGATGGTGGAATGCTGGGACAGGGTCAGGATGTAACGGAGATACAGACCCCCTTCCTTCCCTACAGTCCCGGTCGCGTGGACGTGTCGATCTGCCTCAATACGACATCCTGCCCCTCGTGGGACGAGGACTGCTCTACCTGTCGTTCGGAACGGCTAATGATCCACTGGATCGACGGCGAGAACGGAGGACCAAGCAATCTAAGTGCCATCCCGGCCAGCACATGGTTCACGGTGCCAATACGGGGCGATCCGTCGCTCTGGGAGGATGAGGTTGAGCGAGTGAGGGCGACCTTCAATGTGATGGCGCTCACATCTCAGTGGTGGACGCGATGCCAGCTCTTGGGTATGGATGATGAGAACTCAGTGACCGTCGACCTCTGCCAAGAAGGAGGTTCACTCACGCCTGACGTCTGCCAGCCCAGGGAACCGACGGGCATGGAAGGCCAGGAGGTCGGGCTCGTCATCACTCCGCCATCAGGTGGATGGCGTGCAGGTCGGTACGAGGTCATGTGCAACGTGTCGGTCAAGAACTATGTCGATGTCACGACTAACCATATCCAGGCCGGTTTCGATGTGTTGCGACAGGTCCCACCTAGAGGGAAGGGTGGAACGGTCATGACCGTGTTCATTGTCCTCGGACTTGCCGTGGCAGTGATTATTTGGCGACAGGACGAGGGACCGAGTGATCCTGTGCTCGTCCCGAAAGCTGATGTGAATACCAAACGCAAGCGCCGTTAGTCCGTCCTCCGACGGCCTCGGTGCGTCAAGCGCTGGCGTATCCCCCAGTAGAGCGACTCCTCGAGTCCCATGAACCGGGTGTCCCCCGAGGCTAGACGGGCCCGCGCTACCGGCCGGTAGACCTGTGTGGCCAGACCCAGAAGCTGGCTCCCCATATGGCTCGATGCATCACCGAGGAAAGCGGTCGCTACATGGAGCCGTCGTAGAAGCGCGGCACGCTCTGGGCTCACCCATGGGAGGATGTCCTCGAACCCGTGGGCCAGTGCTTCATGAGGTTCGTAATCCGCCCACGAGGCAAGGTCATCCGGTGGTACTAGCCCGTTCTGCACGGCCATATCCATATAGGGTGTGCCAGGGAAGGGGATGGCCGGATTCAGGGGAAAGGTCGAGGCCCGGGGATTGTCAGATATGAGACGGACCATCAGCGCGAGTGTCGCATCGAGCATCTCGCGGGTCTCGCCGGGGAATCCGCACATGAACGAGTACCATGGCGATATTGTGAATCCAGCCAGCCGTCGGTTGAGCGCGACCACGTCATCGACACAGACACCCTTGCACAGCTTGTCGACCATATGCTGAGAACCGGACTCTACACCGATAAGAATGGCCACGAGCCCGCTGGAGGACAGAAGCCCGATCTCATCGTCCGATAACCGTGCGAGGTTGTTCACGTACGCCTCCGCCTCCCAGAGCACGTCCAGTTCCCGGTCGAGAAGGCCGCGACCGATGTCAAGGACACGCTGCTGGTCTACCATTGAACACTGTTCCATGTACCATATGTATCCTAGTCGATGTCGCTCTACGAGCGATTCGGTAAGATCGAGCGTCCTTGCGGCCGAGAGCGCATGCCACCTGCCACGTGACTGTAACGGTGTGGCGCAGAAGGTGCACCGGTGTTGGCAACCGCGCACGGTGGAGATGTTCATGCACCGTCGACCCCGGCGATGGAACACATACCGCTCGGCGTCCACGAGGTGGAGGGGCGGATCGGGCAGCTCGTCCAGCTCAACGTGTGGACGATACGGGTTCACTCGGACCTTACCATCATGTGGAAACGCAAGCCCTGGCACTGTATCGAGATTCTCCCCGCCCTCCAGAGCGCGGACGTATTCCCACAGCGTCAATTCACCGTCACCGACCACGACAGCGTCCACCATGGGGTGGTGCGCCGTCCCTACAGGGTCCAGGGTCGCGTGAGGACCGCCCCATAGCACCGGGACGCCAGGGTCTTCCTCCCGGACCACTTGTGCCACCTCCAGTGCACGGGTTATCTGGGGACCCGTCATGGCCGTTACACCGACGCATATCGGTCCCGAGCGAACAGCGGTGCGCAATTCCTGCTCCCAGCCGGGCGTCACCCGCTGGTCGATGATGCTAACCGACCGCTCACGGCACACCAGTGACGCGGCCATCAGTAGTGAGAGCGGGAGAGTCGGGCGGTCCTGCAGCTCGTCCTGGATTGCTACACGAGGCTGGACAAGCACCACATCGGCCATGGTTGAGACCTGACTAGCCGGGATGCAGGAGCTTTAAAAAACGAACGGCCCTGTCGTCCCACCCCCAGACCTCCGGTCAATGGCTCGCGGCCCTCCCAGTAAGGGGTGACCTTCGGAATAATCATAATGGTGTGCTGCAATCATTCAGAGCTGTTAGCGACGTTCAGGCGACGCTCCGCCAGTTAGCAGCTGGAGCACTCCCACCATCAGTCCAAGGACCTGGACGAAGGAGAAGACCATTGATTGAACAAAAGCAGCTAAAGCCACCGTAACCGATGCGTGGCGCAGGCTGAACGCAAGGAAAGGCAGGTTCCACGCTGCCAGCGCTGCTGCTGCGAATACCGAAGCTGTCGGAGGGAGGACGCCGACCAGAGTGGCTATGGACATCGTGATGACCACTACAGCAAGAGCAACGCCGACGGGCATGTATAGGGAGTCGAAGGGTCTGAACACACGCCCTCTATTAGAAGTCTGATGCAGAAACCCATGGACGTACAAACGCGAATTATGGAACCGGCTGGTCCAGTATCCAAGCAAAGTAGGGTGGTTGATATGGTCGACGGGCAGGTCGACCGCATGCATGACCCGGAGCCCGCGTCCACGCAATGCCCACCCAAGTTCGATGTCCTCAACCGATGCCCGGTCGATGCCCTCATCGAAGGGCGTCGCCAAGACTACATCGCGGTGCATGGACATGGCGGCAGACATCAGAGCAATGGCATCTTCGGAGATGCCTGCGACCCAGTAGGCGTTCTGCAGGTTGACGACAGCGGGGATCAGAGTATCGTACGTCGTGTCGGGATCGTATGGGCTGAACACTGCGCCCACGTCGGGGCCGCACGCGCGCTCGGCCAGGGTACCGATGGTGCCTGGCCTGATCCTGATATCGGCGTCGATGAACACGATCATATCGCCCGTCGCCTCCCGCGCGCCACGGTTCCGGCATGCAGCGGGACCGCGACGTCCCTCCATGACCACAACCCTCACCCCATGACGCTCGGCGATGTCCACGGAACCGTCGGTGGAGCAGTCGTCCACGACGATGATCTCGAGGTCATCTTTAGCATCGCTGAGGATTGCGTCCAAGCACTCGTTGAGGGTGTCAGCGCCGTTACGCACAGGGATGACGACGGTGACGGAAGTCATGGCCGACAAGTTCTCGACTCCGCAACATTATTATGACTATGGCCCCCGGGGCGCCACAATACGCCACAGAGCTAATTCTTTAAAGTCGGTGGGTCCATCAGCACTCTCGCTCATCACTCCTTCGCCAGCGATCCTCTCCAACCGAAAGGAATCGTGGACCATTGCGGCCGTGCGTGGTGTCCCCGAGTATACTCGCTCATAGTAGTACAGGCACTCGCCATCGGCCAGGAGGCCGGTGATATCTGTCCGCAGACGAGGGACCGCGTCAGGAACGACGTTGTCGCCCTCAGGTATGACACCTTTCTGATCAATCACTACACGCCGTCCCCATGCATACGCTGTCTCGATGGGGGACTCGCATACAATATAGCACTCACGGCCCACCAATGGCCTCCACTGCTCGATTATGTTCATCTCCAGTTCGTAGGCTCCGCTGATATTTCGTGGCACCCCATCGGCGGTAAATACTGCTGGATAGAGTACGTTGACCAGCACAATCCCTGCCAAGCCCATTGCCACGAGCCAACGCCGGTACGCACCGTCGGCGCGCCAGGAGGTCCCCGCTAGGAGCGCTAAGGGTAAGGCCAGGTGGACGGCGGCGAGTACGGAGCGGGCACCGGGTTCCAGTTCTATTCCGTAGAAAGGTGCATAGGCGAAAGGTAGGTGAGCTAGGCCCGAGAGCGTGACGGCCGCGACAACAACGGCCACCGACGGGGAAAGGATGTGTGCGCCCACCCCACAGAGCAGTGCGAAGGGCACGGATGCGGGAAGCATGTATCGGGGCACGAAACCACTGAATGTGTGGACCACGTGCAGACCCACACGCGAGGCGAACCACAGCGCCACCAGAGCACCCATGGGACCAGCACCGCGGCTCACGGCGGCTGCACCCAGCAGTGCCAGGGCGGTGAATAAAAAGGGCTGGTGGAAGCCATCAATCCAATAAGTTATGTAGCGGGCGTTGTGCGGGATGGACTGCAGTGAGATCCGTCTCGTGAGCGGGAGGCCTCCATATAGGAACTCGCCGAAATCAGAAAAATGGGGTACGAGGAACACAGCAGCTAGCAGCCACGGGAGGGGAGCGGGGTACACGCCATATCGCCGCATGCCCCATGCATACACGACAGCCAGTGGCACCAGTGCCAGCGGGTTCTCTACTCTGAACGTGACATGTAGCGCAAAGGCCGCTGCAGCCAGCCAGGCGCCCGACCGGCGGCCGGTACGCACATGAAGAAGTGCTCCGCTCACAGCCAGACACTCGGTAAGGACGGACAACACCTCGGACATCGTAACCGTAGCATACCGCACGTGCATCGGAAGAAGGGCGAGCACAAGTGCGGCGCCCAAGCCTTCAATGTGACTACGGTCCAGCATGCGCATGATAAGGTAGACACAGCTCACGGTCGCTAAGCCCGCCATGGTGCCCAAGAGAACGGTGGCCTGGTCGGTGAAGCCCGTGGCAGAGGACATCAGGGCGAGGAGGACTGGATAGCCTATGGACTTGAAAGCACTGAAACGCTGACAGTCGCCAAGCTCACCAAGCGAGCAGAGCACGTTGAGCCTGTGGTGGACCAGTCCCGCTGCCTGGAGACGGAAGAACGTGTCATCCATGCTGGGGACCTGACGATACGGGCTGAGCGCCCGCACACCGAGAGCGAGCAGTAGAACTAGTAGAAGAGCGCGTCGCTCCCGCCTGTCGCGTGGTACGAAAGATGCCAGGCCGCGTCGCGAGGCTACCAAAGCTCCCGCGAGGAGCAGAAGGTTCGCTAGGATGACCGGTAGCGCCAGAGGCGACGGCATTGCACGCTATGCGAGTCGAACCTTTAAAGAGGTTCCGCGCCCAGCTATGTTCACGGAACCGTCAGGGGAGCTAGCGTCCACCACGATGCCCTCGACCTGAGTTAGACTATAGCTCGCGGAGACCCACGATACGCCAGAGGGCGAGTTCCCGGAAATCCGTTGGCCCATCGGGCCGTCCGCCGGCGACCGAGTGGCCGGCGATGCGCTCCAGCTGGAACGAGTCGTGGACCATGGCAGCAGTGCGCGGCGTCTCAGTGTACAACCGCTCATAGAAGTACACGCATCGTCCATCCGCTAATAGACCTACGATGTCATCCCGATGTCGTGCCACGGCACCCGGGACGGCAGTGTTGCCCTCACCCACAACCCCCTTCGAATCGACCACCACTCTCCTATCCCAGAAGTACCCGGTCTCGATGGATGTCTCGTACATGATGAAGCACTCACGGCCCACCAAAGGCTTCCACTGGTCGATGATGCTCACTTCCATGGCGTAGGTTTCCCGCAAGGGGCTGGGGATACCGTCTGCCGTGATGACCGCGGGGTAGAGGACGGTCACGAGAACTGCACCCGCCATGCCCGCCACCACCGTATGACGTCGTTCAGTTCCGTTCCCACGCCATACGGTCCACGCTAGAAGAGCAAGCGGTAGAGCAAGATGGATGACCGTGAATGTAGATCGGACTCCTGACTCCAGCTCCAGTCCGTAGAAAGGCGCGTAGGCGAAAGGCAGGTGGGCAAGGCCCGAGAGCACTATGGCCGTGCCCGTGACAGTGAACGATGAGGAGAGAAAAGGTGCACCAGCCCCGCAGAGCAGGGCGAAAGGCACGGATGCAGGGAGCATGTAGCGGGGTACGAAACCACCGAAGGTATGGACCAAATGAAGGCCCACGCGCGAGGCGAACCATAGCGCTGCCAGCGCACCGAGCGGACCAGTGCCGCGGACCAGTGCCACGATGCCCAACAGCGCCAGGGCCGTGAAGAAGTAGGACTGGTGGAAACCGTCGAGCCAATAGGTGACGTAGCGGACGTTGCGCGGGATGGCGGTGGGTGAGATACGTGCGGTGAGCGGGACTCCAGCGTACGTGAACTCACCATAATCGATGAAATGGGGGATAAGAAGCGCTGCGACGACCAGCCACGGGAGGGGAGAAGGGTACACACCATATCTCCGAATGCCCCATACATACACTACGGCCAGAGGGATCACCGCCAATGGATTCTCCACCCTAAGAGTTACATGGAGCGCAAATGCAGCTGCAGCCAGCCATGCCCCTGAACGGCGACCGGTACGTACATGTAGGATTGCACCAGTCACGGCCAGGCACTCCGTAAGGACGGACAACACCTCGGACATCGTGACCGTTGCATACCGCACGTGCATCGGAAGAAGGGCGAGCACAAGCGCAGCCGTCAAGGCCTCGATGTGACCACGGTCCAGCATTCGCATGATAAGGTAGACGCAGCCCACGGTCGCGATAGCGGCCACTGTACCCAAGAGGATTGTGGCATGAGCAGTGAAGCCCGCGATGACAGACATCAGGGCGAGGAGGATAGGGTAGCCGATGGACTTGAACCCTCCGAACCGTTGACAGTCACCCAGCTCGCCAAGCGAGCAGAGCACGTTTAGTTTGTGGTGGACCAGTCCCGCTGCCTGGAGACGGAAGTAGGTGTCGTCCATGCTGGGGACTTGTCGGTACGGACTTAGGGCACGCGTGCCTAGAGCGAGCAGGAGAACGAGAAGAAGAGCGCGCCGTTCCCGCCTGTCACGGGGAAAGAAAGATGCCAGCCCGCGTCGCGAGGCAACTATAGCTACTGCGAGGAGCAGCAGGTTCGCCAGGGCGACGGGCAGCGCCAGGGGCGACGGCATAGCACGCTGTGCGGGTCGAACCTTTAAAGAGGTTCCGCGCGCGGGATCATGTTGCGGCGTCCGTCACGTGATACAGCGCCAGCTCACGATACACTTCTGTAGATTCTGCGACATCCTTGGGCACGATGATCCGCTCGATGACCTCCAGCTCGAACTCTCGGTGTAGCATCTCGAATGTTACGTCCTGCTCGGGCTGCGTTTCGTAGATGTAAACGCACGCACCGTTCTCCAGGAGCGTACGCACGTCATCACGGAGTATGGCCACAGTCCCCGACATGGGAAGGTGTGAGCTGAGCATGAGGACTGGGCGTTGCCAGAGGACGCGGTATGGCATTGGACGTGGGACTACTACGACACAGTCCGGTTTGACGAAGGCCTTCCAGCCATCGATTGTCTCCCGCTCAAGCTCGAAGGCGGTCGAGTAGGTCCGCGGCAGACCGTCCGTCGTCATGTTCGTAGTGTAGAACGTCATATTAAGGACGAGGCACGTGACCAGCGCCATACCGGCCAGTAATCGCTGACCCCCCCTCGTCCGGATCGCTATCCAGAGGAGGGTGACCGCAGGGATACCCAGGTGGAGCGGCGTGAGCACCGACATGGTGGATCCCGGTAGCTCGAATCCGTACAATGGGGAGTAGGCGAACGGAAGGTGTAGCAGACCGGAAAGAACGAGCGCTGCCACAAGCGGTCCGGTGGGCAGAGATAGCGCTGCGGCACCTGCCCCCGCCGCTAAGGCGAAGGGAATGGTTAGCGTGATCATGTACCGTGGGATGAACACCGTGTATGAATGGAACAGGTAGATCGTCAGCCGTGTGGTGAACCACCCAAGTGTCAACGCTGCAAATCCCCGGGGTAGACGTCGCCAGGACGCCCACCCAATCAGTGCCAATGCGGTGAAAAGGAAGGGCAGGAAGTACCCGTCGAGCCAGTAGGTCATGTATCCAACGTTATCGACCACATAGCGTGGGTGTACTCTGTGTAGGATGCTCTCGTGCTCGCTGACGGACTCGTTGTGCATCTGGTTCCAGTTGTACTCGTCCCAATCCCCGAAATGAGGTGCGGTCAGCAAGAGGGCGAGCATCCAAGGCAGAATTGTCGGGCGTGCTCGGTACCTCGTGACGATGTACATGAGCGCCATCGGGATCAATGCGAGGGGTGCCTCCCGGCGAACGGTGACTGCAAAGGCCAGGGATATCGCTCCCAACCATCCCGGTGCTGCCCGCCCGGTGCGTGCGTGGAGGAGCGCTCCGAGCACGGCCAGCCCCTCGAACAGCACTGACACGACCTCTGGATGGGACACCATGGAGTACCGCACGTGCATCGGGATAAGAGCGGCCACGATGGCGGCATACAGCGCCGTCCGGTGGTCGCCCGATAGGAGCCGTGCGATTAGATAAACGATTCCGACCGACAGTGTACCGGCCATGGTCCCTAAGGCAAGGGTCGCTGCTCTCGTAAACCCGAAGAGCATCGAAGACAGGGACAGCATCACCGGGTATCCGACAGGATAGAACATGGCGAAGCGCTGGCAGTCGTCCAGCTGGCCGAATATGCAGAAAACGTTGAGCCGGTTGACAGCGAGATTGAGCGACTGGTCCTGGTAATACCACTCGTCGTTCCAGTTCAGCGGTTGGTACGGATTGATGACCCTTACCGCGAACGCCAAGAGAAGCACGAGGAGCAGTTCACGCCGCATGGAGCGAGAGCTGGGAATAGCTCGTGACATCTCCCGACGCGAGGCCGCCAGCGCTACAGCGATGAGCAGGAGGTTCGCCAGGGCGACGGGCAGCGCCAAGGGCGACGGCATGGCACGCTGTGTGGGTCGAACCTTTATAGAGGTTCCGCGCTCGGCGGCTCAGCCCGCTATGGCCGTCACGCGGTATAGCGAGAGCTCCTGGAGCATCCCGGTGGCCTTTGCATCGTTCGTGGGTACGATTACGAGACCTTGGTGCTCAAGGACAAAGGAGTCGTGCATCATCCGCCCGTCGATATCAGGCACCCGCTGTGTTTCATAGAGGTATACGCAAGCGCCTTCGGCCAGAAGGCCGGCCACGTCGTCATGCAATCCGGCAACGGTGTCAGGAAGAGCCAAGTGCGAGGTGCGCATCACCAGTGGGCGCTGCCACAGTGCCCGATAGGGCACAGGACTGGGCACCACAACGAAGCAGTCCTCCCCCACGAGGACTTGCCATCCCTCGATAGTTGACGACTCCAAGTAGAAGGTCCGGTGGAACGGGGGGATGAGCCCGTCCGCCTGTTCGACATTGGGATAGAGCATGGGCAGGAGCACCAGGCCCACCAATAGCGCCACTGCTGTCGCACGCCTTTCTCGACCGATAGCGTGCCGTGCACCCCACACCAGGAGTGCAAGCGGGACGAGCCCATGGACTATCCCCAGAGGACCGCGCACTCCATAGGGGAGCTCCAGTCCGAACATGCGACTATAAGCGAATGGCAGGTGGAGCAGGCCGGAAACGAGCAACCCGGTCTTCAGGACACCGGTCGGCCAGGACAAGACGGTCACGGCCGCTCCCGCCATCAGAGCGTAGGGGACCGATAGCGCGAGCATGTAACGGGGGATGAACACCGTGTAGGAGTGGAAGAGGTACGGGGCGATCCGTGTGACGAACCACAGCACTGTGAGCGAGCCAATTGGTGCGGGCAGACGCGACAGAGCAGCAATCCCAATGAAAGCGAGGGCCGTGAACAGGTAGGGCTGGAAGTAACCGTTGACCCAGTAGGTGATGTAGTGCAGGTTCTCAAGGACGTAGCGTGGATGCACTCGCCGGGCCACGCCATCGTATTCCGCTACGGACTCGGTGTACATCTGGTTCCAGAAACGCTCCGGTGTCTCGGCGATGTGGGGGATGAGGAGCACAAAGGCCAGCGCCCATGGGAACAACGAGGGTCGCACTCCATGCCGGCTTCCCCAATGATATACCACAGCGACAGGGACCAGCACAAGGAGCGCCTCGCGGCGCACCATTGCGGCGAAGGCGAAGGACAAGGCCGCAAGCCACCCAGGGGCGTCACGCCCACTGCGTACATGAAGGACCGCGGCCAGTACGGCCAGACCTTCGGCGAGCGCGCCAAGGACATCGGGGCGCACTTCGACCGCATAGCGTACATGCATGGGCAGGAGCGCGATTATCAGTGCGGCGGTAAGGGCGGCACATTCGTCACGGAGCAGGAGGCGGGCCAGGAGATATGCGACAGCGACAGTGGCGGTCCCCGCGAGCACCCCCAACAGACGGGCGGCCGTGTCTGCGGACCCGGTCACGGCCATTCCGAGGGAGAGGACGAGCGGGTAGCCGATAGGATAGAACATGGCGGTATCTCTGCAGGCGCCGGGCTCACCGAAGGTGCAGAACGTGTTGAGTCGGTCGATCATGAGCGACTCCGCCTGGTCGTGGTAGAACCACTCGTCGTTCCACATGAGAGGCTCGTAGGGATTGGCGACACGTACTCCGAACGCTAGAATGAGCACCAAGAGAAGGATCCGACGTCCGCTTGGATAACCCGGGAGTGCGGCGGCCAGCTGCCGACGTGAAGCAATGAGCGCAACGGCCGCGAGCAGGAGGTTGAGGAGAGCCGCGGGCAGCGCCAGGGGCGACGGCATGGCGATGGGAGAAGCCTGAACCTTCAAATAGGCTTCGGCGACATCATGTCCTGTCCTCGTCCCCGCGGGGGGAGAACCGCATCATGATGACGTCCGGGCCAACCCGACGCTCCTCAAGCACATATCCGTGGTCCTGAAGCACACCCGTTATGTATCCAGCGAGGAAATTGGCGAACACGGGCTCTTCCACTGCGTTCTGCGCGGTGATTTCCAGAAAGCCCTCCTCGCGCTTCCAAGAGAGGAGCGGGAACCATCCGGCGAACTTGTAGGCGTCCCGGAACACCTCCAAACAGTGCTTGACGTTATGTACGTCAGGGAACACCGTCTTGTAGAAGGATAGGAAGTTCGAGCTCTTTCGGGTACCCAGCTTGAAGGCCCCATCCTCATCGATCCCCTCGCGGTATGCCTCCAGGATATCACGTACGTCCGAGGCGCGTAGCGTGACGCCGTGCTGAAGCTTCATCCACTGCTGGTAGCATACTGTATCCCCGAGCGATGTGGTCAGGGCCCTGTGCCGGTTGGAGAGGTTGAAGGCCTCGATGAGCACGTCGAGGATGTCAACCGCTCGCTTGTCGGCCGAGAAATTGAGTTGTATGCGTGCCGCCACCAGTATACGAAAAGTCCGCCTAGGCTTTAATATTTTTCTATCTTCGTCGGAGGCCGTAACGCCCTTATAATTTGTTATAACCGTCGTTACGTGGAGTATAGTGCTTATTACATATTTAATGCTAAGTACTACTCATAAATTTAGATTAATAGCTTATTAAGACGCACTAATGCACTATTCTCGCTTTAGAGAATCCTTAATTCTCAATACCTTTAGGGAAGGCTTTCCGTCCCTCGGATGTGGAGCTGCACGGAGGCGGGGCCGGCTGGACGACCATCCGGTCGAAACCGCGGTCTTCAAGGTCACGAGGAAGCACCTTATTGCGGTAGAATACCGTGTTCCCGCGGAGCAGGAGAGGGAGAGGCATGCTCTTGTGGGTGAGGGTGAAGGCCAGGTCCCGGCACTCGCGCTCGCAGGGCAGGATCCCGAGCTCGTCACGGGCCTCAGGCTTGGTACAGGCACGGGATAGGCACAGACGTGTTGTTGTGACGTACACCCAAGGAGTATAGATACTACCTTTCATGGGAACCTCGTCCTCCGCCAAGGAGAAACCGATCCCTTGGAGGGGATTGTCGAACTCCGCACGAGTTACCCCCCGCTCGTGCAGGAACTGTCGATAGCTCTCCTGAGAGAGCGGTGAATCGCGAAGATATGCCTGCGCCTCCTCGGGAAGTCGTTCGATCACGTTTATCAGGCGCGGGCCACGCCGCTGGTAGGTGAGGATCCGGCCCATGATGGGAACGTGGTCCTTCAGGGATGCCAACAGCCCCCAGTCGTTGAAGACTACCTCGGAGCCGGAGGGAAGGACGTCCAGAAGCTTCCGCACCTTCGACAGTCCCGTGTCCGTGAGATAAGGAGTGACCAGTGTGAGGGGGATACTTGCGTCCTTTGCCGCCTCCAGTCCGCGTGATAGCTCCTCCGGTGTGGGGAGGTTGCGCTCGCAGAACTCATTTCCGAGGTACACACGTTCATAGCCCTCGGGGATCCCTCCGACGGGGACCGTTGAGAGCAGCACGGCGCGCTCCATCAGCATTCCACCTCTTTGCACCAGTCAACCTCAGGATAATAGCAGGAATCAATGTCGCATGGCATACCAAAACGCCTCCGATAATCTTTCTTGACGCGGGTGAAGAACGTATCCCGGTCAGGTTCCTCCTCAATTAAGTATTTAATCAGTTCGGCGACGAACCGCGTATCCGCCACCTTCCGGGCCGTGGGGAACACACGGCCGACGATCTTGAAGCTGTCCACGCCGGCCTGCCATAGGTCATAGAGCGCACAGGCACCACAATTCGCTTGCACCTTGCGACCGAGGATCGACCGCACCCGGTCTGAAGCGGAGCCGGCCACAGGACCCTTACCGGTAACGGAATAGGTGTACCGACATGGATTGTAGACATGAGAAATAGCGCGCTCGATCGGGCCAGTCTCCGTGGCCTTTCGGGGGAGCCGGGCACCAATGGCGAGAGCGTGGGGATGGAAAAGCACACGGACTAGCAACCGGCCAAGGTAGGGATGGATCGGGTGAAGGACGTCCTCGTGGCCATGTTGGAATGTACAGTAACCCTCGATATTGCGGCAGCGGCCGTTTAGCACGAACGCTTCCAGCTCGATATCAGGTACTTTCTGACGGATGTGTCTTATCTCGTCCGTGGTTAGCTGGCGCTCAAGTATGATACGCGAAAGGCCGAGCTCCTTGAGGAAGCTAACACTCTCGCTGTTGAAGGTTGACAGACCTGTGCTAGCGCAGATCCGGGCATCCGGATAGGCCTCCCGTGCCGCGAGTATGAGCCCGATATCGGAGATGATCACCGAGTCGATGTCACACGCTAGAGCATCACCGAGCCATTCGAGGACACGCTCGTGCTCACCGTCCACGTACACGTGGGCGTTAAGGGCGAGGTACGCCTTCACGTCCCGGTCATGAGCTTCCCGGACCACCTGACGGAGCTCGTCTAGCCCGTTGAGGGAAGCGAAATCCATATACCGGCGGTTGAATGCGATAACAGTGGAAAAATCACGTTTCCATGTACGAGGGAGCACACCGCAGTATATCTCGGTCGCACCTGCGTCGACCAGAGGCCCTACCTCAGATGGATCGCTCAGGGGAGCGGCGAGGGCGGGTCCTTGTGAACGCGCACCCCTTCCGTGCCCCGGTGGCATGCGCTGGCATCGTAGTAGCAATTATTTAAATCAAGCTTATGGCGGTTGAAGCGATGTCCTCGTCCTGGAGGATGCTCCGTTGCCCACGCGACAGCTCACCCCTCGAGGAGGTGGACGAAGGGTTGCGGTGTCCCTCATGTTCATGCACCTTTCCCGTGGTGGACGGCGTGCCCGACCTCCTTGTGGACGAACCAGGTAACGAACTTGATAACTACTTCCGCCGTTGGCGTACCAAGAGCATAGAGGACCCTAACACCAACGACTACGCCCGAGCGCAGCGAGGGACCTTTCTTGAACGTACCTTCCACAACCGTCGCCTGGCCAGCTATCGGCGCCTTATGACGAAGGCCACTCAGGGACGCGAGCTGGGACTAGTGGTTGATCTGGGTTTCGGCACCGGTTATACGATTGATATCCATCCCCCGTGCGAGCGCCTCATCGGCCTGGAAATCAGCCGAGACAACATCGCCACCTGTCGCAAGAACATGGGAGAGCGATGCCCATCGCTTGTGCGAGGTGACGTGTACTCGCTACCCTTCGACGACGGTTCAGTGGACATGCTCTCAATGTTCTACGTGTTCCATCGCCTCCAGCAGGACATGCTGATGAGAGAAGTCAAGCGGGTGCTACGCCCCGGTGGCGTCTTCGTGTTCACCGCCCCCTGGCACTATGCCTACCTATGGAACCAAGGTATACGGCGGTTGTTCCACCGCATAGGCATCTTCTCGGACTCGCCCGAGATGCGTATCTCCTTCGACGTCCCCATCCTGCGGTTCAGGACGTCTGATGTGCGTTTCCTTGCCTACGAGGTCCCGGGTATCCGGTGCAAGGAGGCCTACGTGGTCCCATCGCTCATGGAGATCCATGTAGTGTTCGTCAGGGAGGACAAACCCGAGACGTGCAAGTGCCCCGGTTGAAATCCATCATTCTCCAGCAGGCCCCACTCGATAAAGAGCCAGCTCGGTGGAAGCACCGAAGGCCTCGACCCATTTCAGCGAGATGGGGACCGTATCAATTCGCTCCAGACTTAGACTGCTGCCGGCCAAGGCGTCGCGTGCGTTCGCGGTCCCCTGGGAGTCGTAGAGGTAGACGCACTCGCCCCGGTCCACCAGAGCGATCACGTCCCGGACAAGCTCTTCGCCGGTCGTAGGCAGAAGGAAGAACGACTCGACATGCACCATCCGACGCCCCCAAAGGTGCTCGGCGCGCACGGGGACCGAGGCGACCACGTGGCACGACGGCTCCACACCGTTCCGCCACCTAGCCACAGTACGCTCCTCGAGAGCGAGATAATCACGTACGTCGGGGGGGATGCCATCCCCCACAGCCACACGTGGGTAAAGGAGGACTATGAGAATCGCACCTATGGTGGCCAGTGCCGCCAGCAACCGTCGTTCCCGACCCCCTGCCCGTCCTGCCGCCCAGAGAAGGAAGGCAACGGGGAGGAGCAGATGGATAGCGTATAGGATTGCCCTCGCTCCAGCGTCCAGCTGGAGCCCGAACATATCACCATAGGCGAACGGTAAGTAAGCGAGTCCCGAGAGGAGGATGGCTGTGGCGATTGACCGCTGTGAACAGGTAAGGGTGCGTGCGCCCAGGCCACAGGCGATGGCGAAGGGGACCGAGAGGCCGATCATGTACCTTGGCACGAAGAACATGAAGTCGTGAAGGAGGAACACTACAAGACGGGCCGACCACCAGAACGTCACCAAGAGCGTCAGTGTGCTTGAGCGACCGGCGAGAGCGACCATCCCGAGCGCCGCAAGGGCAGTGAACAGGAACGGAGTGAAGTATCCATTGAACCAGTAGAGGACATAGTCCAGATTGCGTGCCAGAGAGGACGTCCCGAGACGATCAGTAACATCATTATACCCCATGCTCATCTCGAACCATCCTGCCACGTACGGCGTCAGGAGCACTAGCGCTACGATCCAAGGGACCGGAGAATACCTGACACCCTTGCGCCGGCCCCACCAGTACACCATCATGAGCGGGACAAGGACGAGAGGATTCTCCTTGCGGACTGTCATGTGGAAGGCCAAGGATGCTGCGGTCAGCCATGCTGCGGAGGAGCGCCCCGTTCGGACGTGAAGGGCCGCACCCAGAACGGTCAGGCACTCGGTGAGCACTGAGAGCACAACGAGCCGCGTAGTGGCGCCGTACCGCAGGTGCATCGGGAGAAGGGCAAGTATGAGAGCCGCCCAGAGCGCCGACTGATGGTCCCGGAACAGGATTCGCACGAGCAAGTAGACCAGAGCTATGGTGAGCGTACCACCAAGCACACCCACCGTCCTTGCAGCCAGTTCGGTGAATCCGAGGATCGACGAGGTCAGGCCCAGCACAAGTGGGTAACCGATGCCGTCGAAGGTCGCGAACTGTTGACAATCGCCCATCCGGCCACGGACGCAGAAAGCGTTGAGGCGGTGGTGCACAAGGCCTTCGGCCTGTCCCACGGGGTACCATTCGTCAAGCCAGAGCAGGTGATGGTAAGGGTTCACCGCCCGCAGCACCAGACCCAGGAAGAGCACCGTGAGCAGGGCACGACGGCCCGAGACAGTGTTTGGTAGATAGGCCGACAACTCTCGGCGCGAGGCGACCAGCGCACCAGCGATGACCAGAAGGTTCACCAGGGCGAAAGGCAGCGCCAGAGGCGACGGCATGAAGCGTTGAGGGAGTTGAACCTTTATAGAGCTTCCGCGCGGCGACCCGCGAACCCTTATAACGCTTTACGACCGAGTAACCGACGTGTGCGGCATCGCCGGGATCGCAGGATTCCAGGACGACGGTCTCCTCGATAAGATGGTGACGTCGCTCACGCACCGCGGTCCAGATGACGTGGGTACGTTCCACTCAAATGATCTCTCATTGGGAGCACGTCGACTGGCGGTCATCGACCCGGCCGGGGGACACCAGCCCATGGTGGGCGAGGATGGTGATACTGCCGTGGTGCTCAATGGTGAGATCTACAACCACGTACAGCTGCGTGCATGGTTGGAGGGGCGAGGCCACGAGTTCTCCTCAGCATGTGACACCGAGGTAGTCCTCCACGGCATCGAGGAGGAGGGGACGGCCTTCCTCTCGCGCATGGAGGGGATGTTCGCCCTGGCAATGTGGGACGGGCCACGGTTGGTGCTTGCTCGCGACCGGCTTGGGATCAAGCCAATGGTGTACACCCAACGCGGCAGTGACCTTCTCTTCGCCTCCGAGGTCAAGGCTCTGTTCAAGGATCCCGAGCTTACACGGGAGGTCGACCGCGAGGCGCTGGCACAGCGGTTCGTGCTCGGATACCCGCTTGATGGGCGCACGTTGTTCGCCGGCGTCCGCTCGCTCGCCCCGGGCACGGCACTGGTGTGGGACGCACGCTCAGGATCAGTCGTGGATAAGACACCTTTCTGGGAACTGCCTAAAAGGACTGTGGAGTTAGTTGACCCCGCCACTGCAGCAGATGAACTGGCAACTGCCCTGGAGGATGCCGTGCGCTCACAGCTAGTAGCGGACGTTCCCCTGGGCGCCTTCCTCTCCGGTGGCGTTGACTCGGCCCTCATCGCTGCCTTGGCCAACGAGCATATGGACACGCCATTGCGCACCTTTACACTGGGCGAGAGCCACAATGATCCGGATGTCATCGCTGCGCGTGCTGTGGCCGAGACCGTGGGCTCCGACCACACCGAACTGGTCGTCGCTCCCGAGGACGTAGCGGCCCTCGTCCCGCGGTTCGTGCTCCACATGGAGCAACCCAACTACGAGTCCGTGTTCTTCCTAGCGCTCGCCGAGGTCGTGCGCCGACGCATGACGGTTGCACTGTGCGGCCAGGGCGCTGATGAGCTATTCGGTGGCTACCCGCGATACTCCTCCCCCCGACGCTACGGTGCCGAGGTGCGATGCACACTTCGCCGGATCGCCTCTAGCGCGTCATGGGTGGACGGTCTCCACACCAAGATGTCGCTCATACGCACATCCGGTGACCTGATGGACCACGAGCTCGGGCCCCAGCTCGCTGCGTTCCAGCTCAGTGTCGTGGACCGTGCGTCCATGGCAGCAGGGCTCGAGGTCCGTGTCCCTTACCTCGCCACTCCCGTCGTGGAACTCTCACGACGGATGGACACGCGACTTATGTTCGAGAGCGGTGCGGCGAAAGCAGTGCTACGACGTGTGGCACGGAAGAAGCTCCCCCCCAAGATCGCGGACCGGCCGAAGCGTGGTGCAGGACCGTTCACCACGCCCAGGGGCGCCCTCATCTTCGAGCAGGAGGCATGCGATCTCATGGATGACAAGCGCGTGGCCCGCCACCCCTATCGCAAATTCTTCCGGAGGCGGAGCGAGCTTGTTTGCATGGACATCCTCGCCCACTCGTTGATCGAAGGCGACGGTCAGCTCCCTGATAAGTTCACACCGGGAGACTTGTACTGACCGGTCTGTACGGTCGGTGTTCTAGGGACATCGTGGTCCCGTTACATAAGGTAGCCGCTGTTCGCTGCGAGGAAGGGTGCTTCGTACTGGAGGAAGTAGTCGTGGACCTCGTTCCCCATGCCCATGACGTGGTAGCCCTCATGCATGAGCACTTCTGCTATGGCCGACGCACCATATCCGAGCATGACGGGTGACACGACGACCTCGCCGGGCGTTGCCGTCGTGGTCTGGCCCCCAACGTAGGTGTGGGCGAGACCGCCAGATGCGCCAAGACTGGGATTGTACGTAGGCAGCCCTTTCTGGCTGGCCATCTCTCTGTACATCTCACAGGCCTTCTCCCAGGTCCTGAGCGGCTCGAGCGCCCTGTCATGGAAGAACGCCGCCGTGACGTCTTCGTACGCGGTCGAGGTGGCGTAACGATCGTTGAGATCGAAGGATTCGCCGTCAGTGTAGGAAAGGACCTTCTCAAGGTCGTCACCGTCCCGATAGCTGGATCTCTCGAAATCGTCGTTATGCATGCTCGTGCCGGATTTTGTGCCATTCCCCCTATAAAAACCTTTCCCCGGGAACCGTCGTGCGTACCGGCAACTAACGCAGAACAAGGAGCAGGCAGGAACGCATTATTGAAGAGCTCAAGTAGTTCTATATAGCTATCCCCTATAGGAATGTCCGATGGATATCCTTGCCCCTGTCAACAGGGCGGATGAGGTCGAGCAGCTCATCCGTTCGGGGGCTGCGGAGATCTATTGCTCGGTGCTCTCACCCCAATGGCGGGAGCGCTATAGCAATGTAGGGAGCATCAGCAGGGAGGAGTTCACCCTCTCGTCCCTTCGCTCCTACGAGGAGCTTGAGCAGGTCACGTCCATCGCCCACGACAACGGTGCCCGTGTTTCCGTAGCGTTCAACCAGGATTTCTACTCATCCAAGCAGCTACCCCTCGTGCTCAAGGAGGTCGACCAGGCCGTCGGCGCAGGGATAGATAACCTCATCATAGCCGACGTGGCGCTCATGGCAACGCTCCGGGACCGTGAGGTGGAGTGCGATGTGCACGCAAGCTCCATCGCAGCTGTTTTCAACGCTCGTGCGGCCCGGTTCCTCCAGCGCCTGGGTGTATCCCGACTCATCCTCCCGCACCATCTCACCCTGAACGAGGTGCGAACGCTCGCCGAGCGGGTGCCCGATATACCCCTTGAGGCCTTCGTGCTAAACGCCCGGTGCCCCAACGTCGAGGGATTCTGTGGTTATCTCCACGGCCTCCTCGAGATCGCCTACCCGCGCCGGGCAGGAGCCCTATTCAGCGTCCTCGGGAGCAGATGGGGGGCCGCCCGGAGCACTATCGTAGGCGCTCTCCTCCGGCTCCCCCGATGGTCACAGCGTCTCGGTCCGCTGGCACATCACGCATCGCTCTATCTCTGTCCCAACGCCGCCGCTGTGCGCGTATCCTGCCTCGAGGGGGACCATGCTCTCGCCCCCGCTATCGAGGAACGATTCGGGATGGACTGGTGCCCCAACGTGGGCGGCATCGGTTGCGGCGTATGCGCTCTGGGGATGCTGCGCGATGCGGGTGTCAGCGTGGTCAAGGTACAAGGGCGTAACTACCCGACAGCAAAGAAGCTGGCGGACGTCCGGTTCTTGCGCTCAGCGCTCGATGCTCTCGAGAATCTTAAGGGTGGGGACACTTTCCATGAGCGGTGTCGCGCCCTGTACTCCGACAGTTATGACCGGCCATGCTCACTTGCTGAGTGCTACTGGCCTGAGGAGGTGCGGTGATGGAACGGGCAGTGCTAGTTTCCCGCGCACCGCTCCTCGACACGCTCGACTGGACCGGGTACGACCGGCTCTACCTGGGCAACGGATACTGCCAACGGCTCATCCCCACGCCCGACCAGCTCAGGTCCGCCCTGGACCGGGCGGACGACGCACATATCCCGCTCACCCTTGTCACTCCGCCCGTAACCGATAATGGGCTCGACGATCTTGGCCCCGTCCTTGATCTCCTACCAAAAGGTGCAGAGGTTGTGGCCAACGACTGGGGTGTCATCGACCTTGTCGCCGAGGCTGGACGGCTCCAGCCGGTTGTCGGCGGCCTTCTTCACAAGCAGAAGCGCGGACCGCGCATCATGATGGCGAAGGACCTTCTCCCTCCAGAGGCATGGGATCGATTTCGCACGTCGAACATGGACGTGGTCGCTATGCGCGAGATCCTGGCCTTGTACGGGATCAAACGGGTCGAGGTCGAGAATCCCTTCCAAGGCGTGTCGCTTGACCTTGCCGGGGGCGAAAAACCACTCTTTGGCTCGCTCCACCATCCCTATGTCTGCGTCACTATGTCGAGATACTGCCTATTAGCACTGGCCTCGACCAGGCAAGGCCTGCCAGAATGGGGCATCTACCCCTGCTCCCGTATGTGTACAAATTCCAGTTTCCAGCTCGACCATCCGACCATGGGCGTCCCACTCTACCTCAAGGGATGTGCCGTATTCGTAAAGAACGATGCACTCCCCGGTGATAAGGAGCTGAAGGACATGGGCATCGACCGGACAGTGGTATCGCAGATACCACCTGCATGAGTCCGCTCAAGTGGCCTGTGAGACCGCTAGTCGTCGGTCACCGTCGTTCGTGCGAAGAACGAGCGTTCTTACGTCCTCGCCCGGGAGAACGCGGAGAGCGCCCGTCGATGTTGCCTGGAGCGATGCACCGCAGTGAACATGGCAGCTGGTACCCGATGCAGGGTGTACTTCGATAACTAGCTCGTCGCCGATCCGCGATGCGTCCAGATGCAGTAGCGTGCACTCTCCGGGTGCACTCGTTCCGAATCTGATGATCGGTGAGCTGGCGACAGGACCCGGGATGACGAGTGGCTTCCCGGCCCATCTCGTCGTAAGGAGGGAGAACCTCCAAGGACCCTCACCTCCGCTTCGCAGGTCCAGAACAATATCACTGGCGTCCACGTTGAACCGTGGCCGATAGCAGTCGAGTTCCTCGATCCTGCGAGAAGGCCCGGCCGCTCCCAGTTCTGTGATGATCGCGGCAGGATCGTACTCCAGGTCGGCCGGCTGAAGGGGTAGGATCTTGGGCGATATCAGAGCTAGCTTGTGGTACGTGAGCTCATCCGGGTCCGGGGGAGTGATGATGCGGTTGACCTTGTTCCATCTTGGATCGGGCGGGACGTCATACACTTGGACCAGCGCAGCGAATGTGGTGATGGCCACAATACCAACAACGACCAGCTCAGGCCACTGGCCAGCCCGACGCAGACCACCCAGCGCGAGCACCGACAGTGCTGGCATGACCAGCAACAACAGCCCCATCCGCGGCTCGTTCCAGTTCTCCTGGACACTGAGGAATATCCAGAGCGGGAGAATCCATAGGATCAACACATTCAATGCCCGACGGTCCGAACCGACCAGCTCCTTTAGACCCGGTAGGACCATGGCCAGCAGCGGCCAGCCCAAGGTCGCGGCCACCACCAGCGGGAGGAGGACGAACACCGGGAAGGGGTAGAGCGGGGTCCTGACAACACTGCCATGTAGGGGCCAGTTCATGAGCACCGGGAGCCGGAAGTCCACACCGAGCACACTGTAATCGAAAGGTTCGACATAGGTATGCTTCGCAATTGCCTCGGTAGTGAAGGGGGCGTTGTAAGCGTACTGGTGCCAGAAGAGCCAAGGGAAGGCCGAGAGCAACGCTCCGATGACGAGGGCGATGACCGCTGCGCGCCACCTTCGTTGGCCGGTTAGTGCGTAGAGAACGGCAGGCACTAGGAGCACGGACACGTCTCGCACTCCCACCAGCATCCCTAGAAGGAGACCAGCTACGAGGGCGGGTCGTATCCCCCTCTCGAAGAGCACGACATGGAGCACTGCGGCCGAGAGCACGAAGGCGAAGAGCGGATCCGTGAGCAGGTACACGAAGGAGATGTCCAGGAGACCGAGACCGAGCACGGGGAACGCGAGAAGGGGTGTGAGGGTCCCGCCGAAGAGACGGCGGGTGATTATGTACCCCCAAGAGCATATGAGGGCCCCGAAAAGTGAGAAAGCAAACCGGACCCCGAAGATGCCAAGGAAGGAAACGAAAAGAGCGAATATCGCGGTATTACCGAGTCGCTGGTCCTTGGTGGCCACACGGCCATAGGCAATGAGGTTGTCAGGCAGCGTCCGTGGTGGGACCGTCAGATAATATGTGTTCTCCACTCCAGGAGAGCGGGTTCCCGTTGGTAACGGCTCCGGAGCGCGGGGGTAGTAGAACACGGATCCCGGATTCTCGATCACGGAGGACGCGAGCCATGTGACGCGTCCGAGCCCCATGGCATGGTACATCGCCTCCTGTGTACATGTCTGCCAGTAGCTCTCTGCCAGCGGAGTGGGGATGTCGCGGACCACGCTCAGATAGAGCAGGAACATCCCGGCGGCTAGAGCAAGGGCCACCAATCCCAAGTGACCGGGGGGTGGTACATGACCTAGTCCGTGGTGTGCCGGGCCGTGCCGGGAGACTTGAAGCAAATGCGGTAAAAGGAAGATAACGAGTGCCGCTGCGAGGAACGTGACCGGACCTATTAGAACGCCAACCATAAGGGCGATGGCCATGGCGAGAGCTGGGACCACAGTGACCGATATCGTGAAAGCGAGGACGACCTCCTCGGCATCCCTGCCGGGACCGAGGGTCCAACGTGCCATCGGACGACCTGTGAACCACAAGGCCAGGGTGAACACCACCACGGCCGCTAGCTCAAGCAGCATATGGCCCCGGTCTCGCGGTGCAACAATAAAACGTTATGCCACCCGGGCACATGGCCGGGATCGAGGCAAACGTTTTTCAAGTGAAGTGACCGACCATTCCCCATGGTTGAGACCGGTAACGGGATGAGCACCGTTGCCCTTGTCAAGTGCGATGACTACGACGAAGAGAACGTGCTCTCGACGGTCCGACGTTCAGTGGACCTTCTGGGAGGGATGAAGACCTTCGTAGGGAACGGCCAGCGAGTGCTCCTCAAGGTCAACCTCCTTCGCGGGGACCGACCCGAGCGGGCGGTCACCACACATCCCGCCGTTGTCCGTGCCGTGACGCTCCTTGTCCAGGAGGCTGGTGGCGAGGTAGTTATCGGTGACAGCCCCGGAGGCCCCAACAGCGTCATGCTCCTGCGACGAGCCTACAAGCACAGCGGGTACGAGCAGGTCGCAAAGGAAACGGGAGCCTCCCTGAACGAAGACCTATCCTCCGCGCTGATACCTTGTCGTGGCGGACAATTGATCAAAGAGCTGGACATCCTCAATGCAGTAGAGAGCGCTGATGTGGTCATCCCCCTCCCCAAGCTCAAGACCCATGTGCTCACGGGATTCACCGGCGCCACCAAGATCCTCTTCGGAGTGATCCCCGGCCTCACAAAGGCAGCATACCATGTCAAGCTCCCGGACGTGGACCAGTTCTCCCATATGCTATTGGACATCGTGGCCCATGTACGGGCTCCCCTGTACATCATGGACGGTGTTGTGGCCATGCATGGGGACGGCCCCGGCGCAGGTGATCCGTTCCCCGTAGGAGGGATGCTCGCAGCTACCGATGCCGTGGCCATGGACCGGACGGCCGCCGCTCTTGTGGGGCTGGCACCGGATGGTATCTCGACCCTGTCCGCTGCCGCTGAACGCGGGATGGGCCCCGCTTCACTGGATGATATCGATATTGTGGGCGACGGGCTGGACGCGTTCTCAATCACTGGATTCCGCACCGCCTCAGCGCCCTCGAAAATCGGCCGCAGGCTCCCGAATATCGTTCGCCGGATCACCCTTGGACAGACCGTTTCATCGCCCTACGCCGGCCCCAAGTGCATCGGATGCGGTGTGTGCGCAGCAGCTTGCCCCGTCAAGGCCATCACCATCACCGACAAGCGCGCCCACATGGACCTGTCGACTTGCATCCGATGCTACTGTTGCCACGAGACCTGTCCCGAGCAGGCGGTGGAGCTGCAAAGGCCATTGCTGTCGCGCATATTTGGGTCGTAGGGCTCACGGGGCGCGGTCCCGGGCAACAGCGACCGCCGCGGCGATGATGAGGACCCACTCGATCGTAGCCATTGAATCGGCAAGGGGGATACCTACGGTCCGCCACGAGAAGGGCCAGAGGAGTATGAAGTGGTGAGGCCTGGCCCACGGGTATAGGAGCGAGTCGATGAGGATGTTGGACATGGCCCCTACGTACAGAAGCCCGTAAGCCTTCCACAGGTCCCGGTCTATGAAGGACGCTGCCACCAGACAGAGGAACAGTGCACCGACGGGCGTGTGGAGGAAGAACGATACGGCCATCGCTACCGTGGCGCCACGTGCGACGAGGGCCGCTAATGCGATGAAGAGCTGCAGGTCAGGCAGGAGCGCGCCGAACATGAGCACCCAGCGGTCACGGCGTTCAATCCCCAGGAGACGGGTCAGGATTATGGCCAGTGACATATGGACTATGAGATCAGGCATTGTCCTCACCCCCCAGCGGCACCAGACCCGAGGGCGCAGCAGCGGCGACGGAGCGGCGGGCAGCATCGCGCCAGGCCCAGAGGAGGAGGAGCACGCCCAATGTGTTCCAGATAAGGAACATGAACCGGCGGCCGAGCACGTGGAGACCGGTGGCCTCGATGCGCCCTTGGGCATACACCCCGTTCACTGTGACTGCATCGCCTGACCTGAGCTGAGTGAAGTTGCCGTACACGTCCACCCGCCAGTTGTCCATGATGTCGGTTATGAGCACGAAGTGCCCGGGGACCACCTCTTGTGCGAGCCCGAAGAAGTAGCCCTGACGACGCTCGGCATCGAAGAAAGGGAAGTTCTGAGGCCAACGTTCCTCGATGACCAGAGCATTGTGGTACATAGAGGCCAGGATGACGATGAGCCCTAAGATGAGTGGCAGCGGTCTCGGGTCGCGGACACCGTACATGCAAGTTGACCTACGGGTGATAACTAGATAAATGCAAGGGTCGGGTCAAGGCAGAGCGCCCGCGTCACGAAGTATCGCATCCTCTCGCTCGAACACCGCCTCGCGCCCATAAGGAGATGCCGCTTCGCGGTTCACCGCGCCCATCCTGGCTGCGAGCTCAGGATTATCGGCCACACGGGCCAAAGCGCTCCGCAGCTTTCGAGGTGACCGCGGTTGCACAAGGAAGCCCCCTTCATGAGGGAGCACGTTCGCGATGCCCTCGACGTCGGTGGCCACCACAGGCAGCCCCGCGCCCATTGCCTCGATGAGGGCGAAGGGCATCCCCTCCTCCTCGGAGGCCATAGCGAACACGTCGGCCGCGGCGAGCACATCAGGCACTTCACCGGATGGGACCGCGCCGAGAAAAGTGGCGTCCGCGCCTTCTTTTTCAGCTAGGGAAACGAGGGCTTCGCGCTCCGGACCGTCGCCGCACGCGACCAGACGTATGCCCGAAAGCCCGGCCACGGCGCGGACCAGATCGTCCACCCGCTTGATCTCGGCCAACCGGCCAACGAACACGACCAGACGACCGTCCTCGGGAATACCGTGGCGCTCTGCCAGCCGTTTCCGCGCTGCTGCCCGGTCCGGTGCTTTTTTAGGGAGGTCGACCCAGTTGGGGAGCACCTCGACCTGGTCCGGGCGGGCGCCCTGGGCTTCGAGCCGCTGACGCATCAGGTCTGTGCTTGTGATTATCCGGTCCGAGTGCCGTACGACCATCCTGTACACCTGTGAGACGAACGGGCCAAGGAGAGGGGACCGGTGACGGCGCATCTGACCCATCCAATCGTACTCCAGGGAAAGTACAACCGGGGGGTGTGAGCTGACACTGGAGAGACCCAGCGCTACGGGGACGATGCCCACGGGCCCGTACACACGGACAGCGGTGAGGGTGGACGCAAGACGACGCACGGCCGCTGCTCCGCTGAGCACGAAACCAGGGTGCGAACGGCCCACGGGCAGGTGGATAACACCTTCCCCGAGCTCGTCGCTCATGTCCCGCTCGTCCGCGCTGAGTAGGATCACGCGGTCGTACAGCTTCCGGTAATGGTCGACCCGCGCGCGTACAAGCTTGTCGAACACGCCACGCTCGCATCCCTCCTCGAGACGACAGTCGGTGGAGTACACCAGGAGCAGTGTCGAAGTCGACTCCATACCGGCCATCACGGTCACCTGTCCCACGAAGATTTATATTGCCTTCGCGGTCAGTTGGTTGCATGGCCAAGCCCGCCAGTGGTGTCGACCGGCTCGGTACCCTCGAGAAGGCCCGCTTCCTTGCTGGCGGCCTTGTCGAGTCCTCGCGGGTAGGCCTTGACCGTCTGAAAGGATGGGAGCGCCCACGGTTCCTGATGAACGTGGTCACTTGGCGGTGCAACGCCCGTTGCGTGATGTGCAACATACCTCGCCGTCACGATCCGAAGGAGGAGCTCGGGCTGGACGACTACCGCCTAATCCTAAAAGACCGACGGTTCTGGCGTGGTCTGCGGGCCATGAACGTCACCGGTGGCGAACCGTTCCTGCGCGAGGACCTGCCCGATCTGGTGGCGATGTTCGACGAGGCCTGTCCCGGGCTCGAACGTATCGCCTTCTCCACTAATGGCATGCTCACCGACCGTGTAACCTCCGCCATGAAGGAGGTGCTCGAGCGTGTGCGCGTGCCCATCGACGTCACCGTGAGCCTCGACGGTGTGGGTGAGGTCCACGACCGGATCCGCGGCGTGGATGGGGCTTTCGAAAAAGTCATGGCCACCGTGGACGCGCTCCTCCCTATGGACGAGCCAGGACGGTTCCATCTCTACGGCCAGTGCACGCTCTCCCAGGCCAATATCGCAGGCTGGCGCGAACTGGAGGCTTACGCTGCCGAGCGGGGATTCCATGTTTCCCCAGGCATCTCGGCATTCCTGGACTCCTACTTCGACAACGCCGATAAGGAGGACGAACTGGCGCTCACGTCCGAGCAGGTGCTCGATGTGTTCGACCGACCAACGGCACGCGAGCACTTCATCCGCCGGCAGGTGCGCGAGCACGAGCGGTCACTTCCCTGTGGTTGTGGCACCGGGTCCTTCGAGCTCTACCCCAACGGCGATGTCTACCTCTGCTACCAGACGAAGCCGGTGGGGAACGCCCTCGAGCTTGGTATCACGGGGGCGTGGACATCCCCCGAGGCGGCGAAGGTGCGCAAGGCCATCGGCACCAAGAAGATGTGCGGTGATTGCTTCTGGGCGTGCGACCTGGCCACGGCGGTGAAAGGGGACCTCGGTTCTCTTGTACGCATGGGTGCTGCCCACGTCCGGATGAAGCTCGGTCCCAAGGCGTGAGGTTTTTATTTTCATGGGGATAATAGCTCTCTCGGAAGGTGTATCCACATGAAGATAGCGTTCGACGAGTTCCATAAGGACAAGAAGTACTTCTCCATCGACGATGATGACCAGAACGGGTATGAACAGCTGGGCGATTTCCTTAAAGGCAAGGGTATCGAGTGCGTCCAGTCCACGAATCCGCTTACGTCCATCCCCGCTGATGTGGACGTGCTCGTCATCCCATTCCCCAAGCGAAGGTTCGACGGGTCCGAGGTCAACGAGATCACCGCCTTCGTTAAAGATCGGGGCAAGGGACTGCTGATGCTCTCCGAGTGGGGCGGTATCTTCGACAACGTCGAGAACCTCAACCAGCTGGCAATAAACTTCGAGATCAAGTTCAATCCCGACCGCGTGTGCGACTGGGAGAACCGGATCCAGATCCCGTTCAAGTCCAAGGCCCACGCATTCTACATCAAGGGTTTCTCGCAGCACTACCCGTTCACCAAGGACCTCAAGGAGCTTGTGTGCATATCGGGCAGTTCCCTCAAACCAGCTAATCAGGGCATGATCGCGGCCTGGGCGGGCGAGCGCTCATGGAGCGACGAGGACGGCGACTCTTCCTATGACGAGGGGGAAGCGTTCGGGTACGTGCCTATTGTCACTGCTAACGTTTGCGGTAACGCCCAGGGACGTGTGGTCTGCTGTGGTGATGCCTCTCTCCTGGCCAACGCCCAGTTTAAGGAGTCCGAGCACCAGAAGTTCGCCCACTCCCTCTTCCAGTGGCTTGGCAAGGAGCTTTGAGCGCACTATCCATGGGAACTGGCCGTGATGCTGAGCGGCGAACACTGCTAAAGCTGTCGCCCGAGCAACTCGTCGACCTGCTACTAGCTCAGACACGTAACCTCTGGGCTGTGGACGGACTGTATTTTCTGGGCATCGAGGAACGGTACGGTACTGAGGCCGCGGCCGATGTGGACCGCCATGTGTGGGAGACCATGGGACGCATCGAGGCATCACGGCTCCGGAAGACGCTCGGTGTCGAGGGCAATGACCTGACGACCATGCTTACAGTGCTCCGGCACACCAGCTGGATGATGGACCTCGAGAACAAGGAGCTCGATGTCGATGGAGAGCGCGCTGTGCTCCGGATCACATCCTGTCGCACCCAGTTCACGCGACGGGAGAAAGGCCTTGGAGAGTTCCCGTGCAGGCCTGTCCGTCAGGGGTTCCTTGCGGCCTTCGCTGCCGTGTTCTCTCCGGACATCGAGGTAAGATGCCTCCAGTGCCCTCCTGACGAGCACGGGGACGACCTATGGTGTGCCTGGGAGTTCGTGCAACGATAGAGGTCCGATAGGATCCTTTTGAAGGAACCATGAGAAGAAGAGAGCACGGGTCCCCAAGAAGGGGACCCGGTACGATATCGTCGATCCCGCTCAGGGAGAGAGGACCGCGTGAGCCACGAGGCCGAGAGTGAGGACCACGGAACCGAGCACGATGGCGACAGCCATGTTACCCTTCTCCAGCTCCTTCATCTCCTCGAGACCCGGTGTAGCGGCGTCGAATATCTTGAACGTTGCTGGGATGCAAAGGCCGAGAGCGATACCGCCCACGAGCACCCATGCGATCGCCAGGACCATCTGCGTGACGGTCTGTACTATGTCAATATTTCCCACAACCATAATCATGACCTCTTGGGCTTGAGGGATAGATATCCTTTAAAGCCTTTTGCTATCCGACCGAGAACCGGTTCTATTCAACATATAACGTTTGGGTGACCTCTGCACCTAGCGACACCGACGCAGATGGTGACCTCATGGGACTTCCATTCCTCGTACCCCGTGTCCTTTCCCTCGCGCTCGTTCTCTTAGTCGCACTCCTCGTCCACCTGCGCCGGGATATCAAGACCTCCCTGCCCCGCACGACCAAGGACCATCGCCTCCTCTTGGCAGTGGTGCTCGTGCTCGGCCTCGTGGTCCGGCTCAACGGCCCCTTCGCCCACGCGGTGTATATGGATGAGTGGAGCTATCTCGAGGGCGCCCGCACCCTCCTATTCACGGGGCGACATGAGCTCTGTCGGGACGGCATCGTGCTCCAATGCACTGCGACCGGGGGAACGCCCAATCCAACTGGCTACCCCTTGGCGGCCGCTATGACGTTCGCCCTGGCGGGAGTGGGAGCGGGCCAGGCGATGGCGCTCAATCTGGGTGCAGGCATCGTTACCATCATTGCGGTCTACCTCCTCGCCCTTGTCCTCCTTCGTCGTCCTTGGGCCGCATTGGCCGCCGCCATGCTCATGGCGACGCTCCCCCTCCACGTGCGCCACTCGTCCACCGCCGGGACCGAGGCTGTCTCCCTCCTCATGGTAACTGTGGCGCTTTTTTGTGCCGCTCTCGTCCCCATGATCCCGCGCAGGAAAACCCTTGGAGCGGCCATCCTCGCAGCCACCCTCGCGGTGTCCGTACGACCCGAGAACCTCCTCGTCCTCCCTCTGGCCGCTCTCTTCGCAGCGCAAGGGCCGGGCCGTCGCGTGGTCCGCAGCCCGATACCCGTGTTGGCGACAATGGTCCTCGTGCTGCCCTTGGTCAGCAGACGAGCGGGGGCCGCTGAAGCATGGTCGTTCTCCCTGGCGTACGTGACGGGAAAGATCAATTACCTTTACTTCTGGGCAGGGCTCACCACCCACCTCACCCCGCTCTTCCACACACCCGTGCTCGCCCTCCTGGCTTTAGGTGGTGTATGGGAGCTCCGACGCAGGGACCGTACGACCCTGGGACTACTTGCAGTGTGGTTCGGATCGTTCTTCGTCGTGTATCTGGCATACGTGCTCTCCGCTTCCTATCGCTTCATGTTAACATGCTATCCCCCCGTTCTCCTCCTGGCCGGTCTGGGTGCGGAGGGGATCGCTAATCGAGCAGGTGGATCAAGAGGTGGCGTCCTCGCTTTGGCCGCCCTCCTCGTGGCGGTCGTGCCCGCCTTACCCACAGGCCTCGATCCGGGGGACCAGCATCGTGTGTTCCAGCCTGAGGTGGACTTCCTCGTAGCCGCGTCACGGGCCCTCCCCGCGGGATGCACCATCGTAACGTTCAATCCCTTCCTGGCGACATTCGCTACGGACCGTCCGGCCTTGGATATAGGTCAGGGAGAGGTCGCCCTTGACCGGTCCAGCCGGGGAGAATGCTTGGCGCTCTTCGAGGACTCATTCTGCACCTGGCGGCCCAATGAGAATTCCGATCCCGGACGCTGCGATTTCTACCATCTGAACTTCGAGCTGGAGGAAGTGCGTAGTGCAATCAACTCACGAACGAAGACAACGGTCGGCCTTTCCCTCCTGAACACGAGGAAGGAAAGCTAGTACTGGCCCTGTTGCTGCTGGTAGTAGTTGTAGTAGGATTGGCCTCCGTACCCGCTCCCGTAGTAGTACGGCATTGACTGGGATTGGGCCGCGGCCGCGGCCTTCTCCTCCTTCTGTTGCTTGATGAGTAGGACGACAGAGCCTATGAACACGACAGCTGCGATGCCACCGACGACCATGAGCAGGTTCTCGTTCGGCCCGGTTTCCTCGGGGATCGGGAGCTCGATCGGTAAGGGTGTGGGTGTCGGGGTGAGTGTTATGCCTGCGGTAGCGGGCGTATCGGCCATGCAGTCCTTGACCGTGACATCGACGGTCTTGGTGGCCTTGTATCCGGGTGCCGTCGATGTAGTGGCCGTGATCGTGAGCTCGTGCGAACCTGCGGACACCGTTGGCGGAATGACGAACTGGATGCGGTTGACGGCGGCCACCCCCATACCGAGGTTGAACTCCCATGCCTTGCGGACACAGAAGTCGGACGCCGCTCCATCGAGCTTGATAGTGAATAGGGCGTTGCCGTCGAGCTTGTTGGTGAGCGTCACGTCCATGGACTTGTCCTCGCCACGACAGGCACCCCAGCCCTCGTTGGCGACATCGATCTCCATTATCTTGAGAGCTGTCGAACTGGTGAATAGCAGGAGCACCAGAAACGCCACATACCTCGCTCTCATAGCCGTATTACCAAAGGTGCTACTTGTTTTTAAATATTGACAGGTGTTATATAATACGCAGTACATAGAGGAGAGTATCATGCGCGCAGCTACAGCATTGCTCATATTTTTCATACTGCTCGCGCCCTCCGCCCTTGCTGAAAACAACCATGTCTGGTTCGACACCAAGGACGGTCCCGAGGCGAAGAGCGTGACGGTGTACTGGGGTGAGACCGAGCGCATCCCCATCTACATCCGTCATAATTACACCTTCATCAAGAAGCTTGATGTGGTGTTCGCCATCGACATCTCAGGGTCCATGGTGGACGACCTCCAGCAGCTACGCACTCAGTGGAACAGCATCCTTTCCATGTTCTCCCGGTTCTCCCAGAACGATTACCGCATCGCGTTCATACCCTACTCGGGGAAGCAGACATTGCGCGTGGACGAGAGCCTCGTCACCGCCTTCCTATCGAGTCAGACACAGGTCAACGAGATCACACAGTACGTGGACCAGCTACCCTCCTCCTCGAGCGTGGGAGGGGGCGGCGGGTGCCGCGAGTACACTTATGACGCCCTCTACTTCATCGCCAACCGCGGGTGGACCGGCATCCCTCGGCTGAACTGCTACCCTGTCGGCGAGGCGTGCGAGTGGCGCGAGGACGCCCTTAAGGTCGTGTACGTCATCACGGACGCAGGGGTCGAGGCGGACCAGTACGATATGCTCAAACGCCTTGTCACCAACGCCTACGTTAACGCGGGCATCTACCTGTTCGGCATCACGCCCGGCGATAAGTCGGCATGCCCCCCCACTTGCGAGTGCAAGAGCGGCGGATCCCTGTGCTCGGTCAACGAGGACTGCTGTTCCGATGAATGCAACGGTGGTTCGTGCTCTTCGCCCATGGACCCGTGCTACGACCTCAGCCATGCGGCACCGGCCACAGGAGGACAGTACTACAGCGGGTTCCATCTCTCATTCCTTGAGCAGCAGCTGGCAAAGGCGTTCGAGGACATCGATTACAACACCTTCAAAGTGACCCTTGGCCACGCAGGCGCGCTCACGACCGTTGTCGACGGTCTGGAGAACTGCCCCAGCGGCGAAGGAAAGTGCATCGACCTCGAGGTGGGTGAGTGCAAGACCCCGGAGGCACACCCGTGCGGTAAGCTCTTCTATCTCGATGTCACTGCTCCCGATAACACAGATCCCCAGAGCTACAGCCAGTCGGTCACTACCGAGATCCAAGGCACAAGCATCACGGAGTCCATCGAGCTCACCGTCGATGTCAAGGTCCCGGCCGACCTGACAACGGATATGCGAGCAGTCTACGACGAGGGAAAGACCTACGTGTTCTTCAACGTAAAGAACACGGGAAAGAGCCGGGTTACGCCCCGGTTCAGTCAGTTCGAGCTCACCTGCCAGAGCGTGGAAGCGCGCCTGTCATTCCCCATGCAGCTCACGGACCTTGATCCGGGAGAATCGTTCCTGGGCATCGGTGTGTGCACCGATGTGATCGGAGTGGACGAGGACGTGAACGTCGAGCTCACCATGAGCTTCGGCGATGCCGAGCAGGACAACGTGCTCGAGGAGAAGTTGCTGAAGGTCACGGCCAATCCCGACATCTTCTCGGGCCAGGCCACCTATTATCCCGTGTCGCAACGGGTCGATATCCAGGTATCGGGCAGCGGCCTAGAGTACGCCTTGGTCCGTGTCGCCGACAAGAATACCGATAATGACGAGGTGACACCAAAGAAGCGGACGACTATGCTCCAGAACATCTCCCTCCCGGGCATCTCGCCGGAGGTCATGGATCGCAGCGATATCATCGTGTACGCCAAGGCAGGTGGCGCGATCTCCCGACGACGCATCTCGCCCGGCCATGCTTACTTCGACGTGGACGCCCCGGGGACGGCCCTGGGCGACCTGGCCGGTTGGGACCAGGGTACGTTCTGGATCACCAGTCCGTACGAGCATACCATGTACACCAACGCCAGTCTCCCGATCGTCATAAACACGGTCATGGGCGACACATTCACACTCACAGTGAACAACGTGACGGCCTCTGCCCCCATCAAGGCCACGGACGAGACCAAGAAGTTCACTATGAAGGGCGCCAAGGTCCATGCTGGCCGACAGAACGGTACCTACGACCGACGTATAGAAGTAGATCTGCTCCTCGAGGACGTCAAGGGGACCGCCGAGATCAGCCTTCTGGGTACCAAGAGCTCGGGACTCAAGGTCACTATCAAGTACGAGATCAAGTTCCCTTATATCGTCGATGTTCTCCCCGCGCTCGCTATCATCCCCCGACGCTCAGCATCATTCGCCGCAGCGATCACCAACAACCAGGAGGCCGACGCGCCCATGGAACTGTGCGCTTGGGGAGAGAAACTGACCGTGACGATCGACGGCCAGGCGGTGTCGGACAAGACCTGCATCACGGTGCCTTCCATGGTACCAGGAACTCCCAAGAACGTCAACGTCACAGTGACGCTGGACGGCGAGGAGGCGACCACCCTCACGATGGTGGCACGTCATCCCTCGGAGATCTCGAACAAGCGGACCATGACGGTGGCGATCAATCCCGCCTCCTTCACCGAGTCCACCATGTCGGCCTCGTGCAAGCGGAGCGAGTCACAGATCAAGTGCACCATGCAGTTCACGAACTCGGGCAACCTACCGACCTCGTACTATTACGGGTTCGTCGCCGACGGTTTCACCACGGAAATACCCTTCGCAGAGGTCACTGGCGTCAAGCCCCGCGACACCCAGGTCAAGACCGTGTCCACCGAGTTCCTCCCCTACGAGATCACCGCTCCTCAGCGGGACATCATCAAAGGGCTTGGCAAGATGGTATTCCTGGCAAACCTCGTGGTCAAGAACGATAACTTTACGAAAACTGACATCTTCGGGGACTCGCTGGACGTATCCTCACTGGTAGGGGCCCTGGAGAGCATGGGTGAGATGGGGCTCGCCACAAAGGTCAAGGCCCTCAAGGATACGCCAGGACAGGCGGTCGCCACAGCGGTAATCGAAGAGACCAAGGCCTACATCGACGCCCTCAAGGAGAGCGCTGCCGCCTCCATGAAGCTCACAACGCGATCGTCCATCACCGTCCTTCCGTTCATAGCGGACAAGCCCGTGATGGTGGAGGGGAAGACCAACGTGACATTCCGGGAGGACCGGACGAACGTCCCCTTCTCGCTCCAGCTGGATACCGAACTGGAAGTGCCCGAACGTATCCCCGCCATGGAAGGCGAGGAGGTGACCTTCACCGCATCGGTCACGAGCCTGGCCCCCTTCGCGGCCTCGTTCGACATCCTTCTCACCAGCTCCGACCCCGACCACCCCACGGTCAAGCTGCTAGAGAACCAGCGTATAGAGCCGCGTGGGACGCTTCCCGTGAGCATCCCCCTACCCACAGGCCTGGCCTCGGGCGATTACAAGCTCTATTTCAAGACCAGACCCCACGGCACCCAGAGCTATACCAAGAGCGCCAGCTCGGTGCTCGAGATCTCCCAAGTGCGGCTCGTCGACATGGACGTCACGGCCGTGAACACCAGCGTCAAGGGCCTGGCGGGCTCATTGCCACCCTTTGTGTTCACCATCACAAATACGGGGAACAGCGAGGAGACGTTCACAGTGAAGGCCACTACCGCTACGGACAAGGTGACCATCGATCCGGACAAGCCCCTGATAAAGACGGGTGAGGCCAAGGACGTTACAGTGACGCTTGTAGTACCGCCCGAGCAGACCGAGGACTTCCAGGTTGCGCTCGAGATCGCACCACGCTCAGACACATCGAAGGCGAAGGAGCTCATGTTCGACGTTTTCGTGGTCTCGCCCGACATCCGTGTTCTGGACTTCCCTACCAACATCACTGAAGAGGGGACCATCACCTTCGTCAACGAGGGTGACGGGGAGGGTACAGTCTCCGTCCAACTGGAGGGTCTCAACGCCGAATGCGTGACCTTGGATAACGCTACGATCAAACTCGCTCCTGGTGAGCGTGGAACGGTTAAGCTGACGAACACGTGCCCCGAGGTAGGGGACATCAAGGTCCGGGCCGAAGCACCGGGATTGTCCGACAGCCGTGACCTCTCCCTCAAGCCCAAACCCACCCCCACACCCGAGCCCACACCGACACCCATTCCCGAGCCGAAGTCCTTGTCCAAGGCACCGATCATCGTCCTTGTGCTCCTGGCCCTTGGTTCGGTAGGTCTGGTCATGTCGAAGAAGAAGAAGAAGATGAAGCCAGGGGCTAAGGGAGCCGCCGCAGCTGGCGCTGCCGCCAAGGGTACGCCGTCGGCCTACGCGCAGCAGTACCCCTACAAGTCATCGTACATGAACAGCAAGTACGCCGCCTACTACCGCCAGCAGCAGGCCAGGGGCCAGCAGCCAGGTCAGGTCCAGCAACAGCAGGCCATGGCCCGGCAGCAGCAGATGCAGCGACGGTAGTGCGTATGGACGACCGGGCACTCCTCTACCTAGTGCTCGTGGTCTCGATACTATCGCTCGTTGTCAGTCTGATGGTCCTCACTGAGGTCCGGACCAAGGCAGAGATCCCTCCCGATAACGCCATCTCCACGTCGGTCAATGGCCAGATCACCGATAGCGTCACCCAATCAGCCCCGACCACGGTGAATGGCCAGATCACTGACTCTGTGACCTAGAGGCCTGTCTTTCCGTCCGGTACTGGTTGACGCACTACCTCCAGCACGGTGTCGTCCCGGGGCCCGATCAAGGGGCGATGATGTGGTCGCCCGGCTAGCTCCGCTAGATCGCGTACATGACGAAGAGCCCCGTCATGAGCCCGATAAGGGTGGTGAGCACGATCACGAGAGCGAAGTGCTTGCCCATGACCTCTGCCTCCATCTCGGAGCTCTCCCCGAGCACCATCACCGCGTTGTTGATCTTTGCAGGCGTGATTGCACTGGCGACACCGCCCGCCGCGGCATGGCTGCCGAAAACTGTCATGAAGCTTTCGTCCAGGCCTAGGCTGGAGCACGCGTTCCGTTGGATGCCCATGAACATCACGTTGGACCCGGTCTCCGAGCCACCCACCAGGGCGCCGAAGAGCCCGAGGAATGCCGCTGCGAGCACGTACCACGAACCGAAGAACCCGGCAAGCGTGTCCGCCACCACCAGGTTCATGTTCTGTGCGGCGAAGTTCGGTCCCGCGACCAGGGCCCCGTCAGCGGCAATGACCTTGGCCGAGTTGGCCATGACGAACGCGATGGCGAAGTACACGGAATAGGCGATGAGCGGCTGGAGCACGCGGTTCTTCCAGTTGGTGACCGCCGTGGACAGTTGCTCCCTCGTAGGCCTCAGGAAGGGGAGCGAGAGGAGCGTGGCGACGAATATCCACGTATAGATCTCCCTGAGCGCGTTGAGGTCCACACGCTGGTCGGCGAACACGGTGAACCGCTCCATGTCCCCTGGGAGGTCGGTCAGCCATCCGTCGACAGAGGGATGGCTTATGATCATGGCCAGAGCCACTAAAATGATCCAAGGAGAGAGGGCCCTTGCGAGCTCGCCCATGTCGAGCGGTCCCGGCGCTTCTTTGGTATCCTCATCCTCGTCTTCCGGCTCCTTGTCATCCGCACCCCCGGACACGAACCGCTGGTAACCGTACAGTACGAGCATGCAGATCAGCCCAGCGACTATACCGATTATCCTGACGGGGATGAGTCGGTACTTTGAGAAGAGGATGCAAGGTACGGCGATGCTCAGGCCACACAGGACCGCGGGGACCCACCCCTTTCGTACCGACTTCTTCCCGCCGACGACCCATAGGATGGCCAGGGCCAGACCTACCGAAACAACGGGTAGGAAGAGCGATATCTTGTAGGAGAACGCGAACGGATCGATCTTACCGATATCAGCGGGCAATGTTATGGGTATGGCGAGCAGGGCGTATGAGGTTGTGGCGTTGTAGCCGAGCACCGAGATCACTACCGCTGAGACGGCGCTGAATCCCATGGCCACGAGCAGTGGCGGGAAGAGGGCGGGAGTGACGACACCGAGGGACGTGAGGAAGGAACCGAGCCCGACGCCGATGAAGAGCGACTGTTCCTCGGGTGTGGCGGAGATCCGGTTGATAGCGCTGGATATGGTGGTCAACGCCCCCGCCTCCTTCATGATTAGCACCATCATCATTGTGCAGAGCACTGCTATGGTGATGCCGAACGACTTGATCAGCCCGTAAGCAGAGGAGCCCAGGGCCACGTTGAGCGGAGTATCAAAGAACACCATCGAGATGATGATTACCAGGGCCAGACCTACCACGGCCATCTTGGCGCCGCTCTGTTTCAGATACATTATCCCGACCAGCACAGCGATCAGGGGGAGCAGGGCGAGGAAAAAGTGCAATGCCATGTCAGGGCGCACTCACTGAATAGTATTTAAACATGTTTTCAAGGGCCACCTGCTGAACTACACGATCATTAGAGGTTTTTACAATGGTCTCTACAGATGCTATCTGGAACCCGAAGGTCGAGACGATGCCCGTCAAGGAGCTAAAGGAGCTCCAGCTCAAGCGCTTGAGGTGGGTGGTCGACCACGCATACAAGAACAACAGGGTCTACCATGACAATTTCAAGTCCGCGGGGCTCAAGCCCGGCGACATAAAGACACTGGACGACCTGGCCAAGATACCCTTCCTCACCAAGGACGATCTGCGCAATTCCTACCCGTTCGGGATGGTGTGTGTCCCCATGGACAAGGTCATCGAGATCCACGCTTCCAGCGGTACCACGGGAAAGCCCGTGGTCGGGACTTACACCAAAGGCGACCTGGGCGTCTGGTCGGAGGTCATGGCACGGGCCATCCGCGCAAACAACCTGAAGGCGGGCGACAGGATGCACAACGCCTACGGCTACGGCCTGTTCACCGGCGCGCACGGATTCGAACGGGGAGCCCAGACCGCGGGTGTCACCGTGTTCCCCCTCAGCTCCGGCAATACCAAACGTCAGATCAACATGATGAAGGACCTTGGTTCCACCGGTCTTGCTTGCACTCCGAGCTACTCGCTGTACCTCGCCGAGGCAGCTCAGGAGATGGGACTCGACCCTCAGACGGACCTCTCGATCAAGTCCGGTCTTTTCGGAGCGGAGAGCTGGGGCGAAGAGCTGCGCAAGACCATCAACAAGGTCTGGGACATGGAGGCGTTCGACCACTACGGCCTCACCGAGGTCATCGGTCCCGGCGTGTCAGTTGAGTGCGGCCAGCACGACGGGCTCCACATCAACGCGGACCACTTCCTTCCCGAGATCATCGATCCCAAGACCGGTGAGCGCCTCGAGCCCGGGGAGAAGGGCGAACTGGTGTTCACCAGCCTTACAAAGGAAGCCTTCCCCTCAATCCGATTCAGGACCAAGGACATCTCTATCCTCTACGAGGACGTGTGCGAGTGCGGCCGGACCTCCCCCCGACATGCCCGGCTAATGGGACGGAGCGACGACATGATGAAGGTCAAGGGCGTCATCGTGTTCCCCAAGCAGATCGAGGAAGCGGTCATGAGCGTCAGTGGCGTGAGCGAGAACTACCAGATCGTGAAGTTCAAGAAGGGAGTCATCACTAACCTGGCGGTAAGGGTCGAGCCCACATCGTCAAGGCACAAGGAAGGCGGGCTGGACGCTCTCAAGAAGCAGATCGAGGACGAGATCTTCGCAATTCTGAACCTGCGCATCCCGGCCACCATCGTCGCACCCGGCTCTATCCCACGGAGCGAGGGCAAGGCCAAGCGCGTGGTCGAGGAGTAGGTAAGGCAGAAGGCATTATCAGGATCCCTGGGGGCTCATCTGCCCCCGGGGGTGCCCCTCGTCTATCGGATTATCGGTTGTCGCACCACGTCCAGCACCGTCCCGTCCCGGTTCTCCACCACGGCGATGATGCGGTCAGTGGTCTCTAGGGGCGGTAATCTGGACGCGTCCTTCTGCGCCATATCGTACAGCTCGTTAATGGTGACGATGGGCAGCTCTGTATCCCTGTAATGGTCGATGAGGTCGCGGCGTCGGGGATTGATAGCGATACCCCTATCGGTGACGACGACGTCCACGGTCTCGCCGGGAGTGGTCACGGTGGTCACCGTGTCCACGATGGGAGTGATGCGCCGGCGGCCGCGGACCAATGGCACTGTGATGATGGTGGTGTTCGCCCCTGACGCCACATCCTGGTGACCTCCGATGCCGTGGAGGAGCATACCGTCCGAGTGGGTAACGACGTTCGCGTTGAACTTCAGGTCCACCTCGGTGGCGCCCAGGATACCGAAGTCCAGCATATCAACCACGTTCCCACGGTTGTGGATGTTGGCATAGAACTCCACGTTGACCTCAACATGCCGAGGATCGTCGCGTAGCGAGCCGATGGCCACCGGGTCGAACGCCTGACCATCGAGCACCTTGCGGGTGGTGCCGTCCCGGAGCATTTCGACCACGGGGCGTGTGATGCCGCCGACGATGAAGCCAGCGGTAATCTTCTGCTCCTTCATGGCGGTGTTGACGTGGCCCATGGTGGCCAGCGACATCCCACCGACGCCCGCTTGGAAGGATACGCCGTCCCGGAAGAGAGGATGGCTTTGGATGAAGTCGGCCGCCAGCCTGGCGATGGAGAGCTTGACCGGGTCGCTCGTGGGGCTCGTGGTCCCCGATACGATCTTCTCCGGATACCCTATATTATCGACCTTGACCACGTAATCCACGAGGGTCTGTGCTATACTGATGGGCGTTGCCGGGTAGGGGACGAGGTTGTCGGTGACCGCGACGACCTGGTCTGCGAACAACGCGTCACTTATAGCGCTCCCCAGTGCGCCGAAGGCAGAGGGGCCGTTCACACCGTTCAGGTTCCCGTAAGGATCGCACTCGGAGGCCGCGATGAACGCCACATCGATGCGTAGCTCACCGTCGTACATGGCACGAGCACGACCACCGTGCGAGCGCAGGATGACCGGGCCGGGGAGGAGGCCTCTGGACACGCCAGCGCCCACGGGGCCGTTGCAGCTCCCTTCCATCCGTACGACCACGCCGCTGCGGACATGGTCGAGGACCGGCTCGTGCACGGGGAAGAAGGCGGTAGGGGCCACGGTTATCCCCTTGATGCCCTTCTTTGCGATGCGGTCGAGCACCATGTTGAGGAGGACATCACCATCCCGGTAGTAGTGCTGGAAGGACACGGTCATCCCATCGGAGAGCCCGGTCCGATCGATGGCCTCGTCAATGGAGGCGAGCACCTTGTCCCGCCTTGGGTGGCACACCTTGAGCGGAGGACCGTGCCGACGGCCGGTCACCGGTTCTGTATGCTGACCACTGTAAGGCCTGACGGACCCGTACCCCTCGATCTCGTCCGGGAGCTCCCTACCGAGCGCATTGACCGGCATGAGCTGTCACTCGAGATGCCGATCTGCCGGCCCCTTGTACTTAGCGTCGGAGAAGTTTATCCGGCGCATCTTGTTCTGGCTTAGGACCTCCTCGAAGTAGTGGGCCGAAAGACCCGCCACCCGTCCATAGATGAACACGGCCTTGGCCAGGGCAGGGTCAAGCCCCATGTCCGCGATGACGGCACCGATGACACCATCCACGTTGATGGGCAGGTTCAATCCACGCACCTGGGACAATACTTCGGTGATGAGCTTCGAAGCGGCCACGTGGTCGCCGGCCACACCGGCGTCCCCTGACATTGTCCACAAGGCATCACGCCGCGGGTCCTTGGTATGGACACGGTGGCCCATGCCTTCGATACGACGCCCTGCGTTGATGGCTTCCTTGGTCCGACGCCGGAGCGCCTCGGTGAGGTCGATGCTCTCTTCGGCAGCGAGCTCCACCGACGAGCGGAAGAACGCGGCCGCCTTGGCCCCGGCCCCCCCGTGCACATCAGTGATAGCGCCCACGCCATGGGCTACAGAGACCTCGTAGGCGGCCCGTGTCGAGGCAGCGATTAGGGTGGCCTGCGCCGAGGGCGGGGTCACACCGTGATCAACACTGGCCACGACCATGGCCTCGACCAGTTCGGCCCGGGCGGGATCTATCTCGTTTTGTCCGCTCACCGCACGCCAGATGAGTTCCCGGGGCGATGCTTTGGGATCCGCGTCATCCAACGCATCTCCGGTCCCTAGGATGACCGCCAGATAACGGGACATGCGACCCAGCGCGAACACGGTCTTCTCGACCTGGGCATTAGCTCCCTTCTCGGGGAGAGCGGCAAGGCCGTCATCGAGCAGCAGGCACTTGGCCAGCGTCTTTGAGATGTCCTCGTCCTTGGAACGCTTGACTGCAGGGCCGGGGCTGGCCGCGGCCTCGCGGAACACCTGCTCAAGGAACGTCCGCTCCTCGTCAGTGGGGAAGCGCTGCCTGACCAGCAGCGAGGCCATCTCGACGATGCCCTTCTTCCCGATGAGCTCTTGGAGCGGGTAGCCTGCTATGACCAGATTATTGGGCTCGACCTTGGTGATGAGCGTGCCCCATGACGCCTTGTCTGGAGGCTCCTCCCAGGTAGTGCGCATCCGCTCGTAATAACGGTCGACGTCGAAGTACGTCTTTCCGCCGAGGTTCTCCTTTACCGCCTTGATGAGGTCATGCTGGCTGTTCACCACAGTGACACCAGCGGCTTCCAGCGCTTCCTTCTTGGATGCGAAGGTACCGTAGGCGGTCCCGGGCGAGACGATGGCCCCAGCATGACCCATGGTCTTGCCCTCCGGTGCGTTGGCACCGGAGATGAGGGCTACGATGGGCTTGGGGTAGCGCTCGGGATGCTTGGTTATGTCCTCGGCCAGGAGCTCCTCCTGACACCCGCCGATCTCGCCAGCCACGACCACTAGGTCCGTGTTGGAGTACGACTGGGCCAGCGGTACAAGAATGGGGAACGGTGCGCCGATAGCGCCGTCGCCGCCCACACCGAGCACCGCGTTCTGAGCGATGCCTGCTGACGCAAGACCGTCCGACATATGGTACAGGATGGCCCCACTGCGTGAGATGATCGTGACCCCATGGGCACCTGCCTTCCCTGGCGCGGGTTCTGCGGGATGGAACACATCGGGTAGCATCCCGGCCTTGATCCCTTCGGGAGGAAAGATGACGCCCGGAGTGTTCCCGCCGATGAGCAGTGTGTTGTTCTTGCGGGCCGCAACGAGTATATCGCGGACATCACGCAGGGGGATGCCCTCACTGATGAGCACGACCACGGGGACGCCCGCCTCGATGACCTCAAGGGCCGCGTCCTTGGCGGTAGCGTAGTGTCTCCAGATGCTGGCAACGGCCACGTCCGGATGCTCGGACAGGCACTCGGCGACGGTATCGTACACGGGAACGGTCTCGTGGACCCGCGTCCCGCCACGTCCGGGAGCGATGCCTGCGACTATGTCCGTGCCGTAGTCCATCATGAGCCCAGCGTGCCTGGTCCCCTGGCGACCGAGGCCGAGGATTATCGACTCGATGCGCTTAGATCCCTTGATCCGCTCGGCCAGTTCGGGCCGTCGTTCATTGATTATATGGAACAGGAAACCCTGGTCGGCGGGCAGCCGTTCGAGGGGCATGACGCTCATGCCTTCACCCCCTTGGTATCCAGCGCCTCTTTTAGACCGAACCGGATGACGTCGGCCATGATGCGCTCGTTGCCCACTACCAGATGAAGCTCGCGCAGCTCGTCCGGCGTCTCGATGATCGCTTTCTCGAGGAATGTGCGAGCGGAGGGCAGGTCGGTCCCCACCATTCTTCCATAGACCGGCACGAGGCGTTTGTTGTCGCTGTGCCGTTCTCGCAGGGCCTGAACAAGCCCGCGGATGAACACGTCACAAGATGATATCCCACCGAACCGCGATGTGACGACCACGTCCACACGGGGATCGTCCATGAGCAGGTGGAACATCTCGGCGACCTTGTTCTGACTGGGGCCTCCGCCGCTGTCCATGAAGTTCACGGGGACGGCTCGATCGTCCAGGTACCTCTTGCTGACGTTCACGACCTCGTCGATCGAGAAAATACCGTACCCGGCGCCACCAGGTACCAGACCAACGTAGACCTTCTCAGGGTCCTTCTTCAGGTCCAGGGGTAAAAGGTCGACGTAGGGGAATCCAGCGTCACGGGCCCGGCGCTCATTGGCGGTGGGTTCGGCGACGTCGTGGCGCACGCTCCCGATGCCGAGCTGGGCGAGGAGCGCCTTCTGGCGATAGAGAGCATTATCGTCGATCACGAGCTTCGCGTCCACTGCCAACGGGCCCTCCGGTGTTATGAGGAGGGGATTGATCTCGCATACCTTGGCATCGACGTCCTGATAGAGGGCGTACACCCTGGCCACGACATCGGCCAGTTGCTCGACATCGGCGCCGGGTAGGTCCTTGGCGAGGAACTCGGCCAGTTTCCGGACAGTCTCTACGGGTAGTTCGGAACCATTGGACGTGATGGGCACTTTCATGATCGCCTCAGGCCGTGTGCGCGCCACCTCTTCGATGTCGACGCCACCGGAGGCGCTCACCATCATCACGTTGGTGTAGGTCGCAGGTTCCATGGTGGCGCCTACGTAGCAGGCGCCCTTTTCCTCGGCCATGGCCTCCACGGCGACCGTCTCTACAGGGTAGCCTTTGATGGACAGCGAAAATAGCTCGGCGACCGCGGACTTGGCCTCTTCAGGGGTCTTTGCCCGTTTGATACCACCGGCCTTACCCCTGCCACCCACAAGCACCATCGACTTGAGCATGACCGGGTACTTCACATCCAGCGACCCGAACTCCTCGGGTTTGTGGATGACACCATAGAGAGCGGGTACCTTGATACCCTTGCTCACGAACACCTTCTTTGCCTCGTGCTCATAAAGACGCATGATCTGTAACCTCCATTATCAGGCGTGCACGCCCACTGGCCACATAGAAGGAGGAAATAAAAAGGTTGGTAAGGAACGCTGGCCCACACCACTACGGGACCGGGATGGCACCATGATACGTCTGCGCACCGCCTTCAAGGTCGAGGAGCTGATTCCTTACGAGGTGGACTGCGCCGACCATTATTTCCTCCCCGGCCCGGACCGACGCGTGCGGCACCCTGATCCCTTCTGGGTGTACGAGGTACCGGCAGAGGTGCTCCTAGGCAGCGCTTTGGACGATGACGTGGACCTTGGGAGCATCCCGGACAAGAAGGCTTTCTTCGAGGCGGTCAAGCAGCTCAAGGAACGCTTAACTGGAGGCGAAAGAGCATGAAGGACATGATCCTGACATATCTTGAACAGCACGGCCCGAGCCTGCCTGTCGAGGTGAGCTCGGACATGGAAGAGGATTCTCTCATCGTCGCCGCAATGCTCTCGGACCTGTCGCATCAGAAGCAGCTCATCCACTCCAGGATGCGTGTCGGCTCGGTCTCTTTGTACGCGCTCCCGTCGCAGGCGGACGCTCTCCGAGAAAGACTGCGGAGAGATTTCATACAGGAGCCGGCCCAAGGCGCGATAACCCGCTTGGAGCGCGAGCATCTCATCATGGAGGAGGAGGCCCGGGGTCCTGAGCGGAAGGCGTTCGACATGGCAGCGGACTTCGCTGAACCATTGCGCATCCGTGTCGAGGGACGTGAGGTCCGATGCTGGGCGTGGCACGGGCTCACCGATGAAGAGGTCCGTACGCTGGTGGAGCGCAAGCTCATGCCCGCGGTGGAAAAGCCCGATGTGCCTGAACCACAGCCGACGGCACCCCCCGCGGCGCCCGCCCAGACTACCCTCCCTGTCCAGCAGCCCGCGCCAAGACCGGAACCGGCACCCGCGCCGGTCCCCGAACCCGCACCACCGCCAGTGAATGAAGCGGGCCTTGGCGAGGTCCCGCCGTCCGCAGCACCACTGCTATCCCTGCTCAAGGGCTGGGGGCTGGACGTGCTCTCCCTGGAGGAGGAACGTAAGGGGACCGCGTACGGCGGACTGGTCGGTGCCGCTACGCCAGCGGGCGTCCAGACGTATATCCTGCGTTACCGTAACCTGAAGAAACAGGTGGGCCCCACTGACCTCATGGAGGCCTATGTCCAGGGTGTCGAGTCCAAGACACCGGTGCTCTACATCTCGGCTTCCGGCTTCTCCGACAAGGCACGAAAGTACCACCAGGAGAACTTCCCCAACTTCATCCTCCTCGTCGAGGGAGGGACCTGACCATGGCACGGTTCCGCTGGTCCGAAAGCGTGGTGTCAGGTAAGGACGACCACGGTATGTACCTCCTCAACGAGAAGAGCGGGGAGACCAGCCGTTTGGACGAGGCCATGTTCTTCGTGTGGGCCCTCTGCGACGGTACCAGGAGCATCGAGGAGATGGCGCATCAACTGGCCGACGAGACAGGGGACCCGTACGAGGAGATGCTGTCGCTGGTGGCCAACATGCTCCGTTCGCTGGTGAACCTCCGTCTCGTGGTGCAGGTGGAAGAGACTCCTTGAACCCCGAGTGATGGTTCTTTAAAGCTGACCCGCCCCACGAGGAAACATGGCGCTCTACCAGTTCGAGGACATCGCACCTACTGTCGGCGAGTCCTCCTTCGTACATTCCCACGCTGATGTCGTGGGTGACGTGATCATCGGCGAGAATTGCTGGATTGGTCCCGGGGTCCGCATCCGTGGCGATTGCGAGCAGATCGTCATCGGTGACGGGACAAGCATTCAGGACAACTGCGTGATCCACACCCGTGACGGGATGGTAACGACCATCGGCTCCGATGTCACGATCGGACACTGTGCCATCCTCCACTCCTGCACGATCGAGGACAAGGCCATCGTCGGTATGGGCGCTATCATCACCGACGGCGCCGTGGTGGGCACAGGTGCCATCGTAGCGGAGGGGGCCGTGGTCAAGGCACGCCTGGACGTCCCTGCGAACTCCATCGTCGCCGGTGTACCCGCCAAGATCGTCGGCGAGGTTAAGCCCGAACAACGTGAACGAGTGCTATTCGGAGTAACGCACTACATCGACATGTGCACACGCTACAAGGAGAGCATGCACCGGATCGATGAGGGCTGAGCGGTCGCGGACAGATTATTAAGACTTGACCCGCTCGTTCTGGCCATGACGTCCTCCGTCGCGCTCGCGCCCGAGGAGGTGGCCCGACTGAAAGCCGCCCTCAAGGAGGCGGGCATCGCTACACAGGACGGAAGCTCGCAGTACGAGGAGCTGCGGGTGAAGGATGGCGCCATATTCCTGGTCCTGTACACGTCCGGGAAGGTGGTGTTCAACGACAATGATGCCACACGCGAGCTCCTGGACCGGGCGGTCGCCCGCGACACCGATGACCGGCGCATGGTGGCCGGTTCTGACGAAGCGGGAAAGGGCGAATGGTACGGTAGCCTGGTCGTCGCTGCAGTGGCAATCTCACCAGACACAGCCCAGGAGATGCGGCTCGCGGGAGTGCGCGACTCCAAGACCCTGGACCCCCGGCGCAGGGAGGTCCTGGCCGGCCGTGTGCGGGAGATGGCTTCGGCCTATGAAGTGCTCGCCATCGATGTGGCCGACTACAACAACCGGTACGCGGCTCTCCGGATCGAGGGCGGTTCGCTCAACCACCTGCTCGCCTGGGCCCATGCCAAGGTACTGCGTGCAGTGCTTTCCACAGCACCCGAGGAACCGTGGCGTGTCGTCGTCGACCGCTTCGACGAACGCAAGACGGAACAGGCCCTTTCCTGGATCGACCGGTCCCGCGTGGAGGTCTTCCAGCTCGAGGGAGCGGAAGCTCGGGAACCCGCGGTGGCGGCGGCCAGCATCCTGGCAAAGGACACCTTCGACCGTTCGGTCGCATCGCTGGAGGAACGCTACGGTGTGAGCCTGCGCGGCAGTCAGCCCAAGGACGTCCCGCCACAGGTAGTGCGCAAGGTGGGTAAGCACCACTTCGCCAACGTGGCAGCGCGCCTGAAACCACCCTCTGCACCATCCCAGGCCTCGCTGTCAAGGTGGTCCTGATGGAGCCCGAAGTGCTCGTTGTGGGTGCCGGCCCCGGCGGATGCGCTACCGGCCGTGCTCTGGCGGAGGCGGGATTGCGCGTCACCGTCGTCGAGGAACATCCGCGTGGTCACCACAAGGCTTGCGGCGAGGGCGTGCTGGCCACCACCTTCAGGTCCCAGGGTTTCGAGCCGGGAGCACCTTATGTCATGGGCGCGGTCGACCGGTTCTCGGTGACCGTGCACGGCTCCCGCGTCTATGATAGAAGGTACCCGGACGCCCTGGGCTATACGGTGGACCGCTCTATGTTCGATGCCCACATGGCGGACGAGGCCGAGGATGCAGGGGCGAAGGTCGAGTTCGGTACATCGGCCGGCGGATTCGACGCTACCAACGGCGTTATCGACCGCATCGCCCTCCGCAGCTCATCAGGGAACACGCGCACGGTCCGGCCGAAGATAGTGGTAGGTGCCGACGGCGTTGCTTCCCGCGTAGGCCGTGCTGTCGGGCTCGCCAGCCCGTTGCCGCCCAGCGATCTGGCCCCGTGCGTCCAGACCGTGGTGCACGGACCGGTCGACGAAGGCCACTCGCGCATCGTGCTCGGCGACTTCGCTCCAGGAGGGTATGCCTGGTCGTTCGCCCGCGGTCCCCAATGTGCCAATGTGGGCGTGGGCGTCGATACCGAGTACGCCCACAATCTCAGCGGATACCTCGATTCGTTCCTCGCATCGCAGGACGACCTTTCGGCGTGCACGAAGGGCGAGCTACGCTTCCTACCCGTGCCCTGCGGCGGGCTCGTCCCACGTCTTGCGGGCGGGAACACGGTGCTGGTGGGCGATGCAGCTCGTCAGAACGATCCCGTGAGCGCCGGAGGGATCCTCCAGGCCGTGGACGCAGGACGAATGGCTGCAGGGACCATCGCGGACGCCGTGTCCGCAGAGGACCTCGGGCTGCTTGAGCTCTACGACCGTGCATGGCGCAAGGTGCACGGTGGCAGATACTCATTCTCCCTACGCTTGAAGGAGGCCGCTCGCCGCCTACCACTGCGCCTGCTCGCCCCTGCGGCGAAGGCGGCCTTCACGCTGGTGAAAGGCGACGTGTTCTCGATCGGACGCGATGATGAGGAACGTATGAGCAAGGCCCTGGGCCGGTTCGGGTAGCACCTAGAATGATCCTTGGTCCCAGCCCTTCTCCTCGATGCGGGCCGATATGAAATCTGCCAGACGCTCGAGGAACGGTCGGTCGACCACCAGCGACGTCTTGATCCTGTCCCCGTGGAAGCTGAGCACCGGACCTCCTAGCTCAGGATCGTCGAACAGTTCCAGCAGGGGTCGCGTGTGCATCGAGGCCTGTATGCTCCCCGTGTCCAGGAACGCACGCACCTTGGTCACCAGATCACAGGCCAGGTCCCGATCCAGTTCCACTCTGATTGCTGCCAGCCCGGGCGGTGATATGACCAGCCCGATCAGGTCCGGACGTGCCCTGGACGATACCCTTGATACGGCAAGCGATATCCCTGACACAGGACCATCGTCGGGTGTGCCTGTCATGAGCGGATGATGACCGGTAATCCGTATAAGGCTATCGGGAGACGGGACGTCCAAGCTCGAGGCGCACCACGTTCGGCCATGGGAGCTCACGTGAGCCTATACCGATACCTGTCGTATCCACAGTCAGCTCCGGGTGGGAGAATGTCGCGATCTCGGCGAGCAAGGCTGCACCTGTCGGTGTGAGAAGCTCGGTGTCAGCATCCGGACGACGTCGGTACGACAGTCCGGCCTCCTCCAGCACGTTCCTTGTAGCGGGAGCTGGCACGGGAAGCACACCGTGAGCGCAGCGGACGGTCCCCGAACCCACGACGAGCGGGGAAGCAAAGAGACGGTCCACTCCAAGTAGCTCGAGCCCCAGCACGAACCCGACGGTGTCCACGATGGAGTCGACGGCCCCGATCTCATGGAACCTGACCTCAGATATGTCCGTGCCATGTGCCCTCGCTTCGGCACGCGCAAGCCTCCTGAACACCGCGATGCTCCGTGCCTTGACCTTGACCGACAGATCGCTCGCTCCTATGAGGTCCTCGATATCGTCCAGACATCGGTGCGGGGGATCATGCAGGTCCACCACCACGTCCAGAAAGGTGCCCTCGACACCCCGGCTCCTCCGTCTCTCTACAGTGATCTTCCAGCCGTCCACACCGAGCGTGGCCATGCCATCGTTCCAACTGACAAGATCGAGCCCGGCATCGGCGAGTGCGCCCAGGAGCATGTTGCCGCTAGCTCCGGAGGATATGTTCACATAGGCGACACGGTCCGATGACGTATGCGAAGAGGCCATCAACGTCGGTCCCTTTCCGGCTGTTGTATAAAAATGTATCAGTGGGGCTACTGCGACCATAAACCGGTACGCAATAATACCAGTAGATTAGCTGGTCACTACGCCTGTCAATCACCCGGCCATCAGAGCCGGCACGATCCGGTTCAGGCCATGGGCGGCCCAAGGTCCTGCGAGGTTACCGGTCCGGTGGGCGATGAGCGCCAAGAGCACACCCTGTACCGCCGTCACCAGGAGGAACGGCTGGCCGAAGTGCTGGGGGTGGGCCGCGATGAAGGTGGCCGTGGACACCAGGAAGGCGCGACGCCACGAGGTCCTTCCAGCGAGCCATACCATGAGAACGCCCCGGAAGTAGAACTCCTCGGTGAACGCCTCGAGGAACATGAGCACGTGCCACAGAGCGTCGGGCGCGGGACGGGGTGTCGACGTCAGATGCACAAGCACTAGCGTGACCAGAGCGGCTATACATCCGAACACGAGGCTCTCTCGCAATCCTGCGCGTCCGACACCGGTGGTCTTTGCGAGCTCACGCACGCCAACGCCCTCGATTATGTACAGCGCTCCTGCGGGAAGGAGCACGAACACGAGCATCTTTCCCAGGACGTACCCGGCCGTGCCGTAACCGGCCGACAGGCCGCCCACAACGGGGTAGGCCAGCATCATAGCGGCACCGCACAGCAGAAGCCAGGCGGCAGTCCTCATCTCGCGCTCGTCACGAAGGACGTTGTAGAGGAGCAGAAGGACGAGAGGTCCCGGAAGAAAGGCCAGTGGATTGTCAGGCAGTAGCAGGGCCATGTGACGGCACCGTTACGACCGGGCGCCGATCGCGTCCCGATAGAGCTGGTGAACGTTCCTGGCGACCTCGGCCGCCTCCGTGTCGTCCAGACCATCGACTGTGATGCTCATGGTGCCGTTCTTGACGGAAACGCCCGCCTCCCAGCTGTCGGTCGAGAAGCCCATGGTGAGGCTGGCCATCCGGCCCTGGGCGTCGAGGAGGTAGCTCTGACTGATGTCGAGCTCGAGGGCGGATGCTTCGGCCACCCGCGTATCCTTCGCGTGCTGCTCGGCCTTCACGAACCCATCGCTGTAGGCTGCCATCTTGGCGGCCGTGGCCTTCTGCTCGACAATATCTGAGTGACCCCCGGCAGCGAGTATGGCCGCGGCCATGGGATCGAGTGTGTTGTAATCAGCAGGATCGACTGTGATGCCCTGAGCTGAGAGCTCTGCTGCGAGAAGGGACTCGACGTCGTCGTAACCGTCCTTGGGAAGGTAGAGACCACCCTCGGTGGTCGTCCCCGCGGCAGGCCCGTAGGTGATATCCGTGGTCGTACCCTCCAGGTCATCGCCACGCCACCCTGTGTAGGTGGGAGCGCTCTCCCAGATGTTCACCTCGGTAGCGGCGGTCGTCTTGCGGTCGACCTTCTCCATTGCGGCTGCGAGCATCCGGGACCTTGCCGCCTCCCGGCGGTCCTGGACATAGTCGCCGTTGCCCTCCTTGGTCCACTGGTCGGCGAGGAGCGGGTTGATGTCACCGTAGTCCTGGAGGTTCGTGCTCACTCCGCTCTCCTTCACTATGTCCTTGAGGTATGCGTCGACGTCGCCGTCATAGGTGAGGATGCCGCCCTCAGTAGTCCCGATCTTCGGGTCCTCGGCGGTCTGTGCGGGAAGGTCGAGGAGGTAACCCGTGGAGGCGCGCTCCTTGGCCTTCTCAGCGAGGGTATCGAGGTCGGTCTCGTACCCGGTGGGGAGGATGAGCCCTGACGAGGTCTCGGTGAACGCCTGCGGCTCGGAGCCATACGCGAGCTTGAGCTCGCGAGTCAGCCCAGTGTAGCCGTCCTCGGTGAGGAGGCCGTCCACAGGAAGATCGATCGTGTAGGTCACTGGACCTCACCCCCGAGGCCTTTCTCGGCCACGTCGCGTAGGGTCCGGCCCTTGTCAGAAAGCTCGCGGCACACGTCCACGAAGCCCTCGGAGTAGTAGCCCTGCTTGGAGAGCACCTCGCGGTTGCGCTCACCGATCACCGAACTGAACTGCTTTGCCCAGTCGAGCTGGCTCTGGATGAACTCCCGGTTGTGGTCGGGGAGGTCGAATGGGAGCGAGACCTCGTCCAGTGAGTAGGAAGAGAGCTTACCGGTGAGGTTGGCGGCCACCAGATGATGGGCCACCCAGTTGCTGACGTAGTTGAACGTCTCCTGTTCGGGCTGTGACTTGAGGAGGGCCTGGTACGCCCCCACTTCCGCCACTCCCTCGACCATCGCCTCTTTCGCGGATGCGAGGTCGGAGTGGAGCTGGTCGTGGAGCGCGTGGATGGACTCGTGGATGATTAGCTCGTCGGCCCGCAGGTGACCGGGTGAGTCCATGATGCAGTACTGCCTGCCCCTGAACCGTGACCCTGCCTTGTAGAGCGCCAGGTCGGTGCGTGCGATGTTGAGGTGCGAGCAGTCCTCGCCGTCCTCGTAATGGGCCTTCTGGTAGACCGTATGATCGGATTGTGTGTCGAGGGACAGGTCGATCTGCTCGCCCTTGTACCCAAGGGCGTCCTCTGCCAGCGCCCAGGCCTGGTCGTAGGCCGTGGTTAGGGCTGCACGCTCTTGTCCCTCAGGGAGGTCCTCCCTGAAGTCCAGGAACACATCATACCCGTCCATCATGCCTGTCGGCCCCCCCAGCCACTTATTAAGGTTGTCATTGGGGGGTAGTGAATGCCCCCCGTAAGAAGACGATCTTGGCCCCCGTGCTAGGTGAAATCGATTATCACGCCGTTATACCGGTCGGCCTTGGGAAGTGTGCCCACCAGACGGTCACGATCGAACACCTTGACCCGATGGTCGTCCACGGTGACCTTGTTGCCCTTGGTGAAGATCCTGTGCTCTTTTCGGGGAGAGAGCACCTCGCACTGCTCGTACAGGACCGTTCCCCCCTTCACGGTGCCGTGAAGACGTATCCCCTTCCCGACACCGAAATACAGCACAGGGACCCGGAGGTTCTTCTCGATGGCACGGGCGTACCCCTCATCCTCATTTCTAATGACAGCGAGAAGCCTGTCGGCGAACGCCACGGACCGGGCGCAGCTGAACGAGCAGGGATAGTGAGAGATCAGGGCGAATGGGACCGGCATCGAGAGGTCCAGGTACTGGGTGAGGAAGGAGGGCTTGCCCGGTGTGTTGCCATACGCAACTCGAGCGTAATCGCATTGAGCGTCCCGGCGTGCCTTCTGGAATGTCCTTATGCAACACGACGGGTACCCCAGAGCCCTGCCGAAATCGGCACACATCTCGTCGTTCAGTCCGCCCCCGAACCTGTTCATCATGGGTGTATGGACCTCGTGGTCGATGTCCCGGGTCCTCTTTGAGATGTCCTCGTCCCGCGATACGTAAAAGTAGACCTCTTCCAAAGGTTGCCTTCGAAGGAGGCTGACCGCGTAGTCGAATGGATTGTCAGGATTGCGCACCCGGGCGAACTTCGAGTGATGGACCGAACAGTCCATCGAGCCGGCAAGCTCCCGCATCTGTCCGAGCATCCTGAAGGGCCCCTGTATCCGAGTACACGGTTTTAGCCCGTGGGTGGCCGCGATGAACTCGTTTAGGCTGTTGTCATGTACGTAGCGGGGCTCGGTGAAGAACAGACCGTACCTTCTGATGAACTCCGGTGACAGGTGTTCTGTCTCGATCCTCATCGGCAGCATATGGATGCCCTCCGGTCTATAAAAAGATACATATCCGGGGCGGGAATACCATCCCAAGGGAAAAGACTATATACGCAGGTTCACGGCCCGAGGGGCCGTGGCCATCGAGACCGTCGTGGACCCGGGCATTGAGCATGGCACCTATCAGGACATGCTCGACCGTATCGATGGTTACGACGACGACGCGGTCCACGTGCGCACTATCGATAGTTACCTCGATGACCGGTCCCTGGTGAGCAGCGCCGGTAATCCAATCTCGTACGTCGACCTCACCTATGCCGAGGATCCTGACAGCACAATCGTCATCACCGCTGGCCGACACTCGGACGAGCACGGTGGCCCTGAAGCCGCTGTAGAGCTCGTAGGACGCATCCTCGCCTCTCCCGGGATGCGGGAGTATCTAGAGCACGGGGAGATCACGATCGTCCCTGCAGTCCACGTGGACGAGTACGCCAAGCCGGCGAATGACCGCACTTACAAGCTCGATCTGTACGGTCACTACGCTGTACCTATCCCCCCCTTGAGCCTTAGGGGTTGTGACGGGTGCCGCAACACAGGTCATGATTCCTATCGCGAGAAGGGTCTGGTTCCCGATTATGAAGGCAAGTTCTCCACCTTCGACCAGCGATTCGTCCTCGATGATGAGGCTGAACACGGGTATGTCCGACTTGATGACGAGATGATATCCAAGGAGGCGTACGCTGTCGCGCGGCTCCTGGAAGAGAAGAAGTCCTCACGCGACAAGGTGCTCTTCACCGCCGACCTCCACGAGACCGACCACAAAGGGTTCAACAACTGCACGATCTACTATAACGAGGATAACGAGCATGTGGTCCGGGCCATCAGTGACCGTATACGCAAACGGTTCAACTGGAACGGTGTCAACGTCCTCAAGGACAAGTCCACCACGTTCTCCGGATTCTCCCATGCCCTCGGCATCGATGCCTACACCACCGAGGGCGCGCCCTATAAGTTCGATCGACGCCGGCCATTTTCTGCGCGCGTGGAGCAGCAGCTCATCGCTCTGGACGAGCTTCTGGACCACTACGTCGTGAAGGGATAAGGGTATTCTTTCGAATCGAATAGCTGCTATCAGATGTCAGTTCAAGATTATCTCTTCACCCGCGTTGATTCACGAAAAAGGAATTAGTGAGGAGGGCAGCCGGACGCCTCCCTCCTCAGGTGTAGGTGTATGGTCGGTTAAGTATGGGTTGGGTATATGGGGTATGGGTGCACGTGATGAGCTAGAACGAGTATCTTCGGCTTTTTCACCACCATGCAGTAGTAATATGGTGTTCCAAGTATAAAGGAAAATAGCACCACTGCAGTGGTGCTCTTCTGTGACCCAAGGGCAAACCATATTAACGGACGACCCTGCCGCCCAGCACCGTGGCCATCGAGACGGGGGTGGACCGTGAGCTTGAGCATACGACCTACACCGATATGCTCGACCGGCTCCAGGGGTACGACGACCCCGCCGTCCACGTCCAGACCATCGACGGCTATCTCAATGACCCATCCCTTGTCAGTGACCAGGGGAAGCCCATCTCTTACGTGAACCTATCGTACACGGACTCACCCGATAGCACTATCGTAATCACAGCTGGTCGCCACTCCCCCGAGTACGGCGGTGCGGAAGCCGCCATGGAAGTGGTCGACCGGGTCCTCGCCTCTCCCGAGATGCAGGCCTACATGCAGCATGGTGAGGTCACCATCGTGCCCGTGGTCCATGTCGACGAGTATAGCAAGGCCGCGGACCAGCGGATGCCCGGGTTCAAGATGGTGGGCTACCACATCCCGCCCCCCGAGTCGTACAAGCGGTTCGACGCGTGCCGGAACTCCGGCCACGACTCCTACATCCGAGGGGACAGTCCCCCGGGCTGTAAGGACCGGATGACCCACTTCGACCAGATATTCGATCCGGAGAAGGACTCCGGCGGCTGGGGAGGCCCCCCTCATCGTGAGCATACCGCCATCACCCCTGAAGCCTATGCGGTCGCCCGCCTCCTGGAGGGCAAGAAGGAGCAGGGGAAGGTACTATTCGCCGCTGACCTACACGAGACCGATGCTGACGGGTTCGAGTACTGCACACTCGTTTTCGACAAGGAGCTCGTGCCTATCGCCGATGTCATGGACGAGCGGGTGAAAGAGCAGTACCCCACGAGCGGGACCCGGTTCATGGACGGCCTCAATACCTTCTCGGCCATGTGCATGGCCTTCGGGGTTGATGCCTACACCACCGAAGGCTCGCCCCGGGACGGGTGGCAGCGCAGGCCGCTGGCCGAGCGGGTGGAGCAGCAGCTACTGGCACTGGACGCGCTTCTCGACCATTACGTAGCCGAGAAGTAGGCGCTCAGGATCACGATCACACCGGGAGCCCTATCCTCAGCTCGCGCCCTTCCTTTCTCACGGGGAGCTCGATGGTCCTCTTGCCACCGATCCTCAGGACGGCCATGCCCCGGGCCCTGTCGAGGAACAGCGCAGCGGTCTCCTCCCTGTCGTAGAGCTTGCGCACATCGGTGTAGATGCGTGATGGTCCCTCGCCCGTGCTGGCGAGAAGGTCCCGGGTCAGTCCGACGTTCGTCCTCAGCACCGCCCCTGCCTCGTCGAGCCGGATCTCCACCCACTTCTCATCCGAGCTAAGGCGGATGGCCGCGCCGCCGTTGACCTTCTCCGCCTCCACTAGGTCGGCCCAGGCCATGTCCAGCTCCTCCTTGAGGAAGTCCTGGAGCGCCTCCTCACCACTGCCGGGGACCTGGTCCCAGCCGAACAGGAACCGCTCCGTCCTTAGATGGAACTCGACGGTCTTCCCGTCGCTGGTCCGGAGGGTGGCCCCGTTCTCGGCCTCGTTGATGGTGATCTGCACCCACTGCCCGTCCCTGACGCAGCGGATGGTCCTTCCGTCATCGCTCCTCTCTACCGGAGCTTCCTCTGCCCACTCCAGGTCGAGCGTGTCGACGCAGTACCTCTGCAGGGCCTCGCTCCCCACTCCGGGGATGCCCCCCAGGTCCATAACAGGATCATTGCGTACCCGGATTACGTCCCCGTCCATGGCCTTCTCGATCTCTGACATCTCCGCCCATTCTATGCCTAGGAAGAGGTGGAGGTAGGTCTCCAGTCGCCCCTCGTCACCGTACGGAATCTTTTCCCATGTGAGTATGTAGCCCGCTTCGCTGATCTCGCGGTACAGTCTACGCTCCTTGCGCCAGTCGTGGACGGCGGCGACGCTCAGGAAGAAAGTGATGGCGATGCCGGGGATCCCGATGAACTCGAAGAGGAGGATGCTCCAGTACCACATCTCCTTGGGGATCTCATACGGCTCTTGCTCTACCTTGAGCCTGACGGTCCCGGGATACTCCTCGGGGAGGGGTTCTTCCACGTCGAGGATCTCGTAGTGGATCACGTAGCGGTTGCCAGAGGGCTCGATCATGTCGATGCCGCAGTACCGGTACTCCACCGAGAGCACCAAGTTGACTAGCCAGAGGTAGGCGTTCATGAGGGTGGTGGCCACGTAGTTCTGGATGATAGGATCGTACTCCACCTCTGCCGATGCCACGGTAATGTTCGTCCCCTCGTCCACCACCTCCACGGCCACTGCAAGCTCGCTGACGTCCTCGCTCATCACGAAGGAGCATGCGTACGTAGCTCCCGGTTCCAGTCCCACGGTGATGTTGTTCCCCTGCTGGTGCCCGCCCTCGTACACGACAACGTCGGCGATCGTGCCTTCAGCGTTCTCATATATGCCCGTCACCGTGAAGAGCCCTACAGTCAGGAGGAGACCTGTGGCGAAGAGAATGATCGCCATGAGCATCAACCAGTTCCACTCGAGCCAGCCGGCACCCTCCTGCTCTTCCTCGGAGGCGTCGGGCTCAGCGTCATCCCGAGCGGGTTTGGGCACCACGCTCCCCAGAGCATCGTCCACCGCATCCTCGTCGTACCCTGTCTGCAGTAGGCGGTCCCGCAGCTCGTCCGCAGTGAAGCCCTGTTCCAGACATTGCCGGACGTACTGGTGGAGAGGTTCCTGCTCCTGGGAGGGATTCGCGGCGTTCCCGCTCTCCCCTAGCGATGTCGTGGCCTCTGAGCCGGATGGTCCTTCGTCAGATGACATGTTCCATCCTCATAGTTCCGATCGTGAATCTCCTGACGGCACACTCCCGGCCCCGGGAGGATCCCTTTCCCGCTACTATAAAGGCAGTCTATCCTATAAAAGCCTGACACTTGGGCACCTCGACACCCGGGGGAAAAGCCTATAAACGGCCGGCCCGGCCGCGGACCACAATGGTCATCGAGACCGCTGTCGACCGGGACCTCGAGCACGGCACCTACACCGATATGCTCGACCGGCTCGACGGTTATGACGATCCGGCCGTCCACGTCCGCACCATCGACGGCCAGCTCGGGGACAACACTCTCGTGAGCGACCTGGGAGGTTCCATCTCTTACGTAGACCTCTCCTATGCAGATAATCCTGATTCGACCATCATCATCACCGCAGGCCGGCACTCACCCGAGTACGGTGGCGTCGAGGCCGCCGTTGAGCTCGTCGAGAAGGTGCTCGCCTCCCCCGGGATGCAGGAATACCTACAGCACGGCGCGGTAACCATCGTCCCAGCGGTCAACGTGGACCAGTACTCAGTACCGGTGGACGAGCGCAAACCCGTATGGGACCCACAAGGGAACGGGATCATCCGGCGATGGAAGTGCGATGCCGACCGGAACTCCGGCCACGACACCTACCTGACCGATGGCGAGGCCCCCTCCTACGAGGGTCAGCTGAACTGGTTCGACCAGAGCGCTGTTGTGGCCATGAGCGAGCCGGGCTGCCTCCGGGAACTGCCATCGAACTTCATCACACGGGAGGCCTACGCTGTCGCCAGGCTCCTGGAGGAGAAGGCAGCGAACGGAAAGATCCTCTTCACTGCTGACCTCCACGAGACCTGCAAGCCCGGTTTCAGTTACGCCACACTGGTGTTCGATGAGAAGCTCGTCGAGACCGGGGAGGAGGCCACCGCCCGGGTGGGCGAGGTCTACCCGGTAAAAGAGACGGCTCTTATGGAGGACAGCAAGGGCACCTTCTCCGCGTTCTGCGCGGCGAAGGGGATCGACACCTACACCCTCGAGGGCTCTCCCTTCGACGGGGAGGAACCACGACCGCTGAGCGAGCGTGTGGAGCAGCAGATGCTGGCACTGGACGCACTGCTCGACAAGTACATTGGAACGGAGGCGTCCTGATTAGTGGTCATCGAGACGTCCGTCGATCCGGGGCTCGAGCACAACACCTACGGCCAGGTACTGGAGCGGCTCCACGGGTACACGGACCCGGCGGTCCACGTCCACACCATGGACGGATACCTCCAGGACCCTGCTCTGGTGAGCGGGTGGGGCTCGCCCATCGCATTCGTGGACCTCTCCCTCACTGAGAACCCTGACAGCACCATCATCATCACTGCAGGTCGTCACGCCCCCGAGTACGGTGGCGCCGAGGCCGCAGTAGAGCTCATAGACAAGGTGCTCGCCTCTCCCGGGATGCGCGAGTACCTCGAGCATGGCGAGATCACCATCGTGCCCGCCGTCCACGTGGACGCGTACGGACTGCCGCCGGACCAGCGGCCGGCCATGTACATACCTGAACCCGGTGTGTACCTCGACAAGGAGGACTTCGCCCGGTTCGACGCCGACCGGAACGACAGCCATGACACATACAGGTTCGATCCAGCGACCCCGACTTACCAGTGCGAGCTCAATTATTACGAGCAGCTCTTCGAGGACCCTGAGCTCGATCCGAACGGGATGGCCTGGCGCAGGACGTTCCCCCTCATGACCAGGGAAGCGTTCGCCGTGGCGCGACTGGTCGAGGAGAAGAAGGCCAACCGCGAGAGCGTGCTCTTCGCCGCCGACCTACACGAGACACCCCGGGAGGATTTCACCTACACAACCGTCGTGTACGAACCCGAGCTGGTGCTCGTGGCCGAGGACGCGGCCAAGCGCGTGGGCGAGAAGTACCCCACACAACCCTCGCTCCTCCACGACGACAGGTGCACGTTCACCGGGTTCTGCAACACACTGGACATCGACGCCTATACCACAGAAGGCTCGCCCTTCGACGGCAGCCGTCACAGGTCCATGGCAGAGAGGGTGGAGCAGCAGCTTCTGTTCCTTGATGCGCTGTTCGAGCACTACCTCGAAAAGGAGTAGGAACCCTAGCGGTTCCAGACGTACACCAGCACCGACGCCACTGCGGCCCACACCGCAACACCACCAGTCAGCGTCTGGTTGATAGTGGTCCGCGTGTGCAGATGGTACACCGTGGCCAGGTAAGCGAAGTAGGGCGCCAGCGACCACATCCCGAACACGATGACATCGCGGAACTCCTCCGGTGGGTTCGATGTGCCCACGATGTAGTGGCTCATGAGCCCGAACGTGGGGAACAGGGGGAGAAGGCCTGCCAGATAGTAGTGCTTGGTACGGGCGAGGAGGGTGATCACCACCACGAAACCGCCGCCGATGACGCCGCGGACGAGGAGCTCGTTCATGACGGATGAGAGGAAGGGTGCCGGACATTTAAGGATTGGTGTGGTGGCACGAAAGGCCGTCAGGGACGTGAACATCATGGTCAAGGTATGTGTCATCGGCGCGATCAACTGGGACATCAACTACTTCGTTGATCACCTGCCCGCACAGGGCGAGGAGGTGCTCGTAGAACGGAAGGACACGTGCCCCGGTGGCACCGGCGCCAACGTCGCCACCGCCGCTGCCCGGCTGATGGCAACTGGCGAGGTAGCCATGCTCGGTGGGCTGGGCCGTGATGACATCGCGCAGCGCCAGCGCACCCTCATGTCCGCGGAGGGCATCGACACAGAGGGCGTGCTCACCCTCGACGCGGAGTCGGGCCAGGCCCATATCACCATCGATGCGAACGGCGAGAACACCATCGTCACCATCATGGGTGCCAACGCGCTGGTCACGCCCGAGACACTGCACACACCTGCAGTCGAGCGGCTTCTGTGGGCTGCGGACGTCGTGGTCATCACAGATCCACCCCTCGAAGCAATATCGACCATCGTCGAGCTCGCGGGTGACGCCGTCCTCGTGTGGGACCCCGGCGTACGGATTGCCGAGGCAGGTCCATCCCTTCTGGAACGGATGGACTATCTCGTGCTCAACGAGGTCGAGGCGAAGGGGCTTGCCCCCGAGGTCCTTCAGCGGACCGCCATGATCGAGAAGCTGGGGAAGGCAGGATGTCGCTTCTCGGGCCCCGAGGGCAGCATCGAGGCCTCGGGCGTCGACCTGGGGGTCCTGGAGCTGGAAGCGGTGAACACCGTGGGGTGCGGCGATGCGTTCCTGGGAGCGTTCGCGGCGTCTATTGCCAGCGGTCTCGATGTCAATGAATCACTTGCACGAGCGAACCTTGCCGGGGCCATCAACGCGTCCCGGGCCGAGACCCGCGGCTCACCGACACTTGCGGAGCTGGAAGAAGCTCTTGAGCGTCTCGGTTGAGCCGCTCTATACGCCGATGCTGTCCTCTGTGAGCAGCTTGCGCTGGAACGCCGTCCGCTGTCCCATGAGGATGTACTCGGGCAACAGGTCGGGGTCCGCGCTCGGGCCGGAGACACATCCCAGCTCGTCGAAGAGCTTGGCCTGTTCGGTGCGCTCCATCCCCGTGAGGTCCTCACGAGTGTATCGCTCCACGCCGGGCACGTCATCGTAGAGGCCCTGAGCAAAGGCATCGGCCTCCAGCCTGACGATCGAGTAGATCAGGTCCCCGTTGGACAGGTCACTGGTCGGGGCGTGAGGTCCCTCGTCGCGTACCGGTAGGTCGCGGTAGACGTCCTGCAGCTCGGTGAAGGACATGGGCTCAAGCTCTGCGACGGTGTATACGTGGATACCGGGATCGGCTGCCTCGTAGGGGATCATTGACGGCGAACGGCCCGGGGGCCGCTATTTATACCTTTCCCCGGGGCGCTACCGGCCTTCGAACTCCTCTATCCGCCGGAACGATACCTCGATCCGATCATCGACAACGTCGTCGCTTCCAACGTACATGGTCATCCGCGCAGACTCCACGTAGGCCTGCGGATCACGTATCAGGGACATCATGATGGCCTCCATCCCCGCATCGTCCCGTGACGCTAGCGCCTCCTCGATGAGGGGGACGTACACATCTGACACGTCATCGCTCTCGAACTTGAGCTCTACTACGATCGTGTCGTCTCCATCCGTGTCCTCGAACGTGTAGCCGGTCCAGTTGGGGATGTCCCAGCCCTTGCGGAACTCGCTCTCGATGCACACAGGAGCGTCCATGACGTACCCGTCGCCATCCTCCACGAGGTCGGCGCCGTAGATGCGGTGGGTGGTGGTGCCCTCGCCAAGGTACGAGCTCATGTCGCCCAGGGGCAGGGTGAGCGTGCTGTACGCCGGCTCCTCCACCTCGTGCTCGACAGGCTCGTCGGCACCATCCCCACCCAGAGGGACCGTTGTGATGGGGCCGAAGGAGATCATAGGATGGGTATGATAGGAGATGGCAGCGCACTCGTCGCCAGAAAGGGTCCGTGAATCGTAAAGATCGTCACCGTCGTAGAGCTCTATTTCCATGGGATTTCACCCGGGGGAGGGCATCGAGCAGGGGAGCCTGGTTAAATGTGTACGCTTCCCGAGTTGTCACCACTCCGCAGGGACATCTAAAGGAAAGGTTTAAGAACCGGACAGGGGGCCGCACGAGCACCGTGACGGAGTATGTCGTATCCAGCATAGATCACACCGTCCCCCAGTACATGGAGCTGCTGCACAAGCTCGAACTGGTGAACGACCAGGACTCCGTCCATACCATCAAACCCTCTAACGCGGAAGCGTACGAGCTCGACCACGCCGAGCCCGATGACCTCGTGGCCATGTACGAGAACGTTCCCCGGGAGGACGGGCCGGTCATCATGCTGAACGGCTCGGGCACCTACCATCACCTCACCTACGGTATGTGCCGTGGGGCCATCGACAAGCAGGAGGTACCGTACACCGTTTTCCACTTCGACAAGCACGGTGACTCGCGCCCCAGCGATGGCACGATCGACTGTGGTAATTATCTTTCCAGGCTCACAAAGGACTCCCCGTACGCCACCAAGCAGGTGGTCATCGGAGCAGACTGCATGGTCGACAACGCCAAGTGGATGGACACCGAGGTGCTCGACAAGGACGCTGGTATCTACCCCTACTCGGTTGCGGAGGCACGGTACACCAAGATGGACCACGAGCCCGATGTGGACTGCGTTTCGAAGCAGTACGATCCGGCCAAGCACTGGGTTGACGTGGAATGGCATACCGTGGAGAAGGAGGGCATCGAGGGCATAGTCAACCGTGCTCTTGACAGGACCGGGACGGACGCCGTGTACATCACCGTCGACCTGGACGTCCTAAGTCCAGAGTACGCGTCCACCGACTGGTCCAACGGCAAGATGTCGCTGGACGAGCTGCTGGACGCCATCAAGCTCATCCGCGAGGAGAAGCAGGTGCTGGGTATCGATATCACCGGCACCGACCGGGGTCTCGAGGAGTCCTGCTGCCACACCTACTACTCCATCGCCGCCATCGTCAACGAGGTCACCGACGGTCCGCACGACCGCGAGTTCTTCAAGGACAATATCAGGACAGAGCGCGGGATCCTGCGCACCCTCGGGATGCTGGATTAATGGCTTACGTCGATCTTGAACGGACCGACTGGGACGCCTATCTCACTCCGCTCCTCGACGGTGCCACGGACCTGGGCGACGCCATCACCGGGGAGGTCCGGGACGGTGAGACAGATGCGCTCGGGGCCTATGAGCACGTGCGCAACGAGCGGCAGGAGGCCGTCAAGGACATGCTCGAAGCGCATGGGCTCACGTACGAGGTGGAGCAGTTCTACCACGAGACGTGCGGTCCTGCTTCCAACATCGTGGCAACGCTCCCGGGCGGGGATGCGGGCACCGTCTACATCAACGCACATTCCGACTACATCGCCGGCACGGGCGCCGAGGACAACGCCTCCGGCATCGCCGTCGCACTGGCAGCCGTAGACCGATTGCACGGTCGCGACCTGCCCTTCACTGTCAAGCTCGCCATTTTCGACTGCGAGGAGGTGGACGCCGGCGGTTCGCGGTACCATGCGGGATCGCTGTCCAGTGGAGATCGTGAGGATATCCTTGCAGTGATCAACCTGGACTGCGTAGGCGCGGGACCTGACCTTGTCATCCCACGGGCCACTCTGGACATCGCCAACTGGGGCGGGTACACAGAGGTGGACCCCGGGCTTCACACCCGCCTAGTGGATGCAGCTCATGAAGGTGGGTACGAACCGGTCACTGCCCGGTTCTCGACGTTCTACGCCGACCACGGCCCCTTCTGCGAGGAGGGGATGCCGGCGGCAACCATCGGTTCCGCTGTGATGCTCGACGAGGATGATGTCGACCCCGACTTCGCGAGCGTCGTGCACTCACAGAAGGACATCGGCCCATCCCTGAACACCTCGTACCTGGACCGAGCTCTGAATGTGGTGCTGGGCACGGTAGAGGACATCGCTGCGGACGTGCAATAATCACGCTTCTCAGTGCACATCTCCGAAAAGCAATTAATAGTCTTCAGCCTATTCAATTACTAGGATGGCCGACGAGGTGCCCGAGGAGAAGGATGTCACGTCCGAGGCAGCGGATGACGAACCGCTGGAGAACGGCAACTTCGAGCTCGCCATGGGCACCGGGCTCGGAGCGCTTGCAGCTGGAGAGATCGCGGTCCTCGGCCTCGCCTGCCCGGCCTGCATCGTCGGTGCTCCTTTCCTTATCGGCGCCGGTGCGCTCAAGAAGATGCGACGCTGGCGGTGCGGAACCCCTACCGAGTGATACAGATAGCCCCACGGAAAGGTATAAAACGCGGTCAGCTGGCCGTGCGACTCACTTATGTACGACCTTGTCAACGAGGAGCGGCCGTCCACCATCCGTGTGGGACTCATCAGGACCTCCACCGACACCGACCGGTTCTACGTGAGGGACGACCAGCCCTACGACACGGAGCTGGTGCGGGAGTCGGAGGAGCTGATCGAGAAGTACCTGGACGCCGACGTGGACATCCTGGTGGCCCCTGAGTACACCTTCCTCGCGGACCGGCCTTTCACCACGAAGGAGAAGGACGAGCTGATGACCTCCATGGCCGAGCGCACCAAGGACCGGGACCTCCTGCTCCTGCCTGGCACCTACGTGTGGGCCGACGGCACGGACCTCCACAACACGCTGCCCATCATCTACGGCGGCGAGGTCGTCCGGGCTTACGACAAGAAGGTCGACGGGGGCGACTCGAAGATCGCCGACAGGTACTGGCGTGAGTTCACACCGGGAACGGAGAGCGGCGTGATCCCCTACAAGGATCTGGAGCTGGGCGTCGAGGTCTGTGCCGACCACCACCAGCGCAACGGGCGCGGTGGCGTGTCGAACCCGGGCCGCCTGCTCACCGAGGAAGGTCCCGACTCCCTGGACCTCCAGCTTATCGTCTCCTGCGGGATGTCGATCCATGATAAAGCGCTGGCCGTGCGGGAGAACGGGTACGCCCTGTGTTGCGACGGCAACGCCGGTGGTCGGACGGGCCCGTCGACGTCAGTGAATATGAGGGTGCTGGGCGCGGACGACGAGTATCACACCCTGCCCATCGAGCCCACTGAGGTCCACGGTGACCTGTACATCTACGAGCTGCCTCTCAAAACGTGAGCAATAGCCGTTTTCAGGCGTGCGCAACCCCGTCAGGGTGTACTGAACGTTTATAAGGCGACCCTGAAGCACGGCGTCTCATATGACATACGACCTTGACATCGATGGATCCGAGGAGCGGCCCCGGACCATCCGCGTCGGACTCATCCAGAAGGAGACATCGCACAAGGACTTCGGTCTCCCTGAGAAGGGGCCGTACGACACGCACGGTCTATCCGTCTACGAGGGCATCATCGAGCGCGCCCTCGAGTCCGATGTCGATGTCCTGGTCGCGCCCGAGTACTTCTTCATGCCCGGCCGGCCACTCCATCCCGAGGAGAAGGACGAGCTTGTGGGCGGGATGGCCGCCCGTACAAAGGGAAAGGACCTCCTGCTCCTTCCGGGCACGTACGTCTGGCAGGACAAGGAGCACATCCACAACACGCTGCCCATTATCCACGACGGCGAGGTCGTCCGTAACTACGGGAAGCAGTTCGACGGCGGCGAGGCCGAGATCGCCATGGCCTACGATCGCGAGTTCAAGAGCGGGAGCGAGGACGGTGCGTTCACCTACAAGGGTCTCGACATGGGCGTGGAGGTATGTGCTGACCACTACCAGAAGCACGAGTGGGGCGCGGTCCGCAATCCCGGATGTCTCCAGGGCGAGGTGGACGAGGGTCTAGACCTCCAGCTCGTGGTCTCCTGTGGCATGACCATCCACGACCAGGCACTGGCCGTACGCGAAGGCGGGTACGCCGTGCTCTGCGACGGGTACATCCCCATGGTGCAGGTCTACCGATACGCGCCTGACGACGACGGCCTCCTTACAACCCATCGACTAGATCCGGTGGAGGTCCGCGGCCAGCTGCACATCTACGAGCTCGAGATCGACAGGTAGGTCTGTCGGGAAGGTTCACATACCTAGTTCCTGCAGGTCCTCCTCCGTGAGTAGGATATCACGGATATTGCTATGTGCGTCATACTCGTGAAGAAAAGCGAGCACCCGGCCCACGTCCTCGTTACGGATGATGAGCACGGACTTCTCCGGCCTGATAAAAGGCACGTCCTCGAGAAATCCTGCCCTGCTGTAGGTGTACTTGCCGCCATCGGGCCGGTCGGTCCATCCATAGAACTTACGGCAGAACCGGTTACGGTCCTTGGGGGGGAGGTGACCGAGCTCGTAAACCACCAGCTTTCCGGTGACCATTGATGATGAAGTGTACGACATAGTATATGCTCTTCTGTTACGACCGATAGTAGTACCTGCCCCGCACCATTACGTTATGGTTTAGTATATAGGTGTATGACTGTTATGTTTATCATATACTTTAAATTCCCCGGCCGCTTGGGAAGGTTCTTATATCTATGGTTCTCCCTCTGCCCCAATGGTCTATGAGGGCCTGAACCAGTGGGAAAAACAGAAAGCATTGGAGAGAACCTACCGGAAGCAGGTGAGTGAGCGGATCCAGACCCAGAGCGGCGAGTCCGAGTATGTTATCAAGCGGCTCAAGACTGGGATCCAACTAATCTACTACACCCGGGAAGGCGGCAGATGGCGACCCGAAGATCGTGTTTTTATCCCCGACGAGCTCAAGGAGGAGCTGTTGGAGATGCTCTCACGCATCTGGAACGCTGATGCGAACCAGTAATCAAACAAGAAACCGCACGCCGAACGCCACTCCGAGAACTCATAGGAGTGGGAGCATTTCTTCGCTGGCCCTCTACCCTACCAGTTTCCCGATCCGCGGCACATCCTCCGCCGTGGCGACCACGACAACGTCGTCGCCTGCCTGGATCTTCGTCTTGCCATGGGTGATGATGACCTTCCCCTCGCGGATGACCGCCACGAACAGGAAGCCCTCGGGGAAATCCTCCTGGGCGGCCAGCTCGGACACGTTCTTCCCCGTGATGGACGAGCCCTCGGGCACCTTGACTATCAAAAGCTCCGCCGCACCTCTGGCCAGGCTGGCAACCCGGCGGACGGTGGGCTCCTCGATCTCCAGCATCATCTCGTTGTAGAGGATGTCGGCCCATCCCTCGACGTGGTGGGCGCCCGCCAGACGGAAAACCTCGTCGTAGTCGGGGTCCACGATCTTGGCGACTATCTTGGGGACCTTGTAGCGTTTGCCGATGACGCATACGGCCACGTTCTCCAGGTCTTTGGGCAGAACGGCCACAAGAGTGTCGGCACGGTCGATCCCGGCCTCCTCAAGCACGGCAGGCCGCTCGGGCGAGCCGTTGATCACCAGGGCGCCCGACTCAGCGCGCACGTCCTCGCATCGCTGGCGGTCCTCCTCGACCACGACGACGTCGTGCCCGTTCTCGGCGAGACCTTTGGCCAGCTTGCGGCCCAGAAGCCCCGCCCCGACGATGATCACGTGCATGGTTCAGTTCACCTTGGGAAGCCTTTCCAGGTCTTGGGATCGGCCAGGACCAGGAGCGGCAGGATCTCAAGTCTACCTGCGAGCATACCAAATATATAGGTTAGCTTGACGGCGGCGTGGAGCTGCGTGCCCGCGGGCACGTACCAAGGTCCGATGTTGCCCAGAGCGGAGAACATCCCGCTAGCAGCCTCGAAGGGCCCCATGTCCCCGTGAAACACCAGGGTGACCAGCGTACCGGCGAGCAACAGCGCAAGGTAGAGCACGAACATCCCGGCTATGCGGGTGAGCGCGGACTCAGGTACGGGCTTATTGGCCACGACCACGGGCGCTACCGCCCGTCGGGGGATGCGCAGACGGTAGAGCTCGCGCCGGGCGAGCTTGAGCAGGAGGACGAACCGGGCCACCTTGAGCCCGCCGCCGGTGGAGCCGACGCAACCGCCGATGACCATGAGCACGAGGAACACCACCCGCGACACGGCCGGGAACGCCCCGATGTCCCGGGTGCCGAACCCCGTCGTAGTGAGAACCGACACGACCTGGAAGGCAGCGTCAGAGGCCTCTGTACCGGTGGGCGCTGTATGCCAGCGCAGGTCGCTCCATACAAGGAGCGTGGTGAGCACGATGATGAGGGCATAGGCCTTCAGCTCGTAATTGCTCAGGGCCCTGCGCAGGTCCTTGGTGAGCGCCAGGTGGACAAGGGCGAAGTTCACACCGCCCAGTGCCATGAAGAGGATGACGGCCGGCGCCACGGCGGCCGGGTATGCGGCGATGCTCGCTGCCCGGGTCGAGTAGCCGCCGGTGGAGAGGCAAGTCAGCGCGTGGGCCAGGGCGTCGAAGGGGTCCATCCCCAGCGCTATGAAGGTGACCGCTGCTGCCACAGTGAGCCCCACATACACCCGCCAGAGCCCCTGGATCGACGAGATAAGTCCGGGGCGCAGACGTCCGGCCTCCACCTTGTGCGTCTCGGCTGCAAAGAGCTGGAACGCCGCCGATGAACCCGGGACCACCACCGCCAGGAAGAAGGTAAGGATCCCAAGCCCACCCAGCCACTGGGTGAGCGCCCGCCACAGCAGGAGACTTTCGGGAAGGGTGGCGGGATCGGAGACCATGGTGATGCCCGTGGTCGTGAATCCCGAGACTGCCTCGAAGTACGCGTCCAGAGGGGCCATGTGCCCGACCAGGTAGAACGGGAGCGCGCCAATACCGGACACCACCACCCACGACAGGGTGCACACGGCCATGGCCTCCTGGACCGTGGGGGCCTTGATCCCCAGGGGCCGGGAGGCGGTCCAGCACAGCAGTGCCAGGACGGCCGCTACGAGGTGCGCCGAGACGGTGTACCAGGGCTCGCCCGCCGCCGCCCCCATCAGGGCTGGGATGAGGAGCGTGGCCCCGACGATGCGCAGCACGGCACCCAGATAGGCCGCGATGACGCGCGCACGCATGGCACCCACCACGAGCGTTTCCTTTATATCAATTGCCAGCGACAAGAGGATACAGCGGGGAGGGTTTCGTTGAACTTCAAGGTCATGGGAGGGTTCATCCCCATACTCGAGGCTACCCTCGAGGTCGGGGAATCCGTCTACTGCGAGGGCGGGGCCATGATCTACAAGGACCACGACATGGAGTTCGAGGCCAGCATGAAGGGCCTGTTCGGCCGCGCCGCCTCGGGCGAGACCGCGTCCCTCAACCTCTACACGGGCCCCGGTACCTTGGGGATGTCCAAGTCATCGCCCGGTGATGTGCGTTACGTCACCCTCGAGGGCGGTCAGAAGCTGGACGTGAGCAAGGCCGCCTTCCTCGCGGCCGAGAACACCGTCAACCTCTCCATCGAGTTCGTCACCGAGCTCCTGGGCGGCGGGCTCATCAACAAGATACTGATCGGGCTGTCAGGCACGGGGCTGATACTCGAGAAGGTCATCGGCCCCGGTAACGTGTTCATCCACGTCCCCGGCGACTGTGTCATCAAGTACCTCCAACCAGGCGAGAAGCTCAAGCTTGACGAGAAGCACTTCCTGTTCAAGGACAGCTCTGTGGCCGTTAACCTGCGCAAGATAGGTGACGGGATATTCGACACCCTGAAGAAGGGCATTTTCGGCGGAGAGGGCTTCTTCCTCTTCGAGCTGGAGGGGCCCGGCTACGTGGGCATCCACTCCATCCAGAGCGTGTTCATCATGGGCCGGCCCATCCCCTATTCGCGGGCCAGGAGGCTGAGGCTGTGAACATCCGAAAGATCGGCGGGTACACGCCCATCCTCGAGGTCCAGCTCAACGAAGGCGAGTCCATCATGTGCGAGGCGGGGGCCATGATCTATGCGTCGTCCTCCACTCACATGGAGAGCCTGGTCGGCGGTCTTTTCAACGCGATCAAGAAGTGGCTGACGGGCGAGACGATCGCCGTGAACAGGTACACCGGACCGGGTGTCATCGGTCTCTCGGCCTCGTCCCCCGGGATGATCAAGGAGATCGACCTGGGGCCGGGACAGTCCGTCGACGTGTGCAAGGGCGCGTTCATGGCCGGCGACGTCACCCTCTCCTACGGCATCGAGCGTGTGTGGAAGGGCATCCTACCCTGGAAGTTCCTGTTCGGCGGCCAGGGTTTCTTCTATCAGAAGCTCACAGGACCCGGCAGGGTCTTCATCGTGGTCAAGGGGGACCTTGTCGAGGCCACCTTGGCCCAAGGACAGAAGATGGACCTCGACCAGGGATACATGGCCTACAAGGACCCGTCTGTCGAGGTCGACCTCACGAGGATCAAGGGATTGCGTAAAGTGTTCATCGGGGGCGAGGGGCTCTTCCTCCTCACATGCACGGGCCCTGGCAAGGTGGGCATCCAGAGCACGGGGTGGTGATGGGATGCAGACACGTATCATAGGGCATTTCGCACCGGTGATGGAGATCGACCTCTACCAGGGCGAGACCATCGTGTGCGAGCGCGGTGCCATGTTGTACGAGACGCCGGACATCCACTCAGACGCCGTGCTTGGTATGGGATTCTTCTCCCGTCTGTTCACCGGCGAGTCCGCTGCTCTGGACAAGTACGAGGGTCCCGGAACCGTAGGAATCGCTGCGGGCAAGCCCGGGATGATCAAGGAGCTCGACCTCCAGCCCGGCCAGGCCATCGACATCGCCCACTCGGGTTTCCTTGCCATGGAGCCCACGGTACAGTTCTCTATCTCACTTGCGTCCCACAACCTCGTCAAGCTCATAGGCATGGCCAGCTTCGCCCGGGACAACCTCATCTTCCAGAACCTGACGGGACCGGGAAAGGTGTTCATGCACGTCCACGGGGACTACGTCATTACGTATCTTGAGCAGGGCCAGACCATGATGATCGATCAGGGCTATCTAGTGTTCAAGGACCACAGCGTCGAGCTGGAGCTGGTCCGCGTCCACGGCATCGAGAACATCCTCATCGGGGGCGAGGGGCTATTCCTGCTACAGGTCTCAGGACCGGGGTACGTGGGCATACAGTCGATGAGGGGGTGAACAAGGACATGGTGTTGTACACACAGGGCGAGCCGGGAGGGACGTACGAGCTACATCAGCCTGAGTACGACGGGTTCCGGTCCGTGGAGGAGTACACACAGATGCCGGGACTACCTGCATCGGACTCGTTCACCGTGCCCGGGTTCGTGCTCAACTACTACATAATCGTATACTTCTTGGGGATGCACCTCCACAAGATCACACGCATATTCTACAGGACGAAGGCAGGTCCGATCGCCGCCGGACTGGAGTTTGTGGTCGTTTTCGGGCTCGCCCTCCTGCCGCTCTGGCTGCCATTGGCGCTCGTCTACCTAGTGTTCGTGATGGGCATATAGTCGCGGTCCCACTGGCGGGAGTACTTGAGATTCTACCGGCCTAAGTGCTCATCACGATTGTGATAACTATCGTTATATACCTGGGGCGCCTATTATTCTAGTAGCGCGAGAAGTTAGAGGTGCGTGAGCTTGAAATCGAGATATTTAATTCTAGGATTAGTGCTGTTGACGGTCCTGGGCGTCGTCCTTGCGTCCGGTCAGTCATTCTGGACAGAGGACTGGGGTTCAGGCCAGGACAACGGTCTGAGGCTCCTCATCGTTGAGGAGGATGCTGTGGAGGAAGAGGTCGCCCCGGAAGAGGAGGCGGTCGTCGATGGACCACAGCTGGTGCTCGTTGAGAAACCTAAAGAAGAGGTAGTGGACGAGCCACCTGCAACGGTCACCCCTGCTGTCCTTCTGGATACGCCCATGAGCTTCCGTGATGATGGTGTCGTCAAGGCACCGACGACCATACCCGATGGACGAATCATCGCTACGTTCCCTGCAGGACAGTACATCATCGTCAAGCTCGAGGACGAGGAGGGGATCATGTGGGTTGTCCTTCTGGACAGATGGACCAAGGAGGTCATCAAGTCATTCCAAGTGGAAGGCAAGTTCGGTAAGAACAGCCCCCACCACGGTCGTTGGGGCCACCCCTGCGGCAGAAAGCGCAGGTTCCATCATGGATGTCGGAAGAGGCGCGGATTCCATCAAGGATGCATGAAAAAAGCCGCCTGAAGCTACCTTGACTCTTTCCATGCACGCCCGCAGCGCAGACACTTGTAGAACTGTGTCGGCGGCTCGTCGGGGCGCCGGGTCTGTAGCTGCCAGGTCATCACGCCGACACGACCGCAGTTACGGCAGCGGACCTTGAGCGTGCCCATTTTCTTAGCCATCTCCTCAACGTCGATGACTGCGATATCCTTATCCCGGTCGTCAGGGGTCGTGCGCTCCTCCATCTCCTTCCCGCACTTCTCGCAGCGCATTTTCCTGACGTCGCCGAACCCCACGAGCAGCAGATCACCTCCGCAGTCCGGACAGGTGCCGGCCTTCAGGAGCTTGGGGCGGACGGGCATCGTCGGTGTATGAAGAAGGGAGGTTTATGAGGATTTCGGACTCGAAGCACTGCCCTCTCGGTCACGGATAGCATCGGAAAGAAAGGTTGGGACACAGGGGCGCCTTCCGCGGTACTGTTGCCAGCACCACTTCGGGCGTCCCTGTTGCGGACCCTCCCCGCCCGCGACCGGAGCCGCGTTCGGTTCTTGACCGCTCCGCCCCGCGACGCCGAAACGCCGCCGGTCGGCCCTGCCGGGCCTCGGGAGCGGGGATGCGCACCCGGACGCCGTTTCCGGCACCCTTTGGGCATCCTCGCCGCGGCCTCCCGTTCCCCGGAACGTACGCCCCGGTTCTATTCAGGCCGCGCCGCTGTACCTTCGCTTCCACGCTGATCCAACGACCCACCGGGTCCCCGATACGCGACACGTCCTCCCGGACACCGTTGCCGGCACCCCTTCGGACACGCCCCGCCACGGCCCACCCTTCCCCGCGGCTTGCGCCACGGAGCACCGGGCCGCACCGCCCGCCCGACGCCGAAGCGCCGACCGACCGGACCGGAGCCGGTACCAGGCACACCCTCCCAAGCACCGTTGCCGGCACCCTTTCAGGCATCCCTCGCCGCGACCGTCGCACCTCCACGGCTTGCGCCGCAGCGGTTGTCGGCCGCACCCCCCGCCAGCGCCGAAGCGCCGCCGAGCGGCCCGGGACCGGTGCCAGACACACCATCCCAAGCGCCGTTGCCAGCGCCCTTTCAGGCATCCCTTGCAGCGACATCAGCGCCCGTCAGCTTGCGCGTCAGGGCCCCTCTGTCGCACCGCCCAACCGACGCCGAAGCGTCACCGGACGGCCCGCGACCCCTGCCCGGTTCGCCCCGGAGGGCGCCTTGACAAAGGCCGGACCCCTCGCTATAGTAGTAGGAAGTTTAAACCTTCCGGATTAAGTGCGCGACGCCACTGCAGGGTGGGTCCGACACGATGTCAGCGTGGGTGGTGGCGCACGGTAGGGATCTCGTCGGAGCACGGTCGCCAGACGGCTCGGCCTGCCCATCCACAGGACATAAAAGTCTACCTTCCTTCCTGACGACGGGAGGGTGACGACTGGGTAAACCAAAGCAAAAGGAGACGCCCATGACCCGGCAGTACCGGGAAATGAAGCGACAGTACCCTGACGCCGTGCTCTTCTTCCGGATGGGCGATTTCTTCGAGACCTTCGGTGAAGATGCTGTCAAGACCAGCAAGGCTCTCGACATCGTGCTCACCTCCCGCAACCGCGGTTCGCCCCAAGAGACCAAGCTCGCCGGGTTCCCCCACCACGCGCTGGACAACTACATCGGCCGGATGCTCAGGGCAGGACACAAGATCGCCGTTTGCGAGCAGCTCGAGGACCCCAAGAAGGCCAAGGGCCTGGTCAAACGGGGCGTGATCCGGGTCTACACGCCCGGTACGCTGATGGAGGGTTTCCTGCTTGACGAGAAGGAGAACAACTTCCTGGCCGCCGTGTCCGCCGGTGGCGGTTCGTACGGTCTTGCTGTCATCGACATCTCGACCGGCGAGTTCATGGCCACCCAGTTCGACGGCGACGATGCTGCAACCGAGCTCAACGCCGAGCTCGTCCGGCTCGGGCCTGCCGAGATCCTCGTCCCGGAGTGGCTGCGACAGGATGAGGGATTCGTCAGGCTGGTACGAGTGCAGTCCGTGATGCGTCTCTCGGACTTCCCCGACGCGCACTTCGCCTACGAGCGGGCGTACGACATAGTGCGCGATCACTTCGGCACGCTCACTCTTGACGGGTTCGGGCTGGAGGACCGGCGTCTGGCCGTGTCATCGGCCGGAGCCGCGCTGGTGTACCTCCGGGAGACGTTCAAGGGCACCAGTGAGCACATCCGCGTGCTCCACCCTTACTCGACCGACGACGTGCTCGTCATCGACGCCGTATCCTCCCGGAACCTGGAGCTGGTGCGCAGCATCCGCACGAACGACACCACGAACACGCTCCTCGAGGTTCTGGACCATTCCACGACACCCATGGGCGGCCGGCTACTACGCCGTTGGCTCCTGCGTCCTTTAACGGATGTGGCCGCCATCGACCGACGACTGGATGCCGTTGGCGAGCTCCTGGAACAGCAGCTGGTGCGCGACGACCTGCGTGACCTGCTCAGGGGTGTGTCCGACCTGGAGCGGCTCGCCACACGCATCGTGTCCGGTACCGCCAATGCACGGGACCTCGTCTCGCTACGCGACTCGTTGCTGACGCTCCCGCATATCCGGGAGCAGCTGGCCGAAAGGTCCGCGGCCATCCTTACCGAGGCCTCCGAGACCCTGCCCGACCTCGTCGACGTCGCCGAGCTGATCTCACGCGCCATCATCGAGTCTCCCCCTACCGCCGTGCGGGAGGGGGGCATCATCCGCGAGGGCTTCGATACCGACCTGGACGAACTGCGTGCACTGTCGCGCTCGGGCAAGGACTGGATCGCCACCATGCAGGAGACGGAGCGCAAGCGTACGGGCATCAGGTCGTTGCGCGTAGGTTTCAACAAGGTCTTCGGCTACTACATCGAGGTCACACGACCCAATCTAGAGCTCGTCCCCGACAACTACATCCGCAAGCAGACGCTGGCCAATGCCGAGCGGTTCATCACGGAAGAGCTCAAGGAGTACGAGTCCAAGGTGCTCACGGCCGAGGAGCGGTCGGTGGCCCTGGAGTACGAACTGTTCTGTCGGGTACGCTCCCAGGTCGCAGAGAGCGCGGCCGATGTACAGGACGCCGCGCAGGTGCTGGCCCGTATCGACGTGCTGGCGTGCCTCGCCCAGGTCGCCCACGACCGGGATTACAAGCGACCACAGGTGAACGATGGCGACCGCGTCCGCATCCTCGCCGGCCGCCACCCGGTGGTGGAGCGTACCATAGGTCGGGGCGGTTTCATCCCCAATGACACGACCCTGGACTGCGGCGAGAACCGGTTCATGCTCATCACCGGCCCCAATATGGCCGGCAAGTCCACTTACCTGCGTCAGGTGGCGCTCATCGTGCTCATGACGCAGATGGGCTCGTTCGTCCCGGTACTGGAGGCCGTCATCGGCGTAGTGGACCGGATATTCACACGCGTGGGAGCGCACGACGACCTGGCATCGGGTCAGTCGACGTTCATGGTCGAGATGAACGAGACGAGCAACATCCTTCATAACGCATCGTCGCGCAGCCTAGTCCTTTTGGACGAGATCGGTCGGGGGACGAGCACGTTCGATGGCCTGTCCATCGCCTGGGCGGTGACCGAGTACCTGCACTCCCACCCGGAGAAGGGGTGCAAGACGCTGTTCGCCACCCACTACCACCAGCTCACCGTGCTCGAGGACGAGCTGGCGGGGCTGCGTAACCTCTCCATCGCCATAAAGGACGACGGGGGCAGACTGGTGTTCCTGCGCAAGATGGTGGACGGGCCGGCGGACCGCTCCTACGGAATAGAGGTGGCCCAGCTGGCCGGATTCCCCGAGGATGTGCTGGACCGCGCCCGACAGGTGTTGGGGACGCTGGAGGACCCGGACCATCCCGGGAGCCAGGCCTTGGCCATCGGACCACTGGCGCGACCACCGCCCCGTGCACCACAGGTGCGGACAGAGGAGCCCGAGCCCCCGCCCAAGCAGGCGTCCCTGGTGGAGTTCACCGCGGGTGCCACGGTCCTCGACGAGCTGTCGGACCTCAACCTGAACGAGATGACCCCCGTCCAGGCGCTGAACAAGCTGGAGGAGCTCAAGCGTCGGGCACAAGGTGGTGACGATGATGACTGAGATCCATGTACTGTCCGACGTCGTGGCGAACCAGATCGCCGCGGGTGAGGTGGTCGAGCGGCCTGCTTCTGTAGTGAAGGAGCTTGTGGAGAACGCTCTGGACGCCGGATCTACCCGGATCGAGGTGCGCATCACCGATGGCGGTAAGGAGCTTGTGGCCGTGCGCGACAACGGCCGATCCATGACCGCCGAGGACGCTGAGCTCTGCTTCGAACGTCACGCCACATCAAAGCTCGTAACCATCGATGACCTGGGCGAGCTGGGCACCCTGGGATTCAGGGGCGAGGCGTTGCCCTCTATCGCATCCGTCGCCCTTGTGCGGCTGGTCACCTGTCGTGATCCGCTGGCGGGAGCGACCGAGGTGCGGGTTGAGGGAGGTCGGACGGTATCGGTCCAGCCCACCGCTGCGCCCACGGGCACCGAGGTAGAGGTGCGCGAACTGTTCTTCAACACGCCCGCCCGGCGCAAGCATCTGCGTGCAACGGCAACGGAGCTGGGCCACGTCACCGAGGTCGTGAACGCCGCCGCACTGGCCCACGCCGATATCTCCTTCAGCCTAGAGCACGGGGGGCACACACTCCTGCTGACGCCGGGTTCCGGCGAGCTCAAGGCCGCGGCCATGGCGGTCCTGGGCAAGGACGTCGCCCGGTACATGGTGGCCGTGGACGACGACAGGGACGGAGTGCGTGCGTACGGCCTCATCGTACCCCCTGACGCCCCGGCCCCGCCTGCTCGACCGCCTTTCGTGTTCGTCAACGGTCGACCTGTGCGCATGCCCCTCCTGCGCCGCGCGCTGTCAGAGGGTTACAGGGGCACCCTCCCGCCGGGCAGGAACGTGCCACCAGGTGTGCTCTTCATCGAGGTAGATCCATCCGAGGTCGACGTGAACGTCCATCCCGCCAAGCGCGAGGTGCGGTTCGTCCACCCGTCCAAGGTGGCCGACGCCGTGGCCGCAGTGGTGGCGGACGCGCTCGCTGCACGGGCTCCGGTCTTCCGTGCCGCCGGTGCGGGGACGCCCTTGGCACCATCGACGCAGCAGGAACCATTACCGGGGACAGTGGGTGCTGACAGGGCGGCTCGGGGCATTCTCCGGCCCACCGCCAGGCCCGCAGGGAAGGTCACTCCGGCCAAGGGCAGTGTCGGGACGCGGTCCGGCCAGGTCCAGGCGGTGCTGGCAAGAGCACAGGAAACGGCGCCATCAGGCCGGACCGATACACCAGTCGAGGACCTGCCCCAGCAGGATCGGTTCGATGGACGTTTCGCAGGTCTTATCTACATCGGCGAGCTGTTCGACACCTACCTGCTCTTCCAGGGACGTGACGAGCTGCTGATGGTCGACCTCCACGCGGCCGCCGAGCGCGTCAAGTACGAACAGCTCGTACGGTCGCACGCCGACGGCGATGTCGGAGGCCAGGAACTGGTGGCACCCCTGGTGCTCGAACTAGGACCGCGGGAAGCGGTGCTCCTGAAGGACCGGTTGGACGAGCTGGCCGGATTGGGGCTAGTCATCGAGCCCTTCGGCGGGAACAGCTTCCAGGTGTGCCGCGTGCCCGTCGTGCTCGGTAGGACCGCCGGTCCCGATCAGGTGCGTGCGCTCATCGATGACATCCTCCGCCTCGGAAAGCCCAAGCACAGGGAGTCACGAACGGACGCCATCCTCAAGATCATGGCCTGTCGCGGCTCCATCAAGGCAGGCGAGCGCCTCACACCCGCGCAGGCCGAGGACCTGCTCCGCAAGCTCCTGCTATGCGAGCACCCCTGGAACTGCCCACACGGCAGACCCACAATCGTCGGCCTGTCCCGTACGCGTATCGAGAAGGACTTCTCAAGGATTGTAGCGTAGCGGGGGAATCCGCACGATTTATAATATGTAGGACCGTCCTCCCTAGAAGGGGGACAGGCCTATGACAATCCGTAAGTCGCTCACAAAATCCAAGATCATCTGCACACTGGGACCTGCGACCTCCTCACCCGAGCAGATAAAAAAACTGGCAGAGCTCGGGATGGACTGTGCACGTATCGATTTCTCGTGCGGGACTGTGAACGAGAGACTCTCATTGTTCAAGAACGTCCGGAAGGCGGATGAGACCATCCCTATCCTCTGCGAGCTCCAGGGACCGAAGATCAGGATCGGAAAGATGCAAAATGGCGGGGCCGTCCTCCTACCGGGGAACAAGATAACGATCACGAAGAAGGACGTCCCCGGCACCTGTGAGAAGATATCGCTCCCATGTAAGGACCTCTACAAAGATCTGAAGCAGGGCGACCTGTTCTACATCAATGACGGTATCGTGTGCCTGAGGATAGAGACCATCTCGGAGGAGGAGATGGAGTGCACTATCCTGTCGGGTGGGTTCATCTCCAGCAAGATGGGCGTGAACACACCGTCGCTCGTCTTCCCGTTCACGGTACCGACAGGGAAGGACATACAGGACCTCTGGGTCATCGCCGATCTCGATCCCGAGTTCGTGGCGGTGTCCTACGCGGACACCGAGAGCGACGTGCTAGCAGTCAAGAAGATCCTGACCGAGCGCGGTAACGACAGTATCAAGCTGATCACGAAGATCGACCGACCTATCGCGCTGGCCACGTTCGACTCCATCCTTGAGGTCTCAGATGGCATCATGGTGGCACGGGGCGATCTGGGTGTTGAGATACCCCCGGAAGAGGTGCTCCCCTACCAGAAGGAGATGATCAGGAAGTGCAACATCGCGGGAAAACCTATCATCGTGGCCACCCAGATGCTCGAGTCCATGGTGAAGTCCCCTATGCCCACACGAGCAGAGATATCTGATGTGTTCAACGCGATCGAGGACGGCGCCGACGCCGTCATGCTGAGCGCAGAGACCGCATCGGGCGACTACCCTGGTGAGGCGGTCGAAATGATGGAGAGGGTGATACGGGTGTCCGAGGCACTGATCCCCCAGAGGAACCCCGATAAATACGACTCGGAGAACGAGACCACGTCAGAGATGATCGGTCACCTTGTGTACTCAGCATGCAAGGAACTGAATGACATGCAGTACAAGAAAGGGATGATCATCTGCCTCACCCATAACGGCTACACTGGGCGCATGGTGTCGAAGTACAGGCCGGCACTGCCCATTCTTGGGATCACTTCCCATCCGCGGACGGCAAGGGAGATGAGGCTGGTGTGGGGTATAGAACCGCTCCTGATACAGGGACTTGACGGATCTGAGGACAGCCTTACCCTGATACGAAGGTCCATCAAGGGCTGTTTCGAGAAGGACCTCATCGAACAGGACGAAACGCTCATCATCGCCGCCAACATGCTGGACCGCCCCTCGCAGACGAACATGGTCGCCGTCTTCTCTGCCAGGGATATCCTGAAGGACCAATGATCCGGACAACCTAGGTGGGATCGCTGTCTACAGCGGGTCCGAACAGCACCTGAACCCGATGCCCGGCAGACCGTAACTGGGGCTATTCTTGGGACATGACCGGTCGTACCACGGGAGTCACTACGCCAGCATCCTTCTCGAGCAGGGCTGCGGGGATGCATACCTCGAAGTACGGCCAGCCGTACTTGGAGTTACTAGAGTACACCATCATGTTCCGTGCCCGGCACGGATGGAGCGCGCACAGGTCCTGGCGGGGGCTTCTGTCCCTTGGCGGGATCGTGCATCCGGGATCGGCCCCGGGCATGCATCCGTTCTGGACGTACCAGATGCACTCGGTGGCGTCTGCGGGATCGTCCGTGTCATCATGGTCGGGCGGCACGCAGTACTTGGGATCCTCGTATATGTTCCAGCTGCCACCAAAGGAGAACGCGCACTGTACCGCACCGTCCCCGCCAGCCCCTTCCTCCAGCAGGTCGACGAACCCGTCCGATGAGGGTAGTGGCGGGGCGATGTTCACGAGCGCGGACCACAGCCCTACCGCGATCACACCGATGATGAGCAGATTAACAAGGTTCTCATTACCGGTCCCTTGGACTGCGGGACTGTCGTCCGTCATTGCGCTACTCATCACCCTCGGTAGCCGCCGGGCTCTCAAACTCGACACATCCTGACAGAGCGTCCTCGGCACCTTCGGCCTGGTACGCGAGCCTCCCCCGATGGATTACTGCCAGTGGCATGATCGGATTATCGATATTGGCGAGCACCACGTCGGCTGGCCGGCCCTCGGCGAGCACTCCCGAGTCGAGCCCGAAGACGCCCGCAGGCGTGCTCGTGAAGGTCGGCAGCACCCGCCAGTACTCCTTACCGGTCTCCTTACAGGCGGCCAGTACACGTCCTCTGATGGGATCATGGTGACCTGCGCCGTAATCGGTGGAGATTATGTCTGCCGCACCCTCCTCGATGAACCTTACAAAGGTCTCCAGCTCGTCGGCGAAGCCCTCTCGGGCCGAGTTGAAGGTCGAGGCACCGGCATAAGTAGGGTACTTACGCCGCTTCTTGATGGAACTGACCCATGCCATCGCCTCGTCGGGCGGGATGTTCGGATGGTTCGTGTGACCCAGCACGAGAATCCGGGGCAGGTCTGCGATCCTCTCGATGACGCCCAAGGATGGGAGCCCGGTGTGGACGAGCATTGGAGCTCCGGTCATCATGGCCATCTGGGCGGCATATCGTGTGCTCTCCATCTCTTCCTTGACCGCAGGGCCCAACCGCTCCACAACGTCACGCCGGATCCCCTCCATCGATCCCATCGGTATGCCAAGATCGGCCGCTGCCTCGCGGTACGCCTTTATCTCCTTGGGCGACTCCCGGGGTGTGAGCGTCCGCAGGTCGTACAGTGCCTTCTTAAGTCTCTCCCCGCCCCGTTCGCCCAGCTCGACGCCACACCGCGCGCGGACGATGCCCGGGATGATGCGGTAAGCGGCGACGCCACCCAGGAATGTCGCGCCCGAGCCCACTTCGCCCACACCGATCACAACGTCAGGATGGCGCTTGATCTGTGTCTCGGTGTCCAGGAAGCGTACCTCGGCGAGCCCGCACCCGTCCACGCAACGCGCCGCGGCCAGGGCGTGGGGGTTCACATTGGAGAGCGTGTAGATGGAAAGGTGGGGGAAGGCCTTACGGACAGCACGCACCTTGAGAGGATCACAGAAGTTGTCCGCCGATATGATCGTTCCGGTCCCCTGCCGCAGGTGTATCCGGAGGTTCTCCACCGTTTGCTCAGGTACCGGCGGCTCCGAACCGCTGGAGAAGAGCGGCGTGCCGGCGATTATCCCGTGGGCGTGGATGTTGACAACCGAAGGTTCGGCGACGAGTTCGCACTCACCCTCGCCCCCGGGTGTTATCGAGGCGATGGTCCCGTCGGGAGCGAACCTGATACTCGCATTCCTCGACGGATTCTCCCCGGTCCCGTCAAAGAGAAGGACGTTGTTAAGTGTCCTGACAAGAGGGCCGGGAGCCTCCCCCTCTAGTAGAACTGCTTGATCGTTTCCTTCCACTTCCGCACCCCGGTTCGCGAGAGCCCCATGGCCGCGAGCGTCCTGCCTTCCTTGATGATGCGTCCCATACCGAGGGCGATCACCTCGTTGATGACGCTCTGGTGGACGGGCACGTCCATACCGAGCGCCCTGCCCAGCGACCACATGGGAACAACCCTGGTGGGTAGCTCCTCGGTGAGGTAGCGGTGGGTCAGGATACTGGGTGCAGGCGACACTGCTGGATCCCCGTAGTACGGGGTCTTGGGATCGTTGAGCATCTCGTGGAGCGAACGACGTCTGCCCTTCTTGTCATTGAGGGCTATGTCGTACGCCACGTTGAGGAAGGTTCGGCAGGACTTCGCAGGCTCCATGCCCAGGTTGACCGAGATCCGGGCCCGTTCCTCGTCGAAGCGCTCCATCCGTGCAGTCATCCTCTTGGTGAAGCTGAGGTAGAAGTTGAAGGGACCCCGATCACCCCTGGCGACTGCCATGATCTTGCTGACGTTACCGAGCATGCCCAGAGCATGGAAAGCAGGCGAGTCGTGGACGCCCTCCTCCAGGGGATCGTGGCAGGGCTGCAGCTTTGTCGGCAGGAAGAACGGCTGGACCTTCGCCATGTTCTTCTCCATTGGCTTAATGGGGATACCGGTTGCGAGCAGGTTGTTCTTCTGGCGCTTGAGCAGGGAGGTGACCGTTCCCTCTTCGATGTTCACGAAGGCCTTGCAGGTGATGCCCAGTGTCTCGGTGCCCAGGATCTGCACTGACTTGCGGATCTTCTGCTGGCGCTCCGAACCGGAGTCCTCGTGCAGGATCTTCCGTGCGCAGAGGGTGCCGCCCACGCCATCCGAGTGGATGATGAGGTGGGCCCCTTTCCGGTCGATGTGGGGTGCGAGGCTCCTGACCAGTCCCCGGTGGTGATGGGCGGGTGTGAGTAGGTGAATGTAATCTGCGCCGGTCACAGCCTCGGCTATGTCGTCGGTGACCTTGGGCAGCTTGGAGATCTCATGGGCGGTCTTGATCTTCGCCGGGTCCTTAATGTCCGCGATCTTGAAGGTCCACGATTTCGCTTGCTGTAGGGCCTCGAGGCGCTTCTTGAGCCCTCCCACCGTGGGCTCGAAGAGTGTGAGGTTCTTGGCCGGTACGACCTTGTTGAGGATCCATAGGAGGGAGTACGTGATGCCCCCCTGCCCTGCACCGATGACTGCGACCTTGCCTCTCATGGAAGGGGGATAGATTCCGAACAAATAAAAGAATGAGCGTGACGTTCCGACGGCGAGGCCGTGGGGGATTCACCCTAAAAAAACGTCGCGATATTTAATAACTGCTTGACTCATCCTAAAGTATGGGAGACCGAGGAAGACTATCAATCGTACTGCTGGTAACCATAATTATCGCGCTCGCCATGGCCCAAGGCGCCAACACGAAGGTGCTGCCCCTTGTGGTCCAGCGTTATTACGAACCTGGCGAGACCATGGAGGTCAAGCTCGCCTACTTTGATGACTCCGGGCTCGTGACCGGTGAGCCCACCATAATCCAGCTCACCGATCCGCGTGGTCAGGTGATGGACAAGCAGACAATCACGCCCTCGGGATCCACTGCGTCCTATACCTACAAGATCCCCATGGGGACACCGCCCGACTACCAGGACCCGTGGTTCGGCAGCTGGACCATGACGGCCTTGATGGGTAATTACATGAAAGCGGTCACCTTCGACGTACGGCGCCAGGTAGGCCGCCGGTACCACCGCGGGCTGTACGAGAAGGAGGCCTACATCTCCCAGCATCCCTATGCCAACGACGCGGCCATCATAATCTCCCCCCGCACCTCCGTGCTCCCGTCCGGCGTCGACACTCCGCTCCCGGTCACCGCTATCCACCGGTTCGGCCCGTACCGTGGGGTGATGATCGTGCGCGTGTACACCGACACCGAGAAGGTGTTCGAGGAGTTCACCTGGGTGGAGGACGGGACGTACGTACCGACAGTGAACCTCGAGCCCGGCTCATACCACATCGTCGCGGATATATTCCCCGGCGAGGGTCGGCGCACACAGGCCACGAGCCTCACCGCAGCTCCTGCGATAGTGCTCGTACCCACGCCCGACAGGTGCAACGTCTTCGTTGTGGTGCTCCTCGATCCGGCTACCCTGAAACCGGTCCCGGGCGCCTCTGTCACCGTCAACGGCGTCACGCTCACGACAGATACGGCCGGTCACGTGCTGTTCCCCAAAGGCTCGGTAGCCAACGATCGGACCTCGATCAGCTACACGCTCCCCGACGGCAGGAAAGGGAGCTACGAGGTGGGCACCTACTCCTCTTGTTCGTCCTCGTCCTGGACCGACATCGCGTTCGCCACCGACAGGCCCATCTACAATCCTGGCCAGACCGTGTTCTTCCGGGGCTACTCCTGGAAGTGGACCGGAGAGCGTGTGCTCCCCGTCTCCCAGAAGATCAAGGTCACGCTCCGCAGCAACCGGGGGTTCACCATCCTCGAGGAGACCGTGACCAGCAACGAGTACGGTATCTATGACGGCCATGTCACCCTCCCCATGAACATCGATGAGGAGACCTACTGGTTCCAGGTCGACGGTGGCCGGGGCCAGCAGATCGAGGTGAAGTTCTTCGAGAAGAAGCAACTTATCAGCGAGATGGAACTGGACAAGGAGCACGAGGGCTACGACCACGGTGATGTGGTCAAGGGCAACGTCTCCCTGCGCTACTACTTCGGTAAACCGGCCTCCAACAGCGACGTGGAGCTCACCGTTTGGTGGGCCGCCCGCGAGCCGGGGAGCGGCTACTACGGAGGGCCGGTCTACTACGACGAGCCCATGTACTACGGGGGAGGTATGGACCTCTACGAGCCCATGATGGCCAAGGAAATCTCGTACCGCGGCATGCCGTCACCGCCCTGGGGGGGCGGGCCCGGTCTTGTCAAGCTCCAGGTCTACAAGCGCATCAATCTCACCACCGACACCGACGGCGTCGGCTCCTTCGAGGTACCTCTGGAGGAGCTGAAGGGCACCCACATCATCGTTGATGCCCATATAACCGATCCCGCGGGCCGCACGGTGGACCTCTCCAAGAACGCCAAGCTCGCTCCCGAGGTGACCGTGAACGTCGCCATGACCTACTATCCGGGGAACGAGACGCTCCACCTGACGGCCACGAGCAAGGGTACCGACGCATCGAACCTCCGTTCCATGACGATGGATCTCACTGGTGTCCCCCCCGACGGGGAGCCCGAGAAGATCAAATCCCTCACCCTCGACCCCACCACGGGCTCGAAGGTCGAGCAGGACTTCACGGTGTCCCGTGACGTCGCCCTGAAATACATGTACCTGGAGGGCGAGCTAGGGGTCGTGGACCGGTACGGACGCGCCTGGGGCGCGTTCGGCCAGGCGGTCTCGGGCAAGTACGAGCTCACGCTCACTCCGCGACTGGACGGGGAGAAGGTCGTTGCCGAGCTCGCTCTTATCGACACTCTCACGGGCGAGCCGGTCAGTGACAATGACATGCGCTGGTCGTTCAACGGCCCCATGGCGGGACAGTCTGTCGGCATCCATATCCAGACCTCTTCCGACGGGACCGAGACCATCGGTGTCCCCGTGCCCCATCATCCCGAAGGCCTCTACGCTATCTCCGCTACGGCCACCATCGGGTTCAACGAGGAGACGGGCTACGACAGGGGACTCACCCTGACCGTGCAGCGTCCGGTCGTGCTCGGTACAATCCGCACCGCGCGACTGTGGACCCTCACACAGGAGGTGGAACCTGGCGATGAGGCGCGGTTCGTCCGCCAGTACAACGGATTCGATCCCGATGCGGTCATCGTGGAGCGGCACTACATGCGCAATATCCCCCTCCGGACCGTCGTTCGCACAGTGGGCGACGGCGGGAACGTAACGGTTGGGATCCCGACTAGTGAGGACGACCTGGGCGGTGTAGGGCTGGCCGTGTTCGTCGTTGGCACAAACGGTATCACATACCCTCTTGGTGGCCAGGCCAGGCTCAAGCTCAAAGGGTTGCGGACAACCATCAGCGTCGACCGCGAGGTGTATGAGCCCCGCGACGATCTAACTCTCACTGTAACGGTCACGGACAAGGAGGGCAGGCCCGTACCGAACGCTGCCGTAGGTGTGAAGGTCGTCGACCAGTCGGTCATCGACGCGTCCGAGCGCGGTGATGTCGTTTCACGACCCCTCTCCCGCTCCTGGTCTATCACATCGAACGCGAACTTCCAGGGCAATATGAACATGCGACGGATGTACGGCACGCCCGTCAGCGATCCCGCGAAGCTGGAGACGAGCAGCGATAATCCCGCCCGAGCCCACTGGGACCGCGGCGATTACATGGAGCGGAACGCGGGTCGCGCGATGATGGGTGGTAGCATGGCCCCGCCCGGGGCACCGATGGCCGCCATGGAGATGGAAGAGGGATTCGCCATGGCCGACAGCGATATGGTGATGCAGAAATCCTCCGAGTCGAAGGCCATGTCCTTGGGCGCCGACGATACCGCTGCAGTGCTGGCGACGGTGCAGATGCGCACGATGTTCCCAGAGACATTCTTGTGGGAGCCGTTCGCCCTCACCGGCGAGGACGGCACCTTCACCACCACTGTGATGGTCCCCGACTCGCTCACCACCTGGAAGGCGGCCGTGTACGCGTCCACCATGGACGCCCGGTACGCCGAGAACGCCACCGACTTCGTCTCGCAGAAGGAGTTCTTCATCAAGCCCTACTTCCCGGCTTCGCTCACGCAAGGCGACAACACGACCATGCAGATGACCGTGCACAGCTATCTGGACGGCGACCTCGATACGCTCGCAGGGCTCAAGGAGGAGGAGTGGTTCGATCTGTTCACCCCCAATGCGGCCACATTCACCCTCCACAAGGACATCCCCCAGTCGGTCTCCTGGCGCCTGAGGGCCCGTACGCCCTTCTTCCAGAACCTCACGTTCTTCGCTACGGCATCGGCGTCCGACGGGACCGAGCTCACCGATGGTGTCCAGGACCGCATCTGGGTCCGGCCCAACGGTGTGCCCTGGGAGGAGACCGTGTCAGGTGACACTGACAAGGAAGAGGTGACATTCACCATCAATGTGCCCAAGGAGGCCTACGACATCTCCGTGCGTGGTTACGCCCGGTTCGGCTCCGAGTCGCTGTCCATCTACACAGGTTCCGCCCGGGTGGACGGATACTCCTATCCGACAACCGAGGTCACCGCGTCCAAGATCATACCCACCGTACTCTCCCACGAGTACCGAAAGAAGCTCAAGCTCATCAGCAGCGAGCGCTGGTTCAAGGAGCGGGTCCGCAGCCTTGCCCTCGAGCTTGTGTTCATGCGCCACGCCGACGGCGGCTGGGGCTGGTGGAAGAAGGGTCCGTCGACCACCTACATGACGGCCTACGCCCTTCGGGCGCTCTCCACCGCCAAGCGCCACGTGCTCGTGGACGACTCGATGATACAGGGCGCGGTCCGCTGGCTGGCCAACCACGCCAACGGCGACGGGTCCTACAACGGCACTCAGTGGCTCACCGGCAACGATGCCGGGATGACCGCCTACGTGCTCCTCTCCCTGGCAGAGGCGGGTCAGTCCGTTCCCGGTGAGGGGATGAACTTCCTGCATCAGAAGTGGGTTGCTGGCGAGATCAGCGATCCATACACCATCGCACTTTACGCACGACTGCTCTCGCACACGCGTGATGCCCAGGGCGACGAACGGGCCGTTGTGAACAAGCTGCTCTCCCTGCTCAAGGAGGAGGATCCCTACATCTCGTGGAGCCGCGGGTATTCGCTCGGCGGGCCCGACGAGACCACAGCACAGGCCGCGATGGCTCTCCTGGAGCAGCCGGCCTATCGCGATACCGCAAAGGCCGCGCTGAAGTGGCTGCGTGAGCGCAATCCCTGGGAGTTCACCACCACCGCCGACCAGATCGCCTCTCTGGCCGCTCACCTGCGGCTGCTGGAGATCGAACCGCCCGTCATCCCCGACATGAACGTCGAACTGTACGTGAACGGTGAGCGGATCGACTCGGTCCATCTCGAGGGCATCTGGGGCATGTCGGGCGAGCTGCGCCTCACCGACTTCCTGCGACATGGTGATAACACCATCCGCATCGTGCGCCGCGGGAAAGGAAAGCTGTTCTACGACGTGTGGTCCACGGCCACCCTGGGCGGTAACGTGACCGCCGCGTTCGAGGTGGGCGAGCCCGCCTCACCGGGCGTGTACCCGGTCAAGATGACCCTCACACCCCACGCAGACGTGGCAGTGCCCGCACGCATCAGCATCGAGCTGCCCGTACCCGACGGTGTCGAGGTGCGGCCCACGCGCCGGCTCTACGTGGACAGCCTTCCCGAGCCACGGACCTTCGAACTCTACTACGTCACCGACCGCGCCGTCGATCGGCTGGAGCTGGGTAAGGCCAAGGCCGAGTACGGTCTGGCCCGCGGTACCAAAGTCGGCGGTAAGCAGTTCGAAACATGGGAGCTCCCGACGCTTACCAACACCGAACCGGCCGGCACGGGCCCTGCGCTCACCGTCTCAAAGAGCGCTTCCTTCGCCACCGCAGGCAGGGATCGTGTACATGTGACCCTCGTGGTCCACAATACCGGGAACGATCCTGTGACGGGCGACCTCTACGACTTCGTGCCCGCCGGACTGACCGCGGCCGGATCCGAGGACAAGGACCCCGACCTCGCGCTGCACTGGCCTGTGGACCTCGTTGCCGGAGGAAGCACATCTGTCACCTACGAGCTCTACGGCGAGCCCGGGAAGTATAAGCTCGACGCCGCCGTCGCGTTCACCGATGACGGCATGGTATCCTCCGAGCCCGTCGGTATCGTGCTGGTCCGTGGCGAGGACATCGTCGTGCTCCGTACCTACGACACCACCGTCCCCGATCCCGGGGACAACGTCAATGTGTCCATCACGGTCACCTCGGGCGTCCACCAGCACTTCGTGGTGGTAGAGGAGCCCATCCCACCCGGGTTCACCGTGACCGGATACGCCGACGAGGGCGGTTCGGTACGCAAGGTCATGGTCAAGGCCGACAAGATCGTATGGTTCCTCGATCACACAAGCGACGTTGGTCTGTGGTACGAACTGTCCGCCTCGTCCGAGGGACGGGTGCAGGCGGCCGGTACTCGCGCCTACCCGCAGTTCACGCCCGAGAACGAGGGCTTCGCTGACGAGGTCGTGCTGTCCATCGGCCAGAACGCCCCCGAGCCAGAGCCCGTGCACGTAGTGGAGCTGCCCTACGCCGAGGGCGTCGTCGTCGAGGACCCGCAGCCGACGGCAAGGCCTGTGACCACTCCCGGTCCGACGACCGATGCCACGCCCAAGCCCACCGCAGCCGCCACCCCGCGGCCGACCGTGGACATCCCAGAGGATCCAGCTGCCCGAGAGGCCTACTACCGGAACGCCATGGCCACCATCGATAGTGAGGCGGCGAGCATAGAGGATAGCGACGTCCGTGCCCGTATCGCTGACCTGCGCAAGGAGCTCGAGGCCGCCGTGAACGCTGACGACCACGGCCAGGCGAAGGCCCTCATCCAGGATATCAACCGCGAGCTCGACAAGGCCTCCGGCGTCCCGCCGGGCCCGGCCGGTATCCCCCACCTCAAGACCGTGCTGGCCGTTGGATTCATCATCGCAGCGCTCTTCGCCATGTCGATGTTCCGTAGTGGTAAGAGCGGCGGCGGGGGCGGTCTGAACGCCATGATTCTCGTGTGCCTCGCCACTGGTCTGGTGCTAGCGGCCGTATTACCGGAGGCGCCCGCCACCGCGATGACGCACGTGGACATAACGGAGCGCGAGCTCTTCGTCAGGCCAAGCCTTTCCATCAATGTTGGTGCGCCCGAGGACGAGACCGTTGCTCTGACGTATAACATGGAGCTGTCCATGGTCAACCGACAGGAGACGGCCGTTGAGGCCGTGTCCTTCGTCATCGATCAGCCCGGACTGACCCTTGTACCCCAGGAGCGTGAGGACTACACCGAGAGTGCCCATGCGGCCCCAAACGGCGGTTCCATAATCACCGTGGCGTTCAAGACACCGGTGTTCATCGGCGAGGAGCGTTCCGTGTACATCGAGCTGAAGGGCGAGACCCAGCTCACCGACCTCGAGACGACCATCAAGACGGGCTTCTCAACGCCGGAGTTCTTCCGTTCCTACAACGTCCAGCTCACGATGGCCAACGGCATGTCACTCAACCGGACGAGCTTCGCTACCGCGAGCACCCGGGAGAACGAGTGGAACCCCGACTGGGCCCAGTGGAGCGAGACCTGTGCGTACGGAGAGGGTGAGGATACACTTAACGATGATCAGTGCTTCAGTGACGCCGTGGGCATCACGGCCACCCTGCGGGCGAGGCCGGTCACCATCACTGACGTCGTCATAAAGGACATCCTCAAGCGCGACCTGAAGCGCACCCGCACATGGACTATCACCTACCAGAACATCGGGCGGAAGTCCGTGGAGCGCCTGCCTTTCGACCTGGGCTCGAGGACCACGATCGCTACGAGCGGCGTGACCTTCGACAACGGCGAAGCTGTGCTCGCAACGCCTCTAGGGTACAAGGACACGATCACCATCGAGGCCCGTGAGAAGACGTCATCCCTCGGGTACGGCCAGGCCACCCTGGAGACCACGCCGGACGAGCTCAAGCGGGCCATCGCTCCGGCGCGGCGCTACAGGGCCCATGTGGAGGTCCATGGCCTGACCATCGAGTGGCAGGACGGGCTCTGGAATGCCGATCGCGAGGAGGAGAGCGGTGTCATCACTTTCGATATGACTGACACCAGCCCCATCACATATAGGATGCGGGTCGTGACCTAGGCGGGACGCAGGCGCTCACAGGCGTCCGTGACGGCTAGAGCTCCACCAGCTCGCGCTTCTCCCGTCGGGTCATGCGCTTGATCTCGATCTCCCTGCGCAGGGCCTCGCTCTTCGTTGCGTAGGCCTCGGAGAACACCATCGCCACCGGGAGCCGGGCCCGTGTGTACTTTGCACCCTTGCCACTGTTGTGCGTCTCCAGTCGCTTTCCGAGATCGGTAGTGTATCCTGTGTAATAGGTGCCGTCGGCACACTCGAGGATGTACACGAAATGTCCGTGATCGGTCAGGATCGGTCAGCTCCCTACATGTACTGGGACGGGTGCTTCCCGTCGACCTCGACCACGATGATGGCATCCGAGTCGATCCAGTGGACCTCGCCCTTCTCATCGCTCACAGCTAACACGGTGAACTCCCCTTTGTCCTCGGATGGTGCGAAATTACCCAGCAACATCCCCGGCCGCGCCGCCTTGAAGGCGCCGAACCCCGTTCCTAAAAGCACGTACCGCGCTCCCGTTTCTTTCTCCTTCACGATGATGGCCATGGTACCACGTCCCTTACGAGCCCATGTAGGTTCACCTTGATAAACCCGTCGCCACCCAAAGGGCAGCTATTTATTCAGGTCGTCGTGACAATGTTTGCCACGATGGACGGGCACTATCTCCCCACACAGGAGAACCTGGCGTACGTGCACGACCATCTGGAGAAGTTCGGCAACTTCCCCGAGAACGAGATGATGCTAGAACGACTTGCCGAACACGGTGTCCGCACAGAGTACGACCAGAACTTCCTCGACCATGAGCTTACCGAGCGATGCTACATGGACGAGCAGGGGATGGACTACGATACCGCTCACGAACGCGCATTGAGCGACCTCGGCGTGTCGCCTTACGCGATCTACGACACAAGCGTAGTCGCAGCACTACCCGAGCACTTCAATGATAACTGGTACTCTTTCCACGGTATCGAACGCGAGTTCTGAAGAGAGGACTCAATTAGTAAGACCTCGGTCCCTGACTCACATGCCAAAGGGTGTCGGCCGTCCAGTATCGTCAAGTTCCTCAGGGACCTCGTTCCCCCCGGTGACCAGCACAACGAGGCTGCATAGAGGGAGGATGTCCCTCGGGTGACCTAGCAGGGCTTCACCGCACCCTAGCCCCAGCAGGAGCTTCTGAGCCTTCGTCGGAGCGAGGTCGGTCACGAGGTCGAACTGGACCAGTGCCAGCAACGGGTCCAAGAGGGATAGCACGGGTACGTACTCGAGGTTGAACGTGTTGAGGATATCGATTACCACGGCGAGAAGGAACCGGGTCGCGACCGGCAACTCCTTCCAGATTCCCGAAACCACGGTGCGTTCACCCCGGATTATCAGTAAGGGGACTCATCCATTTAAGCATAGGTGTCAGCGGCCAGAATCCTCACTCTGCTGACGCCCCTTTTTCACCGTCCGCTCCCAGGCAGGGTCCTCACCGCCCGCTAAGCGGTTGGCGATGAAACCGATAGGGACTAGGATGCACATGTACACGTCCAAGAGGCCCGTAAGGGGGAGGTAGAGTATCAGGCCCTGCTTGTAACCATAGATCCGCATGTAGACCAAGTAAAGGAGCACGGTCAACAGCAGGAGTGCAGGGTAGGGTTGCCCCTGTCCCAGAAGCACGGCCACGAGCGCCCATAGTGCCACTAGTGGCATGCTGATGTCCAGCCCCATGAGCACTACATCAACTATGCGTCCCAGGTAGTAGGGATTCCCGCGCGCCTCGCCGAAAGCGTTCAGGTACTCCTTGAGGGCACCGCCGCCCCATCTCTTACGCTGTCGAAGGAGCGTGTCCAGATCATCGGGCACCTCCTCGGTAACTATCGCCCCTGGGACGTATGCCACACGACGACCTGGCTCCTCATAGATACGGCGGGTGATGTAGAGGTCCTCGGCGAGCACCGTTTCGTCGAACCCGCCCAGATCGTTCAACAGCTCCCGGCGTATGGCGAAGTTGCGTCCGGGTACGGGCACGAATAGCTTGTGACGAGCACGGTGGGCGTAGAGCCCGCCGTAGTACCAAGCGTACTCGAGGGAGACCAGCCTTGTGATCCAGTTGTCGGTGTGCTTTGCAGAGAGGATGCACCCTACGGCCACGGCCGAGTCGCCCCGGGCGATGGGGGCCACCAGCGAGCGCATGGCACCGCGCTCAGGCACGTTATCGGCATCGTAGACCACGAGCACCTCCCCAGGCGCGTTCTTAATTGCCTGGTTCAGGGCATGCGCTTTGCTCGCCCCGCCCTCGCCCTCGGGGACCGCCGTAAGATGATCGTGTTCCTCGGCGAACTCACGGGCGATCTCCATAGTACGGTCCTTGCTTTTCCCGACGATCACAAGCACATCGTGCTCACCGGGGTAATCGAGGCGGGCGAGCGCCTCCAGTGTCTCAGCGATCACTGCCTCCTCGTTGCACACGGGGAGCACTACTGTGACCGTGGGCCACGTCTCCGGCTCCGGTGATTCTCGTTGCCCCCCAAATAGGTTGCTGACTATCTCCGATAATAGCAGGATGGCGTAATAAGCACCAGCGACTACAAGGAGGGTCGTGAGGGTCACGGGAAGGGCACCGTCGGACTACAGCTTTATATGCCTGCCCCTAAGGGCCCGGGCGACCTCAGGCAGTGACCAGATACCCGCCTATGACCATGGCGTCAAGCCCGATGCGCTTGAACGTGCGTATGGCGTCGTACGGCGTGCGCACGATAGGCTGGCCACGGGAGTTGAACGAGGTGTTGAGGACCACCGGCGGTTTGCCCTCCTTGGCGAACCGCGAGATGAGCTTGTGGTAAAGGGGAGTCGCCCGTCCGTCCACGGTCTGGAGCCGTGCCGAGCCGTCCACGTGGGTCACGGCAGGGATCTCGTCCCGTTTCTCCTCCCGCACCGGGTAGGTGAGGATCATGAACGGCGAGGGATGGTCGCCCTCGAAGTACTCGGGCAGGTGCTCGATGAGCACTGACGGGGCCAGCGGCCGCCACATCTCCCGGTTCTTGATACGGTTGACGCGGTCATGCATCTTTGGGTCCGTGGGGTCCGCGAGGATGGAGCGCTGGCCAAGGGCCCGGGGACCGAACTCCAGCCGGCCCTGGTACCAACCGATGACCTTGCCCTCGGCGATGAGCACTGCTGCGGTGCTGGCCGGGTCGTCGACAGGTTCGCCGGTTAGCCCCTCGTCAGCCAGTGCCCGGGCGATGGCTTCGTCGTGGTATGACGGGCCAAGGGCCGCTGTGATCATGGTCTCGACATGGACGCCTTCCTCGTGGCAGAGCTGGAAGGCGGCCCCCAGTGCCGTACCAGCATCGCTGGCGGCGGGCTGGACGAACACACGGTCCACCATGGGCGTGCGCAGGAGCACTCCGTTCATGGAGCAATTAAGGACCACCCCTCCTGCCAGGCAGAGGTCCTTGTACCCGCTGGTCTCGTGCAGACAGTCGACCATCTCTATGGCCACACGCTCCAATGCATCCTGCAGGCTTGCTGCGATGTCCTGGTGCTCCTTGGTGGGCTCGCCGCCGTACCGGATGTGCCGGGCCAGCTCATGCACGTGGTCCATGCGGATGTTGTAGTCGTGGTGCAGCACCTCGACCATCTTGACGTACTCGGGCCTCGGCGTACCGTAGGGCGCCAGGCCCATGGTCTTTCCCTGTCCGAACCGACCAAGACCGAGGATTAGGGATATGAACGTGTAGAGGATGCCCATGGAGTTGCTCTCGGCGATGTCCTTGACGGGCTCGATATCCCCGTCGCCTACGAACAATGAGGTGGAGTACTTCTCCCCCGAGCCGTCCATGACAAGGATGTTCGCCTTCCCGAACCCGGACGCACGGTAGGCGGAGGACGCATGTGCCAGATGGTGTCGGACTATCTCGAAGTCGAGCCCCATGCGCTTCTGCATGTACTTGCGCTCGAGCTTCCGGCGGTTGATGAGAGCGTTGAACTGTGTCCAGTACGCAGCGTTCCCGGCCGCCTTGATGAGCGACTGCGGGAGCCGGTCAATGGTGCTGAGCCAGGCCGCGGGCGGGTGGAGCATGGTAGCGGGGAAGACCTGGTACCGGTCGAACCGGGGTACACGGAAGTCGTTGTACTCCATGGTGTACACGACGCGGTCGATGCCCGAGAAGTCGCCACCTGTGACATGCTCGATGGCGTTGAAGGGGAATATGTCTACGTGTCGCCGGTAGGTGAAACGCTCCTCCTCGACCGCGGCGATGATGCGTCCGTCCTCCACGAGGGCCGCGCTTGAGTCGCTGCAGTCGTTTATGGCCAGGATGCGCATGGTCGTCTCACTCTCACGTCTCTAATGTTTCAGCCACTGGGTCAAAAGCCACGGGAACCGCGGACTGATGCATGCGTGTGGGCATAGCTCCACGCAGCATAGGCACCGGATGCATTTGTCGTAATCGAACCGCACCCGGTCACTGACCGTGATGGCCTTTGCGGGACAGTTGGTCTCGCACGTACCGCACCGTTCGCAAGCGGCGTCGTCGCACATGGGCTTGGGAACGGTGAACGGGATGAGGAACCCGGCCTGGAACACAGGCCAGAGCCGGTAGATGAACTGCGACGGTAGACGGACCTTGGTGGTCTCGGGCTCTTCGCCAAGGATCGTATAATCAGTGGAGCCCAATCCCAGCTCCTGGGCGACCTGTACGGTCACGAGCTTGTCCAGGGGGATGCCCATGATGCGTGCCAGCACCGTGTCAACGGCCACCGGATCGCGGCCGGCCACGATATAACCAAGACGGACGCTCTTACCAAGATAGTTGGGCCCGTTACCCTCCAGCCCGATCACGGCGTCGGCCACTGCCATGTCCGCAGGGCACGCTTTATTGATCGCGGCCACAGCCTCGGCGAAAGGCCGGATGGTGTTGGCCCACTTGTGGATGAGCTGCTTCTCGTTGCCGGGGATGAGGCCGTACATGTTCTTGAGTGCCCCCGTAAGGATAGTGACCATGTGGGTCTTGGCCTTGGGCATGTTGATGATGTAGTCGGCGTCCACGGCGGTCTTCTCCAGGAACACCGTGCGCTCCTTCCCACCGAACTCCATGGTGAAAGGGACCGGCGGCGCCTCACCGAACCGCATGAGGTGAAAGTCCTGTCGCTCGCTAATCTCTTTGAACCCCGTGACCTTGAGGAAGTCCTTGAGCCGTTTGTTGGCCCAGGTGCCGGGGGAGTCGCCCACGGTGAGCTGACCGCCCAGTCGCTTGACCTCCTCCACCATCGGTTCTACGACGGCGGGATGTGTCGTGACAGCATCGTCGGGCCGCCGTCCGATAAGGAGGTTGGGCTTGATGAGCACCTTGTCGTCCTTGGCAATGTCGAGCCCTCCCAAGAGGGAAAGTGCCTTGCGCACCGCGTCATCAGCGTCAGCGTAGTCCTTGCACCGGACCACAGCGACCTCGGACGGGGGCATCAGGCCAACCATCCTGTCCCAAGGATTTAAATGTTCCCCGGTACAGCCCCGCCACATGGCGTCGCCTGCCCACATCCCGCTCTCGCGCCCGGTAATTACCCAAGAGATGAAGGACGCTGTATGCCGCGTGCTGGACAGCGGGCGGTTCGTACTGGGGGACGAGCTCGCCGCGCTCGAGAAGGAGTTCGCCACATTCGTGGGAGTAGGCAACGCCGTGGGGATATCTTCGGGCACCGATGCGCTCCACCTGGCCCTCAAGGCCGCGGGAATCGGCCCTGGTGACGAGGTAATCACCGTCCCCAACACGTTCATCTCCACGGCCCTGGCCATCTCGTACACCGGTGCGTCGGTCCGTCTCGTCGATGTGGACGAGAGCTACACCATGGACCCCTCCAAGCTGGAGGCGGCCATCACGCCCAAGACCCGGGCGATCATCCCTGTCCACCTCTACGGCCATACCTGCGACATGGACCCCATCCGCGAGGTCGCCGAGCGTCACGGGCTGTTCCTGCTCGAGGACGCCTGTCAGTCGCACGGTGCCACCTACAACGGTGCTCGCACCGGCTCGCTCGCGGACGCGGGCTGCTTCTCGTTCTACCCATCCAAGAACATGACGGTCGCCGGAGAAGGCGGTATGTTCGTAACCGATGACGATGCTCTCGCCGATAAGGTGCGACTGCTCCGTGCATACGGCGCCAACGCCCGCAAGGGGATCGCCGAGGTCCTGGGGTACAACGCCAAGCTGTGCGAGATGTACGCCGCCATCGCCCGCATCCAGCTGCAGATGCTGGACGGGTTCAACGACGGTCGTCGGAAGAACGCCGCTCTCTACGACAAGCTGCTCGGCGATGCAGTGGTGACACCCCGGGTGCACTGGGGCACACACGTCTACCACCTGTACGTTATCAGACATCCCAACCGCGACGCTTTGCGTGCACACCTCGATGGATGCGGCATATCCTGTGGCATCCACTACCCCGTCCCAGTCCACCGTCAGCCCTGCATGGACGTCCCTGGCTCGTTCCCCGTGGCCGAGGGGTTCGCGAAGGACATCCTCTCTCTCCCAATGTCGGCCGTCCACACGGACGAAGAGGTTGGTCGCGTGTGTGACGCGGTCCTTGCATACGTGAAGTGAGCCTGACCGCTATCTGGGATTGTAACTACAAAAAAAGGTAGAAGCGGCCCCCTTGACGAGGGCCGCGTTCTGTATGCCTATTTTTTCGGGAAGTACTTAGCTATGTTGGCCTCAGTGAAACCAGCATCCAGGAGGGACGACCGGATCTTGTCCATGGGCATCCCCTGGTCCTTGCACTTAGATATGTAGTCGGCGATCTCATCGGCACCGCCGCTCCCCTCTTCCTCGTCCTGGAGGACGTCGGGGATCTCGGTGTGTCGGCAGATCTCGTCAGCAAGGTTGGTGACGATGCGGTCCACGAACAGCGCGGCCAGCAGCATGAACAGCGAGAACCCGAACGTTGAGAACACCAGGCGCTCACCTGACACCTTCTTGCGACACTTGCGGTCCTTGTCATAGCAGAACTCGTCGACGCCGCATGCCTTGTCCTGGTCTTCCGGAGCAAGCTTCGAGGGATCTATACCAGGTACACAATCCTTGTCCGTCACCACGTTGGCGGCGAAGGAATAGAACATCCCCACGACCACCAGCGCCAGACCGACGAACGCAACGACCGCGATTATCTGCTGTTGCTGACTGAACGCGTCCATGGGGCCGTAGACTACGCCCCCGATCTTGTTGATGGTCTCAGCGGGTACGAAGGTGTGCACCAGGATGATGACCACCAGGAACACCAGTGCGAGCCCGGAGAACAGGCCCAGCCCCTCGCCCTCGCCCTGGCCGAGTGTCAGGATGAAGAACGTGAAGATAGCCAGGAACGTCAACAGACACAGGGTGCGCAGATAGAAGTTGTAATTGCGCAGTTTGCGCTCGAACTCCTCGTCCGCGGTCACCACCGTGAGCAGTCCCGACGCGGCCTCGGCCATGTCGCGGATCTCCGACAACGCCTTGGAGAGCAGTATACAGATTACCACCAGCAGGATCGCACCGATCGTTTGGAATGCAGATACTCCATAGAAGTCCTGGAACGGAGCGAACTTCAAGAAGAGGTAACCACCGATCGTCCAAACGATGAACGCAATGAGCAGGTTTATAATGAACTTCGGGAAGGAGTCCCATATCTCTCGCACGGACTCGACGAATATCTTACCCGAGGTCACGCCCGCTTCGATGGCAAACTTGCCAATGGCGAAACGTCCCTTAACCATGGTGTCAAAGGATTGACTTAATCCTTTATATAAAAATGTGGCTCGCGACCACCTGCGCTCTACTTGACCTGCTTGAGCAGTCGTATGGATGCTATATTGATGGCAACCTGTAGGTTGGTCCATGCTTTCCCGATGTTCCCGTGATCGAGTGCCTCGAGCATCTTCTCCATGAACACTCTGATGTCATAGAGGTGGGGTCGCTCGTTGATGTTGAGCTCGATCTCCACCTCCAGGAGGGTCAGGATGAGGCTGATTGTGTGACGTACCTTGCGCATGGCCGCTCGCCGGGAATCGCCTTCCAGATCATCGATTATCTTGAGTAGGACGAATATCCAGCTCAGCCTGTCGAGGATGCGCATGTACTTGAGCACCTGTATGCGCCGGGGGAGAACCAGGTTATACTCCTTGTCGTCAGTGAGGACCACAACAGCATCTATGTCGATGCCCTCGTGACAGGAGCGGTCCAGAAGGGCCTCGACCTCACCGTCGGCCATGTGAGGGTACTCCGAGCCCAGCTTGCGCACGAAGATGACGTTGTCCACAACGCGCACCTCCTCGGGTTTCATGCTCGAGCGTATCCGGTCAAGCGACTTCTTGGAGAAGCCACCGAACACTTCGTCCTCGGGGCTCACGGTCCCACCCACTCAAGGATGTTCTGGCCCAGGATCATGTCGATCTTTTCCTTTGGGAGATGGAGCGACAGGGCGATGTCCACGACCGCTTCCAGCGCTGATGCCATGTGCCCGTACGGTGTGTCGGAACCGAACACCACCCGGTCGGGGCCCACTGTGTAGATGAGCTCATAGATGTCATAGATGGGAGCGACCGAGGTGTCGAAGAGGATGTTGTGAGCGCCCTTGAGCGAATACACCACACGGACTATGTCCACGTACGCCCCGTGGGCAAGGATTATCTTGAGCTTCGGGAAGTCCTTGATTATGTTGGTGAGGGCGTCACCTATCCGCATACGTCGCATGAGCCCGGTATGGATGATGATGGGGATGTCGTGCTCCTGGGCAGCATCGTAGATGTTGAACGCGATCTCCTCATCGATGGAGAAGCTCTGGGCACGCGGGTGGAGCTTGATACCGCGGAAATCCTGGTCCAGTCGTTCCTGCATTTCCTTTCCGCACGCTGTGGAGTGGGGGTCCAGACGCATGAAAGGGATCAGACGGTCCCTATGGGAGTCGTACGCTTTAGCGATGATCTCGTTGGCCTTGTGGAAGCACCGTCCCGGCCCCGGCATGTTGAACGGGAACGCCACCGCCCGGTCCACCTTATGCTTGTTCATGGCACGGATGAGCTCCGGCATCGCCTGATGCATGCCGTCCTTGTCCTCCCCCAGGTGGGTGTGGCAGTCCACGATCAGTGTGTCGTCGAGGAGCTCCTCGTACACGATGCGCGGGTCCTTGCCGGGGAAGCAGTGGTATGGAGTCATGCGTGCAGTGGAGGTTACGCTCTGACGATTAATGAAGTTTTGCTTCGCGCCCAGGGATGACGGGATTACTCCACCTGCCGGGGACAGAAGGTTTATATTCCGGCGACCCCGCTAGATATCGCTTGAGGGGACAGTGGTCCCCATGGGGTGTACGGGATGGATATTGAGAGCAGTGAGCGTACGATAGTGTTCTTCGACAGGTCCTACGGTGGTGACGCCACCGGGGAGCTCGAGTCCTACGGCATACAGGTGGAAGAGTCCTACGCCGGTCTGGGCGCCGCGGTCGTGACCGGGGCCGACGCGCGCGAGCTGGCCACCCTGCAGCTGGCGGGTGTGGTATCCAAATATGGCGAGGACCAGTCCGTCACAATCTCCGACGAGACCCGCGGTCCGTACAACGACAGCGCTCACGGCCCCGGCAGCATCTCCCCCGACCCGTACGACACCGGCGACCAGCCCGAGGCGCGCGACGTCCCTAACGACTGGGGCTACCTCCGGGTGCGCTCGGCCCAGGCCAACGCAAAGGGTCTGGACGGAGCAGGAGTCAAGGTCGCAATATTCGACACCGGCATCGACGCGAATCACGAATACCTCAAGGACAACTACGCCGGCTTCACCGACATTCCCTACGGTAAACCGGACCCGTACGACGACCACGGGCACGGCACCCATTGCGCGGGTACGGTCAAGACCGTCGCCCCCGAGGTCGAGCTCTATGGCTACAAGCTCCACATGTCACACGGCGCCAACCGCATCTCGGACATCCTCCGCGGACTGGACACCATAGTCCAGGACGGCATGGACGTGGTGAACATGTCCTTCGGTCTGGACACGGACGAGGAGCGCGAGGGCTACTCCAAAGAAGAGGGTGACCGCATCCTCAATGAGGCGTGCTCGCGTGCCTACGACTCAGGCGTGTTCCTCGTGGCCGCTGCTGGTAACGACGGCCAGGCCGCCGATCCGGCCACCGGCCGCAGCAGGTCCGCACCAGCCTCCGGTCCGGACGTCTTCGCAGTGGGTGCCATGAGCAAGTACAACGACAAGCTGGCGTACTTCACCAACCTCGGGTTCGACATCTCGGCACCCGGTGCACGGATCCTCTCCTCGATCCCCGGGGACAGGTACGCCACGTGGGACGGCACGTCCATGGCCTGCCCGTTCGTGGTCGGTGCCGTTGCGGCCATCAAATCCAAGTACAGCGACCTGTCCAACGACGAGATCAAGGACGTCCTCATCGCCTCGTCCGACGATGCGAGCTGCAACACCTACCGCCACGGGTTCCAGGAGTACAAGGTGCTCAACCTCGAGGCGGCAGCCGACCTGCTCGAGGACGTCGAATAGTCCGTGACAGAACGGCCCACGCCCCGTCCCCCGGGGAAGGGTTAAAAACGCCATCGCCAGCAGCGCCAGCATGGTGGAGCTTGCAGGTGTCGAGCGCACTGTCGTGTTCTTGGAACAGGGTCATGATGCGTACGACCTCGCGTCCTATGGGATTACCGTCGAGGAGGCGTACACGTCACTGAACGCCGCCCTCGTATCACATGCTGACGACCAGGAGCTCGCTGATCTCCAGACCACGGGCGTCATCACCTGCTACGGCGACGAGCGCGCGGTCACCATAACCCACAGTGATCAGCCCTATGAGCTCGCCACGGGTGTCGGACCGGAGGACGTGGCCCAGGACTGGGGCTACAAGCGCGTGCACGCCACCGAGGCGAACGCCCGGGGGCTCACCGGTGTCGGTGTGAAGGTGGGCATACTCGACACGGGGATCGACGCGTCACATCCTTACATCATCGACGCCTACCGCGGATTCACTGACCTGATCTACGATAAACCCGACCCGTACGATGACCACGGCCACGGCACTCACATCGCCGGTATCATCCACACAGTAGCTCCCGAGGCCGAGCTGTACAGCTACAAGGTCATCACGGGCAAGGGCGATGACGGGTTCTCGGTAGCGCTCCGCGCACTCGACAAGGCCGTCGCGGACGGAATGGACGTGGTCAACATGTCATTTGGGATGGAGACCGCAGAGGACTTTGAGGGACTGCCCAAGGCCGAGGTGGACCGCCTCGTCAATGAAGCGTGCTCACGGGTGTACGACGCGGGAGTGTTCCTCATAGCGTCCTCTGGCAACGCCCGGGAGATGGCCGATCCTGAGACGGGCCTTAGCAGGACGTCTCCCGGCTCCTGCCCCGACGTGTTCACCGTTGGCGCGTCCTGGGAGGACAATGACCGCCTTTACAACAACACGAACCTCGGATTCGACATAGTCGCGCCCGGGACAAGCATCCTCTCCTCGGTCCCCGGTGGCTACACCACCTGGACGGGCACTTCCATGTCCACGCCCATGGTGACCGGCGCCGTGGCAGCCATCAAGTCAAGGTACAACGACATTTCAAACGATGATATCAAAGAGACGCTCCTGACCTCGGGCACCGAGGCCACGAGCAGCGTCCTCCGCCCCTGGCATAGCCTTACCGTCGAGTACAACGTGCTCGACCTCGAGTCCGCCGCCGACCTGCTCGATGAACGTGCATGATTCACGGCCTTGTTGGACCGAGAAAGTTCGGGGGGCGGTGGTGGCAGCGAGGAAGCGTAAACAGGAATAGGCGGCGCTTCCCCTTCCCGCCCCCCAGGAGGGTGCGAGAACGGAGTTCCCGTTCCCCCCGTCCATTAATCAGTCGTGGGCGGGATATATACCTTTCTAATCGATAGAATCGTGAGAAGGGGCCGGGGGGCGGTGGTGGCAGCCAAAGGGAAGGCCAAGCAGCACTATTGATTAGGTGAACCTTCCATCCCGTCCCCCGGGGGGAGAAAAGCACTCACTCTCCCCATTATATCTAGTCATGCATGCCATTTATACCTTCCGTAGACGAGGTCCGGGCAGAAAGGATGTGGAGAAAGAGGCCCGGGGGAGCGGTGGTGGCAGCCAAGGATGGTCAGAAAAAAACAGGGAACCCATCCTATGTCGTCCCCCCGGGAGGCGTGTTTGCCGTTTTCCTCAAATTGGTCATGGCGTGGATGGCATATATACGTGCCGGACGTGAACTGCGCTCACCGTGCCCGTCCTCTGCGCGCGACGCACGCGGCCAGAGTGAGCTGGTGACCACCGGGTGCCAGGCGCCTGGCGAGCTCCTCGGCAGGGATCCCGAAGGGGGCCAGGAGAGTCCCCGCGCTCCGGAGGAGTAGGTCAGTGTACCGGTCGGGAGCGTATCCGTCGGCCTCGCCCGCGGGCACGGGCCGGCCCTCGGCACCCCACACGTACCGCACCTTCTGACCAGGAAGGAGCTCGACGCCCTCGTCGCGCAATGCCGTTGCCACCACCGCCGTGGGCGAGCGGCCGCGGTAGTCTGAGCGGGACACCACCGTGCATACCTCCAGTTCATCGGACCGGACGTCACCGGACCGCACCCCTTCCACTGCCTGACGCAGCACCTCCACGGCACCGGGCAGGGCTTCGTGCACCGCGGCGAGATCGGGGCAGCCGGCGAGGATGCCCAGGATGCGTGCCTGGAGCCGGCGCACCACCCCCGGCGCGTCCCTGCGTCGCGACTCGAGCCCACGCACCTTGAGCTCGCCGGTGACGTACCGACCGAAGTAGCGGTTCGCCGCCGCGACCTCGGGGTGGAGACGCGAGGGGGAGAAGGCCAGCCATCCGTACACCCCCTCCAGCTCCAGTTCCACGTCCACGGCTCTACCGATGGCCGATGCCAGGCCGGCGAGCTCGTCATCCCGCCCCGCGAGAGTGCTCCCGTCCTCGTGCCGCAACCACAGGCAATCCACTATACCGTGCACCACCGAGAACCCTGCCTCCTCGGCCATGCGAGCCGCGCGAACGAGCTTGTCACGACCGAAGGCGGTCACCGACTCGTGTGCCTCGATCCGGCCGAACCGGGCGTTGCGGTAGCCCAGGTACCCGAAGCATGTTACCAGCATCCATTTGAGCGACTGCTGGCGCCGCTCGTACCCCACGCGCTCCGCACCGCGCGTTGCCCGGGCCCGTCGCTTGTAGTGCCGCCGCCGCGCAAGCAGCGGAGCGATGGTCTCGGGCACCAGCCCGCGGCGCCTGCTGCAGAGATGATAGCCCAGCACGGGCACTGTCGCTACGCCATCGTCCCCGCAGCACGGGCACTGGACGGTCTCGGGCGAGATGTTGTGGTGGTCCATGATGGTGGGGTACATGGACGCGAAGTCCATCTCGGCCACCTGCTCCACGGCGCCCGGCACCGGCTCCAGCACCAGACCGCCCCGGTCCGCCTGTACCAGCTGCCAGGCGGTCTTGAACGCCTCGGGCTCGCCCTTGCGCCAGGGCACCAGCATATCGTGGCGCAGCGCCGTCGCCACCTCCATGGCGCTGATGGCAGTGCCCGGTGAGGTATGCGCCATGCGCTGAGGGGTGATACAGGATAGCCGGGACAGCTCGATGAGCCCCTCAAGCCCGCACCTGCGCACGAAGAAGGAATGGTCGCCGTCCACGTGCCATCGGCCGTGCAGTGTCTGGAACGGGGGCTTGTACACCACCCGCCCGTAGGATACGTAGGAACGCGCGCGCCGCCGCACGGCCTCCACAGGCTCACGGGATACCATATGGATGTCAGCGCAGGGGCCGTGGGTTATCACCACGTCCGGGTCCCGTCCGATGCAGGCCGCGCGTGCGCTCCTTCCCCGGGACACCTCCACGACCTCGAGACGGGGCACCGAGTAGTCCATGGCATCGGCAGCGTCGCCGTCGAGCGTCACGTCACGCAACCGCCCGTCGTCGTCGGCAGTGAACCGCACCCGTGCCAGGGGGAACAGCCCACGCTCGATGAGGAAACGCGTCTCGAGCGCCACGTCGCAGGTGCACACCTCGCCCGCCGTCCCCACGTCATCGCGGACCCGGGCCGCCGTCGCCTCCATCCGTGCCGGATCGGCGGGATGGACCTCTGCCACTGTGGCCTCATACCCGGACCACACGTCCGCGCGCCGTGCTGTCGCCACCCGGTCCACCCCGGGAAGCCGGCGCAGGCGGGGGAGGAGCCGGGCCAGGGGCTGTGTCCGCGGGAGCACGTAGAAGGGAGGACGGTAGGATGCTGCGAGGCGGACGGTACCTCCCTGCTCGCGCTTCACCCAGAGGGCGACCTCGCTCCCGTCGGCATGGACGTCAAGGACCCAACCCGTCCCCTGCATCCTCGTCCACCTCCGCCAGACGCGCGGTCAGCCGCTCGAGCGCCTTCTGGTGCTCCAGGAGCACCGCAAGCATCACCGGCTCCATGGCGAGCGGGCTGGCCGCCATGGTGGCGGCAGCGGCGTGGCCCCGGGCCAGGTCGAACAGCCGGTCGAAGGCATCCCGGTCCGGTCGCCGCAGCCCGTCACGGAAGGGCCGCCAGCGCGCCTCCTCGGCGGCCAGCAGGTGGCGGAACGTGGCCACGGTCCGGCCCATGTCAGGCACCACACACAGCCCAGGGAAAGGGATCAGGCGTCGCCGCCAGCGGCACCACCGGCCCCCCCTCCAGCTGGAGCCGCAGCCCTGGGAGCAGCTCAGCGCACGCTACGGCCCGCCGCCGGGCCAGACGCTCCAGATACCCCTCATGCTCCCGGTCCAGGGTGACCAGGCACGCGGCGTTCGCGTATCGCACCGCGCGGGCGAGGGCGTCCAGGGTACGGCGGAAGAGCGCAACGCCCTCCCGTGCGGGCACGTCTGTGAACGAACTGGTCAGCGACAGCACCGCTACCAGCCGCGCCCCGGTGATCGCCAGCTGCCGGGGCAGCCTCTCTGTCACGAGCCGGGCCAGCTGGTGACAGGTGAACGCCCGGGAGACGGTCACGGCCTCCAGCACCCTCCGCGGCGGCGCGCCCAGGTGCTGTGCCCATCGCGACAGGGCCGAGGGGTCGAAGCGGTTGCCGCCGTCGACCACAACGGCCCGCACCTCCCCCCCGGGCGCGAGCGCCGCCCTGGCCAGTGCCAGGGACACGGGGAAGGAGGTGGGTCGGAGCACGGTGACCCGGCCGGGCGCCAGGGGAAGCGCCACTGCCTCTCGACGGACATCGGAGGGATCGGTCCGGTCCAGGAACGGCTGCCGGGCCCCGTGCTCCCATGGAAGCGCCATGGTAGAGATGAGCCGTTCATGGGTCAATAAAGCCGGCAGGCCGGCGTGCCGGTACTCGCGGTGTGTGAGCACACTCACTACCACACCTAACACGGTCTTTTTCAACCGTCCCGGCGTCGTCCTCTCTGGTGGGATGGACGGTACGAAAGCGCTCGCTGCTCAAGGGGGTCACATCCATGGACATCATCATGCTGGTGTGCGTCCCCCTGATACTGGTGGTCGTTTGGGTGGACGCCGCCGTGTCCGAGGAGCGCCCGGTGAGACCATCGAGACCGCCGCCGCCCACGGGATATACCAGGAACGAGAAGGTCATGCTCTCGATCCCGACGTCCATCAAGATGACCCGCCAGAACCGGCAGCGCGACATCACCATCGCGATCAACAACATCAATCCCGACGACACGTGCTTCTGCGTCTACCCACACCTGCTACACGTGGATGGTCCCGGCTCGCGGAACTACACCATCGACCGTAACTTCACGACGCTGGAGGCCCGGCGCGGGCCGCTCGACGAGAAGACGAGGAAAAGATTGAAGCGCTACCTTCCATCGGAATGCTGGGAGGGGGTAGCCTCCTGCAGCCCGAACACGTGGTTCACGGGCCCCGGCCATATCGAGATCAACTTGGAGGAGGCTAACGCGCTGAAGACGAGGTTCAGCATCCCCGCCGATCCGCTCAGGGCGCCCAACGGCAGGTACGCGTTCACCGTCGACGTGTGCGAGTACCGTCCCCCCTGCCTGACGTGGGATATAGCGGACCCTACGTGGTGCATCGAGCCTGCGGCGTGGTGCGAGGCATGCGAGCCGGAGAGCTGCCGTCAGAAACCGGCGCGGGAGTGTAACGGGAAGGTAAAGGACGACTGCTACGAGTGGTACGACTCGGAGTCGTTCCACGTGCAGCTGACCGCACCGGACTGAGGGGCCCGCCTTCCGCTCAGTTTAAATCGGTGAACCCTGTCGTGACCGCTATGGAGGGTCGAGGATGAGGCTCAAAGTAGACAAGCTGTGCAAGTCGTACGGCGGCAGGGAGGTGCTCCACGAAGTGGACCTCACCGCGAGGGAGGGGGCGCTGACCGTCCTCCTGGGCCCCAACGGCGCCGGTAAGACCACCACCCTCCGGTGCATCTGCGGCATCCTCATCCCTGACAACGGAACGGTGCTCCTGGACGGCACCGACGTGCGCGCGGACCGCCAGCGTGCACGCAAGGCCATGGGCTACCTCCCGGAGGAGAGCCACGTGTACGACGACATGGCGCCACTGGAGTACCTGCGGTTCTTCGGCCGGCTGCTCGGGATGGACGGGACCGACCTAGAGGCGCGTGCCGAGGACCTGGTCAAGGAGTACGGCCTGCAGGGTCACGCAGAGCTTCCCGCGCGGGCGCTCTCCAAGGGTCTGCGTCGGCGGCTGGAGCTTGCGCGCACACTGCTCCCTGATCCGCCGGTGCTCATTCTGGACGAACCGGCCTCGGGCCTGGACCCTGCCAGCTCGGCAGCGCTCAACCAGGAGCTGCTGTCGCTCAAGCGCGAGCGCACGGTGCTGGTGTCCACCCACCTCCTCCTCGACGCCGACCGGCTCTGTGACGACGTGGTCATCATGAAGGAAGGCCGTGTGGTGACCGCCGGGCCCAAGGACGTGCTCAAGGAGGCGCTTGCCGCCGAGCGTCGGTACGTGCTGGAGGTGCTCGGAAAGGAGCCAGCGGGGAAGGGTCTGGAGATAGAGGGTCTGCCCGGGGACCGATGGAAGGTCGTGTACCGGGGGACGCCGGCCGGTTTTGCCGCGCTCACCGGCCGCCTGTCCAGGTCGGGCGAGGTGGTCCGTGTGTCCGTCGATGAGCCGGGGCTCGACGACGTGTTCTTCCACGAGATCGGGGAGGTGGACGCGCCATCGTCCTGAGGGGCGCCCTGGAGCTGTCCCGTCAGGAAGCGCGCGTGCTGGCCGGCTCCCGTCGGCTCTCCCTGGCACTGCTGGCGGTGCCGCTGCTCTCCCTGGTGGTGCTCTCCGCCATGCGGACGAGCATGGAGCGCGAGCCTCCGTCGCTCAGGGACGTGTACCGGCTGGGCCGGTCGGGCGATCCCCGGGCCGATGAGCTGTTCGCCTCGCCGCTGATCGAGATGATCGCGTTCGCCGATCGCGACTCTGCCCACGAGGCCCTGCTCACAGAACGTATCGACGGCTACCTCTGGACCGATGAGATGGACGTGCATGCACAGTACGGCATGTCACGCCGTTCCCGTGCCCTCCGTCGGCTGATGACCGATGTGCTCGAGGTCACAAACCTCCGTCTGTTCGAGCAGGAGGCCGCCAAGCGACCGCTCCCCGACGTGCTCCTGGCACCCCTCCTCATCGACTCAGACGCGCTGGACCGAGGGACCGGTTTCCGTCCGGTACCACGGGAGGAGACGCCCAGCGGCAACGTACGTCCCGGCCCCGGCAGCGTGCCCGCACCGCCGTCCATCGATCCCTCGCTACTGGTGGCCCGGCCTCCGGGCGAGGCCTACGCGGCCGACGACCTTGGCGAGCGCCTGGCACGGCCGGACACCGTGGAGGAGGGTGAGGAGCTGGCCGTCCCACAACCGGGCGGTACCAATCCAATCGCGGGCCTCATGGCGCCTCTGGGCATGCTCATCCCCATCCTGTTCTTCGCCTCGTCCTTCGGCGTGTCGCTCACCGGCTCGCGCCTGGGTGGCGGGTACGAGGTGCTCTCTGCCTATGTCCCCCAACACGCGATCATGGCCGGGAAGGCCGCACCCCACGCACTGCTGGCTGTGGCGGTACCCGTGATCCTCTCGCTGGTCCTTGCACCCCCTGCCCGCGCGTCGCTCCCGCTCCTCGTACTGGCCACGACAGCGGTGGTGGCGACGTTCTTCGCCCTGACGGCGGCTGTATGCGTCACGACCTCTTCCTACGCCTCCATGTCGGCCAGCCTCTCGGTGGCCTACTTCCTGGGGACCGTGGGCCTGCTGCTCCCCACCCTGCTGTCCGGTGTGCACGACGTTGCGTTCTACTCGCCGCTGACCACCGTGCTCCATGTTCTCCGCGGCGAGCCACCGGGCGCTGAGCAGGTGGGCCTGTCGCTGTTCTTCCCCGGCGCGTTCTCGCTGGCCATGCTGCTGGGCGTGCTTGGCGCCGCCCGCGGTACGGTGACCGGAGGCCACACCCTGTGGGAGGCCCTTGTGCTCGCTACCCGGGAATCGCTCCCAGCCGGTCGCCCATCGCTCCTGGTGGGCATGCTCACGGGCGCCGGTACCGTGTTCCTGGGGCTTGCGGGCGAGGTGGCGGTGGTGGCCCTGGCCACCCTGGTCCGCGTCCCGTTCATACTCCTGCTAACGGTCCTGATGGGCGTAGAGGAGGCCGTGAAGGGCGCTGCGTTCCTACTGCTCCACCGCGCCGGCCGCCTGCGCTCGGACGCGGGCGACGTGGTCCCCTTGGCCCTTGCCGTGGGTGTTGGGTTCCTTACCTTCGAGAAACTGTACAACATCGCGTTCATCACACCGTTCGTCGGTCTCGAAGGCGTCGCCCAGACCCTCGAGACACTGCTCATGCTCCCCATCCTCCCCGTCTCGCTGGTCGTCCACGGCGTGTGCACTACTGTGTTCGCGCTCGTGTACCTGCGTAGCCACCGCGTATCCCTCGCGCTGGCGGTGGCCACCCTCCTGCACGCCGCATACAATCTCGCGGTGGTGATGATGTGGATGTAGGTCCAGTTGTACTCGTGGGCTGGCGCGAGCTCCAGCGCCTCCTGCGCGACCGGACGTTCTGGGTGCTGTTCTTCTTCCAGGTGCTCATGGTGGTGTTCGCCCAGGCCATCGTCCACAACTACGCCGCGCTCCTGTTCCCGTCCGAGGCCGGGGAGCCGCCGGGCGGGTGGCGCATCGGCGTGGTAACGTACGGCGAGCGTCCGTCCGTTGGCAACGCCCTGCTCGAGCGCGAGCAGCTGTACGCACGAGGGTACAATAGCCTCACCCAGGCGGAGTTCGCGTTCATGGAGGGACGTATCGAGGTAATCCTGGTGCCCCCACCGGAGCTGGGCGATCAGCTGGGCAGGCCGGTGCACGTGGGCATGTCGCTAATCCACGACCCGCGCAGCCTGCTCTCGTCATATACCCGGAACCGGCTCGAGGAAGCACTCGTAGAGCTGTCCCACACACTTGGCTTCGAGCGACTGCTGCAGGAGGTGCCCGCCGTACCCCAGGTGCGCGTGACGGGTGTGAACGAACCTGCGCCCGATGACGACCGCGGAGCCCCACCACTGCGCTCGGTGCGGCCCGTGCACGCGCTCTACGGCTTCTTGGTACCGTTCATCTTCCTGTTCCTGGCCATCAACGCAGGCGACGTGCTCATGGAAGCGCTGAGCCAGGACACCGAGACGCACAAGCTGGAGCCGTTGGTGCACACCCTGTCGCCAGGGATGGTGGTGCGCGGCAAGGTGGCAGGCGCCCTGATGCTGGCGTGCGCGCAGGCGGTGCTGTACATCGTCCTCCTCGAGACACAGGGCGTCCACATGGCGCATCCTGTGCTCATGATCGGGTACGCGCTGTCCCTGGCACTGCTGCTGGCGGGCGTGGGCCTGGCAGCAGCGGCGGCCGTCCCCGGGCGACAGGAGCTGCGGTTCGTGTACTTCGGTGCCATGTCGGCGGTGTTCGTCGTCAACCTCACCCCGCTTCCTCTTCCCGAGAGCGTGATAGCGCTGGTCCCGTCCGCCTGCCTGGCGACGCTGGCGTACTCGCCGGTGCTCGGAGCGCCTGTGATAATCTCGTTCGCCGTACTTCTTGGATCAGGGCTCATGCTCGTACGTATGGGTGAGATATGGTTCGATGCGCACCCGGAGCGGTTCGTGTAGGACCGGGGTGCGGTCAACCCAGTCCGGCGGGCTGCAGGTCACCGAGCTCTGCGACCAGGGCCTGCGCCTTCTTGGAGTACTTGGCGATGATCGCGTTGATATCGGCCTCGGTGATGTCCGGGTCCTTGTTCCGCAGCTCGGAGCACGCCTCCAGAACGAGAAGGTCGATGTGGTGGGCGGGCTGGCTCCGGAACCGCCACAGGATATTGGAGATGATGCCGCCGTCGGTGGGTTTCTCCCTCTCCAGCTTCGCCTTGTAGGGGGCGAGCGCGCCGCGGATGCGCTCACGGATCGCGGCGAAGTCCTGCTCGACCATGATGAGGGTATGTGGCGCTCGTGGTACTAAAGGTTTTTGGTCGGGAGGCCGCTATTCTGCGATTATCGTGCCGTTCTGCGACATTACGGCGCTGGCGGCATCCATTCCGTGATCACGTGGGCCAGCACGTCCCGGACCACCGGCAGACTGGCAGCGTCCACCCACTCTTCCTTTGTATGGTCCCCGCCACCAAGAGGCCCGTATACAACCGTCGGGATACCACGTGCGCCCACTACGTTCTCGTCGGCGACGGAAGGTCCCGCACGCCACACAGCGTCCTTCCCGACCACGGCCTTGATCGATGAGGACATGACATGGGCCATGGCTGAGCCGGGATCGGTCCAGTACGGGCGCAGGAACGGCGTGGGCCTGTCGGCCAGCCTCGCTTCTACACGCACCCCCTCGGGCGGTTCCGGCAGGCCATCTCTGAGCCCTGCAAGCGCGCTCTTGGGCGTCTCGGGCGGCACCAGGTGCCGGTCCAGGGTGAGCGTGCACCGCTCGGGGACGGTGAGCCCACGCGCCTCTGCGTGGATGCCCAGCGGGGCCATGCTCGCGGGTCCGAGGTGCTCGTGGGTGGCCAGGGGCACGTCCCCCAGGGCCTGGAGCACCGGTGCTGCGGCGGTCACGGCGTTGGCACCGTGCTGAGGTGACGCGGCGTGTGCAGGCCTGCCGTACAGGTCCACCTGGAGCACGGCCCGGCCCCGCCTGCCCAGACACGCCTCCTCGAGTCCGCCGAGCTCGGCCGACTCCACGGAAACGCACCCGGCGACGTCGTCGAGGAACCCGCTCTTATCGAGCACGTTGGCACCCTGGCTGACGTTCTCCTCGTCCACGGTGAACGCTACCTTCACCGCATGGGACGTATCGCCCCCCTCGAGCGCAGAGAGGAGACATGCGATACCGCCCTTCATGTCGTGTGACCCGAGCCCAAGAAGACGGCCACCGTCCTTGCGGAGGGTGAACGGGTCGTCCCATCCCGGCTCCGGCGCCACTGTGTCCATGTGGCCAAGGAACAGCAGCGACGGACCACCACCCTTGGTGCCCAGTACGTTAGCGCGTCCATCGGCCACCTGCTGGCGCTCGACCGCAAAGCCACGCTCCCGCAGCAGGTCGGCGAGCAGGTCACCGATTGCCCCCTCCTCGGGGTAGGGCGAAGGTACGGCCACCAGCCGGGCGAGGAGGTCCTCGATCATGGGTGCGTGGGGGCGGAACAGTAATAAAACACTATCGGCCGGACGGTCGAATATAATACCAGTAGATTATAAGGTCACTTGCGGCCCTTACCCCGCCATTAGCACCTGGAACGCGTCACGCAGCCCCGGCCCGAACCCGAGAACGAACGCTGCCAGCTTCACGAACCGTGCCATCTGCCGGTCGTCGACGTCCTTGTCCACGACGTACACGACCAGCACCGCGAGAGCGGCCTTCACGGGCAGGAAGATGAGGGGTGTCCCGGCCATATTGAACAGGAGGTTGGGGACCACGTGCTGCTCCTTGAAACCGATGAAGGCCAGGCCGATGTAGGTCGCCGAGGCATCGAGGAGCTGGCCAGCGATCACTCCGATGTTCTCAGGGATTAGCAGTTCCTCCCGTCCCGAGAGCGCCAACACCTGGTACACGAACAAGGTGCACAAAGCCGTGAGGCCGAATATGGCGGCGAACGCCGTGGGACGAAGCAGGACCATCAGCGGCAGGTGCATGAGCAGGAGAACCGTTCCTATGTACGCAGACGCCTTGTCCCAAGGTGTCTTGTTCACGCGCTCGATCTGGTACCCTATCGCTATGGAGATGACCGTGACGATGAACGACGTCCCGTAGATACCGGGACTGACGGTAAAGATGGACCGCGGGTACACGTGGATGTCCACCATAGCCCGCACCAGGCATGTGAGCACGATATACGGCGAGAAAGCCAGAGCGAACCGTTCTACGGTGATGCGCTTGCGCTTGAGGCCCTCGAATATTACGTAGATGAACGCTACGAAACCTATGGCGTAGGCCGTCGTGTTGACCATGTTGTAGCCGGAGCCCGTGCGGATAGGATCGAGGAAGTACGTCCGCACGAAGCCGGCAGGGTCCATATCAGCCACGCCGCCATGTCTGGAGAAGGTTCCAGATGTTCTTAAGCTGGCCGTCGATGATGTCCAGCTTCTTGTCGAGCATGTCGATGCGCTGCTCGAGCCGCTTGATGGCCTCTTCGCTGGCGGCAGGTGCCGCGGCAGGTGCGGCGCCGGCCGGAGCGGCACCCTGCATGAGGCCCAGCAGGTCGTTCATGTTACCCTGCGGTTGCGCTCCCGGTACCGAGCCGGGCGGTGCCAGCGGGCTACCCGGCGGCTGCATCGGCATCCCTCCGGGTCCAAGCGGCGGCTGCACGGGCGTCGACATCGGCGACTGGTGGTCCTTTAGGGCCGAGAAGGGATTGAGCGGCGCCAGAGGCGGCGGCGCTCCCATCCCCTGTGGATTCTCGGGACCCAGTGTGGGCTGTGTGCCCGGCGGGGGCGGCGGCGCGCTGGGCTGGGGCCCGAGCGGCGTGTGCTCCTCCTTCTTCATGAACCGTTCGACTATGTCCTGCATGGTCATGGTGTACCACCTGCTGCCCAGGTAATTATGTTCTCCGCCAGCCGGGCGCTCCCGCGCATGTAGCGGCTGTCGAGCAGGGACGCGTCGCCCAGGGCGACGACACGGCCCTTGCCTTCGTTCTGGAAGGCGAGAACGGGGTAGTAGTGTGCGGCCTCTAACGCCACCAGGGACCGCTCCTCGAGGGGCTCGTCACCCACCCAGACCGGTGTGGCCCCATCGCTGCTGGTCACCGAGCACCCGAACCGTACCCGCACGGTCCCTACGCCCTCGAGCACCGGGTGGCGCAGGAGCACGACGTGGGCCGCGTGGACCATGTCCTTGCGCAGCGGTACGCTCAGGCGGTCGGGATCATGGTGTAGCAGCTCCTCGCCGAACACCATCCCGAACCGGAACGCCAGCGCGTTGAGCACGTGCGAGCTCTGGTGGAGCCCGCCGCCCATCCCAACTAGGACGAGCCCGCCGCCGTTCTTGACATATTCCTGCACGGCCGCGCTCTCGGCCGGCTGGAACACCTGCCGGGGCACGGCAACAACTAGCACATCACCAGCGAAACAGTCATCGAGCTCGCTGGCCTCCTGAACGCGCAACCCACCGGACACCAGCTGACGGGCAAGGAGCCGGTACGACGGGTCCTCGCGCTTGCTGATGGAGTAGTATTCGTCATGCGACGCATCGAACACAACGGTGGGAGCGGTCATGATAAGGTCACCTGAACATACTGGGCTCGTCGGGTGTGCTCTGCGACACCTCGTGGATCACCTGGTCGAGCCGGTCCTCGATGCGCTTTGCGCCGTCGAGCAGCGGCTTGGCATCGATACCCCAGTCGTACATGGCGTCCAGCGCCATGATTAGGTGCGCTGCGGCCCGGGCGTCGGAGAAGTCCTCCCGGGTTCGGATGAGAAGGCTCATCGTAGGGATCCGGCGCTTGGTGCACTCAAGCAGAAGCGTGCCCGATATACCACCGATCATCCCGTGGTCGATGACGTTGATCTTGGCCTCCTTGGCCCGGTCGCTCAGTCCCGGATCGTTGGTCATGGCGTAGACCTTGTTGTCAGCCTCCTTCTTGGACTTCACGCCCTCGATTGAGATCACCGTCCCTACGTCGTGGACCTTTGCCCAGTCCGAGATGGTCCGTGCCGCCGGGAACACCAGGGTGCGCGGCATCCTGAACTCGCTCGTCATGAGGTAGAGCTCGTGCGGGTGCGACTGGTAGATGCGGAACGGGTGGCTCGCGGTGTTCTCGTGGACCACGGCCACCGGCGGGAGCACATCGGACTCGAAGTGCCCCATCCGCTCCATCTTGAGCGCTGTGGAGATGTAATGCGAGGCGATGTTGCTGACCATCCCCGAGCCCCGGAAACCCTCGATGAGCACCGGTCTCTCGAACCGCGATTCCTTGTCAACGACTATCCGTAGTTCCATGATCATATCTCCAGTGACATCAGGTCGAAAGCGATATCTGTGGCGGGGAATACCTCCCGCGCCTCTGCGAGCAGGGCGTCGGAATCATCGTACCGCTTACTGAAATGGGTGAGGATCAAACGCTTGACGCCCGCCTCCTTGGCAACGGTTGCGGCCTCCACGGTGGTGGAGTGGCCGAACTCTTTTGCCCTGTCCGCGTCCTCTGCCGAGTAGGTGGCCTCATGCACCAAAACGTCGGCGCCCTGGGCGAGCTTGCGCACAGCACCGCACGGCCGGGTATCGCCCGAGTAGACGACCTTTCGCCCGGGGACGACACGGGACGCCACGTCCTTGGGCTTGATGGTCTTCCCATCATGCTCCACGGTCCTGCCCATCTGCAGGCGGGAGAGTTGCGGTGAGTTCTCCAGACCGAGCTCGGCGGCCTTGGCCCGGTCGATCTTGAACCGGTCCTCCTCGATGAACGCATAGGCCACCGCAGGTACGTTCCCGTGCTCCACGGGCGCGGCCTCCACTCGGAACCTGTCCGTCGAGTACACCACGCCGGACCGGACCTCGCTGGATTCCACGTCGTAGTTGAGGCTCTGGTGGCCGAGGTGCGTGATGCGATCGAACTCCACCGTGGCGCCCCGGGGACCGTAGAGGGTGACGCCCTTGGTGCGCTCTGCAAGTGACAGGGAGAACAGGAACCCGGGCAGGCCGAAGAAGTGGTCACCGTGGAAGTGGGTTATGAAAATCTCGTTGATGCGCATGAACTTGGCCCCGGCCTCCTGGAGCTTGACCTGTGCGTTCTCCCCACAGTCGAATAGGAACACGCGACCTTCGTGGGACAGGACCATGCCGGTGTGCCCCCGTTCCGGGGTCGGTGCACCGGCGGCGGTCCCGAGCATGGTGATGTTCATCGTCATGGACGCTCCGCCACGCAGATATGCCGGGTCAGGCTCCCGTGGACGCGAATGCGGACACCCTGCAAATACTTAAACCCCACGTCACGGCACAGCGACTCCAACGGCACCTGCTGCGGCGCGCCCAGGCACAGACGTCCTCCCGGCCGGAGCACGGCGAACAATGCCGGGAACACCTCGGAGAACAGGTCCTTGAGACCGACACCCCACGTGGACGCGGCCCTACCATAGGGCGGGTCCGTGGCGATGCAGTCCACATTGCCCTCGCCGAACACCTCGGTCACGTGGCGCGCGTCGCCGGTGGCCATGAACGCTTCCAGGCCCAGGTGATCGAGATTGGCCTTGGTGCCCGCTACCATCTTCCGGTCGATGTCGGACGCGAGCACCTTGCAGCCCACCATGGCGGCCTCGATCGGGATGCCCCCCGTCCCGCAGAACGGATCGAGCAGGACCTTGCCTGATCGGGCGCCCGAGAGGTTCACCATGGCACGAGCGAGCTTGGGCGCCAGACTGGACGGGTGAAAGTACGGTCTGCGGTCGGATTTGCGGTCGTCGAACGTACCGCGCTGGTGGGCTAGAGCCCCCATCACGGCGCCATCGGGCGTGGCGATCACCCGGAGCACGGTGTCCGGACCATGCAGGTCGACAGGGGCCCCGGCCCCCTCGCAGATCACGGCGCCCAGCCGCGGCTCGAGCCGTGTGGCACCGCAGTCGAACGCGTTGGGCACGGTCGTGAGCCGGACCACGAAGCTCCCAGTGAGCTCCGGGGGGGAGTCAGCGACGGCCGTGATGAGCTCCTCGGCAGTATCTGCGGTCGTGATGAGCTCGCCGAGCTCGGGCGTCAGCCCCATGCGCGTGGGCGGTGGCCCGTCGAGGTCGAGCACGGCCACCCGACCCAGCGATCCGGCCTCCCGCCACTGCACACCGTCGGCCGCAAGGCATGCCTCGAGCTCCATCCGTGGGAGGGGTTCATGTTCGCCTGATAAAAGGAAGAACGTGCGCACATTCCCCGCGGCCTTTCAAAAGGTATATATACATAGACCCTTGCTGAAATTGACGGGGTACGGTACATGTTTGAAGAGTTTTACACGGGTCCGATGGACGAGCTGGATCTGGGCGGATTTGACGCCAACTTCCTGTCAGTCTATCGCCAGAGCGAGAACAAGACGAAGTTCCTCTACACCACGAGCGCGGCCGGTGCCGGCATGCCCATCATGGACGAGACGGACATCACCACGCAAGCCTCGAACAAGGGCAAGATCTTTGCCGGTCGAGGCGCGTCCGAGAACTACCAGACGCTCTACTCCCACGACGCGACCGCCGTGGACAAGGGCATCGACACCGCGATCGGACGGCTGAACGGTGACAAGGACGACGCGTTCTTCGATAACATCTACGCTCGTGGCCCGGATATCGGCACTGTGTACCGCAAGGCCGAGTTCGAGAAAGACCCCCATCAGTACCAGACCCAGATCAAGGATTACATGAAGCAGGTCGCCGACGAGATCAAGGCCGCGAACCCCAACGTCAAGAACGTGAAGGTACAGTACACCCTGACCGAGACCGTCGACGACTACCAGGACAACCTGGCCAACCACCTGTGCGAAGAGCGGATGCTCGGGCACGTGGCGGTCCAGATCGAGCTGTCCAAGACGGTCACCGATGAGGACGGTACCGAGAGCGAGACGGTCGTGACCGGGTTCGACTCCATCGGCACCACCGCCGGCGCAGAACTTGTGTTCGACGGCCTCAAGGACACCGCGTACAGCGCCCTCAACAAGGCCCTCATCCAGTATGACGCGCGCAAGATGCCCGTGGCGGACGGCGATAAGGTGCGCGTGATGCTCGGTGGCAAGGTCTCAGGTGTGTTCATCCACGAGATGGTGGGCCACATGGCCGAGGCCGACGCCGTGCTGGAGGGCGGCAGGCTGGGCCAGAAGTTCGGCGAAAAGATCGCTCCTGACTTCGTCACGATCAAAGAGATAGCCCAGGTCCCCGGGGGTCACGGCAACATCTACTACGACAACGAGATGATGAAGGCCAACGACCTGACCATCATGGACAAGGGGACCGTGACCGGCTTCATGACCGACAGGCACACTGCCGTCGAGCTCAAGAACCGGATGGGCATCGACATGGGCGTCACCGGAAACGGCCGCTCCATGGACGGGTCCTACGACCCTATGCCCCGGATGCGCAACACTATCCTCGAGAACGGCGACAAGTCGCACGATGACCTCCTGGCACAGCTGGGCACCGGCCTGTACATCGTCGGTTCCAGCGGCGGGTACGTCTACACCTCCACCGGGCAGTTCGCTGTCAAGGCCTCTGAGGCCTACTGGGTGGAGAACGGCGAGATCCAGTACGCCGTGGACGCCGCTGCCGTGTCGGGCTACTCGCTCGACGTCCTGGGCAAGATCGAGGCACTGGGTGACGATGCTACCGAGGACAACTTCGTGGGCTTCTGCGGTAAGGGCGGCTGGTGGTCGTCCCAGTGGGCGCCCGTGAGCGGTATAGGCCCAGAGGTGCTGGTGAGCGAGATGAGCGTCGGTGAGGGCGGTTTCAGCCGTTCCGACCTGTCGCGCGTCTCCGAGGAGAAGATCGACCGACCCTTCGAGTTCGAGAGCTTTGGTCGCTCCGGTGAGACGTTCGGTCGGCACATCGTGACCGACAACGGCGTCCTGTGGTGGTAGGGTAACTCCCTACCACCCGGGCCTCGCCCGGCCTGTAGAATAGCCTTTTAAGATTTTGGTAGGTCCATTGAGCGGGAGGAAGTTCCATGCGCGCTGCTGTACTGCTTGATGACGGGGTCGATGCCACCGAGTTCATCTACCCATACTACCGCCTGATCGAGGCCGGTTTCGATGTCGACGTGGTCGCCGTCCGGACCGGGGAGTTCTCGTCCAAGAACAAGCTCATCCTCAGGGCCGACACCACGGTGGAGGAGGCGCTGCTCAACAAGTACCAGGTTCTCGTCGTTCCCGGCGGGTACGCCCCCGATCGCCTTCGTCGGAGCGAGAAAATACTCGAGCTGGTGGCACAGGTGTACGAGCACGGCGGCCGGATCGCGGCCATCTGCCACGGCCCTCAGGTGCTCATCTCGGCAGGCATCGTCACCAACAAGAAGATCACCGGGTTCCTCTCCATTAAGGACGACATCATCAACGCCGGCGCGGACTACACCGGGCTGGCGGTCGAGTCCGACGAGCGTATCGTCACCGCCACCGACGTCAAGGCACTGCCCGAGTTCATGAGCACGCTGCTCTCCGGGCTGGAAGACGAGTGAGAGCGCTCCCGCTGCTCATTGGTGCACTGGTCCTGCTCCAGCTGCCGCATACTTTCGCGGCGATTCCAGGATGGGACTCTCTGGCGTTCCTCTCCAACGCGCAGGTGATGGCTGGCGAGGGACATTACTACGAGTGGATCCGACCGCCAGGGATGCCTGCGCTGCTCGCGGCCGTGCAGGGTGTGTGCGGGCAAAGCCTGCTGGTGCTCAGGTTATGTGCGCTGGTGCTCCTGGTGCTGCCCATGGCGGCCGCTGCCGTGCTGGCACGGCGGGAGGGGTGCGACAATAACGCAGAACTCGTCGTTCTGCTGGTGGGGCTGAGCCCTCTGGTGCTCCTCTACGGGGGACAGGTGCAGGCCGATATCGCTACAGCAGGGCTGGTCACGACCGCGCTGGCCGCGTGGGGCCGTGACGAGCGGTTAGGGGTGATACTGGGCGCGGTGGCCGTTCTGTTCCGATACCCTGCGGGTGTAGTGCTGCTGGCGCTCTGTCGGCGGCGGACAGTTCCTGTGGTCGCGCTGGTGGTGGGGATCGTGCTCCTGCCGTGGCTCGCGGCCAACCACGCGCGCTTCGGAGACCCTTTCCATTCCATCACTGCCAAGCTCGTGCAGCAGCAGAGGATGTCGCGGATGCCGCTCATGTTCTATATTGGGCAGCTCGCGCCCGCCCTGGGCCCTGCCGTGCTAGCTGCGATAGTCACACGGAGACGGGATGTTTTGCCAGTGGTGGTCGTGCTCGCGCTGACACTCCTGACGCTCAACGTCAACAAGGAGGCGCGCTACCTCATGGTCGTCGCTCCCGCCGCCCTCGTGCTCGCCTCGGGCGGGCTCTCCCGGCTCGGCAGGCCAGCGATCGTCATTGCCATCCTGCTGCAGGCGTGGTACGGCCATGCAGCGCTTGGTATGGTGGGGACGGGCTTCCCGGCAAGGGTGGCAACAGCACTTGTCGTCGCCGATCTCCGGCCGGGAGTGGTCCTGTCCGATGTATGGGTGCCCCTGAGTTATTATGGGAGGTTCCCGGCGCGATGGATACCGGACGAGTCGTACGTGGACGGGATAGTCGATACATACGGAGCGACCCACGTAGCTATCTCGGACATGGCCTGGGAACCGCTGTACGCTACAGAGGCGCACCTCAATGGAAAGGGCTATACTCCCGTGGCGGCGGTATTGCGCGGCGGCGAGCGCATCGTCGTGTACGGAACGGGGCATCCCGGTGGCGAGGTTGAGATGGTGGAGAACTGGTTCAACATCAACGAGTGATACTCTTCTCGCCTACTCGTCCCCATACTCGCCTTTCGCTTCCATCTCTAGCTGCTCGTGGAGCGCGTCGGAGATATGCATCGACTCCCGGAACACGTGGAGCATCTCCTCCTCCTTGTCCGTCAGCTCGCCGTCCCGCCACGCGATCCTCAGCTCCTCCCGGTAGAGGTCGATGACCTTCTCGGGCGTCATGTGCGCGAGGGCGGATTCAACTATGTCAGGGAACATTCGGTCGGTTAGGTTGTCGCTCACGCGCTTGGCGGGAACGGAGATGGCGAGCACAAGGCCCGAAGTGGCGGCCTTGGCCACCTCGATACCCCCCAGCACAGTCGTTTGCAGGCCGGCCAGGAAGGTGGTTGAAACAAGGCGCTCCATGAGCCCCTCGATCCCAACGAACGCCCCGGCGAGAATCGTTGTGAAGATGGTGTAGAGGATGCTCTTCTTCACCACGAGGTTGATGTCGAAGAGCTGCTCCTTGACGATGCCATAGGCCATGATGATAGCGGGGAACGGTATCAGCACGGTCCCGACGTTGAAGCTGAAGGTGTAGTCGAAGATGTAGTAGGCGAACCGGGTGCTCAGGACGCTGGCAAGCGGGAAGAGGGCTGCGAGCATGAAGTAGGCCATGCGTCTCCGCAGTGCTGGGTTCTCCCCCTGCTGGAACATCCTGAAGAAGTCGTTGATCAGGAGCACCAGCATAACGATGAGATAGACCGAGCGGAGGACGTGCAGGGGTCCCGACTTGTCAGCACTGTCGAACCGACCATAGGAAGAGCCCTCCATCTCCACCACCGGGTCCAGGAACAGGTGCGGAAAGGCGAACAGTACGACGAAGTAGATGAGAGGGATGACGTACAGAAGGAGAATCTTCTTGCTCTCGCTCACGGCGCCCCCATATCTCAACTCACGGGTGAAGTGGAGCATGAAGGCCACACCGAACGTATCGGAGAGGACGTAGAACGAGCGCCAGAGACGCCAGGCCGCGATGGTGGTACTGCTCACCATCATCGCCGTGGAGATGGAGAACGTCGCCATGCAGTAGAACGAGGAGACGAACAGCATGGTGACCGGGTCACGGCACTTCTGGTAGCACACGAAGGACGTCACGGTGAACACGATCAGGAACGAGAGGAGGTACAACACTGTCTCGACCGTGAAGACGTACGATTCCAGCATCCTAAATAATCCAGAGGGGGTTATAGCATAAAAAGGGGCCACCTGTTGCGTGCGAGATGCTCTAGGGTGTCTTATGGCCGTGCCGGGACCGTCGCATTGAACATAGGCGTACCATCGATGGAGACGGTCAGGCGCACGTGCCGGGCCGGGTCCACCGGTAGGTCGGACAGCCGTATCCCCGTCTCCTGCACTACCTTCGAGAGCGGACGGTCCTGTTCCGCCCGGGCCTGTAGCCGGTGCGGGCATTCCCTGCACTGGTGGGCCCTGCCGCTGATTAGCTCAACCCGCACATCCTGTCCGGAGACCGTGAACGTACCGTTGGTAAAGACGTCACAGATAGTCTCCCTCCGTATCAGAACGCTCATGAACACCGATGTGGAATCCTCACCCAACCATCGCGCCGTAACGCCGTCGAGAACGAGCTCAGGTGGGAGACCTCGGGGGTAGTGTCCGGTCACGAACTCCACCTCCCGCAGCTCTTGCTCTAGGACGCGGGAGGTACACCCGGTCGCAACGACCGCCACGAGGATGAGGAGGATGGCCCTCCGATCCATAGAGCAATTTTATCCCTTATGATTAATTAAACGTAATCCTGTCGGCCCGGGCGAAGGTATTCAAACCTTAGCCAGCGTAGAAGGAGCATGGACGGACGCCACCGCAGGGATATCCGCCCGGGCATTAACGTCCGGATCGTGCTCAAGAAGGACCAGCGATCCGGGAAGCTCACCGAGGGCGTGGTCAAGGACATCCTCACCCGGTCGGCCACCCACCCTCACGGCATCAAGGTCCGCCTACGCGACGGTCAGGTGGGCAGGGTCAAAGAGATAGTCGAGGGCTAATCGCGGTCCGACCGGTCGAACTCCACGGGGATGCTGATGCCCCTCCCGTCCTCGATCTCGAAGGCGTTGAAGTGTAGGTGTGGATGCGACATGCACCCCGAGAGCCCGGTGTAGCCAAGGATATCGCCCGTACTAACGTACTGGCCTTTCTCCACCTCCACCGCGTCCTTACCGAGGTGGATGTACTCGGCGTAAGTGCCATCGCCGTGATCAACGACCACGTAGTTCGCCTCGTGAGCAAGGGCCACGTCCAGCCCCCAGCGGTCCGAGTCGTCCTTGGTCATGATGACCGTTCCCTCTCGGGCGCAAAGGACCGGCGTGTCCACGTCGAGTAGGAAGTCCACGGCGTACCGGGACTCGGGGAAGTTCTCGTGAGCGTACCGGCCGCCCGGGCGGCCCACCCGCTCCTCCACCGATTCGGGGAATGGGAGCTGGTACTCGGCCTCCATGTGACACGTCCGTCCCGCAGCCCATACTTCAAGGTTTCGGTCCGCACACGAGGACCATGCGTTCCCGGACCCCGGGTGCCTGCCCGGGCGAGGGGACGGTCTTTTTATTATTGCAGGCGGGCTGCCCCACCATGGATGACAGGAACCTACTGCATGCAGTGCTCGCCCTGTGCGCGATCTCGCTCATAGTCAACGTCATGGTCCTTCAAGAGATGAAGGGCACTCCGGTAGCCTCGGGGGATCCAGCCGCCCCGCCGGAGAACTTCGGCGAGGGGAGCGGGTGCAACGCCATATGCGATGATATGTTCCGGCAACTTCGAGAATACCACGATCTGGACCTGACGGAAGCGAAGGGCAAGATCCGGCAAGCGTGCGTGAATGCCTGCGTTGGCAGGGCGGACCCGATCCACAGAAAGTGCCTGAGCATGGAGGAAGAAAAGAGTGATTTTCATTCCGTCGGGTGTCTCAGATTCCACGATCTGCTCATCGTGGGATGATCGATACCTGCAAGGTCCTCGTAGAAGTCGTCCACTGAGCCCGCGCCTGCAAGCGCCAGCATGGCCTCCTCGTACCGCTCGAACCTCGGCATCGCCTTGTGGAGGTTCTCGATGATGGTGTCCTTGATGTCCTGCGGGATGGGGAGGCCGTTGACCCTGTCCTCGATCTCGGCGGCGCGCTCCCGGACGGGGATCGCCCTGCCAACGCGCACGGACATGTCCGCATAGGTGAGGAGCATGCCCTCCAGGCCCACCGGCAGGTACTGCTCGACATCGCCCTCGGCCTCGCCGTACTGCTCGGCGAGCTGGCCATGCATCACCAATTTAGCAACGGTCGGATCGACACCCTCCTCTAGAAGAAGTTCGATGGAAGCTAGCTCGTGCTTCTCGGGTCCAGCGGCGTAACCGATATCGTGGACGTAGCCTAGAAAACCGATAAGCTCAGGATCGAGCCCCAGCTCGGGGTGGCGCTCGCTGATGCGCTCGGCTACTATGTAAGCGAAATCGCCGACCCCCTGCGAGTGCTCGAGCTTCGTCGCGAGCTCGTCAGCGCCCAGGTAGGACTCCATAAGCTCGAGACCGGCATCCCGGTCGTACCCCATTGCTCGTTCTTACGCGTCAGGCACTAATAAGCGTTCGTCCACCGCTCGCCGGAGTGCTGGCGGGCCGGTTCAGAGAAAGGCCTCTAGCTCATCGGGGAGGTTCTCGATGAACCAGTCCATACCGCGCCCATCGGCCCGTGCCGTCTCAGCGATGTAGTCGAACCCGATTATGTACTGGGCGTCCTTTAGCGCGTGGGCGAACTGCGGCGATGTGCACAGCTCAGGGGCCTTGCCCGCTTCCATCTGCTGCTTGGCCACCAGAAGGCCCTGGACCATGGTCCGGTAATCCTCGCCGGGAGCGGTCTGCTCCACGTACTTCCGGGCCGCGTAGGCAGCTGCTTCGGGCAGCTCGTCCTTGTGAGTGAGCAGTGCGCCCATGGCCATGTAATCGGCCTGTCCCTCGATGATCGTGAGGACGGGGAGGGCGTTGTACACCAGTTGCATCCCTTCAGGCATGTGGTTGGTGCTGAATAAGCCTTTGAGCCTGCCCGTGACCGAGTCCTTCTCCTGCTGGATCGCCTTGGCGCTTGCAGCGATGAGCTCGGGCTCCGAGGGTGCCCCGTGGTTACGCTGGTAACCGTGGACCAGCTCGTGGGCGAGGATGTACACCAGCTCGCCTTGGTCCGCCATGGTCGAGGGATCCACCTCGACACCTCCGCCCAGGTCGTCCAGGACACGGGGACGGGCGGCGTTGTCCATGACCAGCACACGGTGGTTGAGACCGTCGTAGATCCCGGCCGTGGCCGAGTACACGTGCTTGGCGCGCTCGTGCACCGTCGCTGCGTCCGGTTCGGCACCGGTCAGGGCACGGTCCCTGTCGCGCACGTACGACTCGACGTCAGTGATACTTGCATGCACTACCTCGGGGACGGCGCCGTACTCGACACCAAAGCTCTCCTCGATATAGGAGACCAGGGTATGCACCAACTCATCGCATCCCATGACGTCCACGCTGGGGCCGTACATCAGACAGTTCGGCGATAGAAGTGTCCGTTTATAGTTTCCCATGGGTGGATGATGATCGTATACCATTGAGGGGACAGGATTACCGTTTTCCGGAAGTCAGATCCACACTATCACAATGATAGCACGGTCTACGACAGTGGATCCCTGGATCTCCGGACGTCCGCTCAGAGCTCGAGGCCGAGGTCTGCGACCTTCCCGCTGTAGGTCTCCTTGAACTCCTTAGCGTCGACCTCGAAGTTGTAGCCCGTGGAACGCTCGGCGTACCGGACGGCGGCCATGTCACGCTTGTCGATGTACGTCTTGGACATCACGTTGAGCGCGGTGCTCACGTCGAGGTAGAGCTTCTTGACCTCCTTCTCGTGTCCCTCGATGTCATCGATGGCAGCGTCCATGTGCTTGCGCATCCCATCCATGCCCGTCTTGAGGTAATCGATACGCGTCCTCCACCGGTGGTAGGTGCTCTCCTTCTTGCCCTGGTAGAGCACAGTGGAGAGGTCGCCGACGTTCTGGCCGATACCGGTGTAACCTGAGTCGTTGATCCCGTCAATGGTGGAGAGGAGCGCGGAGGGCGGCCGCTCGCCGACATCCGCATAGAGTTCCTTGAAGGTGTCCACGTTCTCTTCGAACGAGTAGCCCTTGGCCCTTTCTGCGAGGAGCACGTCGTTGGACTCGGCCTTGAAGCCGAGGTAACCCTTCTCGAGGTAGTTGAGGGCCGTTGACACGTCGAGGATGAAGGACTTGCCCGTGCTCTCGTCCATACCGCCCACCTCACCGTCGATGTTGGCGTAGAGGTTGGACATGGTCTCTTTGAGCACGTCGAGCCGGGTCTCCCAGTTGCCCTCCTTGGAGTTGAGGGTGGACCTAAGCTTTGAGAGGGTGCCGGTCACGTCGGCGTGGTCCTGCTTGTTGAGGTTGTTACAGACGACGTCGAACTCGGTGCCGCCAAGGTCCTTCTTGAGGAACTTGCCCACGTACGCACCGGCGAGCGCCCCGACCCCGAGCCCGACGACGAGCCCGCCCGGACCGAAGTGGCTGCCCACGTACGCACCGATGCCCGCGCCAACGTTGCCTGTGAGGCCTCGGACGTCACCGAACATGGTCTCACCCACGGTACCGACGAAATCCTGGACGTGCTCGTAGCGGTCCTTGATGTAGTTGCCGAACCGCTGGTACCACTTGAGGTCAGGCTCCTCGGCCGCCTCTTCCTGGTCGGCCTGCTCGTCGACAGAGTACTCAGAGGTACCGTAAGAGGGCACGGAGACGTCGTCCAGCTTCGGCTGGTCCTCCGTGTCGTTCTTATCCTTGAAATCCTCTTCGTCGAGCGCAAACATTCCTATCGCCTGTCACAATGTCGCACGATAGCTGGTATTTATAGTTTCCCTGTGGATGACACGCCGTCCCTGGAGGCCGGTGACGGCGCCCGGGGGCCGCCTTTTAGCCGACACGCATAAAAACCTGTAGGAGCACGGACCCACCATGGGGAAGAAGGTCGTGCTCCTGGCATTGCTTGCCATCACCGTAGCGATCCCTTTGATCGAACAAGGCCTGCTACACCTCGCAGTCTCATCGGGCAATCCCGACGTGTGCTCGGTGGTATCCATGGGCCCATGCACGCTGTGGCGGTACAATCAGGCCCCGACAAGGATGAACTCCACGGAAACGGCCGACCTCTACCTCTGCGCGCTCCTCGGTTCCTGCGACCGCGGGCCGGAGGTCGACTGTCACGATGCGTGCCTGACCGACGTGTGGCGTGCATCGGCCTCAGCGTCGTTCTCCTGCGACATGTTCACCCAGACCGAGACCGGTATGGAGACCAGCCCGTTCGCGTCCCAGGCGTCCAGCGACCTGCGCACCATCTGCTATTGTCGACGCGCGGCCAACGCTGACAACGTGACCTTCCTGGACATCCTGAGCGAGCGGGACCGGGACCTATGCCTCGCCCGGTTCGCCGAGGTGAAGGAGGACGCTGCCTACTGTGCGATGATCGGTCAGAACGGTACGAAGACCACTGGCGCGTGGTCCACGGCCCAGGCCCTGTGCCTGAGCGACACCATCAAGGTCTCTCTGGACAACAACTCGACGTTCGACTGCGACACGGTAGACAAGAGCGCCAGCGCCGTCCTTGGTGATACCAAAATGCCGCTCCCGTTCTATTGCAAGTCGAGGCTGGCCCGCCACAGCGGATCGGTCTCGCACTGCGACAGCATCCCCGAGGATTATGCACGGGTGTCCTGCCTGCGCAACTGGCGCAACTGAACGGCCCCTACTGAAAATTGCGGTCTATCTGGTGATGATAATCAGACCGTTCCTCTTCAGTACGAGCCGTCCCCGCTTTCCTTGAATATCAAGTCGCCGCCCTCTGTCCTGATGGTCAGCCTTCCTTCGTGCTCGTTCTGGGCCTTGTGGGCAAAGAGGGATTCTTCGAGCCCGATGACATCGCTGGCCTTCCCTTCTCCGGTTATCTGGGCGCCGTACACGTCGACGCCTCCGGTCCAGCCCGAGGTCGTCCGGTAGCTGCCTGATGCGACGGAGTACTGCATATCATCCCGTCCGGCCCCGTAGGAGTTCACTGTCCTCTCGATGGAGTCCAGAGTGTTCTTCCCGAACTCTTTCATCATCAGCTCGTAACTGGCCCCGGTCACCAGCGACGGCTCACTGGTCTTCATTCCTGAGCCTTTCAGGTAGGATGAGATCTCGTTCGCTTTCTCCTTACTCACAGTGGTGACGATCGTTGCCTTGTTCGTGCCGAACGGGTTCAGAGCGGACTTCCTGTCGTAATGGGTGAACGATGGCACCACGCTCGTCGATTCGTAGATGCTTCCTATAGCTTTCTCGAGCGTCTCCATGTCCCGGTAAGAGCCCTGGATAAGGTACGTCCCTACCCCGCTCCCATCGATTTCAGCACAATAATTCATCGAACATCACCAGATTTACTACTATATAGTAGTAATATTATTAAAGGAATTAGAACCCCCTGAGTGGTTGTATTCATTTCCGATGCACGGAGGCGATGTCGTACCTACTTGTTCACGGTCATCATCGCGCTCAACACCAGCCCGGCCAGTAGCCCGAACACAGCTCCCAGCACAGCAGTGGGGCCGCAGGAGGACGGTGTGGACGTGTCAGATCCGGCGGGCGGGCAGGAGGGGCATGCCGTGGCCTGCGGACCGCAGCTCGGTACGGGAGGGCAGGGCGTGGTCTCGGCAGGCACGGTTACGGTAACGGTGACGTTCTTCTCCACTACCTTCTCCACGACCTCGGGGGTCACCTCGGGGCAAATCTCCTCGGGGCACGGTGTGCATTGGGGCACGACCGAGGGACCAGGGGTGGCCGTCGGTCCAGTGGTGGCCGACTCTATGCAGTAGGACCGCTCCGTGTCGCACGTGTTATACGGCGGGCAGTGAGCGTCCTTGGTGCAGCACACCTGGTCCTCCAGACAGCATACCTGGCTCCTGCAGTTGCCGGAAAGACAGTCGGCGTTGTTCATGCAGGCGTCGCCTGCGTCCTTTCGGGGTATGGCCACGGACGTGAGGTCGTCAAGACCCCACTGGGAAGTGTGGAGGTCCTTCTCCAACAAGGCCGAGGCGAGGCCGATCATGAGCTGGGCCTGCTCGATGGCCGTGTCGCACTCCCAAGCATTACCGTCCTCGTAGGAGCCACATGGCTGGTCTACGTCGGCGAGCTTGTCCATGTAGCCCTTGTATGTCGTGTCGTTGGTTGCCTCGTACAGAGCGGCGTAGGATACGATGAACCAGCCCTGGGTGGCCGGGTAGTCGCAGTCCCAGTCGTCCGTCCCGGGGCCGCACAGCGAGCTACCCTCGTTCCCGGACGAGACAGCGCGCTCGAGGTATTGGTCCTCACCGGTGAACCGGTAGTACACGAGATTGTCCGCGAGGAGCTTACCGAGCCCCTCCTGCTCGCGCACCACGTCGAAGAAAAGGTCCTTGTACCGGTCGTCCCGTGAGAGGTGGTAGGCACGGATGAGGCCTGTCGTGCAGGGGTGGAGCGAGCCCTGGAACTGCACACCGTTGCAGTTATCGGCCAGCTTCTTCACAGCGTCCAGGTGGTCCTCCTCGCCGGAGTCCTCGTAGAGGCGTGCGTACGCGAGGATCATGAGGTTCTGTGAGCTGACGTCACCACACTCCCAGTCCGAGCTGCCGATGTCGAAGCTCGCGTCGGGACCGCACTCGGGCGTGGCAGTGTTCGCCAGCAGTAGGGCCCGGGAGTAGTACAGCGGCTCACCCGTGTACTCGAAGGCTGACAGCAGAGCGAGGATGAGCGTCGCTTGGTCCTTTGCCGTGCCGCAGTCGTAATCGCCCGCGTTGTCGCAGGCGCACGCGGCGCACCCGGCAGCGCCGGATATCTGGGCGTTGGCAAGGTTCTTGGCGCGGTTCTTGTACATGATCTCGCCAGTGGCCTTGTACATGGCAGCGTAGGCCATGATCATCTTACCCTGGGCCTCGGCGGTGGTGCAATCCCAGTCAGTCTCAGGACCGCACTCCTTGGAACCATTGATGGTCAGATTGGTCAGGAACTCGGTGGTGTCCAGAGATACCGCCGGGAGCATCGTGGCGAACACCACGAGGAACATGAATAGCGATAGCCGTATGCGGGAGGGGGCCATGGGACGCGAGGACCCGCCATCATTTATTAAGATAGTCGTGGGCCGGCGGACGCTCTCACACGCCCGGACCAGGTGAAACCGTACTAGCGAGTCCGATGGTTCCACCGATAAGGCCCATGGTTTCACGAAATCACACCATGGTTTCGGCTTTCCGTACAACGGTTTCAGCAACTTGGTTATATGGTTTCAACCTACGGTCCTTATGGTCGTCCCCCCGGGGGTCGACCAGGATGTGATACCGATGAAGACGACAACTATCATGGTGCTCGCGGCCCTCGTCGCGACAGGGCTGCTCCTGTCCGCGGGTGTTGTGGGCGCAACGGACGTACCATCCCCCGGCTACGGCCCTTTTCATAGTGATGAGCGACACGAGCTGATGGAGAAGGCGTTCGAAGAGAACGACTATGAAGAATGGAAGGCCCTCATGACCGAGAACGGACGCCGCCCCCGGGTGGTGGACGTGGTCACCGAGGAGAGCTTCCAGAAGTTCGCCGAGGCCCATGAGGCCATGGAGTCCGGCGACCTCGACCTTGCCGCTACCATCCGCGCCGAGCTCGGGCTCGGCCAGGGACGCGGTCGGGGCGGGCCCGGTCGGGGTGTCGGGATGCGCGGCGCCGGTTTCGTGGACGCGGACGGCGACGGCCAGTGCGATAATCTCGCTGCAGGTGGTTGCGGTGGCTGCGGACGAGGCCGTGGCGGCGGTCAGGGACGCGGGATGGGCCGCGGGTGGCGCTTCCAACAGGAGGTACAATAGTAATGTCCATCGTCCGGGGAGGCGGGGGCCCGAGAGGACCCCCGCCCTCCAGAGGACGGAAGTAACGATGTGATCATCATGTATTTCGGCTATGGTTACGGTATGTACGTGATGGGATTCAACGTCCTTTTCTTCGTCGTGACGCTAGGTCTCATCATATGGGTGTTCCGGGACCACGAGCGGACGCGATCGGTGTCCTCGTCCCCCGAGGACATCCTGAAGCGACGTCTCGCCTGGGGCGAGATCGACGAGGAGGAGTACAAGAGGTTGCTCAAGGTCATCAGGTGAACTGCGACCTGATCATACTATACGAGAGACTATGGACGTGATACGATGGACAAGGACAAGCGAGAGGATAACGAAGAGAAACAAGTGAAAAGAAAGGGATCAGGCATCCCGCTCAGGACCATCATACAGCTTCTAGCGCTGGTGCTCGTCACCTACCTCGCCTGGCAGCACCAGGCACTGGGCATCGAGAAGGCAGCGCCGATCGACGGTTATTGCCCCTTCGGTGGTGTAGAGAACTTCCTGACGCTGCTCGCCACCGGCGAGTTCATCAAGCGCATCTACTGGGCGTCCATCTCCCTGATGGTCATCACGGCCATCATGATTGTGGTGTTCGGGCGCGCGTTCTGTGGCTATATCTGCCCCCTGGGGACGCTGCAGGAATGGATACGCGCCCTAGGTCGCAGGCTGGGGATAAAGAAGGACTACGAGCTTCCCGTCGAGGTCGACCGTTACGCACGCAACGTCAAGTACGTCATACTGGTCGTAGTGCTCTACCTGACCTTCACCACGGGCGAACTGGTGTTCCGCGATTATGACCCGTACGTGTCGCTGATGCACTTCGGCGAGGAGTTCGAGGAGAAGATCCTGGGCTACTCCGTGCTCGGCCTGGTGCTGGTCGCCGCGCTGTTCGTCAAGAACGCATGGTGCCGGTATCTCTGCCCACTGGGCGCGTTCTACGCGGTGCTCAGTAAGCTGAAGGTGTTTAGTATCGAGCGCGACGCGGACACGTGCACCGACTGTGGGGCGTGCGACAAGGCCTGTATCGCTGGCCTCGATGTACAGCACAGCGACAGTGTCACTGACGTGGACTGCACCAGCTGCATGAAGTGCGTGGAGAGCTGCCCGGTCAAGGCACTGAGACCCGAGGTTAACCATAAGGAGGTCACCTCGACCACCACGTTCGCTGCGGCCGTAGGCGGTAGTTTCGCCGTGCTCGTCCTCATCGCCATGGTGACGGGCTCGTTCCAGGCCATGCCTGCGTCGAACATAATGGCGGAGGGTGGTTCCATCGATGTGGCCAACATCCGCGGGAGCAACACGCTGGAGTACGTGATCGCGACGACCGGTGTCCCGCTAGAGGTGTTCATGCGCGATCTCAAGCTCCCCCTGGACGTCGATACGAGCATGAAGCTGAAGTCCATAGGCCCGACCTACGACCTCAAGGACGCTCAGGGCAACGTCATCGCGACATACCACTTCCGCGAGGTCATCGCAAGGGAGCTGGGCATCGAGTACACGAGCGAGGGGCATTAGCCCCAGGAACGGCCGGACCGGTCCGTCGGTCCGGTCCCAACCCTTAAAACATCTACCCGCGTACAGCGGTCCATGCTCCCGATAAAGAAGGTCGTCCTGTACAAGCACGGCGTGGGCTACTTCGAGCGTGCCGGTAAGGTCAAGGGCTCGCAGCAGCTCTCGTTCACGTTCCGCCAGTCAGAGATCAACGACGTTCTCAAGTCGTTCACCTTCATGGACGCCGGGAAGGGTGCCGTAACCAGCATCTCCTACGACGCCTTCAAGCCCGTGGCCAAGGCACTGGAGGACGTCTCGTTCCGACTCGACGGCGACGAGAACCTCACCGAACTGGTGGGCCAGCTCAAGGGCGCAGAGGTGGAGGTGTCCACCGGTGGCAAGACCATCAAGGCCACCGTGACAGGGATCCAGACACGCACCATCGTGGAGAACGACAGGGAGCACGAGCAGCGCCAGCTGGTGCTGCTGGACGACGCGGGCAAGGTCAGGACCATCCCTTTGGAAGAAATCGCCTGGTTGCGGCCTACCGACGAGACGCTGGCCCGGGAGCTTCGGTTCTATCTGGATACGGTGTTCGCCGCCACCCGACGCGACAAGAAGACCGTCACGGTGTACACCAAGGGCAAGGACTCGCGTGACGTGGCCTGCGCCTACGTCGTGGAGTGCCCGGTATGGAAGACATCTTACCGGCTCCTGGTGGATGACAAAGGAAAGCTCACACTGCAGGGCTGGGCCATCGTGGACAACGTCATGGACGACGACTGGAAGGACGTGGAGCTGTCGCTGGTCGCCGGCCTGCCGGTGTCCTTCCGCAACGACCTCTACTCGCCCCGGTACGCCTTCCGCCCCGAGATCGCCGTGAAGCTTGACATGGGCGTTCGGCCGGTGGACATCGAGGACGCCATGGAGGACGACGAGGAGTACGAGGAAGCGGGGGTGCCCTCCGAGATCATGATGGAGAAGTGCGCGGACATGGAGATGCCCATGGCCAAGAAGGCATTGGCGTCCACCATGATGATGCGCTCACGAGCGCCTCCGGCACCATCCCGGGCCGCGATGGCCAAGGAGAGCTTCAAGGCCTCGGCCGTGGGTCGCGACATGGGCGAGGTGTTCGCCTACGACGTGGCCGAGCCGGTGACGGTGCTGCGCAACCAGTCGGCCCTGGTCCCCATCCTCCAGCAGGGAGTGTCCGGAAAGAAGATCCTGGTCTACAATGAGACAGGGCGCGCAGACAATCCCATGGCATGCCTCAAGGTTACCAACGACACCGGGCTAGCCCTCGAGGAGGGGCCGGCCACGGTGCTCGACCAGGGTACCTACGTGGGCGAGACCATGCTCCCGTTCCTCAAGAAGGACGGCGACCGCACCCTGTCCTACGCCGTCGAGCTGCGGGTGAAGGTCACTAAAGAAGAACGGCACGTCGGCGAGTCCATCCAGGAGGTCCATGTAGAGAACGGAGCGCTCGTAGGCCTCAGCTACCGGAAGAAGGAGACCATCTACTACGTCAAGGGCGCGGTGGACAAGGAGGTCCCGCTGTTCATCGAGCACCCCAAGGAGACCGGCTACGATGTCATCAGCGAGGTGCAGCCTACCGAGGAGACCGAAAACTTCCGCAGGTTCAAGCTCCCCGTCAAGCCCAAGACCAAGGCCATCAAGCTCATCATCCTGGAACGCAAGCTCGAGCGGACCCGCATCTACGTGCGCAACATGTCCACGAAGGACGTGAAGTGGTACTACGATAACAGTCTCATCACCCAGACCGTGGCCGACGAAATCAGGGCCATCCTCGAGCTCTACCGGGACATCGCAAGGCTCGACGAGGAGCGGAAGAAGCTCGACGTGGAGCGAAAGCGGATCTTCGATCACCAGACACGTTACAAGGAGAACCTCACCTCCCTGGGCACGTCGTCCGGAGAGAACGAAGTGCGACAGATGTACGTGAGCAAGCTCAAGGTCCAGGAGACGCGTATCGAGGAGATCGAGGCGCGGTTCGAGGCGCTGGAGAAGGATAAACAGAAGATACAAGCCACCATCAACGAGCGGAGCGCGGGACTGGTCCCCCTGTCACGGAAGGACGCGGGCGCGCTGGCAAAGCTCAGGCGTCTTGTTGCGTAGGCGGGACGGGCCCAGATCCGCTCGCGGCGGACCGCTGGTCTCGCACGTGCTGGAGGAACGTCCCGGCCTGCTCATTGCCCGGCTCCAGCTCGACCACTAGGGCGAACTCACGCTCCGCCTCATCGAGACGGTCGAGCATCCAGTAGCAGCTGGCCAGCTTGAACGCGACGAGCGGATCCCGCGTATGATGCTCCTTCATCCGCTCGAGCACTGTCAGCGCCTCGGGGACCTTGTCGAGGAGCATGTTCGATGACGCGACTGTCTCGGCGGCGGCATACCAGTCCCTGTCGTCGGGATCTAGCCCGAGCGCTGGTGTCGTGAACCTGATAGACTCCTCGTAGCGCTGGGTGTGTCTGTACAGCTGACCGAGGAGCACCTTCGCACGGAGGTTGTCCGGGTCCAGCTTAACGGCCCGCAGGAGCGCCAGCTCAGCACGCTCGACGACCTCCTTGGCCTCTGGCGCCTCGTCAGCGCTGCGTATCTTCTCCGGATGGGCATGCACTAGGGCCCAGCCCAGGTTGTATTGGAGATCGGCGTTCTCCGGCTCCGCCTCGCTCTTCTTCGTCCAATGGGCTACCTCGGCATCCCAGTCCTCGATGTCCTCGGCCCGCGGGTCCTCACGGGCTGCGGCCCGCTCGGCCGCCAACCGCTCCTGCTCGATCTGCTCGCGCACCTGCCCAAGGAAGGTATGCCCCTCCTCGCTCTCGGGATCGCACTGCACCAGTGTGACGAACACACGCTCAGCGTCGTGGATGCGACCGATGTGCCAGTAGCAGCTGCCAAGCTTGAGCAGCACCATGGGATGCTCGGAGTAGTGCTTTTCCATCCTCTCCAGCACCATGATGGCCCCATCTATGTCGTTGAGCAGCATGAACGAGGACGCGACTGTCTCGGCGGCGTTGAACCAGTCCTGGGTGTCGGGGGATAGTGTCATGCCACGACGGGCGAAGGTGATGGCCTCGCCATATCGCTTGACGTGCCGGTAGAGCTGACCGAGGAGGATAGTGGCCCTGTGGTGGTCAGGATCGAGCTCGAGCACTCGCTTGAGCGTATGCTCCGCCTCGTCCACCGCCCCGCGCGAAGCATCGTCGAGCTCGTAGTTCAGGAGCGCGCCCTCGTGGGCGTTGACCAGCGCCCAAGCGAGGTTGTAGACAATATGTGGATCGTCCGGGGCGGCCTGTGCGGCCTTGCGCCATGAAGCGATCTCAGTGTCCCAGTCGGTCATAGGGCCTCCCGTGGTCGAGAAGTCGGGCAAGCATTATATGCATATGGGGGGCGGGCGCGCCAACCCGCTCATCCCTCCAGTTCGCCCTCTTCGAACAGGAACAGCTCCTCCACGCCGATCTCGAGCGCCCGGGCGACCTTCATGGCCAGCACCAGTGACGGATTGTACTTCCCCTTCTCTAGGAACACGATCGTTTCACGTCGAACGCCCACTTTCTTGGCAAGGTCCTCCTGAGTTAGGTCGTGTCGGGCGCGCAGCTCCTTGATCCGGGTCCTCATTCGACCTCCCCCGTACGGTTGTGATACCAGTACCAGAACGCGAATAGGGCCGCCAAACAGATGACTGCGATCCCCAGCGCCTGCGAGGCGTCCCTGAACGCGGCAGTACCGGTTGAGTCCAGCACATAATCGTCGTACCAGCTCATGGCGAGCATCAGGTAGATCCCCGAGTAGAACGTCCACGCTCCCGCCTTGTCCTTCACGCGCTGCGAGCGCTCGTCATCGAGAGGGATGCCGTTCTGGACGTTCCCCCATTCACCTTTGAGGAACATCGCGCCGAGCGCGGCGATGGACAGAGCGATGATTCCAGGGATGAGGGCACCCTGGGAGTTCCCGTTCTTCACCATGGTGGCCGCGAAGATTATCCATGTCATCACGACGAGCGCCACTACGGTAGCTATCCCGTAGAACCTCATCCGGTCCTTTCCATTTTCCTTCGTCATTCGTCAGACCCCCTTGTAGACACTTCATCTGTTCCGTCCTCTCCACCCGCCTTGTCATAGTAGAACAAGGAGATAAGACACACAAGCAGCGAGCCCCCGAGCAGCACCACGAACGCTGGAGCGAACAGTGCCTCGCTACCTGTCAGGTAGATGTACATAAGGGCAGCCACTCCAGCAAGGACCGTGAACATGAAGGAGTTGGTGGTAGCCCTGCCAAGGTTCTGGTCCAGCCGCTCGTCACTCACGTTATAGAGAGCGAAGTAGGGGATGAACGCAAGGAACCACAGGAAAGCGGTCTTTCCTTCGACGAAGTACAGCACGCTCACCAGCGAAAGGAATCCCAGATACCAGAGCTTGTTCATTCCTCACACCCCCCTGTGAGCCGGTCATATTCCGATTCCAGCTCGCCCATCTCGTTCTGATCGTTCACCTGATGATAGATCACGACACACTCGGCGACCAGGAGCATGACGTACGCCGTCGACGCAAGGGCCTCCAGCGCGGTCAGCTGCATCCTGCCCATCACGTCCAGCCCCATGAGCACCCCCACCAAAAGTAGCGTGGCGACCCACGAGTAGGACAAGGCCAAGAATCCTATCCTCTCGGTCCGCTCATCCCTCTTCATCTCCCCGTACCTCATGTGCTTGACCACTCCGGCCGCGGCCAGCATCACGAGGACGATCAGCGCCCGAACGATCCAGGGGTTAAATCCCTGGGTCACCAGCGCAATGGCCAAGAACAGGACCGGGACCGCAACGAGCCCCCTGTAGAAGAGCTCCCATGGTATCGAGATCACCCTTTCCATCATAAGCTACCTCCGTTAATTATCTCGCACATTTTGTTGGCTTTTTCAAACATTATGTTAGAAGTATATAACATTCCTGCTATTTATAGTTATCGATGGGGTGGAGAAGGACAAATCCGCTCTGAGTGGAGGAAAAAGATTGGAAGAGAGACTTGTTGCTTACTCGGCGATGCCGTCGAGCACCTGCTTAATGCGGGCGCGATATTCCTTGAAGGCCGTGCGACCCTGTGCCGTGAGCTTCGCCATGGTATGCGGCTTGCGGTCCACGAACTCCTTGACTATCTCGATGTACCCTGCCTTCTCCAGCTTGGTCATGTGGCTGGAGAGGTTCCCCCAGGTGAGCCCGGTCTGGCGCATAAGGAACACGTAGTCGGCGCTCTCCACCACGTAGAGAAGGGAGAGGATGAGCAGCCTGGCCGGGGCGTGGATGACCCGGTCGATGTCCATGATAGGGGCCGTCACGCCCTTGTCGGGCTCACTCTGCGGCATCGACGGCCTCCTCTCCCGGCAGGGCGTCGGTCAGCACAGGATTGTCGCGCACGAAGCGCGCAAGGACGTACTGGCCAATCGCGAGCATCACCGCTCCGGTCACCATGAATGCGATCGGATCGTTGTTCAGGAGCACGTGGGTGAAGCTCCCGGCCCAGAGCAGGGCATAGAGATAGAGGCGTGCAAGGTCGTGGGCACGGGCCAAGAGACTGAACGCCACCAGGAGGAGCGCGCCCGGGACATACCGGAGCCAGTGTGCACCAAGCCAAGGCTCAAGCTGCTGCAGGCGCCCGGCGCCCATGGCCAGGAGCACCCCGAACAGCAGTATCCCCACCGTGACCACGATGGCGAACACCCCCTCGGAACGCTCGATCCGCTCGGAGCGTTCAGGGGCATCCTTCACCACCCCGATGCGCGGCTCAGTTATGGTACGCTTGGCCACAGGGAGCCCGAACACAATCCCCATCATCAGGAATATGAGCAGGGGCTCTAGCTGGGTGGACGCACTCGTGTAAGGCAGGAAACCCCCCGCCACCAAGAGAACGAGGCCGGAGCCGATCTCCAGCAGTCCGTCGGCGAACAATCCTCGATGGACGTCCCGCTCCAATGCTGGAAGGTCGATGTCCTCGGCCATGGCTCACGCCTCCTCGACGGCGTTCATCTCCGGCAGCGGATTATCCTCAAGGAAGGTGTTGAGCATCGTCCAGCCGTTGGCCAGAATGAAGGCACCCGGGATCAACATGGCCAGGGGAGGAGGGGGGCGGGTGAGCTGCCCCACGACAAGGACCGCCGTGAGCATGAGCGAATAGCCAAGGAGTCGCTGGATCTGGAGCACGGCCCCTGTTATGCAAAGAAGGAATACCACGGGGACCAGGAGCGGGGCCGCGGCAAAGACGTTGGCCCGGATCCAGGTCTTCGAGGCCGGGTCCGTCACAATGATGAAGACCAGATAGATCGAGAGGATGCCATAGGTGAGCCCCAGGATGCCGAGCGAGCTCTTGAGCATCTCCATCTTGGCCTTCCGCTCGGGGGAGAACCGCACCTCGCCCATGCGCGGGACGGTGATGGCCTTGCGCAGGCCCACCCACATGGTCAAGAGCGAGAAACCGGCGACGCCCACGATCCAGGCGAAGTCCCCGGCCATCCCCCATCCCGCTATGATGAACCACACTCCGAGCATGATGTCGGCAAGACCATCGTCGTGATAGCGAGTGAAGACCGAGCGCTCGAGGCGTGTAAGGTCTAGCTTGGCAATCCTCTTCTCGACATCGGTTTCCGCATCGGCTACCATCTCACATCACTCCTGGGCGATCACCCGTCTCGCTCGCGCCCATGATGTACTCTATTGCGTTCCTGCAATTTATACTTTGCGTTACAAAGTTCTTTGCCTTTTTTGTTGTAATTCGATTAACAACAAACTATAAAAAGCTGCACTGACTAATGTTGTTAGATATTTTACAACAAGTGGTGCTCATTATGACCGACCTTGCCGAACGCCTCACGGACCTTGGCCTATCCCGCAACGAGGCAGATCTCTACCTAGCCCTCCTCAAGAGCGGCGAGGGTACTGCGTCGGAGGTTGCCAAGGACGCAGGTATCGCCCGTCCCGCAGTGTACGCTCTGCTGGACTCCCTTGTCGACATAGGCCTGGTGGAGGTGTTCCCGGTACGACCGCAGCGGTACCGGGCAAAGGGGCCTAGGGCCGCGCTCGCCGCACTGGTGGAGGGACGCAAGGGCAGGCTCGAGGAGGCACGGGAGTCGGTGTGCGATGAGCTCGAACAGCTCTATTCGGCCCCTGTCGCCACCCGGACACAGGTGTGGATCAACCGCGATCTCATGACGTGCGCAGGCAAGTACGCCGAGGTCCTCGGCAAGGCGAAGGAGGAGGTCATCACCCTCGTGGGCTGGTGCTCCCGGAATGAGGTGTCCATCATCCTAGGAGCCCTCCGGGACGCGGCCGAGCGCGGGGTGGCCGTCCACGCCTACGTCATCGATAACACCATCTACGACGACCAGGTGCCTACGGACGAGGTGTGTGAGCTTGCCAGGGACATCCCAGGGGTGCGTGTGCTCTCACCACCGTTCTCCCTCCCATTCTCCCCGCCGATGAAGGTCCTCACCGTGGACGAGACCGACGCGGTGATAGTCGCCGGGGAGTTCGAGGGATCTGCGCTGGAGGATGTTGTCTCCATCCACTACCAGCACCTGGGCACCCTAAACCGTGTGATCAGGAGCGTGCACACCAACATCCACAAGCTCCCCTTCGCAAAGATCTGGGGGCTGTGAGGCCATGGACGCCATGATCGAGACCAAGGGGCTCCGCAAGGAGTTCGGCGAACTTGTCGCTGTCAACGACGTCTCGATCACAGTGAAGAAGGGAGAGGTGTTCGGATTCCTTGGCCCCAACGGCGCCGGAAAGTCGACGACCATCAACATGCTCATCACCATGCTCCCGATCACCGCGGGCTCGGGATCCGTGGCGGGGTGGGACGTGGCGAAGGACCCTGCTAAGGTCCGCGCCTCCATCGGCGTCATCATGCAGTCCAACTCCCTGGAGCCCGAGCTCACCACCCAGGAGAACCTTGAGTACTATGGCAGGCTCAACCACATGGACCCTACCGAGATGCCGGATGCCGTGCGCGAGGTGCTTGCCGTCGTCGGATTGGCCAAGAAAGCGGACGAGCTCGTCAAGAACCTCTCCGGCGGGATGAAACGAAGGCTCGAGATCGCCCGCTCGTTCCTCCACCGGCCTGGCCTCATCTTCATGGACGAGCCCACCACGGGCCTGGACCCGCAGACCAAGCAGGCGATCTGGCGTTACATCCGCCATCTCAATCGCGACCAGGGGCTCACCATCTTTCTGACCACACATTACATGGAGGAGGCCGACGCCCTGTGCGACCGACTGGCCATCATCGACCACGGCCGCATCATCGCCGAGGGGACGCCCGTCGAGCTCAAGGACATGATCGGAGAGGGCGACATCATCGACGTTGCGGTGGACAGCGGCGAGGAAGAGCGCTTCGCTGTCATAGCCAAGGAGCTCGGGATGACAACGCGCTCCCACGAGGGCCGGCTGCGGCTTTACACCGACCGGGGCGAGGAGCGCATCCCGGATCTCATGGCGGCGTGTGCCGGGAAGGTCCACATACGCTCGATAGCTCTCCACGAGCCGACTCTCGAGGATGTGTTCATCCATTTCACCGGGAGGTCCATGCGGGAATGAGCATCGCCGACGACCTCGGGGACGTGTACACAATCTGGCATAAGGAGATGTTGGTCTGGCTCAGGAACCCGATCATCGGTATCGCCCGCTCGGCTATCTTCGGGATCATCTTTCTGCTGGTGTTCGCCCGGGCCATCGGTGGCGACGTGTCGAACCTGCCCGTCGCAGTTGTACGTCTGGGAGCGAGCCCCGCCGGTGACGCGTTCATCGCCGACGTCTTCGAGGGACCTGCTCTCCATATGGCCACGGACACGTCCTATGCCGAAGCGCTGGCCTTATTCCGGGCCCAGAAGGTCAAGGCCGTCGTGGTCGTTACCGCTGATTTCCCGCGGGGAGTACGGCTGCTGGTGGACGGGACCTCGCCGACGGTACGCAGCGCCATCGCCGGACGGATCAAGCAGGCCCTCCTTGCCCGCAACGACGCTGGGCTGCAGGAAGAGGTGCTCTACGGCTACGGCCTCGACTACGTGGACTTCCTCGTCCCGACCGCCATCATGATGGTCGTAGCGTTCACCGGCATCTTCGCCGGAGGGATAGGTCTCCTGCAGGACAGGGAAAAGGGAAGCCTCGCCGCCACACTGCTAGCTCCCGTACGGATGGAGTCAATCCTCGTGGGCAAGCTCCTGTCGGGCGTCACCCAGGCGGTCACCGGAGGGACCATCGCACTACTGGTCGCCATCTTCATCGGGACGGGGCTCAGGACGGGTCCTGCCGAGATCCTCATGCTCATGGTCGTCATGACCCTGCTCGGGTTCGCCATCATCGGTGCCTCCATCGCAATCGCCTCCTCCGTATCGGAGCTGCAGGTGTTCCTGCTGGTGTTCCAGCTCTTCCTAATGCCGCTGTGGATTCTGTCCGGCGGCATCTACCCGGTGGAGTCACAGCCCGCGTATCTGAGCTGGATAGTGCCTTTCAATCCCCTCCACTACGCCATCGATGCCATGCGCGCTGTGATGGCCCGCGGCGTCATCTTCGAGTCCATCGCGGTGGACATCGCCTATCTCACGTTCTTCTCCTCGCTCATGGTGGCCTTCGCCACCCGAAGGTTCAAGCGACAGGTATGAGGTGAGCATGATGTACGAGAGCTATACACAAGGACAAAGTGGACGACGGGGGGCGCAAGCCCTCATCCTTGCCGCCCTTCTGGTGGCGTCCCTTGCCAGCGGCCAGGCCCAAGGAACACAAACCGTGTGGGCACAGTTCGATGACCTGCGGTTCTCTCCCGCGCAGGTCCGCCCGGGCGAGCCGTTCACCCTCTCCTTCGAGGTGCGTAACATCCTCGATGTGGAGATGGAGGACATGCACCTAGAGCTCTCGCTAGCCGGACCCTTCGAGGACCTGGACGCCAGCTACGTCTACATCGGCGACATGAGGCCTAACGCCACCGCGCCCGTCTCGTTCCACCTCCAGGTGGACGAGGACACACCAGCCGGTGTGTACCCGCTCACGGTCATCGTTTCCATGGAGGCCACGGCCCAGGCGGTCCAGGGTACGCGGTTCCTAGAGATGAAGACTACCGGCTACTCCTTTACTAAGCTCGTCAACGTCCGTGTCCACGGCGAGCCCCATGTAGTGGGTGCCGTGGCGGCCGGCGACATTCGTGACATCCACCCGGGCGACCGGTTCACAGCCACACTCCGCCTTGTGAACAACGGGACAGACATCGCCGAGGACCTGCGGATCACGGCCGTACCGACGGACAAGCTCACAGCCGAATGGGGATTCGCTGACCAGTTCGTGGGCGATCTGCCACCAGGAGCTGCTGCCGCTATCACCCTTGTCGGTACCGTCGAGGAGGGTGCGGGGACCGGGGAGCACGCCCTTCCGCTCACCCTATTGTGGATAGGTGACGGCGGCGCGTACACTGGTTCGTTGGAGGTTATGGTCGACGTCCGTCCCGCAATGCCCGCTCTCGATGTCGCCACCGTGGCATCGGAGCCGGCCATCGTCGTCCCTGGCGATCCCTTCGCACTCACTGTCAGGATGGTGAACGCAGCCACAGATCCCGGGGATGCTGCCGAGGAGGTCACCGTGTCCCTGAGCTCCACCGGATCGCTGCTCATCGGTGCCGCGGGCCGCACACAGGTGCTGGGTACGCTCCCCGGCGGGGCCGCCGCACCGGTCGTTTTCGTTGGCGAAGCGCTCCTGAGCGCCGTCCCGGGGGATCACGAGATTCCCATTACCATCACCTGGACACAGGACGGCAGGTCCGAGCAACTGGCGTCGACAGTGCTCCTGAGCGTGGCAACGTCCTCGCCCTCGCTCGCCGTCTCTTCGGTGATCTCCCAGCCGACATCGCTACGTCCCGGTGAGCCGTTCTCGGTCACACTCCGCGTCGTCAATACTGGCGCGGCCCCTCACCACAAAGGCCAGGACGTGGTAGCGTCCGTCGCCTCGACGGCCGTGTTCAGCTTCCACGCCGCCGGTCGTGAGCAGATGCTCGGCACCATCCCGCCGGGCGGCTTTGCCACGGCCACCATCGCTGGCGAGGTGGACGATAACGCGACGGCAGGGGATCATACCGTACCCATCAAGCTCGTCCACAGGTCAGGAACGGTCGAGGGCGTTATAACCCTCACGGTCGCGGAAGCCGCCGACTTCGCCATCAGGGGAAGGAATCCCCCGCTCCTGCGGGACGAGACCCGCCAGCCTGTCAGCTTCGTGGTCCGGAACACCGGCACCACTACCGCCGAACAGGTGAGCCTCACCCTCATGGCGTCCTATCCGATCACCCCGGCGGGGCGTACGGCCTACATCCCACTGCTCCCACCCGGCGAGAGGGAAGAGGTAGTGTTCCATGTGGACGTGGACGCAGAAGCCACGCCCCAGGGTTACCCGTTGGAGGTCGTTATCGCGTGGCAGGAGGGCAGCGAGCGCATGCGACGCCAGCAGACGGACATGGTGGCCCTCGAGGTGTCCCAATCCAAGCCCCGCTTCAGGTGGGAGATACCGCTCGCGATTGTGCTGGTCGTCCTGCTCATCGTTCGGATGCAGATGCGCAAGGGACATGGCAAGGCACGTAAGGGTCCGTCCGCCACTGAGGAAGGTCCCGCTCCGGAGGATGAGAGCGACAAATCTGAGAGGAAGAAGAAAGGGAAGAAGGGGCGCAAGTAGCGCCCCTCTCCGCGTTGCGTCTAGCGCCTATTCCTCGTGGCCGAACATCACCTTGACGGCGGTGGCTTCGCGGTTGTACTCGTCGGTGTAGGTGGAGCTCACGGTGCTGGTGAGAACGCTGTCCTCGACATCGTGGGCCGCCTTCAAGCCTGCCCTGTAGCCTTTGAAGCTCTGGATCGGGTGCTTCCAGTCTGCCAGTGGCGACATGGTCTCCGGAACGCCTAGGTCAGCCTCGGCGACCCTGCTCACAAGCTCCTCAAGACCTTCCTTGGATCCTACGTAGGTGACCTTCGTACCGGACTCCTCACCCATGGTCATGAGCGCGCGGGAGTAGCTGTTCAGGCTCTTCTCGTAGGGCTCGACGGTCACGTCCATCTGGTATCCGTCTGCGGCCATGGCGTCCATGACGTCCGTGATGGGCGATCCGAACTCATCGGCCCGCTGCGGATAGGCTGTGACCACGTGGGTAGGGAAGTCGATGCATGAGTAGGTCCTGATGTCCCTGTCAATAGCATAGTTCAGTTCAGCTCGGACGAGTTCTTCCATGAGCAAACACCTGAGGCCCCCGGCTCCCGTAAGGCCCTTATATAGCTTGTGTTTGGGTGTAAGTATGGGAAAAAAGGTCACGAACTACCGACATCGGTCCTATTCGCTCTTGCCAGAGAGCTCATCGAGGATCTCGCGGAACTCGCCGACCTCGGTTGCGATAGATTCGTAGGTGCCCTTAATCATCTGGGCGTCCTTCATGATCTCCTTCCGATCGTTCCCGCTCTCCGCTGCGTAACGTTCCATGTCGTCGGCCTCTTCCTTCGAGAGAGGCTGAGAGTACTCCGGTCTGAGAAGGATCTCGAGGTTATAGGTGACCTTGTCGGCGCTCAGGTTCCGGTAGGCAGGCTCGATAATGTCCTTGATACCCTCGAGCCCCAGCTCACCGTCGCCCAGAGGGAGGTGGTCGGGGACACCGTACCAGGGGTGGCCCTGTGTCATGTCGCAGTCGTGTACGTGGAAATGGACAGGTTTCCCGATATTGGACACACGCTCCACCACTTCCCGGCTCCTCTCCACAGCAGCGTCACGGTCGAGCCCTTCCTGCGCCCTGAAGTGCTGGTAGAGATGGCCTATGTCGACACATGCGGACACGCTGTCCGATGTCACCCTAGAGACCACGTCGATCCAGTCATCAGGATCGCTCGAACAGTATTCTAGGAAAATGGTACCTTTACCGTCGATCTTGCTGAGTGCCGCGGCATAGTTCTTCTTCTCGGCCTCGGTCATTCGCCCTTCCCCACCGCGCTCCTCATGGAGGATGAAGCCACGGGCCTTGTCCCCGTAGGTATCCAATAGCTCCGAGATGCGGTAGGCACTGTCCCGGGCTACCTGCTGGTCCGGGGTGTTGAAGTTGTACATGAACGGCTCGCCCGGATCGGCACGGAGGTGGATCGTGCGCAGGGGCATGCCCTCGGTCGCTTGCAGCTGTGTGTCGAGCGCTTCGTAGGTATGTGCGTTGATCTCTGCACCGATGTTGATCCGGTCCATGATATCCGTCTGTAGAGGTAAGTACTGCTCCCGTCCGCGATACAAGTGCAACTTGCAGACGATACCCTCTTCAGGACCGACCTCGGTCGAGTACATTGTCACTACTAATGAGTAGTTAATTCTATTTAAGGGTTTCGGTTTGGACGTCCACCGCCAAACGGACGATGTTCACCAGCACTTCACAGGCTTTGACCATGCTCTTGACCGGGACGAACTCGGTACGGGAGTGGAAGTTGTGTCCACCGTCAAAGAGGTTCGGTGTCGGCAGCCCCATGAAGGATAACCGGGCACCATCGGTCCCTCCTCGCACAGGGACTATGTGCGGTTCCATGCCCGCCTCACGCATGGCGCGTTCAGCGAGCGAGGCCGCCTGCGGATGCTCGTCGAGCACTTCGCGCATGTTCCGATAACTGTCCTCGATCACCAGAGCGACGGTGCCGTCGCCGTAACGCTCGTTCATTCCATCGGCGAACCCGGTCAGCAATCCCTTCCGTTCCTCGAACCTTCCTACGTCGAAGTCGCGGACGATGAGCTTGACGGTAGCCTTCTCGACCTTCCCCTCGATCCGCGTGACATGGAAGAACCCCTCGCGTCCCTCGGTCGTTGAAGGACGCTCACTGGAAGGGAACAGGGCGATTAGCTCAGCTGCGATGAGAAGGGCGTTCTTCATCCTTCCTTTGGCGTAGCCCGGGTGAAGATTGAATCCCGTGATGATGAACGTTGCTTCGGCCGCGTTGAAGGTCTCCAGTTCGAGCTGTCCGAGCGGTCCGCCGTCAACGGTGTACGCCAGGTCTGCGGCGAAAGCATCGACATCGAAATCATCTGCCCCCTCACCGATCTCCTCGTCGGTCGTGAAGGCCACGCGAATGGTACCGTGGGGGATGTCCGGATGAAGGACTAGATGCTCGAGAGCAGTTACCACTTCTGCGATGCCCGCCTTGTCATCGGCGCCCAGAAGGGTGCTGCCGTCGCTGGTGATTATATCGTCACCCTCGAACTCGGCGAGGTGCGGCGTGTCGGCGACGGTGATGGACCCGCCGGCCGGGAGCTGGATGTCGCCGCCCGTGTAATGGTGCACAAGGGGTGTGACGTCCTTACCCGACACTTCAGGAGATGTGTCCAAGTGGGTGATCAGGCCGATGACCGGCGCTGTCCGTCCCTCCGGTAGGTTGGACGACAGCGTGGCGAACACACGTCCCCGGTTGTCCCGGCCCACATCGGTGCAGCCCAGGTCCCGCAGTTCGTCCATGAGGTGCAAAGCCAGCGCCATCTGCCCTGGGGAAGAGGGACGGTGACGGGAACCCTCGTCAGAGGACGTGTCCACCCTCACGTAGGCTAGGAACCGCTCTACAACTCGCTGACGCATTACATCCATAGGCTCATCAACTCCCGTTCACGGCGGGCAAGCACCACCCCCGAGATATATTTAAATGATAGATTGCTCGGCCGCCCGGAATTCGCCATGGGTCATGATTATTTCAAAGAAGTCGTACAGGACATGGAGCGGGCCGCCAAGGTCATAGACCTGCCCAAGGACCATGTCGAACGACTTGCCTACCCTCGCGCAGTGATCAGGGTCGCAGTTCCTCTGGTACGTGACGACGGCTCCATCGAGGTGTTCACGGGCTACCGCATCCAGCACGATAACGCCCGCGGTCCCTTCAAGGGAGGCATCAGGCTGGACCCCGATGTCGAGCCTGATATGCTCAAGGCAATCGCCGCCATCATGAGCCTGAAGTGCGCGGCCATGGACATCCCGTGGGGCGGGTCCCATGGCGCCGTCTCGTGCGATCCTGAGAAGCTCTCCAGGGGCGAGCTGGAGCGGGTCGCCCGGCGCTACACATACATGCTCCTCCCATTTATCGGTCCCAAGAAGGACATCCCCGCTCCCGGCCGTGGCACGGACGCCCAGGTCATGAGCTGGATCATGGACACCTTCAGCACTATGCAAGGTCACACCATCACGGGCGTCGTCACCGGCAAGCCCGTGGAGGTCGGGGGGACCAGGGGGCGTAAGGACGCCACCGGTCGCGGCGTCATGTTCATCACACGACGGGCGCTCGATGATGCGGACATCCCTCTCCAGGGAGCAAGGATCGCCTGTATCGGGTTCGGTAACGTCGGGAGCTTCGCGGCCTACCATCTGGCCCGCAAGGGATGCAAGGTACTGGCCGCTTCGGACCGCCACGGCGGAGTACACAACCCTTCCGGTCTCGACATCCACGCACTCAGGGAATGGGTGGAGGAGAAGGGAACGGTAAAAGGATTCCCGGGGGCCGAGCCCATCACGGACGACGACATCCTGGCCATGGACACCGACGTGCTCGTCTCTGCGGCACGCGAGTTGACGGTCACCAGCAAGAACCAGGCCAAGATCAATGCCCGTATCATCGTGGAGGCGGCCAACGCATCCGTCACGTCCAAGGCAGCGAGCGCCCTCCACAAGCGGGGGATCGTCGTGCTCCCGGACATCCTTGTCAGCGCGGGCGGAGTGACCGCCTCCTACTTCGAGTGGGTCCAGGACACATCGTCCTTCTTCTGGGGCGAGCACGAGATCGCCGTACGGCTCCGCGACCTCATGCTCCAGGCCTACGACGATGCCAACGCGATAGCTAGAGAGCATAATGTGGACCTGCGGACCGCGGCCTATGTCCTTGGAGTAGGCCGACTGGTCGAGGCACAGGTCCAACGTGGCATCTGGCCCTGAACCATCACCGTCGTCGGCGGAGAGCGAGCCAGGACACCGCGAGCACACCACCGGCCACGAGGTATAGCACGAGCGTCCGCCCCCGTCGCCGAGATGCGCATGAACCCTTCAGGCACTCACGGCCCATGGGACAACCGCAGTCCTGACAGCAGGAGCCCATGTCCTCACCACCCCAGCATACACCGTCACCGCAACGGGCGGGGAAGCGGATGGGCGTGGCGTTGGGTCCATCCACCTCGGAAGGCCCCATGATACCCACGAGCTTGAACACCTCTGCCATCGTGTCCTCGTTCTCTGAGCTGTCGATCACGGTACACCATAGCTCGTAGCTGCCCTCAGACCAGCCGCCAACGTCCTCGCTCGTGAACCGTACGTTGAGCACGGTCCCGTTAGGGCCGGTCGGTTTGAGCGGGGGGCATAGGTCGATACCGATCTCACCTGTGAGGCAGGTCTCAAAAGCATCAGGCGCACCCACACGTCTGAGAGTGCACCTACCAGTCCAGGCCGAGCCCTGCTCCAGGACCTCGATGTGAGCCTCGACCGCCCGGATGGCCTCGAGCGCCCAGGAGGGGTCCGGAGAAAAGGGCGCATGGAGCCGCACCATAGGTCGGGTGTCTTCCGGGCCGGGAGAAGGGCCGGATGGCGGTATATCGACCTCGACCGGACGTTCGACGCATGCAGCGCACTCCTGTTGCCACCCGTCGCAGGCGGTGGTGTTAAGGCATAGGCGGACCAGGGCACCCGCCGGACCGAACAGTAGGTTATGGGTTGAGATCTCCACGCGTTCCGTCCCGGCGGGGAATGTGAGCACGATCGCAGGAGCGGACCCCGTTCCGATGAACAGCGCCGCATCGAACGCGGTGTCCGCGGTGACGCCCCCCACCGATATACTGACAGGTACCTTTTCGACCGGTCGTGGAGGATTGTCCTTGAACCACTGGTCGAGCCCGGCGTGGACACAGTACAAGTCCTCTTTCCAGATGCAGATGGGTTGACGTGCGCATGCGCTCTGGGTGACGCGACGGGCACAGTCCAAGGAGCCTGGCGGGAGTGATGGCCCATCTCCCGCCGATGGCGGTACAATTGGCGGATCGATGACCAAATCCCCCGTCACGATGGGCATGGTCACTGCCCCCACTATCGGGATGGCGATAAGTAGCCACGTCAGGAGGATGACGGGAGCGGAGCGCGTCATGGTGCCATCGAGATGATAGCGACGCTCGTTTATAATCCTGTGCCCGGTGCGGAAGGTCCGCACGGCCTATTCCGCGTCCTTCTTTTCGTTCCCGGGGACCAACGACTGGTACAGCTCGACTGTGTCCTTTGCTGCCTGCTCCCAAGTAAAGTACTGGAGCACGCGTTTGCGGCCGTTCTTCCCCAGCTCCCGGGCGCGTTCAGGATCACGAAGGCACTCGCCCACTCCCCAAGCGATATCCGAGGGATCGTGCGGGTTAATGTGGAAACCGCAATGGTTCGGTCCCGAGGGCATGATCTGCTCCCGCAATCCGGACGTTCCGGTACCGCCGACGACCACCGGACGCTCCATGGCCATCGCTTCGGTGCACACTATGCCGAAAGGTTCGTATTTCGATGGGAACACTACCACGTCCGCTGCGAGGTACCGCAGGATGCGCTCGTTCTCAGGTATGAACTTGTACTCTAGGATGATGTGATCATCGAGCCCTTGGCGCTTAACCAGCATCTCAAGGTCCCGCTGTTGCTCACCCAGACCCACAATATTGAGCTTGGCCTGAGGGAACTCCCGGAGCAGTGTCGGCATGGCTCGGACGAGTGCGTCCGGCCCCTTCACGGTGGACAACCGTCCAATGAAGAATATTAGCTGCTCGTCGTCCTCTACGCCAAGTCTTCGCCTGACCTCGGCGCGTTCGCCATCAGAGAAGCGTGCCGGATTGTACTTTGAAGCGTCCACGGCATTCCAGATCACACGTACCTTGTCACCAGGGAAGTCGAGCCCGGCAAGCTCATCGCGCATGGCGTAGGACACGGTGACGATGAGGTCCGACTCCTCAGCGGCAGCCATCTCGATGTCCTGGATCACCCCGGACGGCTTCCCCTGGCTCCGACCATGCTCGGTCGAGTGGATATGTAGCACGTATGGCAGCCCCAACTCCCGTTTAGCGATCATCCCCCCAATCGCCGACAACCAGTCGTGCGCGATGATGACATCGAACTTGTTCTTCTCTGCAACGCTGTGCACTAGTTTCGTTGCAGTAATGACATTGTAGCACAGGAGGTCGGAGAAGAACCGGATCGCTCCAGCCCCCCACTTACGTATGCCCTCCCCGAAGAAGAGCGGTGTGACCGTGGAGCAGTCGGTGATCTTCGGGCGATGTACCTCCACTCCATTGGGGAACACTTCCCGCGTCTTGAACTCGCCCTCGTAGTTGAGCGTGAACACGACCACGTCATGTCCCATACGTTGCAGCTGGTCGGTCATCTCCATCGCATAGGTCCCAAGACCCCCGAGTATCTTTGGAGGGAATTCCCAGACGAAATATGCGATACGCATGATACCGTCCACTCAGTAGAGTATCTTTTTAAAAATGAGGTGCGGAGGGCATGTTCGGTGTGTCAATGCCAAAACCTGTAATAGGCCTTGAGAATTGTGAGGGGTGTGGCACCTGTGCCGAAGTGTGCCCCAACGAGGTCATCGAGATGCAGGACGATGTCCCCAAGGTAGTGAAGGGAGAGGAGTGCATCGGTTGTCGCTCCTGTGAGGTCCAGTGCCCCACAGAGGCTATCGATATCGAGGAATAGGGGAGTTCTCCCATCACCATTCTACGATTTCTATAGAGGGAAAAACCGCGAAATGCACCTTAGTTACTACTCTAAAATGGTAACATTTATATAGTTCCAATGCCATATATTATCAAGCTTGTTGGGCAGCACGACTGCTCGACATGCGATGGAGTGAACATGATGGTGTACGAGATTCATGCTGATATGGCACCCAAGATGGAGATCGCCGACAAGATCGTCGGTCAGTACTCCGAGGCGGGTGTGTACGTGTCACTTACCATCGAGGAGAACGCCGCGTCCACCTATGCTGCGACGGATGGTGAGCTCAACGGGAAGAGCGACTCCCTGAGCAAGGGTGCTCGCGTCCACGTTGTCGGTCACGACCAGGAAGGCATGGCCTGGGAAGTGTACGGTATCACCCAGGACACCACCAAGGACGGCCTCGAGAAACTGGCCGATTACGCTGTGAAGACACTCCAGTCCGGCGACTCGATACAGAACATCACCAAGAACTTCGTCTCCGCCGGTGCTTCCAAGGTCTACCTCTCCGTGCCCCACAAGATCCTCGCTTACGAGAACGAGACAAAGGTCGAGGACCACTACGAGGCCTCGGCCAAGCGCTCCTTCGACAGCGTGTCCGCCAAGGAGAAGCAGGAGCTCGTGGAGGAGCTCTCCAAGTCCGCCATGAAGGACGGCATCGTCCACTCCCGCGGCATCTACGCGGAGACCGAGCGCAAGAGCTGGTTCGCGGACACCAACGGTTCGCGCATCAGCCAGATCATCCCCCGTCCCTACGCGGGCGTCTCCGCAACGGCCCAGAAAAAGGAACCGGGGTACGAGGCCCCCGTTGATTTCACCAACTTCGACAGCTTCGGTCTTGGAGAGGGCGGCTACGAGCTCGTGGCCAAGGCTCTCAAGGAAAAGGGCCCCGCCGCGCGCGGTGCCGAGGTGGCCGACTCTGCTATCAAGGTCATCAACGGCGAGCGGTACAACTCCGGGGCCACTACCGTGGTCATGGACGGTCAGATGGCCGGTGTGTTCATCCACGAGGCGCTCGGCCACATGGCCGAGGCCGACCATATGGTGAACTACGATGCTCGCATCCTCAAGGACAAGATCGGGGAGAAGATCGGCGTCGACGGCCTCAACGTGGTCGACGATGGTCGCGCGCTCAAGGGCGGGAAGCTCTCCAGCAGGGCCCGAGGTTCGTTCAAGTACGATGATGAGGGTACACCCAGTCAGCGCACCGAGATCATCAAGGACGGAGTGCTCACCAACTTCCTCGCTGGCAACAAGGAGGCGTCCATCTTCAACAAGAAGGAGTTCTCCAAGTTCGCTGAGAAGGAGGGCTACGGGGACGCTACCTTCGACCTCGCAAAGGAGATCACGAACGAGATCACGAAGGCCACCAAGGACCTCACCAGGACCTACATGCAGGACCACGACAAGATCAAGGACGCCACCGATGAACAGGTGATGGCCTACATCAAGGAGCACGGCACTACCGACGAGGACTACCAGACGGTCCTCACCCAGGGGCTCCAGACGGTCCAGATGGAGGCAATGACCAAGGTCATGGCCAAGCAGCAGGAGATGCAGGCCGCCTGGGAGAAGGCCGATAAGCACGAGTACACCTCTACGGGCAACGCCCGCGCCGAGGGCTGGTACGCCGTGCCCCAGGTCCGCATGACCAACACCATGATCCTCCCCAACGAGAAGGGCCCCAACACCGAAGAGATGGTCAAGGACGTCAACGACGGAATCTACATGACCGGTTCCTGGGGTGGCTACGTCGAGATGAACGGCAACTTCGCCTTCTGGCCGAAGGAGGCCTACAAGATCGAGGACGGCAAGGTCAACTACGACAAGCCGATAAAGGGCACAATCCTCATGGACAACACCCTCAAGGCGCTCAAGAACATCAGCGCCATCGGTAACGGTGAGTCGTACGAGCGCTTCGGAGGTACCTGCGGCAAGGGAGGCCAGGGTGTCCCCAACGAGTGCTCCGGCCCGGCAATCCGCATCGACGACATAGTCGTCCAGGGCACACCGGGCGACAAGGTGGGCCACCAGACCATCCGTGAGGAGATCGAAAAGAACAACGGCATGTACCTCGGCCTTGACTCAGAGGGCGAACACGGCCCCGTCACGAGGACGTTCGACAGGGACGGGCTCCAGACGCCCTGGAAGGAGTCCAAGGTCAAGTAGGTCTACGTGAAGCTCCGGGAGCGGTACTCACCCTCCCGGAGCACCTCGATTTCGAGCAGGATTTCACTGTGTTTTTTCCGGCCGGGCCCGGACTGACACTATGTGTCACAGTCGCAGTCTCCCGATTCTTGGGCTCGGACATCGCCGTATGGTCACGATTACGTCATGACGACGTAAAGGAAAACTATATATTCCGCGCCTCGGGCCGCTGCTCCTCATGATGGGGTATGAGATACACGGCGAGATGGCCCCCAAGATGGAGATGGCGTCCGAGATCGTGAACCAGTACGCGGAGGCAGGGATCTACCTGTCCCTCACGGTCGAGGAGAACGCCTCGTCCACATATGTTGCGACGGACGGCGAGCTCAACGGAAAGGGCGAGTCGATGATGAAGGGTGCCCGGGCCCACGTAGTGGGCTTCGATCAGGAGGGCATGGCCTGGGAGGTCTATGGCATCACCCAGGATACCACCAAGGACGGGCTCGAGAAGCTCGCTACCTATGCGGTACAGACCCTCCAGTCTGGTGACTCTATCCAGAGCATCAGCAAGGCATTCGTATCTGCCGGAGCATCGGGCGTCTATCTATCCGTACCCCATAAAATCTACGCCTTCAAGAACGAGAACAAGGTCCAGGACCACTACGAGGTGCCGACGAACCAGCCCTTCGACAGCGTTTCCGCAAAAGAGAAGCAGGATCTCGTCGAGGAGCTCTCGACGGCTGCCATGAAGGACGGTATCGTCAACGCCCGTGGTATCTATAAAGAGACCGAACGCAAGAGCTGGTTCGCGGACACCAACGGTTCTAACATCACCCAGGTCATCCCGCGCCCGTACGCCGGTATCTCGGCCACGGCACAAAAGCAGGACCCTGCGTACGAGGCACCCATCGATTTCACAAACTTCGACAGCTTCGGCCTTGGCGAGGGTGGTTACGAGCTCGTGACCTCGGCCCTCAAGGAGAAGGACACCACAGCACGTGGTAATGACGTCGCTGACGCGGCCATCAAGGTCCTCGGCGGTAAGAGGTTCAACTCCGGGACCACGACAGTGGTCATGGACGGCGAGATGGCAGGTGTGTTCATCCACGAAGCGCTCGGCCACATGACCGAGGCCGACATGTATACCCACCACGACGCCCGCATCCTCAAGGGCAAGCTCGGGGAGAAGATCGGTGTCGACGGCCTCAACGTGGTCGACGACGCACGCGCTCTCCAGACGGGCATGCTCTCCGGCAAGGGCCGCGGTTCGTACAAGTTCGATGACGAGGGTACAGCCAGCCAGCGCACCGAGATAATCAAGGACGGTGTGCTCACCAACTATCTGATGGGTAACAACGACGCTTCCCTCTACGGCCACAACCAGAAGGGCGAGTTCATGCGCGAGCAGGGCTTCGACTCTTCCACCTTCGACCTTGCTAAGGAGATCGAGAAGCAGGTCCAGGAGTCCGTGATGGACTTCACCAAGACCTACATGAAGGACCACGATAACATCGACGATCCCTCCGAGCAGGAAGTGGCCATGTACATGATGACAAAGCAGCAGGACCAGGGCTTCCAGGAATCCCTCGGTCAGGAGCTCCAGAAGATCCAGACAGGGGCCATGACAAAGATCATGGCCAAGCAGCAGGAGATGCAGGCGGCATGGGAGAAGGCCGACAAGCGCGAGTTCGTGTCCACCGGGAACGCCCGCGCCGAGGCCTGGTATGCTGTTCCTCAGGTCCGCATGACCAACACCATGATCCTGCCCAACGAGAACGGTACTGACACCGAGGACATGGTCAAGGACGTCAAGGACGGCATCTACATGACCGGCTCCTGGGGCGGCTATGTCGAGCTCAACGGTAACTTTGCCTTCTGGCCTAAGGAAGCCTACAAGATCGAGGACGGCGAGATCAAGTACGACCAGCCCATCAAGGGCACAATCCTCATGGACAACACCCTCAAGGCGCTCAACAACATCAGCGCCATCGGTAACGCCGATACCTACGAACGCTTCGGCGGCACATGCGGAAAGGGCGGCCAGGGCGTGCCCAACGAGTGCGCAGGGCCTGCCATCCGCCTCGACGACATAGTCGTCCAGGGTACCCCGCACGACAGGGTGGGCCACCAATCCATAAAGAAGGAGATCGAGGACCACGACGGTATGTACACAGGCCCTGAGTCCGAGGTGGACGCCGGCCAGCACCGCCAGGTCGAGAATCTCGATACTCCCTGGAAGGAAAAATAGCTCGAGTATAGTGAACACCGGGAGGGATCAATCCCCCTCCCGGTCCACTTCAATCCTATCACTTTCTATTTAGAGCGCGTATCTGAAAGTTGGAAATTGTGATACATTTCTAGGTAAAATCAATGAAAGGTGATGAAACGGGTATCTGAACATGATCGAGGGAAAGCTCGTCGGTGTCGACCATCTAAAAGATGATTGTAAGTTGCACATGCACGTGGAGATCGATAGCGATCGGCTAAGCGAACAGTTCCAGCTCGGTAACAAGATCATCCTCATCGGCGACCAAGGCTACCACACCACGTCCAAGCTCGTTGACCGCGGTTCCCAGTACCTTCTTGTACCATCGCGCCTGCGTGTGGACGGGGAGCGGACGGCACTTGCTAAGAAGGTCGAGCTCTCCCGTCCGGACCGCACGATCTTCGTGTTCAAGTGCGACGGGTGACGTCGGCTACTAAGCCGCCTTCTCCAGTTCCTTCCAGAGCTTGTACGGAACAAGGCTCAGCGCCAGGGCGATCTCGGAGGGATTGAGCTCCGCGACCTCACCGGTATAGTCCTTGACTACCTTCAGGAGGCGGTTTGAGAGTTCCTCTACCTCTTCGTTGTCAACCTGCATAGTCGGCATGGTCTTGCTGAGCGGACCAAGAAATAAAAACATGGCCCTAGGGCGCACCCGGAGCAGAGTTCACGCTCAAGAGCGGTCCTGCGTTCCTTCCCCGTTCTGAGCGCGTATCCTATTCATCCAGGAACGAATCTATGGCATCGTCATCGCTGGATGACTCTTCCGCAGGTGCGGGAGGTGTCGGAGCAGGGGTTGGATCGGGCTCCGGTCCTTTCGCAGGAGCATCACCACTCCCGTCTGTTGGCCCCTCTCCCTCCCACAGTTTGTGTGAAGCCAGGCTCAGCGCAAGGGCGATCTCGGAGGGATTGAGCTCCACTACCTCGGTCATGTACTCACCGATGACCTTCAGGATGCGTTCGGAGAGCTCCTCGATCTCCTCGTTGTCCACCTGCATCGTTGGCATGGAAAAGGCAAGTGACCTAAACAATATAAGCGCTCCCGTGGGAGCCGGAGGTCTAATCTACAGGGCCGCCGGGTGTGTCGTCGTCCATCTCATCCCAGTCATCTCCGCCCTCGTCCACGATCCCCACGGCACAGCCGATCCACATCCATCCACCCAACATCACAAGAGCGAGCGACAGCATCACAGCACCCCACATGTCCGATGACTCGGGGGAAAGGGCACCTGACTCGATGGAGTTCATGACGCCGGTCAGCACGACGAACGACGCCAGGATGCACGCCGAGCCGATGAACCAGAAAAGGATATTGCCTGTATTCACACTCATACCTCCTTGTCGGTCCTACGTACGTGCACACACACGAACACAGGACCACGAACGTCGATGCGCCGTTTTTTCCCGCGGATGAAGTCACGGGCCAATGGATCGATGGTGACATTCACATCGGACGCGCCCTTGGCCATCCGCACCTGAACCATGACCTCCCCCTCATCCTTCAAATCCCTTTCGGCCCGGACCGCGGCCAGGGCGGTCACTGCGTCAAGGACGGTTATCCCCGTTTCCACGGCGTCGGCGGTGTCGTTCCCTTCAGGCACCGCGCGTACGCTGCCATCACGGACAACGAGGCGGTTGCGGGCAGCTGGCCCGAGCAGACGGGCGCCCTCTTCGGTCTCTGTGAGCGATACCTCGACGGGTACGCCGGCCAGTTCGCCCTTCCAGGCCTTCACCGTGACGGGGCCGGGATCGTCGGCGTGCTCCCGTGCCGTGGTGGCCACGGCCTCTGCCATAGCCTTGCCGCTCTCTGTGGCAGGCGCCTCGGTCAGGTTGACCATGCCCGCCAGTTCCTCGTCACTGAACGATAGCTCACTGTGGAACTGCGGGTACATCAGCGCGCGCACGTCGGAGGCCCCGGTGGCGAGCATTACTATGCGCTCGATACCGAATCCAATATTGAGCACGGGGTACTCGATACCGTAGTGGGCGAGAGCTACCGGGGAGTACATCCCGAGGTCCGCGATCTCCACCCACCCGACCTCGCGGCTGAATCCGAAAACCTCTACTTCCATGTCGGGGGCGTAGTACTTGGAGGTTGCGGCCTTCACATCGAACCGGAGCTTCTTGAATCCCAAGGGCTTGAGCACCTGGCGGGCCAGTAGCTCGCCGTCCTTCATGCCGATGCCCTCGGCCATGATCGCGCACGAGGCACCGTAATGGGCCCTGAGGTGAGTGGCGTCCTCCCGTTGTTCACGGCGGAAGCGTAGGCCAGTAGTGAAGAGCTTCAGCGGGGGTGGCCGCTTCTGTGCGAGCTCTGCGAGTGTGAGGAACCACGGCGTGGTCATATGGGAGCGCAGGGTCTGTCGTGAGGGGACGGGAGCGAGCTCACGGAAGGATGGGAAGAGCGTGTCGATGATACGCGTAGCGTCCTCGTTCCGAAGGCCCATACGCGAGACCATCTCTTCGACGAAGTCGTCACCCTCCACGAGACCTTTCTTGTAGTCGCGGAGCAGGGTCTGGAGGCCAGCAACGTCGTTGAAGTCCGGCACCAGTTCCTTCAGGCGCGCCACGGTGGCATCAGGGAGGCCGATGTCGGGCCGTGGAAGACCTGCTAGGTAGAAGCAGCGGTCGAGGATTACCGATGCCTCAGGACCATATTGAGCGAACACGTCGCCTTCGTCGACGATGACGGGATTGACAATCTCCTCGAAGCCCAGTTTCAGGAAGATCTCCCTAGCCTGCTGAATGGCCGCCATCACAGGATGTTCGTTCCCGGGGCCCTTCATACCCAATGCCTTGAGGCCAATGCCTTCCTCAGCACCGCACTCCTTCAGGACCCGGGCACCCTCCAGCCAGGCGTCCTCGAAGTCGTCCTTTGCACGTGCCCGTAACCGCTCCACATCGAAGAGCATCGGTGGAACGGGGCACGATAAAGGATATAAAAGGATGGATGGACCCCTCGGTCATGGGTGTTCTCGCATCCCGTGCGGCACCTGCGCTCCTCCTCCTGCTACTTCTATTCAATCCGGTATCGGCCGCAGAAGCTGTGCTGGAGGTACCAGCCGTGGGCGACGGTGGTGCGGGCGTGCTCGTACGGATGCAGGTAACGGCAGGCCCCGGATCGGGCCAGGTGTCCATCGAGGGTATCGATTCGCCCGACAACACGACTCTCGTTGCTGCCGAGGACGCGGTCGCAGCGCTCCGGACAATTCCCGGGCTGGACCCTGACGTTCTGAACGTCATTATTGCCTTTGATCCGCGAGGACCACTTGTAGCCGGACCTAGCGCAGGGCTGGCCATAGCGGCAGGAGTGGTCGCTGCCGTCCAGGGATGGGAGCCCGCGCAGGGAGTACACGTCACAGGCAGGATAGAACGCGACGGTTCTGTGCGACCTGCTGGTGGGATCCTCGCAAAGGCGCGGGCCGTGGCCCTCGCCGGCGGACATACTCTCCTCATCCCCCCGGACCAAGGACATGAACGTGTGACGGTACCTACCGGCGCAGGAGATGCATCCGTGGTCGTCGACCTCGCAGCACACGCTGCCGGTAAGTGGGGTCTTACCATGGTCGAAGTGATAGACCTTGCCACCGCTATTACCTATCTGAACGGCACGCGTGGACCGGAACGTGTCGCGCGGCCAGCACCCCCTGACATATCCCTGGTATCGGCCGATCCCCTGAAGGACATGGCGTTCCATCTAATCGATGTCGCTAGCGTCCGTGCGGACGAGGTGGCTGGGCTCGTACCCGCGCAGCTCGGTGACGAGCCGACGGGGCCACGACTCAAGTCGGGCCGGGACATGGTCGACCAAGCCCGGAACAAGGTCGCCATGAACGCGACCTACCTAGGTGCCAACGATGCGTTCCAAGCGCTCGTCGATGTAGAGCTGCTGAGCATGCTCGCCACCTACTCAGCGACGGCCTACCCTGAGAGCATGGTGCTGTCGTGGCACGAGCGTGCAGAGGCGGAGATAGCCCTTGCCAACAGCACGGTCCCCCACCATCTGCTCGCGGATACCGGTGCCTTGGAATGGGTGCTCGCAGCACAGTTGCGCATCGCGTGGGCACGGGCCCATCTGCGCGCTGCGGGCGACGATCCTCTGGACGTCGCGTACGCGACAGCAGGCGTCCATGCTTGGTCAATAGTCATCACGGACCTTGCACAGATCGCAGTTGACCGGGCCACGGGCGACATCCTGCCACTCGAACAGGACCGGCTGGTCGAGCGTGCACGACAGCTTCAGGGATTGCTCGTGTCCCACGTTGCCCTTGGCCATGCTCTCGGGACCGACCTTCATGGAGCGGAAGCACACCTGCTGTCCTCACCTTTGCTCACCGAGCAGGGTCTCCATCTGGCAGCATTGGTCGACGCTTCCCTGGGTCTAGCACGGATAGAGGCAGGGGCCGTGAACAGCACCATTGCTCAGCGCGAGGCGTCGTTACTGGTCGAAGCGCTAGACGGTCTGGGAACGGATGATCCGACCGCCTACTGGGCACGCGCAATGCTCCATGCTTCTCAGGACAGCTCTGCTCCCGTGGACAGCTTCCTTCATGCACGGACTGCCAGGGCGTTCATCGTGCTCCCACGGACAGCGATCACCAATGCGACGTATCCTGCTGACCTTCTTCCGCCAGAGCCCTCCCTCCCCCCTGACTTCCACCGACGTGCCTGGGACCGCCTCGAGCAGAGGTTCGGGAACCGTACACGTCTCCCCAAGATGGGCATGGGCACACGCAGTGACCAGGGCCGAGGCCTGGCCCTCGTGGGGGGCGTTGCAGCACTGCTCTTCCTGATCACTCGCACTTCAGGGACCACTGATAAGAAGAAACCGACACCACACGAGGTACGGGAGGCCCGTAGGCGGGCTCGCGCAGCAGGTCTCGCTGCGCTCAAACGGAGCCGGCAGGACGGCCTCATCGATGACCGGACCTTTAAACGTTTGCAGCGAGAGCTCGAGACCGATGTGCGGCAGGACCAGGAGGTGAAGAGCAATGGGGACAGATGATCACACTCCCCTGAATCGCGATGCTGTAGCCCTGCTCATCCTCATAGTAGGGATAGTCGCTTTCGACCAGCTCTACGCTACCACTTCCTGGGGCACCCCCGTGTTCGCCGACGTGGCAGTGGCCGACCTCCGAGGCGTGTGCAGCGAAGGCGTCCTCAGAACGCTCGAGCTACGGCCCCTCCCGCCACTACCCGGCCTCACCTACCGTATCAGAGTCAAGGACAACGATTTCCTAGAACGTGAGCTCAGCACCACACCCGGAATGCCCGGAGGCACGGTCCGGCTCATGCTACCCGATCCCGTCCTAGCGGGTCAGGGCTTCATCCTCACGATGCTCGACCAGGGCGGTGCCATCGTGGGCGAGACGTCCGTACGGCTCCCCGCATCCCTTCCGGACGGTAACGTGGACCTGGAACCATGGCGGATGGGAGGAGTAATCAGGGCCGAGCCCGGGCCTCCCGCCACAATGGACCACCCAGGCCAGGTGGAACCGAGCACTCTCTCCCGGCTCGAGGGGGCCATCATCGCACTCCTGCTCCTGACGTTCCCCGCCCTCCTGATCGCTGCACGTCGCGAACTCCTGGCCGAGACGATGGGCGAGCACCGCCATCACCTCGTGCTCCTGCTCCTGCTCGCCGTGTTCGCCACCGCCGCCCATGCTGCGTCGGACCACTACCAGGGCACTCAGCTCCTGAACGCGAACCAGCACCTGGGGATCATCAAAGGGCTCTTGGCAGGTGAGCCCGTGGCGCTCGTGTACGAGACGGGCTATTACGCGATAGGGACCATCTGGTTCGCTATCAATGGGATAGGCTCACCCGTCGAGATGGAGGCGTCAGGCATGGTACTAGGCCTGTGCCTCTCCTTGGCGGCCCTGGCCGCCGTGTACGGCGCGACCGCGGCCATTGCCCGTGATCCCGATGCAGGCCTTTGTGCTGCTGTGCTCTTGGCGTGCACTCCCCTCTTCCTGAAGTACGCCATGACGGTCCAGCGGGACATCGCGTCCACCGCCTTCGCTGCGATGGCCGTATGGGCGGGTGTGGTCCACCTCCGCCGGGGCACGGACCTGAGCCGCTGCCTGACCGCTGTTTCCCTGGCGCTAGCGGTGTATACCGTTGCCATCAATATCCTTCTCGTCCCAATCGTGTTCTTAGCTATTGCGACCTTGAGCGCCTCTCCGCGTCGTGATGCCCCATGCGCGCTCCTATTCTTCGTGGTGTGCGTGGGCCCCATCTGGCTGAAAGTGGGAGGGTCCATCGCTGCGGTCGGCGCTCCGTACTCACTGGACACGGCCTACATCGCCCGCAACACGGGCTGGCTCGCGGCCTTCTGGCTGGGACTGTGGCACCACTCCCTGCTCCTGTCCGTGCTCGCTCTGAGGGGGACCACCGTGCTGTGGCAACGTGACCGCCGCTCGACGCTCGCCCTCGTTGCCTGCTTCGCGGTGTTCTTCGTGTTCCTGGCCGCGAACCGCGTGAGCATAACCTTCTGTGACCAGGACAGGCACCTGCTCTACTCCTATCCGTTCATGGCAATGGCCGCGGGCGTGGGATTACGCAGCCTCGTCCGTGGACGGCCTCGAGACCTCGTGGTATGGATAGTCCTTCTCTACATCCTGCTGGTGCACTGGAACGTTGCCCTAGGGCCGCTGGACGTCCGGCGGTGCATCTAAGACTATCGTCCGCTAACAAGGTCGCGAAGCACGCTGGCCGCGACACGCGGGTACTCTCTTGGCGAGAACACGAGGCTCGAAAGGATAGCGCATTCCCATGTGCACGTGCACTCGCCGACACGGATCGATCTGAGCACCTCCGTCGCTTTTTCCGAACCCAGCACACGCATGACATCGTAGCCATTGTCCCGGAGATTACCGAGGGATACGTTCAACGGTTCACACGGCAGGACATCACCGATGTCGGTGATGACGATCCCCCGCTGCCCGGCCACACAGGGCTCGCAGCGGTCATCCTGATCAAGCCTGGCGAGCGTCCTCTCCGAGGTCAGCCTGTAGAGCGAGCGGAACGCCCATGACTCGGGTTCGCTGTTCAAGTCCCGAGCCAGCTCCGCTATCCGGGGCAGGAGCTCCCGATATCGGTCCCTGGAGAACGAGAGGGTGGCTGGATCGCGTACGTTCCCTCGCACCAGGGTTATCCCGTTCGCATCCAGGTCCATGCGACGCGCCTTGTACGCCAGCACCTCCTCGATCACGTCCTGGTTCAGGGCGGAGAAGGTCGTACAGCTGGAGAGCGTTATGTTCGGGTACTCGTGCCTCAGCTCGTCAAGGAGGTCATAGGTGTGTAAGGCCTTCTCGAAGCTGCCTGGAACACCCCGTATCTCGTCGTGGAGCTCGCCGATGCCATCGATACTGACAGACATCTTGAACACGGTACGCGGGCACGATTCGCACAGTTCCCTGACCTGACGCTGGATGCGCTCAGGCATGAGGCCGTTGGTCGGGTAGGTAACCTGCGGGATACGGTTCCGCCGGTAGAAGGCACGTACGATATCCACAAGGTCGTCGCGGAGCGATGGTTCCCCACCAGATAGGGTCAGCTGCTGTATGTGGCCCAAGCTCTTGGCGATCCGCTCGTACTCCTCGATCGCGAGCTCGTCACGCGTCCCAGTGTCCTCGGCGAGCTGCCAATTGAAGCACATCCGGCAACGGGAGTTGCATCGTCCGGTCACGAACAGGACTATGTAGGTGGGCTTGCGAGCGGTAAAGGTCCGAACGGCGTTCGTCATTCGCGTAGCAATGCCGTAGGGCAGCGTCACGATGGTTCACACCGCCCTTTGGACCGCGTGATTACTTCGGGTAGTGCAGCGACCGCACCGATAACTCCACCCACACCTGCAGTGGTCGTAAGAAGGTAATCTAGTGGGATTGTAGCTAAAAGGAAGGGAGCCCCCCGTTCCCGTTTGATGAACGCGAAGACCTCTGCCCTGCTCGCACCATACACGGTAAGAAGGGTGAGAATGCCTAGAGGGGAACGGGCGATGACTGCGAGAGGTGCGGTTGCGGCTGCTAGGGCCCCGACGCTGTGGACGATCGTGAGCTCGCTCTTGTCGAAAATTAAATCGTGAGAGACGATGAGCCGGGCTGAGCCGTAGCTGCGGGAGAGGTACTTGCTCAGAGAAGCGAGTAATCCGGGCTCCCTGTGTCGACCCCGGATAGCACGCCGAACCCTTACGCGATATTTCTGGTTGACACGCCTACCAAACTCTTCATCCTCCACGATTGCATCGGAGTACGAGGTATCGAATCCGCCGAGTTCCTCGAACACGCTCCGCCGGATGGCACCGCATCGCGTGTGGAACGTTATATGGAAGTCGTGCTCCGCCATTTTCTCCGTAAAGTGCGCATTGCACAGGGCACGGTACGTCGGAACGAATCCCTCATTGAACGGCTCCTTCTCAGTGACGCCCTGGCACGCCATCATCTCGGGATCGGAGAAGGCACCCTGGACACCTCTGAGAGCTCCGGGGGCCAGGATCATGTCGGCATCGATGAAAAGGAGCAGGTCACCTTTAGCCCGTTCCGCACCATCGTTCCGGGCCGCTGCCGGCCCTTCGCGTTCATCCTTCCGGACGTATTCACAGGGGAAATCACGGGCGATCTCGGCCGTTTCATCCGTGCTCGCGTCATCGATGACGATTACCTCGTACTCCCCTTCGGAGGTGTTGGATGAGAACACGGCCTCAAGACAAGCGCGAAGTGTCGCCCCGCCATTGTGGACGGGGATGATGACGGAAATCATACCCCTCAAGCTTGCTTGCACGAAAGTAACAATTTAAATGATGTCCGCTACCGACGGCATCGGGAAGAGCTATGAAGTACAAGACCGTCGCCATCCTAATCGCCCTGGTCCTCGTGGCCGGCTGCGTTGACACCAGCGAGCTCGAGGCCAAGATCGATAGCCTTGAAAAGGAAAAGGAAACCCTGACAAAGTCCAAGGACGACCTCACGAAGGAGGTCGCGACCCTTCGCACCGATAAGGACACGCTGAAGGCCGACCTGGACGACTACAAGGCCAAGTACGACGATGCGGCGGCGAAACTGGAGAGCTACCAGTCGGCCGTGCTCAAGGTGACCCGGTCCGCTACCAAGGACATAGAGAACGGTAGGAAGATCGGGGAGGAGTACGAATGCAAGGACCACGCCATCGAAGGTAAGTTCGTGCTCAACAACACCGGAAAGGCCATGGCCAAGGACATTAATATCGTGTTCGGCGCCAAGGTCGGAGAGGTCGTTCTCTGGTCCGAGGAGAAGGAGCTCGAGGACATCGACCTTGACTCCGGCCAAGAGATCCGTATCGAGACCAAGCCCGATGAGAACCTGTGCGACGCTTTCGCCGTGGATATCGACGAGGCCTATCTCGTGGTCAAGTTCAAGGATGAGCGCGCGACCCCCGCCAACTACTACAAGTTCCAAGTGGACAAGGCCGGGGAAGAGTCCGAGCTCACCGGCGAAGAGGCTGCCGAGGGCGTGTTCTGAACACGTCCTCGCCGTCCCCTTTGATCGAGGGTAGTTATTTATTCCGTGAGGTCCACCTGTAACAGCGTGAAAGCAGCCCGGGCACTATTGGTAGTAATCTGCCTGCTGCTGCTCTGTACAGCGTTCAATGATGCGCTGGCCCTTGATGAGGGAGGTGACGCGTTCAAGCTCAAGGTCGTCACCAAGGACCCCTGGGAGGGAATGATCGACGTTGACATGGCCAGCCTTGCGTCCGACGGTTTCATCATCGATGTCCCAGAGGATTACACATTGGACGCGGTATACCTCGATGCCACTGAAGTGATCACGCTCCTTCATGGTGAAAAGGAGTTCACCACAGGTGAGATACCGGTCACCATCCCCGATCCGGTCCCCGGGAAGCGTATCTTACTGAAGCCGATCCCGGGCTCACTTGATGAGGGTATTCTCTTCCTGCTCATGCCCGAGGGCTCTGAGAACAATCCCGCGTTCATTACCGAGATGACCTTCCCGGTTTGTACAGGTGCTACGGGAGCGTTCACGCCCGACTATACAATTCGCTCCATTCCGATAGGTATAATCTCCAACATTTCTGACACAGAGGACAAGTTCGCGGTCCATATCACACCTGAAGGTCTGAAGGAGGTGCTGGCCGCCTTCGACCATGACACGATATCAATAGATGCTTCTGTATTCTCGTTCGAGCTCACTCGTAACTACTTCACGCCCGAGGCGCCATGTAAGATGTGCTTTCTCCGCTGCCTGGCAGAGTGCGCCCCATGCGAGGAACCATGCAACAAGGAATGCGATCCATGGGCGTTTGGATGCAATAGAAGAGGTGCGGTGTTCATACCTGAGGAAGAGGCGTGCCAGGACTGCATCTTCGGAGAGAATGAGGAGTGCCGCATGTGCTTAGGCCAGGCATGTAAGAACGAGTGCTTTGGAAAAGAGAAGCGGCCACTCACGGCCACGATCGAGCGTCATGACTGCCTTCAGGACAAGGGCGTCACCTGTCCGGGGTGCGCGGGGCAGAGCTTGGTGAACGACACCCTTTCCGTAACAGGGGACGGGACCGAACAGGAGATTATCATCAACGCGGTCGAGGATGTCGATGGCACCCTTGAGTGCGAGCTCACATACAAACCACCGCCAATCTCTCATCTGAATCCCAAGGGATATGTGAACTGTGACAGTGAGACATGCACGAACTCCTCAAAGTACACGGCGACCATGAAGGCCATCAAAGGTGATATACGCTTCTCATTCCTTTTCGGTCTCCCCGAGGCTACAGAGAACCTTGTCGCCCAGATGCCGTTCTCTTATACGTGCATGGACCCCTCCGTCCAGAAACCATGCCTGAGCACGGTGAAGGCCGCCATCCCGTGCCCACCCGAGCCGCCGTTCAACGCACCTCCGGATGTAAAGAAGATGTATGGAGATTGTATCAACAGGGTGGACCGGCTCTCTGAGCTATGCTCCCACTCCATCCTCTCCCAAGAGATCTGGTTCGAGTTGTTCGTCACAAGTCCAGAAGAGACCTCGCCATCCCCGTCCGCGACCACTGTTCCAACCGTGTCCCCCGAAATAACACCCACAATAATTTCCTCTCCGACACCCGTACCAACACCCACTCCTGCCACGACACCTACACCCATCCCCCCCGGTACACTGGTGCCTCAGCTGGAGGCAGAGGTTAGGAGACATTCTGTATTCGTCGAGGAACGTGACCGGCTCAATGCCATCGGCTATCGCATAGAGGGTGGTCTCACAGTTGAGACCACTACGTTGGAGGAGCTCTACACAGTGGAGGCCGTGTTCACCCGGGGAGATGATCCCGTGATCCGTATCCTTGGCTCCTATTCCGCTAATGACAAATCGCTCCAGCTCAAGGTGAAGGGGAACGCAACGGCACCTACGACGGTCCCCACGGCCACGTCCGCTCCCTTGCCAACCCCGGACGCAGGGACGGTCGTGGATCGGGGCGATGCTGAGGAGGCCTTGTCCAAGGTGGAGCGTCTCATGGGAAGGGCCGAGGCAAAAGGGCTAGATACTGCCGAGATCGACTCCCTTGTTACCGCGGCGCGCGCGGACATGGACGACGGTGCCTACGCCGATGCCCTGCGAAGGCTCTCCACCGTCGAGGCCGATCTGGCCGAGAAGCTATCCGAGGGGGACAAGGGTGGTTCGCGCAATCGGATGGAGATGTTCATGCAGTTCCTTGAGGTGGCCTTCGGTGCTGCTGCCTTCATCATCGCGATGCGCGAGGCGCGTCGTCGCGAGTGGGTCCCGGGGGCAAGGGGCACGACATATGCCGGAGCGGCAGTGCAGCCCCAGGTAGGGGCCTACGCCAATTATGGGTCTTATTACGGCACGTACACACAGTATCCCGGGTACGGCCCCAGGTAGGGACGCGGCCCGTCAGGATAACATTTTTAAAGGTGCACACCCCGTTTTGGGAACGGGCCCGTGGCTCAGCTAGGTTAGAGCGTCCGATCGTACGGGGTGTTCCCCCGGGCGAGGCGAGGCTGATAACCGGGAGGTCCGGGGTTCAAATCCCCGCGGGCCCACTACCTCCCCATTGTACGGTGTCCTGACCATGTATGTTATCGTCGTCGGAGGAGAGGGAATCGGTGAGCACCTCGCAAAGCTCCTCGTTCGTGACGGGGTCAACGTGGTCATCCTCGAAAGGGACAAGGCCGTTTGCGACAAGCTCGCCAAGACCACTGATGCCCTCGTCGTCAACGGTGATGGCGACGACGCTGACATCCTTCGAGAGGCCGGTGTCGACCGGGCCGATGTCCTTGTGTCCGTGACCCGCGACGATTCGCTTAACCTGATGTCATCCATGCTCGCTAAGGACCGTGGTGTCAAGAGCATCGTTTCCGTGGTGAACGATCCAAAGCACATCAACATCTTCGAGAAGGCCGGAGTGTCGACGGCCATCAGCCCCGACATCGCTACTGCACGTTATCTCGCCGATGTGGTCAAGCGGCCCGATATCTCCACGCTCTACTTCCTGGGCGGAGGCAGGGCTGAGATGTTCGAAGTGGTCGTCCCCCCAGAGTCGAAGATCGCTGGTATGAAGCTCAAGGAGATAGAGTTCCCCGAGGAGAGCCTAATAGTAGCTATCTACCGTGACGAGGAGCTCATCATCCCTAAGGCGGACACTCTTCTCAAGATCGGCGATAAGGTGACGGTGTTCGCATCCCTTGAGGTCCAGAAGCAGGTGAAGGCCAAGCTTACGGGGACCGAGTGAGATGTTCTTTGGTTCTCGCATCTCCAATATCCTCGGTTATCTCGGGGTCGTCTTTCATATCACGGCCCTCATGACGGCCTCGCCCGTGATCATCTGCCTCCTCTTCGGTGAGAATGATTACCTCCAGTCTTTCCTCGTCCCTGCTGTGTCCGTTTTCGTGCTGGGCACCATCCTTCGCGACCGGTTCTCACCCGAGAACATCTCCCGTGGTGAGGCGATGGTGGCCTCAGCACTTGCATGGATCATCATCCCCGCTGTAGGGATTTTCCCCTTTATCCAGTTCTTCCAGTTCGAGACGCCGGAGCTCCATCCGGGAGCAGAGGCATACGTGGACGCCTATTTCGAGAGCGTCTCGGGATACACGGCAACGGGTCTGACGATGATCCCTGACGTGGAGAGCGCGCCCCGGGCCATCCAGTTCTGGCGTTCGGCCACCGAGTGGTTCGGCGGTGTGGGGGTGATCGTACTGTTCCTCGCTGTGCTGCTGACACCGGGCTCTGCCGCGGCCCAGCTCTACACCGCTGAAGGTCGGACCGACAGGATCGTCCCCTCCATCACAGAGACCGCTCGCATCATCTGGTGGATCTACCTGTTCTATACGGCCGCGGGGGCCATCGGCCTCATGGTCGCCGGGATGCCCGCGTGGGACGCCGTGAACCATTCCATGACCGGTATCGCCACGGGTGGGTTCTCGGTGAAGAACGCCTCCTTCGGGTACTATGACAACCTGAATGCCGAGCTTGTGTGCATCCCCCTCATGCTCGCAGGCGCCGTCTCCTTCGTGGTCCATAAGAAGCTGTTCGAGCGTAACTTCAGGTTCCTGTTCGGAAACGTAGAGGTGAGGGCACTGCTGGCGGTGACCCTCCTCAGTACACTTGCCATTGCCGGGCACCATTTCCTCGTGCTCTACGCCAATGATTCACCAGAGCTGAACGCGGAGGTCACCCTTCGTGGCCGCCAGGCCCTGTTCCAGACGGCATCTGCGGTCTCCGGTACGGGCTTCGGTACCGCGGACCTGTCCAGCTGGACGGACTTCGCGAAATGGATCCTGACCATCCTCATGGTCATAGGGGGCGGGTACGGCTCGACCTCATCTGCCATCAAGCTCATCCGTTTCGTAATCATCTTCAAGGCGGTCATCTGGATAGTCCGCAAGCTCTTCCTACCTTCCAGAGCTATACTGCCATTCAGGGTCGGGGACAAGGTGTTCGAGGAGGAGGAGATCATGTCCGCCTCGCTCTACGCATTCCTTTACCTCGTGTTCCTCTTCGGTGGCGCCCTTGCCTTCATGAGCCTGGGCTATAACGGTACGGACTCCTTCTTCGAGGTCGCATCGGCACAGGGGAACGTGGGGCTGTCGGTGGGCGTGAGTGGCCCACAGCTCGAGCCCATCGGTAAGATAGTGCTCATCTTCGAGATGCTCGTCGGTCGGCTTGAGATCCTCCCTTTCATAGCCCTGGCCGGCTTCATGTTCGGAAAGCGATGATAGCCCGTTCGAGCAAGAACGGCCCCCCGACCTTAGGCGCGCGAACGGTAGGTTTTTTTACTGTGATGGTATCATCACCAATCGTTAAGGTGAGCCCGTGGGGCTGGCCGAGGCGTAGGTTGAAGCTATGACGCCCGCTGACCAGCAACAACAGCCCTATCTGTCCCCGTCGCCCTACGGTCAACAGTCCTACTCACAATACTACAGTCAGGTCTACGGCTACAATACCTATGACCAGCAAGGCTACGCGACACAGCAGCAGCAGCAACAACAACAACAGCCTGTGGCTGCGCCCCCGGAGGAGGAAAAGGAAGAAGAGGGAGGGCACTTCTGGCTCATTGCCCTGCTCGCTGTCTTCTTCATCCTCGTGCTCACGGGCGTCATCATCTACGCTGCCAAGTACATGCCCGAGGACACTACCAAGTACCGGACATGCGATGAGAACAGCCGCTGCGTCCCGCGGTGCTGTGACGGCGAATGGACCTGTATGAACTTCGACAGCCTTGAGGGGAACGTGTGCGTCGATCAGACACCGTGTCTGAAGAAGAGCTCTACGATATCAGCTTGCATCTGCCAGGATAATGGTTGCACGTTCAGCTAGGAACGAGAGCCCTATTCGTCCTTCTTGTCGTCACCGGACGGTGTGCAGATGTCCACTGTGCGCCCCGACTCTGTCTCCAGCATCCTCTTGAATGCCACGAGAAGATTGGGGAGCGCCTGGGGACTCTTTAGGAAACGCTGGAGTTCAATGAATCCCAAGAGGATGAAGGCGCCCTTGAACAGGGTGAAGTAGGTCGTCCCTACGCTCACGAGCTGGCGTACCAGCTCGGGCAGGACAATCCCTACAGCGCCTAAAAGGCCGAGCGTGCTGAACACGGACGCGATAGCGAGGTAGCAGAGTCCGCAGCCCACGAGGAGCGCAACGCGAGCGAACTCGGTGTTCTCCAGGTACTGGTACATGCGCCAAACAACATATACGGCGATGAGCTCACCAAGCGTACCCATAACTGCAGCAAGGAGCTCGAACTGGCCGGATAGAGAGGATAGTGTAGTCAACGGTCGGGCCTGGAGGATGAACAGTGCGAAGATGACAAAGACTATGAGCGATAGAGCGAAGGTGCGCTGGATGGTATGCTGGTCCATTTGCATTGTGTACTCACTCCAGGATCATCTTGATCTTATCGGCCGCTTTTCCCAACTCGATGAGGATGAGACCTAGCCCCGCCTCGGGAGAGGTCATGACCACAAGGAGCGCTTTAGGGCCGGTGCCGATAGCGATGAGCTTCGTCTCCTCCGACTCGACGATTATACGGTCAGGAAGGCCACGCCCCAGTTCGGCGGCAGCGGTCTCAGCTGCACCAAGCATAGTGGCGGACATGGCCGCGAAGGTCTCCGCGTTGATACCTGTTGCTATGTCGGAGGCCATGAGAAGTCCGTCCCGGGAGACGATGGCGGACGCCTCGATGTCACCCACGGACCGGAGGCCGTCGAGCACCTTCTCCAGCATCTCCTTGACCGTGGCCATCGTTAGTGGCGGTCATCGTGGATAATATATAAAACTTCACCCGCGGTGCCCGGCAGGCCTGTCAGGTACCACGAGCACAGGGAGGTCCACTGCCCTGAAACGCTCGGCGATGGCCTCGAGCTCTTCCTGTGAGAGCGCATGGACGTACCCCTTCGCAGGCCGTCGGACGCATGTATTGACATCCACGCGGTCGGGCCTTATCCTTTTCGCTGCCGCCACAAGGGCATCGATGGACGCGTCGTCGACGTTCGATGGGCCTTCGTCCGAGCGTACGAACATGATCTCCAGCCAAACAGTAGCTGAAGAGCAGGCCACATCCGCGATACCAGCGATTATATCCTCGGCACGGAACCCTGCTGCTGGTCGGTTGACACGTGCGATGCCCTCATCGGTCGCGGCGTCCAGCGACGGGACCACCAGATCGAACCGCGAGGCCGTGCTCCGGGCGGCAGGTGAGACGAGCAGAGTGGCATTGGTGATGAGGGCGAGCGGCACGTCGGTCAGGTCGCGTAATCGCGTGACGACCTCGCCAAGATAGGGCGAGAGCATCGGCTCCCCACGGCCCGACATGGTTATGTAGTCCAGTCCGGGATTATCGTCCAATACCCGCTGCACCGCTGTCACGATCTCATCGGTCGTGGGAAAGCGACCGGGGGCCTCATCGGCTGATGACACGAGATGCTGCGTCCCCCCCAGCTGACAGTACACGCAATCGAATGTACAGGTGTGAGGCGGTAGGATGTCCACACCGAGGGAGGAGCCCAGGCGCCGGGAGCGCACAGGCCCGTACACACGGGCACCGTAGAGTTCCTCCACCGCCATGGTCGCACCTACCCGAACATCAGCATATCGGGCTTGAAGAGCATGATGAGGCCGAGGACGAGCATGATCGAACCGCCCGCGAGCTTCATCCAACGGCCTTCCCGCTCCGTAATCTTACGGTTGCGTTCCATGAATACGAGGAACACCGCCAGCACACACGCATCGGGGATTATATAGACGATGTTGTAGAGCACGAGGTAGAGGTAGTAGCTCATACCGGTGAAGCCCTGCTGGGTCAGGATCTGTGTGTAGATGACCGGGAATCCGGCGGTGCAGGGAAGCTCGATGAGGCTGGCGGACAAGGCCATGAACACGGTCCCACTGAGAAGGGCCCAGCCTTCGGCCCTGGTGAGGTTCCGCATCTGTCGAAGGAGGAAGGGCTTGAACCGCTGGGGGATGACCAGCGAGATACCCTTGCCGAACCAGAAGAAGTCCTTGATGTTGATAAGCCCCGCTACAACTGCGATAACGCCGATGGAATAGCGTATCCAGTCGATATACCCGATATAGAGGAAAGTGTTCAGCCAAGCGGCCATGAACATGAAGTACACCGTGAACACGGTCACTAGATAGACCAGGCCCACCATGATGATCCGCCTGCGCGACCGGGCATAGAAGAGCATGGACAGGAGGAAGGAGAGAACCCACATGGTGCACGGGTTCACGCCGTCGACCAAGGCGATCGCTACGGTGAGGGCGGGGAGGAAGGCATTAATGGGATTTATGCACCCCAAGAATGGGAGACATACTTGAACATCTGGTGGCGTCGTGACATCGTCACCGGGACCCGGCACACCAGGTGTGAACGGTACGACGTTACCCGCCGAGCACATGCAGTCCCTTTTCGGGCAATCCTCTAGTAGCGAGGGGAGGTGGTCGCGTATGAGACCCTCCCCCATGAGGTAGTAACCTGAGATGAACGCCAGGGGAAAACCCACTTCCTTGATACCGTGGCGCTGGCGATAATCCTTGTAGATGGCGTTCTCGATCGGATTGTTGACCTCGTATGTCGTGATGTTGATGTTGTATCGCGTCTCCAGTTCATCCAGGAAGGGCAGAAGTCGTTCACAGGGACTGCAGGTCATGTTCAGGAAGACGACCAGACAGACGTCGACATCGCTCAGGTCCGGATAGCCACTTGGTGTTGTTTCGGTTGTGATCCCTGCTTTCACGAGCGGGTCCACGCATCCCTTCTCCAGGCACTCCTTGACGTAACCCTCGATCCGTTTTCCCGAAGTGGCTGTCGAGCCGTACCCGACCATATAGTGCTCTCCGATGAAGGTGCCCGGCACTCCCCGGGCCTCCCCGTCGTAGCCGGCCGCCACCTTCTGGTAGAGTTCCGCGTTCTTCGGATCGCTCCACGTCTCATATCGGTAGACCTCTAGCGAGGGATAGGTCTCCTCAAGATAGTCCAGGAAAGGCTCTTCGTCCCGACAATGGGGACATCCCTCACCGTAGAAGAAGTGGATACTGACGGTGTCGTTCGCAGCCTTTGCACATGATATACTCAGGAGAAGAGCGAAGAGGGCGACCATGGTCATGGCGCGCCTCGAACGGGTGATGTCCCTACTTGAGGGGGCGCGGGTACCCATGTCCCCAAAGCAGGAGGGATGTATATAAAAGGATTAAGGACGGGGGCGACGTGACGCTGCAAGTAAGGGGGGTACATCCACGAGCCTCATCGATGACCTGATAGGGGCTGCTGAGGAGCGTCCCGTGGAGGAAGTGACAATCGGCCCCCGGTTGGTTGTCGCACGCTCAGGGGACAGGTCTGGCCTGGCGCATTTCTTTCCCGGAACAGCTGAACGACATATCCCCGCATCACGTCTGACGGATCCATTGATCGTATCCCGACTCCGCTCGTCCGACCTCTTCGAGGCCGCTATCGGAGCTGCTGCCCTCAACGCTTGCCTCGTCCCCGTGCAGTGTCGCACACTGAACGTGTTCGACCTGATCGAGGAGCGTGCTTTGGACGCCCGCAGGATTGCCCTCGTCGGGGGCTTCGGTCCGCTCGTCAAGAGGCTGGATGCCCACGGAATCAAACCTCTCGTGTTCGAGATAGAGCCCACGGACGGACAGCTCCCGGTGACCGCTGAGAAGGATATGCTACCCCGGTGCGACCTCGTCGTGGTGAGCGGTACATCCGTTGTGAACCACACCCTCCAAGACGTTCTCTCGTGGTCGGGGGGCTATACGTTCGTGGTCGGGCCTACGACACCAATGTCCCCTGTTCTGTTCGAACACGGTGCTGACGCGATCGCTGGTATCCGTATCCATGACCTTGGTGGCGCACGGGATATGCTCGAGCAGGGTGGCGGACGTCGGGACCTCAGGTCATACGCGGACGATGTGTACATAGGACCATCACGATAACTTGAGGAGTGGATGTCATCCCGCTCTAATCAGAGAGCACTGAGCTCCTCGTCAAGTATGAGCTTCGCCTCTTCCTCGTCCCCATCTGCCGCCTCCACCGCCTCTTGCCACAGAGATGCCCCTTCCCGCTGATCCGTGCTAGTTGTCGCCTCTTCGCGCTCATTCTCCGTCCTGGGGGAGCACGGCGGACTCTCGAGCCGCTCTACGAGACGTCGACATGCATCGCGTACGAACTCGGTCCGGTCAGCCCATCGACCCGTCCGCAAGATCGTACGGTCCATGTCGTCCACAAGACCTCGGGGGATACGGAGATGGAGGATACGAGTCGATGTCATGTAGCGATTGTATACTTAATCGTTATTTATTCGTTACCTTTATAGTCGAACTCAGATCTCGAAACCTTCATCGAAACCGCCCTTGCGGAAGAACTCATGCATCCTACGTTGACGGGTCACTTCGTCCTTCTCCTTTTGAAATCGCTGCACACCGGCGACCAGTGACGCGAGCGCATGCTTCGCAGCATCGACAACTGTCCAAGCGAGCGCTACTGTGAGGACCAGCGCAAGAAGCGCCAGTAAAAAAGGGTCCTGGCCGAGCAAGGGTGCGTACAGGAGGGATACCGCTATGTAGGAAAGGACATTCGCAAAAAGGAACAGTCCCAGTAGGGTGAGCATAATGCCAGAACCACCACTACTCTCCGAAGGCCCTTTGGGTCGGTCCTCACCGGGCTTCGGACCGGACGAGCTCTTCTTACCACGTCGCGTTCCCGTGCGGTAGCTCCCGTCCTCCTCGACAAACACACGCGGTCCCGGCTCTTCCTCGATATCCCGCCCGATAGGTACGAAGGGCGGCATCTCCTTCTCCTCCTTGGGCTTACGCGGCATCTGGCCCACCTCCCGTGCGCTGTCGTGCGAACAGTTCCGCCAACCGGGCTTCAGCCTCCGTCATCCGGGCCTCGACCGAAATAGCGCACGCCAGATCATTGGCACGCAGGCATTCCACCTTCTCGTCAACCAAGGACTTCAGTGTGCTCAAGGCCTCGACCACCTCGTCATCCGTTGTACCGGGGTGCGATGGCGGGGGTATCGTGACGTCCGGTGAAGGTTCTGTTGTAGGGGGCACAACCGTCGTCGACATCAGGTCGCGCAGAGCGCTGCTGAGGTCGTCGCCGAACCCGACGCGGTACTCGTCCCGTGTAGCGTTCGCCTGGTAGGAGCCTAGCATAGCGACCACCTTCTCGAGACGTGTGATACCCTTACCGGTCTCCAGATAGATTGGCCGGATATAGATCCAGTGCCGGCCGATGCGATAGAGGAGCATGTTACCTGGCTTGAGCGTTTCGCTCTCCTTAAGCCGTGCCCATTCCTGATACCGGGCATCACCTTTGTAGTTCCGCTCGATAGCTTGGTATGAGTAGAAGAGCCACCCGCCCTCGTCCCCGCCGGATTTGGGGAAGCGATAGAGGACGATATCACCGAAATGCGCAAGGTCATCCCTGAGGAAGGAGTTGCGCACTACGTACAATCCAACGAGACCTGTCTCGGTCTGCGTCTGGGCCTCTCCCTTGTCGAGCAATGCTGGCAGGATCCCCACGAACTCCGTGGCACCATCGTCCATCTGGAAGGGGGTGTAGTACATCGTCTGCTGCGAAGGGTCTGACTTGAAGAAGTCCAGCCCCTTGTAGTAGTCCTCGGGCATAGGGTGGAAGTCGAAGTGTTTGTGGGCGCGCCAGGTGAAGTACTGCTTGGGATACCGGAGCTGGCGCCGGACCTCGTCGGGGAGCTCCCGGCTGAGGTCGGGATACACGGAGCGGAGTAGTTGGGAGAGCTGGTCGTCGAAAGGTGCGTAGAGCTCGATCTCTCCGGTGTAGATATTGCCTAGTGCTATCACTGCGTACCGCGCGTATGCCTCTACAGGATCGCGGGAGCCCACACCACCAGTGACCTCCATTCGAGTAAGGGGGATAAGGGCCGGATCGAGCGCGATGAACCCGTGCATGAGGAACCAGGTACTCCCCCGATAGGTGATCGGATAGGGATCGTTACCCTTGATGTCGAAGGGCTCGGTCGTGGCCAGCATGGGCAGCATATTGCGCAAGCGCAGGTCCAGCCGGCGTAAGAGCAGGAGCTTGAAACTGGATATATCACCCCTGTCGATGGCCTCAGCCCAGCGCCAGTAGAATGTCTCGTCCGATGGCACTCGCCACCGGCGCAAGGCGTTCGGGAACAGTCCGATATAATGTGCGTCATAGAAGAAAATGTCAGGGACGGGGACATCAAGGCCCTTACCCTCGTACGTGACCCCGCCGACCTCGGTCACCCCCTCCTCGGTCAGATAGCTCTCCAGAAGAGAGAAGTCCTCGTGGACCCCGTAGTACATCTGGTCCTCGGGATACGCGTTCTCAATACCATGACCTGTGTGGGCGTCCAGAGTCATGAAGCCCTGATCGGAGTGGGTGTAGAACTGGTGGTTGTTGTAGAAGTCACCGTCCGTCACCTTGTCCCGTCGAAGAGGGAGCTCTACGGCCCAGAATGGTGCCATCCGACCATCCTCTTCTCGCACCAGGAAATCCTCGTTCCCGATATCCAAGTACGGTACCTCGCCCATGTTGCGATCGGTCCGCACACGGGCACGCTCACGGTCCCATAGGCGGACAGTGGAGAGCATGTCCGCGTTGGTGGTGAGGAAGTCTTCCTTGAACCTGAAGTTCTGACGGAGCGCCGCACCTCCGAGGTCGCTTACTTGGACGCTATCAACAGGGATGTCCGCAAGGTACCGATTGATGCTCAGGCCCGCCCGGATGAGGGTGTCATAATAGAGCTCTGGATGGCTCTGCACCTGGTTGTTCATGGGCGAGAGCACGAGACGATCTAGCACCGGTGCCAGCACGATGAACGCTACGAGCAGCCCTGCTATGAGCGCAATCGTCACCGACACCAACATCGCGGCCCGGGCGCCGTCCTTGTTCCCAGAGACACGGGCCATGACGTTAACGATGGTTCTGGCCAGGTCGAACCTGAGCACGACATAGGCCATCAGCATCCCGCCGAGCACGACCACCCACCTGGCCATGAGGGTTATGATGGCAAGTAGGTTCGTCGGTGCAGTGGTCACACCGATGTCGCCCACAAGTGTCCGCAGACCAAGGTCCACGGAGGAAAGGACCAACCAGGCGATTATGATGGTGAACAGCGCACGCGCCGTCGAGGAGAACACAGAGGTGTCGGTCCGTCGGGGGAGCACAAGCCAGATGAACGCGAAGTAGAGCAGAGTAGAGATTATCTGGGCTACGAGCGGAGTAAGGAGCGGGCCCACTAAGGTAAAGAAGAGGGCATTGTCAGTTACCAGTTCAGCGTACCGGGCATGGTCGAACTGCTGCGCCTCCAGGCCGATGAGCCCCATGAGAGAGACGTACTCGGCAGGAAGGTGTTCCTTCGTGAGGATGGGGGCCAGGTGGAGCACGGCGATTTCGCGGAGGTCGGCGGGATCCGGGATAAGCTCGAAACCGTTCGTTTGTGCTTCGATTACGAATCCGGTCAGGTAGTATCGTTGTGCCTCGGGAAGGTCCAGCATGCCATGGAGGTCACCTGTGGCCGCCACAACGGACCGTGCACCGCCCATAATACCGAAGACCAGCATGAGGATGGCCAGCGAGTAGAACACTATGACAGGCACGTGGTACATGGACAGGTCGATGACATCCCTCACTACAGGATCATCGAACGGCGCGCGGTCCGGTGTTCGCTTCTGGATCATCAGACGGGCCAGTGCCCAAGGGAGCACAAGGAAGAGTGGAACATACCTGAATGACAGGATGTGGAGATGATGGAGCAGCCCGTCCTTCTGCGCGAAGCGCTCTAGACGCATGCTCACCAGCGCCCACAGCACTAGCAGTCCCAGGCCGACCGGGAAGGAGAACCGCCAAGTACCCCATAGGAGGAGCATAAGACCGGGATCGAAGTGGAAGAAAGCAAGCCACGACACAAGTGCCCAGAGGGCCATGCCATTGACCGCCAAGGTGACCTGGCGCATGAAAGTACCGCCTCCGACAGGTACGTCCGTACCGAGCACACGTATGGACTCGATACTGCCGTCCAGGATCGTGCCCTTCCATGCCAGATGGAGCATCTGTTGCTTGAAGGGCAGGTAGTGATTGAGATAGAAGCTGGTCAGGAGGAAAAGGCTCACGCCGAGGACGAGCAGGATGGCCTTCCCGCGGGGGCGGTTCCAAGTTTTCGCCATAGGTTCAGCCGCGCTTCCGTACCTTGACAACGTCCCCGAGGGTGAGCGGGGCGTCATGGCTCTTGAGGGGCCCTACGTCCTCCTCTTCGAGCACGGCCACTAGCGTGATTTCCAGTTTCCGTTCGAGGCGGCGGGCCAGGGTGATCGGGGGTACCATGCGTCCTGCCTCGATGCGGGTAATCACAGACTCCTTCTCGTTGAGACGATCAGCGAGCTCCTTTTGTGTGATACCCATCCGTTCACGGGCCTGGTGCACCCGTAAGGCACATTCGGGGACGACCTCCTCCTCAGGCTTGCGTTTTGTGGGGATTCTCCTCACAGTACGCTCTACAGGCCGCGGCTCGTAGGCAGGTCCTAGTCGGGCCCCCATGGAGGCGCAGTCCCTGCACACGGTGACGGTAGCACCCTCAAGGCGAATACGCTCGCCCCGGTGCATCTGACGTCCGCAAATCTCGCACTCCACGGTCGATGGGGAGCCGGGTAGACATTAAAATGTTTGTGCCGGCCACGTTCTGGAACGCACAACATGGCCCACATAGACGAGGTCGCCCATCGACACATCGTTGTGGACGGCCAGGCATTCAAGGAGGATATCGTGCTCACCCAGTGGGGCTGGGTGGAGTCCAGGACAGAGAAGGGGAAGGTCACCCTTCGCGAGCTTGAGCTCCTCCTACTCCATCACCATGCCAAGGTATTTGTGTTCGGACGTGGGCTGATCGGTATCCATAACCTATCACCCGAGGACGAGAAGGCGATCGAGCGCATGGGCGTGAAGATGCACTCGCTCCCCACCCCTGAGGCTGCAGAACTGTTCAATCGGCTAGCCGACGAAGAGGATGGAGTGATAGGGCTGTTCCGCGTGCTCGTGTGACGGGCCTAGACGGTCTCGACTGTCTTCTCTGAGAATACCTTGCGTGCCCTCTCGAGATCTTCCTTGGTGTCGATACCGATCCATTGGCCGGCCAGGTTGTACCCGGCGAGCTTCCCTTCCTTTGCCAGGTGAGGGAGCACGTCTCGCTCCAAGGAGCGTTGAGTGGCATCGAGGTTCGAGAATATCTCGCGCTCGAAGATGTAGATACCGCCGTTGATGATGAAGGAACGGTAATCGGTGGGCTTCTCTGTGTAGTCCACGACCTTGCTACCCTTCAGTTCGACGACACCGTAGGCCGCGGGGTCCGGGACGGTTGTCAGACCAACGGTCCCCAAGGCCTTTGTCTGCTCGTGGAACTCCACCATATCGGTGAGATCGAACTTGAAGAAATTGTCCCCATAGATAAGGATGAACCGACTATCGATAAACTTCTCAGCCCGGATGAGGGCGCCGGCCGTTCCGAGAGGCTCCGGATCCCGGATGTATGTGATCTCTACACCGAACTGGCTTCCGTCACCGAAGTAGTCCATGACCTTGTCGGCCTTGTATGAAACGGAAATGATCATCTGGGTGAATCCGAGCACTCGGAGATTGCGCACCACATGCTCCAAGATAGGCTTCCCCCCGACATCCAGCATGCACTTGGGCGTGTCCTTTGTCAGGGGCAGGAGGTCCTTGCCCTGGCTCCCTGCGAGGATGAGCACCTTGATCTTCTCCTCACGGAAATAGTTGACAAGGATGCTCTCGAGCGCGTGCGACCGGTTCCGGATAACGGTACCGTCGATAATATTATCTACGCGGTTGATGAGGTCCTCTCTCAAGGATATGGAGATAATCCGTCGGCGCATGTTTCTCACCAGGGGGTGTGGGCGGTTGACCGCCCGACTTATTCTTAGGGCAGGTTATCCTTAATAAATGCTTCGTAATGTTAAGCCATTTTCGTGTTTTTTCTTACATTTACGCCCCCTCCCAAGGATTTATTAAGGATTAATACAATTTATTCTGAAAAAGACCCGTTTTCCGAGATTTTTTCGCGTCAATGACATAGTATATCCGTTACAATGTCGACGTACTGGGTATCGGACCACGGGATAAACACAGACCCTCAAAACCGGCGTAAAGCCCCCCGTTCAGTTCATATCCCCTGAGAAACGCGCCATTCTCATCTAAACAGCCCCATTGGCGCCAGTTAATGTAACACAAAGACATGCTCAGGAATCAAGCGTCCCATGGCTGTTCCGAGAATCCTATTTATACATGGGACAGCAGGTATCGTTAGGAGGTCCACTCCGTCATAGATGGGCCTACCTAAGGTGATCATCGTGAAATCCAGATATGTTATCTTGGCCGTTATGGCAGTGGTGTTAATGAGTGCCGTCCCCGTGAGCTCGGAAGAGGGCGGAGAGCTCGTGTGGTGCATCCACGAGTACGAACCCGACGACGAGTTCGCGAAGTGTAGCAACATCGAGGATGCGGCCACCCTTATGCCGGGAGAGTGCGGGATGCTCAGCATCATGAAGGGAGACTACTTGGAGGACAACGACGATTACAGCTGGAAGGCATGCTCCTACCTCTTCAATCTGGGGGAACAGGCCTATGTGGGTCAGGTGTGCGTCGCAAAAGGCTGGATGGCCAACAGCCCGACCCGCGAGGAGCTCAATCTACCGCCCTGCGAGGAAAATCCCCCAGTCGAGGGCTCACCCTTGATCCAAGAAGGGATGATCCCCGGTCTCAAGAAACCGAAGTTCGAGTCCGAGGCCGAAGTGGACGAGCTCAACGTCTCGCTCCTCGACTGCCCCGAGCAAGGGGGGGTTGACGCGGCCAACTACGAGAACATGGCCGAGTACGTCGACGCGACAATCCTCTACTATGAGAACTTCCTCAAGTTCTTCAAGGAGCTCAACAACGATTTCCAAATCGTATATTCCGCTGTCAAGAAGCAATGCTCAATATGCGAGAGCAGCGTCGAGTCGTTCAACGAGAAATACGCCGTCTGTGGTATGCCCGAGCAGAAGATGGAGGACCTTCCCGCCCCCACTATCTGCTGGAACGTGGCCAAGCCATTCTGTGAGCGGGGCTCCGTCTGCAACGAGGGGAGCGGAGGCCAAGCAGGGATGGTGAAGATGTGCAAGATGTGCGAGGCCATCCCGTGCAACTACGGAAAGGAGTGCGAGAAGGGTGTACCCGGACCCGACGGAGAGTGCTGGTCCAATGAGAACTTCTGCGGGACCGATGACACTATCGGCTCACCAGGCGACGACTTCGGAGCAGCTGGATGCAACCCGAAGCCCGATCCCTCCACAGTGGACATGGGCGGGTGCTGCATGGAGGCCATGGTCATCTGTCAGGCCAAGTACGGTGCCTACCTCGAGGCCTGGGGCGAGTGGAACGAGGAGCAGGAGGAGAACCCCACCCCTGATGAGGAACCTCAGGAACCTTTGTGCACGGACATCTACCAGTACAAGGACGAAGCGTGCTTCCAGGATAGCCCCTCCCACATAATCGCGGAAGCGTGGCGGACCCTTGTGACCGAGAAGTCCAAGCGGGCCGTTGTCGCCCCCATTGGTGTGCGGGAGTGCGAGAAGAAGCTCGCCGACCTACGCGACATCTGCGAGATGGACAAGGACCAGATCGCCTGTGATGTCGAGAAGGACATGAAGAAGACCCTCAAGTACCTCAAGAACCTCCTCACCCAGATGCCCAAGGCCATCGGTGAGCTCAAGAAGGTGAAGTCCAAGTTCCAGACATCCATCAATCAGGGTGCGTCCTACGTCGAGATCAAGAAGAACATGGACACGCTGGTCGCCATCATGGAGAACATCGACAAGCTCGAGAAGAGCGGCGACGAGGAGGAACTGGACACCGATAAGTTCCAGAAGCTGCTCACCAAGCTGGTCAAGTTCTTCCAGACGAGCGAGTTCTACACCGACCTCACCAAGAAGCACTCCTGGAACGCGGTGGCCTGCAAGCTCGATGCCGCAGGGTGCGATCTCGCATTCCCGGGAGGAACACCTAAGGAGATGAAGCACAAAGGCGATGGCTGCGACAAATGGGGCGCGTTCTGTAGCAAGTGGAACGTGATCCCCGGTGGTGGCGGTCAGTCAGGTGACGAACAGAGCTTTGCTATGACGTCCATGATGATGAGCGGTAGCGGCGAGGGAGCTCCCATCCTAGGGTGCGGCGGGTACCGCGGTGGATGCCACCACGTCCCCCAGATGTTCCACTGGAAGGACCAGAACATGGACGAGTGGGGCGAGGTCCATATGGAAGCGCTCCAGGAGTTCCGTGAGCTCGACCTCCGGGACATGTTCGTCGATTCGGGAGAGTGCTTCCGTCACAAGATCCCTACTGTATCGCTGTGCGAGGACATCTGCAAGTCGTGCCATGGCACGTCCATTGCACACTGTCATGCCCAGCTGGGTCTGTGCGTTTGCCGGCTGGGTACCGAGTGGAAGACCACCGCGTACGAATGTCAGGAGCCCATCCACAACGACACGGACAAAGCGCAGTTCCAGGCATGCTGCGAGGCAATGTACGCCGATGTGAGCGCGCCCACGGCTGGTACGGGGATACCTCACGTCGTATACAGGCCCGGCGGCGGTACCGCTAATCGCCAGTGCGTGGTGGGGATGGACAAGAACTGCCTCTTCGACAAGGAACTCTGCCCTACACCGGACCACGTCCTCAACGCAGGCCCCCTCTACGACTACTGTCAGACCAGCACATCAGAGACTGGCCTGTGCTGCAAGTTCGGGTTCGAGGAAAAACCTATCACCTACTCCTGCGCTGAGAGCGCGTCCTGTCGCAAAGGGTGTCAGGAGAAGTTCAGGGGGAACCCGCTACGTGTCGACGAGTGCACTGCCCGGTGCATGGCGGCCGAGGTATCATGCGAGCAGCAGTGCCTGACACAATCCCTGGACATCCGTGAGGAGCGGAGGTGTATCTACGAGTGCTGGAAGCAGGAGCAGGAGGAGATGCCCGAGTACACGTTCGATTGCATCCGCAACTGTCGGCCTGACCAGAAGGACGAAAAAGTACAGGAGGTATGCCAGCGCATCTGCAAGGCGCTCGCACCGGAGCTCGATGTGCAACTATCAGCGCTACGCGGGGAGAGCGATGTCCAGGCATTCTATGCAGGTGAGGACATCCGGTTCAAGGCAGCTGTTGACAACAAGGGCTTCCTACCGTTCCGCGGACGGGCCGAGGTGAAGCTCAGGCTCTTCGATTCGTGCGACTGCCCGCCCTGCCCCGAGGGGGCAGTGTGCGAGTGTGCGTGCGATGACCAGTTCAGCGCCATCCTGGCAACGATCCCTGTTCCCTTGGTGGAACCAGGGGAGTCCTCGGTCCTACTCTCGGATCCCAAGGCAGTGGACGCGGGGCTCGCGGGCAAGACAGTCCAGCCCGTGATGGAGCTCTATGATGAGGACAACCGGTTGATACGCTCCGCACAAGGACCCATCTCGAAGGTCCTCGAGATGGGGAAAGTGGCCATACAGGACGCTTGGTTCGTCGTGGACGGCGAGCGTGACACGAAGGCCTATGCCGGCTCGAGGATCAAGGGAGCTATCAACGTAAAAGCCATCCTCTTCCCCATTACTGTATACGTATCCATGGTGGACGCGGACGGGAACGAGATCGAGGGCTCACGTAGCTCTATCGAGATCGAGGACGTGCTCGACGGTAGCCAGCTCGAGACGCTGGAGATCGAGACTCCCGCCCGGTACGTCGGGTTCGTGCTGCGTCTCCGTGTCGAGGCCATGGACGAGGACAATACGACCCTCCTCGCCGAGACCCTCACCGAACAGGGGCTCGCTTCCGACGCCTGTGCAGGCGACGTGATGACCGCATGGTGTCAGAAGGAGACCGTGGACTTCCGCATGGACTACCCCGACGCTTACCTCGAGATCCGCCGGCCTGAGCTGAAGCTCAATGAGGCGGTGTTCGAGACCAAGGACGGACTGTCATCGGCGGTCATGTACGAGGCGACCGAGGTGCGTGCCTCCATCAAGCTGTCGGACATCGCCACCATACCCTTCGAAGGGATGGTGACCATCTCCGCTCTGGACTCTTGGTCCGTGGAGGTCGAGGGAAGCTCTCGACAGGTTGACATAACCCTCGCTGGCAAGCAGGATACTACGGCATGGTCGGAGTACTTCACCGCAGAGCCCGGGAACACCTACGTGATCATGGTCCGGGCCACGGACCACCAGGGCCGGGAGTGGGCCATCGTTCCCACGTCTTCAGGCCTGGTGAATCCTGAGCTCTTCCCCCTTGCCCGGCTGGAGGCGAAGGAGAAGACTCTGGTACAGGGCGAGGCGACGTACATCTACTCGTCCATCAGCTACTCGGACTGCAACATCCAGGTCGCGTGCGAGGAATGCCTGCCTACGTGCACCCTCTGGCTCCACCGTAAGTCGTGCACGATCAAATCTGATCCTGGCACCTGTGCCTGCGAGTGTATCAGCTCGGCCACATAGGCCGTAGCATCGGAAGGTAATGCATGACAGGGCGGACATACCGGTGGCGCTGACCAGGAAACTTGGGAAGGGAGGGGGGCCTGGCCACCCCCCGGCACGTGCTACAATGCTCACCACCACGCTCGTCCTCCTGGCTCTCCTGTCAATGAATCTCGCCCTGGCACCCTCTGCTTGCTCCCCGAAGCTGGAGCCGGGCATGGAGACCTGGTGCATCATGGAGACCGAGGGTGCGTCCGACGATTGTGAGTTGGAGGAAAGCTCTCCAGGAATGTTCTTCCAGTGCCGGGGCTCGGTGGGCCTCTACGACGGAGACAACGCTTGCTGGGAATCGGGCGAGGATTGTCTACCGGGCGAGGACTGTGAATGCGAGGACGAGTTCTCCGATGACGAGGCCGCTTGTGACTCCATCGCCATCTCAGGCCACAGCGTGGGCCACTGCGGTCCCCTGAGCATCGGTGGGGGCGACGGCGGCGGTGCGGACGAACAGTGCCGCCAGTCCTTCAAGATGAAGATCTGCACCTGGCAGTGCGCTTTCGGGGGCGACGGGTACGTGGGCGCGGTGTGCGTTGACAAGGGATATGGCGAGGCCAACGGCGGACCACGCCCCGACCTCAACCTCCGTCCCTGCGAGGAGAACCCCCTCACGGAGGGTGAACCGTACATCTGCAACACCATGATCCCGGGACTCGGGAAGCCGGAGTATACCGGATACGAGCCCGATGAGCTCAACGTGAGCCTGCTCGACTGTCCCGAGGACGTGAGCAAGATCGCTGCTAACTACGAGAGCATGGCCGACTTCGTCGAGACCTCTATCGTCTATTACGAGAACTTCAAGAAGTTCTACACATCGCTGGAGAAGGACCTGCGCAACATCTACAACGCTGCGAAGAAGCAGTGCACTCTGTGCGAGAGCTCCATCGAGGAGTTCAACGACAAGTACGGTGGATGCGCGCTCGAGGTGGAGATCGGTGACCTCCCCTCGCCCAGCTCATGCTTCCAAACGTCCAAGTTCGCCTGCATGGACAAGGAGAAGTGCGTCGAGGGCAACAACGGGATGTCCATGTGTCAGTCGCTGTGCGATCCCTACCCGTGTAACTACGGGGACAACTGTGACACTCACGGTGTGCCCCGAAAGCCCGTGGGCGAGAAGCACGAGTGCTGGCACAACGACTACTTCTGCGGTGACAACAAGGCCATCGGGCACAAGGACGACCATGGCGGCTTCAAGGGGTGCGACACTGGACGCGATACCGTCAATCCAAAGGGACAGATATGCTGCTGCGTGCGGCCGTGCATCAACGAGGAGTTCGATCCCTACGGTTACATGAACGCGGGCTGCTACAGGCCTAACCACATCATCGCCGAGGCCTGGCGCTCACTGGAGACCAAGAAGGCCAAGAACAGCCGGCCGTCACCGCGCAAGATACGTAACTGTGCACACGAACTTGCCGACCTCCACGACGTGTGCGAGCTGGATGAGGTGAACGGGACACGCCTCAAGGACTACAATCCCGGGGACTACGCCTGGCCTCCGCCCCCAACCGAAGGGCACCACTGCGTCCACTCGCCCATCGACTTCGCGGCGTTCCGCCCGCCGGCGTCCCAGGCAGAGGAGGACGAGAAGAGCTACAGAACGCCCTGCGAGGTGGAGTACCAGCTGGAGCGCATCCTCGACTACCTTGGGCATATGCTCAAGGAGCTGCCCAAGATGATCGGCCAACTAGAGGCCGTCAGGGCCAAGTACCAGCTAAACGTTGAGCAGGGTGCGACCTACACCCATGTCCAGGATCACTTGGAAGAGCTGGCCGCCATCGCCCTGAGGATCGACAAGTTCGAGGCGGAGGATGGAAAGCCCGACCGTATCCGCAGTTCTGACGAGTTCCAGGAGGAGACCACCGACATGCTCCTCTTCCTCCAGAACGACAAGCTCTTGGCCGACCTCACCACGTTCCGTCATAATTTCCCTTCCGAGGTCAGTAAGTTCTGCTCCGACGTGGAGATCCAGGACATCCACTTCCCGCCGGGCACGAACCCGCACCTGAAGTACAAGTCGGAAGAGGAGCCACCGAACGCCGATCCGCACCGCCAGTGGGCGATATTCTGTCGTAACTACAACGTCAAGGAGTGCGGGAAACGGCCCGAGGACAAAGAGCCCGGCGGCATGCCCCCGCTCCCCCAGCCAAAGCCGCCCGTCCCCGGGTGCGGAGGTTACCGTGGAGGGTGCGCTCCTCACGAACCGGCCATCGCCAACATCAAGGACATCAACATGGACGAGTGGGCCGAGGAGCATCTGGATACACTCGAGATCATCCGGGAGACCGATGTAGAGGACGTGTTCGTGGACACCCTTAGCTGCCTCGTCCATAAGATACCAAAGGTCTCGCTGTGCGAGGACGTGTGCAAGAAGTGCTATGGCACGACCATGGCGCACTGTCATGCCCAGCTCGAACTGTGCGTGTGCCGGCTGGGCACCGAGTGGAGGACGACCGCGTACGAGTGCGCTGATCCCACTCTCAATGACACCGACCGGGCGAGCATCCATGCCTGCTGCGAGGGGATGTTCGCAGACGTGTACGAGCCCGGACCACGGTCACCTATCCCTTGGTCGGCCACGCGTGCCCTGTGCGGTGAGGGTGTGGAGGGCGACTGTCCGTTCAATCCCGAGCTGTGCGAGTCACCATCGCATGCCCTGAGCGGTGGACCGCTCTTCGACCGCTGTCAGACCGCGCGCTCCCCCATTGGGCTGTGCTGCCGGTACGGATTCGATGAACGACCTGTAACGCTGAGGTGCATGGGCAGCTCCTCGTGCCGGACCGCATGCCATCGCCTGTTCGGTAGCAACCGCGAACGCACGGACGCGTGCACGCGTCGGTGCATGGGTGCCAAGGTGGCGTGCGAGCGGACCTGTGTCACTCAGTTCCCTGAGACCAAAGAGGCACGTGCCTGTGTCGATGACTGCTGGGAAGGAGAGGGGGAACGGGATTGGCCTGACACGACGTTCGAGTGCATCCTCAGTTGTCCGCGCGACGAGCGGGACACGGGGATTTGGGACATCTGTGCGCGCATGTGCAAGGCACTGACACCCGAGCTGACGGTGAGTTTAGCTACACTCCGTGGCCAGAGCGAGGTCCAGGCGCTCTATGGAGGTGAGAACGTGCGTTTCCGGGCGGATGTGGCCAACTCCGGATTCCTTCCATTCTACGGTCGGTCCGAGGTCAAGCTCCGGCTCTTCGATGCCTGCGACTGCCCATTCTGCCCGGAGGACGCCGTGTGCGAGTGCTCCTGCGAGGACCTGTTCTCCGCCATCATGGCCACAATCCCAGTCTCCTCCGTGGATCCTAACACCGATGTCACGCTACTCTCGAACCTGAAAGAGATGGACGAGGATCTGGTCGGTAAGACGGTGCAGCCGGTGCTCGAGGTGTACGACGAGCAGGGGAGGGCCATTGCCACGGCCATGGGTTCCATCTCGAAGGTGCTACCCATGGGCACTGTGGCCGTCCAGGACGCTTGGTTCACAGTGGACGGTGAACGAGCTACCAAGGCACATGCCGGTACCCGTGTCAAGGGGACCGTTACTGTGAAGTCCGCCCTCTTCCCACTTACAGTGTCCGTCTCCATGGTGGACTCAGAAGGACAAGAGGTCCCTGGATCACTGGCGTCGATCATGGTGATGGACGTGCTCGAGGGCAGCCTGCTAGAGACGCGGGAGGTGGATACACCCGCAGAGTACGTCGGATTCGTGCTCCGACTCCGGGTGGAGGCCATGGACGAGAACAACGTGACGGTGTTCGATCAGGTCCTCCCTGAACAGGGCCTGCCCTCCGAATCCTGTTCCGGTGAGGTCATGACCTTCTGGTGTCTTGAGGACGCGCTCGAGTTCCGTATGGACTACCCCCAAGCGTATCTCGAGGTCACGCGGCCTGTGCTCAAGGTCTCCGAGGCAGGGTTCGAGACCGACGGGGGGCTCACTTCGGCGGTGTTCTATGAGACCACCCGTGTCCATGCCACCGTGGACCTGTCCGATATCGCGACAGTGCCCTTCGAGGGGATGGTGTCCGTCGCAGTAATCGATGCCTGGTCACTGGCGGTCGAAGGGAGCAATGCCGACACACAGGTCGCTATCTGGGGTGAGGGATCAACGACCGTCATGTCCGGCCCCTTCATGGCCGAACCGGGCAACTCCTATATGATCGTGGTGAGAGCCAGGGACGTTCACGGCCGTGAATGGGCCGTCGAACCGACGTCCCACGGTATCGTGAACGCGGACCTCTTCCCTCTCGCGCGACTCGAGGTACGGGAGCCGACTGTCGTACAGGGCGAGAGCGTGTTCATCGACCACGGCATCGACTACTCCGGCTGTATGCTCCGTGTGTCGTGCAACGACTGCCTGCCGACATGCACATTGTGGCTCGATCGGAAGAAGTGCCTCATCCGCACCGATCCCGGCTCCTGCGCCTGCGAGTGCACCGTTACGGTCGGATAGGACCGGCTGGACGCGAGCACAATCCATTTAAAAGTGGCAGGTACTAGCTCTAGAGCAAGAGTGATTATCATGGGATTCCTCGACGGGATACCGTTCTTCGGAAGAGAGAAGGAGGACCAGGTGCTGACGCTGATCCGTAAGCACATGACCGTGGCCAACAAGGCCGTGGTGGCGCTGGAAGAGTTCTTCGACGCTATAGGTGAATGCGACAAAGAGACGGCCAAGGCCAAGCTCGCCGAGATACGGAAACACGAGAACGACGCGGACACATTCGTCCACAGCATACAGGAGCTCCTGTACTCAGGCGCGTTCCTGCCCGTGTCCCGCAGCCGCATCATCGACCTCGTGGAGCGGGTGGACGACGTCGTGGACGAGGCCAAGGACGCCGCCCAGATCGCCATGCTCCTTCTGGACCGCAAGTGCGATCCCAGTATAGCCTCTATGCTCAAGCGCATGACGGAGCTTGGGAAGGACGCTACCGAGCTGCTGCTCTTCGCCTATGACGCGCTCCAGGACAGGCGCCCAGAGGACACCAAGCGCGTGATCAAGCAGATCGCGTCCAGGGAGGTGGAGGCCGACCAGCTCAAGGGGGAGCTGTACGAGAAGCTCTATGAGATCAACGATCCCATCCTACTCTTCTTGGTAGCAGGCATCGCCGACGCCACCGCCGGCCTCACCGACGCCACTGAGAACGCATGCGACGTGCTGGCGATCATGCTCATCGTCGGAACCGCCTAGACCACCTCTAAGAGCGACCATGGACCCCCTCTCCCTGTGCATCATCCTGGCCGGCCTGTTCGTTGGCTGGAACATCGGCGCCAATGATGCATCGAACGCCATCGGCACCACCGTGGGCGGGGGCATCTTGACCTTCCGCCAGGCCGTCATTATCGTCATCGTGTTCGCCATGCTGGGGTCGCTGCTGGAGGGGTACAAGGTCATGAAGACCGTCGGGAAGGGCATCGTGCCCCCTATCGCGTGCAAGGCCGACGACCAGTGCCTAAAAGTTGAGTACTACTGCGACCTCAAGGACGATACCACTGAAGGCATATGTCGGAGCAAGATCAACGGCCAGAAAATCATCTACCTGGAGAAGGACCGTCGAGCGGTCCTGGCGGCACTGATGGCTGCCGGTACATTTGTCATCTTCATCACCGCGCTGAAGCTCCCCACCTCCACAAGCCAGGCCATCGTCGGAGCCGTCGCGGGTGCCGGTATCGGCCTGAAGATGTTCGGAGGGATGACTACATCGATCAACTATCAGGTGCTCCTGAAGGTGTTCGCGAGCTGGGTGCTCACGCCCGTGGGTTCTCTCGTCATCGCCTACATCCTCTACTATCTCTTCGCCAACACCATCGCTAAGGTGGGCAACCAGGCGACGTCGGCCGAGCTCATCAAGTTACTAACCCTGCTAGCGGCCATCTTCGTCTCGTACAACATCGGTGCTAACGACGTGGCCAACGCTGTAGGCCCCATTGTCGGTGCAAATATCCTGAGCGATGTCAATGTGGACTGGGAGTGGAGCTCACCCCAAGCAGGAGAGGTATCCCTCAAGCTGCATTTCCTACCGACACTGGTGGGTGCGTTCCTAGGGGGAATCACTATTGGGTTCGGGGCCGTGATGTTCGGGCGCGGTGTGGTCGAGACCATGGGCGGCGGCATCACCACCCTGGGTCCGCTGACGGCACTGGCGGCGCAGTTCGCGTCAGCAATCACCGTCTACATATTCACCCAGCAGGGCATCCCCGTGTCCACCACCCAGGCCATCGTTGGCGGTGTCATCGGTGTGGGCCTCACCAAGGGCGTTTCCACGGTCAACATGCGAACCATCCGCAACATCATGCTCGGGTGGCTGGCAACCCCAACGTCCGCAGCGCTTCTCTCCTGTGGGTACTACTACCTCCTACGGTTCGTGTTCACCGGGTAGCGCGCGGCCTCCCCAAGGATAGGCTTTTAATTATACGTCCAGCCCGGCTACTTCAAGGGAACTGATTCCCGTAAGGTGACAATCATGGCGTTCAAGATGATCTACGATGCGCTGATGCGCGGCAGTGCGCTGGAGGACGCGTTCAATGAGATGGACAAGATGAACGAGCAGAGCAAGTCCATGTTCCGAGACTCGTTCAACTGCCTCCTTGAGGACAAGTGCAACATCGCCGAACGCATCTGTGGCGAGGACAAGCTCATCAACCGTCTGGAGGTCGAGGTGCGTATCAAGGTGCTCACCTATCTGGCTTTCAACACCTCCCCCGACCTCGCCGGTGCACTCTACCTCAACGCCATCGTCATCGACTATGAACGCATCGGTGACTACTGCAAGAACATAGCCCAGCTCAAGCTACTCTATCCGACGATCCTGGACGACGATCAGTACCGCAAGGACGTCATCGCCATATTCGGTCGCATCATCAAGATGTTCGACCTCACGCGCGAGGCGGTGCAGGAGGACGATAAGGAAAAGGCCAAGACGGTGATGGGAATGCACGAGGAGGGCACGAAGCGCAAGCACGCCGACCTCGCCCGCAAGCTCACCGAGGACAAGGACATCGATCCGAACAAGGCTATCGTTTACGCCCTTCTAACCAACAACCTCCGCCGGATCTCGGCGCACCTGCGTAACGTGGCTTCTGGTGTCGTGCAGCCCGTGTCACAGATCGGTTTCAATCCGGAGAAAGACAACCTCGGTACAGAAGACGAGGAGTAAGAAAATGAGCCCGATCCCAAAACGGTGAGACCATGAAAGAAGAGCATCCCCAGGTGATAAAGGACATCTTCCAAGTCATCACTCTGCTGCTCGCCATGTACCTCTTCATCCTGAGCATCAAGATGATGGGGACGTCGTTCAAGAACATCAACATCGGTCTCGTCGATGACCTGCTCATCACGGCCCAGAACCCCTTCATGGCGTTGTTCATCGGCATCTTCGCGACCTCGCTTATCCAGAGCTCGTCAACCATCACATCCATGCTCGTGGGGCTAGTGTCCAGCGGTGCAATGACGGTGAGCACGGCCGTCCCCATCGTCATGGGGGCCAACATCGGTACTTCCGTCACCAACACGATCGTCTCCTTCGCCCACGTAACGCGGAAAGAGGAGTTCAAGAAGGCCTTTGCCGGAGCGACCGTGCACGACTTCTTCAACTTCATGGCCGTAGGATTGTTGTTCCCCCTGGAGCTGGCCACCGGATTCTCGGAACATGCAGCCCATGCTGTGGCCGTCCGGATGGTGGACTCACGGGCCGCTGCCCTGGCGAATCCCATCAGTGCGATCACAAAGCCCGTGATCAAGCACATCCACGAGTACCTCTCCTACGAGTGGATGCTGCTCCTCTCGCTGGTTGTCCTGTTCATCGCCCTCAAGCTCATCGTGTCTATGATCAAGGAGCTCATCCTCAACCGGTTCACCTCGTTCATCAACGAGTTCCTGTTCAAGAACGATGCGACGAGCTTCTCTTTAGGGCTAGTGCTTACAGGCGTCGTCCAGAGCAGTTCGGTGACGACCTCGCTGGTGGTGCCGCTAATCGGCGCTGGCGTGGTCACGATCTATCAGGTCTTCCCCTACATGCTGGGGGCCAACATCGGCACCTGCTTTACTGCGGTGATATCATCACTGGTCGCAGAAGAACACAAGCTGGCCGCCATGACGATCGCGTTCGAGCATTTGTTCTTCAACAGTGCCGGCGTGCTCCTGCTCTACCCCATCAAGCGGATCAGGCACATCCCCATCACCATCTCCACCAGGCTGGCCGAGGTCGCCACCCGGTCCAAGAAGGTAGCGATCCTCTACGTTCTGGGCATGTTCTACGGACTGCCCATACTGCTGATACTGCTATCGAAGCTGTTCTGAATACGGTAGTGCTCAGAGCGTTATGGCCCGTGATGACGCGGGCTCCATGGAGCCGATGCCCGCGTCCTGGGCCTTCACGATATGACCCACCCCTGTGGGATCCACATCGAGCTCGCGAGAGCCTGCTGCATCCACGGCCACAACGTCATAGCCCGCGATGACAAGGTCGCGCTGCTCCATGATACCGTTCATGGGACCCCCGGTCACCATGGCCTCTGTGCCGTCCACGAACACGACGTCCGGCGGGACGACCCGCATGAGGTCCGCGATGCTAGACTGGATGTCCATGTGGAACGACTTCATCTCGGCCCGGTGTATGGTGCCCATCATGTTCTTCATACCAAGGGTGATGATGGACTGGCCATGGAGCTTGAGCTTGGGGACGGAAACCAGGAGGTCGGCGTCCATTATCTCCTTGGCGACGTTCACCGAGCTGAGCCGTAAGCTGTTCGGGACGTCCACCGAAATGCGCTCAGAGTCCTCAAGCGCCTTGAAGGGGACACCAACGTCGCCACATACTGTCAGGAGCCCGGTGTGATCCGCGGCCTGTCGGGTGGAACCCCCGGAAGAGGAATCAGCGACCAGTACCTCGGCACCTCGGTCGATGAACTCCTTGGCGAGCGCTCCTACGAACTCAGGGACATTACAGGCCTTCTTGGAGGCCTGGAGCAGGTTGACCTTGAGTACTACCTTCGTGCCCTTGGTGACACGGGAATCTAGGCCGATGTTCTCGAAAGCGGTCCGTACCCTTTCGGCCAACGAACCTCCGCGGACGGAGCAGAGCTGGACAAGGTCCTTCGGGGAAGCGGCCGGAGCGGCAGAGGGTGTTGATGGAGCGGAAGGCGGAGGAGTGATCCGCGTACGTGGTGTGCCGGGGGTGGACGGGATGACCAGACTCTTGACCGGGAGGAAGCGGTACGCGGCAAACACTGCCACTCCGAGGCCCAATCCCCATCTTATGAACCTGCGTCTCCCGATATGCCCTCCAAGGGATTGTTCCTCCATAGTAACGCCGTTAATCGTAATACGGTATCTTAAGGATTTCTCTTTTGCCTGGGCGAGCAAGGTCAACCATCGATGCGGTCGAGCTCGAGCACAAGGTCCGCAGCAGGGAGCAGATCCTCGCTCCCGGGATGCTTACCATCTATGGTGAACACGAACCGCGTTGTCGATCCCCTGGCGTCCGAGACTATTTCCCGCAGAAAATCGACCGTGCGCGCAACACCGTAATGCGTTGTCATATGTGTGATCGCATCCCCGGCAAAGATGAGGGGCTCGTCCTGTGAGAAGCCCTGATGCGCGTAGTGGATGAAGGCGATCCGGTCCTTGATATGAGAGGGATCTCGCTCGAAGGAGGGGGCGGTCCAATCCCTCCCGAGTTCGAGCACGTATACCGACGACGGGCGCAAGCCGTACCTCGCGCATCGCTCAAGGACCTCCTCACGGTCCTTATCACAGGATAGGTAGAATACGCGGTAACCGCAGGTGGCCAAGAGAGCGAGGAGTCTGTGATACAGCTCGGTGCGGGCATCCGGCTCCCGTCCACGGACCAGAGTGAGCATGGACGTGGCGACCTGCCGGACGGCCGATGCCGAGGGGGTGGTATCTGGCTGGAGGATGGTCCTCCAATCCTGCGTCACTGTAATGAGACGCTCGCGTTTCTTTACCGTTCTCGCTCCCAATCTGAATGACACCGTTCCCCAGTTATAAGGACATGGAACGGTAAATGGAACAACATGGGACAATCCATCATAGTTGTATCGGGCTCAACGCTCGAACAACCGTCGTCCCCGAGGCGCTAGCTCGAGCACCTTGGACCTTCCCTTCTGATGGGCGAGCACATACTCCCCTGCAAGGAGCTGCTTGACCTTACGCCTCACCGTGGGTCTGCTCATCCCGAACTCGTGGCCGACCTCCGAGAGGGGGGGCTTGACACCCATGAGGTTCTGCCTGTGGATGAACCGCAGTATTCCCATGAGGTCCTCGGGCAGCCTCACTCCCTGTTGTGTCTCTATCCTCCCCGTCTCGTTCTCCAGTAGATTGCGCTGGTCGGACGTCACCGCTGCCGGGTCCAGCGCAAGGACCACCACGTGGCCTTGGACATACGCGACCTCGCGGAGGTGCTGGACGAAGGAGAGGGTCGCCTTGAAACCGTTCTTGAACAGAAGATAGTCGAGCCTTTCGATCAGCACGGCAGTCCGTCGCGATAGCCCCTTGATACGGGCCGCGACCATCCCGAACTCGGGAGGGAGGGCGTCCGAACCCTCCTGCTCCGCGAGCCATTCGAGATCGTACTCACCCTCGGTATCCTGCCGGAACTCCTCTCCGGGCGTACGGGTGATGGCGAGCGCACGGTAACCGGCGCGGATCAGGTCCCTGAACGCCTCGAGGGCGAGCCCTGGACCGTGCTCCTCCACGAGATAAAGAGTACCTTCCTTGAGACGGAACCGCATCAGACGTCGGCGCATCTCCTCCTCGGCAAGCTTGCGCTCGGTTATGTCCCGTGCGATCATGAACTCCACGAACTCGCCGCTCTCGTCCTTGACCAGGCTTGTACCTATCTCGATGGTCCTACGAGAGTCGTCGCTGGTAACCACATCCACGTCGTACGGTGAGATGTCCACTCCCCGCAGTCGCTGGGTGCGGTTCTCTGTGAGTATGGGGACATGCTCTGGGACCACATAGTTAATGAGCGCCTGGCCTAGAAGCTCCTCTTTCCCGTGACCTAGAAGCCTTTCAGCTGCCCGGTTCACCCTGACGAGCTTCCCCTCGCGGTCCAGTACGCAGATGATGTCCGAGGCATTCTCTATAAGGCATTCGCTGAACTCCTTCTCGAGGAACAGTTCCATAGTACGCTGCATCACTTTACGGTCTAGAGTCCGGTTCAGCTCCTCCAACTCCTCGCGAAGTATCTTGTGGTGTATGTGAGCGCGGATGCGAGCGAACAGCTCCTCCTTCCTGAAGGGCTTCTCTATGTAGTCGTCCGCACCAAGCCCAAGGGCATTGACCTTGTCTTTTGTCTCCGTGTTGACGCTGAGGATGACCACAGGTAGTGTCGCGGTCCGCTCGTCAGCCCGGACGGTCCTGAGGACATCGCCACCGGACAGACCTGGCATGCGCAGGTCCAGGAGCACGAGGTCGACCTCACCATGCTTGTCTAGCGTAGCAAGAGCGTCCTCCCCGGAGTTGGCAGGGAGCACCGTGTACCCGCGCTTGGTGAGTAGCAGGGTAATGTAATCCACTGTGTCAGGCTCGTCGTCCACCACAAGGACGGTCCGTCCATCACCCTCGCTTTTTGTACTATCCTTGGCCATGATCAAATCCCCCTGTCTCATAGGTTCGAACGTACCTTTTTCAGCAGCTCCTTCCGCTTGAACGTCTTCGAGATGAAACCGTCGGCTCCGGCGTTCTCAGCATGCTCCCAGACATCCTTCCGGTCCGCCGAGGATAGAATGATGACGGGGATGTTCTTGGTCGCATCGCTCTCCTTCAGCACACGACATACTTCGTACCCGTCGAGCCCGGGCATGAGGATGTCCAGGAGAATCAGGTCAGGGCGGTGCCTGCTCGCTGCGGACACTCCCTCCTTACCACTGGTCGCCTTGACCACCTCGAAGTCCTTGCGAAGGACCAGTCCGATCTGGTCGCAATAATCCTCATCATCATCGATAACGAGCACCAGAGGCTTGCCCTTCCTATTACGTCTACCGCTCCCGGTCGCCGCTACCGTTGGGGAACTGACGGACCCGGATGGGAGGTAGACGTGGAACGTGCTCCCAGCACCCTCCTCGCTCTCCACCCTGACGTTCCCGCCATGCTCCTCCACGACACCCTTCACGATCGGGAGCCCGAGACCGGTACCACCCGTCCTGAAATCGGTGCTCCTTGACCTATGATGCCCGGAAGCATGCTGGCCGCGGTAGAACCGCTCCCAGATATGCGGGAGGTCCTCTGAGGGGATGCCGATACCATCGTCCTCCACTTTCAGATGGACCCCGCCCGTATCGCCGCGTTCGGTACGGACGATGATCTTACCCTTATCCGGCGTGTACTTGATAGCGTTGCTCAGGAGGTTCGTTATGATCTGCGCCAGCCGGTCTGGATCCCCATCGACCTCAGGGATCCCGTCCTCCAGCTCGAGCGTCATCTTGTGGCCATGTCGGTCCGCCAGGGGCCGTATCTCCTCGAGGGTGTCCCGGACAAGACGGTTGAGGTTGACGGACACCATGTCCAGATGCAGGGCACCTGCCTCGATGCGTGAAATGTCCAGCAGGTCATTTATGATGGTGAGCAGGCGTTCCGTGTTACGCGACGCCACTGCGAGCATGCTCTCCTGCTCTTCGGTGACGGATCCGCCCTCGCCCTCCCTGACCAGTTCGATGTAACCACGGATAGAGATAATGGGCGTCCGCAGCTCGTGGGAGGCTACGGACACGAACTGCGACTTGAGCCGGTCCAGTTCCTTGAGCTCTAGGTTGGCCGTGCGCAGGTTGTCCAACGTCTTGCGCAGCTCCCCGGACATCCGGTTGAAAGCTCTTCCGAGCTGGCCTATCTCGTCGTCCCGCTGCACATCCAGCTCAATGTCGAGATCGCCGTCAGAGATGCGCTCGGCACCGTCGGTGAGCTTCATGAGGGGCTCGGTGAGGGTTATCGACATCCCGGCGCCTACAGTGGCCACGATCAGGGCCGAGGCGATGGCTACGAACACAAGGAGCACGGTCGTGACCCGGGCACGCTGGTCGATCGTTTCGATGGTGAGCTCGACCGTCTCACGGATCCGCTCGCTCTGTGTCCGTGTGGCATTGTCGATCATCCACCGGGTCCGTTCCGCTGCCGCATGGAACGATGCGCTGTCCGAGATCATGGTAAGGGTGCCGAACCCCTGGGGAGCCGTGTAGGGCCCAGAGAAGTACGGGATGGTGGCGTAGGTGGTCACAAGGTCCTCTCCTATCCACATGAACGTGAAGGATACAAGTCCACCATCGGCCGTCTCAGGTCGCCACTGTGGGCATGAGGGGAGGTGGGTGCCCAGGATCTCACAGTTCGTCGGATAGCTCAGGAGACCTTCGATTGTTGTATCGATATATTCTCGGCTCCCGATTCTCCCCTTTATATATCCCCAGATGCGGTCGTGACGGGGATTGGCTATGTTATGCCACTGGTCATCCCACATGAGGACATAGCTGCCAGCACCCGGGTCAGGGACGTCGATGAAGCGCTTGGTTGTGGGCACTACGTGCTCGACGAACTCCATGAGGTGCGTATGGTTTAGGGCAAGGGTCACGTACCCTATTTTCTCATCGTTCTCGAACACCGGGGTCACCCACCGGATGATGCCGTCGAACCGGTCCCCGTTCGGACGCTCGACCCCCCTGTACGCACGAGTCGAGTTAACATGTTTCCCTACAAGGTGAGACACATAGATCTCACCTTCATCAAGCTCTTTTACATGCTCGAAGTAGTCCTCGACACCAAGATATGTGTTCAAGGGATTCATCACATCGCGCAGGGTCGACTGCTTACCGTCCTTATGCACATGTATCACTTCGCGGCCGGTGAGGTCCACGAAGGTCATCTCGGAGTATAGAGGCACATTCTGTCGCTGATGGCCTAGATGAACTAGATGTCGCTTCGATTGCAGGAACGCATGATAGACCTCTGGTCTCCGATCCAGGAACCGGGCGACCAGGATGTCGCCATCCCGCTCGTATAGGAAGTTAGCGATGCTACGCGCGAGCTCTACAGCGCGCATCTCGAGGGCCTCGATGGCCTTCGCGTCAAGTGCCTCGACACTGTCGTTCACCGCCGCGCGACCCAGCTCCCTGGCAGCGGCCAGATCCCGCTCTCCCATGTTGGTGGAGCCCTCCACCGCGTTCATAGCGATGCCCCGGGCGTTCCATACGGCAATGTAGCCGACCACGATCAGAGGGATCACTGAGAGCACTAGGAAGAGGAGGAATAGTTTGGAGGAGATAGGCAGGTCGTTCAGCCGATCGAATGCTCCCACGCACTTCGATATGAACACAAACATTTATCTGTCTGTCCAAAGGACGGTCGCCCTTCACGAGCGTGTGAATGTTCCACGTCGTACCATGTTCTGTTCCATTTCTATTAATATCCGGAAGCACAGACTTCTCAATAAGCGAGACCACGGGCCACCACCCGTCCAACCGGCAAAAAGGAGCCAGGACGGGCGATAATCACAAGGGATGTACCGATCCAGTATCGACGACATTTGGCCACGTGAGAGAAGAGGGTCACAAATTCGGCCCGGGGAGTTACCAACGCCACCTTGGACGCCCCGGGCCATCCCTTATCACCCCTCCTCTCAGGCCACCCCGTGGTAACTGAAGGGAGTACTTACATTGCACCGGGAAAAGGAAAAACAACAAGTGGGGATGATACCTCCATGACGCCCCCCTCCATCTATCTGACGACCGCCCACTTCGCGGGACCATCCCATCGGTCGCGGCCTAGAGGACCGTCAGGCCCACCAGTGCCGCGGCCAGGAAGGCCAGCGTCACCGGACCTGCCACGGCTCTGGCGAATCCTCGCATATCCGTCCTGAAGTACTCAAGGGACACCACCAGGCACGGGTGGACGGGCGATACCATATAACCGAGGAAGACTGCCAGGTACATCACGGCGAAGGGTATCGGCCGCATTGTCGTCGCGCCCACCATGGCCAGATGTATGGGGATTAGGATCGAGGCGGGGAGCTGGATGCGTCCTGTTGCCACACCCAGTAAGAAACCCACTGGTACCAGGAGCGCCCATTGGGACGGTGCCACACCAGCTATGAACGACGGTGCCGGCGATGCAGTGAACATCTCCAGGAACAGGAACATCCCAAGGACTATGGCGCCGAAGCTCCAGGGACGCATCTTTCGGGCGACGTTCCTGAGGTCACGACCCTTGGGACCCGTGAGCGCATAGGCCAGGACCAGGGCCACGATGACGCCCGCCAGCGCCCCGAGTGTCGGGAACGGGAGCAGCCCTGCCCTCTGCAAGAGCAGATCGACGGCCGGTGCCGAGAACAGGACGACCATTGGCACGATACCTGTCCAGGGATCGCCCTCCCCCGGGCCATCGTTCGGCACCTGGCGAAGCAGGAGGACATAGCCGAGCAGGCCACAGAACACGAACCCCGGCACTTGCCACGGGATGACCTCGTACACACCGAGACCGGCCATCTCGGCCGAAGCGATGAGCGACGGGCTAAGAGGATAGATCAGGAACATTAGGTGCCGATACCATACGTTGATGGCCACCTTCAGCTCACCGGGGACGTCCGCCCCGCGTCGTTCCACCAGCGGTGCCGAGAGCAATGCACCCCCGGGCATGGGGAGCATCCCTACCATGGCCGGCGCGACCGCAAGGAATGGACGGCGGCCCATCCGAAGGCTCGCCACGAGCCGGTCCATGAGCCCGCCCTCCTCCATCACACCACCGATGAGGGGGATGACCGCTACCGCAAGAGCGAGGGCTAGCACGGACGGATCTCCAAGGGTGGCCCCCGCGATCCATACGACCGTGGCGGCCGGAAGGGTCAGGAGCCCCAAGGTAAGCGCCCCTGCGGTGAGGGCTCCGGGGAGGCTCCACCGTGCCACGGCGAAGAGCACGCCGAATGACAGCGCCAAGCTCATGAGCACAGGGAGGGGCATAGACGGCAGGAATGTGTGAGGGCGTTATAAGGATTGGGTTGGGGTGCGTGAACTACCTTACGCCACTGAGCGCATGGTGGCCACATGCGTCTGAGCACGGCCGCCCACCTCGTGGTACCAGTCGCTGTTCTCCATTTCGTTCGCCGCCTGCTCCCAGTTGCCTGTCGTGAGGGCTAGGTTGAGCTTCACGAACAAGGAGAACCGGTTGGGGCCGAGGTTGAACATCATGTCCACCACAACGTGCTTGACGTCGCGAGGCATGTTGTCCCAGGTCGCAGGGAAGGCCTGCTGACTTTGCGCAATAGCACGCTCAAGATCGCCCTCGAACAGCTTGTTGCACTTTTCCTTGGACACCGTCTGCCCCACCTTCAGGCCGTCGAGGGGGGTTACAAGATGGCCCCAGCACACGGTCGGGTTACCGTACTTGTCCGGGTACACGGTCTCTTCGTACCCCTCGTAGCCCTTGGTCATGGCGTCGAGCTGTTGCATATCGATCCCTTTTGTGTCCTTCGTTTCCTCAGTGTCATCCCGGGGGATCATGGCCTGCGAGTCACCGAAGCAGCCACTGACCATGACAAGGGCGAGAAGGAGTGCTAGATGAAGGACGCGTACCATCGAATGCTCACTAAGTTTCAAGGGATAAAAACCTTTCGAGCTCGTCCTACACCGCGTCAACTGACACGACGTACGTGTCGTCATCGCGCGCAACTGCAGCACCCACACCGTTCACGGTCGCTCCCGTCACTTCGCTCTCTGAGTGGATGATGAACCTGTAGGTCTTCACCTCGGTGGCGTAGCCCTCTTGTATCCGGTCCACGGTTATCTCTGCAGTACCGGCGTCGTTGCGGTAGGCGAACTCGGTGAGGTTGTACTCGCCCTGCTTGAATCCGAAGGAGTGCCCGTCGTCCTCGTAGAACCGACCCTCGGCGCGGTCGTCAGCGTACACGTGGAGCTCCAGCTCCTCTGTAGGTTTCTCATCAGTGTACTGCATGGCCGGCCCCATGGGCACGATCGAACCCTGCTTCACATACAGGGGCATGGTGTCCACGGGCGCGTCCTTGACAACGGTCTGGCGGCCATCGTGGACCTCGTCGGTCCAGTAGTCGACCCATCTGCCCTCGGGGAGGTAGACATCGCGCTCCCGCGCCCCCTCCTTGGTCACCGGGGCCACCAGGAGGGCGTCCCCGTACATGAATTCGTTCGAGAGGTTGCGTACGTTCGGGTCGTTCTGGTGGTCGAGCACAAGCGGCCGCATCACGGGGATACCGGTCTCGGACGCCTGGCGGAAGGCGTCGTAGGTGTAGGGCATGAGCTGGTAGCGGAGGGTTAGATAGTCACGAGCTATGTCCTCGGTCTCCTGGCCGAAGGTCCATGGCTCCTGCTCACGGGTGTGACGGGAGGAGTGGGTACGGCAGAAGGGTGAGAAAGCACCGAACTGGACCCAGCGGGCATATAGCTCGGGAGTACAGTCAGCGCCGAACCCACCGATGTCGGTACCGGTGAACGCAATCCCGGACAGACCCATGTTCTCCATCATTGGCATGCCCATGTCCAGGTGCTCCCACTTGCTCCGGTTGTCGCCGGTCCACACGGCCGCGTATCGCTGGATACCGGAGAAGCCCGAGCGTGTGAGCACGAAAGGACGCTCGTCAGGATTGGCGCGCAGCAGGCCCTCGTACGTGGCCATGTCCTCGTACATACCGTACACGTTATGTGCTTCGTTATGCTTGACGTCGCCCAGGTCGCCGTGATGCTCCATGTCGTCGGGCATGGTCTTGTAGGTGTCGATGATAGCGGGCTCGTTCATATCGTTCCAGATACCGGCGATACCGGCATCGGTGAGACGGCCGTACAGGTCTCCCCACCACTGTCTGACCTCCTCCCGGGTGAAGTCCGGGAAGGCGGCGGATTTGGGCCATACCGGAGCGTGGAACACGTCGCCGTTCTCGTCGGTGATAAAGTAGCCCTCCTTCATCCCTTCAGAGTACACGTCATAGTTATCCCCGTCGTCCACCCCAGGATCGATGATGGTGACTGTGCGAATCCCTTGGTCCTTCAGCTCCTTGATCATGGTCTCCGGATCAGGGAACCGCTGCGGGTCCCACGTGAACACGCGGTACTGGTCCATGTAGTCGATATCGAGCCAGATCGCGTCAAGTGGGATGTCCCGCTGACGGAATCCGTCGGCGATCTCGCGAACCGTGGCCTCGGGGAAGTAGCTCCACTTGCACTGGTGGTTGCCCAATGACCATCTCGGAGGTAGCGGCATCCTGCCAGTGACCTCGGTGAAGCGCTCCACCACATGGCGCATTGCAGGTCCCTTGAGGAAATAGTAGTTGAGCTGGCCGCCGTCGGCCGTGACGCTCGCCTTATCAGCCCCGTTCTCTGCCATGGAGAACGTGGTGCGGAAGGTGTTGTCAAGGAACAGTCCGTAGGCAGTCTCGTCGTGCAGCCCTATGTAGAACGGGTGCGCCTGGTACATCTCGTCGGTACCGCCAGCGTGGTCGCCATTAGCATCCCAGGTCCATTGCGTTAGGTGCTCGCCTCGCTTGTCCAGCGGCCCCGTCTTCTCGCCAAGCCCGTAGAACGACTCGTCCCCGGCGACCTCGCGCTCCATGCTTATCCGCCCCTCGTCATCCCAGGTCATCCCCTGACCGGCGTCGCGTGTGATGACGGTGTCGTCGGTATCGGCGAAGGTCACCCTGCCTGATGTCTTATCCACATAGACATGGAGCTCATCGGAGGTGAGGAGGTATGCATCAGACCGGTCCTCGACGGTCACGTCGGACCCCCCAAGGTCGCGTGTAAGGATAGCTGGGGAGTCTTTCCGTGCGGCGCCGTCCGTGTCCAGTCGGACGTTCACCACGTCATCGGCAAGGAACTCGATCCGGACATCGGCCTCCGATCCGTGGAACACGTAGGAGTCGCCGTCGATGTCGTATCCTCCGACGGTGCCCACTCCGTGGACGGTCGGACCGCTAGCATCCTCGCTCTGACTAGTCATCGTGGCATCCCCTGCCATTCGTGTCCCCTGATGACATACTACGCGCAAGAGGCTGCCTATAAAGGTTATGGTGACGGTGAGCGGAGGACTGCCCAATGGATAGGTACTTATACCGGCCCGCAGGCCCCGCGGACACAGGTGTAGGTATCCCCATGTACGACTCCATCGTGGACGGAGAAAGAGCGCGGGTAGACCTGGAGGAGCTGTGCTCCTACCGGACGAATCCTCAGCGCGCCGACCACGTCCGTGAGCGGTTCGGGGCACTGGGGCTTGAGACGGTCACCGAGGATCTTGAAGGTCACCGCGGGGTGTACGACCGCAACGTCATCGCTACCTACGAGGGTGATCCCGGCTCGGATCGGTACGTGATGGTTTGCGCTCACCACGATAAGGTGTACGGCTCTCCAGGGGCCAACGACAACGCATCGGGCACCGTGGCCCTCATGGAACTGGCCGACGCGTTCGTGCAGCACAACGATAAGATCAATGTCGTATTCGCTTCCTTTGCTGCCGAGGAGTTCATGCTCGAAGGATCCTCACTGTACGTTGCAGGTCTGTCCGACGAGGAACGGGCACGGTACGTGGGTGCCATCAACCTCGACTGCATCGGGGCTGGGGACGAACTTGTGGTCACAAGCAGGACCATGGGCCGACAACACGATGCTGAGCTCAACACCACTATCCTGGAGACCGCTGACGAGCTGGGTATCCCCTGCGTGGAGAAGGACTTCAAGAAAGGTCTCTCGGACCACCTCAGCCTGATGGACGGGGGTATCCCGGCGACCTACATCGCGCGCATGGACCGGCCGGGATGGGGCAACCTCCTCCAGCGATGGCTCGACGGCCACACCCTTCCCAACGACATCCATACGAAGGGCGACCGGCCCGAAGGTATCAACGATGGTGAGATGTCCGAGGCCATCGACGTGACATACCATTCCCTGAAGGACATCTACAGCAAGGCCGTGGATCAGGTCACGTGATATGCCGCTTCAGGACTCGGCCTCGAATCCTTCTGGTGCGAGCCGCTGCAACCTTGCACGTGCCTCGATGACGAACCGCTCCACCTCGTCCTGTGCGAGATGGTCGTTGGCGAACTCGAAAGCGCCCGGGACCACCCACGGCAGGTGCCAGTAGAGCTCACGGAACAGCCCCCCGTTCCAGATGGAGAAGGCAGGATCCTTCACCGGGAGCAGCTTGTGGTCCCCCCGCTGTACCGCGTCCCAGAGTGGGCTTCCCGGGAAGGCGATGAGGGAGAACAGGTTGGGCTTCACGTACGGAGCATGGGTGGTGACCATCTCTTCGAGGAACGACACCGTGGCCTGCATGTCAGCGCGGTCCTCGTGCGGTAAGGCCACGATGCCACCGATGCTCATCCCGATACCCTTCGACGCAGCATGGGCGATGAGCCGACGGGCCCGCTCAACGTACTTGACAGGATCACCGGTCTTTCCCATGAACTTCAGACTGGCCGGGACCACGCTCTCCAGACCCAGATAGATGCTCTCAAGACCGACTTCGCTCATCCTGTCGATGAGATCGGTGGTCAGGGTGTCCACGCGGGACGAGCACGTCCACACCAGTTCCGGCCTTTTCTCGCCAAGGAGCTCGCAGAACCGTCCGACCCAGCGGGAATCTGCGGTGAAAAGATTATCAGAGAACTCTATCCGTGTCACACCCCACCGTTCGTGTAGGTCAATAAGCTCCCGGACAACGTACTCAGGCGAGTTCTGTCGCATGGCCGGGTACATCTTCTCGTTGGAGCAGTAGGTACATGAGAACGGACAGCCACGGCTGGTGCTCACAGTCACAGCACGACCTGGCCGTGCTCCCACGAACCGCTCGTAGGAGGGGAACGGTAACGAGTCAAGGTCCTTGATGGGTGCTGCCGGTGGCGTGTGGATGACCTCGGACCCGCTGCGGTAGGACAACCCTTGCACGTCGTCGAAGGGCTGCCCCTTTACTAGTCGATCTACGAGAGCAGGGAAGGTCGCCTCGCCCTCGCCACGCACGAGCACATCGGCCTCCGGTAGGATAGAGAGGAGCTCGGTGGGATTCTCAGTGGCAGGATAACCGCCCATCACAACGGGAACGTCGGGATGGCGCGGTCTGAAGGCCCGGACCAGTTCAAGGGCGAACGGGAGATTGGAGGTCCAGGCACCAACACCGAGGATGTCGGGCCGGGTCCGCTCGATCACCGAAAGGATGTGGGACAAGTGCCGCCGGGCTTCTGCGAGTGGTACGGTGATGACGTTGTCGAGGTCCAGCACGATGTTGGCATCAACGCAGGATACCTCTATGGACTGATCTGCACGCTCGAGCGCTGCGGCCAGGTAAGCGAGATTGAGCGAGGGTCGCGGCGGAGTGCCGTCCACGGTGGGGGGCCATACGAGGGTGATCCGCTTGCCTGTGGCCTGTCGGACCGGCCCGATCGAGCGGGGGATTGAGCGGCAGCCCCAGTGACAGGTCCCACGCGCCCAATGACGACAGGCGCGACACTCGTCAGGCACAGGTGCAATATCGCGATAGAGACGGGCATAATCGGCCACCGCTGCTTCGCTCGGGAAAGAGGCGCGCGGAGGGCCACACCACCGATCGGTGACGCGGCACAGTACCACACACCCTTCATCCAACGTCCAGGCGTCCTCGCACTCATCACAGGACGTGGGCACGTCCATCCCCCACGCAGGATCCCCCGCGCCGAGAAGGCAAGGAGGTAAAGGGGTGCGCACCCTGACCGATATCCCTCCCTCGCGTAGCATCGTGAGAGCGTCCCGTAACCGCCGCCCCATGGATGGAGTGCGGTCCTCCGGAGGGAGCTCGAGGGAGAGTTGTACGGGGTCACTTGCACCCGTCAGGTCCGCTATAGCATCCACTAGCTCAGCGATGGTTCCCCGGAACACACGACCGTTCTCAGATGGTGCGTCGCTCATCGGTCCCCCCTCATTCAAAGGTGACCAGCAGCGGCCGCCCAGCACCCGGTACGGTTATCCGTGTTATCTCCCGCTCACCTGCGCGGAGCACAACTGCATCATCGGTCCGCTCTACCGTATCGACCTTCGCAAGGTCCGGGTGGATGGCGTCACCGAAGGGTATAAGGTTCTCGACCTCCACGCGGCCACCCCGACGACGTCCCCATAGGGAAAGGCGACAGGCCGGTGATGCGTACACAACATGGCACCGCAGTGCGTGTTCCACAGCGGTCGCCAGAAGGGGCTCTCTCCGACGGAGGGCGGTCATCAGGTCCCGCGCCATACGGAGGCTCGGAGCACACGTATACGTATGCGGCTGGTGGGACACAAGTCCCGTAATGTATGTGGATAGTGTATTGAGCTCAAAGGGATATGCGTCCGCGGGCTTCTCGTCGTAGGCGGCCATGGCAAGGTCCGGATGACGCCCTGCAGCGACGTGCCGGGCATAGAACCGGCGACAGCACTCCGGGTAGCCGAGCGCCTCGCCCAGGGCATTATCGTCACCTACAGCATCTGCGTCCCGTACTGCCCGGGCTGCGGCCTTCTCCGGTGCCAGATAGTAGAAGACCAGTCCTGTCCGGGGATCGGACGAGCGTTCGCGTAGACCCGCCTCGTTGGGGCCGAACCTATGACGGAAGGTCGCCTGCTCCAAAGCCAATCCTCGGTGACGACAGAAGTCGGCCAATTCCTTGGAGCGGTCCAGGTCGAGGGATACACGGGCCGCAGGCTTGAGCCCTTCCTCCATTGCTATGACCTCCAGTGCGAGCCCGATAGGCCAGTCGTTTAGCCCACTGTCGGTCAGCGGGTAGGGTGCTTTTCCGCAGGTCACAGTGAAGGGGAAGCCCTCGAGCCGCACGGGGATATCGTGATGAGCGATTATATCGACGGCCATGTCCACGGGCGGGTATGACTTGTGCGGATGGACCTTATGGGACGTCCCGCGGACAAGTCCATTGTCACCCCACATTGGATTGCGGACGACGACCCGCGCCACACCACGCAGTGATTTGGCGATGAACCGAGCTGTCTCCGTAAGGTGTGAAAGTGCACGTCGTGTCGCCACGGCCTCGACCTCGATCCAGAGACCGAGGGCGACGAGCGTGCGTATCCCAGCAACACAGGCATCGAAGCTCCCGGGTATAGTGGTCTCGGCATCATGGACCATCGGCCGGGGACCGAATAGGCGCACGGTGAACCGGTCTATCCCTGCTTCCGATAAGGAGGTCGCGTACGTACGGTCCGCGCATCGTGCCGCATCGGTCACTAGGTGGACGATCGCATCAGGGCGTTCCTTTCGGACGGCACGTACAAGGTCCGTGAGGTCATCCCTGTTCGTCGGTTCCTCGCCGACCAGCACCAGCTCCTCGTCCAAAGGAACGCCATCGATAGCGGCCAGTATATCACTGATCGAAGGATCCTCCGGATAAGCAGGGAGTGCCGGGCGCAAGGCCCGGCACGCCGCGCACTCGCTGCTACCAGCCCCTCCTATCCAGAGGAACGCCACGTGGCCAGTTCCCGCCTACTTCTTCAGCCCGAGGGCGTAGAAGCCACCGACGACCACGAGGATGGCGATGACAGCGACGACTGCTGTGTTGGGGGCCGGCTGGGTCGTGGGTGCCGAGGACTCGGCGCACACATCGCCCGAACAGGTCCATCCAACGGGACAACCACAGTCCTTGCAGCAGTTCTCCTGGCTCTCGCCCTGCTGGCATACGTTGTCGCCGCAGGTGGCCGGGGGAGGCTGGACCGGTTTATCGGTCGTGATAGGCTCAGTACCGCCTGTTCCGGGACCGGGCGTCCCGGTGGGTATGGGGAGACCATCATCGGTTGTCGGTGTGGGAAGATCGGTGGTCCCTGTACCTTCAGCAGCACCGGTGCCCTCGTCGGCCCCAGTCCCCTCGGGAGGGACCTCAGAAGGTGTTTCGGGGGGCGGAGGGGGTGTGACCAGAGTTGTGGTCTCCACCTGGAAGCCCTGGACCCATTCTGGGCCAGCGTTCCCGGATTGTCGACCTTCACCCTCGCCTGCGAAGTCCCAGGCCCAGCAGTGGATCTCGTAGCGTCCTTCGTTCCAGCCATTGAGGGCCATCGCCTTTCCGATGGTCATTTTCACTTTCGCACCATCTGGAGGTGTGGCGGCCTGTCGCTCACAGATATTTGGCTCGAACACACCGGGGGCACACATTGAGTCGTTCTGAGCATTAGCAGAATCCATCCCGATGAACCTGCAGTTCATCTGCCAGGCCGAACCGGACTCGATCACGATGAGGTTCGCGGTCACGTCCTCGAGTTGGTTCATGTTCCAGCTAGGATTCGGAGTGAACACCCCGCCCTCGAGCGAGAGCATGGGTGCTTGGACGTCAAGATTCACCGTTTCGCCACCGGCACCAACGACGGCGGTACCGACAGTGACCTGCTTGTGCTTGCATGCTGCGCACTCCGCGCTCCAGTCGGGGCAAGTCGTCTTGTTGACGCACACAGTGAGGTATGGTTGACCCTGAGGGAAGTAGTTGAGAGGTTGCTCGAACGTCGCAGAGTCGGTCCCAACAGGGATCGGAACCGTCTGGTGAGGATCACTTCGTAGGTTCACCTGGCCGAACCCGGAGATGAACAGGTGGGCCTGTGTATCAGCGTCCGCGGCGATACCGGTGACCATCACCTTGATCATGGGTGCATCGACCGTCCCGTGCTCGTCCACGAATCCGGCCTCACTGGACATGCAGATGGCCGGGTCCACGCTCCCTCCGGGTGTGGTCTCCGCGGGCCTCCACTTGCACGTGGCGTCCGCAGTGCACGCCCCTTCGCTCGTATGTTTGTCGCAGGGGTCCTCCACGAACGTCGTCTCCGATATCTTCATCGCCGGGATGGGGTCCGGATCGTTCGTAACGATTCCGCTAATTGCGATCCCTTCGATGTTGCCATCGGCCGTAGGCGCCCGAGGGGCACCCATAGTCAATCCTGCAATCAGGAATAGTGTAATTACAGCTACCAGTCGTCTGTCCATGGCGCCTTTCGTTCAAGCGATATAATAAAAAGCTTACCCCGCGGCACCTGTCCGACCACCGGTTTTATAACCGTTGAGAGCCGTTCCCGTCCCTATGGGAGACGCCCTCTCCTCGGTAGTCCTTGGCGTGCTCCAGGGCGTGCTGGAGTGGCTGCCTGTGAGCAGCCAGGCATATCTCACCGTTCTCTCTTCGTTCATCATGGGGCTTGCTCCCGGAGAGGCGGTCGACCTTGCCATCGCGCTCCATCTCGGCACGACTCTTGCCGCGATCGTCGCCTTCCGGGCACGGCTCATCACAATAGCCCACGGATTCAGCGTTTGGGTCCGACGTGTCCGTACAGAGCCGTTCGGTACCGAGGAGGATGCTGTCACGTCCACCCTTGTAGTGGCCACTCTGGTCACTGGTATCGTGGGTTTCCCCGTGTACCTTGCGGTCAAGAGCACGGCGTCCGCATTGCCCGGTTCAGCGCTCCTCCTCCTCATGGGAGCGGCTCTCGTTGTCACTGGAATGCTCCACGAGGACAGTGGGGTGGATGGTGATCGCGAGCTCACGTCTCTCGGGTGGGGTGATGCGGTGCTCCTAGGTGCATGTCAGGGACTGGCGGCCGTCCCCGGTATCAGCAGGTCAGGGATAACTGTGGCGTTCCTCCTTCTGCGCGGGCTTCCCTCATCTAAGGCGCTGGAGCTCTCCTTCCTTGCAGGCATCCCTGCTGTACTGGGAGCTGAGGTGTTCCTCAGCGCCCAGGGAATGACCATCGATCCCGTGGCACTGATAACAGCTTTCGTCACCGGACTCGTGAGCCTCGGTCTGCTCATGCGAGTGGCCCGGAATATAGCGTTCGCCCGGTTCTGTGTGATAGTGGGCGCGCTCACCGTGCTCGGGGCGGCCGGTGCGCTCGTCCTGTAGACGGCTCAGGCCGGGAGGAAGCCCAGCTCCTTGACCAGTTCCCTACGCGCCTGCACTTCCTCATCGGTCTCCTTCTTCGTTGCGTGGAGCCCGTCCACGACACCCACTACAGCTCGGCCGAGGCCGGTCTTGGCCACGAGGAGCTCGAGCGGATTGGATGTAGCCACATAGATGTTGACCACACAAGGGATGGCCTTGATCGTGTTGAGGAGGTTGATGGGGTAGGCGCCGTCGAGATAGATGACGAACACATGGCCCGCAGCTATGTCGAGGGCGGTCTGGGATGCAAGGTCCTTGAGAACGTCATCGTTACCGTTCATTCGGGTGAGCTGTGGCTTGCTCTCGTTCATTGCTACGCCGAACTTCACGTTCGGCACGGTCGAGATGATGGCCGTGTAGATATCATCGATCGTCTTTACGGAGAAGTTCCCCTGACCGATGATCATTTCGTTCGTGTTCGGGTTCTTGATCTCTATGACGTCGATCTCCACCATGGCTTTCACCGAACCATAGCATGAACCCAAGTAATAAGAACGTGATGTTCACGGCCGCTATGAGCTTTAGCGATCGTGATGGGGTACCCTCGGGCTCTTGTACAGGAGCTTGTATGGATGGGGGGCCTTGTGCGATCTGCAGGGCTAACTCTTCGGACGCAACGGCCCGACGAGCAAAAAGTATAGCATCCAGGGCGTTACCCGTTCCGTTCCCCACTTCCTCGAGAGAGAGAAGAGCGTATTCCTGGTTGATGAAACCCGAGAGATGTGTGGGCTTGAAGCTCGTGTTCACCTCTGTTCGCGCCCTCGCTTCGAGGTCGTTGAGATCGGTAGAAAGCGCCTCCGTCGTCGCATAAGATGAGGCGGCATCGAAGCAGGAAGCGACGGTCCACCCCTTCTGTTCCTCAAGCCGGGAGGCAAGATAGAAGCGGTCAGCTCCCACTAGGTCCGGGACGCCGAAATTCTGGGCGGTTATTATCCCGGTACGTGCGCTCTCCATGAGGTCCGCACAATGGGACTCCAGATCTCGGGGCTTGCCGACGGGTTCGATGGTCTTTGCATGCTCATGGAACACCGTTGCGCCGTGCACCCATTCCTCAGCGGCCATGACATAGAAAGCGAACAGTTCATCGGTCGGAACCTCGATGCTCTCCCCCATGCCCGTTACGATAAGGGAAAGGAAGTACTCGGCCCACATTAACCGCTGTTGCGCGAATACGATGAGTTCCATACGCAGTGGAGGAAGGGGAGCGGCACCAACGTACTGTTCGAGCATCGCAGCATCGCGACGGATCGTTCTTACGCGGTCCAGAACGATCTGCCGACGCTCGGTATCGGTCCTGTTGTCGAGCTCCTCCCGGAAGTGGAGGACCTTGATGTCGATGACCGCTCTGAAAGCTTCCGAGGCCGCAGGATATCGGTAGCCCCGGGCCAGTAGATCGTCCGCCCTGTCGATGCGTTCTTGAATAGGCTGTGTCCCATTGAGGTCACGCACCTCATAGAACGCCTCCTTGGCCCGCTTCAGTTCTGCCATGGCCACGGCCTCAAGCACGGTCGTGATATCGCCCTGACCGAAAGACCGCGGGGACACCTCGCCCTCCAGTGCTATGTCCACGGCCTCTCGCAGTGTACCGGCCTCTTTTAGCTCGACACCATAATGGTCACGGATGAACGGTGCCAGTGCCATGGACGAAAGACCCCGTGACAGGACCGTAGCGCGATGATCAACGAAGGTGGGCGCAGGTGCACTCCCCGTGGGCAAGGGAGCGCCATGCTCGATGAAACCGATCACGAGCGGGAGGGGAGCAATGAGCGTACCCTGACCCCGCGGGACCACCATGGTACGACTCGAGTGGGCCAGGGCCTGGGCCTTTCGTAGCAGCCCCCCCACAGGCTGTACGTCACCGTCCACTTCAATAGACCCTGTGAGCACGACATCGTCCCTTGGAGTGCGGCCCCGTATAATGGCCGCGAGCCCTACCGCGGCAGGCAGACCTGCAGATGGGCCCGTTACTGAGCGGGCTGACGTATCGAAGGTGAATATGATATCACGGTCCGCAAAGGACACCCCTTCAAGCACTTCGGCAGCGGAGATGGCGGCCTCAAGGGAGCGCTGAGTGTTGAGCTCAAGCGGAGGGACTATCTCTGAGAGGGCACGACCCGAGCCGGGGCGCACCTCAATGATGAGGTCAGTGATGATGCCCTCGCCACCCTCTGTGACCGCCACCAGAGGGAGCATGACCGACGAAGGGATGACATGTGCAAGAAGGAAGAGGGATACTACAAAGATCGTTGTCCCTACAATCCGCTGATGGACCCCGTCGCCGTCCACGAGCTCACTCCTTGGCCACGTTACCGCGTCCCAGGCGTTCGTGTGCTGTTACTAGATGGCCGGCGGCCAGTGCGCCCAGAAGGGAGAGTTCCCCGGCAAGGGATGCTGCTGCGAATATCTCAGCTAGTTTCTTGGCGTTGGCACCCGGGTCATTCGTGTTCGGACCTGAGCAGCCAATGATGTTCATCGCTTCGAGCTGGGTGGGTAGTCCGGTCCCGCCACCGATGGTAGCGACCTCGAGCGATGGAAGGGTGATGCTGGCATAGAGGTCCCCGTCATCCGTAACCTCTGCCGTGACCATCGACATGGACGACTCCACTACCTGGGCAGGATCCTGTCCCGTTGCTATGAAGAGGGCCGCGATGATGTTCGCCACATGCGCATTGAAGCCGTAGGCAGCGGCTTGAGCGCCACCTATGTACAGCTTCCGGTAGGCAACATCCGATAGGGCCTCAGGTGTGCATTTGAACACCTTCTGGACTATCTCCCTAGGAAAGATCACATCGGCCTGGACGGTCTTGCCCCTTCCCTCGATCCAGTTCATTGCCGAAGGCTTCTTATCGACGCACAGGTTCCCCGAGGTCGCGACGAGCACGGCGAAAGGATTATGCTCGCTGATGAAGTCACAGGCAGCACGACTTCCTTTCGAGATCATGTTCATGCCCATGGCATCGGCAGGATCGGCAAGGAACCTGATGAAAACGTTCCGCCCTACGATCCAGATCCTGAGATCCCGCAGCCATACGAAGGGCTCGTCACCCTTGAAGGCCGCCGCCACCTCTTCGAAATGCTCCTCGACCCATAGTTTGAGTTTGACGGCATGGTGGGTGTCCGGTACCTGCATCACAGGGGCGCGCGTCATTAGGGAACGGAGCACACGTACCGTAGCGCCACCGGACTTGGAGATGGCCGAGCAGCCACGCGCCACCGATGCTAGCAGCGCGCCCTCGGTCGTTGCCATGGGAAGGTAGAACTCACCGTTGGCGTATTCACCATTGACCTTGATCGGGCCAGCTATACCGGTGGGAATCTGTGTCCATCCGACAGGATTCTCAACGTTCCTTGCCCGTGTTATGCTCATCTCGATCGCGCTGGAACCCATGTTCTTGAGGGATACTCCCGTGGCCTGTTCGATGGCGATGCGGCGGATCTCGGTGGCACGGTCGATGTCGCCGTCCACAAGGCCTTCGACCTGGTGGAGTCTGACCTCGCCCGCTGCGACCTTCTTGATGAGCTCAGAATCGTCCATGGCGGTTCGTGCAGAGCGGGTGTCGTGAGATATTTAAAGGTTCCCGGGGCGCCGCCTGCAGCGGTGGGGATCAGTTATGGAAGGTGACGACACGGTCCGCATCCTTTGCTGTTCGGACCTTCATGGACGTGCAGACATCGCCCAAAAGGCCGCTGCCGATGAGCACGTCGATCTCGTCTTCGTGCTCGGTGACGCCGAGGGATACTGGGATTCCGATGTCCCTGTATACGCTGTCCTCGGGAATCATGAGGACTGGCAACAGGTCGACGAAATCCTTACCGGTCGACGGACGTTCCGTAATCTTACCCTCATCCCATCGGGAACGGTCACACGGATTCCCGAGCTCGATATCACGGCCGGTGCTCTAGGTGGGGTGTGGGCCGAGCGACCGCGCAAGCGTGGCCATTTCAGACAGGCCGAAGTAGAACGTCTGAAGGAGGCTGGTCACGTCGACGTGCTGCTCACCCACGAGTCGCCCCGCCCACTCTGGCATGGGTGTTCGACCATCACGCACCTGGTGGCCTCCCTCTCTCCCTCGCTCTCCCTTTCCGGCCACGTCCACAGCCCCCAGATAATGCGGTACGAGGCCACCGATACATGGTTGGTGAACACGCCGCCCATCGCCGAGGGGCACGCCGTGGTGACATGGCTAGACGGTCAAGTGAGAAAGGTCGAACTGAAAGTCAGATAGAGTGCGCGTCAAAAGCTACCAACCGTTCGTCATACCCCGCACATCTCAGAGAGACAGTTTGCTGTCATCGCCCTTTCGGGCTAGGCTAGCGAAATACTCTTCATCGGGCAAGGTCTGTGGGTGTTACACCTCATCATCCGCGCGGAAAGGACGGTAGACCGGCCTGTTAAAAAACCTTTTGGCGCGGGCGGGTGAACCTTTTTAAAGGAGAGCACCTACCCCGACCGCCGGTGCAATCCTATGGGACTTGAGATGCTGATGTCAGGACCGCTCATGATCGCAGTTGCCGCTGTGCTCGCAATCGTGCTCGGTGTTGTGGTGGTTTCGCTCGTGCGTGGTATGCTGAACATGATGCTCGCATCGCTGCTGATTATCACAGTGTTACTTACTGCCGAGATGTTCTTCGCCTTCTACCTCTCTACAGAGGGGAGCATGAAGGATAGTCTTGATGTATTGATACAGGACGATGACCTCGCAAAGATCGTGGACATCATCGTCGTTGCCATCGACGAGGAACATGATGAGTTCAAGCTCGACGGTCCGACGAAAACGGCCCTAGTGGAGGGGATCACCGAGTCTGATAAAGATAAGGTGAACATTGCAGTGGGCGCCATCCTCTTCGACAAGATGGAGAAGGAGCTCGCTGACAAGGATCTGCACAAGAAGCTGGGTGTCGACAAACTCGAGCTGTCGGGCGATCAGAAGCAGCTTCTGGCAAAGAAGATGATCGAGGAGAACGACACCGAAGAGATCAAGAAGGAGCTCGTTGCACAGATCCAGCTGGCCGCGATCCGTGAGGCCGCGCTCACAGAACCCGGTGCGAAGCAGGGCATGGACGAGAAGGTGGAGAACCTCTACGGTAATGCTCTGGGAGACGCACTCGTCGGCACCATCCAGACCGCGGGGAAGGCCCTTGGCGCGGATACGATCCTGCCCATCACCGATCCCCAGGTCATCAAGTTCAAGGAGCTCCAGGCGAGCGTGAAGGGGAGCGCTGACTTCTCGAAGAAGTACAAGGAGATGAACATCGGCCTCTCTGGCTCGCTCTCCGAGCCCAAGGCGATGTTCCAGGAGCGGGGCCCTGAGGCCATCTTCGCTATCGCCCTCCCATTGATCTCAAGCCCTTTCGCCATGGTGTTCCCCCTGGTGAACGATGAGCTGAGCCCGGCCGAGCTCAACGGGAAGCTCAAGACGGGTTTGATCATCTTCGTGGTGCTCGACCTCATCCTCGGAGGAGGGCTGTTCCTCATCAACGGAGTGCTCAGTCTGAGCATCTCTACGGGATTCAAGGACGCCTTCAAGTACTTCGGTATCGCACTGATGATCGCAGGTGTGCTGCTATTCGGGTTAATGAAAATGGGTACGAAGGTCACCTCGATCCTCGACGATGACGGGCCCATCATGAGCCGGATGGAGGGCGAGACGCTCGAGAGCCGCATCGGCCTTGGAGTGTCCAGGATCTACATCAGCAACATCCGCGACCAGGTAAAGGTCAGTCTGGAGAAGCGCACAATGGGTGGTATCGGACTGGTGCTTATCGGCGCCTGTTCCTATGCTAACTCGATATTGGGCATCTTCCTAACTGGCAAGGGTAAGAAGAAGGAGACGAAGCCGGAACCACAACCGGAGCCCGAACCGGCCAAGGAAGAAGAATAGGGGTAATCGTGACGGGCCGTTCCATGAGCGGCCCGTCATACCCAGAATTATGAATGAACCCCGATTAGGCCCAAACATCATCGTTTAACACATTATTTCCCACAGGGAAAGGTAGGGAAGATATTCCGCTCGTATCGGTAAGAATGGAATGATTTACTAGGACCATGATAACCGCTCTCAAAACAATCTCCCCAATCCTAATATACCGGTAGAGATTGGATAATTATACGGAAAAACAAGCCACTCCCAGCCTCTGCAATAGTTTGCTCGATGAGCGTGTCGCACGAGCCCGGGAAAGGGCAGGGGTGAGGGCGGGCCTTTAGAACGATCAGGTGGTGGTCTTGGTCTCCACGGTCAGATCCGTGAGGTTGAGGTTCACCAGATCAAGGACAAGGTCCTCCCTGTACTCGACCCCTTGGGCGGAGCTCACATGAATGACATGCTTGCCCGGCTCGAGCTCCAGACACCACCCCGTCTTGTCGCACAGCGGGATGGACTTTGTGACACCACGTTCCAGGACCTGCCCCGTATCGATACGTTTTACGCTCTCCAGGTCCCCCCCCACATCGATGGTGAGGTCGGTGAGATCGTTCTCGCTGAGGTTCTTGAGATAAATGGAGAGCTTGTTGTCGTGACCCGGGCCGATCCATACTATGTCCAAGTCCCGCTCCCGGACGATGTCCTCCTGCTTATTGCTCCACTCTCGCGCGATTAGCTGTCCCAGGTAATTATAGGCGTTGTACAGCACTCCGAACACCATGATGGAGATGAACGTCATGAGGAGCGCCCCCATGACCGGCGCTTGAGCGCGTGTGCCGTATATCATCCGCCGCCGCATCATCCTTGTTAGTTCCTAGGCACTGTCGGATTATAAGCTTTCTGGGGACACAGAGATCGAACTAGCCCTTCAGAGCTGTCTGGAGCCGTTGACGGATCGCTTGAGCGACTAGCTTGCCATCGACCTTCCCTCGGACCTCCTTCATGGCAAGGCCCATGAGCGGGGCGAACGCGCGCTCCCCCTTGGCCTCAATAATACCTGCCTTCTCGCTGAAGATACGGTCGACGATCGTATCAAGCTCGCCTCCGGAGACGCTCTCCACTTCGATGGGCTCGCCCTTTGCCAAGCAGACAAGAGCCTGCGGTATCGCCTCCTTCGCGAGCTTCCCTTCGGCGAGCAAATTAAAGAGCTCCATGAAGCCCTCCTCATCGATCTCGTCCGTATCAATCCCCTCCTTACGCCGGACCTCGACCACGATGGTCGTGAGGATCGACGCGGCCACGGTGGGATTGATATCAAAACGCTCCACGGCCCTGTCGAAGAGGAACATGTGCCGCGAGCGGATGAGCTGCCCGGCGAGGTCGTCAGAAAGCCCCATCCCCAGATAGCGCTTCTTTCGCTGGATCGGAGTCTCAGGAAGGTCGTCCTCCGCTTCCTGTTGCATCCGTTCTGTAACCGAAATGGGTGGTAGATCCGTCTCAGGGTACATCCGCTTTGCCCCGGGTAGGGGACGAGCATAGGACGTAGTGGCATCATCGTGGTTGGGGGCCCGGGTCTCCTCGGGGATGCCCACCAGAAGGTAACGGGCACGCTCCACGACCGCGTCCACCGCCTTGCGGGCAATCCGATCGGGTCCTGCTGCAATGAGCACTAGGTCGCCATCGCTTGCAGATAGCGAGGTACGAAGTGCGGTGAACTCCTTGACGAGATCGTACTTCTTTAGATCCTCGTCGGAATGGATTATTCCGCCAACACCTGCTGCAACAGCGTAATCGGCCAGCTCCCGGCCGAGTGTGCGTCCTGTGCACACCTCCTTCTTCAACCTACCATCGAATCCGGGTAGTCGGGTCGCCACGACACGTCCACCGTCCTTGATGAGCTTTGCCAGGAACTTGGTCTTCACGTTCGCGAACGTTTCGGTGACGTCCAGAACGTCGCCGGGTATCTTGTCTAGCCCGGCGGCCTTCAGTTCATCCTTGATCTTGAGCAGGGATTCCTGTCGCGTGGTCTCGTTCTCCACGAGCTTGGAGAGGGAACGCAGGTCCTGCCATCCTTTCACCTCGATACGCGCCCCTCCGAAGATGGATATGTTCACGTCCTGCCGGATGGTCCCGATGCCGCGTTTCATGGCACCGGTGGCCCGGAGCATGAGCCCTATCGTCTCTGCGACCTCCCGTGCGTGTTCGGGATCAACTATGTCAGGGCACGTACCCAGTTCCACGAGTGGGATGGAGAGACGCGATAGGCTGAAGTGCCTCGTTCGACCCTTGGACCGCTTGTTATCGATCTTGGCCGCCTCCTCCTCGATAAAGAGGGACTCGATACCGACGGGTGTCTTGGAGGTCTCGAGCACGGATCCCTCGGTCTGGACACCTATCTGACATGTGCGCTGGAATCCCGATGTGTTGCTCCCATCGACGACGCTCTTTCGCATGACGAAAAGCTCGTCAGGGACCTTTAGACCGAACATGCGAGCTACGACCAGCCCGACATGGAGCGCACGTGGATTCATCTGATGCGGCGGTTCCTCGTCAAGCTCAACTAGACAGGCCTCCCCCTCGTAAAGATGGTAGTGGAACTCCCTGTCGCGGAACATCTCGTACTGTGCAGCGGGGTCCACCTCGCCGAGCTCACCGGCGACGGCGCGCAGCTTGCGTACCACTGCACGGGTCTCAGCTCCCTCTGTGAGAGCGCTCGAGCACGGGCAGAAGAGCTTGCCCGTCTCTAGTTCCTGGTGGAACTCCAGCCCGCACTTGAATCCGAGTTTCTTGTACCTGTCATGCGTTTTCTCGGCCATCATGTCCACCTCCTAATACCTGAACGACGCCGGGTCCGATCCCGGCGACACCTCCCCAGCGATGTTCTCGAGCATCATCTTTTTCGCCTCAGCGACATCGGACGTGTGCCCGAGCACCCACGCCAGCTTGATGTAAGCGGTCTCAGGTAACATGTCCTCGAGGAATATCACTCCCCGCTCGAGCATAAGACGGCCGTTCTCGTATACATAGGGATCGAGGCGTCCGTACATGCATTGGGGAGCAAAGCATACGATCATGCCCTCATCGCGGGCACGCTCGAGGGCCGGGAGCCAGGACTTCTCCTTGTCCAGTGTCTGTGTGGGGACATGGCCCAGACCGGTCGCTTCCACGACAACTCCCCTGAAGCCCTTGTCGATGTAATGGTGTAGGATCCCAGGATCCTGATTCGGACATACCTTGAGCAGGGCTACTTTTTCCTCCATGGCGGTGTCCGCCGTGACAGTCACAGCATCATCGCGCTTGACGTACGCCTTATCGAGCACCTCGATACGGCCGTCGGGCCAGGTCTTGGCGATCGGCGGGGCGTTGACCGGTCTGAAGGCATCCCGTCGGGATGTATGGAGCTTGCGCACCTTGGTCCCCCGTGTCACCAGGCAGTACGAGTCGTCGCTCTCGCCATGCATGACCAGGGTGACGCCCGCTATGTCCGACGTAGCAGCGATCCGTGATCCGCAGATGAGGTTGATTGGGCCATCGAAGGAGCCGCGGTCAGCTGAGCGCTGAGCGCCCACTAGGCAAACGGGTTTCCTAAGGTCCTTGAGCATGAAGGAGAGCGCTGCTGCGGTGTAGTGGAGGGTATCGGTACCATGCGTGAGCACGGCACCGAGTGCGCCATCGTTGAGTTCGCTCGCAACGGCCTCGGCCAGCTGCTGGTACTCGCCGAAGGTCATGTCCTCGCTGGCGATGGTGAAGGGTGAGAGCACGTTCCTGAACGTTACCACATCGGCGAGCTCGGGCACAGAATAGAACACCTCCTCCGGCTTCATGAGCATGTGCACAGCGCCTGTGCGATAGGAAACACGGGAGGCGATCGTACCTCCTGTAGCGATTAGAGAGATGGCAGGGAGGTCGTCCCGGGTCGGGAAGTCGCGGGTCGGGAACTGCTCCAGTTCCTGTCGATGGTCCATACGCTCGATGGTCGTGTTTGTTTCGGGCTTCAGCCCGATATTGTAGCCGTTATCGAGCTTCAGGGTGAGAGTATTCGTGTCACCGAGCTCGATGCGTGGAAGAAGGAGGCCCTCCACCACGACCGGTCCACTGGTGATCCGGACACGGTCCCCGGGACGGACGGAGGCCGCGTCGAGCAGCCCCTTGGTCGTCTTGGAATAGGACATGGTCACGAAGGGCGGGACCAGAAATATAAAACTAGTGGGGACGGGGACCGCGGGGCCCGATTGTTCGTATCCTATAACAATACCTTAATAAGGTATCCACGCCTTCGCCTGATAAAGAGCTATAAATCGTACGCTCTCAACGGTTTTGGAGGCCATTTTCATGAAGGCGAAGGCATATACGACCCTTTCAATCATTCTAGCGCTGTTCATCGCGCTCGGTACAGCCGCGGGATGCGACTATTCGGCTGGTGAGAACTGCCAGACCAAACCAAACATCTGTCCCTGCGATCTTCCCGAGTTCCCAAACTGCGATCCTTCGCACGCCGACGCCGATGAGCGTGGATGCTGGGGCGAAGGCGGTAGCGGTGGCGCTACCGACTGTGGCCAGCACGTCACACAGGCAGCCTGCGACGTCACAGGTATGTGCAAGTGGTGCGAGGGCGACTCGGCACCGAACAGCTGTTTCCCCATGGAATACACTTGCCAAGGGAGCACCGGCGGTTACTGTGGCGACAGCAATTGTGCAGGCACCGAGGGCGAGGACTGCAACACCTGTTCACAGGACTGTGGCTGCCCTTCTGGTGACATCTGCAAGAGCGACGGGCACTGTTCGCCGGACACAGCTACCTCTGGCTACTGCGGCGACTACTCATGCAATCCTGGCGAGGATTACACTACCTGCTGCAAGGACTGCAAGTGCCCTGACGGCACGCTCTGCGATACCAACTCGAACACATGCGTCACCGACACCAGCAGCAGTAGTAATGACGACAGTGGCTACGTCTGCTGCCAGCCCTCGGAAAGTGGGGCTGATGCATGCCGCGTGGATCTCGGGGGCGCCTGCCCGAACGGATTCTCGCACCTCGATAACGAATGGGTGGATCCGTACAACCCCGCCAACTGCATCTACCCGGGACCGGGCGCGACGAACCCGCCCTTCTGTCCGGCGGACGGCAGCGGGACGAGCTCTGGGGACTACATCCCCCCCCGGCCCCCGTCCTACGACACCTGCGGCAACTGCCACTGGGAGTGCATGTTCGAGGACAATAAGCCCGATTACGAGTGCGACAACCAGTGCGGGTCCGTGTGCGACACGGGGACCACATACCAGCCCGACCCGTCCTCAGAGCCTTCCGACCAGTGTCAGAACTGCCTCGACAAGTGCATGTACGAGATGCACCGCTCGAGCACGGAGTGCAAGGGGTTCTGCGAGTACGACTGCGGTGGTGCTGACGAGCCCACACCCACACCTTATACTTCAACGACCGATACCGGAGACCAGTGCGACAACTGCATGGACAAGTGCCGGTACGAGATGGGCCGTTCGACCTCTGAGTGCGAGGGCTTCTGCGAGTACGACTGCGGCGGAGGGGACACGGGTACAGATGACTTCGACACGTCCACTCCTTGTGGACAGTGCGAGTACCAGTGCGAGGTAGTGGAAAGGAAACCGGTCTACGAGTGCGATAAGATATGTGCACCCAAGTGCTCGGATTCGCCTCTCTTTGATAACGAATGCGACAAGTGCTTCTACCAGTGCGTAGAGGTAGAGGGGAACTCGGAGTACAGATGCAAGGACAGGTGTCGGCCGGCCTGTGAGGGCGGCACGGAGCAGCCATCGGGCAACGAGTGCGATAATTGCTTGTACAAGTGCGTAGAGGTGGAGGGGAACCTGGAGTACAGGTGCAAGGACAGGTGCCAGCCGGTCTGTGGGAGCATTCCGGAACAGCATGATGATTGCGGTATCTGCACCCACGAGTGCGAGGTCGTCGAACGTAGGCCCACCTACGAGTGCAAGTCGCTCTGTCGTGACGTCTGCGATGTGCCATTGGACACGGGTGATGCCCCCGACGTTAGAATCATCCCGACGACGGTCCGCCTGTACGAGCCCATGAACATTTGCAGAGGGAAGCTGAGCCTCGACGACGTCGACATGACCCGTTCCGAGGCTTTCTTCACAGCCGTGCGACCTGATGGTGCCAAGGAAGGATTCAACATCAAGTTCGACGAGTTGAGATACTACCCGTTCTTCATTCACTTCGGTACATTTGCCGTCCATGCGGACGAGAGCTCGAGCCTTGAGCGCGATGCCGCCAACATCAACATCCACAAGACCCCCGAGTGCGGGCCTTTCCCACCGCCGGACGACATCGGGGGTTCTGATGACGGCGGATGGCAGCCTTCGGGGGACGATATCCCCCCCAAGCCCCCGATCTACGACCGCTGCGGGACGTGCAAATGGAAGTGTGAGTTCGAGCAGAACCGTCCCGAGTACGAGTGCCGGGACGAGTGCGGCATTGTGTGCGGGGAGACCGAGGATCCCTGGGGAACGGACGAGTCCGATGAGTTCGACCTGTCAGAACCACCGTCCTACGCCTTCCGGGACCGACCTATGGAAGGCGGCTTTGTCGGTCGCCCCCTCCTGCTCAAGCTCAACGAGCCCGTCGAGGTGTGCGGGATGCAGTTCGAGGCGCTCGCCATCAATCCGGAGGAGCGCGTTCTGATGATAAAGGCAGTGTGGCCCGATGGTAAGGCCGAGGAGGTCGGTGTCGATATAGACCAGGTGCTCGCGGGGACCATGCACGGCCTCGTCAAGCACTTCGACACGGTGTCGCTCCACGTCCCCGAGCCTGATAACGAGGAGGACAAACCGCCAATCGCCCGGAACTGGGCCGTGCTCGCCGCGATGATACGGACGGACTGTGCGCCGTTCTCCCTCTCGGACCTCATGCGAGGACCTGGCGAGGATCCGACCGAAGGGCCAGGTGACGGGGATGCCATCGTCGCTGACATCGAGATACTGGACGACGGTCGGTTCATCACCAAGCTCGAGCGAGGTCAATGGACTCTCGTGTGCAGCCGAAGGGTGCGGTACCTGGACCTCAAGGACGGCGGCAAGGTGGCCGTCGTCGAGGCGGACACAGGGATCCGGATGCGCGAGCTACTCTTCAGAGCGGACACGTTCCACGATGAGGACGGCCGCGAGGTCACGGATGAACAACGCGTTGGCCTCAACATGGTAAAAGCGCTCAAGGACGGATTCCATGACGGCAACGTCCTCGCCATCCTCGTGAAGCCAGATCTCAGGTGTTCGGAGGAGCTCAAACAGCAGACGGGCGAGCAGCCCGTTCCCGGTGAGGGTCTAGAGCTCCCCAGCAGAATGATCTGCTGCGAACCAGAGGATGGTGCCGGTTCGGCCTGCATGGTCCCGATGCAAGGCAAGTGCCCCCGGGGCTTCAAAGCACTGGAGAACGAATGGATCGATCCGGACAGTAAGAACAATTGCATTTCTGATAGAGGCGTACGGCGCCCATTCTGTCGTGTCGGCCCTACCGATGAAGAAGGTCCGCAATGCGGTGACGGTGAGTGTCAGGAGAACGAGTCACAGGAGACCTGCTGCAAGGACTGTGGGTGCCCAGAGAACATGAGCTGCAGGGACGACAGGTGTGTCGCGAGGGCTCCGGACAACACCCGTCAGTGTGCCACGTTCTGCGGCCGGGTGACCGAACCCGAGGTCTGCTCATTCGCCTGCATGTCATGCCCGGACTGCACGGACAAGGCCCCACCATGGCCCTGTCTTACTGACTGTGTCAAGGCCGAAACGGGCATCGGTATGTCCGACCTGTGCGACAAGCGGTGCTCAAGGTCTAAGGACCCGGATACCTGCAACGCAGTGTGCGGTTCATGTCACAAGTGCTTGTTCATGAAGGACGCCAACAGGTGTCTTACAAACTGCGCTAAGGACAAGCTTAAAGTGTTCGCCAAGCGGTGTGACGGCATCTGCGATTCCTTCGGCGAGAAGGACGTCTGCAATCCCATCTGCCGCGATTGTCGCAAGTGCGTAGTCGATCCCGATGACACTTGTGCCGAGGAGTGTGTCAGCGAGCGCCGGGGAACTATGAAGGATGCCTGTGAAGAGGCCTGCGTCGACGAGGGTCCTGAGTGCGTGGATAAATGCCTCAAGTGCAGGAAGTGTGTCCCTCAGCTCGGTAAGGACGGCCTCCCGGACTGCCTGCGTTCTTGTCTGGACTCCCAGGGCATGAAAAGGAAGATGCTCGACATGCTCAAGAAGGTCCAGGCAGAGGACGATGACATGGCCCGGAAGCTCCTGGTCGCCAGTGCCCTGGACGACAAGAAGAAAGAGCGCTTCCACAAGGCCATCGCCGACTCGCGCCACTCCATCAACGACCAGCGAGTCGATGATGCGAAGAAAGCCCTCGAGGACTTGGAGAAACAGCTGGCCGAGCTCAAGGAGCTCGAGATGAAGGTCAGGGTCCTTGAGAAGAAGGTGACGACGGTCAGGAAGAAGGTCGAGCGCAAGGACCTAGCAAAACACGTTTCCATGTTCGTCAAGAACAGGGCCGTCGATGAGGGTGATAACGTCACCGACGATACTGCCGATGACATAGCCAACGACACCGTTGAGGTAACCGAGGAAGAGATCAACATCACCCTAGAGGCTGAGGTGCTCGAGGTCGAAGAGGGCGAAACCAAGGAGAACGTCAGCGTGTTCACCATCTCGGTCAAGAACCTCAAGGACAAGAACCTCACTGACGTCACCATTATCCAGTCCATCCCCAAGGAGATCGCGGAGAGCGCATCCGAGCTCGTGTTCGCCGGTGCTGTGACCATCATCGAGGACGATCCAATCGTTGGATGGGACCTCTCAATGCTCGAAGAGGAGGAAGAACATAAGCTCAGCTTCTCCACGAAGAAGAAGGTGGACCTTGATGCTATTGCCGACACCGAGACCGCTGCCGTCAAGGTAGCTGTCGAAGAGGTCGAGGTCAACACAATCGAGCAGGAGATGGCATCCGAGGAAGGAGTGACCGATACTGAGGAGACCAAGCAGGCAATGGTGGAGCGCATCGAGGCCAGCTCCGACCAGCCTACTGGTGCGGTCGCACCTGTCGAGGGAGCGCCTGACGACAAGCCCGCTGATGAAGCGGCCACCAAGTCCGAGCTTCCCTTCGGGCTGTCGGGCAAGGACCTGCGCGGACTGCTCCTTGTCCTCATGGCGGTCGTCGTGCTCGTTGCCATGGTGAAGACCGGTATGACCACGGGCGGTACGTCCTCAGTTAGCACGGTCGAGCAGGATCGCCTTGAGGAGGCCTTCGGTCATGGTGAGGTCATCTCTGTCGAGGAGGACGGTGACGAGGTCGTCACAAAAGTGGAATCCCCGGTGAAGGTCGAGAAGAAGAAGGGCAAGGAGAAAACCGACACCGAGGAGACCGAGGGGGAAACGGAAGAAGACGAAGAAGAGAGTGATGAAGAAGAGGACAAGGGGAAGGCAGAATAACCTCCCCTTGTGCCCTCTCCGAGGAACCCCCGCTGTTAAAGGATAGACTTATAAGCCGGATACCGCGACCAGCCCTGACATAATGTGTCACGGCGTCGCTTTCCGAAATGTATATAAGCGTCCAGAGACATATATTACTACTCTACGGGGGTAACAAAAGAAATGGAAATGCAAGCGTCCGGTGATGTGGCCGGCGGTGGATTGACCGGCCAGGGTGTCGAGGGAGGTCCCCATTTCTTCTACACCGACGTCAACGGTACCCGCGTAGAGAACTATCAGACCGATTTGGACGCCATCGTAGGCAACCTGGGCGGCGATTTCAAGTATGGGGTGTCACCCCAGGGCTATGTCGCGACCTTGCTCGATGGAGATGCTTCCTGCCATTCGCTTGAGTACGGCGGCAGGCAGGTGCACAATACCGTAAACGGCATCCTGGAGCTACGTCCGGTCAAGGGCGGCGATGAGCTCTCGGCCACGGAGCTGGAGTACGCCCAAGAGGGTGATACATACCTCCCCATCGTGAAAGCGACCTACGGCGACGTCGCCACTGGTGAATTCTTCTCAACAACCGACGGTATAGGTGTAGCGCGCTACCATGGTAAGGACGTCGACACTGTCAAGGATCCTCGTGTATTCATCCGCAACGAGTCCAGCCCCAACGTCTATCTGAAGCAGACCGACGCTCAGGCGCGAACGGGGACCGTCGACATCGACGGTGACTCCCAGTCGTACTTCGTCGAGATCAACCACATGAAGGGCGATACCTGGGGCGAGAACCGCGCGATCATCACGCTCACCTATGACAAGGACGGGGAGCACAACGTCCTCTTCGCCATGAGCCCGTACAAGGACGCGGACTCCATGGCCTCCCGCATGATCGAGAAGGTCGGTAAGATCGACCAAGAGATGGAGAAGGCCAAGGGTCAGTATTCCAAGATCATGAAGGAAAAGGGTATCGATGTGTTCGGTACGTTCATCGACCATCTGGAGAATGTCGTAGACACCTACGGGGGCATCCCCCAGCGTATCCGTATCGACGGCAAGCCCGCCTCCACATGGGGCGAGCAGGTCGACCAGTTCGCGATCCCGCTATCGACCATCCGCGAGGTCGGCGAGGGTATCGGCCGCGCCGCGCCCGCCCGCCGCACCGAGGAGCACGACCGCCTGTACAATGTGGGCGAGCTCCTGGAGGTCATGCACTTCTTCCCAAAGCACGCCACGTTCTCGGCGAGTCTGCCCTTCGACGCCACCGCGGTCCCCCTGCAGTCCACTGACGGGAAGATCCGCTACACCGCTTCCGGTGGCTACGGCGGCATGGAGTGGCCCGGCCGGGACGGCGCCCACATCGCAGGTGACCTGGCCCGGGACGGCTGGCACCGGTTCTCCTCAAAGCAGGACCTGTACAAGGAGTCCTGGCCGCTTGTCGAGAAGCTCGTCGGCAAGCTCGAGGAGAAGATGGGCCCCAATAACGAGGTCCCTTGGTCCTTCTGCCCCTGGGAACACTTCGCAGGTAAGCTCTCATATGTAGGTATCGAGGTGAGCCAGGGACTGAGGAACGCTGCCCACATCGCCGAGGAGCTCGGGTACACCGACAAGGCCCGCGACTGGGAGAACAAGGCCGACATTCTCAAGCAGAAGACAATCGACCAGTTCTGGAACAACGACCAGGGCTACTTCATTCGCGAGGAGCACGACGGACACCTGGACGCATCGCCCAACATGTCCGCCATCCTCAACGGATTCCTGGACCTCTCTAAGGACAACGAGCGCAACATGGCCGAGCGCATCCTGGCGGCCGTGGACCCGCGCTCCGCGGAGTTCGGCGGCATCCTCCGCATGGAGGACGAGTACTACATCGGTCGCAACCCGTGGTTCGTGTGCACCGGTCAGTACGTCCAGGCGACCGAGAAGCTGGCCAAGGCCGAGGACGCAGCCGGTGACAGGGGCGCTGCCCAAGTCTACCGCGATGTTGCTGACGGATTCATCTCCTGGATGGAGGAGCACCAGAACGACTCGGGCACCTACCCCGAGCAGAAGATGTTCCACCAGCCACCACGGACCGACGACGGCTCCAATATCCCACCCCTTGAAGGCTGGACACTGCTCCCCTGGTCCGAGGTAGAGGTCCGCAAGGCCCTTATCGCCCGGGACGAGTAACTCCACAGGCCTTCTGTGAACGACCGTCCAGTCCTTGGAGCGTTATTCTCTATATAGGGGCGCCTCTGAGTTGAAGTGGACCGATAGGCGTCTATCCGTGCCGCGGGTCCCTATGACGCCGATGGGACACGATGCGGGCCATCTTCTCGTTCTCGACCCTGAGCTGGTCCCGCTCTGCAGAGAGCTTGGCGACCTTGTCCACTGTCTGGGACATGGTGAGATCGGCCTCATGTACCTTCTTACAGGCCGAAGATAGTCCGCTGACCTCGCGCCGCATTGCGGCCATGTCCTTAGCGAGCCCCTCCATTTCCCCACCCAGGCGCTGTGTGCGTTCAACGCCCTGAGCAAGGCGACCGACCTGATCCTCGACTGACTGGACCACACGCTCTTCGATGGCCCCGGCGACGGCCTCGCAGAGACCTTCCCGCACCACGCCGAGTTCGGCCAGCTCTCGTCGCAATCGACGCATCCCATCCTCCACGTCCTTGGAGAGAGCTGCAGTGCGCTCAAGCTGAGCGGCCTCCTGCTCAAGGCCTTTGGAGAGCCTCGTGTCCAGTTCATCGACGCGTTGCTCCATGGCCTCAACGCGGTCGACCATACCACTAAGCTTCTGGTCGATGGATTGGACTGCCTTCAGCACCTTGGAAGCAGCCTCATCGCTATGACGCATTGCTTCAAGCGAACCCTTGAGCGTACCGTACATGACAGGCCACCCCCCTATGAAGAGGTCTTCTCCCGGCGGAGCTTGGGTGTCGCCTTCTCACGCCTGGACTCCAGCGCGGCCTCGATGTTCACGATCTCCCCACGAACGGTCCCAACAAATTGGGCGAGGTTCTGGAGGAAAGAACGCTGACGCTCGGTCTTGAGCTCGTCCCATCGCGTATCCTTAAGGCGGTCGAGCACATTCAGGGCAGCATCGATCACTGGATCGAAAGCGACCGACCGGCCCAGCAGCTCAGATCCCAGGTTCTCGAGCGTTTGGCTTCCTTGACGGACGACCTCCAGGTTCCGTCGAAGCTCGTACTGGTCGGCATCATCGATGCCCGAAGGAATCCTCTTGGCGGTGGCGTCGAAAGCGGCGATGGCCTTGGAAAGGACATCCAGAGCGTCTTTCCGTCCCATGGTCAGTCATAAGCGACGAGGAGATAAAAACGTTTTGGCCGCGCGACGTGCGAAATAGTTATCATCATCGTGAACGGTGTACAGCACCCCAATGATGCCTGTTTCTTCCGCACCTCTTGGAAAGCCATAAAAAGCCTATGCATTTGACAGTCTACAGGTGTGAGACCGTGAAATTCTGCCTCTGCAAGGTCTGCTTCATGAGCCAGAGGTACTGTCTGTGCGATATCTGCCACAACTACCTCACGAAGAAGTGCAACAACCGCATGCGCCGCATGAAATGCAAGGTCAAGCGGTTCTTGTTAAAGTGACACCAGGTCAAGGTACGTCACGGTATCCGACCCTGGCGGGAGGTCGCAGCCAAATATACACTTATCGCTGCGAGAACGTGCCTACAGGGCCCAAGCTCTCCGAAACTTTTAAAAATTGACATCTCGTCGAGGATACTTACCCGACGCACTGCTTCGGCAGGAGGGTCCCTATGGAAAAAACACATTACGTTGAGGCGATTAAAAAGGCCCGCGAGGGCAAGACGCGCCGTTTCCCACAATCTTTCGACCTTGCTGTTTCTCTTCGGCATATTGACCTGAAGAAACCCCAGAACAAGATCGATACGGAGCTCACGCTCCCGCATGGTCGCGGCAAGGACATCTCTGTCGCCATGATCGCTGATGGCGAACTGGCCAAGAAGGCCTCGAAGTTCGTCCAGCACATCATCTCTCCCGACGAACTTGGCAAACTCGGTAAGAACCGCAAGAACGCCAAGAAGATTGCCGGACAGTACGATTTCTTCGTGGTCCAGGTCAATCTTATGCAGAACTTCGCAAAGAGCCTTGGTCCCGTGCTAGGTCCCCGGGGAAAGATGCCCAAACCGAGCCAGATCATACCGCCACAGGGGGATCCCGAGGCGGTCGTCAAGGGTCTTAAGAACAAGATCAGGCTCTCCATGAAGAGCCAACCGGTCCTTCACGCATTCGTAGGCCACGAGTCCCAGAAGGACGAGGACGTCGCTGAAAACGTCCTTGCAGTGGTCAACTTCCTAGAGCACAAGCTGGAGAATCCTGTCCACCAGATCCACTCGATCTATATCAAGATGACCATGGGTCCGGCAATCCGGATAGGTGGTGAATGAAGTGGTCAAGCAGTGGAAGGTAGAGAAGGTGGACGAACTCCAGAAGGCGTTCATCAGCAGCCCCACGACCGCGATCGTGAACGTTCATGGGATCCCTGCTCCCCAGATGCAGGGCATCCGGGCCGGTCTCAAGGACAAGGTCACCATCACCATGACGCGCAAGCGCATCATTTCGCGCGCGCTCAAGAACGTACCGGGCAAGGAGAAGCTCGCGGAGCTCGTCGAACACATGAAGGGCGAGACCGCGATAGTGCTCACTGCTCTAAATCCATTCAAGCTATTCAAGGCGTTGGAGGCCAGCAAGGTCAAATCGCCGGCCAAGGCCGGACAGACGGCGCCGTGTGACATATACGTTCCCGAGGGTGACACAGGCTACCCTCCCGGCCCCATGATCGGAGAGCTGGGGAGGCATGGCATCAAGTCTGCCGTGCAGAAAGGTACGATCCACGTCACTAAAGAGAAGCTCATGGTCAAGGAGGGTGAGGTCATCGTCGAGGACATGGCGGACATCCTCTCCAAGCTCCACGTAGAGCCTATGGAGCTCGGTCTTGATCTCAGGGCTGCGTTCGAGGACGGGATAATCTTCCCCCACGACGCCCTTATCATCGATGAGGCCGCATTCATCAGTGATATCATGATGGCCCAGACATGGGCCATGAACCTGGCCATAAACCAGGGTATCATGAACAGTGAGACGAGCGCCCCGCTGCTTTCCAAGGCATACCGGGACGCCATCGCTCTCGCATCCCACATCGCATTCCTTACGCCGGAAACGGCGGAGGCTATCCTCCAGAAGGCGAACGCACAGTGTCTCTCCCTTGCCAGCGAGATCGCTGGTAAGGACCCTGCGGCACTGAGCGATGAGGCAACGGCCGCACTGTCGGCCCAGCCCGCCGCTCCGGCGAGTGCCGGACCCTCCGCCGGGGAGGCCACGGAGAAGACCGAGGCCCCCTCGGAAGAGGAGGAGGAGAAAAAGGAAGAAGAGGCCGTTAGTGGCCTAGGAGCATTATTCGGGTGATACTATGGAATACGTCTACGCTGCCATGTTGCTGCACAAGGCGGGAAAAGAGATTAACGAGGCCAACCTGAAGAAGGTCGTCACCTCGACCGGCGCGAAGGCCGACGAGACGAGGATCAAGGCGCTTGTGTCCGCCCTCGAGGGCGTTGACATCGCTGAGGTCATCGACAAGGCTGTCCTTGTGCCTACGGCCGCTGCCGCGGCCCCCGCCGCCACCGACGCCGCTCCCGCTGCGGAGAAGGCTGAGGAAAAAGAAGAAGAGACTGAAGCAAAAGCTGAAGAGGCCGTCGCTGGCCTAGGCGCCCTGTTCGGGTAAGCCCCTAGAACCAGGGATGCACTCTTGGATATCGGTAGTCTCAAAAACAGGATTGGTGAACTGGAGAAGCAGCGGAACGACTGCTCGAAAGAGATTGACGAGTCGAAAGGTCGACGCGATCTCCTTAATCAGAAGATTCGTGAGTCTGCCGAGAGTATCAAAGAACTGCGCAAGTCTCGTGATGAGGCCAACGCACAAGTGCGGGAACAGAAAGCGGAGCGCGCTCGCATCCAGAAGCTCGTGAACGATCAGCGGAGGGTAATGCGGGATAAGCGCGACCTGTTCCGCAAGATGATGAAGGACGCGCCCACGCGTATGAGCCCGCAGGAGATCAAGGAAACCATCGATAAGATGGAGTTCGAGTTCCAGACTAATGCCATGAGCATCGATCAGGAAAAGCGGTTCATGCAGAAGATCAAGACACTGGAGCGCACCTATCAGGTCAGGATGAAGGCGGAAGACGTCCATCAGGATATGATGAAGGCCGGTGATGAGCTGGACAAGCTCCGGGAGCAGGTGGAGACCGCTCACAAGAAAGTTGTCGAGTCCTCCGAGCTCTCGCAGCAGCACCATGAAGCTCTCATCGGCCTCTCCCGACAGATGGACCCCATGCGCCGGGACGCCGACGAATCACATCGTTCCATGGTCGCGTCATTGGAACGCAAGAAGGAGATCAATGGCAAGCTTGCCGAGGTCCGGAAACAACTGCTAGAGGTCAAGGCGGAACGTCAGGCCCATGACCTGGCCGAACGCGAGGCCGCCCTCAAACATAAGGCAGATGGTATCAAGGAGAAGTTGAAGGGAAAGAAGCGATTCGACCTTCGCCAACTCCAGATACTCGCCCAGACCGGTGAGGGCTTCTCCTTCGGAGGCGATGACGGCGAAGCTGTGAATATCGAAGGTAAGAGGGACTTCAAGAAGAGGAAGGCCGCGGAGAAGACTGAATCGAAGACGAAGGCTCCACCCAAGAAGGAGTCCAAGGTCGAAGAGGCCTCCGAGAAACCAGCGCCGAAAAAGAAGACACCGACAAAGAAGAAGGCCCCTCCCAAAAAGGAGTCCAAGGTCGAAGAAGCCTCCGAGAAACCGGCACCGAAAAAGAAGACGCCGGCAAAGAAAAAGGCCCCATCCAAAAAGGAGTCCAAGGTCAAAGAGGCCTCCGAGAAACCGGTGCCGAAAAAGAAGACACCGGCAAAGAAGAAGGAGGTGCCCCCTGTAGAGGACGCACAACCCACAACTCCGTTAGCGATCTCAAAGGACGCGCAGCTCGAGGAAGCCCTACAGGTCGAGGACATCTAGATTCTTCGAAGTAGTCCTGTGACTATTCTTATGGTTCTTTCCGGAGAGTGGATGCGTTATTGGACTATGCCTCGTCCGTATCCTCTTTCTCCGCCTGACGCCGTCGCTCCTCGATCATCTGCTCGATCTTTGAACCGCCGATCTTTCCAGATATGTATCCCACTCCGAGACCGGTAACTATACCAGCTGAGCCTCCGACGAACCTGTAGTTCTTGAGGACCTCTTCATCCTCGATCCCCTTGTACGCGGCGTACTGATCGGAGAGGAAGTTGCCCAGATGGTAGCCGCCATACACGAACAGGGTCGATGTACCCGCTATGGTGGCCATCTGAGTACCTGTAAGGTCTTCCGTGATGGCATACCCCTCCAAGGCATCGCAAGCCCCCTGGCCTGCGGTTTCAAGATCATCAAGGTCAATATCATACATAGCGCTATCCCCTGTGATGGAAGGCGGCAGGAGAGGCCGTATTTATACCTTTCGACAAGCGGGCGCGATCACCATAAGAGGATACCGAACAAGTAGCCCGCTCAGCTTCGGACCGTTCAAGCCTGCTAGAGGCTCCTGAAGGCCCACGACACGCTTAAGAACCTAATCCCCGTACCGAGCGGTATGACGGATATCAAGCGCATCGGCATCCTCACGAGCGGCGGTGACTGTGGCGGTCTCAACGCAGTCATCAAGGGCACTGCCCGTATGGCCAATGCCCTCGGCATCGAGGCCTATGTCATCCCGAACGGCTACGCCGGCCTCTACAACCTCGTGGAGTTCGAGAGCCTGACGCTACTCACGTCCGACCGTATCGACAACGTGAACGCCGCGCTCGCGGGTTCCGAGGCAGGCCACTCGCGCGTCAAGATCAGGAAGATCAAGGACGAGGGCAAGTACGATCGAATAAAGAAAGGCTTGGCCAAGTTCAGCATCGACGCCCTGGTCATCTCCGGCGGGGACGACTCCGGGTCAGTGATGGTCGACCTGGACGCTCAAGGTATCCCCTGCATCCATGTCCCCAAGACAATGGACCTGGACCTCCAGACCTACAGCGTCGGGGCCGATTCCACCATCAACCGCATCGCAAACTTCACCGAGGACCTCAAGACCACCGGCCGTACCCACAATCGGGTCATCGTGCTCGAGGTGTTCGGCCGATATGCCGGACATACGGCATTTCGGGGAGGTATCGGTGCTGACGCGGACTGCATCCTCATCCCCGAGATCCCGGCCGACTTCGACGTCGTGTACGAGCACGTGAAGAAGGTTTACATGGACAGGATCCGCGCCAGCGATGTCAATGCCGGTACTTACATACTCATCGTTGCCGAGGGCCTGCGGGACGCCAGCGGTAAGGAGCTGGTGGACGAGAGCGCAGGTGTTGACGCCTTCGGTCACAAGAAGCTTGCGGGTGCGGGCAAATTCGTCCGACAGGAGCTGTCCCGACGCTTCGCGGCAGACCCCGAGGTCCCCGTCTTCATGAAAGAACAGGGGCTCTTCGTGGAAGGGCTCTACGTGGCACCCGAGGTGCGCGAGGTGCGTCCCGGTCACCTTGTGCGCTGCGGACGGTCCTCTGCTTTCGATGTGAACTTCGGTAAGGAGGGAGGGGCCGCGGCCATCCACCTCCTTCTCGAAGGCCTTTCGGGCGTCAGTGTGGTAGAGGTGGACGGCAGTAGCATCCTCTACAAACCTACTGCTGAGGTCATCGAACAGCGCCATGTGGACCTGGACCTCGTCTCGCTCTACGAGGCACAGGGAGTGTGCTTCGGCCGAGAGCCGAAACCCTTCCGCCCAGCTGTAACGAAGCAGGAAGGGAAGGTCTGGCGCCACCTCTGAGACTACAGGATCCGCGTCAATGAACGCGGGAATGATGCTCTCGAGCTCACTTGGCCAGTTCCCGGTAGACCGCCAGAGTCCCCTCACACATGGCCTTTCGGTCGAACCGTCCCGCTCGTTCACGAGCTGCCTTCCCGAACGAGACACCGCGGTCATTTTTCGCCAACAGCTCGACTAGTGCCTCGCCGAAGGCGTACCGGTCACGTGGATCGCGAACCAGTCCGCTAACCTCGTCCTCTACGAGCTCGGCACACCCTCCCTGGGACGAGACCAGCACCGGTCTACCCCTGGCCATAGCCTCTAGGCCGACCACACCGAATGGTTCGTAGAGAGATGGGAGGACCACGACGTCGGCGGCATCAAGTAATCCCCACTTGTGGGCCGAATCGAGAGTCTGCGGTATGAAGTGGATGCGAGAGGCCAAACCCTTGGCCCGTGCGTTGGCCTTCAAGGTCTCGGTATCCGGGCCGCTCCCCGCGTACACCAGCTGACAGTCGTCCAGCTTGCGCGCGGCGAACGAAAAGGCGGATAGGAGCTCCCGGCATCCTTTTGGCTTGGTAATCCGCCCGATGAACACGGCAAGAGGCGCGTCCCCCAATCCCATCGAGTGTCGGACTTCCTTCGCTTCCATGGCAGGAGCGGCCGCGATGTCCTTGATGGGGAGCCCGTGTGCTACGTGCCTGAGCTTTTCCCCAGCACATCCAAGGTCCCGGGCTTCCTTAGCCATGAACTCCGATGCTACGACCACGAGGTCCGCGGCCTCCACGGCACGTCGCTCCAGCTTCGCGAGCTGGGGGCTCCCAGCTCCAAGGGACCGACCTTTTTCGGTCGAGTGGAGCGTGATTAAGAAAGGGACACTCTTGGCCGCAGCCAGTGCGGGGGCAGCGATGGCGCCGAGCCAGTCGTGGGCATGGACGAGGTCAGTGGGCTCCTCCAGTGCCGCGTGATAGGCTGCGAGGTTGTATGCTGCGATATTGGCCATGAACCGTGCTGTGCGATCCCCACCGAAAAGCTCGGCCAGATAGGGTCCGACCGGGGCGGGCACCACGGTATGGATTCGAGGATCATCCACCTTCGAGCGGGCATAGATAGTAACATCCGCATCTGCCATTCCCCTCATCAGGCCTTCCACATGGACCATGAGACCAGATGGTGCTCCGGGCACGTACTCGGGCACGAGCATCGATGCTTTCATTCACCCTCACCCCCCTCAAAGAGATACGGGTAGAATGACTCCTGGAACTTTTCCGTGTGCCTTCCAGACCACCAGTAGTCAACGTAGCCCCGACCGAAGGCCAGGAATCCGGCCAGACGCGTTCCCAGTGACATGGGAGGCTCGTCAACGCCCAAGAAAAGGAGCTTATCGTCCACAAGAAGAAGAGTGAGGGCAAGGCCCTCACCTCCGATGAATCTTATCATGGCCTCTGCATCAGGGAAACGACCCTGAGCCTCCTCGCATGCCAGAACCCGTACATCGATCCCCCGTGACCGGGCGTCCGATAGCGCGGGCCCGATCCCTGACATGAGCTCGAGTCGTGGGTCTATTGCATGCACCGTTGCCGATGCGGTCCCCACAGCGTCGCGTGTGGCCGTCACCAAGGCCTTTCTGTTCGGTAAGAACCAGAGCTCACCTACTTCCTGAGGACCCCCACGAGATGCGAACAACTGGCCAAGCTCGGCGATTCTCTTCTCGGCCTCCTCTAAATGCTCCCGCTGCTTCGTGACGCGTGGCCCGAGACGGTCAGGAGGGAGAGGTGCATACCGCTTTGGACGCTCGGGTATGACGCGGGCGAGCCCTGCATCGACGAGACGGTTGAGCACATCGTAGACCTTGGACTGAGGGATACCGCTCTCCCGTGTCACAGCGCTCGGTTTCGCCTCACCAAGTCGTACCAATGCCTCGTAGGCTTTGGCCTCGTACTCGCTGAGACCCAGAAGGGAGAGTGCGTCCATCACCGATAGTCCGGCCATGGTTTTCCATCGCCATGCACCTTTTTATGTGAGGATTGAGTATTTGTTACTACTCAACAGTAGTTAGAACCCTTGCGGTGGTTCCAATCCCATAAATAAACCGCCTGACTATAATATATCGTGGATGGGGCGCCGATGTTCGCATATCGTGACATGGGTAGTGAACGCGTCACTCCGGCCACCGCAGGCACTCTCGAGGATTACGGGATGGTCGGCAACGGCGAGACAGTCTCGCTCATCAGCCCGTACGCATCCGTGGAGTGGCTGTGCACGAACCGGTTCGACGAGGACCCGGTTTTCGCCCGCCGTATCGGAGGAGGCTACCTGGACATGTCCGTGCAGTACGGCGGTCGGACCGTGGCCCTCAAGGACCTGGGCGATGCTCAGCAGGAGTACGTCAAGGATACCAACGTGCTCCACACCACCGTGGAGAACGACGATCTCAGGGTCGACGTGTTCGACGCCATGCCCTGGGGTCGGAAATACCTGGGCCGCCGCGTCGTCGTGACCTCCAAGGGCGAGGACCGTGACGTGGCGATCAAGCTCAATTCTGAACAGAGCCGCTACCCCGGTCTGGCCGAGAAGTCGGTGTACGACCGGGCTAACGATGTCACCCTCTACGAGAACAAGATCTCATCTGTGGCCATCGCCGCGGACCGCAAGGCCCATCGTGGTGCGTACGGCCTCGGGACGATCGAGCATGACAAGACCTCGACCTTCGATCTGGTCGTCGCCTACGGTAGGGACCGTGATACTGCTGTCCAAGAGGCCAAGCGCGGTCAGCGTCTTGACATGAAGGCCGTTATCGAGCAGGAGGCCACCTACTGGCACGACTGGCTCGGGGACGCCAAGTCCTACACACACGACGTCCGTCGTGGCCTGCTCGCCATGAAGCTCCTCACATACGAGGCGACGGGCGCCATGGTGGCCGCTCCCACCGCGTCATTCCCGGCCGTGCCGGGGGGCGAGGACAACTGGGACTACCGGTTCTGCTGGCTCCGCGACGGGTTCCTTGGTGCCGAGGCATTCGACCGGGCCGGTAAGCATAAGGAGGCCGGGGCGTTCTACGACTGGGCCTTCAAGATCCAGGGGAAGGACGGCCACTGGGCCCACCCCCTCTACGGTATCGACGGCAAGTCCGCCAAGGAGGAGTTCTCCGTCCACGCGCTCCAGGGCCCCAAGGGGGAGAAGCCCATCCGGTTCGGTAATGCCGCCAAGGACCAGCTCCAGCTCGACAGCGAGGGTAGCATCCTGGACGGTGTGCTCACCCACTACAAGGCGAGCGGCGACAAGGCGTTCCTCGAACAGCACTACACCGGTATCAAGAAGGCCGCGAACTGGATCGAGAAGAACTGGCATCGCAAGGAGAACGGCATCTGGGAGGTGCGCGACGACGACAACGAGGGCGGTGACGTCTGGTGGCGCACGGGTAAGTCCAACTGGGCGTACGGCAAGACCATGTGCTTCGCCGGGCTCAACGCAGCCGCCGAGATCGCCGACATACTGGGCAAGGACCAGAAGGACGCCGCTCGATGGCGCGGAACCGCTGACGTCGTGAAGGAGGATGTCGTCCAGAAGGTTTGGTCCGATGACAAGGGCGCCTACACACAGGGCTACGAGCGGGACGTCATCGACATCTCGGTCCTCCCAATGGTGTTCTACGGAATGGTCGACGCCAACGATCCCAGGATGGTCCAGACAGCAGAGGTCATGGAGAAGGCCCTGCTCAAGCGGGGTGGCATCGCCCGTCACGAGGACGCCGACCTCCCCTTCTACCTTCCTACTCTTTGGCTGGCCCGCTACCACATCCGGGCCGGTAACGAGGCGCGTGCAGAGGAGCTCATCGAGACCTGCCGCACCGCGTCAACCACCCTCGGCCTCATGGCCGAGCACTACGACGGCGTCACTGGCGGCCAGTGGGGCAATTTCCCCCAGCTATTCTCCCATGAGGAGATGGTCAAGGCGTCGATGGAGCTCCACGGTAAAGAGTAGTGGAGCGGATCCCGGCCCTAGATCCCCGCCGGGTACCGTCGCCGGTCGGATAGCTCAGCGACCTTGCCCGCGTTCCAGCCTGACACTTTCTGGTAGTAGCCGGTGATACGGGAGTACCCGTCCACGTTCTTTGATGTGCACTTCACGCACGAGGTCACCAGTTCCGGGTGGACCGAGTCACAATCGCAACAGAGAGTAAAGTCCTTGGTGTAGGCGAAGTAGCCCGTTAGCGTGTTGCTAAGGATGCGCTCGGTGAGGCTGTTCAGTGCGTCAGGGGAGGGGTGGGCCTCACCTAGCCAGATGTGGGTCATAGCACCACCCGAGAGCAGCGGGTGGAATGCAGCCTCACGCTTGATGCGCTCGAAGAGCGGGATGTCAGCAGAGGGCCTGATATGGGTGGAATTGGTATAGTACGCACCACCGTTCACGGGATCACCCTGATAGAAGGCCTTTGCACCATGTCGCTTGATATCGAGATTTGCTAGTCGGTTCGCCGTGCTCTCCGCAGGCGTGCGGGAAACGCCGAACAGCAGCCCCGTCTCCTCGGAGAACTCGTTGCAGATGCCGGACATCTCTTTGATGGCGTTAAGGCCGAAGGCCCATGCCCCGGTCGACTCGTGAAGTTCATCACCAGTGTGGAGTTTGACCATCTCATTGAGACCGACCAGGCCGATCTCCAAGGCCTGCTTGTCCACCTCGAGGTACGGGGTTCCCTTATCGTCAATAGGTTGTGAGAGGAAGGGGAGCGAGCCCTGTTCAATGCGCTTGTTGACTATGTCGCGCTTCACCACGTGAACGTCGCGTGCGATGTTCATTCGCTCGTGCAGTAGCTCCATAAGTACCTCGTCACTACCCTTGGCCTCTAGGGCCAGGTTAGGGAGGTTGAGCGTGACCACCTGGAGCGCGCCGCCACGGACAGTGCCACGTAAGAGGTCAGCATCATCGTTCTGCTCCGAGAGGGGCATCATGAACGAGCAGCACTGGTAGCAGGCGTACTCCGGCATGTAGTCCTGCTGTAGGAAGTAGTATGGAGTGCCGAACTTCGCCGCAAGAGCGTCCACGGCCCTGATGTCATCGGGACGTTCCTTGAGGTCCTCCTTGGTGACCTTCACCTCGCATTTCGGGAAGTTGAAGGGCTTTCCCTTGTAATCACCCTCGGAGAACACCTCGATAATGGCCTTGAAGAACTGATTGGTCTCCTTCTGGAAGTCACCATAAGTGATGTTCTTATCGACCTTCCCTCCAGGGAGCACTGCGGGGACATCGAGCAGTTGTTTAGGTACGGAGGGCTCTATATCGATGGACGAGAACACGGTCTGGCCGCCTCGTGCGACATAGATCTGGCTCATCTCGTAGATGAACATCTGGGCCAGCTGCTTCATCTCCTTGTAGGACTTCCCCTTCATGTAGGGGGCAAGGAGGGTGTTGAACCAGTTGTATCCCTGGCCTCCGGCACAGTTAGTCTGGGCCGAGGCAAGCACCTTGGTCGCATGGAGGATGGCCACAGCGGCGTGATTGGCGGGTCCGGCCGATGCGGAATGGATGCCGGAACCGTCGGCGTTGTAGCCGTTGCGCAGGAAGAAGCGCATATCATGTGAGAAGCAGAACGGTCTGAGCACGAAGTAGTCCAGATCGTGGATGTGGATCTTGCCTTGGAGGTGAGCGTCGGCCGCGTACTGGGGGAGGGCATTGAGCAGAGCGTACTCCTTGAACAGGTGGTCGCCGGCCAGCTTGTGGATGGTCTCCGAGTTGTACTGGAGGTTCGCGTTCTCCCGGGACCGGTTCTCCACGAGGCTCGTGAGGTCGAACACAGGCATTCCCACCCGCGTGTACACCGACCGCTCGGTCTCATGACCCCGCTTCAGAAGCTCGAAGTTGACGATCTCACGGATCATGGGCGCTGATACAAAGGCCAGCTTGTTCTTCTTCAGGAAGCGTTCCACTTCACAGCCGATATCGTGAGCGTCCGAGCGCTTGATCCCCGTCTCCTTCACGAGCGAATCCTCCACCCGATAGCGGGCGAACCGCTCGTAGGACTCGCGGGACGTTCGGACGTATATCGGTGACACCTTCATGAACTTGGAGGCGGCCTTCCGGTCCCGCTTACGCAGCGCCTCGAAGATGAGGGGCTTGATGTCGCTCATCTTCATGTGGGGCTTGATGATGAGCTCGACCTCGCGGGTGACCTCCTCGGCTACCTCATAAGTGGCGCCCGCGGACATGCACAAGGTTGCGATCTTATCTGGCTCGACCATCTCGGCCTCGATGAACCAGTAGGTCAGTTTATTGGGGTTGTGCATGGATGGATCTGGCGGGACCATTATAATCTTCCTTCTGTCCCTAGGATTCTGGGATGAGTTCCGCCCGGGGGTGGGGGTGGGTGGACTTACCCTTCTTCGAAGGGGTTAAAGATAGAATAAATGATTCTTTATATTTACATACTTGGGGGGTAGTGGACCGGTATTCCAAACCCACGGATATCGTGCTGAATTGGGCTCGGGGACCTCGTTTTTCGAAGTCTTTATAAACGCGGAGGCCGCTTGTCAAGGTACCCTTCAAAATACTATTTAATTAAGACTGTTCAGAAGGGGTCGGCAGACCACACACTTTTAAGCCTCACGCACGAGCCTTCGATCGTGCTCGAGGACATCTCAGGGTGCACGAAATGTGCCCTGGCCGAGCGGCGCGCCCGCATCGTGGTCGGTGACGGGGACGCCAGCGCTCGCGTCATGCTCATCGGTGAAGCCCCTGGTGCTAAGGAGGACCGCACAGGCAAGCCCTTCGTGGGCGCTGCGGGACGGTTCCTGAACGAGCTCCTGGACGTGGCCGGACTGCGGCGTGAGGAGGTCTACATCACGAACGTCGTCAAGTGCAGACCGCCGGGGAACCGTGATCCGAAGCCCGAGGAGATCAGCGCCTGTCGCCCCTTTCTGGAGCGCCAGCTATCCGATGTCCGCCCCGATATGGTGATCACCCTCGGAAGGGTGGCTGCCAAGGACTTCCTGGGAAGGAAGGTCTCGATCTCTCATGAACATGGGACCGTGGTCGAGCACGGCCTCCTCAGAGTGTTCCTTTCGTTCCACCCCGCGGCCGCCCTCTACAATCCAAAGCTCCGTGATGTGCTGGTCGAGGACTTCGGCCTACTGCGAGAAGCGCTGGAGAACCGAGGCGGCACCCAGGCAACTACTCTGGACCAGTTCTTCTGATCTTGAGCCCGATAAGGCGTGTCCCTATCTGAACATCACATCGGACGGTGAGATCGAGGACGCTCCCGGTGTCAGTTCTTCTGCGCGTTCCTTAACCTGACGGACCTCGGCCTCGATGAGCTCTGCTTGTTGAAGTAGCGGTTCAGCATCGACGCGGAGCTCAGGTAGAAGGGTCGAAAGAGCCTGGATCAGGTTCGCTGCCGCCCGGGCATCCGGGTATTCCTGGTGCGCCTCCGATATCAAGCAGAACATGTCCTGAGAGCTGTACTCCGCGAGATATAGCAGCACGCCGGAGAGCCCGCCCACTACCCCGTTCTCCATAGTGGCGACCTCATAGTCCTTGAGCAGCTGCTTCATATTATCCGTGGAAGTGACGCCGATTGTGTTCAGCGGCTCCTCCTTGACAGGCATCGACTCCAGTGAAACGACGACAGGTGCGCCCTTCTCCTTGGCCCAGTCGAGGATCCTGGTAGCCAACGGCTTGACAAGCGGCGCAGGGGGTACGAACTCGGACATGACCACTATGAAGCTTGAGCAGATCCGCTCGCCCTTGCACACTCGCTTCCCCCCATAGATACGAACCGGAGGGAGGGGCACCCCGTCATGGACCACGGCCGCGGGCTGGAACACGGTAGCGTCCATACCCCCGATGCGCTTGAGCTTGAGGGTAGTCGTAATGAAGTTGGCCGCGATGGAGCTCACAACACCCATCGTGGGAAAGCAAACGAGGACAAGAGGGTCCTTAAGCCCTTTCAGTCCCTTCTCATAGATAGTGATCTCGTCGGTCATCCCGTTTCTCACCGCTGTAGTGGATGCAGCACAGCAATAAAAAGATTGTCGGCCGGGTACACGCCATGTCCTTAAACGTCATGCTCCTTGCCCAAGAGCTCGGCCGCCTCAAACGTATCCCTCGCACGGGGTGGGCACTACGCGGCGTCCCTGGGCCCGAGTCGGTCGCGGACCATTCGTACCGCACGACCGTTCTTGCTATGGTCCTCGGAGACCGCCTTGGGCTCGATACCGATCGCATGATGCGCATGGCGCTCCTTCACGAGCTATCCGAATGTCGGACAGGCGATATCCCGTCGGGGGCCATCCCGATCGAGCAGAAGACCGCGATCGAGCAGCGAGTGGCAAGGGATTTGCTCGCCGCTGCTGGCGACGATGGCGTCTATCAGGAGCTCATCGAGGACTTTCTTGAAGGGCGGAGTCGGGAGGCTCGGCTCGTCCGTGACCTGGACAGGTTGGAGATGCTCCTTCAGGCATTGGAGTACCAGGACGCAGGATTCCCGGTGTTCGAGGAGTTCTATACCAACACTATAGAGTCCATCCGTGAGCCTGAGGTACGAGCGCTTGCGGAGGCGCTGCGGTGAGGTCCTACGAGTTCCTTCCGCACACGGCGGACATCAAGGTCCTGGCTCGGGGGGATACTCTGGACGAGGCCGTAATGGCAGCAGCGGACGCCCTACTGGCATCCATCACCGATATCGCCAAGGTCCAGGATGATGAAGTGATCGATATCACGGTACGCCAGCCCGACCTCGAAACGCTGTTGGTGTCCGCACTGGAGGAACTGTTGTTCTATCACGAGACCGAGGGAATGGTGTTCAAACGGCTCGAGGTGGGGCGTGTGGAGGAAGGTCCCGAGGGCTGGTTACTCCATGGCACTGCCCACGGCCAGTTCATCTCCGGGCATCTTATCGAGACCGAGATCAAGGCCATAACGTACAACGATATCCGTGTAGAGCAGGGAAGAAGCGGCTGGATAGTCCAGATAGTGTTCGATATTTGAAAAGGGCGCAGCCCCGTTGAGTATTTACACAAGGTATATAGTGCTCGGGCACCTTGTTGTATATAGGAGAGAAGGGTAAGACTCGTTGAGATTAGTACCGAAGCCGTTCCCCCGCAAACGACGACAAGAACTACCACACAAGGACTACTATGGGAACTTCACGACCCGAGACCACACAGACGGTACTTTGGGAAGGCGTCGGTAGTCCCACGAACGTGGTCCCTTCACGAGGACATCCTCCTCGGGTCATTCTCTACCTGACTACCCTCCTTCTTCTCGTTATGATGGTCGACGTGGTTGCCGCCCCTGAAGAGGCGGACGCCAATACCCTTTGTGCGTGCCCGGGAACGGTGAACGTCTCCACGCTCACATGTTCGTACCACGAGGACGCTGTGATGGAAGGGTCTGATTTGCCGTACGGACGGACTACCTGCGGGCCGGACACCTGCCCCGTTTACACCGCACCCCTCGGGTACGAGAGGGAGGTATGCCATCCGCGCAACGGCCCCATACCCGCCATCGGGATAACGGACATACGGATACGTTCTCATCGGACACTCGAGGGAGGGATGGTCGGGCGGGTCACGTTCAAGGTGGTCCATACAGAATTCCTACAATCGGCCGAGAATGCGGACAAGGGGTGCGAACACTGTCAGGCCACCGTCTCCTACAGGAACATCGTAAAGATCTGCACGCACCTTGTCGATGGCCTGTTCAGCTGTGACGTCCCCGGTCCCGTGACGAACATACAACGCCCGGTGGTCACGATCATCGCTACGGATCCCATGTGCCATCATTGTACGAAGGCCGATGCACCGCATCTGTGCGATTTCGATGGCAGCCCGGCTCCTGAGACGGGCACGTGCATGCTCCACATCGATGCCCACGTCCAGACCGCGTTCTCACTTGAACGCTTTATCGAGCTCAAAGTGCGAAAAATGACTGGGACGGCGGACATCGTAGGCGATTCTATGAAAGCGTATGTCGGTGAACGGTTCGTGCTAGGTGCTCGTATCACCAACTACTGGACCCTTCCCGTGAACGTCGTGGTCATACTGGATAAGAAGGGGATATGGTCGACCTTCCAGGAACAGTCGTTCCCTCTCCTTCCCGGTGAGACAAGGACCGTGCCCATCGAACTGTTCCCCTACACGCGTGTCCACGACGCCCGCATCTCTCTCTCCGTTGAGGAGGCAGGAATCCGCAATCAGCTGGACGAGAGCTCGTTCCACGTCCAGGTGATACATCCGGGAGGTAGCTCGTTCATGACCAATGCTCCGGGTGTGGGCGCTGTGGACACCGCACTCCTCCTAGTGTTCTCGTCCTTCTTCCTTGCTAATCGGTGTGCGGGGCCGTACACCCGAAAGGGAACGTATAAATAGGGTTCTCGGACCGGTCTTCATTTAGCAGTGGTTACTCATGTACATCCTTGACGCTCTCCTGCATCGGGACCGCGACGAAGAACCGCTCCGTGTCGCGACGCTCATGCACCATGCCAAGGGCTTCAATGCAACGCTGGCCGTCTCTTACTTGGAGAAGGCGGGTGTGGAGGTGCATCAGTACAGGGCGTACATGGGCGAGTTCCCGGACCCGGAGGCGTATGACGGTTTCATCGGTGTGGGATCATCCTTCAATGTGCGTGATAAGCGTGGACAGCGGTGGCTCGAGCTCGAAAAGGAGTTCTACCGCGATGTCGAACGGCCGACATTGGGCATTTGCTTCTCACATCAGGTCATGGCCGAGGCGTATGGTGGCCTTAGCGAAAAAGCTGCTGGCTACGAACTGTGCAGAGGTGCAGTCAAGGTCCATGTCGACACATCCTGCCCCCTCTACGAGGGACTCGACGATGAGGTCTTCGTATCGGCAGTGCACGGTGATGAGGTCGTCGAGGTGCCCGGGGAGTTCGAGGTCGATGCCTACTCGGACATATGTGCTGTGGAAGGAATGCACCACCGTGAGAAACCCCTCTACGCGGTCCAGTTCCACCCCGAACGTGCCAGTCTCGTAGAACAAGCGGGCCACTCCAACGACGATGGCTACCGTATGTTGGAGAACTTCCTTGGGATCGTGCGTGAGAATAAAATGGAGAGGGAAGGGACCGATCCCCCCGAGGAAGAGATGCCAGACCAAGGACCCAAGGGAATTTCGCGGATCGGCCATGCTATCGGTAGCTATCTAAAGGACATCTTCGGTAGTGGATGATCACATGCTGATCAGCATCAGGTCTTAGTATCTTCAAATGGACTGATACCTACTTTCCCCAGCATCTCCAACACGAGAGCTATAGGAAGTCCGACGATATTGGAATAACACCCCTCGATCCGTTCGACCAGTGCCGCACCTCGCCCTTGGATGGCGTACGCCCCGGCCTTCCCCATTCCATCTCCCGAGCCAACATAGGACTGGAACGTCTCTTTGGGAAGGTCCCTGAACCGGACGACGGTACGTTCATGACCGACCTGCAGCACACCTGTGTCACAGTCCATTACCGCTATACCGGTGAGTACCTCATGCTGTCTGCCGTTCAGGGACAGAAGGGTCGCCAACGCGTCCTGGGCATGCGCGGGCTTGCCCAACACGCTATCATCCAGGAGTATCATAGTATCGGCACCGAGCACCACCGCGTCCTGAAGTTCGAATGCCACGAAGCCAGCTTTCCGTCGGGCGAGCGTCTCCACGTACTCTACAGCATCGGTGACACCGGGAAGTGACTCGTCAACTTGTGGCGGGATGACCTCGGGATTGAGCCCTATCTGCTTCAGCAGCGCGAGGCGCTGTTGTGAACCGGATGCGAGCACTAGACGTCGCATATGCCTATGAGGAGCCGTCCGGTTCCTCACGGAGGCTCTCGGCCACGTGCTCAGCTATCTCACGGCCCTTTGCCTTTACAGCGTCCTCGTTCATGGTGAGGAGCTCGCGGTCGCGCATGACCATCTGGCCGTTGATGATGCTGGTCTCGACATCGTTGTGATCGGCAGCGTAAACGATGGACGAGTACACGTTGTAGCTCGGTGTCATATTCGGACTGTCGGTCCCGATCACTATAAGGTCGGCCTTCTTACCGGCCTCAAGGGATCCGATCTTGTCCTCCATGTGCAGGGCCCGTGCCCCACCGATGGTTGCCATCTCGACCACTCGCTGAGCGGGCATAGCTGTGCAGTCCATGGAGTGGATCTTGTGGAGCTTTGCGGTCGTGTCCATCTCACCGAACATGTCAAGGTCGTTGTTTGATGCGGCACCATCGGTACCAAGACCAACGTACCCACCCTTGTCAATAAGGTCAGGGATCGGCGCAACGCCCGATGCGAGCTTCATGTTGCTCTCGGGATTGTGGGCGATACCAGTTCCGGTCTTGACCAGCAGGTCCTTTTCGTTCTCCGTGAGCCAGACACAATGGGCAGCGACCACGTTGTCGCCCAGGACTCCGATCGAGTTCAGGTACTCAGTAGGCGTCTTGCCGTGCTTCTCCTTGATCTGCTCGACCTCGCTCTGGGTCTCTGAAAGATGGATGATATAGGGAACGCCCTCCTTATCGGCGAGATCTTTTGCCGCTTTCAGGCTCTTGGGCCCTACTGTGTAGGGTGCGTGAGGAGCAACGGCAGGTGTGATTAGGTCATCGCCCTTCCAGTCCTTTATGAAAGTCTCAGCGTAATTGATCCCCCCGGCCGGGTCCGCCGAATCCGGTGATGGGAAGTCCAGGACGGTCTCCCCCAGAACAGCGCGCATGCCAGCTTCCTTAGTGGCCTTAGCGGCCCTATCCTCGAAGTAGTACATGTCGCAGAACGTGGTAGTTCCGCCCTTGATCATCTCTGCGCACGCCAGCTTGGTCCCGTGGTAGACCATATCGGCGTTCGTGTTCTTCGCCTCGGCAGGGAATATGTAGTCCTGAAGCCATTCCATTAGAGGCAGGTCGTCAGCCATCCCGCGATAGACGCTCATTGCTGCATGAGTATGAGCGTTCACCAATCCGGGCATCACGATCTTGCCCGAGGCATCGACATCCTCCTTGGCGTCATAGAGGGTACGGGCCTCCGCGGCCGTCCCCACATATACGATCTCGTCACCCCTCATGGCTACCGCTCCGTCCTGGTAGACGTTCCGGTCTCCGTCCATGGTGACAACGGTCCCGCCAGTAACCAGGACATCCACGGTCTCCCGGTCTGTGGCTTCATATTCGAACATAATGACTCACCTTTATGTTGCTACTGTATAGTAGTGTCATTTCTCCTATATATATGTTTCGTCTCCGTGTCCCGTTATGGAGGCTGAGGAGCGAGTGGTCCAGTATATGAAGCTTGCGTTTGGTGTCTACTTCGCAGCAGGCATCTACCTTATGCTCAACGAGCTGTGTACCATCTCGCGCAGGTTGGAAGAACTCGATCGGCGCCTTGCGGACCAGTAGGCAGTCACGGGGCGATGGACCGGATAGGGCCCTTTATCCAGGTCCACCTTATCAAGTCCTTTCTTTGAGATGCGAACCGCAACATCCCGTAGCCCAAGAAAAAGAGATTTTCCGTCATAAGGATCCGGAGCAGCATGAAGTACAGGTCCCTCGAGCGTCCCATGTACCTCGAACTCCCCGGTCTCAAGGTCCACTGTGAACACATCCCCCCCTTCAGTCCCAATAATCGCTTCCATTCCTGAAGGCCATACCGTTGTGATGCGCCCATCGAGTCGGCCCAGCGTACGGGGCCCATCTCCGTCGATCGCAACGAGGGCGCTCGTCCCACGCATCGTCTCATGGACCGTAACAAGAGCTTTTTCACCCCAATCAGTCACCAAGTCAGCAACGCCATGGTTCAGGGGATGGGTGATTGCGGGTTCATCGGGATCGGGATCAAGAATATGGAGCGCTCTACCACACACAGAAAGGATATATCCCTCCAGGGGCATTACGGCCCGTACATCCTCTGTGAAACGATACCCGTGGGGCTCTAGCCCTTCCCCTTTACGCCACCAGACTAGGCTGTCGTCAACGGGCACGATGATTGCATCACCATCCTTGGCGGGGATCCCTACGTGTCTAGCAGATAATATTGTTCGCCAACGGGCGTCCGGATCGGGTCGCTCCAGGTCCAGAAGCATGCTCTTAGGCCCTCTGAGAACGAGTACCAGCGGCCCTTCCGGTTCAATAGGTAGCATGAAGATAACTGCATGGTCATGGTCGGTGAACGAGAACACTGTGGAAGAGACAAGCCCCCCATCATCCATCGGCATCAGGGCCCCCATTGTCCCAGTGGCAGTCCCAAAGAACGCCAAAGGACATGCTCCCCGCATCCCCATGTTCAGTCATGCGGGCGCACATTAATTTAAAATGGACCATGTGAGTGCATCATTCCAACCGTCAACCTAAGCCGGAAAAACATGCGGGAAATATCGGGTTTGAGAGCCTTCGAACGTTGCGTGACCGTCCCGACGTTGACATATCCGCGTTTCCCTCGCATTATTGAAAGTGAAAACACCTGAAATATCCCCCTTGATTGTTTACTTTTCGTTTAGCGACCGTTGCGCAACCGTTTCAGGAAATCATTTTATACCGGGATGAACTAAGCCACTTCCGTTTAGGTGAACACCATGCCGTCCAACAAGAAATCTGCAAGGGGCCAAGCCGCGCTTGAGTTCCTCATGACGTACGGGTGGGTTCTAGTGATTATCGTTATCGCTGGCGCCGCCCTGTATTCGATGGGTATCTTGAACCCATCCACATATATGAAGAAGGGCTGCGTCGGCTTCGAGAAGATCCACTATAAGGACCATCTCTTCAAGACGAGCCCTGACGACACAGGACTCTGGACCGTCTGGTCCTCTGAGACCGAGCGCGAGAGCATCTTCCAGCTCCGTATCCAGAACGGCGCTGGCGAGACACTTCGCATCCGAGGTCTCGATGTGGAGTACCCCGATGGTATCCACGTGACCTGGTCCGAGCGCGGGTACGACTGCGACTACTACAACACCGCAGACTCCACCGACTCGGGCTGCCAGGAGCAGAACGTGTCAGAGGCCGAGGTCACCACCCTCAAGATGGAGGATGTAGGCCGCGGAACTCTGGACCTCCGCTTCGGTACAGTGTACAGGTCCAAGGTGAAGGTCACCTTCGATGTGTTCAACGCACTGGCTGACCACACTGAGACCGCCATCTGCTCGGGTAAGCTCGAGTAGACCTGACGGAAAGAAGGGGTCCTCCGGGACCCCTTCATTTTTCTCTTTTTCTGTTTTTCTCTCCGCTATGAAGAAGACCGAACGGAAATCTCGCATCTCCGTGCGGCCCCAGACACTCATCCTCCTGCTCATTCTTTCCCAAGCATTTGATGTAATTACGACCTACGTGGGCATCCAGCTCGGATTGACTGAACGGAACACTCTGATCGTACCAATCGCCAACGACCTACTCAGCCTCATTGAGTTCAAACTTGTTTTCTTCTTCCCAATAGTACTCCTTCCTGTTGCCCTCCTGTACATCGCTTACATTGCATCTGTGACCACTAAACGGCACACGGACAAGAAATTACATACCGCCCCCCGAAAAGAGAGCCATTTATTCAGCAATCTGCTTCAGGGCCTACTTTTCTTCCTACTTGTCTGGAGTTGGGCTGTTATTGTCAACAACATAATCGGCATCGCTCACATAACGATAAGCCATTGAGCCGTATAACCTAGGTCAGAGAGTTCCTTGAACTGTATAGCATTCCCCTTGTAGGGCATGAAAGTTATCCGGAGGACGCCTGAGCCCGGTTCAGTTCCTCGGCAGAGATCATGTCCCGGTTCTCGAAGAGCGTCACTGCATCGTACTTTCCGTAGTGGAGGACAGGTGCCCGTAACACGTATCCATCCATCACGTACTTCCGGAAAGCAGGATCGTTCCCAATACCGGAAAAATGGAGTTCGTTTTCCCCGTCAGGTTGCGGTGTGCGTTTGGCCACGAGCACGATGTAACGTGTACGATGCACTGAGACCGCCTCGATAAGGCGCTCGGGAGCCAGTACACCACTAGTGACACGGACGTAGTTGGAATCGAGTTCATTACCACTTATCTCAAGACCTGACAAGAACGCGAGCGTTGGAGCAGCAATAGCATGCCCGAACACACGTTCGTCTGGATTCGAATGCGTGCTGACGTATTGCGAGTACTTCAAGAGGGCAAGTCCAAAGGGGTGACCGGTGCGTGCCGCCGAATAATGGGGCGCGTTCCAGAAAAAGGCCGCGACGAGCACGGCCACGATTATGACCCCAGCACTCTTTCCCCAGGAGCTCCACCGATCCAGTGTCCCCCCTGCGAACACGGAAAGAGGGACGAGCGGGAATATCAAGTACTGGAGGAATATACGCTTCTGGATGAGGATTAGAAAGGTGACGAGGGTAAAGAAGGCAGGGAAGGCCAGTGGTCGGTCCCGCCCACGCTCGATAAGAGAAGGAATGGCCGCTATGACGATCAGTGCTTCTGTAATAAGGAAGTTCTTGAGCACGCGAGCGCGGACTTCAAGATGGAAGGGCTCCTTCTGCATGTGGAAGAGCACAATCTGCTCAACCATCTGGTGAGGGCCGGCGATATACGCGAGCGCGCACCCGACAGGGACCGTAACTACCAGGAAAGCAAGAAGGAACTTTTTAACAGCTCCCCTCCGCCCCCACAGGTCGAAGAGGATGACAGGAAGGGTCACAACTGTGAAGAGCTTGGTGAGCACAGCGATCCCGCAAAGGACCCCAGCAGGAATCGGTCGCCGGGCATAATGTCGTTCTAGGGCCGCCATCGCGAACAACAGAGCAAGGACGTTCCCATCGGTCTGTCCAGACATCAAGAAGCCTTGTGAACTGAGGAGCAGGACGCAGGAGATCAGCGCAGCACGGTCATTATAGTATCGGCGAGCTAGACGAAAGCAGACAGCTAGGAGCGACACGTTCACGACCATAGCGATTGCTGTCCCGGCCATATACGTCGTCCCCAGGAACATGAAGACGGACGTGATGATGACGAGCATGACGGGCGGGTGTGCGAAGAAGAAATCCCTGTACGGTACACTTCCCCGGAGAGTGTCCCGGGCCATGAGGAAGTAGATGTTCTCATCGCTCGGCCGGGGGATGGTCGTAGGAGCATTGATCCAAGCACAGATGAGGAGCAGGATGATGAGGACCTTGGTAATGTTGTTCATGTCCGCGACAAGGGATGCGGGGGTCATTAAATCTTTATGGGGCAGAAGCCGCGACTCACCTTGTACCCATGTTGTCAAAGAGGACGATGGACTGCTCTCCGGTCCACCGTATGACCGGCGTCCGCAGCGTCCATCCATCATATACTGGCGGAAAATCGTATCGTTGGCCAATCCCGAGAACGTAAAATCCGTTCATTTCCCGGATTCAGCTCGAATCCCTTTAAGATGAACATCGAGTAAAGGTATCGGATTGACTCTTATTCTGAAGAGGCCTCGGCCCGGCTCAGTTCCTCCGGGGAGATCATATCACGGTTCTCGAAGAGCGCCACTACGTCATACTTACCATAGTGAAGAACAGGCGCCCGTAGAATGTATCTCCCGAGCACATGATCCCGAAATGTGGGATCATTACCTATACCGGGAAAGCGTAACTCATGATTCCCGTCAGCTTTTGGGATGCGCTTGGCCACGAGCACGATATAACGCGTTCGATGGATTGAGACTGCTTCGATGAGACGCTCAGGTGTCATAACTCCGCTCTTAATACGTAGATAGTTGGAATCCAGTTCATTGCCACTTATCTCAAGATCTGACAGGAACGCTAGCGTTGGAGCGGCAATCGCATGCCCGAATACGCGTTCGTCAGGATTCGAATGTGACCTGACATATCGTGAGTATTCAAGAAGGACGTGTCCGAAAGGATGATTGGTACGGGCAGCCAAGTGATATGGAGCAGTCCAGATGAACGACGCGACGAGTAAGACTATGATAAGGGCCTCGGTTCTCTTTCCCCGGTAACTCCACCTATTGAAAGTACCACCTGCTAACAAGGCAAGCGGAACGAGCGGGTAAATTAGGTACTGGGGTAAAATACGCTTCTGGACGAGGATGAGCAGTGAGACCAGTGTGAGGAAGGCAGGAATCGCCATGGGGCGCCCCTTCTTCCTTTCGATTAGCGACGGGATTGCTGCCAGTACGATCAGGGCGTTGTAACTAAGGAATTCCCTGAGCACGCGAGCGCGGACTTCAAGAGGGAAGGGCTCCTTCTGCATGTGGAAGAGCACCATCTGCTCAACCACCTGGTGAGGGCCGGCGATATACGCGAGCGCGCACCCGACAGGGACCGTAACTACCAGGAAAGCAAGAAGGAACTTTTTAACAGCTCCCCTCCGCCCCCACAGGTCGAAGAGGATGACAGGAAGGGTCACAACTGTGAAGAGCTTGGTGAGCACAGCGATCCCGCAAAGGACCCCAGCAGGAATCGGTCGCCGGGCATAATGTCGTTCTAGGGCCGCCATCGCGAACAACAGAGCAAGGACGTTCCCATCGGTCTGTCCAGAAATCAGGAAGCCATGTGATCCGAGGAGCAGGGCACAAGACATCAGCGCGGCACGTTCGTTGTAGTATCGACGGGCAAGGCGGAAGAAGACGGCTAGGAACGACACGTTCACGATCATGGCCACGGCGGTCCCAGTTAACCACGTAGTCCCCAGGAACATGAAGAAGGTGGTGATTATAATGAGCATCACGGGCGGATGGGCGAAGAAGAAGTCCTGGTAGGGTACGCTCCCCCGGAGCGTGTCCCGGGACATGAGAAAGTAGATGTTCTCGTCACTCGGGCGGGGGATTGAGGTGGGAGCATTGATCCAGGCACAGATGACGAGGAGAAGGATGAGGAGCTTGGATGTGTTGTTCATCTCCGTATCAAGGGATGTGGAGGGGAGTTAAATCTTTTTGGGGGTCGGGTAGGTCCGGTCTATCCGGCACCCACGTTCTCAAAGAGAACAATGGATCGCCCTTCCGTCCATCGAAGAACTGGTGCTCGTAGGGTCCATCCGTTCATCATGTACCGGGTGAACACCGGGTTGTTCCCCAGACCTGAGAACGTGTAATCCATCCCGTCCGCATTACCCTGACGTTCCCCAACAAATACGATGAATCGGGGACGGTCTGTCTTTATCCGTTCAACGAACTCCGCTACGTCCAGTTGCCCGCTCGTGATACGAGCGTAGTTCAGGTCGAGCACATCGGCGCTCATCCGTCGGTCGGCGAGGAACGCCAGGGTAGGGGCCGCTACCGCGTGACCGAGCACCGTGTCCTCAGGTGATGAGGTCGTGGCCACCGTCCATGCCATGAAGAGTAGAGCCCGACCAAAGGGTGTATCCGTCCTTGAAGAGAGGTTGTCTGCGACGGACCAGATCAGGTTCCCTGCAAGGACAAGGACTATGAGGACAGCGAAAGTACGGTCACGTGAGAACGCTCTATCGAGCGTCCCTCCTGCGAACACGGTCAGGAAGAAGAGGGGATATATCATGTATTGGATGTAGATGCGCTTCTGGGCGATTATCAATATGGTTGCGAGAACGAGCAGGCTGAAAATCGTACGGTTGCATGACCTGGAGGTTTTGCAGATAGCTGGGATAGCCGCGATTACAGCAAGTGCGTTCAGGGATAGGAACCGTACGATCACAGAGGTCCTTGCTTGTATCGAGTGTGGGTCCTTGGCGAGATGATAGAGCACAACGGGATTGACCACCCTTTCAACTCCCGAGATTGCACAGAACGTGCCCATGACGACAGTCAGCACTGCCGTCAGTGTGATAAGGAAGCGCCGGGTGTCGCCATTTCCCCCGGACTCGCGGAGCAGGTCGAACAGGATTACTGGGAGGACCACGACAGCAAAGAACTTGGTGACAACCGCGAACCCGCAGAGAATACCAGCCGTTGCGGGCCAACGCCTATAATAGGCAATCAACGCCGAAACGACGAACAGGAGCGAGAGGGCGTTCCCGTCCGTCTGTGCGGACATCAGGAAGCCCTGAGAACCAAGGAGGAGCACACAGGACAACAATGCTGGACGTTCACCGATGAGACGACGCGTGAGGGCGAAACAGCCTATCAAGAGACCAAGTGATACCATTGTAGCCACAAATGTACCCACCTGCCACGTAGTACCTGCTGCAGCGAAGGTCGCTGTGAGAAGGATGAGCATCACGGGCGGATGGGCGAAGAAGAAATCCCGATAGGGTACGAGCCCACGCCCCACATCCCTTGCCATGAGGAAATAGATATTCTCGTCATGGGGTCGTGGGACGGATGTGGGTGCGTTCACTAAGGCACAGACGATAAGAAGCGCGATCAGGAGCCTCGTTGGAGTTCCCATGTCCGTGGTGAAGGGTGGCGCTGGTGAGTTAAATCTTTATTGCGCCCCGGCTCAGGCCGGACCCGAACCGGCCCTCCGCTCAAGGAGAAGAAGGACGTCGTATTGACCAAGCGGGCGTTCTAACACTCCCACGTAGTGCTCGAGGGCGAACTGTCGGAAGTCCTCGTCCAACGCAATCCCAGCAAAGGAGTAGCGAGGACGGCCTTCCATCGGTATCCGGCTGGCCTTTAGCACGAGGTAGCTCGCTCGGTCGGCCTCGATGGCCTGTATAAGCTCGTCACCACTGAGGATACCGCTAGCTATCCGTTCATAGTTCGTGTCAATCACGTCACCGCTCATCCGACGGTCGGCGAGGAAAGCAATTGCAGTGGTCGCCGTACTATGCCCTGATATGCTCTCGTCCGGGCCTGTGGACTCGCGCACCTCTCGGGCTATATCGAGTATGGCACGCGAATACACCGGCTGGCCCTGTCTGGCCAGATGGTAACCGAGCGACGACCATCCAATGCTCGCGATAAGGACCACGATGACGATCGTCCGGAGCGCTCCTCCCCGTTCCACGACCGATCCAAGAAGCCCGCCCCCCAGTGCGGTGCAAGCGAGGAGCGGGTAGATAAGATAGGGGTAAACAAGACGCTGCTGAACTAGCACCAGCACAGTGGCCAGGATGAGAAAGGCAACCAAGGTGCGCGGCCGGTCAGGAAGTCTCCAGAGGGCGACAGCTCCCGCGACCACCGCGAGGGTGTTCGTACCGAGGAACGTCGCCAGGACCGCTGCGCGGGCATCGAACGTGAAGGGCTCTTTATGGAGGTGATAGAAAACAACGGAATCGAGCACGGGACCGTACCCGGCAATGGTCGCGAACGCCAGTGACACGGGGATCACCACTGCAGCGATACCAAGGACGAACATCTGAGCGTCACGTCGCCTTCCAGGTGAGAGATACAGATCTATCAGTATCGCTGGCAAGGCGACCACCGCGAAGAGCTTGGTCAGCACTGCAGTACCACACAGAGCACCGGCCGTGAACGGCCGTTTCGCCATGTGCCGCTCTAGAGCGAGCACACAGAATAGCAGGGAAAGGGCGTTCCCATCGGTCTGCCCAACCTCCAGAAGTGCCCTGGAGCCGAGGAGGAGGGCTGTCGCAAGGAGTGCACCATTCTCCCCGAAGCTCCGGCGGGTCAAATGGAAACAGCCGAGAAGGAGGCCGACGTTCACCGCGGTAGCGACAAGGGTCCCTGCCCACCACGTGGTGCCCAGTATCATGAACGTGCCTGCGAGCACGTAGAGCATTACTGGCGGATGGGCGAAGAAGAAGTCCCGGTATGGTACGGAGCCACGGAGCACCTCCCGCCCCATGAAGAAGTAGATGTTCTCGTCACGGGGAAGAGGGACCGATGAGGGTGCGGCCGCTACTGCACACAGGACGAGCATCGCGAGGAGGAGGAGCTTGGAGATAGTATCCATGTCCGTTGGTAGTGTTGTTGGGCTGATTCAATAAATGTTTGCCGGAGTGTACCTAATGCCCCCTACGATGCGGTCAGCGGGGGAACACCACGACTACCGCGGTCACGAGGCTCGAGGAGGACGAGGATGCCCTCCGCGTCCGTGGGACGGACATCGATCGTACGCCATCGTTCCTGCACGGATGCAGCGAAGTCGGGATCGCCCCCAATTCCTGGGATGAAGAAGTCGTCGCCCTGAGCGGAACGTCGTCCCTTGAGCACAAGGTAGCGTGTCCGATCATCTTCGATGGCACCCACCAGGTCAGAACCGCCCATCATACCGCTCGTGATACGGGCATAGAATACGTCCATTACGTTCGAGCTCATGCTCCGGTCTGCGAGGAAGGCGACGGTGGCGGCAGCTACGCTATGTCCGAACACTGTATCCTTGGGCGTCGTCGTTTCCCGGACACGATTCGCAAAGACGGTAACTGCATCACCGAACTGGCTGGACGCGAAACGGGCCCATTGCCACTGGACCGTCCAGACGAGATTGAGGCAGAGGACGAGCACTAACACTACCGCAGCAAGGTCCCCACGTTCTGTCACCTCATCCAGGGCGCGGCCTGCAAGTACAGTAAGTAGGGCGAGCGGGTACACAAGGTACTGGATGAGGATGTTCTTCTGGACGAGGATGAAGAGGGAAAGGAGCAGGAACAGTAGCATGACCGGCCCCGGACGGGTGCGACCGTGGAGCCGGATGGCCGCTAATCCCGCCACGATCGCTAGCGGGTGGGCTGAAAGGAAGCCGACGATCACACCGATACGCTCGTTCAACGGGATCGGTTCCTTTTGTAGATGGTAGATGACCACCGGCCCGGTCACAGCGTCCATCCCCGATAGGTGGACGAAGAGCAGTGTCACCGGCAGGGTTACGGCCACGAACGTCGCGATAAAACGAGCGACAGGACGTCTGCCGCGACCGGTCGCGAGCAGGTCGAACAGGATGACCGGGACGGCCATTACAGCGAAGAGCTTGGTAAGCACAGCCACCCCGCAGAGCAGCCCCGCAGAGAGGTGTTTTCGGCCCAAATGGCGTTCAAGGGCAAGGACCATGAACAGCAGCGAAAGCGCGTTCCCATCGGTCTGAGCGGCGAACATGAAGCTCCGTGAGCCGAGCAGGAGTGCGCTCGCGAGCACCGCTGCACGCGGCCTGTGGAGACGGGCACACAACCGATAGCATCCTATCAGGAGCCCGAGGTTCACCAGTGCGGCCACCAGTGTCCCCGCCCGCCACGTCGTGCCAAGGAGCATGAAGGAGCTGGCGAGCACATAGAGCATGGCCGGCGGATGGGCGAAGAAGAAGTCCCGGTACGGCACTGATCCACGGAGGACCTCCCGGGCCATGAGGAAGTACACGTTCTCGTCCCCAGCGAGCCGGACGTCCATAGGGGGATTCACTACTAAGTAAATGACGAGGATGACGATGAGGAGGGTCTGGGCCCGGTCCATGTCCGCTCCTTCCCTCCACGGACCAGAGTAATATATAATTACCCGCATTGGCCCTTCTCGATGACGGGTGTAGACGAGCGTGCTTTCGTTGTTGGCATTCTTGTCGCACTCGGCCTTCTGACGACCAGCTTCCTGTTCACGAACGAGGCGCCACGGTTCAGCCTTGCCCTTGCCCTCGGGATCAGGGGTGAGGTCACTATCGACAGGTACCTTTCGCAGGTCATCCACCCCACCTTCCAGCCCATCGATTTCGCGGTCAAGGACGGACGGTACGTCAGCGATAAGGGACCACTCCAGTCCGTTCTCGCCGCTCCGCTGATGTGGCTCCTCTGGTGGGCGGACGTCCCCCTGATGACGGGTGTGTACCTCGCGACGCTCCTGCTCGCAGTGCTCCCCACTGCGCTCACGGCCCTGCTAATCTTCTGGTTCGGTCAACACGTTCACCGCACGGGGACTGTCTCGCCCGCGCTCCCGGCGCTCGTGTACGCCCTCGCGACCCATGCGTTCTTCTATGGGACCATGTTCTTTGCGTACGCCCTTACAACGTTCCTCGCTTTCGCGAGCTTCTATCTGTTGTTCACCGCTGATCCTAAACAGGACCGGGTGAGAGCGATCGCTGCGGGCGTGCTGGGTGGGCTTGCTGCTACCAACGACTATCCGACCATACTCCTCATACCAGGCCTTCTCCTCTACTGTCGTATGAAAGCCCCCCGGCTCGTGCCCGTATTCCTCGTGGGTGCGTTGGCGGCCCTATCCCTTCTTCCCATCTACCATTACACGCTCTTCAGTGAGTTCTCCCCCCCACATAAGTACCATAACATGAGAGATACCCACCAACAGGGATTGTTCTTGGGCGTGGGCACCTTCACTCCCGAGGCGTTCCCCGGGACCACTGTTGGTCCCTCACGAGGTCTTTTCGTCATCTCCCCTGTGCTCGTAGTCGCTGTCGTGCTCCTCAGACGGCTCCACAGACAACATCCTGCTGAGGCCGTCCTTGTCGTTGCAGTCGTACTGGTCCTCTTCCTGTTCCAGACCTCCTTCATCGACTGGAAGGGCGGTAACTCCTTCGGCCCTCGCTACCTCGTACCCGCCATTCCTTTCCTCGTACTCCCGCTCCTCACACTTCACCGTAATGGCCCCCTCTGGCCGGTGTTCCTTTCCCTCCTGATCGTCTCGTTCCTGATCAACCTGGTGTGCGCAGCGTCCTACCTACCAAAGACCAAGGACAGGTATCCTGTAGAGGGCGCGTTCCTCCGCTGGACCACTGGGACACAGGTATTCAAGCTGATCATTGAGACAGGTGAGCCCTATGAGGACGTTACCCTACGACCCAAGGTACATCCGTTCCTCTACTGGGCGGATCTCGACGATAACGAAGCGCTCGTGCGGCTCCCTACCCTTCTATCTGGTCTTATCGGGATCGTGCTGTTCCGCCGCGCCATGAACTGTAAAGACTAGCTCGCGGCCATCCTTTTAAAGGATGATATGCATTTGAGTGCCACCATGAAAGCGGTCGGTGAGAAGGTGGTGATGGTCGTCCCCGTGTACAACGAGAAGGAGAACATCGCTCCTTTCCTCCTCGACATGGAGAAGGTCGCATCATCATTCCCAGCTGCCTTTACCATCCTCTTCGTCGAGGGCGGTTCTTCCGACGGTACAGGGGATGCCGTGGACGAGGCGGCCGCTCGTCTCCCCGCCCTGGTCAGCGTGCTCCACGAGGAGAAGAAGGAGGGTCTCGGCGCGGCCTACCTCAAGGGATTCGCCCGGGCCCTGAAGGACCCTGACGCCGTCTATATAGGTGAGATGGACGTGGATGGCTCTCATGACCCCGATGTGCTCCCAAAGCTCCTGAAAGCCGTTCAAGAGGGGTATGGGATGGCCTTGGGCTCACGGAGTGTAGATGGCGGAGGAACACCCGACTGGCCACTCCGAAGACGCATTATCAGCGGAGGAGCGAACCTTCTCGGACGGGCGGGCACGGCGTTCTCCATCGGTGACGTCACGACCGGTTATAGGCTCTACCGCCGGGAGGTGCTGGACGATATCGACCTCGGTGCCATCAGGACCCGTGGGTACGCGTTCCAGCTCGAGATGGTATCAGCCGTGCTCAATGCCGATTTCACCGTGGCCGAGGTGCCTCTGGTGTTCCACGACCGCGAACGAGGGGCCTCCAAGCTCCGCTCCGACGACATAATCGAGTACTTCCTCCTATCCATCCGACTCATGTTCCAACGGATACTGGGCAGGAAGTGAAGAGCACGAACTTGTCGAGGCTCACCGCCGCCGCTGGAAACGTGGGCGCACTTCCCGTGCTACCTCTTCGATGTTCTCGTCGGGTGCCAGTTCCCGTCGAAGGAACACGCCTGTGCGACCGATGACGTCCCGCCGGACGAGCACTGACACACGTTCCTCGACGACCGCCAGGGGGATGTCGAGGGCACGGGCCACTTGGGACGGCCCGACCTCCTGTGCAGCCTCCTCCGTATGACCCTTGGACGTGGGCGTCACCAGAACGAGCCGCTTGTCCACGCCGGTAACACGTTTATCAGCGCGTAGCTCGGGGTGGTCAACTGCGCCGCCGAACCGGTGGAATCCCTCCTCCGCAGGTGTGGGATGCCACAGGGGGTGAGTGACGGTGACCTCCGGGCCCAAGTGGTAGTGGGCCTTGGGAGTGAGCCAGGGCGTCGCGGCCACTACCTCACGCCCGATGACCTCTAGCCGCGATTCCACTTCGAGCGAAGGTATGGGGCGGGGGATGATTATGTCAATATCACTGCCCCGATGGACGTCGCCCCGGGCCACCGAGCCGTACACCTGCGGGGCCAGGTCCCCAAGCCGTTCCATGACGGCCAGTGCAACGCTCCGTTTCGACGCCAAGAGCTCCCAGTGCTCGGTATCGTAAACGACATCGGCGCGATGATGCTGGAGGACCTTCTCACGCACCGGACCCTCACCGGTGGTGGAGGTATGCATCCATCCACTGGGACCAGTACTGCACCGGGTTCTTCACAGGCACAGGATCTTCATTGTTCCCGTTTGGCGAGGGATTGCGGCCTTCAGGCAGGGAGAAGAGCTCGTTGTTGTAGAACACCGCCTGCTCCTCCACCATATGAGCCAGATTGCTATCAAGGACATCACGGATGACGTCCTCTTCCCCAACGGACTCTAAAAGGCCGATGAGGTACGGAGTGTCCCGGGGCCACACCACGGCCTCGTGGTACTGCTCGTCGCCGTAGTAGATACGCTCGTCGGAGTCCTTGACCAGGATACCGAAGGCCTTGCCCCCCCGCTCGATTAGCAGGTTGTCACGGGTGGTGTCCCATACCCTGCGCAGTTCGTCTTTCGAGAAGACATCCGTACCTAGCATGGAAGCAGCGACTACCGCAGGTGAGCCTCGGGTGTCGTCCTTCCGGCCGTTAGCGTCCACCAGGTTGTAGAGGAACCCTTCCTGGTCGTTCCAGAACACGTCCTTGTAGCTGGCGGTCCCCATAGCGTGAAGGCTCTCGCACCGTTCGGCGAGCTTATCGTCACCGGCATTGCGCGCCACCTCGGCACCATGGGAGAGCATGGTCAGCCACTGTGCGTTGACCTCTGGAAGGAAATATGAGGGCAGGTAGAACTCGTGCCGCGCCTGGTCACCGCCAACCTCGCGCACGCGTTCCTCCTCCCATCCGCGCGGGATCCGCTCGGGGAGCATGTGGCCACCCACCCAGCGCTTGGAGTCGGTCCAGGTGTGCCAGGCAACTGAACGGATGAGACCGTTGTCCGTCACAACGGGTGCCCCGTCCTCGATCCCGGGATCGGCGGCGGAGAACCCGTCAAGAGTTCGTCGGAGGCTTCCAAGGACCTCCTGTGAGAATGATCGGTCACCGCTGTCCGCAGCGATGCGCAGCCCTGTGTCGATGCACAGGAGCGTGGCGTCCACGGCGTTATAGCTCACAGGCTCGCCAGCACGCTCGGGAAGCTTGTTGGGGATGCGACCCGTGTCGTCCTGGAGCTTGAGTCCGGCGCGGACAAGGTCCTTGACGAAGTCATCGCCCTTGATCGTCCGGTATGTCTCATAGCTCGAGCGGACGCCTTCGTAAGCGTCGCGGAACCAGGCGTTCCTGAACCACCAGCCACCGGCCTCGGGTACAGTCGTATCGCCCACGCGGATGCCGAAATTGGCCAGAGTTACCGCGCGGTTGAGCAAGAGACCCTCGCGCTCGTCACTCGGGTCCAGTCCGAGGTTCTGAGCCATGGTGGTGATGCGGTACTCCTCGGCACGCTCGTTGGTCGCATGTGTCCGGATCGCGTTCTGGTAGGCATCGCGCACAGCACCTTCGCCGCGCCCGGCCGCGAACACGACCTCCAGGTCCTCTCCGTCAGTCACATCGGCCTCTAGCTTGCCAGCGAACGTCGGGTGCTTCCACTCCTCACGGAACACGATGCCTTCAGGCCCCTCTGTCCGGGAGCCCGATCCGAGCTTGTAGCCCCAGGGCATGGTCCGGCGGAAGTCCTCTGCGCGTGCGTTCTGTGCTCCGAGGAGAAGATACCTGTCGCCACGAGCTGCGAACAGCGCGCCGGTGCCGGAGTCCACCCACGAGCCGATCTCATGCGGCGAGGAACCGTCGTACATGTGGCGGATGTCCACGAGCGGGCTCACCGATAGGTGGAGACCGTTCTCCTGGCTGTCGACATGGTACCGTACACGACCTGTGATACCATCAGCGTCGCCTCCGTCGAGGAGGAAGTAGTCAACGTCGACCGAACCGACGTTCTCGCCATCGCGTATCATGTCGTAATGATAGACGGCCTTATGGGCGTGGGCGGTGACCGAGGTGGGCTTCAGGTCGAGCCACTGGTCACCCTGACGCACACCGAACGCCATGGAGTCGAGATACTTCCAGTTCTCACCCTCGGAATGCACGTTCAGGCCTTCATAGGAAAAGTCACGGTTAGGGGCCATATAGATGCCCTGGTCCGGGAGGACAGAAGCGGAGAATACCGAGAGCGACATCTCGGCCTGGGGACGTCTGAGCACGACCCGTTGATTGCGGGCGAATCCCCAGTCTGGATTCTCCTCACAGTCAATGGAGTATCCTGTCTCCATGTGGCACGGTTTTGCGGGACCGCCGGTATTTATACCTTTCCCACCCCCATGCCGTGTCACTTGGACAAGGGCGCGGGTTGTGACCGTCACCACTGCGGGAACGCCTGGCCTACTCCAGATCCTCAGCGATCTTTGCGTAGATCGTGAGATACTGGTCGGCAATGGCGTCCCATGTGAATCTTTCTTCGACTCTTTGTCGCGCATGCTTCCCAAACTCCTGACGCAATCCCTCGTCATCCTTGAGAGTGCGCCCGTACTTTACCAGCCCCTCGTAGTCCTTGGCGAGGAGGCCTGTGCTCCCATCGACGACCACGTCCCGGTTGCTCACGACGTCATATGCGAGCACTGGCTTGCCGCAGGCACAGGCCTCCAGGATGGTGAGGGTCATCCCTTCCCATCCACTGGCCGTAGCGTAGAACGCTGCGCGGCGATAGGTATCGATCAGGTCCTCCTCGCTCAGCCCCGTCATTATGTCCAGCTCGACACCGAGCTTGGAGGCCAATAGCATTAGCTCGTCCTTCTGGGGACCACGTCCGATAATCTTGAGGGGCATGTCGATGTCAGCTGCCAGTTGTACGAGCTGCTCGACCCGCTTCTGCCCTATGAGCCGGCCAACGAAGAGCATGTAGCCTTCGTCCTCCCCCGTGGGGGTGAACGACCTAGTGTCCACTCCATTAGGGATGTAGGTCGGATCCTTGACCCTGTACGTACCCTCCAGCTCCTCTTTCTGGGTGAGGGATACGGTGGTGACTTGGTGCATCCTACGATATAGCGCCGTAGTAGCTCCCAGGAATCCGGCCCGGGCTATTTTCTTTGGGGCCAGGGCCGGGTCCAAGGCCATGCTGTACCATCCGTGGTACGTGCAAAGATAGTTCCGTCGGCTGTTGCCCAGGGCCGCCCAGTTGAGCACTGCATGATGGAGGTGGAATATCCCGGTCTCGTTCAGCATCCGGTTGCGGACGGTCGTGAGCATCCAGAGCACCTTGTGACGGGTGTCCTTGGTCTTGACCACCTCGATCTCCAGGTTTCGGAGGTTCGGGTAGTCCACCTCGAACCCGCTCTCTGCGACCAGGACCTTGACGGGGTGGACCTTCCTGACATGATCGATGAGGCCGAACATCACCCGGTCGATGCCCCCTCCCTCGATGAAGGTGTTGTTCACGTGGATAATCTCGGCGGCCGTTCAGACCACCCCCCGCAGGAAACCCGAAGCATACGTTATGAAGCGTACAAGTGCCAGGGGCAGGAACGCGATGGACGCAAGACCGTGATCATTTAGTCCTTGGAAGAGCACAGGCAGACCATCCACCATCAGGAAGGCGACCAGAAGGAGCGTCATCGCCAATCCGCCACCAGGGACGAACGGTGCAGCGACCGCAAGAGGGACGAGCGCAAGGCCGCCCAGGCAGTAGAGGGTGTTGCCAGGATTGTGAAGGCCGTGCTTACGCACAAGCCGCCCCTGGCCGACACCGTAGCCGAACTGCTGACGGAGCCAGGGACCGATCGAGGCGCGGTGGTGATGGTAGGCCTTTGCTTTGGGAACGTAGACCGCCTCAAGACCGACCGTCTCCGCTCTGATGAGCAGGTCAAGGTCCTCGCCTGTGGGCAGTTCCGCGTCGAACCCGCCCAGGTCGTCAAGGAGCTTTCGTGTGTACGCGGTGCACCAAGAAGGTGCTCGCGCGGGTGCGCGCTGGAAGTGCAGTTCCGTCCGTGAACCCTCGAACCGCTCAACCAGTGTACGGGCATCGGCGGCCCCGACCCTTCCGGTGGCGATGGCGATGTTGTCCTTCAGTGCCGGGAGGAGGGCGGCCAGAAATCCTTTCTCGAGCTTTATGTCCGCGTCCACGAAGAGGACGATATCACCGGTCGTCTCCGCGATACCGCGGTTGCGGGCGCGTGCGATGCCACGCGTATCCTCGACGACCACACGGGCGCCATGCTCAGCAGCGATTTCCTGTGTGTCATCCGTGGAACCGCCATCGACCACGACGACCTCTGCTGGTAAAGGCTCTTGGGCTGAAAGGCTCTCTAGCGTCGCGGCAACGGTGTCCGCGTTATCCAGGGTGAGCACGACCGCGCTGACCTCCACGATGTTGGGGGTGGCTGCACCCTTTTAATGCTTATCCACCACATAACATCCTATGCGCCTGTGCCTCTACAGCCCGTCGCTCGGTGAGGTGGTCGCCGGAGGTGCCGAGACCTTCGGTCGGGAGATCGCACGCCGGCTCTCGAGACGCCATGAGGTCCATGTTGTGTGCGGCGGTACTGTAGCGCCCGAGCTCGCGGCGATAAAGGACATCACGTTCCATACGTTCCCGTACGTGCGGCGCAACTCTGCCCCGGCGGACGCATTTCGCAGTCTCACCCGTTATCATCTGGACGCATTCTGGCTGGAATCGGTGTCATTCTTCCCAGCTGCAAAGCGGCACTTCGCAGAGAACGAGTACGATCTCGTGGCCGTGCTCTACCCCCCTGACTCCATGGTGCGCTCCGTAGCAAAAGGGAAGCTCGCCGTGCATTTCCAGGGCTATCCCGTGGGGAGCATCAAGCGGCGGATCTACAAGCGTATCCTGGACAGGTACGATCCGGAGGTATCCGCGTCGTGCAGCCGGTTCGTGGCAGAGCGTGTCCGCGAGTCGCTGGGGATCGAGAGCGCGGTGGTGTACAACGGCGTCGACACTGAACGTTTTTCACCGGGAAAGCGCGATACGGAGCTCACGGAGGCCTTCCTGCTGGAGGACCGCCGGGCCGTGCTTTTCGTAGGACGGTTCACCAAGCAGAAGGGAGTGGACACCCTCCTGCGCGCTGTTGCCCGGATGCCCGACGACACGGTGCTCCTCTTGGCAGGTGGAGGGCCACTGGAGGGACAGCTGCGTCTTTTAACCAAGGAACTGGGCATCGAGGAACGGACCCGGTTCCTGGGCGTAGTGGCCCACCACGAGCTCCCTCGGCTATACCGGGCGGCCGACGTAGTGGCCGTGCCCTCGAACATGGAACCACTGGGGATAGTCTGCCTCGAGGCCATGGCCTGTGGGGCTCCCGTGGTAGCATCTGACGTGGGAGGACTGCCCGAGCTCGTTGGAGATGATGCCGGACTGCTCATTGAGCCCGGAGATCCGGAAGGTCTGGCCCAGGGGCTCGGTGCGGTACTAGAGGACGATAAGCTGGCACGTCGCATGGGCACCGCCGGGAGAAAACGCGCCAAGAAGATGGACTGGGACGCGATATCTGCCCAGGTTGAGGACCTCTACGTCACCGGATTAAAAGTGTGAGTCTTTTTAATGGAACAAGGCACTACTAGAGGTACATGGTCTTAAGAATGGACTTTTCCTTGATGGACGAGACCTCTAAGGCCATATTCATCATCCTCGTCTTCATCGTCTCCTACATATTCGCGCTCGTACCCCTTGGCATTGTACTGGACCCCACTTCCACGCTGGCAGAGCGTATGATGAACTTCGAGACCCCTGAACTGCGCCTTCTCAACATGCTGGCCGTGGTCGTTGCGCTCGCGGTGGGCTTCCTGGTCTCATACAACATCGCACTGGCCCAGCGGGATGAACCCGAGCATCAGCTCGAGATCATCAAGAAAGCATTGAGCGATGACGAACGCCTCGTTGTGGAGGAGGTGGAGCGCTCCGGAGATATCACACAGGACTCACTGCGCTTCCGCTTGGACTGGAGCAAGGCCAAGGTGTCCACCGTGCTCAGTAATCTGGACCGGATGGGCGTCATCCAGCGTGAACGGATGGGCAAGACCTACAAGGTGTTCCTCGACTCGTCCCGAGTGACCTGAGAACGACCGGCGGCCGCAGAGTCATCCATTTATCCTTTTCCCCGCGATTCCCTGACATACCTACGTTTACGGTAAAGGACGGAGCATCATGGAAGGCGTGAGAGAGGTCGGTTGGGCGGTCAAGCCCAGCGTACTGGGATTCGAGGGAGACTGGGAGGGCGGCATCGCCAGCGCCCGCGACGTGGCCACCGCCGCAAGGATGGATTATCTGGTCGTGGACGCGGAGTTCGAACAACATTACCCGCCGCCAACTGTCGTACAGGACCTCCTGTCCACGTTCGACCAAGTGCGCCTCATGCTGACCATCCAGGCGCTCTCGAACGCCGGGTTGAGGCTCCTCACCGCCCTTGGTAAGCGGAAAGTGCTGAACGATGACAACCTCATCATCAACCTCGTACGTGGCAATGACGCCTACCTATCCCCTGCGGAGAAGGCACAGAACTCCGTCACTGCCCTGCGCCGTACACTGGGTGTGCTGGACAAGTACCACGCCAAGGTGTGGGTCGGCGGAGAGGGCCCTCGTATCACGGAGTGGGCCATGCCCAACCATAATGCCGGTCGCTTCACGTTCTTCGCCCTCATGAACACAGGGCTCAACGAACGCCTGACCGCCATGGAACGCCCGGGTGCACTCTACACTCTCGCGCTCCACGCTGAGGGCGATGGGTACCAGGCACTCGCTGACAAGATGGGGACCGGGTACTTCCTCCGACGTCCCTGGGTCGTGGACGACCTGAAGGCCCGGGGCATCGATCCCAAGGACGCCACCAGTTCCGACATGGCACCTTACGCTCAGGAACTGGGCATCGCCGGTGCGGGTGATTCTCTCAAGGAGCAGGTGGACAGGCTCCCTCCAATGGACACGGTCGTGTTCTACGTGCCCGAGACCGATAAACCGGTGTTGGGGGCACAGTTGACGGAACTCGGTAATGCCCTCCGCGGCTGAGAGTCATCCATTTAAAGCCTGCCACCGGACTCCTCACCGTGGACCGCAAGGACCTCGCCAATGCTCGCCGTGTCGTCGTGAAGGTCGGTACTTCCGCTTTTGTTGGCCGAGAGGGGCCGGCGGCCGAGCGGGTACGGTCGCTGGTGGACGATATCGTATCCCTTGTATGGCGCGGGATCGACGTCATAGTGGTCAGTTCGGGGGCCATCCCTTTCGGGATGGAGGCGCTTCGGTTGAAAGAGCGTCCTCGTGACCTGAACACGCTCCAGGCGATCGCTGCTGTAGGCCAGAGCCTGCTCATGAAGGGATATGAGGAAGGGTTCGGTGCCCACAAGATCAATGTGGCCCAAGTGCTCCTGACCGCTGACGATGTCACTGACCGGCGACGGTACGTTAACGCGCGCAACACTGTGCTCACGCTCTTCGATCTGGGAGTTGTGCCCGTAGTGAACGAGAACGATACAATCGCCGTGGACGAGATCAGGTATGGCGACAACGACATGCTCTCCGCGCACGTGGCAGTCGCTGTCGAGGCCGACCTTCTCATCCTCCTGGCATCATCGGACGGGCTCATCGGGCCCGGGCGCGATGGTGTGCGTGTACCCGTGGTCGAGGAGGTGACCCCCGCAGTGGAGCGCCAGGCTCGCCAGCACCCCAAGGAGAAGCTCGTGAGCAAGGTGAAAGCGGCCCGCATCGCCACTCGTGCCGGTATCCCCGTGGTGATGCTCCAGAACACCACAGAACGGGCGTGCGAAAGGGTGGTCGATGGCGAGGACATGGGAACGTTATTCCACCCACAGAAACGCCTGGAGGGGCGGTTCACCTGGCTACTGTTCTCCAGCCGTCCCAAGGGAATCCTTCGTGTTGACGCTGGTGCAAAACGAGCCCTCACGGGCCGTCCGTGCAGCCTGCTGCCCTCGGGTGTCGTCGAGGTGGAAGGCACATTCCGTAAGGGCGATACGGTCTCCATTGCAGGACCCGACGGGAAGGAGTTCGCCCGCGGGATCGTCAACTACACGAGCCGCGATGCGGCAAAGATCGCCGGGCTCCAGACCGACGAGATCGCGGGTGTGCTGGGAAAGGAAAGCTACAAGGAGCTTGTGAACTCCCACAATCTAGTCACCCTCTGAACTGTGGGCTGATATAGCACGATTCCGAAAGGTATAAATACGCCGTTACCCGCTAGTAGTGAACAGTGGGGTACCTGGGCGTCATCAACTCATGTGAAGGTATAGGTGCACCTCTGTCCGTCAAGGCGCAGATCTGCGGCTACGGCGAGAAGGAGGACCTTGCCAAGGAGATGCTCCGTGAGGTAGTGGATGCTCTCGATGCCGCTGGGTACGAGACCATGTACTTCGGCGCGGCCGGTATGGCGAACGCCGATGGTGCGACCTACGCCAGCGACGAGCAGGCGAACGATCCCGAGACCATCGCACACGAGGAATGGCACGTCGAGCTCGCTCGCGGCCACTACACCGCCGACCAGAATCTCACTAACATCCTCAACGAGTCCTCGGCCCATGCCGTGGGCCTGTACAACGCCCGCGAGGTCTACCGGGAATCGGGTGACAAGGAGAAGCTTGCCAAGATAGAGAAGCAGATCGAGAAATCCAAAGAGTACTCCTCGCACATGCTCGAGACCTACACCCTCGTCAAGGAAGCCGAGGAAAAGGGGGAGGACATCGAGAAGCTCCGTAGTAAGGTGTGGAAGGCCGCCCATGAGACCAGATGGGGCTACGACCGCAAGAACTGGAGCTCCCTGCTCGTCGACATGTCCTATTTCGGCGCCTTCGGCCCCGCGTTCGACGTGCTCGAGGAGCACGGTCTTGAGCGTGGGAAGGATATCCTCAAGGAGGCTTTCGACATCACGAATGAGTCCCGCGACATCACCGCAGGCAAGGACCACCTCCTCGAGTACATCTCCGAGGAGGAGAGGGAGCAGTACGATGGCGAGCTCGATATAGTGGAGTCAAAGGCACCCAACCAGTTCTACATCTCCGGCGAGGACTTCAACATCGGCCTCTGGACCGAGGACGAGCGTGCCGTGCACATAATCGAAGAGGTCTACGAGAAGTACAAGGACCGGTTCGAATCAAAGGCGAAGGTCATCCCGTTCCCCGTTCAGGCCGTGAACGACGAACTCCTCGATGCGAGCGAGATCCGTAAGGCCGCATGAGAGCCGCCACACCAAAGGCTTTAAACCTCGTCGTCCAAGCTGGACGCGATGGAGGAGACGCGGTCCGTATCCGTAATCTTCCCCTGTTACAACGAGGAGCATAACGTCGAGCAGGCCGTGTCCGAGACACTCGACACCCTTGGCGACCTCGACCTGGAGGTCATCGTGGAGGAGGACGGCAGCACCGACCGGACGGCCGAACTCGCACGCACCATTGCCGACAGCGATCCCCGGGTCCGTGCCCTCTCCTTCCCCGGAGCGCGCCTGGGGAGAGGAGGTGGTTTCCTCAAAGGCGCGGAGGAGGCGTCAAAGGACGTCATCGTGCTCATGGACGCCGATCTGGCCATCCACCCACGACATGTAAGGGACGCTCTCGAGCGGATCACGGCCGGGGCGGACCTCGTGATCGGTTCGCGGAACGCTCACGGAGGGCGCCGAATCGTGGACCAGACCTGGGCCCGGATCCTGACCGGTGTGGTCTACCGGACGCTCGTCCGCCTGCTGTTCTTCCTACCCTACAGCGACTTCCAATGCGGCTTCAAGGTTATGCGCCGTCGTATCCTCGACGACATCGACCTTTCCCACGGTGACTGGGAGTTCGACACCGAGCTCATCTGGAAGGTCCACCGCACAGGGCTCAGGATCGAAGAGATGGGCATCGTCTGGACCGAACGCGGTGACTCCCGACTCCGGATCTTCCCCGACGCGTTCAGGATGCTCAGAGGGATTCTCCTTATGCGTCTGGGCAGATGATCGTGCGCTGGAGCGCGCTCATACCATTGCACGTTTCAGCAGGACAAGGCCTACAGCGCAGGCAAGGAGCGACGGGAGCCTGACAAGGGCCTCATTACCGTCCAATCCCATGCGGTAGAACGCGAGGTGTACCTTGGGTCGCGCCACGATTATCTCGTAGGGATCGACCTCACCCGTGTCCATCACGAGACGTCGACCGCTATACCATCTGGCAAGGAGGCCTGCCACCGGATTCTCGTCATCACCGGGGTAGTGGGAAACGGCACCAAGAAGGTTCACCAGGAACGAGGTGAGGAGCAGTATCATGAACACAGGCCGGACAGCACCCCTTCTGCGCACGGCGAGGAGCGGTAGTACGAAGAAGGGCATGCCTGCCGCCATGTACCGTGGGCCGAAGGAAATGCCGGCACGCCAGTTAAGATGGGTGACATGGAATCCCATGAGGACGATGAACATGGCCAGGACCAGGTACGCCTCGCTGGTATGGAGAGAACGGAACCTGAACCAGAGCACGGCGGCCACGATCAGGACCGGGCTATAGAAGAAGAGACCCCGCTCGGGTGAGAACGTCATTCCAAAGGGCGCCTGTGGATCAGGGATCCCCCATTGGTACCACACGCCCTGCTCACGTGTTTCCGCAAACGTCGCATGGTACTTGTACGGGAGGCCGAACGGATCACCGAGCATGGCATAGGCATAGAGCGGAAGGAGGGAGAGCACCAGGCCACCCGATATGATGAACCTGACGGTCCAGCCGGGGCGTCTCAGCGCACAATAGAGAAGGAGGGCGGGGAACAGCAGAAGTGTCGCGAAATCCGCCAGACCCGAGAGACCGGCGAGCGCCCCTGCGGCCAACGCACTACGACCATCCGGATTCCGGTCGCCAGCATGCAGGACCATGAAGCTCGCGACGGCAAGGAAGGAGGCCATGCTGTACGGGAAGAAAACGGTGCCGTAGTAGAAGGCGTTCGTGCACAATGCATAGGCAAGGGCCACGAGCGCAGGATTGATGTCCCCCGGCCTGTGGACCGAGCGACCGAACCAGAAGATCAGCAGGGCGGTGAGGACCGTGGGAAGACCTGAAAGGAGCAGGGTTGTCAGGAATACGGTCGTGCGAAGATTAGCGCCGGCCACCTGAAGGATGCGCACGAGGGGTGCGGCCAGTACGGACAGGAGCGGACCCTTGTCACTGTAGATCGTACCGTCCTTCACGACGTAGTCGATGGGAGGGAACTGCGGGTGAATGACGTCACGGATGTAGCCTCCGATATCGACCGAACCGTCCAGCCCAAGGGACATGGCGAGCGAGAACCGCGGTGCTTCGTTCGTAGAGAGGAAGCAGGTGGTGAGGAGGGCGAAGCAGACAATGAGCCCCCCCACCAGAGTGCGGTCGTCCAGGCAGGCCATCCGTGGCATTATCTAGGACGTAAAGAGTTTTATTTCCCCCGCCCGGCCGCTCTACTTTTCGGCCTTCCAGAAATGATCGAGGGTCGCTTTCAGCGCCTTTGTATTGTAGACACTGATCATCTCGTTCTTCAGCGAGTCGGGGACGAGTTTGAGGTACCGGTCGTTGAGGATACGGTTGTCGATCAGATAGACCACGCCCCGGTCACGCATCGTGCGGATGAGGCGGCCTTTGGCCTGCATGATACGGGCCAGGGCCGGGTAGGTGAACACGTAATTGTAGCCATCACCGAAACTGCGCTGCAGGTAGCGCTGGAGCCGTTTGTTCTCCTCCGAGGGGACCGGGATGCCCATCCCGACGACGATGACCCCGATGACGCCCTCCTCCTTGAGGTCGATACCCTCCGAGAAGGAGCCGCCCAGCACGCCCAGCAGGACGGTGGGCATCTTCATCAGCCCGCGAGTGCGCATGTCGGACATCATCTGGTCCCGCTCCCGCTGTTTGAGCGAGCGCTTCTCCTCGAGCACCTTGATCCCCCGCGGGAGGTCGAGCCGCTTTGAGTACTTAGCGAGCTCGCGGTATGACGAGAAGAACACCAGGTAGTTACCAGGATAGGTCGTCACCATTGTCTTTAGGCGCTCGGTCACACCGTTCAAGGTGTCAGGGAGGTCACGGTAGCGCATGGCGTTGTTCATGCGTGCGTCGACCAGCACCAGACGGTTCTCGGGGGGGAAGGGTGACGGGTACGTCGCGGCCATGCAGTCATCGCCCAGACCCAGGATGCGCCGGTAGTAAGGCTGCGGACTGAGCGTGGCGCTCTGGATTATCGCGGCACGGAAGGTGCTTATTGAATTATGGATGTCGCCTGATACGTCGAACTTCTTGAAGCGAAGCAGGAAATCCTTCGTCCCATCGCGCCACGAAACCGTCATGTACTCTTCATGGAACCGCTTCCTGTCAGTGAGGAACTCGATAATCGAACTGCAATTATCCTTGAACCGGGACATCGAACGCTCGGCCCGCTCCCGGCGGTCCTTCGGTAGCTTGGCCAGTTCCTTCATGAGCATCTTGTGATAGTCCTCCGCCCCAAGTCTTCTCGTGATGGATTTGCAGACATTCTCTAGTCGGTCAAGTGTTTCTTCTTCCAGGTCGATGACCGTATCCTGACCCTGCCCTGGATTCGTATCCCGGCAGATTCCCACAACGATCTTCCCGATTTCCTGTACGTCATCCTGTAGACTCTGAAAAGAGCTGTTTGAACGGCTCCATAAGATTTTCACAGTGGACTGTACTGATTCTAGAGTGCCGCGATTGATAGTCGCAGAGTAGAAGGCCAGAACACGGTCATAGAGGTTGTGGCCCTCGTCGACCACAAGGAGTCGTTTTCCGTACTCCATTTCCTTCTTCTCCATGATATTGGCAATAGCCGGAGAGAACACGTAATTATAGTCGCAGACGACGACCTCCGCCTCATGGGCGAAATCTATTACTGCCCTATGAGGGCAGTATTCGAAGCGCCTTCCAAAAGAGAGGGCTGTCGGAACGTCTAATGAGGGTCTTTCCTTGCTCAGGGACCGGAGGGAATGTTGTATTTTTTCCTTCGATTTGGGTTTACCGAGTTTCATCTGGCCACCCTTTCCCGGCATGAACGGGCAGTCACCGTAAGCGCACTGGAGCCCGTTCTCGTTGATGCACAGGTCCGATTTCGACACCAGATTGAGCACCCTGAAGTCGTGGCCTTGCTTGTTTATCCGAGCCACATCGTCGAACACCACGGCGTGCTGGGTCTTGCGTGGTGTGACGAACATGATGCCCTTGATCTCGCCACGTTCCACCGCCTCCAGTCCGGGTACGATGGCGTTGAGGGTCTTCCCGGTCCCTGTGGGGCTCTCGAGGAGGGCGAGACCACGGTCACGGATGGTGCTCCGATTGGCCTCGATGATCTCCTCTTGGCCTGCGCGGAAGGAGGAGTAGGGAAAGTACTTCGCTCCCGGAGGCGTGGCCATGTCGGGAGCGCCGGGGGCATAGGATAAATATGTTCGCTCGGAGG
>CAZFHY010000001.1:550317-605389 GCA_964519305.1 Candidatus Undinarchaeota archaeon
GGCGTGGCCATGTCGGGAGCGCCGGGGGCATAGGATAAATATGTTCGCTCGGAGGTCCTGTGGTCTGTGATATCCGAAGCGCAATTCGGATATATGACGTGGATTGAGCTCATTCTCTCGGACATTCGGATATCCGTCTGATGGGAACTGGTATCGGAGATCGAGTTCGTGATTACGACGTTGTGGGGATTTTATCGGACTACTGGAGTATGACTGTTCTTTCGTATACTAGAGCGCATCAGGGGCGATATACGACTAAGGACGAAGGACATTTTATCTGAAAGGAAAGTGCAGATATAGGTAGTTATCGTACATATGTGCGAAATCTTACCTTACACACCCGGGCTATCTTCTGGATTACACAAGATCTCTTTGATTGGGGGCTCCTTCGCCCTCAGGATGTCATCTTGGATTCCTTTACGGCTCAAGAATCAGCTCGTTATGATACCATGAACAACGAGCCCAACCGCCACCCCCTCCCACCGCCCTAGAGCGCTCAACTGGGAGATCAACACCGGAATACCTCGCTCACCAGGAGCCAACGGATACCAGACCATACGTCCGATAACAGTGGGTTATCCGACCTCGCTTATTCCTCCAGATGACTGTAAGAGCCACACGTAAGTTGTCGCCCCTCCTGCCTTAGATTACGTCCCTTTGTGAGCCCGAATTACCCGATCTGACCGACGACGTGATAACTGTGGTTATACGATGTCGTTTCGACGATCCCGATCTTGTCGAATTCTAAATGATAAAGTAAACAGTTTGAAAAGAGAATAGCGAACTAACTGCATACTATATCATTATGAATTACATTCACATAGACCGTGAGCCCTTCATAGCAATAGACACCGGAGATCCCACGGACCCTATCCGTGGAAGGATGTCACCGCATCCACTCGTTCAACGAATGGTAGCGGGGCGCCGGGTGGTGGTCCTCACCCTCCAACTGGGCGCGTAACAGGCCAAGCGTCGCTGTGCACTCGGCAACGGCGTTGTGGCGGTGGATGCTCTCCATGCTCTCCATCCGCGCTGCCACAAGTGCGCCATCGGGTAGCTCGGGGAAATGCGTCATCACACCGCCCACCATGGCACGCACCGCGTCCTCGACGAACCGCGGTCGCCGGTGAGCGCGGGAGACCACATGGGCCTCGTCCGGGCGCTTGAGAACCTCGAAAACCGGTGAGGAGAACGCGTTCTCCACAATATCGATGAGCGTGTCCGCCTCAACTCTGAGCCGGGGATCGGCGAGCCCGACGGTGAGCTCTGCACGGCCTCGCTGATTGTGCGTGGCGATGGGGAGCCGCCCCAGGACCTTGTCGATCGCAGCGTCGTCCATGCCTGCCTCTATCAGCACCTCACGCGATGTCTCGCGCATCATCTCTTGTGCGCAGGGACAGGCCAGCATCCCCTCCACCTCGACCCCTATCGTGCGCCGGGTGGACAGATCGCCGTTAGTACGCCTTGCCACGGCCCGCCCAACAAGGGTGTACATCTCCTGGCTCCGTCGCTCGCTCACCGGGCTCGTTCGGTCAAGGGGGTACTCTGCGGACAGGTGCACCTCGGTGCGGGTGGCCTCAGGATGCCGTTCCAGGAGTCGCGAGGCGACCTCGGTGCAGAACTGCTCGACGTCCGCGACCTCGTGCTCGACCCCCTCCTCGATGACCTCGTTGATCGTGTCCGTGCACCGGGACATGTGGATCCCTTTCTTCAGGGGATTGAGGTCGATATACACCTCGATATGGGCGGCGAGCGCATTCTCCTGTCCTCCGCGTCGGCGAACGATGAGCTTGCGGATGCCAGTGACACCTACACGATTGAGGGTGATACGGTGGTCGGGCGCCAGTTCTTGCACATCGGCCGCCATGATCCTAGCACCTCAGGGGAACCCGGCCTGGCGATGGCCCTGGACCGAGAGCGAGACCGCCTCGACGGGCAGATGCTCGCAGGCGGCGTCGGCGAAGCTGAGCAGGAGGCGGAGCGATGGAGGCAGGGCATCCCCCAGAGGGGTCACCGGTTGTATCGCCAGAGGGACATCGACCTCGGCCAGGAGCTTGGCCACATGCGCCACGTCCTGTTCCCGAGTACGTCCCGTGACGACGAGCTTTGCATAGGTCTCACACCCTTCCTTCTTGAATGTCGCTGCACTGGCCACTTCACGTGCAACTAGCTCTTCCCACTCTTTATCGCCGTGTGCCCCGGCCGTGCGGTCCTTGATGTCCACACTGGCCACGTCCACGAGCTTCGCGACCTTCTTCGCGGCCTTCGGATCGTTACCGTTCGTTTCCAGGAAGACAGGCAGCTTCTTCTTCTTCAGGCTCGTGAACACCTTCTTGAGAAAAGGGACATGGAGCAGAGGTTCGCCCCCGGTGAACGACACCGAATGGAGCGACGGGGTACGCAGGGCCATCACTGCATCGACCACCTGTGCAGGCGTCATGGGATTATCGATCCCGCGACGGCGGGATCCGGGAGCCGCCTCAACAAGAGCAGGTTGTCCCGAGGTGCCTAGTAGATGGGCCGTATCGCACCAGTCACAGCGGACATCGCATCCCCGGAGCCGGACGAACACCTGGCGTCGGCCTGCGCACGAGCCGGACACGGTCCCCCCTTCGCCTTGGAAGGAAGTGAATATCTCGTGCACCTCGGTATCCATGGTGGGTGCCAGCATCGGAGGATTTATAAATTCCTCGGGAAGGCCGGCAGAGACCTACATGACCTCGAACATGGGGGTCTCGTCCAGCAGACGCTTGACGCGCCTGAGCTTGTCCTCGCTACCCGCGTACACCGTTGCGAGCACATCGCCACGATTGACGAACTCGTTGAACTTCCTGTTGAGGTAGACCCCTGCGCTCTTGTTCTGGGGTGAACCCGCCATGCGCGCCACCTTGGCAACGACCGTATTGATCGTATCGAGCATCTTTCCGGACCTCTCCGCCACTATGTCATACGTATAGGGCGCCAGCTTCAGGTCCTTTAGAGATATCTTTGGATTCCCGCCCTGAGCTTTGATGATCTTCTGCATCTGCTTCCAGGCCTTACCCGAGCGGAGGACCTCCTCCGCGACCTTGACACCGTCGCCACGTCGTCCACCTTCCTTGAAGCGCTCGATACCGATTAGCTCGATGAGACGGCCTGCAATGAGCAGCGACTTCTCCTCCAGGTCCTTCGGAGCGTCGGGTTTGTTCTGCAGTACCTTGAGCACGTCCTGAACCTCGAGCACGGGGCCGATACCATTGCCGATCGGCTCGTCACCGTAGCTGATGAGCACGTCTATCTTCATGCCCAGCATCCGACCGAGCTTGATGATGATGCTCTCCAGGTGCTTGACCTCGCCGATGGAACTTATCTTCGCTTCATATCCCAGTGGCAGGTCGAAGAGGACATGGGTCGAGCCCATGGAGTACTTCTTGGCAAGGATGGATGGGAGGAACAGCCCGATGGGATCGAGCCCCATCGGCTTCCTCACCCTGATGAGCTTGTCGTCGGCAGGGGCCAGGTTTAGCCCGCCGCCCCAGGCGATGCAGCCGTTCGCCTTCTCAACGGCTTCGAAGACCTTCTCTTTTGAGAGCGTGACATCGGCCAGGACCTCCATGGCGTCCGCGGTCCCGGCAGCGGACGAGATGGCACGGGATGAGCTCTTGGGCATGCACACGCCAAGCGCTGCCATGATGGGGACCACGATGAGCGTGGTCCTGTTCCCGGGGACGCCGCCGGAACAGTGCTTGTCGGCCACTACATCCTGAGGGAACGACATGGTCTCACCAGTGCTCACCAGTGCGCGGGTGAGGCATGTTATCTCATTGAGCGTCATGTCCGACATGGACACGGCAGAGATGAACGAGGCGACCTCGACCTCCGTGAGCCGGTCGTCCACGACGTCAGCGATGATCGCGTTGAGCTCGTGCTCGGTCAATTCCTCACCGGCCATCTTCTTCTTGATGTATTCTATAGAGGGCGGCTTCCCGAGGGGCATGAGGGAGATCTCCTGCCCGTCCTCGATACCAAGGGTAAGGAACGTGTCCTCGAACAGGGCTACCTCGTAACCGGGACGCGACTCGGTCCAGAAATCGACGGTCGCAACGCACGAAACACGGGTCTTGTCGTCCTCCACGTGCGGTGCGTCCTCGCCGTTCTTGGGATCGGGCACGGTCAACCGCACGCGGTCCATGGGATTGAGGTCCAGGTCCTGGGCGACCTTAGGGCCCACGGCCACGACGTTGTTACCTCCTGTGAGGATATCGATCTTGTGAGCTATGACGCGCATGATGAACCTCACATCGGAAGTGCAACCTTAAAAAAAGGGTGGCTTCGGGCCCCCACTGGCATGCGCTGACATGGCTTCGGTTCGATTTTTAAGGTTCACCCTGCTGTGAGCGGCCCGAGGGGGCCTCCGGGCCCTATCATGTCATGATATGGAGTGATCGAGATGGTCGATGATACGCCCAATATGGTGGATTACGAGAAGACTCGCAACGAGTTCAAGCTAGAGGTCCCCGAGTACTTCAACTTCGGTTTCGACGTTGTCGACAAGTGGGCCGAGGACCGCACGAAGCTCGCCTTGGTGTCGGTCAATCCGGACGATAGCGTGGAGAAGCATACGTTCTGGGACATCAAGACCGGTTCGAACCGTTTCGCGAACGTGCTCAAGAAGCTCGGGCTCAAGAAGGGCGACCGTGTGTTCATCATGCTGCCCCAGTGCGCTGAGTGGTACATGTGCATGATCGGTATGTTCAAGCTCGGTATCGTGCCCATGCCGGCCACCGCCATGTGCACCGCCAAGGACGTCGAGTACCGCATCAAGACAGCTGGGGCCGTCATGGCCATCAGCGATGGTGTGGGCGCCGCCAAGGTCGACAACGTGTTCGATGACGTGGACTGTCTTACCAAGCGTATGATCCTAGGCGACAAGCGTGAAGGCTGGCTCTCCTACGATGACGAGGTCGCCGCCGCATCCTTACAGCTCGAGGGCGTCGAGAAGACCAGGTCCGACGACACCCTTCTCCTCTACTTCACATCCGGGACCACGTCCTACCCCAAAATGGTGCTCCATACCCAGGCGTCGTACGCCATAGGTCACCGCATCACGGCCACGTTCTGGCAGGACCTCAAACCCACCGACCTTCACTGGACCATGTCCGATACCGGATGGGCCAAGGCCGCCTGGGGCAAGCTCTTCGGGCAATGGACCGTGGGCGCCGCCGTGTTCCAGCTAGAGGGGAAGTTCGATGCCAAGCGTACGCTCGGAGCGATGCAGAACTACGGGGTCACGACCTTCTGCGCACCCCCCACGGTGTACCGCGTGATGGTCAACGAGGACCTGAAGGTCTTCGACCTGTCCGGCCTGCGCCACTGCATGGCCGCTGGCGAGCCGCTGAACCCCGAGGTCATGCGTATCTGGAAGGAGGGCACCGACACTCACATCTACGACGGGTACGGCCAGACCGAGACCGTGAACCTCGTGGCCAACTACCGATGCCTGCCCATCAAGCCCGGATCGATGGGAAAGCCCACGCCCGGGTTCTACGTTTCCGTCATCGACGACGAGGGCAACGAGGTGCCTCCGGACACGGAGGGACACATCGCTGTTCGCGTGAAGCCCGAGCGCCCGGTAGGTCTCTTCAAGGAGTACTGGATGGAGCCCGACAAGACCAAGAGCGTCTACATGGGAGACTGGTACCTCACCGGCGACAAGGCCTACAAGGACACTGACGGGTACCTCTTCTTCGTCGGACGAGCGGACGATGTCATCATCACCTCGGGCTACCGCATCGGCCCCTTCGAGGTCGAGAGCGCGCTGCTCGAGCATGCTGCCGTGCAGGAGTCGGCCGTGGTAGCTGCGCCTGATGAGACCCGTGGCGAGGTCGTGAAGGCCTTCGTCATCCTCGCACCCGGATTCGATGGGAGCGACGACCTTGTCAAGGAACTGCAGACCCACGTGAAGACGGTAACTGCACCCTACAAGTACCCGCGACGCATCGAGTTCGTCACCGAACTCCCCAAGACCATCAGCGGCAAGATCCGCCGCGGTGAGCTCAAGGAGCGCGAGTGGAAGGACTGGAAGGTCAAATAGGCTCCCGTAACACGGGACCGTCCGCTCACTCGATAGGGACAGGTACGCCCTCGAAGGGCCGTGAGGCACACATACGTCGATAGGCGAGGAATGCCGCGACGCTGAGCACTGCGGCCATGGCGAGGAAGCACATCACACCGCAACAGTTATCCTCATCATCACAGCAGGTGCAACTCGCGCACATAGCACCACATCGTCGCCTCGGGCTTAAATACCTTTTGCGAGCCGCGAAGGCCTTCACGCATTGAACAGCACGGGGGCAAGACCCTTCACAGGCACGGGGACGAGATAGTAGTCCTCACCGAGCAGCGTGTCCCGGGAAACAGAGAACGGCTCGAGCCGGGGATATGCGGTCTTCCTGAATCCAAGTAAAGCCACGGCGTCCCCGTCGTCATGGTCGGCGAGAATGCACCGTTCTCCCGGCGGCGGGTACGTACGGCACGCATCGGGCCTGTCCCCATAGCCCTTGCAGGAGAGGCCCAGGATGAGGCGTTCTGCATGCACCTTCGCTTCGACCTCGAGGTCACTGCATGCCTGACGCACGACCACTGAACTAGGAACGTGACGGGCCAGAAGACGTGCGGGTTCGTCCTCCACCTTGTACCGTACGACTACGAGGACCACATCGTCCCGCGCTTCACGAGGCACCATGTTCCCCACGCCCACGAAGCAGCACAACCCGTCACTGCACGTGCGTTTATCACAGCGCACGCTCCGGGCCACCTTTCTGAACCGGGGGGCATCCAGCTGTTCATCGAGATATCGGCGGTCACGCCACCTGGACAGGCCGATCGTACGTGCCGCGAATATCGCGGGGAGCGGCCAGAAAATGTTGAAGGCCACTGCGGCAAGCACGATACCACGGACCGAGGTTCCCTCTGACCACAGCACAACGATGGCCGCTAGTGCACCGATCGCAAGGGCTATGACATAGAATAGCTCCTCGCGGTCCTCCAGAGCAGTGACCGTGGCCATGGGCGGCTGAGGGAGCGAGGAAAAGACATTAATACATGTCATACCTTCGCGTGAAGTATGTTCGGGCTCCCGGAGTGGCTGGTGCTCCTCATGGGCCAGGTATTCGTAGGGCTCATCGGGCTCTCGTTCATACTCACCCTTATCGGTGTGGGGCTCATCCTCATCAACGCTTATCGCGACCGATTCTTCCTTCCCCGTGCAACACTTGTGCTCTTCACATCGTTCCGCTATCCCATCAAGGCGATCCTGCGAATGGTCGGTATGCCCGGGACCACCATCGACCGTCTGAGCCTGGACATCCGGAACACCATCCAGCGTCCTTTCTTCTCCACAGTACCTCCCGGGAGACGAATGGCATTCTTTCCCCAGTGCCTTCGTGATGTGAAGTGCCCTGCCCGCACTTCGCCCGAGCACGGGATCATGTGCGCTAAGTGCGGCAAGTGCGTCATCGGCAAGTTCAAGGAGAAGGGAGAGGAGCTGGGTTACATGGGAGTGTTCATCGTCCCCGGGTCCAGCTTCATCAAGCGGATCGTCAAGCGGGATGGTCCGGGAGCTGTTCTGGGCATCGCCTGCACTGCCGACGCCACTGCAGGTATGGAGATGCTCGAGGCCTACGGGCTGCCGGCCCACTCTGTCTACCTTCTCAAGGAGGGCTGTGTGAACACGGTGGTCGATGCCGATCGTGTGCTGGAGATCATGGAGCTGGGATGCGAGAAAGAAGATGTATCTCCTTCCGGCGTGGCAGCATAGAAGTGCTTCGCTCACTGATCACTCGTCACCGAAAAGGTGATCGAAACCATCCCCGATTGCGAGGCCCACCCTCTTGTACCAAGGCGATTCTCGCCGTACTTTCGCTTTTTGGGCGATATCCAGGAAGTTGTCCAGTAACTGGTAGCCCGCATCGTTGTCAATGCCTTCATCCTCGAGCTGTTGGCCCCATTCAGGGTGGAACTGCACCGCGTAGACGGGTTTCCGCTTGTGCTGTATCCCCTGCACTTCGCAAAGGTCCGAATACGCTGTTACCTTGAATCCACGTGGGACCTCGGTCACCTCGTCACCGTGGTATTCGGCCATGATCACCTCATCGTCGAGCCCTTTGAACAGTGGACTCTTCTGTGTGAGGTGGACCTTGGTCGGGCCTCGCTCCAGGTCGTAGCCCTCCGCCTTATCGGTCCTCCCGCCATAGGATTCGGCAAGGAGCTGGTGAGCAAAGCAGATGCCGAGCACTGGCCGTTTCGATGAGCGGTAAAGCTCTTGCTCGGCCTGTAGCCATTCGTCATCCCTATGCTCACGAACATTATATGGCGATCCTGAACCGATGATACCATCGAAATCGTTGGGATCCGGCAGCTCACCCTTGTATGCCTCGAAACTTGTCACGTCAGCGCCCGCTTCCTCGAGGTATGACGCGACCATCCTCCCCGTATAGCCCTCGGGGTGGTTCTGGAGCACGGCTATGCGCACGGGCTCGCGGTCAACCTCACAAGGTTCGTCCAAGGTGTACACTGGTTACCACTCTATAGTAGTAATATATCTTTTTGAGTATTTAAGTGTTGCGGTCTGCAAAGACCGCTCCACCTTACTTTTTTATTACTGGTGGTAGTATCTGCTGACCGGATGTCCGTTGCTAGTGCCCTTGCTCACGAGGCCCGAATCGAGTTGCTCCGTTCCCTCATAGATGAAGGGGATGCCACATTGGAGGTGCTCTGTTCGCGCACAGGTCTTGCTGCCCGGGCAGTGGAGCAACATTCCAAGGTGCTCCTTGAGCTCGGGATGGTGACGCGTCTGGACGAGGACAAGTTGAGCGTCCTCGCCGACACCCAGACGCTTCTTGAGCCTCTCCTCCTACCGAAACGGCAGGGAAGTGCCGCAAGGTGCTGTAGTGTGATGGAGGACCAGACACAGGTCCTCAAGACCATGGAGCGTGTCAACGTCCGCCTCGGACGTCAGGACGTCAACTACTACCTTTACAACGGTGATGAGCTCGCGAACCTCTTTGACTGGCTGAAGCGAGATGCGGAGCTGATGCCGGAGGAGCTGTGCCAGCGCGGTGTGGACATGCGGTTGCTGACGACAATCACGGAGGAGAACCTTCCAGATGTACGACGGCTCGCTCAATGGTTCGATATCCGACACCTGCCCAAGAAGGTGCTGGACTTCCGCTTCATCATCAAGGGTGCCAACGACGTGTTCTTCTGGTTCACACGACGACGTTCGAAGAACGATAACAAGAGGCTGTGCGCTCACTTCCATGGCGAGGACTTCCAGAACGCCTTCTACGCGGTATTCATCACCCTCTGGGTGCTCTCCACTCAGCTGCCCGACCGGGTGGCCGAGATACGGGAGGTGCATGAAGATGACTGAGGCCGTCATGGACACCAAGGAACTCGCTAAGCTGGCGCGAGCGCTGGCGAACCCGCTCCGTGAAGAGGCGGTCCGCCGGGCGCTCACCTTCGAGTTCGTCACCCAGGCCAACATCCGTGCCGACTTCCGTCTCTCGGAGCGCACGGTACACGATCACTTCAAGACACTCATCGAGGCAGGTGTGCTCTACGAGCGCAAGTCCACGGAGGGCAAGACCTACCACGTCAAGGACGAGATCCGCGATACCGTAGAGCGGCTGGTGACAGGACGGTCAGGACCACGCCCCCCTGCTGTTTGGCGAGTGTTCGATGATGACGACAAGACCTACCCCTTCGCCGACTGGATCAACAACGCTCTTCGTAAGGGCGACACGGCATATTACCTGTACGGTGAACAAGAGGTACGGTACCTTCACGGTTGGGTGCTCGGTAAGGCATCCTTCGGCACAGGACCTTCCCCCAAGGAGCTCAAGAAACGAGGGATAGACCTGCGGATCCTGACATCGGTCACCCACGAGAACCTACGGGAGATATCATCCCTCAAACAGTACTTCACCATCCGCCACTGTGAAGAGAACATCTTCAACCTACGCCTCATCCTAAAGGGGCGCCGGCACGTTTTCCTCTGGTTCACGAAGATGGCCGCCGAGGGGACGCATGGGAGGAGCATCTGCACATGGTTCTCTGGTGAGGAGACGTTCGATGCATTCTACTCGGTGTACGAAGGCCTGTGGGAGCGGTCGGTACCGCTCATGGACCGAGTGAAGGTACTTCTCGACGAGCAGGACCGGATGGAAGGTAGGAAGAAGTAGCCCGGACCTTCCTGAACGAGGACTGTGATCCCTATGGATGACTCGATTACAGGAAAGCTCATCGCGATGCTGCTAGTAGGCCTCGTTATCGGTGTGGCTGTGGGACTGCGGTTCGCCGCGGGGGAGCTTGCGCAGTGTCGGGACGCGGGCCGGCCCCCGGACAACTCCCGCGGTACCGTTGATGTCACTCCCGGCTCGACCCTAGTAAGCGGTAAAGGGATGACAGTGCAACCGACCGGTCCCGATGGACAGCCCGTTGGGCAACCTGTACCCATGGAGGGGGGATTCACGTATACTGCAGTACTTGGTTCGGGAGAGGTCGGCGTGAACCCGGAGAGCGAGATCCCTCCGGTGGGTGAGGCCGACGAGGAAGAAGAGGACACCGAGGATGAGGATGCGGAGGACGTGAGAGATGAGGAGACCGGGGATGAGGACAAGGCAGAAGAGGAAGCCGAAGATAACGATGAACCGGAGGAGAGATGGGAGGAGACCGGGGATGAGGGTGAGGCGGAAGAGATAGCGGAGGTAGGACAGGTTGGATGACATCATGACAGGCAAGCTCATCGCCATGCTATTGGTAGGCATCGTTATCGGTGTGGCCATAGGACAGCAGTTCAACAGGGCCGAGCTCGAAGAGTGCCATGCATCCAACACTCCGCCGGCGAACTTCGAAGTCCCTGGTGACTTCGACGGATCCTTCTCGCCCGATGAAGGCATAGATCCCAATAGTGGCGCCGACAGTATCGACGAGGGGCTCAACACCATCCTCGAGGCATCCTCTGAGATAGGGGACTCCCTGGTGGGGGCCAGATAGGAGGAGAAGCACTATGGACGATTCACTGATTGGAAAGCTCATCGCCATGCTCTTGGTAGGCCTCGTAATCGGTGTTGCCGTGGGGCAGCAGTTCGCCGCGGGGGAGCGGGCACCATGCGTCCCGCCGACCGACACCACACCCACCTGCACTCCTTGCCCGGAGGAGGTGCAGCAGGACGCCCCCGAGGGCACCAGCGGTAACTTCACGGTGGAGAGAACCGAGATTGTAGCAGTTCCTACTCCCGGAACCGGTTCGTGATCGGCATCCGTCGCCCCGAGCCGAAGGCCCTGGTCGTGACCTTGATGCCCAGAGTGGCCTGATAGCGCTTGTACTCGTTGGCGTCCACACGACGGACGACGTCACGCACGACCGCTTCAGGGAATCCCTTTTCGACGATGGCATCAAGGGGGAGGTGGTCCTCGACGTACGCGGCAAGGATAGGATCGAGCACTTCGTACGGGGGCAGGTCGTCGTCGTCGCGCTGGTCCGGTCGCAGTTCGGCGGATGGAGGTTTATCGATAATGGTCTGCGGGATCAGCTCGCCCCCGGCCTCCTCGTTGATGAACCGGGCGAGCGCGAACACCCGGGTCTTGGGGACGTCAGAGATGAGGGCCAGGCCACCGGCCATGTCCCCGTAAAGGGTGGCATAGCCGACCGCCATCTCTGACTTGTTCCCCGTGGTGAGCACAAGATGACCGAACTTGTTGGACAGTGCCATGAGGATGTTCCCGCGGACGCGCGCCTGGACGTTCTCCTCGGCGACACCGGGCTCCGTCCCTTCGAAGAAGGGCGCAAGTGCACCTACATAGCTATCGACCATCGAGGTAATGGGCACCTCGTGGAACTCGATGCCCAGGTTCTCGGCCAGCTGCAGCGAATGGTCCACGCTCCCTTTCGACGAGACCGCACTGGGCATCGTAACGCCGACGACAGCGTCAGGCCCAAGTGCCCGGACCGCGAGCGCGGTAACGACCGCTGAATCGATCCCGCCCGACAGCCCCACGACGCATCGCTCGAAACGGTTCTTGCGTGCATAGTCCCGAAGACCGAGGCAGAGGGCATCGGCCACCTCCTCATCTTGATCGACCGGGGCTGCGACTGGACCTTTGCCATCCTCGACCAGGAGTAGTTTATCGGTGAAGCGGGGAGCGCGGGCCACGATCCTGCCATCGTCGGCCATGACGAAGCTCCCGCCATCGAATACCAGGTCGTCCTGGCCACCCACGAGGTTGACATACACCAACGGACGCCGGACCTGCTCTACCAGGCGTCGGACGACGCCCTCCCTCTCGGTCCCCTTGCCCAAATGGAAGGGTGAGGCCGATATGTTCACGACCATGTCAGCGTTCCGTGCGATCTCGTCCCGGGCAGTGTCATCCACCCAGATGTCCTCGCACACGGTAACGAGCACGGTCTGTCCCGATATCTCTACGAGCTCCCATCGTGATGCAGGAGTGAAGTAGCGCTTCTCGTCGAAGACATCGTAGTTGGGCAGGTGGGTCTTGTCACAGTAGGCGACGATCTTTCCGTCGGTGCACACGGCCGCAGTGTTGAATAGCGCGTCCCCTTCCTGTCGCACAGTGCCGACTATCGCCGTGATGCCCTTTGTGGCCCGGGCGATCATCTCCAGCGACCGGTCACATCGCTCGATGAACGTCGGTTTGAGCAGGAGGTCCCGGGGAGGATATCCGGGGATGACTAGCTCGGGGAACACAATAAGGTCGGCCTGCGACGCCCGGGCGACGGTCACGGTCCCGGCCACGATGGTGGCGTTCCTCTCGACGTCGCCGACCGCCGGGTCCACCTGTGCCAGTGCGACGGTGATGTCGGCCAGCGCCATCGGTCGAGGATTGCACTGGTAGGTATTTAATCGTTGTCCCCTGATGACCACTGGTGGCAGGTATCGCAGGCTCCTTCGGCCCAACGGGCTCGGGAGAGGTTGTGGCGGCCATGTTGCGCTGCATGACCCACCGGGGGCCGGACGGCGCGTCACTCTCATGCGGCGTGCTCGCCTCGGAGGGCTCGGCAGCAATGGGTCATGCACGGCTCGACGCCGTGGACCGAGAACCCCAACCTGTCCGGGGCGCAGGAACCCTGGTCATGGACGGTGAGCCCTACGGGCCGGATGGACCGATGGACGCTACCACCCTTCTCGAAGCGCTTGACCTCGCCTGGCCAGGTCCGGAGACGGTGCTGGACGCTCTCGACGGACCGTACGCTCTGGCCTATTGGCGGGGCCATGAGGTGATCATTTCACGGGATCCGTTGGGGGTCAAGCCGCTTTGGTACTCCTTCTGCACCGGTCTCGCCTTCGCCTCCGAGCGGCAGGCGCTGGAAGCGGTGGAACTGATAAATCCGCTCCCGCTCGAGCCCCGGTCACTGCTCAGGTATAATGTCCCCTCTGACCGACCGGAACTGTTGACGCGTGACGTGCCGTGGCTCGCGCCCGATAATGCTCCCTTGGCCAAAGGGCTCCCTCCCGCCGAACGTCTCATCGACCTCCTGACGGAGTCCGTGACCAAGCGCTTGACCCATCGCCCACCGGGCCCGGTCGGCGTGCTCCTGTCAGGCGGTGTCGACTCCACCGTTGTAGCACGGCTCCTGATGGACACGGGGGCGGATGTCCGCGGGTACGTGGCCGTGCTCGACGAACCGGGCCTGAAGGAGGCTGCCGACCTCGAGGGCGCACAACTGGCGGCGAACCATCTGGGCATCCCGCTCCATGTAGAGCGCGTGACCGTGGGCGGTGTCGAGGCGCTCCTCCCACGCATCGTCCCGCGGGTAGGCCACGACGCTCTTGTAGGTGTGGCTCTGGCGCTCCATCTCGGTCTTTCAGCGGCCCACAGGGATGGTGTCCGTGTCGTGTTCGCAGGCCAGGGTGCTGACGAGCTGTTCGGAGGCTATGCCCGCCACCGCACGGCCCAGGACCTTACTGGCGCTTGTCGACGGGACGTGCTGGACATCTGGCGTCGCGACACCCTTCGTGACGATCTCGTCGCTGCGGGTTGCAGTATTGCGTTGCGCACGCCCTTCCTGGACCCGGGAGTCGTCCGGTTCGCAATCTCCCTCCCTGACACCATGCTCAGGGACACCGACGTCAACAAGGTCGTGCTCCGGCAGGCCGCCTCCGTTCTCGGCCTCCCCGAAGAAATCGCCCTGCGGCCCAAGCGCGCAGCCCAGTACGGGAGCAGGTTGGACCATGCGATCGCCCGATTAGCTAAGCTCGCTGATGTTCCCCGGAACGAATACCTCGCACAGTTCGCTACGGGAGTGTAAGCTCGGTGAGGGCTCGAGGATCATTGCCCTTACTGTGATTTATACTGTTGCTGTTGCCGCTGATAATAGTCGTAGCGGTAGTAGGGCCGGTTGTACTGATAGGAACCATAGGTGCTCTGCTGTGTCTGGTACCCGGCCCCGCGTGTTTGGGTCGTAGTCGCCGAAATGGCGGCCTGTGCTGCTGTTGAGGCGTCTTTCGCCTTGGCCGCGGCCTGTCGCGAGATGACGAACAGCCCAACACCACCGGCAAGTACTGCCAGGACACCTACGAACATTATGAACCTCCCCCATCCGCCCTCTTCCTTAGGCACTGACGTGGCGAGCGTGCGGAATGTCTCCATCTCGGTCCGGGCTTGTACCAGGTGGGCCTGTGCCCCCATCATGTCGCCTGAATCGGCCAGCCGGCGGGCCTCATCGAGCTCGTCCTGAGCGGTCTTCAGGTGGTTCTGGAGGCGCTCCTCGAGCATGGCGAACTGTGTCGAGCTCACCTCCTTCTTCATGGTAGCGAAACGCTCCAGCTCGACCTCGATGTTACCCTCCGCCTCGTCGAGCTCCTCGCCGATACCCTTGGCGATCGCTTTCTCGTCACCGATCGAGACAGTCACGGTCCCGCTCCCCTTCGGCCCCTCCTTGGAGACCACTTCCACCTTGGCCGTGAAGCTCCCCTGCTCCTCAATTGCGAAAGATATTGCGAATGTAGCATGGGCGCCCGCAGGGATGGCCGCCGCCCGTGTCTTGTCGGGTTTGCCAGGGATCCCGGTCAGGTTCAGGATTACATCATGGAGCTCCACGCTCCCTGTGTTCCGCACCCTGATATTGAACGAGCCCTCCTTACCGATCGCGGCGAACACCGTCCCCGTCGGGAGGTCGACTGCCATGGACGGTACACACTCGCAATCGTCGGAACAGCTCTTACAATCCTCGCCGGGCTGGCAGGCGCCGTCACCACAATAGCCGCTCTCGGACATCACCTCTACCTCGTAGAGCGCGTACTGCGACTCGAGCCCCGTCCGTTGGATCTCGATACGAGCTTTGTACGTCCCGGTATCCGTATATTTCGGTACGGTAACCGTAGCATAGAGCTCGGTGGTAGCTCCCTTGAAGAGAGTAGGATGGGCATCCTCCAGGGTGGTCCAGTCCGCCGCAGCACCCCAGGCGATCAGCTTCGCCCGGACATCAGCGTCCCCCTCGTTCTTCACGGAGACAGTGACGGTAACGGTACCTCCGGGCGAGGTGCGCACTACCTCCGGCTCCTCGGGCACGAGCAGTCGTTGCTCCACCTCGGCCCCGCAATCGACAGGGCACGTTTCGCCATTCTCCTCCCCCTCGCACCGCTCATCACCGCACACGACAGCAGCGCATCCGGCCGCGTTGGCAAGGTCGCGCCCTATGTCGCACACCTTTCCACTTGCGCATGCGCAGTCCACGGAGATGGCGCAGGTCTCGTTGTGGTAAGCAGAGCACTCGCCGTCGCCCAGGCAGTCGTCAGTCCCGCAGTCAACGCAATGACTGGCGCATTCCCCCAGCTCGCGCTCGCACACGGCGTTCCCGCACCGCTCGTTGTAGCACCCTTTCTCGGTGGCGTTGGCGTGGTCAGGCACGCACTGCCAGTCCGTGGGACAAGTACACTGTTCCGGTGCGGTAGCGCAGTCCTCCCCCATGGCCGTGTTGCATCCAGGATCGGCCTTGCAGATGGTAAGGTTGCAGTCGGCGCACCCTGAACCGCACTCCCCCAGGTCCACATCACACACGCCGTCGCCGCATACCTTGAAGAAGCAGCCGCTGACGTTCGCTCGTGGTTCGTCAGGATCGCATAGAGCGCCCTGGAGGCAGGGGCAGTCGATGGATACGTTGCAGTTCTCCCCGACCTTCAGGTTGCATGTCGGATCACGAGCACACACTGTGACGTTGCATCCGGTACAGCCCTGGGCGCACTCGTCGAAGCGGGTCGTGTTCCCGCTCACAAGGTCCTTCACCTCGAAATCGCAGATATCGTCCGTGCACGTGACAAGGAAGCAACCCTGGCTGTCCGCCCGTGTATCGGCCGGATCACAGAAACCATCGGCCGCGCAGGCGCAGTCCGACGATGTATCGCACCGCTCCCCGAGAGCAAGGGTGCATGCGCCGTCCCCAACGCACTGGGTTAGATTGCAATCGACGCATCCGGCCAGGCACTCACCCTCGTCGCATACACCATTCCCGCAGTCGGGACTGTAACACCCGCGAGGTGTGCTGGCCGGGGCCCCCGGTTCACAGCTCCAACCGACCGGGCACGGGCATAGGTCGGGATCGTTCTCGCAGTTAAGCTCCTCACCGATATCGCACGAAATCTTCTGCGAGATCGTGAGATCGAGGTCGAGGAGGCCCATGGGCGCTTCCTCGACAGTGAACGTCATGGCAAGGGCCCCGTCACCGAGGAAGGTGACATTGGGCGGTACCTGTGAACTGTGGACGAGAGTCATGTTACCATCACGGGTCGGTGCGAACACCCCCCCGTCCGTGGTGCTGTAGCCCAGAGCCTCCATGTCCCTCACCACAAGGCTAGCTACACCGCCTCCCTCGAGGGTCAGGATGCCGGACAACGTCCAGAGCGTGGCCCCACGCGACATTGGAACGGCTGCGTCGTACTCCACGGCCACTACCTTCGAACGTCCACTCAAGAGCGGTTCGTTCAAGGCCACGACCAGTCCGGTACCTACGCCAGTGGGCGCCACCCGGACGTTCAGAGGTCGCTCCAGGTCGTACGCGACTATACTTGCTTCCTCTACCGGGAAGGGCGACTCGATCCACCACTCGTCCAACTGTTCACCCTCAGCGCAGCAGGTAAGGTTGACCGCTACGATCACGTGGACGAAGTCACGTCCGTGAACTTCCACTTCCCACGCCACCTCCGCAAGGCCCGGGACAGTCAGCAGGCTCACGATAACGAGCAGCTGCATGGCCATCAGGCCCGAACGTGGTGGGATCGCGTCCATGGTAATCCCCTAACCTATCGCACAATCCTCCGAACAGGCAAGACCGTCCTCGCCAGGGACGCACAGCCCGTCACCGCATACGGCGTCCGCCGAGGCCGCTGAGCCATAGAGACTATAGTGCTCGTCCGGTGGGTCCGGGGCGGTCGTGACGGCCTGGCTGATGCACTTGTTGGCAACGCACAGACACGAGGTAGGTGCTGCGTCAGGCTTCATGCAGACTATCCCTGTGCAGTCCTCCACCTCATCATAGCGATGATTGATACAGGCTGCTGCCTCTGGATCGCAGCAAGCATCAGCGTGCACGCAGTCTGTATCGGTCTCGCAGTACACCGCGGGTGACACGGCCTCTGCCGTGCACTCCCCGCCCACGCATGATGGCGCCCAGCGCTGAGCAGCGATATCGGGAGGTGTCGTACAGGCGCAAGTCCCCTCGCACACGACAGGTCGGCGGGAGAAGCGGTTGACGAACCGGGGCACATCGCACTCACAACAACCCGGCTGCCTGACACAGTCCGATGTCCGGCGACAGAAGCCCGGATCGAGGTAGGCGTCGTCCAGGTATGTACGCTCGCAGTCAACTCCCGCACGCACGAGCGTCGTTGTCTTTGTCAGTCCGCACCGGGCATCACCGGGCGGGCAGTCCTCCAGACCTTCGCCCTTGAACCGCACGAGAGCCTTGCACGTGTGGAGCACGGCGATATCGTCCGTACAGGCACCTTCTGCGGGCAACATGTCCTCGTCCCCCTTCTCTCGTGCGACAGCACAAGCCTCTGTCGGACCTTTGCAGCCAGCGAGACAGCCAGTCTTCCTTACATCCTCGACCGTCCCGCAAGCGGCCTTACATGCGGTCACTCCATCCGGATCGGTCGAAGCACACTCTGTCACGCAGGTACCGACGGCCTCCACCGATGTGGCCTGGCACGTGTCCTTGCAGGTCCGTATGCTGTATAGTGTCGCTGCGCGCAGACATCGGTCAGCACACGAGGAACGCCACACGGCCGTGCGGGCATTGCACGCTGTCGTGCAGGCAGCGAACGAGCCCTGCTCCTTGATGCGGCAGTTGACATCGTTCTGTTCATAATCGTCCATGACCTTCCACGCGGCGGGTGATGTGCACGATTGCTGACACTGGTCCGCCAGTGCCGTATGACCCGTGCATATCCCTGTGCAGGCTCCGACCATACAGGCCTGATAGTCATTATCCGTACCAGCACAGGCATTTCTTCCTTCATCGATACCACCATAATCCTCCCAGCCCTTGATGGTCCCACACACGTCCCTGCATCGCTCTCCGACGTCCAAGACCGCGGTGCATGCAGTAGTGCACTTGCTCTGGAGGCATTCCTGGACATCACCACCGGCCGCCACGCAGGCGGTCCGTGCTGTGGCGTAGTCACCATAGGCCGATAGGCCGGCAAAGGGTGTCTTACAATCCTTGGCGCACATCGCGGGCTTGTCCAGATCATCCTGGCAGGTCTCCATGCAACGTTGTGCCATGCAGGCGGCAAAGGTCGCATGGTTCGCGCACGCATCGTCGCGCAGACCCTGGTCGGCCCAACCATCGGGATCTGCGCAGGCATCAGCGCACAAGGTCTGAAGATCGGAGTCCGCCTCACAGGCGGTCCGACAGAGCGCGGTCATGCATTTGTCATATCTCGGTGGCGGGAAGAGTCGGCAGTGCTCCATGCATACGTCATCCACAGCGGGAGCTAGCACGATGTCCGCAGATGCATCGGCCAGTCTCGTGACGCCAGCGGCGACCAGGACCGAGAACGGACCATAGTCCCGTGCATCGGCATCATCATAGTCGGGGGTGAAAGTGAGGATGCGAGCCTCAGGGTCCTTCACCTGGAGGGAAGCTGTTCGAGAGTCGGCGTCGATCGATTCGAGCGTGAGCTCATAACCAAGATATGTTATCGGGACTCCACGAGAAAGGGTCCTATGCTCGGCCACCCCAAGACTGGGCAGGAGCGTGGCGTTGCAGAGAGTATCACACTCCACATTGAGGTCGGGTAAGCACGCAGCGATACAGGGTGTGATGGCCGCAGTGCCCGCGTCCCTGCATGACTCCTTGCACTCGCTGGACGCCAGCGCGCACTCGGTCTCGCATACTGTGCGCGAGAAGGCCGCACCATCCCTGCATCGTCGCTCGCAATCGCTCGTGAGCCATGGCTGCGGCAGCTCAAGGATGTGCAACCGGAACTCGGCCCAATCACGGCCCATGCTGACCGGGACCGCTGATGAATCCGCGAGAGGACCGGCGATGCCCTGGCACCCGACTATCTTGGCCACAAGATCGTTCCCTACCTTGGCGAGAGAATCCTGTTGGACAAGGAACGTATTGGCGCCGATGCACCCCGCATCCGGACAACTTCCCTGATGAGCGACGTCCGCTCCGGCACAGGCTGCATCGCAGGCCGTTGGATATGTGACTCCGTCCGAGCCGCACACGGGATCGAAGAGGTCCGGACATACGCACTTGGGCTCGTCGTTCATGCACACACCGTCCTTGCACACGCAGGTGTGAACGGCCGAACAGGATCGGAGGCAATCAAGGTCGTCATCACTGGTGGGACCGCACGAGCAGGAGCATGACGAGAACGAGCAGTCCTCATTGGTGGTGCATTCGTCGGCCACACCGAACGATCCCGTCAGCTCACGTGCTTGGGCACGTACCTTGTCGGCAATATCATGCGCCTTGTACCGGACGAGCTCTAGGGCGATGTCGTCCAGGGTGTGGACCACGGCCTCCATGGTCCGGGAGTTCTCGAGCGAGAGGGCGCTATCAGGCTCACAGGCGATTACCGGGCCGAACACCTCTGCCCGGGCCTCACGGAAGTACACTTCCTTGACCGACCAGTCCGATACGTCCACAAGGACGAGGATCGTACCGTATTCAGGGCACTGGGTAAGGCATCGACCGCCCGATCGGACGGTCGTGCCTGCGCACTTGGCCAGGCAAGGATTGGCATAGGTGATCCAGTCCTCCCCGCACACAGTTGCCGTCACGGCAGGGCATTGGCACGATGCGCAGAGCTGGTCCCGCCCAGCCTCAGCAGCAGCGGCGTCCTCATCACTGAGAGGCACGATACAGCTTGTCTCCAACGGGATGAAGCTCAGGGCGATCAGGTTGTCCCTGGCGTGGGGTGGGATGTGGATCTCATAAGTATCCTTGTTCAGGAGGTCCGCCGATAGTGGTTTGATAAGCTCGTGAGCAAGAGCTACGCTCTTGAGCCGGTCCTTCTCGCCAGCGGACAGTGCCGCGAGGGTCGCCGGGCCAGGCCTGCCCAGTCCGGGCGCAGGTATCTTGCGGTAAGCGAGCTCGAGTATGTCCACCTCGCCCTTCACGTCCGCAGTTACCCGCAACACCAGGACGAGCCCGCTATCGAGCGTCGTCCGGTAATAGACGTTGACGGTTTTGACACCCGTCCCGTCCACGTCCCTGACGAAGGCGCGCGAGATGCTCGGTTCGACGCTAGCGAGGTCGATCCCAGCATCATTTAGGGATGAGAAGAAGGCCTTCATGATTCCGTTATTGGCAAGGCTTTCCACCAAGGCAGTGCGCTGGCTTGCAGGCACCACCTGTGCTTCAGGTCGCTGAGCGAGCACCTTTGCCCGGTTCTCCTTGACCAGGTCAAGGAGATTCCCGGCAGTGGCGCAGGAAACGACCAATATTATCGTCAACAGGATTACGAAAGTCCTACCCATGTCTAATCCCAAGTCCCTTAATGGACACCAGGGATAAAAACATTTGGGCGACAGCGCTTAAGAGTCTCAATCCATCAGTGGACTGAAAGAGAAGAGAAAAAGGGAGGCCCTGATATGACAGGGCCTACTTCTCTACCTTGAATGCGACCTTCACGGTCACTTCGTACTGGGCTATCTTGTTATCCTTCACTCGGACGCGAGCATTGCCAACATCCATGTACTCGATGCCATGGAGGCTCTTCTCGGCATCAGAGAGTGCGTTCCGAACGGCCTCCGAGAAACCCTCTTCAGAGGTACCTATCAGTTCAATTACCTTGTATACCATGGTCCCATCCAGTTAGAGCGAGCGGGCGCATACTTAAGAAGAGTCATGCACGGGCCTGTCGCAAGGGAACAAGGTGCATGGTATGCCCCTCATACATCTCCCTTGAGGTCGATGGTGCCGATCATGGTCACCGTCTTGGCCACGGCATCGGAGTAGGTATCCCGGAAGTCGATGACGAACTCGTTGAACTCCTGGATCCCAGGGAAGCGCAATTTCAACATCACATCGTACTCCCCAGTGACGCCAAACACCTCATGGACATATGGATTACCGAGCAGACGTCGGTCCAGATACTTGGAAGAAGTACCGGACACGAGCATGAATACGACCAGCTCCTCCCCGAGCTGGGCATGGTCCACGGCGATCGTATACTTGCGTATAACGCCATCCTCCTTGAGACGTTTCATCCGCTGGTGCACCGTGGAAGGCCGCATTCCCAGACGTTTGGCGAGGGTGCGTACCGAAGCGCGACCATCATGCTTCAGCTCATCGAGGATCGCCCGGTCCCGTTCGTCAACCATAACTATAATTTGTCCGTTGATTGTTTTATATTTTTGGACATTGTCCATTATTTCAAGCGATTATTAACAAATTATTGGACATTGTCCTCGATTTTCGGTACAAACTATATGAACGTCGCGGAACACGGAAGGTATCATGGGATCGAACGTTAAGGACATGTCCCTGGCCCCCCAGGGAGCGCTCAATATCGAATGGGCAGAGATGCAGATGGGAGGGCTCCTCCGTCTCAAGGCTTCCCTAGAGAAGAGCAAACCCTTCAAGGGCATCCGGGTCGGTATGTGCCTCCACATCACCAAAGAGACCGCTGTGCTCGTAAACACCCTGCGTGCCGCTGGTGCCGAGGTGTCCATCACGGGATGCAATCCCCTCTCCACCCAGGACGACGTGGCCGCGGCCCTTGCCAAGGACGGCGTCGACGTGTACGGCTGGCGGGCCGAGACGAACGACGAGTACTACGAGTGCCTCAACAAGGTGCTCGATACCAAGCCCCAGTACACGGTGGACGACGGGTGCGATCTCGTCACTATCGTGCACACCGAGCGTAAGGACCTTCTGGACGGCATCTTCGCGGGTGCCGAGGAGACCACGACCGGTGTCATCCGCCTCCGTGCCATGGAGAAGGAAGGGGTCCTCAAGTACCCCATGGTGGCCGTAAACGATTCGGACACCAAGCACCTCATGGACAATTTCATCGGCACGGGCCAGAGCACACTGGACGGCATCCTGCGAGCGTCGAACGTGCTCGTGGCGTCCAAGAACGTCGTTGTCGCGGGCTACGGTTCTTGCGGCAAGGGCGTGGCCCAGCGCGCTCGCGGGCTCGGAGCCAACGTCACCGTCACCGAGATCAATCCATTCAGGGCGCTCCAGGCCTCCATGGACGGATGGCGCGTTATGCCCATGACACAGGCCGCACCCACGGCCGACATGATCATAACCGTCACCGGGTGCAAGGACGTTGTGGCCGAGCCGCACTTCCCCCTGCTCAAGGACGGCGCCATCCTCGCTAACTCGGGTCACTTCGACTGCGAGGTCAACGTCAAGGCACTTACCACGGCCGCAAAGGGCGCACGCCGGATCCGCCCCGACTTCGATGAGTACACCATGCCTGACGGCCGACGTGTGTTCGTGTGCGGTGAAGGTCGGCTGGTGAACCTGGCCGCTGCAGAGGGACACCCCTCCACGATCATGGCAATGTCCTTCATGGACCAGACCTTTGCCCTGAAGTGGGCACTGGAGAACCGCGACAAGCTAGAGAACAAGGTATACGTACTGCCCGAAGAGCTGGACATGAAGGTTGCCCGGCTCCAGCTGGAGAGCATGAAGATCGACATCGACGTACTCACCCCCGAGCAGGATGCCTACCTGAACTCCTGGCAAGAAGGCACGTGATACCTCCCGGGAAAAGGAACTCCCAGGACCGCGTGTACAAAACGCAGCGGGCGTCCGGAACTGGACGGGCGCCCCTGCGCACTTTCTTTTTTAGTCGAGATCGGCTCGGCCACGTTCCACCGCTCCACATAAAAAGCATTACTGCGTCCACGGCCACCGATGACCATTCTCGCTCTCGGTCGTATCGCTGGACTGGCGTTCGCGCTCGCCGCTCCCGGGATCGCGGCCTCCGGCCTCCTTGGGCTGAAGGGGATGACCCGACGAGATGCTCTCATCCTTGCCCTCCCCTTGGGCCTCGCCACTACTCCGACCCTGGCATTGGCCATTGCCATCCTGTTCGACACGGTTGTCACGCCCATCTTGCTTGTGACTACTGCCGCCTTGACGGCCGGATTGCTGTGGGGCTTGGGAAGCAGGCCGTCGTTCCCAGCGCTGGCCCGGCCCGGTCTTAGGTCAATTATCGTGCTCATTGCCATCTGTGCGCTCTTCACGCTCGACCTCAGGCCCCCTATGGGCCAGTCAGCGTTCGAAGCCACGAACTGGTCGAGCTGTACGGACATGGCCGTGTACGACACGATCGGGGCCGGGGGTATCAATTGGTTGTGGCGTAGTCGCCTTGAGGACGCTCATCCCTACGGTCTCCGCTACCCGACATCAACGGTCCCTGGCGGACCTCTCCCCTGGACAGGTGGTACTCAAGAAGAGGTATACATAGCCCCCGCCGCGCTGTCGCTGCCTTCCGATTACGTTACCAACGGCTTCGTGAACATCGAGGACCAGCGTCTCGGTAACGCGGCCCTCTATGCGACATTCGTGGCATTCCTGGGCAGGCCCGGTCTCCACATAGCGTTCACCATCGCTCTGTTGGCGACCGTTCTCGCAACCATTGCTGCCGCACGCATGCTCTCTGGCCCCGGATGGCCGGGGGCTTTGGCGGGCGCCCTTGCGCTCCTCGCGGTGCTTGCTGGCCACTTCGGCCCGGGTCTTGTCCCGGTAGTGCCCGACACGCTCTTTGCTGGTTTTCTGTCTGCCACCCTCCTCGCTTTTGCACTCGGTCGTCCGACACTGAGAGGATGGTGTCTTGCCGGGATGGTCGCCGGTACCCTTCTGGCCACGAGGGATGTTGCGGTGTTCTGCCTTGCGGGCATGACCGTCCCCCTCTTCCGGGCTCACCGACGTCCATTGGCTTGTATGCTGTTCATCGTAGGATTGCTGCTTACCCTCTTCCCCACTATGTACGTCCACCGCTTCGCTCTGGGAAGCATCTGGTCCAATCCGACCATGGCAAAGTTCCCCGGGGAAGGGCTCACATACACGTTCATGGGGACACAGGTCACGATTCCTCTCTTCCTTAACTGGCCGTTCCACGATGCTATGGTCCGTACTCCCACAACACCGTTCCCGACCGCCCTGTTCCTACCACTAGTGATCGCTTTCGTTCTAGGTACCGGCGCACTCGCGCTCACGCTGGTGGGCATCGCACGTTCGGGCGAGGGGCGCTGGGTGCTCGCATTATGGATTATCCCGCTCCTCCTATTCCTCGCGGTCCAAGAGGACTGGGACGTGGCGAGGACATCCCTGATCAATCTCATGTTCCCCGCCCTATGGGTGGCCATCCCCGTAGGGATCCGGACAGCGAGCGACCGGAAAGGAGCGATCGTTGTCCTGAGCATAGTCCTGCTCCTCACTTTTACCATCAGGATCGCTGGACGTGTGGACGTACCACCAGACAAGCGATGGTCCGAGGTCTATGGTGACCGTCACATCGATGAAGGGGGTGTTGCGGACGTTCGGGAGCGGCTCCTCTCAACGGGAGTGTTCCCCCTCCTACCCGAAGAACTGCCTCTGGACATCGGACGTCTCGCTGGTGAGCTTGCTCGAGCGGACGATCCCCGACCTCTGTCAGAGCGTCCCTGGCACCTGCCGCGGTTCGACCTGGAACGGAGCTCATTGCACGTGGACCTCCGTTCGAACCCTGCCGAACTGCGGTTCGCCCTCCTGGCCAGTACGGATCTCGGTCTCCCCCGGGCCAAACGGAAGGGTGACGCTTACGAACTCACCATACCCCGCAAGGGAGGAGGGGGCCCATGCACTCTGTACGAGATGACGTTATCGGACGACGGGAACGTGCTCTCGGTGGGGCTCCGGCCATTCCCGTCCGCGGAACTCGGTGTACGCTGCCCTTCCCGCTCAAGGAGCGAACAGCTCGGGAACGTCATGCTATGGACGTCCGGACGACGTGATGTCTCGGTCCATCGCTATCCCTTCCCGTCGTAAGGTGCGAGGCCACCGCTCCACATAAAAAGCATTACTGCGAACACGGCTCTCGATGCTCTTCACCGCGCTCTGGCGACTGTGCGGTCTTGCTGTTGCTGTAGTGCTCCCTGCCATCGCCGCCATCCGTCTCTTAGATGGTCGTCGTTCTCAAGATGACAATCCGGTGCTCTTGGCGATCCCTCTCGCCATGGCCACCGTGCCCCCGGTCGCCCTGGGACTGGCCTTCCTCTTTGAAACCCTCATCACTCCCACGCTCCTTGTAGCAACTTCCCTGATCATCTCCGCTCTCTTCTGGGCCGCACGGACGCGTCGTCCCCATGTCGAGCCTCAACAACTTGACCTGAAACTCCCTGCTGCAGCGCTGCTCGTCCTCGTCATTGGTCTTCTAGTGGACATCCACCCGCCGCTCGGGGAGTTCTCCTTCGAACAGAACCCCTGGAGCCGGTGCACGCATGTGGCCGTGTACGACACGACCGGGACAGGAAGTGTCACCTGGCTCTCTCGTATGCGGATGGAGGTCTATTCACCCTTTTTCCCGCATTATACGCGGAGCATCCACGACGGGCTCCCATTACCCGACCAGGTCCTGGAACGTGAGCATGGAACCTCTGAATGGGATGACGAAGTGTTCGTGTTCCCGGCTATGTCCTCGCTCCCCGCCAACTACATTACGAACGGGTATGTGAACATCGGCGATCAGCGACTGGGCAACACGGCCATCTATAGCGCGCTCTTCCCATTTCTGGGGAGCTATACGTTCCATTTCGCTTTTGCACTCGCGCTCTTGGGAACGGTGCTCGCCACGGCGGCCGCGTCCTTGCGATTGTCTGGAGCGGGTTGGCCTGTCACCCTGGCTGCTGTCTTGGCACTACTCATGCCCCTGGCGACCCACTTCAGCCATGACTTCCTCTATCTGGTCCCCGACACACTTTTCGCAGCCTGCCTTGCGGCCGCTCTCATTTCTCTGGCGCTCGATCGACCCTCATACCGGGGATGGCTCCTGGCCGGGATGCTCGCCGGCACGTTGCTGAGTGTCAGGGACGTGTCCTTGCTCTGCCTTCCTGCGTTCGTGCTCCCGCTATCCCGGGCGTCGCGCCCACGGTCCGCGACCGCGCTGTTCGCGATAGGTGCGCTAGTCACGCTCTTCCCGACCATGTACGCCCAGCAGTACGCCTACGGTAGCGCGTGGACGAGCCCTGCTGTGGCCAAGTTCCCTGGCAACGGTATCGAGTACTCCTTCCTGGGAGCACGCACGACACTACCACTATTCCTCAACTGGCCTTTCCACGATACCATCGTACGCACGCCCCTGAGCCCGGTCCCGACGTTCCTCTACCTGCCTTTGATCATGGCTCTTCTCTTCGGGACCGCCGGGAGCGCGCTAGTCCTGGCTGGGCTCTGGCACTCCGGTGAACGGTGGGTGCTCCTGCTCTGGACCGTCCCGCTCGTCCTCTTCCTTGCCGTGCAGGAGGATTGGGACGTGGCGAAGACAAGTCTAATCTACCTCTGGCTCCCAGCGCTCTGGATCGCTGTCCCTGAGGGTGTGCGCGCGTTCTCCGGACGTCGCGGGATCGGTGCTATCGTGCTGCTCACGCTCGTCCTCTCGCTCACGGTGCGCTTCGCAGCGCAGATAGAGTTCGATGCGGACCCGCGGTGGACCGAGGCTTATGGGCTCGTCCTCGATCGTACGTTCCTCGGACCACATACGAAGGCCATCGCTGCGGGACGCCCTCTCCCGCTGCTCCCCATAAAGCTCCCGCTCTCGCCCTCCAGGCTCATTGGTGAGCTCGGTCGTGTCGGGGACGACCGCTCCATCCAGGACCGCTCAGTCCTACTGCCGCGGTTCAACCTGGAGAATGGACCCGTGAATCTGGACCTGCGGACCGTTCCGGATCAGCAACTCAAGTTCGCTCTTGGTGTCATGTCCGGCCTTAGCGCTCCACGCTCCGCACGGGTGCCTGGAGGCCATCGCATCACCTTCCCGCGGGAAGGAGGGGGCGCATGCACCTACGTGGAGGTCACAGTAAATGTCGTAGGGGACGGCTTCGTGATCGACCTCGTACCCCTCGGTCCCGGTGATCTGGGCATCACCTGTCCAGAACTCCCGCAACGTGATCCCCTCGGTGAGTTCTTCGTCTGGACCGACCGTTCTATCGAACTCCGGACGGACAGTACCTGGGCCCGTACATGAGAGCCGCGGACCGTGCAGGTCAGGTTTAAGAGGCTTTGGGTGGTATCGCCAAACGGTCCGCTCCCAGGGCGGACAGGTTGTGATTCCAATACCAGTTCTGAGCATCGTCGGGTCGCAGTGGGGCGACGAAGGGAAGGGTAAGATCGTGGACGCTGTGTCCGAGAACGCTGACATGATCGTGCGCTATCAGGGTGGCGACAACGCCGGTCATACGGTCATTGTCGATGACCGGACCTATAAGTTCCACGTCCTTCCTGCAGGCGTGCTCCGGGGTCTCCGGAGCCTTGTTGCCAGCGAGGTCGTCGTGAATCCCGCACAGGTGAAGCGCGAGCTCAACGCTCTCGAGCGCGAGGCCAATCTCGGGATCGATCCCCGATGTCACGTCATCATCCCCTACCACGTTGCCATAGACCTGGCCAAGGAAGCCCACCGTGCAAAGACCACGGGAGCTGCCATCGGCACAACCGCTAAGGGTATAGGGCCCTGTTACTCGGACGCTGCGGACCGCACGGGCATCACATTCTTCGAGCTCGTGGGGGACCCGAAGTTCCTGGAAAAGCGTATCCGCGAGAACTTCATCCTCAAGGAGAAGTACCTCCGGGCCGTGTACGACGAGAGCATGACCGTTATCCGTGATGGGAAGCGTGTGGAGACGACCGCGGACGAGATCGTGGCCGAGTACATCGAGCTCGGCAAGCTCCTACGCCCATACCTCGCCGACGTGTCCTTAGAGGTCAACAAGGCGATCGAGGCGGGCAAGAACGTAGTGTTCGAAGGTGCACAAGGGACGCTCCTCGACCTGTATTTCGGTAACTACCCCAAGGTCACCAGCTCCCACCCCATGACCGGCGCGGCTTTCACCAGCGTGGGCATGCCCCCGATGGCCATCCAGAGCATCGGCATCATGAAGGCCTACGTCACCAAGGTCGGCTCGGGTCCCGTGGTCACCTGCCTGGACGGCGGACGATGGCCCGTGGACGAGTCGGCTTCGGAACCAGAGGCAATTGAGATCCGGAAGGTGGGCAAAGAGTACGGTGCGACCACAGGCCGCGCCCGACGTGTGGGATGGCTCGATCTTGTCGTCCAGCGCTACTCCAATCGCATCAACGGCTTCACCGATATGGCCCTTACAAAGCTGGACGTCCTGGCCGGTATGGACAAGATAAAGATCTGTGTCGCCTACGAGTGCGACGGTGAGACCATCACCGACTACCCCTCCTGGGACCTGGACAAGCTTGCACGATGCAAGCCCGTGTACAAGGAGTTCCCCGGTTTCCAGAAGGTGGACGACGAGAACGCTCAGCGGATCATCGCTTTCATCGAGGCCGAGATGGGCGTACCCGTAACCATCCTATCCACGGGCCCCGGCCGAACAGAGACGGTGTATCGCGGCTTCGAGGGACTCCAACAGAAGTAAGGTCAAGCTTGCTCAGTCGGTCGTCAGGTCCCGGGCGATGCCCCGCACACGCTTGAGGATGTCTTCCACTGGGAACGTGAACGCTCTGTCCCGATAGAGGAACCTACCTCCGACGAGCGTATCGGTGACATCGCCCCCATGTGCCGCGTAGACCAGGTTTGAGACCGGGTCATGGCAGGGTGTGAGCCGCGGCGAATCGAGGTCCAAGAGCACAAGGTCGGCCTGTTTCCCTTCCTCGATCGAGCCCAGGTCGCTCTCGACGTGCATAACCCGGGCCGCGTCGATCGTCGCCATGTCCATCACTCGCCGGGCAGGCATGACGGTCGCATCTATGTTCGTCGCCTTATGCACGAGCGCGCACACTTTCATCTCTTCCAGCATGTCGAGGTTGTTGTTCGAGACGTTCGAGTCGGTACCAAGGCCCACCGGCACACCGGCCTTGTCCAAGAGGGCCATGGGGGGCACTCCGCCCACGGCGAGCTTCATATTGGACGTGGGATTATGAGAGACGGTCACGCCCTTGTTGGCCATGATCCTGACGTCGTCCTTGTCCAGATGGACGCAGTGGAACGCGATGGTGGGCAGATCGAACACTCCTAGGTCCGCCAGATGACGCGGAGGGCGCTTGCCCTTGTCCTTCACCATGTTCTCTACCTCGCCCGGTGTCTCGGACAAGTGTATCTGGATGGGAACCTCGTGCTCCCTGGCCACGTCCATGGCCATTTGCAGGGTCTCCTCCGAGCAAGTGTAGGGTGCATGGGGTGATATGTCAGGGTAGATGAGCGGGTGTTTCTTGAAGGCCCGGCACAGGGCATCGGCCGAGCGCTTGTACCCCTCGGGTCCCGATGCCATGTTAGTGGGGAAGTCCAGGAATATACCACCGGGAGCGAACCGCATGCCTACTGTCTCGGTGGCCCTGCACCCCTGCTCGGGCCAGAAGTACATGTCGTGGCAGAAAGTGGTCCCAGAGGACACCATTTCCAGCTGGGCGAGCACGGTGGAATAGTACACGGCCTCCTCGGTGAGCTTTGCCTCGGTCGGCCAGATACGCTCCTCGAGCCAGGGCATGAGGGCCATGTCATCAGCAAAGCCACGCATGAAAGACATTCCGGTGTGACTGTGGGTGTTGATAAGACCAGGGATGACGATCCGTCGGGAGGCATCGACCACCTCGTCTGCCTTATCGGGAATGTCCTTACCGACCTTGACGATGCGATCGCCGTCGACGAGCACATCACCGCGGAACACGCGGCGCTTGGGGTCCTGTGTCACAAGCAGTCCGTTCTTGATGAGCAGCATGGTCGTTCAACTGAAAAACAGTGGTGTGAGAATCTTTAATTATCTACGGGAGAATGTCTGGAAGGTAGCAGGATGGAGATCCACAGTTCACGCAAGACCTATGTCGATGACGTCCACCGCGTTGTCCCCCCCAACGTGACCGTCCGCAGGATACGGTCGCTCCTCGAGCAATCGGGTAGGTTCGGTGATCTAATCGTGGAGCGCCTGGACCAGAAGGACATATTCGGGGTCCCTGTGTACCGCATCTACCAGAAGGGCGACAAGTATCTCGAACACGGGAAGGGTCTCATCCGCGCACAGGCCATGGCCAGCGGGCTGATGGAGTTCGTGGAGCGCTACTCCGCCCTTCGTCCTGTCCCTTCTGCCATGACCATGACAACGAAGGAAGAACTGGGCGACTCGGCCGTGTCCTATTGGGACCTTGTCCCCGAGCGACGATTTTCAGAAGAGAGCAGCCGGGATTATGTGGACCGACTCAAGATGTACTGGACCCGCGCATGGTCGCTCACTCGACAACAGGACGTGTACGTCCCTGCTCATTTGGTCTATACGCACATCCCTTACCTCGACACGAAGTGGTACTGTACCAACGGCCTGGGGGCGGGCAACACCATGGAGGAGGCCATTGTCCACGCTGTCTGTGAGGTCGTGGAGCGCCACCAAGAGGAGGTCACCAACAGGAACCATCTTCCTGTGGACTGCATCGACCAATCCACAATCACATCAAAGCCGGTGCTCTGGGCGCTGAAGCTCTTCAGGAAGAACGGATTCGAAGTACACCTGGCCGATTACTCCGGGGATCTGGGGATCCCTACCGTCCAGGTCCTGGCCATCCACCCAGCAGAAAAGACCACCCATGCAGGTTGGTGCATGGCGCACGGCACGCACACCGATCCCGCTGTCGCCATGGTGCGAGTGCTCTCAGAACTGTGCCAGACGCGGGCCGTGTACATAAAGAACACAGAGGATGGGAGCCATGAGAAGGAAAAGCAGTACTCTTCCCTTTCCATTGGTGTGCGTAGGATGCTCAAGGAACGTCAGCACACCCGGCCCGTACCATTCTCGACACTCCCCGACGTCACCCGCGACGACATCGGTGAGGAGGTCGAAGAGCTCGTGAAGAGACTGGATGCTAGAGGATTCGAGGTCATCGCCTCAGACATCACTCACCCACACCTGAAGGTGCCCTGCGTCCGCGTTATCATACGGGACATGCAGCCCACGTTCCACAACAAGTACGTGGTCCCTGAAAACGACCAGCTGCGCTTCTCGCGCCATCTCGACATGAAGAAGATCTTCAAGCCTTCGGTCTACAGTCCCGACGACGCATGGCCTGAAGGTTGGGTCTGAGCGTTCCGGTCAGGAGGGTGTAGCACCTCCCTGTACGAGGAATTCATCGAGCCGTTCCTGGACCAGCCTGTGGCGTCGATAGATGAGCCTGCCGCATCGATGGCACTGTACGAAGGCGTACCGACCCTGAGCGTTCTCGGGAACGGTCCACTTGAAGTGACAACGATCGCACTCCACCTCACGCATGAATGAGAAAGGCCGCCCATCCTTTAAATGGGACAAGAGGGGGGAATGCCGGTATTCGCCAGTGCCTAATCGAGCTTCATGCCGCCCGTCAGGAAGGAGAACACGTCCTCCTCGGCCTGGTCCTTCCCGAAGAACATGCCCACCTTGTAGCCTATGAAGAAGCCGCCGGCGAACACTAGCACCTCAGGGTGCTCGATAAGGAACTCGACGATGGACGTGACAAGACCATAAAGAAAGGCGAAGATACCCTTGCCTACCTCGAGAGCCTTGGCGATAACCTCGTCAGGGTCCATCAGGTGTGATAGAGCGGCTCAGGGTAGTTATATACCTTTCGCTTGCCCTGTTAAGGCCCCGGGGGCCGGTTCCAGGCCTGCTGTGACTGTTGGACGGAGCCTTGAACGGGGGCTTGCATGGGTGGTGCAGATGTCGGGGCTGGTTGGGGTGCGGACGCGGCCATGGCAATATCCATCCGCGTTTTTAGACCCCACGCGAGCGCCAGATGTACCAAGAGCGCGGTCGCTGCCGTAAGAATCCCATCGTTCCCCTGTTTCATTACGATCGCGACCATGAATAGAACAACACCCATCGTGACGATCGCAAGGAACGTCTTGACCTCCTCCTGTGAGATGTCCAGAGCAGTAATGGCGAACCACTCGCCCGACCGGAATATGAACGCGAGGTAGGAGACCAGGTAGAACGTCACGGTGACGATCATGAAATCCCCGAACATCTTGACGAGGGCGAGATTGATGTTACCCACGATAAGCTGCGAAAAGTAGAGGGTCATGCACGCTGAAAAGATGAATATGTACTGGGAGAAGAACAACATCGATAGAATGAAGGAACCGGTGAGTATGAGGTTGCGTAACGTTGTGTACGACCACAGCGCCAGCACGGTGAGAAGGATGACGGCCGATAGGCCCAGGATCGCGGGGAACAGATTGGCGCTCGATCCAAGAGGCTGTGTCTGGAAGTCCACGCCCCCGACGTTCCCGATGGTCGGCAGATCTATGCTCTGGCCAAGGATCGTATAGGTCTCGTATCCCTCGTGTAGCATCCCCATGGAGCTCCATGGCGCCATGAAGTGGGCCACGGCGCTGGAAAGGAACAAGGCCAGGAGCAGGCGAGTGACAAGCCAGTGCTTCCAGACGGGATTGCCACCCATCTCCTTGGACGCCATTAGCACGAACACTGCCACGGGCATGGCCATGAGGAAGAGTAGGGCGATAGTGTCGAGAACGTACACCCCCACGGTCATAGCGATCCCGATGCCTTGAAGCCCTTCGATGTCCTTGGTGAGCAGCTCGATAGGAGGGCGGTGACGCTGGGCCCAGAGAGCGGGATCGATGTTCACCATGCGGGTCTCCATTCCGCCGAATAGCGAGGGAAGGATGAAGTAGCCGGCGTCCGCGATGACGTGGGTTATGAGGAGGGCGGCGAGTCCGAGGTATACCAAGCGCGACTTCGTGAACAGGGACGCCAACAGGATCACGAACTGCTCATCCATGGCCTCGAACTTGTTGGCAGCGGCGATGTCAAGGGAGCGGAAGTAAGAGAGCGCGTAGAGGAACGCTACGACGTAGAGCGACTTGTCGATGGAGACGACCAGCCATTGGGTCACCGTATCGAACACGAACATGAAGAAGCCCAGCATGGCGTAGTACACGGCGATGAACCTGACCAGAAGGAACGCCAGTAGCCGATGGCCCGGTTCGGACCGGAAATCCGTGGAGAGGAGCTGCCAGAACGTGGCCACGTCGAAGGAGCGGAGGACGGTCAGCTTCGATGTGATAAGTACGAAGAACGAGTAGGAGAAGCTGGATCCAGTGAAGTCCACGGCCCAGGCAGCAATCGCTGAGTAAATGGCAAGGAGCAGGAACCCGAGTGCCATGCTCCACTCATCGAGAGTGGTGCTGACGCCTGACACGAGATCCTTGTGAGCAGCACTCGCCGCGACCTGCCAGTCCACCTCCTCACGCATGTGGAGGCTCACGGTCACAGGTGCCCGGGGTATCATCTTGAACTGGTTCTCGAAGGAATAGTTCGCACACTTCACAGTTCCGCTTACAACGAACTCGGCGCTCTTCACCACCTCCTCACCAGTCTCCTCGTCCAGGTACTCTAGCTGTACGACAGGTGTCTGCGTGAGAACTAATGTCCCGTTCTGGTCATCAAAGAGGCCCACGAGGGTCACACCTGTGGCACGCGGGTACTCGTTGATCAGGTTGTACTTGATGACTACTTTGCCCCGCTCTTCATCAAGGATCTTACCCATGACCTTCATGGGCGCGAAGTACTTCGTCGGACTTGCGTATTCCATCACGTCCCCTGGATCCACAAGGTTCAAGGCAGTGCCCACCTCCACCAGAACCAGACGACCGGTCTCGAAGGTAGTTGCAGTGAACACCACGTGCTTGACAGCAAGGATGTAGAGGATGGCAAGGATGGCCAGGTTCATCTTCTTGGACGTGGTACCGAAGAGGATCGCAGGTATGTTCAGCTCGTACCAGAGCATCGAGAGCATCAGGTAGGCCAGAGCGTCCCCAAAAAGGTCCAGCCATTCAGGCAGAAGGCTGAGAAGGTCGCCGATACCCAGAGCGAGGGTTAGGAGGATGAACACTCCCTTGACGACCTGCGCAATATCCATGGGACGCCCTCACCGGTGTACCGAAAGCTACAGGGGCTCGTTAATATTTAAAACGTGGTGGGACGGGGAGCGCGCTGCCCCCCGCACCGTCCGCGTAACTCGGCGCTCTTAGCTGCCGGTGGTCGTAATGGTGACGTTGCCGGTATCACTGGTCTCGTTGAAATAGTAGTCGTACCGGACAACACCTGTACCCTCACCATCGAGCTGAGCGTTGTCGCAGTTGGGCGACGCGCAGCAGGTGTTGCAGATGTCGTGGGGGAAGAACGTTTCAACGTCGTTACACTCGTTCAACATCCCCGCTTTCGACAGTGTATAACATGGCATAGGGTTCTTGTCCACCTTGCGGTTCTTTGCGCACTCGGTGTACTTGGTCTCGCACTGGCTGGCGATGATGGCGAGATCGTCGAGGCACCCGCCCGCCGAGTTGATGGCGATCTGGGGCTCCTCGTACCGCTTGCACGGATCCTGTCGGCTGATCATCCCTCGGATGAAGGAGATGGCGATGGCCGCGATTGAGATCATGGCCACGAACATCAACAGCTTCTCGATCTGACCGCGCTTGCTTCTGATGAGCTTCATAGTTGGTTAGGGGCGGGTATAGTATTTAAATGTTGTATCTAGGCCGCGGCAGGCGTTCTCGCCGCTAGATAACAGGCTCGCTGGCGACCATGTACCAGATGATGGCGGCGTTGATGAGGGGGAATATCCCTCCGAAGATTATGTAGAACATGAAGGTGGGCATGTCGGCCATCCCGGAGCTCACGGCCACGACCATGAGCGCTCCGAGCATGGCAGGGAACACCGTCGAGGTAGTGATATAGAACGCCACCAGTCCCTTGAGCTTACCCGAGTACTCTCGCAGCTTGTTGATGAGCGTGTCGTCAGCGTTCTTGGAGAGGTTCCACAGGGGAGACTCGATGTTGGCACCCGACTCCACGGCGATGGCCAGCTGCTTGAGCGCTGTGGCCATGCCCTGGCTGTCCTGCTGGTCGCCCACGTTCTTCAGTGCATCGGCGAGCGACATCCCTCCGGCCCGCGACTGGCGCACGACGATCCCCACGGTCTTGGAGATGGGGCCGTAGTCACCCTCGGCAACGTTCATGAGGCTCTCCTCGATCTTGACACGCATGCACTGCTCCAAAGCCAGTGCTCGCAGGAAGTCGGGAAGCTCGCGCTCGGTCTCCTCCATGCGCTGCTTCTGGACGCTCTTGGGGTAGCCCTTGACGAACTGGAGCGTGAAGATGGAGATGAACACCGCGATGGGCATGGCTATGGCCATGTCCGTGATCAGGACGCCCAACCACTCCAGAGACGGGCCGAGCATGGCCGGGATGAGGTCGACACCGAACTCCCGCATGAAGCTCATCTGGTCGGTCGAGGGGATCGCCAGGAACACGCCGACACCAACGAGAACGATACCTACCAGGAATCCTACGATGGCCGCTACGTTGTAGAAGTTTATGTACTCCTCGACGCTGATCCCCGTGAACCCGGCTTTATCGAGGTCCTTGCGGATTAGGTCCCGGCTCATGGGATCCACGCTCCCCAGGGTTCCGCCCACACGGTCCTTGGCGCCCTTAGCATAGCGTTCGTAGGTCGAAAGGTTCGGGGTAAGGCGGGCACGCATGGCCTGCTCGTCCCGCTCGTGAACGAGCGAGTCTACGCCGCCGGGCAATCCTCTCCCTCCGGCGTTATGCACTTGATCGTAAGGACATTCCCCGTGATACTGACATGGACCTCTTGGTCACCTTGAACATCGACACTGCTTCCCCCATTTACCAAGAACGGGAACTGGCGATGGAAAATATGGAACGCTGTACCCCCTCCGCGCGAATAATCAACGCGCAGGTCCGTGGAGTTGTTCTCGATATGGAGCACGACACTACGGGGCAGTCCAAGCTTAAATCTGTACTCGTTATCGTTCCCCCGGGAATAGGCAAGAGATACTCCAGCGTATATTTTCTCCCCGGCATGTCGTGCCGAGGACATGTTCATGGTGTTAGAGGCAACTGCGTACCGCGAGTAGCCCCAGCCGACGGTGAGCGAAAGAACGGAGAGCCCGGCCACGAAGATCAGCAGGGTCTCAAGGGCCTCCTGGCCGCGTCGGTGCCGGAGCACGGTCCCGGGATGGCGTGAAAAGCATAAATATGCTTGGGTGGGGTGCGCGTCACAGTTCGCTGCCGTCCAGCACAAGACGGGTCAGCTCTTCAAGCCCTCGCAACATGTGAGGCCCCGTATGCTCGCTCTCCCGGTCGATGAGATAGGCCTTTATACCAACGTACCGGGGCTGCTCGAGGTCCAACTTGGGATCATCGCCGATGTGGACCACCTGCTCAGGTCTGACCCCCAGCTCGTCCACGACCCGCTCCCATACACCCGCATCCTTCCAGACGTCCCCGAAGTCGCTGGGTACCGAGAAGATACGCTCGAATCGGTCCGAGAGAACGGGGGATGCGAGCTTGGCCGCATGGAACTCGCGACGAGCAAGGGTCACGAGCACCAAGCGGAAGCCTGCATCCCTGAGAGCGTCCAGGCAAGGGGCAACGTCCGTGTACACACCGACACATCGCGCAAGCCGCTCGATGACCTCCTCCTGTGTTTCGGGAATGCTGAAGCGCTCGAGCCAGTAATCAAGTCGGAACCATCGAGGGTTCTCACGTCCGATCTCGTCGTACGCGGCCATCACCCGGCGTCGGGCCTCCCTGAGGGGGATACCCTTGAGCTCCGATACACGACGGGGGATGTAGGAGAACCATAGCTCGTCGTCGAACTTCTTGTCCACAAGTGTCCCGTCCAGGTCGAAGGATACCACCGTGATCGGGGCCACGGCACCATCCCCCACCGCGAGGTTTATAACTGCTTCCACCCATGCCACCGCCATGCAGGTCCTGGTGAGCGTCATAGGACAGGAGCCGGAAAAGAAAGAGCTGCCGTCCGCGGCCACCGTAGGCGAGCTCCTGGCCGCCCGGGGCGTCAATCCTGTCACCGTGGTCGCTACAGTCGGTGGTCGTCTGGTCCCCGAGGACGCGGAGCTCACTGACGGGGACGAGGTCGTGCTCTACCCGGCCGTTTCGGGGGGATGAGGACGACAGCCGATCCGTGCACCTGTGGCAGACCGTCTGCAGTGTACCTCGCCTATGGCAAGGAGCATCTTTGTGTCCGTTGCTTCGCAAGGCTCGTGGAGAAACGCGTGAGGACCACCGTCCGCAAGCACAAGCTCATCCGCCACCACCAGCGCGTGGGTGTGTGCGTGTCCGGGGGTAAGGACTCGGCGACCGCTCTCCACCTCATGCACCGGCTCTATCGAAAGCGTAGCGACCTCGATCTCGTGGCAATCACGGTGGACGAGGGCATCACCGGCTACAGAGAGCACGGTATCACTGCGTGCCGTGAGAACTGCGCCCGTCTTGATATCCCCCACCACGTCTTCACGTTCCGTGATGCGTTCGGGATCACCATGGACGATATTGCAGGGATGGGCGACGAGCTCGGGCCGTGCACATATTGCGGTGTGCTGCGGCGGCGTCTGCTCAACTCGGCCGCCCGCGAGCTGGGCGTGGACGTCTTGGTGCTCGGCCACAACGCTGATGACGAGGCACAGTCGGTGCTCATGAACCTCCTCAGGGGAGATGATCGGCGCATGATCTCCATGGGCCCGGTACCTCCAAGAACTGAGAATCCTGCATGGGTCCCGCGTGTGCGACCGCTGCGGGCCCTACTGGAGCGTGAGACCACTGCATATGCAGTGGCCAAGGAGCTTGCCATGGAGCTGGGGGAATGCCCCCATGTCCCCCGAGCGTTCCGTGTGACCGTCCGCGACATGCTAAAGGACCTTGAGCATCAATACCCCGGGAGTACCCATACGGTTGTCCGGACCTCTGACCGCCTAGTAGCACGACTGAGGGAGCACGACGACCGTCCTCCCGCCACAGCATGCTCTTCGTGCGGCGAACTCTCATCCGGTGATCCCTGCATGGTGTGCTCACTGCTCGAGCGTGTTCAGGTGAAACGCTCTACGGACTAGGGATGGGATCACAGGCGCCCGACAGGGCGCTCAGTCCGTGTCGACCCGCGGCGCAAGGATGAAGGACAGGTTCACCTTATCGATCTGGGTGAAGTCCATCCGCATCGGGTAGTCATTGCCCAGGCTGACAGAGACGATCGGAGCGATCTTTGTACCGCTCACCATCTTCATCAAGTAGTCCAGAGAGTACCGTGACTTGGTAGCGTCCTTGGACTCCGCCTTGATAAGACCGTCGGACTCCTTCGCCAGCTGGAGGGCAGTGTTTCCGGTGTCGCCCTCGGCCTCCATGTGGAATCCTTCGGGTCCGATGGAGATTATCACGTTGTCGCTGAATATCTTGGCGTCCTCGATGCCGTCCTTGAGGATCTCTGCCCGCAGTTCCGCCGTGGCGGGGAAGTCGAGCTTGGGCACAGGGCGGTCCGCGTCGGTCGTGTCTAGCAGGGCTATTGCGAAGGTCCGGGTGGACTTGCCCTCGTAGGTGACCATGAGCTTCTCGTTCTCAAGCTTGAGCGTTAGGCCGTCGGAGGGCTTGGCACGCTTTAGCACCGTAGTGAGGTTCTCGATGTCCACGGTGATGTTGGTATCCTGATCGACCTCGAACTTCTCGAAGGCAGGCGATAGGAGGTTGAAGATCACCATGGCCACGTTAGCAGGGTCCATGGCAGCGAGCTTGATGCCGTCCTTGGAGATGTTGAACGTGCACTGGTCCTTCACCAGGCTGGCGATTGTGGAGACGGTCTCCTTGAGGAGCCGTGTGTCCTGAATACGTGCTTCGAACATGATTATTCACCCTTCAACTTGACTTCAAGGTCCCTGACCCGCTTGAGCAGACCTACGTCAAGGTTATTAATCTTTTCAACGGCCTCGCCGCGGAGCTCGAAGCCCCCTTCCAGGGGCACCACGCGACCGATTAGCTTCACCATGTCGCCCTGAGTGATGCCATCCAGACGCTCAATTAGGTCGAGGTCATCGAAGAAGGCCGTTGCCGTGCCCGTGCCATCGTCCAGGGCGATGGTCGAGAGCTCCGAGTCCTTGCCGACCACCGTACCGATGATCCGTATACGCCGGTCCTCGGTTGTGATCGTCCCGATCTCCCGCTCAACACTGGGACGTCGTCGCAGTTCCTGGCCTTCCATCCCGTCGGGCGACAACCCCAAGAAATATAAATCTACGACCGGGCCTCGCAGGCCCGTGGACCTGCAGTTCCGGGCTCTCTCACGAACGAGACCACGCGATCCTGTCCTTGTAGAGGGCCTTCCCGGCATCGGGAACATAGGGCTCATCACCGTCGACTACCTCATCGACCATCTAAAGGCCCGACCCTTCGCCGAGCTGTACTCACGCCATTTCCCTCCGGTCGCCATCCTCGACGATGACGACCAAGCGAGCCTCCCTTCTAACGAACTCTATATCCACCGCCGGAAAGGTGGCGATATCCTCTTCCTTCGAGGCGACACCCAGGCCATAACGGTAGAAGGTCAGAATGCAGTCGCACGTGGCATCATCGATACATGCCACACTCTAGGTGTCCGTCGGGTGGTGACGGTGGGAGGCTTCTACACGGATCCTGGCGAGATGAAGGGCGGCCCGAAGATACTCGTTGCGACATCGTCCGCTGAGGTCCGTTCCGTTATAGCTGCTAGCGGGCTGGCTGGACGCGTGGAGTTCCAGTCCGACCACGGGGGCGGCACCATCCTCGGCGCCAACGGATTGCTGCTTGGATTCGCCCACCTTCATGAGATCGAGGGACTATCTATTATGGTCCAAACACTCCATAAGGACGAGTACGGGTTCGACCTGGACGCGAGCTGCTTGGCGATCGACGCCCTCTCCCGCCTCCTGGATTTCCCCTGCACTCCAAAGGACCTGGCCCGGGACATGGCCGCTGTCTCAGACGAGATATCCGAGTCGGCACTGGGACCGCGTCACAGTATTCTCAATGCCCTTACCAAGGCACCCGAGGAGGACGACTTCTATGTCAGATGACACCTTGGACGATAGACCTTCGGTATCCATAGTCATCCCCTGCCACAACGAGGAGCGGAACGTGGAACGGGCAGTGACCGAGACCTTGGGATCGCTGGGCGGCCTTGAACTAGAGGTCCTCGTGGAGGAGGACGGGAGCACTGACCGGACCGCCGAGATCGCACGGTCGCTCGCCGAGGGTGATCCCCGGATCCGGGTGTTGTCCTTCCCGGAGGAGCGGTTGGGTAAGGGTGGTGGATTCGCCCGGGCCACGGGAGAAGCGACAAATGACATCATCGTGCTCATGGACGCTGACCTGGCCGTCCATCCCCGGGAAGTACTGCGGGCGTTGGAACGGATGCAGGAGGGCGTCTCCATGGTGATCGGCTCACGGGAGGTCGCCGGCTCAAAAAGGGTAGTGGACCAGAGCCCAGTCCGTCGCGTCGCTGGCAAGGTGTTCTCCCTCCTGGTGCGCACGATGTTCTGGCTCCCGTTCCACGACCTTCAGTGCGGGTTCAAGGTCATGCGCCGAGAGGTCATCGAGTCGGTCACCCTTACGCACCTTGGATGGGAGTTCGACACCGAGCTCATCTGGAAGGCCCGAAAGGCCGGATTCACAGTGGAGGAGATGGGGGTCCACTGGAGCGAGGGCGGGGACTCACGGTTGCGTCTATACCCTGATGCGTTCAATATGCTGTGGGGGCTCATCCTCCTCAGACTGGGGAGATGAACTATGGGTCGCGACCGCGTTACCAAGGACGAACTGGAGACCTCGCTCACACGCATCGAGGCGGTGCTCTCGGGCATCCGGGTGCTTGACGATGAACGGGGACCGGGCTACCTCGAGAACGTGCGTGCGTATGTCAGCGACACGCGTTTCTTTATGGACAAGAAGGAGGACCTCGTGCTCGCTTTCGAGGCCGTGACATGGGCATGGGCGTGGGTGGAGATCGGATGCGATCTCGGTGTGCTCGCTTCCGACGAACCGCGTCTCCAGAAGTTTTAAGAGTCCTGCGGTCGGGTCTATTGCCATGGACGATGAGCGTCAGGAGATAGCCCGCGGAGCAGAAGCGGTCCTCTACCGGTCCGCCCGGGAGGATGGAGACGTGCTGATCAAGGAGCGTGTCCCCAAGGGCTACAGGCATAAAATCCTGGACGATCGCTTGCGCCGACAGCGTACGAAGCGCGAGGCGAAGCTCTTGGAGAAGGCCCGCACTGTGGGCGTCACATGTCCCAAGGTGCTCGCTGTGGACAAACGGGCCCAGGCCATCGTCATGGAGTTCATCGACGGGCCCCCTCTGCGTCAAGTAGCGAACGAGGTAAGTCCTGAGGAACGGATCCGGATCTTCAAGGAGCTCGGCAGGATGGTCGGCTCTCTCCACGGCAAGGACATGATGCATGGTGACCTCACAACCTCCAACGTAATCGTCAAGGACGGCAAGCTCTTCCTGATCGACTTCGGGCTCGGGTTCCACTCTACAAACGTCGAGGACAAGGCCGTGGACCTCCACCTGCTGGAGCGGGCCATCGACGCGACGCACTTCGCCTTCGCCGATGAGGCCTTCAATGCTGTGAAGGAGGGGTACGTTGAGACGCTACCGGACGCTGAACTGGTGTTCCGCCGTATCGAACAGATCGAGGGGCGTCGAAGGTACACCTCAAAGAAATCCTGAGCCGGGACCACTCCATTTATTAAGGTTGACCGACCCCCCCGACTTAATGGCACGCAAGGGAGCGGGCACCGGGAAGAAGAAGAAAGAAGGGAAGAAAGCTCCAGCCCCCATGGGGATCCATGAAGGCGCTGAGCAGGGGACCGCTACGATCCCCCAGGCCCTCGGCGAACGGGAGATGCGGCTCATCTATGACTTCACTGCCAAGATGGTCCAGCAGTTCCGCCTCTTCATCAAGACCGTGGCAGTTTTCGGCAGCTTTGCTCGCGGTGACATTGGTGGAAAAGGGGACATCGACATCCTCATCCTTGTGGACGATGGTGCCCTCGAGCTGCGTGGCGAGGTTAAGAAGCTCTACAATCAGGAGATGCAGCGCATCATCCGCTCTGAGCACTCACCGCTCAAGTTCCACGTTAACACCGTCCCCCTCTCCGAGTTCTGGGATGGCGTCCGCATCGCTGACCCCATTCTCCTCAATATCGTACGGGAAGGTCTGCCCATCTTCGACAGAGGGTTCTTCGTCCCTGTCAAGAAGCTCATGGAACAGGGTAAGATCCGCCCGACCACTGAATCGATGTTCCTTTGCCTGGACAACGCGGACATGCATCTGGTCCGTCATCAGGACTTCCTGCTCAAGTCGGCGAACGAGCTCTACTGGGCGGCGATCGATTCCGTCCACGCTGCGCTTATGAGCGTACGCGTCGTTCCGCCCGATCCAAAGGACGCGGCCCGGATGCTGCGCGAGCACCTGGTGGAGCCCGGTCACGTCGATGAGCGCTACGCGGTCATCATGGACGAGATCTATCGCGTCATGAAGATGATCGACCACGGGGAGCTCAAACACATCTCCGGAGAGGACGTGGACAGCTATGCCTCATCGGTGAACGACCTCACCTCCCATCTCAAGAAGTTCGTGCGTGATAGGGAAGCTGCGACCCTGAAGAAAATCGAAAGGCTTAAATCGAAGGACGGGGGCAGAGTATAGTATGGGCATTCAGGGCATCGCCACTTTTTTTGGCTTCATCATCCTGTTCTATGGCCTAGTCTCCCGACTCGCGGAGCCTCAGACATATCCGTAGGTTCCGACCGTTGACGGGGTGAGCTAGAACATGGACCTCTCTAAACCGTACTCGAAGCTCGCTCTTTTGTACATCCTCGCCCTCACAATCCTCTTCTGGCTCGGATTCCCCATGAGCATCCTTGCCATCCTCGTGATCGTGTGGATCGTGTACTCCATCGAGTTAATGGAGAGCCTTGAGAAGGAAGGGAAGAAGAGCAAGGTGAAGCAGGGGCTCGACGAGGACTAGATCCTGCTGAATGGGTGGTGATGGAGCCACCTCCACCGGGGACGTGCGCGGATAAGGATCTCATCGACCGGTACGCAATAGAGCTCGTCCTCGACACCGGTGGGTGTGCACTGGAGCACATTCCCGCCCTGGACCGTCACATAGGTCATGGTGGGTGTGAAACCAAAGGGGAATATCTGGACACGGAAAACACGCGGTGGCAGGCGGAGCCCGGCCTTCCCCTCGGCGGTCGTCCAGTAATCGAACCGTGTCATACCCTCGCCCTCGATAGAAATCCCTTGAGAAGGCAGCACTCGAACGTGCGTGCGAGGGATAGGTCCACCATCGGGACCGACAACACGTAGTGGGACAGTTATCACTTCGTTGAAAATGTGGTCAGTCAGTCCATCCTGGTCCACCCTGAGCAGATGGCAGCTCGGGCACGAAGCCAGCGAGACACGTTCGACGAATGGCTGGTCTTCCAGGATCGGTACGGGCCCGTGAGAGAACACCCATCGTGCCCCATAACCGAGCGTGCGCACAAGGGTTATGTTATCGTCAGGTACCACATGCTCGGCGAACGATCCGGTGAAGAGGGCGATCTCCCTGAAGAAGGTAGGGGAGAGGATGATGCCCTCGGGATTATCGAGCTCATTGAGCTCTGTCAGTATGCCCTGGTTGGTGCGCCAGATGTCCTCCCGGGCATCGGTATGAGGGTCGGCGGGGACCGTAAGGACACACCATCCGACCAATCCCGCCACCACGACAGCAGTGAGCTTGGGATCGCTACGTACCGCACGACGGACGCCCACCAGTGCCAGCGCCACGAGAGGCAGGAGTATGGTGACCACGAACTTCCAACGGAAAAGGACCGGTGTGTATACCGCGAACACAAGAAGAGGAGCAGCGGCCCATGCCACAAGGAGTGGTACGGCCTCCGGCCGTTCGCCCTCGTCCCTTGACTTGAGCGCGATGCCAAGTGCGGCCAGCGCGACGATCGGCCAGCCTGCGAATCCGGGGAGGGTCCAGAAGGGTTCATGCTCGCCCCCGACCCCCCACTCCTCGGCCTGTGTGCGACCGGTCTCCTGCATCACCTTCAGGAAGATGGGAAGGCCGTTGGCGTAGAGGTACGCCGACCAGAGGAGCTGGCCCGCCACGGCACCCGCGACGAACATGGAGAGAACATGGACCTCTCTGTCAACAGTACGTCCGCGGGCCCGGCGCCAGGCGCTGAGGAGTGCGAGGGAGAGCAGGCAGGGGCCGTAGTTGAGCTTGGTGAGCATCCCTAGGAAGGCCAACAGGAAACCCCGGCGAGCGGCCTGTCGATTACCGTCCAGAGCCTTGAGATAGAGAACGTGGGTGGCCGCGTACAGGAAGCAGATCATGGCGGGGTGGAGCACAAGTCGTGCATACGAGATGAAAGCGGGATGGAAGGCGAGCACAGTGATCGTCGCCAGGGCCGTCCGCCTGTCCAGGAGCGAACGGAGCAGTAGGTAGTGGAGTGCCAGGGCCATACCAGCGAACCCCGCCACTACCAGATGGGAGGCCCAGAGTATATCGCCTATGAACACGGTCACGGCAGCGATTACCGTAAAGAAACCGGGAGGATGGAGGATGAATACCTTGCCCAGAAGGCGTGGTACACCATCGACCAGGAGTGAGCGGGCAACGAGCATGTCCCGGTAGGCATCGTGCGCGGTCGTCGAGTCGAACGCCTCGAGCGAGGCGACGGGCACGAGCTCCGCGTGGTCCCATCCTATAGCGTACCACGTGGTGGCGAGCAGCACGAGCACCAGTGCTACCCGGTCCTCGGCCTCCACGGAGGATAGGATGAACATATGGTTTATAAAGATGGGGACTCCCGGGGCGGTGTGGACGCCCCGGACATCGTGGTGGTCGGCCATCTCACGCACGACCGCATCGTACGCGGCTCGCAAGAGGACGCGTGCATGGGAGGCGTCCCCGCGCATTTCGGTCTGACCGTTGCCGCTCTTGGTCTGACAACAGGTGTGGTGACCACGGTGGGCCCCGACCTCGATCCGGAACACCTCCGTGTCCTGCACGCTGCAGGTATCGACCTCACAGGAGTCCACATAGGTCAGGCGCCCACGACGACGTTCGTGAACATCTACGACGGAGGACATCGGATTCAGGAGTGTCCCGCCGTCGCTGACGGTATCGGTCCTGATGATGTACCGGCCGTATATGAGAAAGCCCGCGCCATCCACCTTGGACCGCTCATGGGCGAGATAGATCCTGCGGTGGTCGACCGGTTCCCCAGTGCGTTGATATCAATGGACGTTCAGGGGCTTGTGCGTCGACGTGATGGTCCACGGGTCCTGTCACAGTCCCTCGATCACGATACACTCCCTCGACGGCTCGACGTGATCAAGCTCGGTGAGGACGAGCTTGAGCTGGCCACGGGTGTCACTGACGTAGTGGAGGGTTCGGAGATCGCGGTTGAGCTCGGGGCCCGCATATCCATCGTCACCCTGGGCGGCCGTGGTTCGCACGTGTACGACGGACGACACCACGACATCCCCGCTTTCCCGGTCGAAGAGGTGGACCCCACCGGTGCTGGTGACGCCTACATGGCCGGTTTCCTGGACGCGCTCCTCGCGGAGCGTGAAGTGGCTGATTGCGGCCGGTTCGCCGCCGCATGCGGTGCTTTGTGCGTTACTAGCGTGGGCTCGGGCTTCGCGCATTCCCGCAAGGAGGTGGAGCTGCTCGCATGGGCGACATGAGCCGTCTCCGGCCAATTGGACTGGTCATCCTGGCCTTCCTGATATACCACGTGGGCGTGGGCGAGCTCGTGGCACGCCTGCAGGCCGCAGACGTCGGATTGTTCCTGGCGGGATTCGCCATCCTCATCATATCAGGCCTCGTATTCCTCGTCCGGTGGCAGGTGCTCCTTCGCGGTATCGGTTACACCATACCTTGGCGGTCCGCCTATGAGATCACGCTCCTGGGTCTGTTCTCCAATCTCGTCACCCCCGGACGGCTCGGGGACATCCCCGTCCGCGCCTTCTTCCTCAAGCGGCGAGAAGGCATTCCGGTCAAGGACGGCCTCGCGACTACTTCGGGGGACCGCTATGTCGATATCATGTTCCTCATGGTCGTCGGCCTCGTCTCCTTCTGGCTCCTGACGGGGACCGCCGAGATCGCGACGCTCCAAGGGGCAGGTATGGCACAAGTACGCTCGGCCGTCGCGGTCGTGCTCCTCCTGATGGCGGCCGTACCGGCGATCGCCCTCACCCGCACCGCGTTCTTCATCGGACTGCTCAGGCGTGTGCTACCTGAGCGCGCAGGCCCACACCTCGACACAGCTGAGGAGGCCGTTCCCCGCCTCGTGGACAACCTCCGGACATTCCTTCACGGCCCCTCCCTGGCCGCCCTCATCGTGTGCACACCGGCCATGTGGATCCTGTACGCGTTATCGTTCCACATATATCTCCTCTCCTTCGGTGAGACGGCCGACCCGTGGCTCGTGCTCCCGGCGTTCTTCGTGGCCTATCTCTTCGGTCTGATGAGCATGGTCCCCGGTGGCATCGGTACCTCGGACCTAGGCGTTGTGGCCATCCTGGCCTCGGCCGGGATCGACCGCTCGGCTGCGCTCATCGCGTCCATCGCGGTGAAGGTCACGAACCTCATTTACGTCGGGTGCCTTTGCCTGCTCATACCTGACCGGGCGGCCATCGAGGAGGCCGCTACCGTGACAGAGGAAGTGCGAGAAGAACAAGAGGATGACGAGTAGAAACATCCCCCCTCCAGTTCTTGTTCGTTCCAGAGATAGTTATATAACATTGTCAAGGGCCTAGTGCCCTCTGCCCCTGACAAGGGCATGCGGGATAGAATGGGTAGTGTGAGAACATTGGTGTTTTTATCTAGAAGGAGCACCTCCGTAGCATTAGCGTGCCTGATAATCGTCCAGATTGCGCTCTCTGCAATGCTCCTTGCCCATAAGGCCCCTGAATGGGGCCTGGGTGAATGCTCCATCCTAAAGAACGCACAGCTCATGCTAGGACACAATCCCGGAGCGCTCGCCGCTAAGGGTGCTGCCCTTGCAGGCAACGCAGCTCTCATCCTGCTCGTCGCAGCGGTCCTCCGCGCAACGGGCTCAAGGAATGGCGCAATCCTTGCTGCCACGCTCCTCGCTGCTGCGCCCGCGGCCCTGCGCGGACCTTTCCTCTCAATAGGCGTCGGTCCCTTGTCCACCGGGCTGCTAATGCTCGCTGCGCTTCTGGTTTCCCTGAACCGGGAGAGCAGCGCTCGATTGCGGAGCGATCTTCTCACCGGGGCCATGATCGGTCTTGGGCTTGTACGCTACAGATGGTTCGGCGCCCTTCTCCTGGGACTCGTCTTCGCCCGGTACAGGCGCGGTGATGGTGGATGGTGGCGTCCTGCTGCTGTTGCGACTGTGGTCGCGCTCATCCTTGGTGCGCAAGGTGCTGTGACGTTCATCAATCCCACGCTAACCGACAACGGTCCGGGCGGGGGGATGACCACCATCCTGCCGCCCACTGCAGCGGTAATGCTCCTGCTCGTGACAGCTGCCGCGTTAGCGGGTCTCCTACGCCCACAGGCCGGGACCACGGGTGAGCTCGCCGTAGCGGCGGGAGTCACCGGGATGATCGTACTGGTCATATCCCTTGGTACGGCCGTTGATCCTATTCTGGTGAAGGAGGACCTGGCGCTGGCCTGGCTTATCCTCGTGCCTACTGCGGTCATCGGATTCGAGAGCCTCGTCCATCAGCCAGGTGATAAGATGCTCGCTCTTATTGCCGTGGCGGCGCTCGGTGTCGGGGACATCCTTCCACTCCCACTGGATTCGTGGCAGGGAATGCCCGTGTGCAGGGAGGTAAAGGAAGGATTCCTTGAGTGGGGATGGTCCACACAAGGTGGGACGAATTGCCCCGACGGCTCGACACCCTGGGAGGACTGCTTCTTCCGAGCAGGCCGTGATGTCACATGGGAGGGTGGTGATCCAATTCTCCCCGACGGGCTTTCAAGACCGGCCGAACACATCTACGCGCTCGGTGTCGGGGAGGGGCTCGCAGAGCGCCTGGGAACAGGTCGTGATAGCGAGGTCGCACGACTGTGCAGTGAGCTAGGACCTGAGCTAGAGGGAACATGTACTGCGGGCATAGGGTCCCGTTCGACAGCCGAGCTCATGGAGGAAAAGGCCCCGATCGTCACACCTTGCAGTGGGCTGGACGATAGACTGGGTGCCCTTTGCGCCCAAGGTCTTGGGGCCGGTATCCTTCTGAGGGCCCGGCGCCGAGGCATCCAGTTGGAGAACGGTATAGAGTTCTGTTCTCGTCTTCCTTCGGTGCATAGGGCGCACTGTATCAGAGGTTTCGCCCAGACACTGGGATTCACACGACGCGGGGCCAGTGATGTCGATCCCTCGAACTGGCGACATTGTATCGGACTGCCCGAGGACCACTATGTCCAGTGCATGGGAGGGCACGCGGCGAACTTCGGTTGGCCGGGCGAGTTGAGCCTCGAGAGCGGCATCAAGAGCTGTGTCAATCCGTTCCAGGAGCAGCACTCGAAGTTCTGCCTGGTGAACTTAGGCTGTTCCCTCGGATTCCACTTCAGCAGAGATACCCAGAGAGCATGGGACATCTGCAAGGGACTCCCGGACAATATCATTGTCTATTGCGTGGAAGGGCTCGGTGATGGTATCGGTTTCGCGAATCCCGGGGACCTTACAAGCTCGGTGAAGGCATGCGAGGTACTCCCGATCGAACACAGGTCCATCTGCTACCACCGGGTCGGAAACGACCTGGGGCTCTTCATGACGGACGATATACCAAGAGCGGTCGACCTCTGTACGAAGGCATCTGCGCGAGCAACGCCATACTGCTTGGAGGGTGCAGGTGAGGCCGTGGGATGGCCTACGGGGCCGAACATCACTGCATCGATGCTTGCATGCGAGGACTATCCTCCCGAACTCAGGCACTACTGCCACTACGGTCTGTGCGAGAGCTATGGGTGCAAACTGGGGACGGATCCGGATGATCCCGTCGCTCTCTGGCACGAATTGCCCCCCGAAGGTAAACCGTTCTGCGCGGAAGGGCTCGGTGACAGCCTTGGATGGCGGTTCGGGTACAACGCGACCGATGCGATGGCCTTATGCGACTGGCTCCCCGAGGAGGACGACCGGGTACTGTGCTATCTCAATGTAGGGGATCGCATCCACTGGCGGTTCGGTAAGGGACCGGAGGCGGTCGAGCGATGCTTAGCGCTACCCCCCAAGAAATCTAATCCCTGCATGCGCGGGCTTGGACGCTTCGCGTCCTGGCAGTTCGGCTCCCTCCTTACCGGCAGAGAGAACACATGCGCGCACGAACCGTTACAAGGAAGGCCTTTCTGTGCCATGATGTTCGGTCGGAACGTCCTGTTCAAGGAAGGAATGACGGCCGTAAAAGAAGCCTGTGACGGGCTGGCCGAGATGGCTCCCCATTGCTGGCGAGGTGTAGGCTGGGCGCTTGGCTGGCTCGTGAGGTCCGAAGGCCTACCGAAGACGGTCTGCACACAAGCAGGTGATCTTGCAGAATCCTGTCATAAAGGGATCTGTACGGGTCTTTCTGCCGTGCTCGGTGATACAGGGAAGGTGCTCGATACGGCGCAAGATCATGTCGAACGCGGGACCTGCCTTCCCGGGATCGGTGCGGGTCTCGTCTGGTACGCTGATGACGACGCTGCAGTCGTTGCCGCGACGTGTGCAACCCTCCCTCTACCGGATGCGGACGAATGCGCACAGGGCGCGGGTAAGGCCGTGGCCCAGGAATCTCTCTATCTTTATGGTACTACGGACAAGGCACGTGAATTCTGTGAAGCTATGAACACGCCCCTGACCGAGGCCTGTCTCGCGGGGATTGGGAACGCATCGGTGTGACCGAGCCTTTATAATTCTCCACCACGATAAGGACTGCCGTCGTGAGATACATCGATACTCTATTGCGAACACGGACCATCATCTTACTGGTCTGTATGTTCACCGTCCAGGTCAGCCTCGCGGCCATCCTATTCTCCGAGTTTGGTTTGGGACGGACGTGGATCGAATGCTCACTTGCACATATTGCCATGTTGGGACCGGCTGCACCCGTCACCCTCGGACCTCTGGTCGCAAAGGTCGGGGCCGTCGTTCTCGAGTGTGTCCTTCTCCTGGCCATCGGCGGCATCCTCATCACGCACGCGTCGTTCCGGGCTGCGATCGTGGGGACGGCCCTATTCGTCGCAACTCCTGAACCATTACGCAGACCGTTCCTCGTCCTTGGTGGCCCTGCAGCCCCATCATCGCTCTGGGCCGTCCTCGTCCTCTTCGCATACCTGGAATGGCGTAGAACGAACGGGCGGAGGAACGCAGTTCTCCTGGGAGCTCTCGCGGGGGCCGGCGTGGCCTTTTCCACGGACCTGTTGCCCGTGCTCCTAGGCCTTGGGCTGGCGTACTTCCTGTCGCCCCTGGTCCGTCATCGAAGGTCCATCGTTGCAGCGCTCGTTATAATCAGTTGTCTCTTCCTACTGGCCGGCGAACGCGCTCAGGGGCAGGACACTCCCTTAGGCATCGCTGGGCATGTCCCTTCCATCCTCGCCATCATCCTCGTCCTGTCGGGGACGTTCATACCACTGATCTCACCTACCACGGGACAAGGTAGCGAGCTCAACACTGCCGCGGGGGGAGCGGGTCTCATCCTGATAGCGACCTCGCTACTTTCGAGCTCGGTCACAGGGACGCTCGCTCTCGCCTGGATCATCCTCATCATTGCAGCTGCACCCTCCCTGACAAGACCGCCAGGCTCATTCCTCATCGGTTGTGTTGTCGTTGTTTGCCTCATTGACGGGCTCTACCTTACAGACATCGCTGAGCAGAAGGACCTACACTCCCATCTTTGGGAGCAGTGCGTTCGCACTATCGCTCGGGCCGCTGCACGGGAAGGGATCGTACCTAGGATAGAGGGATTGCTCTCGAAGGACGCAGGCTACCACCTTGCCCTCGCATATGGTGAAGGACTGGCTGCCGGGGTCATCGACGCAAAGGAGCTCGTGCAACGCTGTGCCGTTCTGGGCTCCACGTCCGCGGAGGTATGCATCAAAGGTCTGGGATCAGGTACAGCACTACGCGTCTGGGAGGAACGGTCCATGACGGTCACACCCTGCGGTCCGCTCAATGGTGCATTGCGAACACACTGTCTTGAAGGCGTCGGGGCCGGGCTCTTCCTGGAGACGCGACGACAGGGGACCTCCCTTGAAGAGGGCATGGCGCTCTGTGCGCTCCTCCTCCCTCCGGACGTCCCCGTCTGCCTGAGGGGGTTCGGCCGTTCACTAGGTCACTCGCGCCCCACCCGTCCAGGAGAGATCCAATGGGACCGCTGCGCGCCCATCAGCGACCGCTATATCTATCACTGTTATTGGGGGCCAGCGGGGACATTTGGTTGGGAGATAGAACCGACGGTCGAAGCGGCCATTGCCACTTGCATCGAACCCCATCCAGATAATCCATTGGAGACCAAGGTCTGTCTCACTAGGTTCGCGGGAGCAATGGGACTGCACCACCAGGGAGATACGGCCCGTGCCGTGTCCCTATGTGAAGAACTACCACCGCACACGATCTCCTACTGCCTTGAAGGGGTCAGTGACTACCTCGGATGGTACCTTGTCGACGAACCCTCCCTTGGCCCCGGGGAGTGTGATCACTTCCCTCTGGAGAACCGGGGTGTATGCTACCAGATGCTAGGCAACGCCCTTGGCTGGTTCCACGTCGACCATCCCGAACTGGCGGTGGCCGCTTGTACCAGCCTCGTCGCCAAGGCCCGATCCCATTGCTACCAGGGACTGGGGGAAGCGTTCGGCTGGGAGACGGCACCCGATGTGGCCGCGTCCATCGCACGATGCGGCACCTTGCCCGTTGACGGCCGTCCATACTGCAATTTCGGACTGGGGGAGAGCTACGGGTGCAAGTACAACTCCCAGCTCGAGCGATCGGCCACGCTATGCGCTGCCCAGGAATTTGAGGGGCTCCTTCACTCCTCTGAGGGTTTTGGCTACAGCCAAGGATGGCAGTTCGGCCATGATCCTGTAGCGGCCATGGAGAGGTGTGACGTGCTCGCGGAGGGAGCTCCACGAGAGCTCTGTCGGCTCAGCGTCGGCGACCGTATTCTCTGGCAACATGGACATAGTCGCATAGATGCTATAGCCCTCTGTCGCACATTCCCTGAGGACCTCATGCTCACCTGTCTCAGGGGGCTCGGCAGGTACGATGGTTGGATGTTCGGAGCGGGGCTTACTGAACCCCGTGATATCTGCGCCGAAGAGCCCGCGGCCGGGAGGCCGTTCTGTGCTGAGATGTTCGGAAGGACCCTTGCTCTCAGGAACGGTTTCGACATGGCAGCTGCTGCATGCGATGGGCAGGACGAACAAACGCCTCACTGCTGGCGCGGTATCGGTTGGGCACTCGGCTGGATAGAGGGAGCGAGTGTATCCGCTGATGCATGTTCCTTGGCCGGCGGCCACAGGGAACAGTGCCTGGATGGCTTGTGCTCCGGGCGAACCGCCGTCAAAGGTGTCGTCCTAGATGGGGGCCTCGATATGATTGAATGCGCTGTGGGGAGCGGAGCAGGCCTGTGGTGGCGGTATAACGGTGATGGGATAAGAACGGCAGAGGACTGTTCATCGTTCCCTCCCGATGAGGCAGGAGCATGCTCTCAAGGAGCAGGTCTCGCTGCTGTCCGTGAGTCGCTCTATATGACAGGAATCTCCACTGATGTCGAGTATATGTGCGAGACCATGGGGACGCTGATGGACGCATGCCTTATGGGCGTAGCGGAAGGCGTGCTTACTGAATGATGCCTGACCACTCACTATAGGCCATCACCAGTCCGGCCTGCTCGAGCTCCGTGTCACCTGACAGGAACAGACCCGCCAGGGTGAGCGGTTCCTTTTCTATCATAGCCTGCTCAACTACATCCATTGTCCGTCTCTCTAGCTCCGCAAGCTCTACACGGTCCAGCGACTCGATGTCAACGGGAGTGTCCCTTACACTGATGAAGTGGGTTAGAGCCAGAGCGGCCCGACGCACGGACATTCCCGCATGTACGGCCTCACCCAGTCGCGGATCGTCTCCACGCTCGGGTTGTGCTCCGAGCACACGCCGCAGGTCCTTCTCCACAGCGTTCCGGCGGGCCTGTGTAAGAGATGTCAACTGATCCGACATATCCTCGCTGACAAGGGCCATCAGATGGTCGATGGCGGCCTTTGCCTCCAGAAGCCCACATCCTGCGGCCAAGGCCACACGACCGACAGCTACATGTCCTGCCGCGATATCCGAGGGTGCTGCTTTTGCGAGGATCGTGTCATAACGCTTCTCCTCCCGTCCCTCTGCCGATATCAACGTGGCAGGATCCTGAGGTGTGGCGGCCCAGATCACCAGTGCACGTGCTCGGGATAGCATCCTGATGCCTATGCCGAGGTTCGCGGCCACATGGAGAAGATCCGCGTCCGTAACCTCTCCGCCGGTGGCCTCCAGTAGGCGGGCCACGTTCCGCTCAAGTGAGGTACGCTGACGCGTCGGGAGGTCGGTCGGGTCCAGTGGTTCTGTGTCCTCTAAGGCAGCTTGGATGAAAGGCCCGAGAATACGGGCTGTAGGGAGGTCCAGCTCCAGGTCGAACACTGAATTATCGACCTCGGGGAGGGATCCTGTCGACCGGGCGAACCTAGCGGCCTTTACAGAGGCACGGTCAAGGCGTTGGGCGTCGTCGCTGGACAGTGTATCAAGATCCATTGAGTCAGGTGGCGTGACGAGATCGAGGAACCGGTCCCTGATCCTGTCAACCGCGTCAAGGCGGACCTTTGCGAAAGCGAAGCACTCTAGACGTGACGGGGCACGACCCTGTTCGTGGACGAACCAGAGCATGCGTAGATGGTTGAGACCTGCGGGCGTGGCAATCCCACCCAAGAACAGGTTCCGGAGGGCATGGGGAGTGAGCGCCTCGGGGAGCGGGTGGCCCTTTATTGCATCGAGTATGCCCGACAGGTCGATATGCGGATAGGCGCCCTCGATCCATGTGATGAAGGTCTTCTTGCGTACGAGCTTTTCCGCCTTATCCAGGTCCTTGCTCACCACAGGCGCTAGCTTGGCAAGAGACGCATAGCGCTCCTTGCCGATTGAAAATGGTCTGGGGGCGGGCTTGTGTGCCAAATCGAACGTGCATAGAACGAGCATATCGATGTCCACGTCCGCCGCGAAAGCAGGTTCACGACCTGCCATAGCGATCGCTTTGACATTGCCCTCACGCACCCATCGCTTGATGGCCTCAGGCCATTTACCAGCTGACTCCCAGGCAGCCGCTGCATCATCGTACCGTTCAAGGGCCTCAAGACACCGGGCCTGTCCCGCAGGATCATCATGTTTGTTATAGCAGGCAAGGGCCTTCTCGAACGAACCCTCGCGTTCGAACCGGCGAGCCCGGTCCGCGTCCCCTTCGAGGGAGCCCTCATCTTCAGGGGCTTCTTCCTCTTCGGG
>CAZFHY010000002.1:0-191651 GCA_964519305.1 Candidatus Undinarchaeota archaeon
GGCGGCCCCATTCCTGGCGGCCCTCCCGGGGGTCCCATTCCTGGTGGTCCCATTCCCGGCGGACCCAGGCCCATCCCTGGCGGCCCCATTCCTGGTGGTCCCATTCCTGGTGGACCCATACCGGGGGGTCCCATCCCCGGCGGTCCCATTCCTGGCGGACCCATACCGGGCTGCCCCATATCGGGGGGTCCCATTCCCGGCGGTCCCATCCCTGGTGGACCCATACCGGGTGGCCCCATCCCTGGCGGCCCTCCCGGGGGTCCCATTCCTGGGGGCCCCATCCCTGATGGCCCCATTCCTGGTGGTCCCATTCCTGGCGCTCCTCCCATACCCATTTTCATATCTGCTTGCTGCATTGCAGCTTGGATATCATCAGGTGTGAATCCCTCTTGAGAGAGGTTCTGAAAGATCACGTTATCGGGCATTCCCTGAGAACGCATGTTAACGACCTCGTCGACTGGAGGCCCTTTCTTTCCCAGGAATTTGCCCAGAAGCGAGTCCATGGTTACTTACGCTCCTCCACGACCTTTCTGGCGATCCGCTCAACATCGGCTGCAGTGAGGATGTTAGCGGGGTTTACGAGGTTAATGAAGCTCTCCAGCTCAAGGAGCTTCCCACGAGGTGCGAACTTCTGCATCTCGACGCGAATGAGCTTCAACTCCTTGATGATACGACCGATCTGGTCGCGTAATTCTTCGGTGGCGATTGTGACGTTCTTGAGGTGACTGGCCGTCTTCTTGGACTCATCCATATAGTTGTTGTTGAGCATCTCAAGGTCGCTGGAGACCTTCTTGATCCTGTCCTCCAGCATGCGGATGCGACGACTGTTGGATATAGCTGTCTTAGAAGCCTCATTGATGGCGTTCATCAGCTGGGGGTCGGCCCCGCCCCCCATGAACCGGCCCATGTCTAATGGCACTACGGCTATACCTCCTGCTAACCTTTTACTTTACATTACTAATAAAGGTTAGCAGTTTCGAGTCCCGGTCTCTGGGTCATCCTTTATAATTCAGGAAGGACATTACCTTTACTAGAGGAAAGACCATGGTTCGTCCGGCGGTTGGCTGCTGCGAGTTCGAGCTCGTGGGCGAGGAGAGCGGTGAGGACACTATCCGTGTGAACTGCGTGGGTTGTCCCTACGGTTCGTCCCTCGAGGACAGCGAGGTCTGCATGCTCAGGACCATGAACAAACTATCCCAGGTCCGGACCGCGACCAGGGTGATACTGGCCGAGCGTCGGCTATATGAGTACGGTCAGAACCAGACAGCGATGCTCAAGGAGATCGTTCGGATCATCGAGCGGATCCGCGCCACACCACAGCTCTTCAATCCGGGGATGATGGGCACCAACAACATCCGATGCACAAGGTGCTTCCCGGCCCGTTTCCGGTACATCCAGACCCTTATTACGGACACCCTGCGCAGGGATCCCATCTCTGCCTATGTGGACATGCGCCGCACCATCCGTCATGAGGAGATGTATGTCAAGAAAGAGGTGGGTGAATGCCAGGCCTGCACCGCGTACTACGTCTCCCGCGTGCTCAATGTCGTGCTCAGCATGCTGGAGAGCCTTCACATAATCAGGGGTGTCAAGCCCTATCTTGAGGGCCATCGGGAGGGCGACCGAAGCATCTATCAGAAGGTGCTCAAACCGGCCATCCGTCCCAACTTCATGCTCACGCGAATGATGGCGGACTTCCCTCAGGACGCTGAGGAGGTGGACAGTTACAAGGTACCAGGTGACATCAAGGTAACCATCCTGAAGGTCCCCGGCATGGTCCGTAACATCTATCATACGATGCCTCCCGAGTTGAAGCTCTCCGAGGACGAGTTCGGCGTCCTTGACATGGCCCGGCAGGTGCTGGCCGCCCACAATCCCGAGAGCGCAGAGCTCCTGGACCCCGAGCGGATGCGCACCACGTTCCTTGACATATCCAAGGACCTCATCAGCGAGTTCGCGCTACGCGAGCAGCTCCAGCTCGACAGGGAGCGTCTTGATGTGCTCGCAGAGGTGCTAACGCGGGAGACCACCGGTTACGGCATCTTGGAGGTTATGCTCGCCGATGAGCGGGCACAGGACCTGTCGGTGAATGCGCCGCCCGGGGAGCTGCCGGTGTTCATCTTCCACGCTGACTTCGAGGACACGGAGTCCAACATAATCCCCACTCGCGAGGAGGTTGAGAGCTGGGCAGCCCGTATGCGTCTGTCGTCCGGTCGCCCCTTGGACCAGGCCAATCCTATCCTCGACACGTCCATCGAGCTACCCTTCGCCCGCGCACGTGTTTGCGCCGTTACCCGTTCGCTCTCGGCCTATGGGCTGGGATTCTCGATCCGACGTCACAGGGACAATCCCTGGACACATCCTCTCTTCATGAAGGTGAAGATGATCAACGCCCTCGGGTGCGGGCTGATGTCCTTCTTTATCGACGGCGCCCGTACCATGCTCGTGTGTGGTACCCGCGGCTCGGGGAAGTCGGCGTTCCTTGGCGCGAACCTCATCGAGATCATGAGGCGCTACCGCATCATCACCATCGAGGACACCCTGGAGCTGCCTACGGTGTTCATGCGCAAGCTGGGATTCAACATCCTATCGATGAAGGTCGGATCGGCACTGGGAGGCACATCGAGCTCTGAGCTGACGCCTGCTGACGGTATCCGCGCTTCCCTTCGTCTTGGTGACTCGGCCCTCATCCTTGGTGAGGTGCGTTCTCTGGAGACGATAGCTCTCTACGAGGCCATGCGGGTCGGTGCGGCGGCCAACGTCGTAGCTGGGACCATCCACGGGGACAGCCCGTTCGGTGTGTTCGACCGCGTTGTCAACGACCTTGGTGTGCCCAAGACCTCCTTCAAAGCGACCGACATTATCGTTTTCGCCCGACCCATCCGCTCAGCGGACGGACTCCACAAGCTGCGCCGTATCACCGAGATAGTCGAGGTGGGCAAGGACTGGATGGACGATCCCGAGAGGGAGAACGCTTTCCACACCCTCATGGAGTACGACACGAAGAAGGACGAGCTCATACCGACGTCCACTCTCATCGACGGAGAGTCGGAGGCCATCTCGGCGATCTCCGGAACGGTAAAGGAGTGGGTGGGTAACTTCGATGCGGTGTGGGCGAACATCGAGATGCGTGCCGAGTACAAGCGGCGTATCCTCGACCATGTGACCCGGGCGAAGATGCCACAACTTCTCGAGGCACCGTTCGTCGTGCAATGTAACGATATGTTCCACATCCTGGTCGGCGAGGTGACCGACGAGCTGGGGAGCGCTGTACCTGACGAGGTTCTCGGACGCTGGACCACGTGGCTCCGCAAGGCCATCAAGGAGGAACGGGGCCGCAAGAAGTGATAGCATGGCCGATCCCCCCAAACCCGAAGGAAGGACCATCGGAACGGGTTCGTACTCCATCAACATGAACGAGCTCGATCAGGTGTACCAGCGGTACAAGAAGGGTCCGAGCCAGCCCTTGGGCTGGGGCGCCGGGATGCAGCAGAACATGGGGGATTCCCGGTCCCGCTCCTATTCGATATTCCAGCAGGAGGAGTCAGTACACGAGGATAATCCGATCGAGAACGCCTACCGGATGGCCGGGAAGTACATTCCCATCGAGGCACCACCTGAGATCGCTTCCTTCATCAACAACAGCCTGAAGATGTCACAGTTGAGGGTCACGGCCAACGATGTCATGGCCTTGTCCATCGGGATCCTTCTTGTAACGTTCGTTATCGGGTTCGCCATCATCGCCGTGCCCTTCATGTGCAAGGATACGGGCACCGGTACGAAGTGCTACTCTTTGGGCGACCAGTCGGGCCTTGCAGGCATCACCGCGATCATGGCCCCCATCGTGTTTGCTATAGGTGTAATCCTATATCCCATGTTCCGCACTACGGTGTCCAAGGTGCATATTGCAGGGACAGCACCACTGGCCGTTTTGTATATCGTTATCTACCTGCGTTCATCGCCGAGCCTTGAGTCGGCGGTAGCGTTCTCAGCAAAGAATGTGACCGGTCCGCTGGGTGACGAGCTCAAGCATCTCCAGTGGGGGGTGGCGACACGGGAGTTCCCTGACACTCAGCAGGCCCTTGTGCAGTTCAGCGAGAAGGTGCAGGACTGGGCGCCAGGTATCTCTGACGCTTTCTATCTCATAGCCGGTTCGACCCAGCAGCCCACGCCAGAGAAGCGCGTCGAGATGCTCGACAAGGCGGTCAACGGCGCGCTAACGTCCACTCGCCACACCATGCAGCAGTTCGGCCGTTCGCTACAGATGCCCGCCATCGTGGTGAACGCCCTGGGCATCCTGCTACCGGTCATGGGGCTCGTGATGGCCCCCATCGTCACTATCATGCTCTCAGATGGCGGAGGTGTCGATATAACCCTCGCCGTGCTCTATAACGTGATCCTCCCGGCGATCATCCTGATGATCATCTATGTTCTGGGGAGCCGTCGTCCGGGTTCGTTCTCCAGTGTCGACGTGTCACAGCATCCCGACGCTCCGAAAGATGGATGCTACAGGCTCAAGATGGGTGGCTCGACGTACGACATCCCGCTGCTCCCCATCTCACTGCTGGTGTTCGTCCTAGGGGCGGCCTACAGCGGTGCATTCCTCATCAACGAGTACGTGCTGGGATCTGGCGCTGACGCGAGCGCGCTCCAGGATCCGACCCGGGCCTTCCAGACCATGCCCGTCATCGTGTGCACGGGTGCGGCCATCGGCATATACGGCATCGGTATGTCCTCGCAGCGCATGTCCATCCGCAACCATATCAAGGACACAGAGAAGGAGTTCTCCTCCGCGCTCTATCAGCTGGGGAACATAATGAACCAGGGACAGCCCTTCGAGATCGCCGTAACCCGTGCAGCAGAGATCATGTCCACATCGGTCATGCGGCCGTTCCTGATGGCCATCGCTCGCAACATACAGCAGTTGGGTATGCCTTTGCGCCAGGCCGTGTACGATCCTGAGTACGGTGCTTTGCGCTACTGCCCTTCAGATCTGGTGGCCAACGTGCTGGAGATCGTCATGGACTCGACCAAGCGTGGTGTGCGCATCGCGGCCACGACCACCATGAACATCGCAACCTACCTCGATAACATCGAGGAGGTGGCCACCGAGATCGAGGGCCTGCTCTCCGAGTCGATGTCCAGCATGAAGTTCCAGGCCTACCTCCTCGCCCCCGTGGTGTGCGGTATCATCGTCGGTCTCTCACAGATGATCACAGGCATCCTGGCGGGCGTTGGGCAGAAGGTGGATGAGGGTGGTCTTGGCGGGCAGATGACGGGCGGCGGGATGGGCGGTGCATTCAGCACCGAGAACGCCGTGCCCCCCGACCGGCTCCAGCTCATCGTCGGTATCTACATAGTCCAGCTGCTATCCATCCTCGGCTACTTCTGTGCCCTTCTTGAGAGCGGGCCAAATGACACGGTGGCCATGTACCAGAGCATAGGGCAGACGGTGCTCATAGGTACGGTCGTGTACAGTGCAGTCTGCATCGTCACCACCATGGTGTTCGCCGGGATGGCCACGTTCGTGTAGGGCGGCCTCGGCGCAGGTTTTATATATTGCACGCGCCTCCTCTTCTATCGAGATGGTGGACTGTCGGGGAAGGCTCGCGTTGGTGCTCCTTATCCTTGGACTACTGCTCGCACCAGTCCTTGGTGCCCAGGCGGACAGCATCATCGAGGAAGTGGAACTGCGCCACTTGGACACGATGTCCATCCGGGCACGCTATGTCCTTCCTGCTGAATCCATGGAGCGGCTCACCGCCACGGCCTTAGCCGATATCTGTCGACGTCTGCCGTACGAGGACTGCACATACACGGTAGAGGAGGGTGCTCGGACCGTCATCTTCGAGGCGACCGCCATCCCTGATATCGAGCTCATAGACGCTACAAGGGAGGGCGCTGAGACTACACTCACCTTCCGTCACCGGTACATCCCGCTACAATCGCGGTTGGGTTCAATCGGCGGGCAGGAACAGCGGCTCACCATTCGTTATCCCACCCACGCCCTCGCGTATGAGGCGGTGCCGAGCCGGGAGATGGAGAACACGTTCGTGATATCGGGAGTGGCCAGTTCCGTGGAGTGGTTCGCCCGGGAGGACCGGGTTCCCGTGGGTGATCCGATCGAGGTCGATATGGGTGAGGGAGAGTTCTGCTTCGTGGGCCTCTATATCGAAGGCCGGATGGTCGGCCGTGCCATGGCACTGGGATGCGGCCCGCTCATGCTCCCGACCGACTCTGCACTTGTGGGCAAGGATGCCGATGTCCGGCTCGTGAACTACGCCATGGGCGCGCTGCGATACACCGAGCTACCGCCCGGGTCCCTTGGCGTGCTGCCTCCGGAGTTCCCCATCAGGCTCCAGGTCACCCCGTACGAGGTTCCCTCCGGAGCCCCGTTCTATATGCAGTTATTCACTGATGAACCGTTGACTGGGTGCTATATATCCCTGAACGACCGGGGCGGACATACCCTCATGACCAGTGAGTTCGAGCAATGTGAGAACATCCTCATCGGCACGAGCACCGCGTGGCGCGCAGGTGAGCACTACATCAAGGTCAAGGCTTACGCTGGGGCCCGGACGGGTGAGGCCGCAACGAACTTCATCCTAGTTGACAAGGCAGGGTTCCGCAAGGGACCCGAGCTCAATCTCGAGCAGAACGTCTACACTGCTGGTGAGCAGGTTAGGTTGTGGGGCGAGGACCTGGGTGGCTCGGCCTACTGCAGTGCGCGTCTCGAGACCGCAGACGGCATCCTTGTCGAGGAGACGAACTCTCTTGGATGCGAGAAGGTCCATATGACACTGGACGAGGAGCTATCAGCAGGTAACTATGTCGTCCGTACCGAGCTCATCGAACGAGGACGGCTCACTGGACGGGCCAGCTTCCCGTTCCAGGTACGCTCATGGAATCCTGAGCCCGGCTCCCCCGTCGCTCGCTTGTGTCCCGGTGGCGCCTTCCGTCTTCGCGAGGAGCGGTTGCCCTGCCTCCGCTCCGGGAACGCTTGCACTCCTACGTCTCTAGAGATCCCTCTTTGCTTGTGCTTCGGTTCCGGTGGGGAAATCGCAGATGTGTGTCACTTCGGCGAGAACTGTGGTCGTGTCAAGTGCGAGGAGCGGGCCGTCAGTCCCTACATGATAGTGTACCATGAGGGCCAGTGCCTGGCCCGGCGAGGGACCCATGCCCTTGCCTGTGCCCGTCAGGGCGAGATGTGCACGGGAGCGTGCGTATGCCTCTCCGATGACGGCAATCCCATCGCCCGCTGCGTGGGCGGGGAATTGTGTACAGATCGTGGGTGCGAGGCGCCGAGACTGTTGTTACGCGTGGATTCCGTCGAACCGGACATCGTGCGTGAGAACGAGGTGCGCGACGGCATCATGATCAAGGTCACAGGGGTCCTGAAGTACGATGGCAAGGTCATCAGGTCAGCGGACGTCGGTGTCACCGCCTACATAGCCGGCGAGGAGCACACAGGCATGATCGAGGACACCGTGGACGGCGCCCGGGTCATAATCACAGTGCCCTTGACGGGCGAAGTGCTCCCCGGGGAGTACCAGCTCACACTGCAGCTTGCCCGCGGGGACGATCGCGTGATGGTCCAGAAACCGTTCACCGTATGGTACGCTGACGACACCCTCACCGTCCAGCAGGTCCAGTTCCAGGGGAATATCGCCCGGGAGGACCTGGCCGCAGGCAGCACTTTCAAGATGCGCGTCAAGCTCCTCGACCAAGGTGGTCGGGAGATGCTCGGTGTGCCCGTGGATTCCATGGACCTGGACATCGACGGTGTTACGATCAATTCGCTGGCAGCGAAGTACGAATCCGGTTCCTACATCGTCGTCGGTAGCCTTGAGGCAGACCTCCCAGCAGGTTCTAGGCGCGTGAAGTTCGCCATTGAGCACCTGGGGCGCCAGGGCGAGCTCACAGGCACGCTGAGCGTGCTTGACGAGCCGCCGCTGTCCATGTCCATCCTCGACGTGGAGCCCGGGAAGAAGGAGAAGCCCATCCTGTTCATCCTCCTCTCTGGTCTTGGTTTCGACCTGGACGTATATCTCAATATCGGCGGAGTCGAGCAGATCACAAAGGATAACATGAAGGTGACGATCAACGGACAGGACATCACCCGTCTCATGACGTACGCCGTGAACACGAACAAGGGCGTCCGCATGCACCTCTCTGCGGTAAGCGTCTGTCCCGATGTACCACCCCAGGGTGCAAAACTGTTGCTCGAGGCGACCCTCTCACGGGACAGTGAGAGCGTATCCGACCGGATCGTGCTACACACCCGGGGGAATCCCGGTGACTGGTCCAACATGGGGGTGGCCGGCTGTGCATAGACAACGGGGCCAGATGGCGCTGTTCGGACTGGCCGCTGTGGCACTAGTCGTGCTCGTTGTGACCTACTTCATGCTTTCGGGTCGCTCTGTTGAGCACCAGGCCGCCATCAAGGAAGGGGAGTTGGTGGACCTTGTGTCCGAGTTCGACGACGAGCAGCGGTATATGGAGAAGGTGCTATCGGAGGCTATCAACGGCGCTATTTCCGAGATGGTAGCTCATGGCGGGTACACCGAGGAGTCGCTACCCAAGCTCAATCGTCGTGGTGTACCCTTCTTCTTCTACAAAGGGAACATCGTCAACATTCCGACGCTCAATCTAATGAACCAGATGCTCGCCCAGGAGATCGAACGCAGGGTCAACAGCCAGCTTGACCAGCATCGGGAGGAGGTCAAGGGTCGCCGGGACCAGTACCAGATCGGTTATCCTTCAATAAAGGCCAATATCTCTGAAGAGTTCGCAATCGCTGGTATGACGATCCCTGTATCGGTCATGCGTGACGGCGACAAGGTGCGCTCAACGATGAATTTCGAGAAGGTACTCCCTTCGAAGATGGGTAACTTCCGCAAGCTCGCAGAGGCATACATAGTCGAGTACGAACAGATCCGCATCGTGGAAGAGAGTCTCATCTCGGGTATGATCCAGGACGACCGTGTGTGGGAACCGCCGGGCCGGATGATGCACTCCGTATCCTGTGACGATCCGCCACACAAGACGTGGTACGATCTCTACAGCCCGATCCAGGAGAACGCCGAGGTCGCGGTCGCGCTTGAACAGGTGAGACTGCGAGCCGAGTACGGGCGCACGAACCTCCAATGGGGTCTTGGTTTCAACGTCGCCGACGTGGAGATGGCCATAGTCGCCAACATCGGCAATCTCGACTGGCAGGGACGTGACTGGTCAACGGATGCGTACCCCGACAAGGTATTCCTCGTCCCGCAGAAGTTCCCGCCCATGAGCGCTTCGACCAATATCTGCTACTCAGTGTACACATGTGCGTACGATATCACATTCCCGGTCCTGGTCACTGCCATGGACCTCACTCCGACCGGCCGGCTTGTGAGCAGCGAAGGTCAGGACGTTTCCCAGACGCCGGAGTTCCGGTTCTACATCCAGCCTTATCTGGGGCACCACGATGACGGACGCCCGAACAAGTTCGCTGTGGACGAGTCCGTGGGCGAGTTCCAGTTCCGCGACAACCAGTGCATGGGATCATGCTCCATCGGGCTCAAGCTCGACGGTACCAAGGAAGGACAGATCTGGCTCGACGACTGTAACTACAACTATCCCATGGGCCAGACGTCCGGCATGGACTTCGTCAAGGACGGTATCGCCTGTGGTCTGCGTACGCTGGTCATAGAGAGCAACGATCCGGTAAAGGCCCGTGTCGTGGAGCGTATCAACATCCATGAGGGCTTCAAGGCCACCTATCTGATTCCCGACTTCGCCACAGTGGCCGGGACAGTGAAGGAGAACTACAGGGTACACTGCACCGGCACGAGCCGTACCAAGGACGACATCCGGCCCCTGAAGGAGACCGGCGGCGGGCTCTTCGTCGACCTCGTACCGCTGGAACCCCGACTGGGAAGTATCGTCACACAACCCGTGGACGATGATGGCACCTACCGGTTCGATAACGTCAATCCTGGTAACTACATAATCATCGCCCGGCCATTGGTCGACAAGAGCGGTAGCCCCGCGTACGCCCTCGAACCCGAGGCGGTGGTCCAGAAGGTGAACGAACTGGACAACGAGGGTATCGACATCACCATGGAGCCGCTGAACATAGTCCGCGTTGGCACGGCCTGGCGCCGGGTATCCGACGTCCAGGAGTGCTAGGCTCCCGGTCAGGAAATATCTTTCCGTCGTCCCCAGTCCGTCATGAGACGGCCATGGAGGTGGTCGATCTCGTGCTGGACCACAACGGCGTCGAAGCCCTTGTAGGTGTCCTCGTGCTCCTCGCCGAACCGGTCCTGATAGTTGACGGTGACCGAGTAGCGACGGAGCTTGAATCCCATTCGGCCGGGGATGCTCAGGCAACCCTCTATGGAGGGCTGGTACCCCCGCGATTCCACGATCTCGGGATTGATATACTCACGGACCACACCTCCGGTCTGCGCCAGCATCACCTTGCGGTCGTCACCGACCTGTGGAGCCGCGATGCCCACGCCATCGTGGGCCGACATGATATCGTGCATGGCATAAAGGAGCTCATTCAGCTGACCATAGTCCTCCACCTCGCGGCATTCCTGCCGAAGGATGGGGTCCGGTACAGTGGCCAGCTCATAGCCGTACACGACGCTGACAGCTGGTCAGGGTGAATAAATAGGTTTCGTTTAAGCACTGTCGCTGGCCGTTCACGCTCGCTTGAACAGGCCGTGCAGGTCACGCTGCTTTCGGCACTGCTGTTGGAATTCGATCGAGGGCGCATAGAGCGGATCAGGTTTCCGGAACTCAAGGATGCGTGGTTCGTATGAGCTCGTCAGGATCCCAAGGTTGTCGTGGCTGGTGTCGGCTCCCACAAGAGACTCCTTGATCCGGGACACCCATCCGCCCACGGTCCCTGCTACGACGAGCACGATCAATGGCCCGAGCAGCGTGAGGCCCACGATCACCAATACACCCTTCTTGATGATGTCTGCGTTGTGGAAGCTCTCCTTGAGCGCCTCCTCTATCCGGTGGGCGAGCATCAAACCAGTTCCCGATAGCAGAGCGATTCCGAACACAGCGACCGAGATCAGACCGATGAACAGGGACATGGCGGGGCCGATGACCTTGATGAAACCGGGATGGTCGTTCAGGACGATACCTTCGGGAAGCTTCCCGATGAAGACGACGAACACGAGTCCCACAACCGCAAGTGGTACCAGATGCCATCGGCGTCGAGCAGCGAAGGTGCGGGAGATGGCCAGGTACAGGATGTCGTTGGACCGTCCACCGAAGAGCAATGCCATGGGGACGTACATGGTAAGGACCGGTAGAGCGAACCACATGGCGAAGGCTAGCTTGGGAAAGAGGTTCTGGAAACAGAGGGCGATGAGCACTAGGTAAGCGCAGGAAACCCGTCCGACCTTTTCGCTGTAGAGCGACCAGTACCGGCGCATGGGGAACGCACCACGCTTCGTGTGATGGGCAAGGATATTGGAGAGGTAGATCGTGGAAAGGAGGAACACCATGTAGATGAAGAACAGGGAGAACATCATCTTGAACGCGAAGATGACACCTCTGTTCACGAGCGACACCTGGTCGTAGAACCGGTCCTCAATCGCCAGGGTGGCTTTGTAGACGACCGTCAGTTTCGCCAGGGCGTCGCTCCGGATATCTTTGGGATTGTTCTCGTCCTGGTACTTTCCGAAGTTCTCTATCACCGGACCGAGCTCCAACTTATACTGCTCCCCAGCGTCGACGAGCTGGTTGGCAGTGTACTCCTGGAGCTTGTAGTCGTAGAACGACACCATAGGGATGAATATGAGGATGGACAGGGACACAGAAGCCCATACCGCTACCGGCCGCGTACCAGCGAGGCGGTAGAACAGAGAGAGAAGCCCGAGGGCGATGAGGATGAACAAGGAGGGCATGACGAAGTACGTATCTACGTTCGAGAGGATGACCATCACGAACGAGTAGACCGTGAAGATCACTCCCAGGATGCGTACGTCCGCCAGGGAAAGGATGAGGTACTCACTGAGGACATCCTCGAACCGGTCCTCGAGGCTGTCGACGAGCTTGTCGTCGAGCACATCCCCCAGTAGCATCTCAGCAAGGCTCATATGCAAATCCCATCCCGTGGCCGACGTACAGGTGTGGCCGCGCCAGGTTCAGGCGCGACGGCATGAGGACGGCCCTCTTCTTACGGTCACGTATCTCTATAGCGAAGACACGGCCGGTGGAAAGATCGAAATGAATGTCCTTGAGAAGTCCGATGAACGTGGCATCGAACGTGACGATGCGCTCGTTGAGGTAGCGGGGCGAGATGAATGGTTGGGATATCACGGACCGGGCCACGAACCGGTTCTTGCGCAGGTACTTGAGGAGGAACCCGGGGATGATGCTGTAGTTCTCGAGGTACGACGGACCGATGAAGGACCATCGCGCCCGCAGCGCCTTGTCGGTGCGGTCGATGGGCGTCGCCCGTAATACTGTGACCTCTTTCTCCGTTATCCCGGCCACGTCCGATGGCTCTACGGTGTACTCGGCACGCACCCTCCTGATGAGGAAATCAGTGATGATGTCGAACTTGAGCAGCACGTCAAGGACAAGCTCGGTGCGGTCGTCGATTACATAGAACGAGAACGCGCCCTCCCGGTCCATGAGGACGTTGATGACCTTGCCCAGACGCTTGCCCTCACACTTGACCACACGACCTATGAGGTCCTGGGATGATGTGAGGCCTTTGGTGTGGAACACGCCCCACGGGTTCGCGGTGAAACCGTGCCGCTGGGCGAACTCGCCGAGGAAACGGCGGACAGGTGGCAGGGTCGCCCGGAAGAGCTCCTCCCGTTCAGCGTCGGAGATCTGTCCCATCCCAAGATATGACACGAGCGAACCAAGCTCGATGAGCATGCACGAGGTCTCCTCCGTTGAGATTGCCCCGCGCTCCCGCACCAGTGCCGCGAGCCGCTCATCGTCCACGTAGCTGGCAACGGACTCATGCCATCCCTCGTCGATTAGGTGCTGGGAGAGCTTTCGGGCATATTCCCGCTTCTCTCGCTCCCGCTCGTCCTTGGCTGTGAGGATGCCGGCCAGGACATCAGCGAGACCCGGTCCGGGGTCACGCAGGCGGTAGGTGAGGACCTCCTCCGTCTCGGTGGTCAGTACAAGCTCGTGTCGGGCTATCCCCTTTCGCACCTCTGTACGTCGTACGTAGAAGAGCGGAAGGCGCTCGTAGGCCACGATGGTCGGCCGGAAGATACGCATGCGAAATATGGTGAGGACGAGGGAGACGATAGGGAACCGCTCAATAATTGCACGCGAGCGTTCTTCGCCGACATAGATGCCCTTGTTCGTGACCACCACTTTCCAGAGTGCCGTACGAGGGAAGAGGCGATGGACCATGCGCCATGTGGCCAAGAGGAGCAACAGGCCGACAACAGGATTGGCCGCTAGGGCAGGGAAGGTCAGGATGAACAGTACAACTGTACCGATGAGGTTAACAGCAAGTGGTCCCGTGTCCACGAACCGCACCCATTCCCGCGAGACATGCCGTAGCAGGTCCTTGGAAGAGACCGCCTCGACCCGCGGCGATATACGTCCGCTCTTCACCGCCTCGTTGTAGTTGGCCAGCCGTGTCGCCGTCCGCTCTGTACTATAGGACAGGTCCGCTCCGCGCCGCTCCTGGACCGTCCCGAGCATCCGCAGCGCCAGCTCCAGTTCGTCCTCACGGAGAGCCATCCGCATCTCGCCTTCCGCGGTCCCCAGCACGAGCTCTACGTCCCGGTCGCCCTTGGGTGCGACGGTGGCGGACGTAATGCTCTCGTAAGGTACGGTTCGCATGACGGGGAGGTCCCTCAGTTCCTCGATGTTCGTCGGGGACGTGCGCCATGCTACGCACTGGTCGTCAAGACCGACGAGGGTGTAGCCCCGGGTGACCCTGACCTTGCCGCGGTACTCCCGCACCACCAGCGCCACGAAGACAAGCAGCCCAAGGCTCTTGAGCACACCGACAAGGATGAAGAGGGTGAGCGGAATCGCCAGGATGCGCCAGTACCAGCGCCCCCAGTCATGGAAGGTCGACTCGCGAGCAGCTCTGACCAGCCACCGGTCGACGTCCTCCCCCCCGGTCTCCGGCATAGCTCTATGGTCGGGGCTACGAATAAAAAGGCTGCGGTCAGGGATCGCCTACGATCCCGTGGGTAGGGTCAGGTCCCCTATCTGCACCTTCAACGACCGACCGTCCTCCTTGGTGCTCACGGTAAGGAGCTTGGTGGTGGACACCTCGTAGTCCGGCAGCACTATCTCGAGGAAGTACTGCCCGACGTTGAAGCATGCCTTCTCGAGCTCGCCCGCCTTCTCGAACTTGGTCTCGAACGTTCCGTCACCGTACACCCGTGGCGAGGTCTCTGCGAACTTGACGTGCTCGGGGAAGGTGTACACGATCATGTCCATTGTCGTGTTCGAGATGATGATCGGCGGCGGCTCACGGAACATCTCGATGTAGAACGTACCCCACAGGTTGCCCGATATGGTGATCTGGTTGCAGCAGAGCCCTCTGTACTCGCCGGTCTGCGGATCGGAGTTGGGATTGAGCGGGTCCCACTTCTGGTACCACTTGCTGTTGTCGATCGGCCTGCAGGAGAAGCCACAGACTCCCTTGTCCGGGTCCTCGTCTCCTTCGATACAGATGGACCTGCCGATCTCTCCGCCGGCGCAATGCTTGGCCTTCGTGCAGAAGTCCGTGCACTTGTGGGATTCCACATCGCACACGAACGGATCGCACGTGAAGTTGGTGAGGGTGGCGGGCAGCCTCTCCTGGTCCCAGCAGAATCCGCGTCCCTTCTCATTGAGCTTGCACTGGTAGTTGATACCGAAGGCGTTGTATATGTTGATCTTGCCATTGTAGGTATCATTGTCCTCTTCGATGAGCTCGGTGGCGCACTTGTTGTACTCGTGGCCTTCGCAGTCAACCCAGTGGCCGATGCAGGTGGAACCGGAGCGCAGGTACTCGAACACCCACGTGTCGCCCTCGGTGCGACATGTGTCGCGGTAGATACGCTTGGCGCATACGTTGTCGCTGCAGCCGAGATAGTCGATACACACACCGGGGGCCTTTGTATCGTCGCCACGGTCCGCGCCAGATAGGGACTTGCACGAGCCGTCCACGTTCTGCTCGTCCTCGGGGCAATCGGTCGCATCGGTGCGACACTGGACGGTCCTGCTCTCGTCGATATCGTACTCGCACTTGGCCGTACCCTTGGGGTTGGAGTCGACACAGCTACCGTCGAGGTATAGGAGGCGGTTGGTCCCGCCCTCCTCGCACCGGTGACCGTCGGCGCACGTCTGGATGGTCTTCCACACGTTGTTCTCGCACTTCCGTATGTCCTGCTGCTGGCCTGAGGCGATGCAGATCGTAACGCCATGCGCGTAGCACTGGTTGTCCCACACGCAGTCGTTGGCCTTGTCGCAGCACGCGTCGTACTTGTTCATTGCGCCCGGTTCGAGGTCGGCCACTTCCTGGTCCACGTCGTTCTGTGTGTACGGGCCGTCCAGGTCCGTAGTGAAGAACTTGAGGTAGAACTCGTTGTTATCGTCGCCGCAGCAGGCCGTCTTGCCGTCGGGAGCGTCGCCGCCCAGGTTCCATGCGATGCCGAAGTCGCCCTGTGTCGTGGTCTTGTCGTTGAAGCAGTCAAGGCGACAGTACACAGACGGTGAGGCCACGCGTGTGATCGGGTCCTTGTTCGTGCCCTTCTTGTCGTCCCAGTCGACAGAGTAGAGCAGGAGGTCGGTCACGCGGTGACCGGGGTGCGATAGGCCGGCGCCGTTGGTTAGGAGGTCATTGTCGCTAGTAGGCACGTCGCCGAACCTGCGGTCCTTACGATCATCGCTCCACGCACCCTTCCGGTCCTTCTCGCCGTGGTAGGTGAAGGTCACGCTGGTCTTGTAGTCGCCCTCCCACCTGCAGTACCAGTTCTTCCAGTTCCAGGTGATGTCCGCGCTGGCGTAGCCTGTGGTCTTCGCTATCAGGTCGAGCGAAGTGATGCCAACGCTCGAGTCGGTGACCGTCTTTGTACATGTGCCCAGACCGTAGGTGTTCGAGCCGGACCGCGAGGTCAGGCCGCAGGACATGCCCTGGTCGGTGAACACCGTCGCGCCAGGCCGCTTGAAGGTGAGTGCAGAGGTGGTCTCGTAACCGCAGAAGTAGTAGTACTGCTGGTTGGTCTCGGCAGCGTTGATATAGGAGGAATCGATGTCCAGGTCACGGGTGCCGTCGTATCCCTCGAGCACGAAGTCCGTCTTGCCGTCATAAGTGCCACCTGTCTTGCATCCATTGTAGGCGAGCGTGCAGGTGGCCTTGCAGGTGAGGCCGAGGAAGTCGGTGGAGTAGTAGGTGCAGGTCGAGGTGTCGCTGTTGTACGGGTAGGAGCAGCTGGTGATGCCTGAGGCCACACCACAGTCCATGGCAGTGCAGGAGTAGTCCCTGCCCGCAGAGTTGCCGTCGAAGTAGGTCCCGTCCTGCCGGTCCTTGGGGCTCTGGATGTAGAGCTTAGCGGTCACCTTGGGCAGGCTCTTCCACACGCCCTGGTGGCAGTACTCGTTGAGACCGTCGCTGTCCACGTCGCCCTCCCACTTGTCGTTGAAGCACTTGTTGTTGGCGATGCAGTCCGTGTACTCGTTGCAGCATGCCCTGTTGTTATCGGTGCTGGACTCGCACGCCTTCTTGGTACCTGGCTTCTCCTCGGAGCGGCAGTCGAGCATCCACTCGTTGTCGTCGTCACCGCAGCACTTCCCTATGTCGCCACCCTGCTCCCAGCCGATACCCTTGTCGAACGGCTTGGTGGCCGGTGGGGTGCGGTCGTCGAAGCAGCGCAGGTCACAGTACCGTGCCGGCTCGCGCCTGCCGTCGGGATCGAGGTTGACGTTGCCATCATCATCCCAGCTGACCTTGTACATCACGACCACCTTCTGCTGCGCGGTGATGCCGAGGGCGGGATCGTTGGCGTTGGGCGTGTTATCGAACCTCCGGTCGCGGTCTAGGGCATGGCGGTTGTTCTCGCCATGGTACGAGAAGTCGACAGTGAGCGTGTAATCGCCCTCCTCGCGACAGTAGTGCTCGCGGTAGGTGCGTGCCCAGTTCCAGGTTGTGAGTGACGTCGAATAGGCGTCGATGTCGAAGTAGTTAGTACCGTCCGGTTTGAATATGTAGCCGCAGTGCGTGGTGCCCTGGTCGGAGTTGCCGTTGCGGAATGTGAGGTCGCAGGTCATGCCCGTATGGTCGATCACGCGGCCAGTGGGTTTGTCGATGGTGATGAGGGACTCGGTCTCGTAACCGCAGAAGTAGTAGTACTGGTCATGCTCGACGACGTTGGCGTACTCGGTCTTGAGGCTGAACGACTCGGTGGGCGAGTTCCATCCCTGGTACGTGAACTCGACATGACCATCGTACGCACCGCCGACCGTGCACTCGTTGATATTGTAGGTGCACGTACCGATGCAGCTCACGCCGGTGAAGGTGGAGTAGAATGTGCAGATAACCTGGTTCCCTGAATCCGGGTAGGTGCACGACGTCGCACCACCGGGCACACCGCAGTTGAGAGCGGAGCACGTGATGTCTACACTTTCCCTGATTGGCTTCTCTGGTGAGGCCACCCATATCTTGGCAGTCACCCGTGGCAGGTCCTTCCAGCTGCCCTGGTTGCAGTACTCATTGGCGCCGTCGCTGTCCACATCACCCTCCCACTTGTCGTCGTAGCACTTGTTGTTGGCCACACAGTCGGTGGTCTTGTCACAGCAGGCCACGTCCTGGACCTGGTCGCCCTTGCATGCCTTGACGCTGTGCTCCAGGCTCTTACAGTAGTGGATGAACTCGTTGGCATCGTCACCGCAGCACTTGTTGCGCGTACCGCCATCGTCGCCGCCTATGCCCCATGCGATACCGTCCTTGGAGCCGTCAAGGAGGTTGTTCTGCTCGTCGTTGGGCGTGGTGTCGCTCACGCACTTGGGCCCGCAGTACCTTGATGGATGGCTGCTGCCATCGGGTGCCTTGTTGGTGCTGAGCTCGTCGTCCCAGTTGACGTGGTAGAGGAACTTGTGTATCGTTTGCTGGGTAGCGGTGAGCGCGCTGCGGTCGAACATCCGACCCGTGTAGTAGTAGATGACGTCCGTGCTGTACTCGCCCTCGTGGCGACAGAACAGGTCGTTCTCGGTCCATGTCTGCGTGCCCGCCGTAGGCGAGGTCGACAAGGAGTCGATTGTCCAGAAGTGGGTGCCCGTATTGGCCGGGTCCTTGAACTGGTAAGAGCATGCTGTATTGCCGTTGGGCGTGTTGCCGAAGCGGTACGTGAGGGGACCGCACGTCATGTCCTGACCGGCGCGGATGGTGCCCACGGGCGTGTTGAACCACAGCTTTGCGGTGGCCGTGTAACCGCAGTAGTACCACATGTTCGCTGTTGGTCCGAGCGGCTGTGCGTAGGAGACCGGGTACACCCGGTCGCCCTTGTTCCGCTCGGTACCGCAAGGGATGTCGGTGAACAGGTACTCGGTGTAGCCGTAGTACCAGCCGCCTATCGTGCACTCATTGTAGCCGTAGAAGCACGGAGCCGTGCAGTCGATGCAGCCGAACAGGTAGTAGTCGCACGCCATCTCGTTCGCAGGCTCGTCATAGGTACACTGGTTGGAGCCGGAGATGGGGCCGCACATGACCGTACCACAGGTCATGGAGTGGGCGTCCACGCGCTGGTTCTCTTGGTTCCAGATCCAGATCTTGGACGCGATACCGGGCATGTCCTTCCAGATACCCTCGTCGCAGAACTCGGGCATGTCATCGAAGTCAAGGTCCTCGGAGAACCCGTCGTCATAGCACTTATCATTGAAGATACAGTCGGAGTCCTGGTCGCAGCACGCCTTGTCGTCGGAGGAGTAAACACACAGGTTCACACCCGCCTTCTCTCGCGACACGCAGTGGGTGATCCAGTTGTCCGCGTCATCGCCACAGCACTGCGTATCGTCGCCGCCGATGGCATGCTCGATACCACCATCGCCCGCCGTCTGGTCGTCGAAGCATGCCAGGTCGCACCAGTAGCCGTCCGACTGGTCCCAGTTAACCGTGAAGAGCTTCTCGGTATACTCCTGGCTGGTGGCGGTCAGGGCCGACATCTCACCTGGTGAGTTACCGAACATAGTGCCCGTGTAGGCGAACCGGACCTTTGCCGTATAGTCGCCCTCCTTGCGGCAGTACTTGGCCTTGCGGGTCTCGACGATGTCGGCCGACGGGGTCGGCGGCTTCTTGGGCGTGTACGATGTGGCTGTGAGGTCGAAGTAGTTGGTACCGTCGGGGTTGAATGCGTAGCCGCACACGGTCGTACCGTACGCATATCCGTTGTTGCGCATGGTGAGACCGCAGCTCGTAGCAGCGTTGTCGATGACAGTGGAGTCGGGATCGAACACCCACACGGTGGCCGTGGTCGTGTACCCGCAGTGGTAGTAGTTCTGCTCGCCGGTCACAAGGTATCTGGTGGCCTCGTCGAACGCCGCGGCGCCCATGTTCCAGCCAGTGTACTTGAAGTCCACATGACCGGTGTAGAGGCCACCTACTGTGCACATGTTGTAGCTGTATGAGCAGGAACCAGTACACCATACGCCGCTGGCCTGGCTGAAGAACGTGCATTCGACCTTGTCGTTGCCGTTGTTGTATGCGCAGCTTGTAGTGCCGGCCGCCACGCCGCAGTCGACGTCCGTGCATGAGACAGTGGCGTCATTGACCTGGACCTTCTCCAGGTTCTGGATGGTGATCTTGGCGGTGACGATGGGCAGGTCGCGCCAGGTGCCCGCAGCACAGTATTCTTTGTGGCCATCGCCGTCCACATCGCCCTCCCACGCGTTGTTGTAGCAGACGTTCTGGTACAGGCAGTCGTTGCTCTGATCGCAGCAGGCAGTATCGTCCGTGGACACCGAGCAGGCATTGGAGCCCTGCTTCTCCTGTGACACGCAGTCGATCTTGTACTCGCTCCCGTCGTCCTGGCAGCAAAGGTGGCGGGTTCCGCCAACGCCGCCGATGTCCCAGTAGACGGTCTTACCGGTACACACCGTTGTGCAGTAGCGTTTGGTATCCCAGTTCACATTGTAGATCGTATCCCAACCGATGGTCTGGTCGCCAACCTGAGATGCCTTACCGTCGCATTCCTTGTTGAAGTAGAACTTCGTCTGGCTCTGCCAGTCCCCTTCCTCATCGCAGTGCGCCGTATCCACCCACTCGGTGGTACACGAGGCGTCGAGCTCCTTGTTGTCGTTGCTGGTGCACGCGCCCTTGTGACAGGTCATGAGCTTCCAGTTCTGCTTGATATTGCCGCTAGTCTTCGCACGGATCCGGTAGTATGCTGGCGAGCAGCGGTAGAGGTCGATGGGCCCGTGCCATTCCTCGGGAACAGCGGGCAGGTCGTTGCATGCTGGTGATTCGAAGGTGAACTTGGCCTTTGTCGTGTACTTACCAGCTACCTTGCACAGGGTGTAGTCCTTGCTGGGGCAGTTCAGGGACGAGATCTCGTTGGAGTTGGAGCAGAAGCCAAGCTGACCGGTACTGTGACACGCGAGGGCGCCACTGTTCCACTCCTTCCCGCCGCTGCCATCATACACGTAGTAGTCGACGCTGGCAGGCGAGCCCACGTAGCAGAAGAAGAGCTTGTTGCGGGTGAACTCCTCGGTCGCGGGCATGTTAGCTGAGTAGTCGCACCTCTTGCCTTCGTAGGTGTACTTGACGTTGCCCTTGTACCAGCCCTTCTCATCGCATGTATCGATGGGCTTGGCCACAGCGCAGGTGAGCAACCGGTCAGCAGCGTTGTTGCGCCGACGCGAACTGATACCGTTGGTATCGTGCCAGTTGATCTCCTGCAGGTCGCCGCCAGCGACGCAGCCGGTGGAGCATGTGCGGTCCGCCTGATAGGCCTTGCTCGTCTTCGGGCTGATGATCTTGTAGCGCACCTCGTCCGTGATGACGCAGTTGTACATGTTCACACGGCCGAAGACCGAGGTGGTGCTCGCTATCATGGGCGTGCTGTCGCAGTTGGCGCGGTCGTGATAGAGGGTACCCTCTGTCGAGTACCAGCCGGGCGCCAGGCACTCGTAGAAGTCGTACGGGCACGACTGGCTCCGCTCGGTGTAACCGTTCTTGTTCGGACATGTGGATGAGCACTCGACGTTGTTGATCGTGTGGATCTTGCCGGCATAATCGTGGAAGATGCGTATCTGAGCGTACTCCGGGTTCTCCTTCCACACGCCGTTCTCGCACTTCTCCTTCGCCTTGTCGCCGTCAACGTCGGCATTGTAGCCGTTGTTGTAGCAGCCGTTGTTGTACACGCAGTCGTTCTTGTCATTGCAGCAGGCAAGGTCATCTGCACCACGGTCGCAGGCGGTGGCCACTTCCTCGATGGTCTCGCAGAACCGGTACCACTCGTTGTTATCGTCACCGCAGCACTTGTTGCCGTGGACCTCACCACCGATGTTCCACACGATGCCCTTGTCCTTAGCTCCGGTGGTCCGGTCGTCGAAGCATGAGGCGGTGCAGTAGGTGCCCGAGTGGCCGTCCCATTCGATGTTGTATTCCTTCTTGGTAAGGTCCTGGTACGCGTCCTCGAGCGTCGTGCCGTCCCAGTTGTTACCGGCATAGTGGACACGGGCCTTGAAGTAGTGGTCGCCCTCGCGGTCGCACTGGCGCTTCTGGCCGCTCACGGTCACGTACCGGTCGGGATTCCAGCCAGAGTATGTGCACTCGACGTTCGCGTTGTGGTTCGTCGGATCCTTGGAGAACTGGTCGGCGGGGCAGCTGGCCCATTCACCGTTGACATAGTAGTGGCCGCCCACGTAGTAGTAGACCTGCATGGTCGTCGTGAGCGAGCAGGAGAATATCTTGCCACGGTCGATCCAGATCGGATTGTTCTTGAAGTCCTTGTTGTAGCAGTTGCGGCCTGCGTGTTTGATCTCACCCTTGAGCGTGTAGTAGCCCTTGTTGCTCGAGCACACCGTCGTCTCGGGGATGGTGATCGTCGGGCACTCGCTCTTGAGCTCGTAGGCCTGACCGTTGTGCACGCAAGCGGTCGTGCAGTCCTTCTTACCCGAGTCCCAGGCCTGGCCGCCCTCTGGCTTGTATAGGCGGTAGTTCACCTTGTCGGTGATGGTGCAAGTGTAGAGGTTGTGCTTACTGATCGCCGAGGTCCCTCCAGGCACCATGGGCATGCCATCGCAGTTACCACGGTTATGGTTGATAGTGGCCTCTGCCTGGTAGGTACCGGGCACCAGGCACTCGTTGAAGTCGTAGGGACACTCATGGGTCCGCTCCTTTCCACCCTCGGCGCATGTGTAGAGATCGACGATGTCGGTGCTCTCTGCGGCCTGTTTCTTGCATCCCGACTCGTCCGGATATGCGGGGAAGTCGAGACGTGCCTTTATCTTGCCCGCTACCGGGCAGGCCGTGTACTTGAACGCTGAGCAGGTTATGGTACGCTTTCCGCCAGAGCAGGTGATGGAGCATTCGGGGTAGAACGTGTCGACGACGTTGTTGCTCTGGTCCATGATGCGCAACTTGATATCTCCAGCGCCTTCGGGTGGAGTAACGTAGCCGGAGGCACCGGGGCATGCAGAGGTACAGAGCACGTTATCGATGGTGTAGAACTTACCACCAGCGTTGTGGAATATCCGGATTTGAGCGTACTCGGGCGAGTCCTGCCATTTACCGCTCACGCACTTCTCCTTGGCGTAATCGTTATCGATATCGCCGCTCCACCCCGTGGCGTAGCAGTTCCCGTTGAACACACAGTCGGTGGACTTGTCGCAGCACGCCAGGTTGTCCGACGAGCCGGCGCATCCGGCGCCCGCGTCCTGCTGGGTCTCGCACGTCCTGATGAACTCGTTGGCGTCATCCTCGCAGCACTTGGCCACATCGCCACCGATGTTGTACTTGTTCGAGCCGCAAGCGTTGCAGTAGGTGGCCGAATCGTCCTGGTCACGCCAGGTACCGGCCTGGCAGTACTCACCATTGTAGTCAGCCTCGTTGGAACCGGCGTGGTTTGTCTGTAGGCATGTGCCCTGTGAATAGCAGGTGTTGCCGTTGGTGCAGTCGTTGTTGTTGTTACAGCAGGCATCGGTACTATCGGCGTTGGACACCTTGCGGTACTCGCCAGCGTCGTCACCACAGCATTTATCGATCTCGCCACCGATATTGTAGTTTGTATTACCATGGCAGGCCTTGCAGTAGTTGGAGTTATCGTCAAGGTCCACCCAGGTTCCCGCCTTGCAGTATTCGCCGTTAGTGGCCGCGTCAGAGAGATGTAGCGACGTGTGCGCGCATCCGCTGTTAGCATAGCAGTTGTTGGCGAACACACAGTCGTCGGTCTTGTCACAGCAGGCATCGGTCGAGTCGGCGTTGTTGGTCCTACGGTACTCGTTGGCGTCGTCACCGCAGCAGAGGTGACGTGAGCCGCCGTCATTGGAGTGGATGCTCCACCACACGTCCTTGTTCACACAGTTCTTGTGACAGTAGTCCTTCGTGTCCCAGTTGACGGTGTACTGGGTCCGTGTCCGGGATTCTAAGAGGCTGTTACCCTGTATGGCCACGCCGTCCCAGTTCTTGCCCGTGAAGGTGTAGTCGACCTTAGTCTTGTAGTCGCCCTCGATACGGCAGTAGTTCTTGTTCCCGCCGATGGTGACGGACTTATCGGCTTCAGGCGTATATGACGTATACTTGCACTCGTGTTGGACACCTCCCTCGTCGCTGCTGGGATTGATAGCGATGACCTGCGGGCAGCTCATGGCCTTGTTATTGATGAAGTAATGGCCACCTACCCAGAACCATAGCTTGGCGTTGAGCACGAGCGAGCACGAGAACACCTTGAGGTTTGTCTTGTCGACCCAGCTGTTGGCGAACTTCAACGCTCCACCGTTGATACAGTTGTTGCCCACGTGGTTGATGTACGCGTTGGACGTGTAGTAACCGTTACGGCTGGAGCAGAAGTCGGCCCAGTTGAAGTTGTACGTCTGGCAGTTGGATTCCCTCGAGCCCGATGAGCACGACGCGTCGCACTCCTTCTCAGCGCTGCGGTGAGCGTAGGTGCTGGTACTGGGAGACGTCGTGCCTGGTACGTAGAAGTAATACCTGATCTTGTCCTTGATGACACAGTTGTAGAGGTTGTGACGTGAGATGGCCGATGTCTTGCCTGTCTCGATCTTCGTACCATCGCAATTAAGACGCTTGTGCTCGATGTTGGTCTCGGCCTGGTACCAGCCGGGGATCTTGCACTCGTGGAAGTCGTACTTGCACTCGTGGTCCCGCTGTGTCTCCGATGCCGAGTTCGCGCAGGTCGAGCTGCACAGCACGCCTGTGAACTTGTGGAGCTGGGTGTTACCTGTGGCCTGATGGTAGATGCGGATCTCGGCATACTCGGGCGCGTCCTGCCACACACCGTTGACGCACCACTCGATAGCGCCGTCAGAATCGATGTCGCCCTGCCATCCATTGTTCTTGCAACTACCAAAGCCCACGCAATCCTTGTTGGAGTTGCAGCATGCCTTATTATCCCCATTGCACGCGTTCTTGATCTGCTCGTCGGAGGCACAGGTCCTGTACCACTCGTTGTTGTCGTCACCACAGCATGAGGATGCGGCGATCTCGCCGCCAAGGTTCCAGGCAACACCGCTGTCCATGGCCCCGGTGGTCTTATCCGTAAAGCATGATGTCGAGCAGTAGGTTCCGGAGTGCCCGTCCCAGTTGACGTTGTAGAGCGTGGAAGTGAGGTCCTGGTAGGCGTTCTCGAGAGTACTTCCGTCCCAGTTCTTGCCTGCATAGTGGACCCTGACCTTCACGTTGTGATCGCCCTCACGGTCACACTGTCGCTTCTGTCCACCGGCGTTGACGTACTTGTCAGGGCTCCATCCCGTGTACGTGCACGCTACGTTCGCATTGTGGTTCGAAGGATCGTACGAGAACTGGTCGGTGGGGCAGGTCAGCCATTTGGCGTTGACGTAGTAGTGGCCGCCCACCCAGTACCACACCTGCATGGTCGTGTCCAGAGCGCATGAGAACGCCTGGCCGTAATTGAACCACTCGTTCTTTGCGTAGAAGTTGCCGTTATGGCAGTTGCGACCCGAGTACTCCATATAGGCCTTGGTGCTGTAGTAACCGTTACGCTTCGTACAGAATGACGTCTCGGGGACAGTTACCGACGGACAGTCCGTCTTGCGCTCGTACTTGTCGACCGGTTTGTGGCATACCGTGGAGCAGTCCTTCTTGGCGGACGTCCAGGCCTTGGTGCCGCTCGGATCGTAGGCGTAGTACGTAACATGATCGGTGATGACGCAATTGTAGAGGTTGTGTTTCCCGATGACCGAGGTCGTACCGGCCACCATAGCCTTCCCGTCGCAGTTGGGTCGGTTGTGGTTCACTGTGGTCTCGGCCTGGTACCATCCGGGGATGTAGCACTCGTAATAGTCGAACTTGCACTCCTGCTGTCGCTGTGCATAAGCGCCGGTGCCGGACGGACAGGTGGTCGTGCATGCGACATTGTTCTGGGTCTTGATGAGCCCGGCCGTCTCGTGATAGATGCGGACCTGTGAGTATTCCACAAGGTCCTGCCATGCCCCGTTGACGCACTTTTCCTGTGCCTTGTCACCGTCCGCATCCCCCGTCCAGCCGTTATCGTAGCAGTTTCCAAAGCTCACGCAGTCGTATCGTGCTTTGCAGCAGGCCTTGTTGTCACCGTTGCATGCGTTCTTGGTATCCTCGTTGGTCTCGCACGTGCGATACCACTCAGAGCCGTCATCACCGCAGCAGGAGGACGCTGCAGTCTCTCCACCGATGTTCCATGCTATACCGTTATCGTGAGCCCCGGTGGTCGTGTCGCTAACACAAGTGGGGTTACAGTAGGTGCCCGAATGCCCGTCCCATGCGACGTTGTACTGGGTGTTCGTCCAACTTTCCTTGAGGTGGGATCCGCCGTGGAGGTTGCTGCCGTCCCAGTTCTTGCCCGAGAAGGTGTACTCTACCTTGGCGATATAGTCGCCCTCCTTCTGACAGTAGCGTTTCTGTCCGCCGACGTCGACAAAGGTGCCTGCAGGCGGGGTCCAGGCCGTGTATGTGCACGCGTGTTCCACCGCGTCGTTCTTGGCCGGGTTGTGTGAGTACGTCTTGGGGCAGGTCATGGCCTTTGCGTTGACGAAGTAGTGGCCGCCCACGTAGAACCATGTCTTGGCAGACGCTGTTAGCGAGCACGAGAACACCTTGAGGTTGGTGTTATCGGACCAGCTCGTAGTGTGCTTGAGCGCCTGACCGTTCACGCATGAGTGTCCGTTATGCACATATCGGGCATTGAGCGAGTAGTAGCCGTACCCGTGAGCATTGTTGCACAACGCAGCCTCGTCGATGGCCACACCACCACAGTCCACCTGGTACGTACCGCTGGAGCAGGACACAGGACACGTCATTGACTTGGACCACACCCGCTTGCTGCTGGAGGTCGTGGGCGATGTCACACCGGGTTTGAAGACGTAATAGGTCACGTCGTCGTTGACAGTGCACTGGAAGAGGTTGTGGCGGCTGATGGACGACTGCTTGCCGATGTCCACCTTGGCACCGTCGCACTCGGTACGCTTGTGATCGATAGTGGTTTCGGCTTGGTACCATCCGGGGATCTTGCATCCTGAGCTGGAATACGTGACGGGGCACTCGTGGTACCTTTGGGTCTCCGAAGATGTACCGGAGCAGGAGTTAGTGCTGCAGAGCACGTTATTGAAGGTCTTGATGACGTTATTGCCGGTATGCTGGTGGTAGATACGGATCTGCGCGTACTCGGGCGCATCCTGCCACACACCGTTAACGCAGTACTCGATGGCACCATCACTATCAGCGTCCACCTGCTTGCCGTTGTTGTAACAGCTCCCGAACGATACACAGTCCTTCTGGGCATTGCAGCAGGCCTTGTTATCGCCATTGCATGCGTTCTTGATGGTCTCGTCAGTGGCGCATGTCCGATACCACTCACTGCCATCGTCGCCGCAACAAGTGGTCGCCGCGGTCTCGCCGCCGAGGTTCCATCCCATACCACTGTCCAAGGATCCCGTTGTCTGGTCTGTACGACACGAAGTGGAGCAGTAGGTACCGGAATGTCCGTCCCAGTTGACGTTGTAAAGGGTATTGGAAAGACTGTCGGACGTTACGCCCAGGTTAGTCCCATCCCAGTTCTTTCCCGAGTAGGAGACCGTGACGGTCATCACATGGTCCCCCTCTTTATCGCACTGTCGCTTCTGTCCACTAACGGTGACGTACTTATTGGGGCTCCAGCCCGAGTATGTGCAATCAATGACCGCGCCGTTGTTCGCGGGATCGTGGGAGAACTGGTCGGATGGACAGCTCATCGCTTTATTTGAGAAGTAGGTGTGGCTGCCGCCCTTGTAGGTGACCTTCATAGCTGTGTCCAGACCGCAGGAGAACGCCTTCACGTTGGTGTTGTCCGACCAGCTGGTAGTGTGATGTAGCGCACTACCGGTCTTGCACGAGTACCCTTTGTGCTGGATGCGACTGTTGACGGTATAGAATCCGCTACGGCTGGAGCAGATCGCTGCCTCGGGAACGTTGTAGCCAGGACAGGACGAAGTGTACACCTGGTCTGACGGGCATGATGCAGGACAGTCCACGTCCTTCTTGTGGGAATACCCGCTGGTCTTGGGTGCCGTCACACCTGGCGGGTACACGTAGTAGGAGCCCTTGTCGATGATGTTGCAGGTGAACAGGTCGTGCTTGCCTATCTGGGATGGGGTGCTCGCCGCCATGGGCAGTCCGCTGCAGGTGGGGCGGTTGTGGTCCAGGGTAACCTCGGCCTGGTACTTACCGGGGATCTTGCACCCCGAGCTGGAGTACGTCCATGAGCACACCTGGTAGCTCTGAGCTTCCCCGCTCGTTCCGCTCGGACATGAGGTAGTGCACTCAACACTGTTCTGGGTGTGGAGAAGGCCCACTGTCGCATGGGACACACGGATCTGCGCGTACTCCTTGACGTCCTCCCAGGTACCGCTATTGCACTTTTCTGTGGCCTTATCTCCGTCCGCGTCGCCCTGCCAGCCATTGGCATAGCAGTTGTTCTTGGATACACAGTCCGTCTTGTGGGAGCAGCACGCGACCCCGTCACCGCTGCACGCGTTCTTGACCAGTTCGTTCGAGGTGCAGGTGCGGTACCACTCCCCGCCATCGTCACCGCAGCAGGTCGTGGAGGCCGTCTCGCCGCCGAGGTTCCAGCCGACACCACTGTCACCAGATGTCTTGTCGTTGAAGCAGGTGGTGGTGCAGTATGTACCGGAATGGCCGTCCCAGTTGACGTTGTACTTGGTTACTGTTAGCGACTCCTTGAGGTGTGAACCGCCGTGGAGGTTCGAGCCGTCCCAGTTCTTGCCGGAGAAGGTGAAGTCGACCTTGGTATTGTAATCCCCCTCCTTCTCACAGTAACGCTTCTCGCCACCCACGGTGACGTAGGTGCCTGCCGGAGGCGTCCAGGCGCTATATGTGCACGAGTGGAGCCCGACGTCCCCCTTGGATGCGTCGTACTCGGCGATGACATCAGGACAGGTCATGGCCTTTTTGTTGATGAAGTAGTGACTGCCCACGTAGAACGACACTTTTGCGGACATGTCCAGGCCGCAGGAGAACGCCTTCACGTTCGTGTTGTCCACCCAGCTGTTCTTGACGTAGAGGTTACCGCCGTTGATGCACGATTGTCCCTTGTGCTGGATGTAGGTGTTGACTGAATACCAGCCGCCTGTGTTGGCGCAGATGGCCGGTTTGTCGATGGTGACCGTGGGACAGGTCGAGGTGTACACCTTGTCAGAGGGACAGGAGGCCGTGCAGTCCACGTCCTTCTTCCAGGCATACCCGCTGGTCTTGGGGTTGGTGACCCCCGGCGGGTAAACGTAGTAGGTACCCTTGTCCTTGATATCGCATGTGAACAGGTCATGCTTCGTGACCGAACTGGTGCCCCCCACGACGCCTGACGCCTTGCCGTCGCATTCGGGCATTGCGTGAGTGACCGTGGCCTCGGCCTTGTACTTGCCTGGGATAGTGCAGCCCGACTTGGGATAGGAATAGGAGCAATCAGTTTGCCGCTGGCAGTTCTCGGTGGTGCATGGGCACGAGGTGGTGCACTTGATGTTGTTGATGGTCTTGATGAGGCCTGCTGTTTCGTGATAGATCTTGATCTGTCCGAACTCGGGGCACTCGTATATCTTTTTTGTGAAGTAGCTGGTGGTCCCCTGCGATGGCTGGCCATCGCACTCGTTCCGGCCGTGCTGGACGGTGATCCTGGCCTCCACCATCCCGGGGCCTTTACACGAATTGTAGGTGTGGGTGAAGGTGGACTCCGCCTGGCAGTTTGTTCCGGTGCATGGACAGGTGCGACCTGCCTCCACTACCGCCGTATCCCGATGGGTACCAAGGCCGTCGTAGTACTTGATCGTGGCGATGTCGTTGCATTCATACAGGTTACTGATGCTGGTGACAGAGGTGCCTCCTTGGGTGCTCTTCCCGTCGCACTCTTTGCTGGAGTGCGTGACCGTTAACCGGCCCTTGACCCAACCAGGCGTGGTGCAGGTCCTTGGGTAATTGTAACTGGTCTCGCAGTACCGCTGGCAGTTGACACCGGTACACGGGCACGAGCAGGAGATGGGGACGCTGTTGATGGTCTTGATGACATTGTTATTCCGGTCGAGGAGCTCTAGCTTCGCCGTATCCGAAATGGCAGGCTGGACGGCGAGGACAACGAGGAAAGCGGTGAGAATGAAGAGGGATGCGAGTGAGATTGCGGGTCGTGCGCTGGCGGCACGAGCCTGCAGGAGGGCGTACAAGCGGTGAGATAGAGGACGACCTAGAAAAACCTGGCTAACACTGGTCTTGCTATTAAGGAGTTGCACTTGCCTCCCTACCATATCCCTACGTTTACGTAAAGTCTACAATCTTGATGCTAGTCGAACACACCTCCAAATTAGTATCCGGACTATAATACTATAGCGCTTCGTGGATATAAACATTGCGTCAGAGGCCAGTTATTCTAGAACCCGAACAGAGTGGATTGGACCTGTTTGGGCCGTGGGAACGCCATCTCCTCGATGAGACCGAGGCGGTCGTTGAGCTTATCCAGGTAATACCCTGCGTCCACCTGCATGGGATCGAAAAGCTCTAGCGGGCGGGCACGGGGCGCCACGGCTTTCTCCACACCCTTGGCCACGAAGTACCGTACGTGGAACCCTGGCCCTGTTGACTGCCCGAACTCCTGCTCAAGTAGCTTGGCCGCCTCGGCGTGGGGGTACTGGCCCGGCGGGTATAATCCTGGTGACTTGAGCAGGCGCTCCTTGATAGCGACCTCCGGTGGTTCAACCCTGCCGGCAGCGAGCCTTTCCCTGACCTCTGCCACGGTCTCGCGAGCCGTGTCGCGGTCGCCGGTCCTTAGGAGAGCGAGCGTGTATGCCTCGATACTGCTCCGGATGATGGGGGGCAGCTTCTTGCTCTTGAAAGAGCTTCCCTTCATCACCAGGGTACCGTCCACGAGCAGGGCATAGTTCTTTGTCTTGTAGAAAATCCCACGCTGGATCACCTGCTCCAGTTCGAGGGTGATCGCTACGTCCTTCTCTCTGGGCATCCGCGCATTAAGCTCCTTCAGGAGTTCCTCGTACGCCTCTCTTGTCTCCCTTCCGGAGAAGTAGATGCCATCCGTGTCTACCTCGATGACCGTGCACTCCTGCGCCTCGATGTAGGCCATGGCATCCTGGATTATCTCTCTGCCTTTGGCGGTGATGACCGCGGCCTTTGTATAATCGCGCCACCGGGAGAAAGCGAACGCCATGTAACCGTAGAAACTGTTGATCAGACCCTTGAGCGCCATCTGCCGGGCATCGAGCGCAGCCCGGTCAGCCTGCTTGGCCTTCATCTCCTTCTTGATCTCAAGTCGCCATCTTGTGAGGCGTTCTACGAGGGGGAGGTACGCGTCCAAGGTGTCCGAACGGGGTCTTATCCCGAACACGAGCATGATGAACGGGTACATGGACTGGACATCGAACTTCGCCACGGTGGAATGGAGACCGGGGGCCGGTATGTCCACGAAACCACCGGCGAACTTGGCCGGACGTCCCCACGTGATGAGATGCAACTGCTCCAGTTCGTCGAATGGCAACTGCTCGTAGGAGAGCACGAGTGCGTAGCGGCGACCCTTGAGCCAACCCTTGCTCTTATTGGCCTTGTAGCGGTCGGTGATTGTGACCTCGGCGAACTCCCGCAGCACGGGCTCAACCTCATTCAGTAGGTCTTCCAGGACGTCGTTCGGCAGCTTGGAGAGCACGTCCACATCAGTGGAGTATCCCTCAAGGTCAACGGGGATAGTGCTGACGATATCGACGTTCCGGTTCACCCTGAACCGGTCCTTTCCCCGATCGTCGGCCAGCTCAACCACTCCCACCTTCCCACGGCGGTTCGGTACTACGTGCTCGGACGTGTACTCACGTATCATAAGGCCTTCTATGAGATGGGAGTTGCCTGCACGATAGGTGATGTCCAGGGGCAGGTTGACGATCTTGGCCAACTCCACCTCCTGGGGTACAAGACGATCGGCCAACTGGAGCGTCACGGCCGTGTCCTCGATACACTTCTCACCAACTACCGTCGGATCAAGGTCCTTTTCGTCCCAAACCGAAGAGGAGTGGACCTTCCGGATGTTGAGCACCCGTGATACCTCGTCCAGGGAGAAGTTCTCGAGAAGAAGGGCCAATCGGGGATTGCGCTTGACCAGAACGTACAGATCTACATGGATGCGTCCTGGGACGACCACGAAGTTCCGGGACTCTCGCAACCGTCCGCACATCCTTCCCCGTACGATACGGCTTTCCAGCCCTGCTCGGGCGATATCGAAGGATACATCCAACCGCTCGCACCGTTCCATGATGAACGGCATGTCGAACTGGTCACCGTTGTAGGTGACGATGATGTCCGGATCGACCTTGCGTATTGTAGCGCAGAAGCGCGCGAGCATCTCACGTTCCTCTCCTTGGAGCAGGACCGAGTCCTCCTTTCCCTCCCGGTCGGACCAGCGTAGTGCGATATGGGTTACAGCATGGTTGGCGGCCTCGGGAGTGCGGTTGGGCTCGAACTGTGTCTCGATATCAAAGGCAAGGACGCACAAATTCTCGAAAGCGGTCCCTGAGAGGAGGTCGTCCACCCGGTCATAGCAGTAGCGCTGTAGGAACACGATATCGTTCTCGTACACTTCTTCGACACCAGGGATGTCCCTGGCGGCACGAGATACTTTTGGTGTGTCCGATGGTTCCTCCAGCACGACCCGCCAGATTCCCTCATCTTTCAGGAATGGCTCCACCACACGCACGCCTTCCATTGCCCTGATGGCCTCCACTGCTGGCGTTTTGCTGAGCCTGGCCTTGAAGTATGGAAAGAAGTCCTCGACGATGGTCTGAGTAACCTCACCGTCAAGATACCAAGCCCGCAGGTTCCTACCTCGAAGACGCTCCACGTGGAGAAGCATTTGACCTGTCGATAACCTACGTCATTAAAAATATTTCCATATCGTGCTGTAAATCCTGAAAAAAGCCCATATCGTACGATTTACGCCTTATTAAGGGTTAATAAGCCCTTTTTTTCCAAAAACTATATAACCAACGAGTACATCTAGAATGAGTCCAGGTGAGAGATGTGGACATGTTGCGAGAACCAATTTTGGTGGACACCATTGCGGGATATGGTGGAATCCGAGCCATTGAGGTGGTGAGAAAGCTACTTAACACGGACGAGATGTCCGAGGTTGACCTTGCTCAGGAAGTAGGGATCCCGGAGTCCGTTATCCGAGGTATCCTCTATCGGCTCTACAATCAGAAGGTCGTGAGCTTCCGCAAGGAACGAGAGGCTAATGGCTGGTATGTTTACCATTGGACCCTGATGCAGGACCGTTTGCATCAGCTGGTGGAGACGAGGCGTGACATGACCTTGGAACTCCTCCGGCGCCGTCTCGATTTCGAGCGCGGTAACCACTTCTTCCGATGTGAGAGCGGCTGTACGAAGACCACCTTCGAGAACGCCTTCGAGAACGATTTCGTGTGCACCGATTGCGGTGCTGCCCTTCGCCAGCACGACAATTGCTTCCAGATAGAGGAGATTAACTCCTATATCACCCGGCTCGAGGGTAGCTGTCAGGCCTACTAGACCATCTCGGTCAGGCATCGTTCCCCCTTCCCTGGTGGCGCCTTGGCCCTGCTCCCATCGTGTTTTTATGTTTTGCCTGAGCCCGCATCGGCACGGTGAGCTCTTTGGATAAGGTCTTCCGCACGACGAGGAGCGTATGTCCGACCTGTCTGCGGGAGCTCGAGGCCGAGGTAGGCGAGGACGAAGGCAGGGTCTGGTTGGTCCGTGAATGTCCTGATCACGGTACGATCCGGGCCCCCGTGGGTGTGGAACCATGGTATCAGGAAGGGCTGTCCCGTGACTTCTTTGCCCTGAACGGTGAGGCGCCCGTCACGGACGACTACGATTTCCCAGTGTACAATCTTTTCCTGACCATGCGATGCAACATGCGCTGTCCCATCTGTTCGGTCAATGGTGGGGACGAAGGTAGCGAAATGAGCGGGAAGGATGTGGACGACTTCCTGTCCAGGGTACGTGGTGTACAGGTCAACCTGTTCGGGGGCGAGCCCACACTTCGGGACGACCTTGTGGATATCGTTCGCCGTGTGCGTGCATCTGGGAACCTCCCCGTGCTCTTTACGAATGGGAAGCGTCTCCTTGAATCGGGCTACCTCGACGACCTTCTGTCATCGGGGCTCGCTGAGGTGCGCCTCCAGTTCGATTCGTTCGACGACGCTGCACTGGAACGTCTGCGTGGCGAAAAGGTGGCCACCCTCCACGAAGAAGTGCTATCAGCACTTGAGGCACGTAAGGTCCCTACTGTGCTCGAAGTGGCCGTCGCCCGCGGGATCAACGAAGGTGAGCTCGGGGACATACTCCGGTACGCCGTGGACCATCCGTTCATACGCGCGGTGGGTTTTCGCTCGCTCACTCGCCTAGGTCGGGCCCGCAAGGAGAACGCGGCCGCTCTGACCAACGACGAGCTTGCGCTCCTGCTCGAAAAGCAGACGGACGGCCAGTTCACCCTCCGGGGCCTCTACCGTTTCCAGCGGCTGTTCTTTGCCCTCTTCCACGTACTGGGACGGCTTAACTGCTTCTACAACCACCACATAGTCCTGGTCCGGGAGCACGACGGTGGGTTCACACCGCTGCCCCGACTATTGGACCTAGCGGCCCTCGAACCGTCCTTGGACGCCTATCGTGAGCGTGTGGTGGATGGTTCCTGGTTCGCGACACCTTTCCTGCTGACCGCTCTAGCCCGGGCGGGACTCTCCCGAGGTGGACTACGGTCCGTTCGACTACTGTGGCGCCAACTACTCTCTCTGGTGACCGGCGGTACCGTGACCGTTTCGGGCGGGAGCGGAGGTGTGCTCGTCGTCGGATTCGGAAGTCCATGCGATATGCTCACTTATGACCTGGCCAACACCGGTTTCTGCCAGGGGGGCAACGTCTCCCTTAGCGGCATCGCGACCACTGCCGATGACAATCTCCAGCGCGAACGTGACGCGATCGCGGGCGCCGGGGACGTCCAATGAGAACCTTTTTTAAAAGACCATTCTTAGTGGGCAGATAGCATGCGCATCGTCTCGCCCCTCAACACGGCCACCGAGGTTGACGCCCTCGTCGATGCCGGGGCCAACGAGTTCTATGCTGGACTGCTCCCTGCCACATGGAAGGAGCGGTTCTCCCACTGCTCGCCCATCAATCGCCGGGAATGGCCGCAGTCCAACTTCGCAACTGCCGAGGAGCTGGGCAAGGCGATCGAGCGGGCACACGAGCGTGGCGCCCCGGTGAACCTTACCATGAACGCCCAGTACTACACACAGGGTCAGTATCCAGTTGTGCTCAAGGAGCTGGAGCGAGCGCTTGATCTGGGGATCGACGCGCTCATCGTCGGGGACATTGGGCTCATGCTCACCCTACGCGAGCAGGGCGTCCCTGCACGGCTCCATGTGAGCACCGTGGGGACCACTTTCAACTCGCGTACGGCAAAGTTGTACGAAGAGCTCGGTGCCGCGCGCCTGGTAATCCCTCGCCACTTCACCCTGCCTGAGCTGGAACGCCTGCGCGCTTCCACCTCTCTGGAGCTCGAGTTGTTCATCATCAACGCCCTTTGTAGCTTCATTGACGGGCTCTGCACGTTCCAGCATGCTTTGGACGTGGAGGGCTATCCCGACCTCTATCTTGGTCCTGAAGGATGCCACGCATGCCGCCTCACTTATGAGGTGGAGGCACATGGACCTGAGGCCGAGACCGCAAGAAAGCACTATCGTGGATGGAAGTCACTGCTCACCGAGGGCAACTGCCACTTCTGCGGAGCATGCGCTATCTGGGAACTGGACCGCATCGGTATGGACAGTGTCAAGATAATCGGACGTATCCACGACACGGAGCGAAAACTGCGCGACCTTTCTCTTATCGCGTGGGCCCGTGACCTGCTGGCAGAGGGACTTACCAAGAAGGACTTTATCGAACGGGTGACGGCGCGATATGCAGAAGTGTACGACTTCCCCTGCGAACAGCGATGCTACTACCCTACGGCGGTGTAACTGACATGGAACACGCGCTCTATCTATCACGGACAGATCTTACGAAGGACCTGGAGGACCGGTACACGCGGGTGTACTTCGGTGCTGAGTTCTGCCAGAACCTCATCCCCACTGCAAAGGAGCTTGGGAGCGTGCTCGATCTTTGCGAGGAACGTAAGCTGGACCTCACCCTCCTCACCCCCTATGTCACTGACGCGGGGCTAGACAAGCTGGAGCCCCTGTTCGCCCTAATGGTCGAGCGCCGACCCGGGAGCGAGGTGGTCATCAACGATTGGGGTACCCTTCGGATGATCAACGACCGGTTCGATGCCCTCGTACCGGTTTTCGGTCGGCTCATATCGCGCCAGAAGCGCGGCCCCCGACTTTCCCTGCTAAAGGGCAAGGTGCCCGATGCTATGGTGGACCACTTCCGACGTCTGGGGATCACAGTGCCTGTCGTGCGGCGGTTCTTGAGCGAACAGCGCATCGGACGCATCGAGCTCGATTGGCCACTTCAGGGACTCGATGTCGATCTCGATTTCCCTGATGTAAAGATTAGCGGGACCTTGTACAAACCATGGATCTATGTCACGACCACGCGCCTCTGCCTCACGAACGCCTGTGATCAGCCGGAAAAAGTGGACCGCGTGGGGATATTCCCTTGCGGCCGTGAGTGCGATAACTACACGTTCCGACTAACACATCCCACAGTACCCGTAGAGCTCGTGCTCAAGGGCAACACCCAGTTCTACCGCAACGAGGACGTTCCCTCGGAGACGGAGCTGGAGGGGATGGGCATCGATCGCTTGGTGTTCGAGCCCGAGGTCCCTGGCGGATAGGCGGGGGATGTGGTAGTTCGACGTGACCTTGCAGCAGCCCTTCTGGTCCTGCTGCTCGCCATCCCATATCACGCCGGTACGTTGACCGAACTCCAGGCCAATGCCCTAGAGCTCAAACCGGCGGACGAGGCACTCATGGCCGCTCCACCTCGGTGGGAGAACGGTACGATCTTCGTCGAATCACCTATGCGTCAGTATCCGAGCTCCCGCATCTATCTCATCCTCAGGTCCTGGTACGTCTATACGCCCGATACCGTGTCGTATCTGGAGGCCGCCGAGATGGTGTGCACGGGATGGATGGACTGGCATCATTATCGCGTCCCCTTCATTCTATTCCCGCTGACAGCAGCGCCGCTCTACTGTCCGACACGCGCGCTCAACGCAATGGTCGCGACCAATCTCATCCTCATGGCCGGGACGTTCTTCCTGGTATGGCGGATCCTGGGCCGGTTGGGCCTTGGGAGCTACGCGAGGACGGCCGTGCTGGGTTGGATGGTGCTATCGCCCCTCCCCCTTCGCGGTTTCACGCTCATGTCCGAGTCGGCCAACCTATTCTTCTACCTATTAGTGCTGGAACGCTTCCTCGCCTACGAGGCGGAGGGTGCACGTCACCGAAAAGGATTGCTCGTTGCAGCGGCCTTCTTTCTCCTGGGACGGCCTACTAACGCTCTCCTATACATGTCATTTCTCCTGTTCCGCCAGCTGAGGTCACGTCCCTTCGACCCACGGCTGCTCTGGCCGCTCATAGTGCTCCTCCCCGTGCTACCTGCAGTTGCCACGAACATCGAGCATGCCAAGTCCCTTGACCTCATGTACCGCAGCTGTGATGGATACCTTCCATGCTTCGCCCGCCACTTCAACCGGGGCCTGGCCGAGGTCGGTGCCTCTTGTGCTGTCGAGCAGTTCCTCCCGGACTCCATCGCCCAGGCGATATACACCACCGGCCTCCCGGCCCTGCTCGTTCTTGCGATCCTCGTTGTCGGACAGGGTCTGAGACAGGCGTTCGTTACGGGGCCCATGGCAATTCTCGCGTTCCAACTTGTGGCCGTTGTCCTGTACATGCCGCTCGCAGGCCATTACATCGGCTATCGCCATGTGATATTCGGTACACCCTTGTTGATGGGGCTCATAGTCGGGCTCTTGTCACCCCCGGCACAGGAGTAGCGAGCTCAGCAGTAGCGCTCCCGGCCAGCGGGCGTGAGCGTCAGCAGGTGTACGTCATGATCCCCCTCACCGAGCACTATGTACTCCCCGAGATCGCCTACAGTTTCCGATGTGTAGAGGTAGGCATTCTGCATGGTGCAAAGTGTGTCGCGCACGCGTCCGGTGTCGAGCACGAACCGGGGTGACGCTGGCGAGACCGACGCTGCCAAGGGGATAGCGCACCGTTGTGTCGCCGATTGGACCAGGTCCACGTCCCCTTGGATGAGGACGACCGCTCCCTCAGGTATCGATGAGATGGCGTCGAGGCCGGGACGGAGGGCCGGGTCCTCGAACGCTGCTGGTGGTGCAAGCTCATGGCGGGCGGGACCATTGAGACCGAACGTTGACGTACGCGCGACGGCGGGCAGGACCCGGAGGGTCGTGACCTCCGCCCGCACTTCGACGATACGCCGCTCGCGAGCGTACAGGACAGGAGCATGGTGCTCACTTGGGAATAGGAGCTGCCAGGTGGGATCGGGGACAACTTCGACGTCTGTAAGGATTGTCAGCACTGCGACCAGTGCGATGACGATCCCCAATACATTCCATAGCTGGTCTGGCTCTCGCAAGACCCGTGCTGTCCCTATGGTCAGGAAAACGATCATAGGCGGGATGAATGGAAGGAAGAGGCGCTCCTTGTCCCAGTCCCAGCTCTCCTGGGGAGCGAGGATGATGAAGTAGGTAGCGAACCACAACAAAGCGACCATTAACATCCATCGCCGCTCCTTATCCCATATCCCGGTCAAGGCCATCGCTGTCAGAGGTATTCCGAGCCAGGCCAGGATACGCAGGAACGCGAGCATGAACGCCGGATAAGGGTAACCCGGTGTCCTGATGATACCGTTTTGGAAGTTCAATCTACCATGGAAAGGAAATGTCATGCTCCCTATCCGCTGGGCGTGAACCTGTTCCTCGCCATCAGAGGATGCCATGAGAGAGCGGTCACATAAGACATCATCGCGATAGGCAGCTGGATCGCAGAAGAAGAGGCAGCCTTGGGTCGGGTGGACGAACACGCTCCCGCACATGGACTGGTACCACAGCATCCAAGGGATCACGGTAAAGAGCGTGCCCAACGCGAACGCCAGAAGTACGGGCCCCCTTCGTGATGCCTGCGCGAGCCACCACAGGATAGGGATGGCGAGCACCATAAGGATGTGCAAGACTCCGCATGCGGCACCGTACACCATCCCCATCGCCAGCGCTGTACGGATCGAGGGCCTTCCCCGGAGCAGCAGCATGGCGAGGAGGGTGGTTACCAGGAGGATAACTGGACGATTGGAGTGGAACGGTCGGGGTACGACCGCTGTCGTGGAGGGATCACCGAGGTGCTCCCAGAACAGGATGGTCGGGTGGAGGGCGACCAGGATCATGCACATCAAGGCGATTCCACGGCTGCGACCCACTCGCAATGCGAGAACATAAGTGAGCAGGGCGGCCGTCGCCACGCCGAGACCGTGGACCAGACGCAGGCCGAATGTGCCGAAGAACAGGAACAATGGCGCTGCCACCGCAGGTACCCCAACTCGCACCATGGAAGTGGGACTGGCATCAGGCATGGTCGGTACGGGATCGGTGGTGCACGTACCCAGCGCATCGTCGATGACCGAATTACGGGCCAGGCCCGTGATAGCGAGCAGCCAGTTCACGTCCTCGTTGGAGAACCGGAGCGAGAGGCTTGGATTGACCAGGAGCCCGTGGAGGAGCAGGATGACGATGAAGAGCAGGACGGGAGCTGCGTCCCATGGATCACGGAGCCCCTCCCTTCCGGCCATCTTATTTCTAGGGAGCGCACCATCTTTAAATGGGCTACGGATGGCGTCTGCGCCCAAGTCGCGAAGGAACCTTTAAGTGCGTTCCCTTGGAAGGGGGGGATACATGCTCGTGAGGATGTTCAGGCGCCTGTACAAGACCCTCGCTGAGGGCGGCAACCGCGCCATTTGGCTCATTCTCGCGGTGGTCCTCATCTACTTGATAGGTGTAGTGGGTATCTACCACTTCGAGCATGGGAAGAACGACATGATCACGAACCGGGAGGATGCTCTCTACTGGGGCGTCATCACCATGTCGACGATAGGGTACGGCGATATCTACCCCGTGACCTTCGAGGGACGCATGCTCACAGTTGTGTTCGCTGTCCTTGGCATCTCGGCCTTCGCCGTGGCCGCGAGCGCCCTGTTCGAGTTCATCGTCACACGTAACGTAAGGAGGCTTTTAGGAATGGAGCGATGCGACTGGGAGAACCATATAGTCATCTGCGGCTGGAACGAGACCGCCAAGTCGACCCTCAGAGAGCTGCGGGCCAACGATCCGCGGCCGGTTGTGATCGTCGATCCATCTACCGTGGAGGACACTTCCGATGAGGTGCTCCATGTAAAGGGTGATTACTGGAAGGAGAACGTGCTGCGCAAGGCAGCTGCCGCCAAGGCCGATTTCGGGCTCGTTTCCACCGGTGACGACTCCCGGACCATCATCACTATCCTCCTGCTACGCCGGATCAATAAGGATATCCAGATAGTCGCCGAGGCGCTTGACGAGGGTAACGGCGAGCTCATGAAGCAGGCCGGGGCCCTGGTGGTCAACTCCTCCTCCTTCGGTGGCCGCCTCCTGGCGAGCTTCGTTTTCGAGGCAGGTGTGACCCGGCTATTCGAGGAACTGTCCACCTCTTCCTTCGGGAACGACGTGTTCGAGTTCCCTGCACCCCGCACGGGCACGTTCGGAGACCTCCTGACCGAACTGAAGAAGGAGCAGAACATCATCATCGTGGGTATCAAGGCCAAGGACGCTATCAATGCCAATCCTCCCTGGGACCACAAGATCGATGAAGGGGAAGTGCTCATGGCCCTTGGTGTGGAGGAGCACGAGAAGAGCGAGTGATCCCTACCGCCCCAGGACCATTCCCCGGAGCATCCCCAATCCCACACGCACTTCGTCCAATCGGCGCTCTCGCACTACCTTCATCGCTTCTCGAGCGAACACCCGTGGCCTGAGGATGAAGGTGCGGAACGCTTCGTCCGCCAGTTCCTCGATCTCCTTGGGCGTGAGGGCATCAGTGCGCACCGCAGCATGTCGTTCGTCCATGGTATCGCCTGCAAGGTTGCCGCTCTGCGCCACTTCCTTGTGGAATGGAGTGCCCTCATAGGGTGAGGCCACGAAGAATGAGCAGTAGTCCGCGTCCACCTCGAGGACGAGGTCCAGAGTCTGCTGTACGGTCTCCCGGGTCTCCCCGGGCAGCCCTACCATGGCCGAGAACACGATCTCAAGGCCCGCCTCCCGGGTGAGCTTGGCAGCCTTGCGGACCTGGTCGGGTGTTATACCTTTACTACAGGCACTGAGCACATCGGTCGAACCTGATTCGAGCCCGTAGAAGATGTACCTGCACCCTGCCCGTTTCATGGCCGCAAGCATCTCGGCATCCACTGTATCGACCCGTGCATTGCAGGTCCATCCGACGTCGAGGTCCTCGGCCACAAGACGTTGGCACAGTTCCAGTACGAACCGCCTGTCCTGGGTGAATGTATCGGCGTAGAACGCCACCGTAGGGATATCCAGCTCACGGACAACGTGGGCCACCTCCTCGACGATAGCTGCCGGCTCCCTGTACCGGGCACGGTTCCCGTAGAGCAGGGGCGCAGTGCAGAACGAGCACCTGTGGGGACATCCCCGCCCGGCCAGTACGGTGGTGTAACGTTCACCGGTGAACACGAAACGATACCTGTCGAGGTCGATCAGGTGACGAGCGGGATATGGTAGAGCGTCCAGTTCGAGGAAAGGCCGCCGTGGAGCCTTCATGACCTTCCCATCGGACCCCCTGGCAACCAGTCCGGGTACACCTGCGGGGGGACGCCCGCTCTCCAACCGAGCGGCCAGCTCGTCCACTGTACCCTCGATCTCGCCCGTGAGGACCGAATCGGCACCGTCCGCAAGGAGGCGTGCAGGATGAGCTGTGGGTAGCGTACCGGTCACCGTTACATGGGCGTCCGGTGCCTTGTCCTTCATGGTCCTGACCAGCGCCATGTCGTCCTCATAGGTGGTCGGGGATACGTTGATGAGCACGAGGTCAGCTGAGTTCAGCTCACCGAGCGGTGCGGCGACACCATCGTGCACCTCTGCGATCCATCCCCGCCGTTCGAGCACGGCCGCGGGATAGATAAGGCTCAGTGGGACCAGTGTCAGCAGCTCAACCTGCCCTTCCCCGGTACAGCGCCCCTCCCTGCCGGCACATCTGCGGGACGGGACGGGGGGATTGATGAGGAGTGCGCGACGTGCGCTCATGATCCCTCACTCCTGAAATACTCGGGGAACAGTACTGTACATACAGAGGCGAGCCCTACTCCCGATACGGGTACCAACGGCGCGTACATACTAAGGAACGTTTCAGGGGAGTACATGGCATACGCCGAGTACGCGGCAAAGGGGGCCCACCATAAGAGGACCGGGGCCAAAGCGTACCAACCTGCAACCGCAAGCCCCACGAGCGCTGTCATCGCGGTCATTGGGGCATGGATGTTGCGAAGAAGGTAGCGGTCCTCCGATGCCCACCTGTCCTCTGATGAGCCCATCAGTCGTGCCAGCTCATCGATCCGCATCTGAAGACCACCGAACGACTCTGGACCTTCCCGCGTGCTGTCGATGGCGATATGGACTAGCGATGGGAGCGTGAGGGCGAGGAGGAGTGCGGCGAGCGTTATGGGTGATACGGCTCTCCTCTTCTCTTCTTTACCAGCGATAAGGACCATCGCAGGGATGATTAGGAGAAGGTTCTCTTTGGAGAGGCTGGCCGCTAGAGCCAGGGACGCAACGGAAAGGCCTGCCAGCGGACGCGAGGACGTGCGCAGCGAAGCTGCTAGGGCCGTTATCGCGAGAACCTGGAGGAACAGTGAGAGCGACGGATCGGCAGCGGCCGTGGATACCGCGACATGGAGGGGCATAAGGACGAGGGATGCGCTTGCGAGCAATGCCGCACCTCGGTTACCGAGCACAAGGAACGTGAGCACGAAAAGACCGGGGACCGTCAGCAATGCCGCAATAAGGGAAACAGCACGTGCCGTGGTGACGGAAGTGCCTGCCAGAGCGAACGCCAGGGCCAGGCTCGTCGGGTACCCGGCGGTCCTCCCGTCCGTGCGTGGGGTTGGACATTCGACACTGGCGGAAGGAAGATGTTGGGCGAAGATATCCTGACCGCTCTTGTCGAAGTCGCAGTACGCGTTCATGTGTCGGAGGAGAACGGTCCTTCCCTGGAGCATACCTAGATGGTCCCGCTCCATGGGCGTATAGACGTCAGGGGCCCCGAGCCTCACAAAGAAAGCCAAGGCAGTGAGGAACGCGAGCACCGCCCAGGTGGACCGGGGTACCTCTTGGAGAGCGTTGCGGAACGCACGCCTGCCTCCTACTGCCAGCACCACCACCAATCCCCAGGCAGCAAAGGCCGTGGTAGCCTCTGCACCGGGCATGACGTGGAGCATGGTATAGGTTGTGAATGGGGCAACCTTTTTTACCATAACCCCCGGGCGGCCGATGATTGCATCCCCTTTCTTAAATCAAGCATATCTACCGGTGCCCATGTCCGAGGATGTCGATCTCAACCCTTCCTTGAATGCACAAGCCCTCACCCGGCGGTTCGGGGAAAAGACCGTTGTGGACGACATCGCTATAGCTGTCAGCCGTGGTTCTATTACAGGCCTGCTCGGGCCAAATGGCGCTGGGAAGACGACCGCAATGCGGATGATGGCCGGTATCCTGCGTCCTACCCGTGGCGAGACGCTCATCACCAGTTATGATATCTGGTGTGAACCTCTCAAGGCCAAGGCCGCCCTGGGATACCTCCCCGAGTCGCTCGATCTCTACGACAACCTCACAACCGAGGAGTTCCTTCGCTTCATCTGCCGCGCGTACGGTATGGACGATAAGGCCACTGATGAAGCCCTTGAACGCTGGATGGCGACCTTCGGATTGAATGAACTGGCTGATGACCTGATCGGCGACCAGTCCAAGGGGTTCCGTCAGCGAGTGGCCCTTGCCTCGGTGTTCATCCACGATCCCGAGGTGCTCGTCCTGGACGAGCCCTTCATCAATCTCGATCCGGCCACGTCCCGTATGGTCAAGGACCTGCTGATGGATGGCCGTGACGAGCGTGCAGTGCTCTTAGCGACCCACCTCGCATCGGTGGCCGAGGAGGTTTGCGACCGTGTTATCGTTCTAAATAAAGGAAAGGTGATTGCCCGGGACCAGCCCGCCCCCCTTGCCAAGCGCTTTGGTGGTGACCTGGAACGGGCTTTCGTGGAGCTCGTCAAGGAGGAGACGCGTGCATGAAAGGTCCCCGCTATACTCGTGACCGGGATAGCGGTTCGAATCGCGTATCACCGGGATGGGCGGCCGTTTCGCTCCTCACCATCACTGACCTGCGGAACCTGGCCCATCAGGGACGTCGACGTGTCCTGCTCATAATCCCGTACATCGTGTTCCTGCTCTTGTTCTACGGGATGGTGCGCGGGACGTTCGAGCACCTGGCCGAGGGAATCGCTGGGCGGGTGGCCCCGCTAACGGTCGCGGGGATAGTCTATCACCTCGTACTGGCCATGAGCCTGCTGGAGGGGGTGCTGGGCAGTATGCGGCTCTTCGTACGCTCTGATATGGACATCCTTCACGCGCTCCCTCTGACGAACCGCGACAGGTTCCTCTCACGGTTCGCGGTCGAAGTAGGGGTGGAGGCCGTGACGTTCGCACCCGTCGCACTTGTGTTCGCTCTTGCAGCAGCTCCAGGAAGGCTGGACATCGCGCTACCGTTCCTGCTCCTTTTCTGGGCGTTCTACTTCACTGCAGAGGGCGTCCGATATCTCGTCGACCTCCTTCTGGACCGACTGGTCACCTCCCGGCGACGTTACCTGACAGGTGTCCGCCGGATGGTCCTAGTGCTGACGATGGCATGCCTTTTCCTTCCCGTGCTCCTCAGGGTCCGGGGTGTCCTTGTGCTCCCTGCAGTAGGGTACATGGTAGGTATCCTCAACGGTGTATGGTTCCTACCGTCCACGGCAGCTGCTGGGGCCACGCTCGCACTGTTCGCAGGACAGTGGATGGTGTTCGCGTCCAATTTCGCGATCGTGGTCGTGGAGGGCGCGCTCTTCCTCGTGGCCGCCTCGGCCCTATCCGGTCATGTGTTCGACTACGAGTTCGTACACTTCCGCACCCAGTCCATGATCCGGGCGCTCAGATCATCCCGATGGGGCGAGCTCGCCCTCCCCCGTAGCTGGCGCACAACGCCTTTCGCAGAACTAGTCCACAAGGACCTCCTTGTGCTCTCCCGCACACATGCATACCAGTTACAATTGGTGGTCCCCTTCGTGGTGTTCACCGGCATCATGGCGATAAACACACTCTACCTCCATCTATTCGCCCGGTTCTCCGAACCCGAGGTGACGCTCTTCATCGCGACCTACATCCAGTTCCTGGCGATATGGTTCATCTTCGTACCGGCCGCTGAGTACTGCTTTGCCGTGGAGGTGCGCCAGGAATGGTTGATTCGCATGCTCCCCCTCCATCGTTCCGACGTTATCCACGCTCGCTTCCTGGCGCTCTTGGCTTACAATGGCTCGCTGGCATTCTTCTTATCACTGGCCACGGTGCTCTCGGTGCTGGGAACGGTCAATCCCGCTTACGTACTGCTGGCGCTGGCTGTCGGGGTAGCCAATATCGCCTACTCTGCGGCGATGGCCATAATGGTCAATCTGATTTCTCCAGCCTACGTCTCCCGGTTCTTGGCAAATCCTCTGGCGACCGTACTATACATCGCTCAGTACCTCGTCACCCTTCTGGTCTTCTCCCGCGTAGCAGGGCTGTTCATAGACGATATACCGCTCCTTCTCTGGATATCGCTCGTGACGTTCCTGGCCGCCGCGATATTGTGCTTACGCCTGTCAGCAGGTCTCCTCGAGGGTAAGGATGCTATCGGGGCATGAAAAAGAGGGTACGCGGGCATATTCTCAGAGTCTGGTGGACAAGGAATATCCCTTAATAAGGGACATATCCTCGTTATGACGTCCTGCGATGAGTTAATGTGTGTTAAACACAACATTTAAATATGATTAAAAATTGACCCTAAAACGCATAAGAAAAGCAAAGGAGATGAAAAAAATGGCAATAAGACTGTTGAAACCGCTCTTGCCGCCCGGTGTGGTGGACGTCGACTGCGTCGATGCGTGTGGGTTCACAGTGGTGCCGTATTCCGTGACCGCGGCTGTCCAAGGGGCTGACGCTGTCCCGGTAACGGGCCTCTACGCGGCCCTCACACTCGTCAAGGACGTGGTGGGGACCGACGAGTCCGTCGTATTGTACGAGATAGAGCGCCGGCTCGCGAGCCGGTGGACCAAGACCGCCTCGGGGCGCCTCAGGCGCATGCCTAACACCTGAAAAAAGTGTGGGACCCGAACGGAGGTGGTAGCTTGACCATAAGATCGCTCCATACTTAGGGACGCTCGCCGCGGGACGCCCGGGGCAAAGGCCGGACCAGCTTACTCAAGGGGCTCGATGAGCCCCAGTCGGTCCATCTCATGCTCCAGGCGTTCCCGAGCGGCGTCAAGAGCGACACCCATGAGATGACGCTCAAAAACAGATCCCTTATCGAGGTTAGCGGATGCGGCGTACCGCTGCCCGCCCACCTCGAACAGGCGCAGGTATCCTAGGGACTCGAGCATCTCCAGTCCCCGGGAGAACACCCTGCGTGTCTCCACACCGAGGGCGGCCCGCTCGGGTCGGGTACGTCGGAAGAGATAACCCTCCTCGTAGGAGAATGTGCGCTGGACGAGATGTGGGAGCACGCAGGCGCATGCCTTCATTGCCAGCCCGAGCCCCCCGGGATCGGATCGCACCCGACGAAGGAGCGAGGACTGGAAAGCTGCTCTGAGGTCATTATCGTCGGTATCGCGACGGGCATAGATCCGCTCCGCTCCAAGCTTCACATGACGCAGGTCGTGCCGACTGGCGTACCGGCGGAGACCCTCTCGCGCCCTCTCCGCCCCGGTGCCTGGGGGAACGGCCCGCTCTTCTTCGAGAACACGGGCCAACGCATCCACGGTCACGGCACCGTCGAGGGTCAGGACTGCTGAAATGAGCTGCTCGATCCTCCCTCGACCTGCCATTATCCGCTCCCTACTTTGGGATCTTGAGACCCTTCTCCCTTGCGGTCGTGATAGCGATGTCATATCCGGCGTCAACATGTCGGGCAACACCGATCCCCGGATCAACGGAGAGCACACGCTCCAGCCGCTTGGCACGCTCGGGGGTTCCATCGGCCACGATGACCATGCCGGCGTGCAGGGAATTACCGATGCCCACACCACCCCCGTGGTGGAACGACAACCATGATGCGCCGTTGAGGGTGTTGAGGGCGAAATTCAACAGCGGCCAGTCACCGATGGCGTCCGAGCCGTCTTTCATCCCCTCGGTCTCACGGTTGGGTGAAGCGACCGAGCCGCAGTCAAGGTGGTCCCTTCCAATGACGATCGGTGCCTTCACCTCCCCGGTTCCGACCAGGCGGTTGATCTCAAGTCCGAACCGGGCACGGTCGCCGTACCCGAGCCAGCAGATGCGAGTGGGCAACCCAAGGACGGGGACCCGTTCGCGTGCCATGGTGATCCAGCGGTGGAGCGGCTTATCATCCGGGAACATCTTGAACAGCGCGTCATCGATGACACGCAGGTCCTCGGGATCGCCCGAGAGCGCCGCCCACCGGAATGGTCCCTTGCCTTGACAGAACAGCGGGCGGATGTAGGCCGGGACGAATCCGGGGTACACGAACGAACCGTCCTCCTTCCTGACCTTGGTACCGCCAAGCTCGGCCTGGCCGCGGAGGTTGTTACCGTAATCCACGGCCACAGCACCAGCCTCCTGCATAGCGATGATCGCCTCGGTATGGGCGCATATGGCTTCGAGCGACCTCTTCCGATACTCTTCCGGATCCTCCTCCTGCAACCGGTCGACTTCGTCGAGTGGTCCGGGTGGTACGTAAGAGAGGAGATCGTGTGCTGACGTTTGATCCGTGACGATGTCGGGGGTGACGCCCCGCCGAACGAGTTCCGGGAGGACCTCGGCAGCGTTCCCCACAAGACCGATAGACAGTGGCTCGCCAGCGGCGATGGCCTTGTTCACCCATGACAGTGCCTCGTCCAGTGAGTCAGTGATACGGTCGCAGTAACCCTCGTCCACCTTTTGCTGGATGCGCTCACGGCGGACCTCAACGTCAAGTATGACCGCCTCGTTCATTGTACCAGCCATGGGTTGTGCGCCGCTCATGGCCCCCATACCCGCGGTGACGATGAACTTTCCCTTCAGTGTGTCAGTGTTGAAGTCCTTCTTGCCGATAGCACCGAACGTCTCGTACGTCCCCTGGAGGATACCCTGGGTGCCGATGTAGATCCACGAGCCGGCTGTCATCTGGCCGTACATGGTCAGCCCCAGCTGGTCCATGCGATCGAAGTACTCTTGGGTGGCCCACCGTGGCACGAGATTGGAATTGGCGATGATGACGCGGGGCGCCTCCAGATGACTGGGGGCGATGTACACGGGCTTGCCCGACTGGACGCACAGGGTCTCATCAGGTCCCAGCTCCATGAGGGCCCGGACGATGCGGTTGAACTCCCGCCAGTTGCGGGCGGCCCGACCACTGCCACCGTACACGATGAGCTGGTCGGGGACCAGTGCCACCTGGGGGTCCAGGTTGTTCATGAGCATTCTGAGCGCGGCCTCTGCGTCCCAGGTCTTGCAGTGGAGCTCAGTGCCTGTGTAAGCGTGAATGTCGCCTGGAGGCTTTTCCTCCATGAACATGGGGCGTGCCATGTTGTGGACGGCCTGAAGAACGCTTAAAAGGCTAGGGGAGACGGCGTGCTATGGAGTGGCGGAGCGGGCTCAGTCGAGCTGTTCCAGGAGTTCCTTGACTATCCCCTTCACGCGTTGATCGGGGGATACTTGTGCAGGTTCTTCAGTGTCTCCCTCGTGCTCACCGAGACATTCTGCAACGATGGCAGCAACGCCGTTCCCCATGGCGTCCAGATCGTACCCGCCCTCTAGGAAGAAAGCAAGTTTCTTGGTCCGCTGGACGAGCTCCCTGGCGATGTGCCTGTACGTGGGGATTGTGACCTCTAGGGATGTGAGAGGATCGTTGGTATGTGCGTCCAGGCCCACGGACACAAGGACCGCCTCGGGCCGGAAGGAGTCGTACACCCTACCGAACACGGTGTCGAAGGCCCAGCAGAAGTCAGCGTCCCCTGCGCCTGGTGGAAGAGGTACGTTAGCTGTGAATCCCGTACCATCACCCCTCCCTGTCTCGTGGGTGAAACCGCTGCCGGGAAAGAGGGTGCGCGGGTCCTGGTGGAGGGATATGTAGAACACATGGGGCGAGCTGTAGAATATATCTTGTGTTCCGTTCCCGTGATGGCAGTCGATGTCGAGGACGAGCACGCGCTCCAGACCGTCGTCCAGCAATCGCTGAGCTGCGATGGCAACGTTGTTGTAGTAGCAGAAACCGCATGCACGTGCACGTTCGGAGTGATGTCCGGGAGGGCGCAGGAGGGCGAACGACGGTTCATCGCGTTTCACGGCCTCACGTGCCGCGAGAAGACCGCCGCCGACGGCACGACAGGCGATTGCATGGGTCCCCATCGGGACGGGAGTGTCCATGTCTATGGAGCCGCCTTGTAGGGAGAGGCGTTCGATGAGGTCAACGAGCTCAGACACATGGCAGGTGAGAAGATCATCCCGGGTGCACACATCAGGGGAGAGGACCTTGCACTGCTCCCATAGACCGAGTTGCTGGAGCGCAGCAATGGCGGCCTCCAACCTCGCGCGACGCTCCGGATGGAACGCCCCGGGATTATGGGCCAGATAATCATCATGATGAACGAGTAGCATTGGGTATCGCCCTCTCCATCACCCTCACCTGGTTGACGATCTCCCCGGCTATGATGCCGGCGCTGACGGCACCCTCAAGTGACATGTCGCCCCCACGGCTCTCGATGTGGATGGCAGGCACCGAGGAAACGTTCGCGTTAGGATGAGATGCTATGTTGACCTTTACTAAGTGGACTGTATCGTTCATTCCCTCGGCCAGGTCCTCCATGAGCGGAGTCTGGTCCCGGCACGAGGGGCAATCGTTGCGGTAATAGTAGGTCACGACCACCTTGTCCTGTGCAATCAGTTTACGAAGGATAGTGTCGTTGAGCGGGCTCGTGCTCACGTTATCGTGGTCGGGCTCAAGATAGGCCCCATAGATCTCGCGGTAGAACTGGACACCTAATGTGAGGGCCACTGAGACCACGAACACGGTCATGACAGCGTCCTTCGAGACCATGAGATGCCCCTCGGATTGCCGAAGCCCTCCTCAATTTATATACTTTGTCGGTGTCCGATACGACGGTATGCCTGACGCACTGTCCGCGTATATCTTCTACCTCGGGTTCCTGATAATACTGGGACTGGCGGTTCGCCAGTGGTATGAAAAGCTCGTCACTCCCGAGCCGGAGGAACCTCCTGTGGACAGGTACTGGAAGGATTCCTACGGTATAATGAAGTCGTACTATGCCTCAGAGCAGCTCCAGCCCCCGGTGGCCGACAGACGGTACCTCAATCCACTTGGCCCTCAAGCCGGTGGGTGGAGAGCGGGGAATAGATAGGCCCCTGTGGTGTGAGAGTGCTCCTGATCAGGGAGAACTCCTTGACCGAAAGCTCACCGATGTCCACGGTCTTTAGTCTTTCGATGGCCCCGACCAGCTCTGCCCGGTTCCTACCACTGCGTACCCGTGCCAGGGTTATATGTGGTCGATAGCTCCTCGTGTCGCGCCGGAATCCTATTCCCTCAGCAGCCCGTTCCACATCTTCGTGCAGGGCACTTAGGGCGGGGGATGGCTCGAGCCCCAACCAAACGACTCGCACTCGTCGTGGATTGGGGAACACGCCGGTAGAGCGGACATGGAGCATGAATGGAGCGTTCCGGCCTGCGACCTCATTAAGAACTTCGCTAAGCGGCCCCGCCCGTTCATCGGGGATGTCGCCCAAGAACTTGAGGTTCACATGTAGGTTCCTTAGTCCTACGAACTTGGCATCAGCTCCGGCGGTCTGCAGCGACTTCATCACATCATCGATGGCTGGAGCGAGGGCTTCAAGGCCGATACCGATGAACGCGCGCACCATTGACATATTTATAAAAGACAAGGTGTTATAGCCATTTCGGTGCGCACAATGGCCCGGTACGTCATCAAGGTGGGCGGCTCGGTGCTTGCCCCTGACGGTCCTGATGTGGACCATATCAGGCGGCTAGCAGAGGCTCTCAAGGAGATAGCTTCGGACGCAGAGGTTTTCGTCGTCGTCGGAGGAGGCCGTGTTGCCCGCCGATATATCGACGGAGCGCGTTCACTTGGAGCGCCCGACGCTTACAGTGACATAATCGCCATCGGAGTCACCCGGGCTAACGCCCGGCTTATTATCGCAGCGCTGGGTGACGTGGCGCGACGTTCGCCCCCGACATCCATAGAAGGCGCCGCTGCAGCCGCGATGAAGGATCGTGTAGTGGTCATGGGCGGGACTGTACCCGGCCACACCACGGATGCGGTGGCCGCCTTACTTGCAGAATACGTGAGCGCCGATGCCTTAGTGATGTGCAAGGACGTGGGCGGGGTATACACCGCCGATCCAAAGAAGAATCCTGAAGCCGCTTTCATCCCCAGTCTTACCGGGGAAAAATTACTGGAGATAGTCTCGAAGGGGGATATGGTGGCGGGAGTGTCCGCGGTCACCGACCTACTGGCCGCTCAGGTCATCACACGCTCGGGACTTTGCACGTACGTAGTGGACGGACGCGACACTGCTAACATCATAGCTACCGTGAGGGAAAAGAAGTGCCCGGGAAGCAGGATCAACTAGTCATCGCACTGACGGGGATGCCCGCTAGTGGTAAGGATGCTGCTCTCGAACTCGTTCGAGAAAAGGTACCGATTTTTCGCATGGGTGACGTGGTCATCGAGCACCTGCGCGAACAGGGCGCCGAAGTTACCTCTGAGAGCGTCGGGGCCATGGCCAACCAACTACGCGCCAAGCACGGGAAGGGCGCTATCGCCCTCTTACTGGGTGAGCGACTCTCCCGACGTTCTGAGCCTGTGGTAATCATCAACGGTGTCCGGGGTATCGCAGAGGTGCGCGAGTTCCGACGCATGTTCCCTCTGTTCACACTCATCGCCGTTCACAGCGCCCCTGCCACGCGACATTCCCGTGTACAGGCCCGTCAGCGGGAGGACGATGCGATCTCACGAGAGGCGTTCGATTCCAAGGATGCACGCGAGCTGTCTTGGGGGCTGGGCGAGGCCATCGCGACGGCGGACCGAATGATCGTGAACGAGGGTTCCCACGAGGAGCTCCTGGACCGTTTCCGGGAGGTGCTGAATGCACTCGGCGTGCCTGTCGATAAGGATCAGGGCTGAAATAGGTCCCACCGAGGATTCCGAGAAGGTCGCCCTTGCGGTGAGCAGCCTATTCCCCTCTGCCGAGATCGATATCGGAAAGGATGAGATTCGTGCTACCGCCTCGGGTCGTGGAGCGCTCATGCGCTTTAGAGAACTGGTCCTCGTACAGCGCACCGGCTCCGCAGTAGCATCGAAGCTCGAGCGCAGTCTTGAAGGACAGGTCCTGCGGTTCGAGCTCAACAGGCTCGCAGCCTTCGCCTCACATGTGAACCTGGGTACCAGCGTCATGGGCCCCTTGGAGGTCGAGATGGAGGGTGATGATATGGAGGAGGTGATATCTTGGATCTGTGGGTCGACCCCGTCCTGAGGCTCGTCGCTTGTGGCCTCCTCTCCCTGGTCGTGCGTTCCGGTGGTGTGCTGGATACCAACGGCGCGTTCTTCGCCGGAGTGATGGGTTTCCTTGTATGGAGCACGCAGGGATTCCAGTGGGTAGTGGTAATGATCACATTCGTTCTCACCTCGACGCTCGCAACCAAGTACCGCTACGCGCGCAAGCGAAAGCTGTGGGTTGCCGAGGAGAAGGGTGGTACACGTCAGAGCCGCAACGTCATGGCCAATGGTTTGGCCCCCGTCCTAATCGCCGTGATGGGGCATGTGTACCAGGTACCTGACCTCCACCTGATATTCCTGGGCTCGGTAGCGGCGGCCATGGGCGACACGCTCGCCTCGGAGCTGGGGGTGCTGAGCACGAGCGAACCCTACCTTGTCACCACGCTCCAAAGGGTCGAGCGTGGGACGGATGGCGGAGTATCCCTCTTGGGCGAGGCGGCGTGCCTTTTGGGCGGATTCATCATAGGCGCCGTGGGCGTGCTCATGGGCTTTCCCGAGCCTGGCAAGGTCATGGGCGTGGCCCTTCTCGGTGCCTTCGCCGGGTGCAATCTTGACAGCCTCCTTGGTGCCACTCTGGAACAGCGCGGTCTGGTCACCAATGAGATAGTGAACTTCCTTGCGACCCTTACCGGTGCATACACCGCCACGTTCTTCATGGTGTGATGGCTGGCCGCTGCGGGGAATACCTTTTTAAAACATGCCTCCCTTCCCGCTCCCGAGGATAGTCACAATGGCGGACGAACTGGGCGACAGGAAGAGGTCCCGCGACCTGATAGGGAAAACAATTGTCAGCAAGACGGGGCGTAAGTTCGGGCGCGTGGGCGATATCCGGTTCGAGCCCCGGACAGGGGAGCTTATCGATATCATCGTGGCCAATCCCAGCGATTACTCAAAATCAGTAATCGTCAGCGGCAAGGAGGGCATCATCAAGATACCCTTCTCGGCTGTAATCTCCATCGGCGACTTCGTCATCGTCTCCGAGGAAGATATCGTCTAGAGACGCTGCAGGTTCTGGCGAGGACACCCAATCCTATCAGTGAGCGTGAGCTCTGAAGATCGCTATCCGGTGATGGTCTTTTCCACTTGCTCGAAGTGCTTACCGATGGATTCTAGTTCGTGCTTGAGCTCATGACGGTAGTTCTTGATGTCCTTATACCGTTCACGCTCCACTTTCTCGTAGATCTTGCTGAGAAGGGTTACCATGCGGAGGACGTCCTTGTGAACGTCGTCCATGTAGTATAGGAGGTCAAGGAGCTCCTTCTCGAGCTCATTGACGAGGACGGTGGATTTGATGATACGTTGCTTTCCCTGACCTATGTTTAGGCTCTCCAGCTCATCCTTAGCTTTAAGGAGCTCCATGCCTAGGTTCTTGGCCAGATCGACAACTGGCGCGGCCTTCTTCGCCATGGTTGTGTATCGGTCGTTCATCCAATTTAAAGGCATGGAGTGGTGTGGTGTGGCCCCGGCCATCGCCGTTTTCTTAAGGTTTGCGCCCCTCTTGCCCTTCCATGGAGGTCCCCGATGTTGCCGTTGAGGAGTACCGTTACATGCTCGACCGGGGCTACAATCCCGTTTCAGCCTTACGGCTCGTCGGTGAGCGGCACCTGCTCCCGGCAGAGGCCTGCAACGTTCTCCGCCGCCGTGTGTTCCCTCAAGGATGGGTGGCGTCGGTCAAGGACAAGCTGCTCCTTCCGAACGACATCGAGGGTAAACAGGTCGCTGTGGACCTCTACAACGTGCTCATTACATGCGAGGCCCGGTCCGCTGGTGATGCGTTCCTGAGCGATGACGGATTGTGGCGGGACGCTCGTGGCGTGTACGGCAAGTACCGCATAAGCGACGACACGCTATCCGCCCTCACAAGCATCGTGCGGTTCATGGTCGAGAACCGCGTGGCTCAGGTGCGGTTCCTACTGGACGCTCAAGTGAGCAAGAGCGGCGACCTTGCTTCCCGGATAAGGCAAGTACTGGCCGGTGAAAGGCTCGCGGGCGAGGTCAAGGTATTAAAAGATGTGGATGCGAGCATGCGCCGCCTGGGACGCACTGATTGGGTGGTCGCTACCTCGGACACTGGTATTATCCAGTACGTGACCGCCGTTGTCGATGTCCCCGGAGGGATTCAGTAGTGAGGAACCTGTTCGACGGACCTGAGCGTGGTGTGTTCCGCGGAGACGACGGAGACCTTGTGCTCCTCCACGACTACTTGCCGGACGAGCTCCCACATAGGGAGAACGAGATGCACGTCGTGGCGGACTGTGTCAGCCCGCTCATCAGCGGAGGGCGTCCAGTCCATGTATTCCTTCATGGTGCCCCGGGGATCGGTAAGACAGCAGTGACAAAGACAGTGCTCACCCATATGGGCGACCAGACCACTTGTGTCAAAGCGCTCTATCTCAACTGCTGGAGCAAGAACACCAGGCATGGAGTGCTCGTTGAACTCCTCACAGCTCTAGGGGAGATAGTCCCCCGTCAGGGTCTTTCAACGGATGAGGTGTACGACCGGCTCCTTTACCGCCTGGACCGGAAGGCCGATGGTTACGTCATTGCTCTCGACGAGGTGGACCGGTTGGCAGGCAAGGAGGGTGACGTGCTCTACGATCTCCTCCGCTCCGAGGTGAACCTCGGTCTCATCCTCATCTCGAACGATCCCTACGCCTTCCGCAACTTCGATGCCCGGGTCCGGTCATCGCTCAGTTATGAAGAGGTGTCTTTCGCTGCCTACGGGTACGATGAACTGAAGGACATCCTGGGCGAACGCGCGCGCATGGCCTTCCTCCCGGGTGCCTGCGATCCTGCTATCGTGGGCGTGGTCGCCCGGTTCACCGCTGATAGCGGGGGCGATGTTCGGCTTGGGTTGGACTGTCTGCTGAAGGCCGGGCGCGAGGCAGAGCGTGCGGGCTCCGCCCGTGTCGGCGCAGATCACGTGAAAGCCGTTCTGGGCAGAGTGCGGAGTGCTCGTCTCAAGCTGGACCTACAAGGGATCACTGACGAGGAACGTGCCATCCTGCGAACAGTGCTCACCCTCACCGAGCATGACACGTCACCCGTCACCACGGGAGCTGTGTTCGACGCCTATAAGGAGAACGGAGGTGTCGTCGCCGAGCGCACGTTCCGCAAGTACCTGGGGAACCTGGAGTCGCTGCGCATCCTATCCTCGCGTCTGAGCGGCAAAGGCCAGCGGGGCAACACCCGGCTCATCACCGTGCGCGCACCCAGTACCGAGCTCACAGCGCTCCTAGGCGAGATGTTCTGATCTCGTTGTCGGAAAGATGTCATACCGGGAACTCTACTCGTCCTGCTCCAGATATCGTGCGGCCTTCTCATAGGAGTCGAGCCGTTCTTCCATGTTACCGGCGATCTCAAGCACGACACGGCCCTCGTACCCTGAGTCCCTAATCGTGCGAACCACGCTCTCTACATCCATATCGGCGTTCCCGATCGGCTGGTGCTTGTCATGGTCTTCGAGCCAGGTGTCATAGAGATGGACGTGCTTCACGACATCGCCCAGCTCCTCCCACACGCGTGCATCCTCCTCGTAGTAGTCCGTACCGCGTGAGAAGCAGCTGACGAAAAGATGGCCCACGTCGTAGGTGAGCCCTAGGCCGGTACGGTCCGCGATCTCGCGGAGCTCCTCGATGGTGGCGCCCACGTAGATGCGTCCTGTATCCTGCTCGTTGTTGTCGATCATCTTGTACGGGAGGTTCTCGATGAGCACATCAACGTTGTGCTCGCTGGCGAACGCAGCGATCTGGTTGTAGGAGTCGATTGTCCGCTCAAGGCCGTCCGCCCGGTCGTCCTCGTACACACCTATATGGGTAACTAGGGTCTCGGAGCCTATCTGCTCAGCGATGAGCACGGCCTTCTTAATCTCGTCGATGCTGTACTGGCGAAGTGACTCATCGCTCGTGGCGAGGTCGACACCGTTCGAGTAGAGATGAGGTGCGTGAGCAGAGATATAGATGCCGTACTGCTCCTTGAGCGCTATGAGCTCGTCGATCTTGTCCTCATAGTCGAAGGTCGCGATCTCGAAAGCGTGGACATCGTGGTCAACGATGTACCGTTCGATAACCTCGGGGCCGTCCTCGACGTGGATTTCGAGCTCAGGTCCCCCGTACATGTTGAAGATTGCAGCTGGACCTGAATATAAAACTTGTTTCTCTCCGGACCGGAACGGCGATAATCTCTAGAGGTCGACCTTGTCGCCCATCGAGGGGATGGCACAAGTAAGGTCACACCCCTCGAGCCGCTCCTTGAACGCTACTGCCGACCGCTCCTCGCCGTGGACGATGAACACTTTCCGTGGGGGTTTTGAGAAGCTGGACACCCAGTGTTCCAGATCCTCGTAGTCGGCGTGGGCGGAAAAACCCGCGATCTGCTCGATCTTGGCGTTGACGTCGAACTCGTACCCCATCATACGGATCGTCTCGGCACCGTTCAGGAGGTGATGGCCCAGAGTACCTTCGGCCTGGAACCCAACGAAGATCACAGCGTTGCGGGGATTTCCGATGCCGTGGCGGATGTGGTGACGGATCCGGCCGGCGGTGCACATCCCGCTCCCGGCGATGATCACGCACGGTTCGTCGTACTCGTTCAGGCTCACAGAGTCGGCGGTGGCTTGGGTGAAAACGAGCCCCTTGAACTTGAAGGGCGTTTCGAACGCGTCCATGTTCTTCGGGTCGAACCAGTCCGTGTGCTTCGAGAAGATCTTAGTGGCCTTGATCGCTAGAGGGCTGTCCAGGAATACGAGCATTTCGGGCATCTTAGCATCGCGCAAGAGCTCGTTCATCCCGTACAGGATCTCCTGGGTGCGTTCCACTGCGAACGATGGGATCATCACCCGCCCTCCCCTATCGTATGTCTCACGGAATATGCGGGCCATCGTACGGCGCCGGTCTTCGACGCCCTCGTGTAGCCGGTCGCCGTACGTCGACTCGATGATGAGGTAGTCGGTATCCTTGATGATGGTCGGATCGTTCACAAGCGGTGCGTTCCGCTGACCTAGGTCGCCTGAGAACACGAGCTTGACCACGCGTTCCCCCTCGGTAGCCCACAGCTCGATGATGGCCGAGCCGAGTATATGGCCGGCGTTCCTGAAGCGGGCCCGGACGTTCCGGGTCACTTGGATATCCTCATCGTACTCCACGGGCTTGAAGTGCTTCACTGCTGCAGTCGCGTCTTCCGATGAATAAAGGGGACGGCGGGGGGGCAGCTTCTGGCGCTGGCGGCGCCGGTTCTCGTGCTCGGTGTCCCGAGCGATGACATGGGCCGAGTCCGCGAACATGATCTGGCACAGGTCATGTGTGGGCTCTGTGCTCCAGATGGTGCCCTTGAAACCCTCCTTCACGAGCTTGGGGATGAGCCCTGAGTGGTCGATGTGGGCGTGGGTGAGGATGAGGGCGGTGATGCGGGAGGGATCGAAACCGAATCCCTCGTAGTTCTTGCGCGTGACCTCCTTCCGGCCCTGGAACATCCCGCAATCGATGAGGATCTTATCCTTGCCGACCTCAAGCAGGTAGCATGAACCAGTGACGATTTTCGCAGCGCCGTGGAAGCTCAGTCGCATAGCGTTCCGGGGGAAGTGCATCCTTTATTAAGGCTCTGTCGGCACCTTCTCCTTCTTTTCGCGCTCAGGAGGACATATCTTGTCACGGGGTCCACCGCCAAGCTCGCACCTGAGGCGGTGTATCGCATACAGCACGATCAGGAACCCCCCTGCATCGGCCAAGGGCATGGCCATCCACACTCCCGTAAGACCGAACCTCCCCGGTAGTAGAAGCAGAAGAGGAGGAAGAAAGATTACCTGGCGTACCGCTGTGAGTGCTAGTGCTGCGGACCCCTTACCCACCGCTTGGAAGACGATGATCCAAATGATCTGCACGAAAAGCACGGGAATGGACAACATGAGCACTTTGAATGCGGGAACTGCGATTGCGAGAAGCTCCTCGTCCTGGGATATCAGGGAAAGTGCCGGGCGCGCGAACACGAGTGTCCCTGTCATGGCCACCAATCCTACGACCAGACCTATGAGGGTGGTGGTCCTCACAGCCTCCCAGAGCCTGTCGTATCGCTCGGCACCGAAATTGAATCCTACGATGGGCATCAGTCCCTGGGCCAGACCGAACAATGGCATGAAGAACAGGCTCATGATACGAAAGTCCAGGCCGAAGGCAGCGATCGGGATATCTCCGAACTTCCCCAGGGTATGATTGAACAGAGTGATGACCATGCTCATCATCAACTGCATGATTGCAGCAGGGAAACCGACGGCGTAGACCTTCATCAGAACTGCAAGGTCGGGGACCGCCGATCCTCGGGTGAACACGTAGCTGGTGCGGGTGAAGAGGAAGAACAGCGACACCATGGCCCCCAGGGACTGGGAGATGGCAGTGGCGATAGCGGCCCCCTCGACACCTAGTGCGGGGAACGGGCCGATACCGAATATCAGGAGTGGATCCAGGATTATGTTCGTGATGGCGCCTGTGAGCATGACGAGCATGGGTTTGAGAGCGTCCCCCTGAGCCCGGAAGAGGTTGTTCGCCATCATGTTGAAGAAGAGGAATGGGGCGCCAAAACACACTAGGCGCAGGTACTTGGAAGCGATGGGCCGGAGGACGTCAGTGGCACCGAAGAGGGAGAGCACAGGTCCGGTAAGACCGCGGGCAACAAGGATGACAGCACACCCCAGAACGGCCGCCAGGAAGAACACCTGGGATGCTGCGTGGGATGCTGACTCGGGGTCCTTGGCACCGAACCGCCGGGATATGTAGGAGTTGAGTCCCACACCGGATCCAGCGCCCAGTCCCACGAAGATCATCTGGAGAGGGAACACGATGGTCAAGCCCCCTACAGCGAGAGCGCTCAGGCGAGCTATCCAGAAGGTGTCGACCACGTTGTAGAGCGACTGGACGAACATGGCCACGATGCTCGGCAAGCTCAATCGTAACAGAAGTGGTGTGATGGGCGCCGTCCCCAGCTCCTCGGTCGCCTCCCTCACTCAAAGGGCAGGTAAAGGGGCCTTGATAAACCTTTCCTAGCGATTACGGCCCGGCCGCACATTTTTTATTTGGATGGTGCCTATAGGACCTCATGGTCGACGACCCTCTTGCCCGGGTAAAGGACATCTCTCATGTGGGTGATGCTGTAGCCATCGCCATCGACTTTGAGAACATGACCCGTGCGTTCTACCAGGGATTGCAGGAGAGGGTTACGAACAAGCATCTGGTGGACCTTCTTGAGTTCCTCGCGTCAGAGGAGGTGGCCCATGCCGAGTACCTCAGGTCGTTCGGAAAGGCACCGGATTCGTCCGCAGTGCTCGATAATGCTCTGGTCGACTTCAAGCGTAAGGTAGAGGACGTGATGGTGAAGGTCAGCGGGGAGGTCGATCCAACGGCTGAGCAGATACAGCTGCTCCTCGGCGCCATGCGTGTTGAACGTCAGGCAGAGGATCTGTACAGAGGGCTGTCGCGTCGGTTCACCAGTGACACAGAGATAGCTGCGTTCTTCGATCTGCTGGCGGCATTCGAGCGCACTCATTATGATCTGCTCGACGGCATCATCGTCCAAGTGGACGACTTCCGGATGCAGAGCTGAACGGTGGGGATTCACATGGTCAAGAAGAAGTCATCGAAGAAGGAAGATAACACGTTCTGCGACACTCACGCCTGCCGACCGTTGCAGCCGTTGGTCGTGAGCGAGAAGCTCGTCAGCGACCTCGTAGCGATCACTCAGATGGCCCCCTCCTGCTTTAGCAGGGAGGGTTGGCGGTTCGAGTTCGTGTACGGGGATAAGTCACTAGAGCTGTTGCGGGACGCGTTGGGTGAGGACCTCGTCTGGGCCCGTACCGCGTCCATGTTCGTGGCCGTGCTCGCATCCAAGCGGAAGGGGTGTGTCCCCGAGGAAGTATCGTGGCACTTCTTTGATGTCGGTATTGCTACCGGTTTCATGATCATGAGGGGGACGGACCTCGGAATCGTGCTCGAGCCGCTGACGGTTTTCGACCGGAAGAAGGTCCATGCTGCATTGAAGCTGGACAAGGATACAGAGGTAGTCACGTTGCTCGCCGCCGGACGCTATCTGGCGGATCATGTGGACGAGCTCAAGCATCGTCTCAAGGAGCTCCGCGATGAGCGTGGCGACCTCCTGATGTGAAATCCGCTCTGTGAAAGGAAACGTATATAACGGGCCCGGGGCGTCATCTCTGACATCCGCCGCGTCAGCGAATGCTGTCGCGGGGGCGGGGTGAACTGACTGAGGAAGGTCGTAATCGTAGCGGATGTTGACAAGACGCTCACTGTGGAGAGCATGGAAGAGCCAATCCTCAACGACTTCGGCGTTCCCTCCGGCGAGTACTGGTCCAAGGTCAAGGAGAACGACCGGGAATCGCCCGACACCTTCACACTCAATTACGTCACCCCCCTCATCGAGGATGAGCGCATCGAACTCGATCGTGGGTATCTTCAGGAACTGGGGGGCCGGATCGAACTCTATGATGGTGTGGATGACTTCTTCTCACACATGCGTGAGTGGGGAGCCGAGCACGACATAGAGTTCTCTTTCTACTTGGTGTCCACCGGACTACAGGACGTCGCGGACAACCTTCCCTTCTCCGAGGAGATGGATGGTATCTACGGCACCCAATTAAGCTACAGCGCCAAGGACGAGCCTACCGGTGTGACCTATGCTCTGGAACCCCGATCCAAACCCGAGTTCCTCGATCGTATCGCTAAGGACGAAGGCGTGGACATGAATGACGTCATCTACCTCGGTGACGGTGTTACTGACGGGTACGCGTTCGACCGGGTGAGCGATGGTGGAGGCTTGGGTATCTGCGTCATTTCAGACAAGGACCGCGATCTTGGTGATGTCCAGGTAAAGGCCGATTACGGCACGGACGTACCTGAGTACATCCAAGGCTACCTGCTCGGATGATGTCACATCCTCAGGAGTGAAACCAGTTTCACAGGGGCGCTACTGCACCATTTCCTTGAACACAGCGTCATCGATGGCCTGCTCAGCAGCGATGAGGTTCATGTTGACGCGGTGCTTGAGAGCGATCTGACTCGGCGTCTCGAAGGTGAGGTTGTGCTTGGCGTCATGGCGCGCGCAGTATCCCGAGAACACCATGTGATAGGTGTCCGAGTATGGTTCACCCGCTTCCAGGATGCCGTCGTGGAGCACTCCCTGCTCGGTCTGCTCGTAGGCGCTCAGGAGCGGGTAGCCCTCCTGGTGCATGCGCTGGACGATACGTCCTCCGAGCTTTTCCTTCTGGTTCTCGCGGATGACCAGGAATCCGTCCATCCCCGGCGTCTCGTGGAGGTCAATGGTGAGAAGGATATCGTTGTCCTTGGCGATACCCTTGACGTAATCAGCTAAAGCATAGGTCTCCTTGGCCGGATCGTCGTTGACCACGAAGCCGAAGAACGGGTCCCGCATCTGACCCTTGTAATAGTGATTGGTGGCGTCACCCTCCGCGTTGTCGTACTGTCGATACTCCGGGTACTGCTTTGCGCTCATGGGATCGGTGAGCTTCGGATGGAAAGGCCTAGCGTACATGTCCGCGTTCATCGCGGGGATGATATCTATCTGGTAATTATCCAGTAGGTACTTCCCCTTCTCGGTACCGGATGTGAGGAGCTTGTCCATGAGCTCCAGGCTCGACTCGGTGCCTGCGGGCTCTGTTCCATGGTGGCCGCCGGCAATGATGATGTGACCCTTGACCGGCTTGCCCTTGGTATGGAGCTCGATGGCAGGGATCTTGCGTCCCTCCTCGGTCGTCCCGATAGAACGTACGTTCATCTTGCTACCATAGTGCTCGGTATAATAACCGAGGATATCGGGGAGGTCGCTGTAAGAGTGGTAGTCCACATTCTCCGCCTCGGTATCAAAGACGTATCCGTCCGTATCCATCGTCCATACCCTCCGTTTCCCATTCTTCCAGATTTATTGGGGCGCCCGAAGTGGGTTCGACCGTTCTTATACCTGACCATGGTTGCCACTGGTTGGTTATACCTCACGACCGGTCGCCCCACTGACGTGAAAAAAGGTGAAAATGGGAACAGTGGTTGGGAACAAGAGTTACGTCAACGATGGTCCGTATCTAGACGTCCCTTTGAGCCCGGCCCTGACCAATGTGCTTTAAATGATTACGTCCCCCGCAATACGCGGGTAAGGACCATGGAACGACGACGAGCGCTCCGGGCAGGGCTCGTCGTGATGGTGATCCTGCTGGCCTTCTTTGGAATCCGTTCACTAGTGGCCTACCGAGCCCTGATGGAAAGGGCGGTGTACGGTGAGGCGACTGTCGCCTCCCTGAGGGGCTGGATGTCCGTTCCCTATGCTGCATCGCTGACCGAGGCGGACACAGCGTGCGTGTGCATGGCCTTGGAAGTCCCGGTGAGCACATGCGATGCTACTAAGGTGAGGGACGTTATAGCAGCCCGCCGCATCACTGACCGTCGTGTGTTCGTCACCTACCTCGACAAGGCTTTCGACAGCTGTAGGTCGGTTCCCGCCCCACCACCCGTGCTTGAGGAGGGAGAGGGTCTCTCGGACGCGCTGCTGGCCCGCCTGGTCACCAACACTTACCCTGTCCTCGCTGTCGGCGTCGTGCTCGCTTCAGCGGGCATACCTGCACCTTCGTCCTTACTAGTGATCGCGGCCGGTGCTTTTGCTGCCCGCGGATTCGCCAACCTCTTTGTCGTGATGGTCATCGCAGCTCTTGGATCATCCTTGGGTGACACGATCCTCTATTTCATCGGGGTCAAGGTGGGAAGCTCCGCTGATCGGCTACCGGGTTTCCTCGCCAAGGCCATCGAGACCGAGCGTGTATCGTTCTCCGGCTGCCAGCCATCTCTCGTCTTCACCAGTCGGTTCATCTTCACACCCCTTATCATTCCAGTCAACCTCTTAGCAGGCATGTACGGATGCGCGTACCGCCAGTTCATCCCTTATGTACTGGGGGGTGAGACCGTTTGGGCCGTGGAGATGGCAGGTATCGGCTATGTTTTCGGTGCGAACATCGAGCTCGTTAACGACGTTGTGGGCAACCTCACCGTCGTGGCCGTGCTCCTGTTGGGTGTGTGGGTGGTCTTCAAGCGTTTGCAGAACCGTGGTAATGGGGACGAGCCCTGCACGACGTGCACAGATAATTAAAACATGGATATACCTCTTACATGGGAAGGTATCCATGCCGTGGGAACACTGGTCGCCTACAAAGAAAGGCTTAGCTACAGGAGTCCTGTTCGGGATTGCGTTCTCACTGGTCAGCTTGCTGGCTACGTGTCATCCAAATGCGTTGGGCGGGCGTTCCGACGAGTGCACGGGCACGCTCATGCTGCTATTCGGTACCGCTGAATTCCTGTTCTTTGTCCCCATCGGAGCGCTCTCATTCATCTTGGGGGTGGAACTGTCGTTCCCCGTCCAGCTCATCGCAGGTCCAGTACTCACTTCAGGGATATTTGGAGCTGCAGCGGGCGACCTATACAAGTATCTGGGCCCTACTGAAATAGAACGCTAGACGCGGGCGCAATTATTCGACCGTTGCGCAACGGTTTCATGGTTGTTACAGGCAAGTGTTTTATATAGGGACGGACATCGACCTAGAGGAGAGGAAGTAGTACCGCTGGAACGTGAGATTAATGACGTCGCTAGCATGTGGACGTACTGATAGGGCGCGGGGGGTCGAAGTAGAATGACCTCCTTCTATTCCATGGTCCGGCGACAGGATCCTATATCCCCCGTGACACCTAGGACATGGTGGAAAGGGCCTCTCCACCTCTTCGCCCGATCTAGGAAAGGGCAGACCGCGCTCGACTTCCTTCTGTGCTACGGCTGGCTCGTTCTGGTCGTGGCCATGGCGGCCTTTGCACTGTACACGGTGGGGTAGGTCGCGGTATAGGTAATGAACGTTCGACGTTGATGGTGAGATGAGACGTCTGCGTTGGTAGCGTGCTTGTGCATGGTGATGTGGAGCCACCTGGAAGACGCTGATTATGAGATATACTACAGCACGTGGGACGGGAACGCATGGAGCTCCAGAGTCGCCGCCACCGACAACTTCGTTGAGGACTTCCACCCATCGGTCTCTACCCAATAGGCCCAAGACGACTGAGCTTTCGTCTATCGAGTCAGGTCATAGAGCGCATCGATTGTCCTGACGACATCCTGCACCACGATGTCGGACACAGAGAAGTTGCTATCGTCGGTGATCATGGCGGCCAGCCGTCGTGGCTTGTCGTCCTCGGGGACCAGGACCCGCAGGTCGTACAGCTGGCCGATCCTGGCAACGGCACCCTCCCTGTCCGCGGGAGATACCTCCGCCTCGGTCGAGATCCACACCTCGTAATGGTAACCGATACCCTTGTAGCTGGCGTTGTAGAGCATGGTGAACGACCTGCCGTCCAGGGTGGTAACGCGGATCGTGGCACTGCGCAGGTAGGCGATGAGCTCCACTTCGACCACCCGCGGACCCAGCTCCCTGACGACGGCTGCCAGATGGCCGTACTCGGCCAGAGCCCAGACAGAGAGACCTGTGGAGATAGCGAGCACGATCCCGAGAGCATCATTCGCGAAGGCCGCCTCGACCTGTTCCTTGATCCCTGAGCCTAACAGATCACCAAAAGCGATCAAAAGGAAGACGAACAATGTCACCAGAGGTGGTACGAGGAACACGCGAGGATTCTCCAGGTACCATGGGAGTTCGGCCATGTACTTACATTGGTATAGCTGGCATAAAAAGGAATGGGGTTTTCCCGGGCGCCCCGCATGAGGCGCCCGGTGTGTCCTCTCTATTCCTCTTCCGCTTTCGCCTTCAATGCTGCAAGCACCATATCCTCTGATCGGGCAGAGTAGTCCCGACTCAGGACAAATTATTGTACCCTAGCGCGTCCTCTGGGAACTTCCCCTGTTCGAATCCTCCTGTCCTTCGTTATACCCGGGTCTAACCACAACATTTATCTTGAATGAACGATACCTAATGGGAAGGTAGCGGTGGCAAGACGGGGACGAATCCTGGCAGGGAGCAATCTAAGCATCGACATGCTTGAGCGTCGTATACGTAGATTGCATATGTCCAAGGGCCAGTCGGCCATGGAGTACCTCATGACCTACGGGTGGGTTTTCCTCATCCTCGTCATCGCCGGTGCCGCTATGTATGCCATGGGCATCATCAAGCAGGGGGCCTACGTCAAGGAGGGATGCGTGGGCTTCGGCAAGATGCAATACGAGGACCACCGGTTCAAGGCCATCGGCGCTGACGGCACCTTCGATGTGGGCGATGACGACCGGGAGAGTATGTTCAGCATATCTTTTACCAACGGTTACACGTCCCTGATCCACGTGACGGAGCTGCGGGTGGAATATCCCGACGATGTATGGGCTGAGTGGAGCGTTAAGGGCGTCAGCTGCGATAATTACAACACCCCTGGAGACACAACATCGGGGTGCGCCAGGACCTCTTTAGGTGAGGCTCAGAAGTTTGAGCTCCACTTGGAGGACGCGGGCGGTGGGCTTATCGAGATGGTCCGCGGCGATGTCTACTCAGTGCAAGTAGAGATTATCTTCGATCGGGAGGGCACCTTTGACGACCATAGCACCACCGGCACCTGCTCAGGTACGATCGAGTAAGCAGGATCTTCGCGCTCCACAGACTGAAGGTATCTTGGATATCGTGAAGACTAGCGTATTTGCGGGGACGCGACCTATGTCGACACTAGGACCCAACCAACGTGCCCAGGCCGCCATGGAGTTTCTGATGACCTACGGGTGGGTTCTCCTCATCCTCGTCATCGCCGGTGCCGCCATGTATGCCATGGGGATCATGAACAGGGGGACGTACCAGAATACTGGGTGTGTTGGATTCGTCCACCTCCACTACCAGGACCACCTGTTCCGGCGCACGGGGCAGGACGACCTCTGGGACGTGGGGGACGACCTTATGGAGAGCAGATTCCGTCTGGCCCTCCAGAACGGTGCCGGGGTACTGGTACAAGTGACGGGAATTGATGTGGAATACCCTAAGGAGGTGCATGTGACGTGGAGCGAGCGCGGGTATGACTGCGAAGCTTACAACACCGCCAACGACACCGACAGCGGGTGCAACCACCAGAACGTGACTGAAGGGGAGATCACCCTGCTCTCCATGGAGGACGTGGGGTACGGGATGAAGAAGCTTGAGGTCGGAGAGCCCTACGCGCTCACGGTAAAGATATCTTATAACGCCTTCGGTGCACTCGCCGGCCACACGGAGATGGCGTTGTGCTCGGGCAAAGTGGAGGGTACATCCAACGTATAGCGTGCCGTTCCCACCGTCCCACCACTGCAGCACCCCCGATCGGACGTGATGAGGGGCCACAGCCAGTCACTGGTGGGGTCTGAATCATCCCGTTCCCCTTGCGAAGGGGGAGGCTACTCTTTCGCCTTCAACGCCGCTAGCACCCGGTCGGGAGTGAACGGCGTCTCGTACAGCCTGATCCCGCATGCATTGTAGATGGCGTTGGCGATCGCCGGCATGGGGCCGTTGATCCCGATCTCCCCTACGGACTTCGCCCCGCACGGACCGGTCGGCTCGTACGTGGGACACAGGATGATCTTGAGCGGCGGTTGGTCCACCGTCGTCCAGATCTTGTAGTCGAAGAAGTTCGGGTTGAGCATGGCGCCCTTGCTGCTGAAGACGTACTCCTCGGTGAGCGCGAACGACAGCCCGTTCATGATGCATCCTTCCACCTGACCCTCTGCGAGGTTGGGATTGAGAGCAGTACCACAGTCGGTGGCGGCCGCGTAATCGACCACCTCCACTTTCCCAGTTTCAGTATCCACCTCCACCTCGGCGAAGTGCGCCGTGAACGGTGGCGGCGAGGTCATGGAGACATGCGAGGCCCCTGCTACCAGTTGCTTCTTATCCTCAGCATAGAACCATGCGTGCAGGCCGACCTCCCCCAGGGTGAGGGACTTGCCCGACGGCGAGACTACCTTCTTGTCCACGATGTCGAGCGTCTGGGGATCCTCTCCGAGCATGTCGCCGGCGACCTCGAGGATCCTGCGCCGCATCTTGTCCGCACACTTCACAACGGCGCCACCGGAGATGTATGTAGTCGATGAGGCGTACGCCCCCACGTCGAAGGGCGTGAGGTCCGTGTCGGAGCTGAGCACCTGGATGTCCTCCAGCTCCACGCCCAACCGCTCGGCCGCGAGCTGTGCCAGGATGGTGTCCGAACCAGTACCTATGTCGGTAGCGCCTATGAAGAGGTTGAACGATCCGTCCTCGTTCATCTTTAAGGCGGCCGCGCCCATATCGATACCGGCGATACCCGAGCCCTGCATGAGGATACACATCCCCACCCCGCGCTTCTTGACGCCCTGCTTGCCAGCGGCCCGCTTGGCGGCCCATCCGATGGCGGTAGCGCCCTGCTCGATGCACTCAGGCAGCGATGAGGACTCGACGTTCTGCTCCATCCCCTCCCGGCCCTCGCCGAGCTTCTTGAAGATGGGCGATGTCCCGCCTTCCTCGATGTGGTTCATCTGGCGGAACTCGAGCGGATCCTTGCCGCACCACTCGGCCATCTCGTCGATGAGCGACTCGAGAGCGAAGTAACCCTGCGTAGCCCCGTAACCGCGATACGCACCGCCCACGGGCATGTTGGTGTAGACCGCATGCCCCTTGAAGCGAACGTTCTCGCACTTGTACAGCGGAAGGGTCTTGGAGCCGGTGTTGGAGAGCACCGTGAGCGCGTGGGAACCGTAGGCGCCGGTATTGGATAGAGCATACATGTCTATCGCAGTGATCGTCCCGTCCTTCTTCACCCCGGCCTTCAGCTTCACGGTCATGGGGTGGCGGGTCCGCGACGACACGAACTCCTCCTTGCGCGAGTACTCAATCTTCACCGGGCGCCCGGTCTTGAGCGTCAGGGCGACCACCACATCCTCCAGGAGCATCTCCTGCTTGGTACCGAAACCGCCGCCGATGCGTGGTTTGATGACCCTGATGCGCTTGAGCGGGATGTCGAAGATCATCCCGATGATGCGACGCACGTGGAACGGCACCTGGGTGGCGGTGACGATGATGATACGATTGTTCTCGTCGATGTACGCCATCGAGATGTGAGGCTCGATGGGGGTATGCTGGGCGTAGTGTGTACGCCAGGTCCCTTCGAACACCTTGTCGGCCGCTTTTAGGCCGCTCTCCACGTCACCCACCTCGATGCCGACCTCGGCAGCCATGTTGCGTGATGCGTCAGGGATGCCCGAGGCATCCTCCTCGTCATGTATTACGGGCTGTCCCTCGTCCATGGCCGTCTCGTGGTCAAGGATGGCCGGAAGCTCCTCATACACGACCTTGATGAGCTTGAGCGCCTTATCGGCGATCTCGGCCGTCTCGGCGGCCACGAAGGCCACCCGGTCGCCTACGAACCGTACCTTTGTGTCGAGCACGTACGTGTCATAGGGCGATGGCTCGGGATAGCCCTGGCCAGCGGTGGTGTGCGGTGTGCGCGGCACGTCCTTGTGTGTTAGCACGCACGCCACACCGGGCAGTTCCTCGGCCGCGGACGTGTCGATGCTCTTGATCCTCGCATGGGCGAGAGGGCTCGTGAGGATGCGGCCTATCAGAGGCCGCTCCACGGGCCAGTCGTCCACGAACAGTGCCTTGCCCGTTGCCAGGCCGAGCCCGTCCACCTTGCGCGTGCGCTTACCGACTACGTTGAACCCATGATCGTTGGCGTCCGCTGCTGGAGCTGTCTCCTTTGAAGCGGCCCCGGGGAATATGCCTGCCATGCTAGTCACCTCCCTGTTTGGCGACCCGTTGGATCGCGTTGATCTGCTTGGTATAGGTACCGCATCGACAGAGGTTCCCTGACAGGGCGTCCCTGATCTCCTCTTCACTGGGATCCGGGTTGTGCTTGAGGAGTGCGTACGCTGTGATGATGGCTGCAGGTGTGCAGAATCCGCACTGGATTGCGCCTTCCTCGTCGAAGGCCGTCTGGAGCGGGTGGGGCGCGTCAGGTGTCCCTATACCCTCGATTGTGATGATCTCCTTGCCTTGGACGCTGGCGGCGAACACGATGCATGAGTTGACGACGACGCCGTCAATGATGATGGCGCAGGCGCCGCAGTCGCCAGTATTGCATCCACGCTTGACGCCCTTGTATCCCTCCCTACGGAGCACATCAAGGAGCATCTCCTGGGGTTCGGTCTCGAAGGCGACCTTCTCGTCGTTGATTGTTGCTATGATCCTCATGACGATCCCTCCTTGGAGGCGAGCTGGGCGAGCGCTCGCTTCACCGCCACCTGGAGCAGCTCTGAGCGGTACTCACCGGTGGCGCGGACATCGGATGTCGGAGTGACGTCCTGTAGGGCCGCCGTCGCGGCCGCTGCTAGCACATCGTCCGATGCCTCTTTACCCTCTGCTGCAGCCTCAGCTGAAGGGAGACGTACGGCCTGGCTAGTCACACCTGCTACGGCGAGGCGAACGTTGGAGAGCTTCTTGCCCTCCACGTTGGCAGTGCCTGCGATGGTGACGATACCTATATCCGATTTAGTGCGTCCGAACTTGAGGAACACGCCACACCGGTCGGCCGCTTCTTTCTCGATGACAATCTCAGCGAGGAGCATGAGGTCAAGCCCAAGCTCCTTACGCATCTCAGCGTACCGTTCGACGGGCACTATGAGCTCTCTTGCACCCATGAAACGCAGCTTGGCGTCGAGGACGAGGAGGATGGGCGGCATGTCGGCCCAGTTGTACGGCGAGAGCACGTCACCACCGATGGTCGCCATGTTACGTACGATCGCCGAGGAGAAATGATCGGACGCCTGGACGATGATGCCTGATCCGACCTTCTGCAGGGTAGGGCTCTCTCTGGCCGCAGAGAAAGTGACGGTAGCGCCGATGCGCACCCCCGTGTCGTCCTCTGCGATATAGTCCATCCCCGCCTTGGTGATATCGACGAGCTGGGTGATCCTCGGGCTCGAGGACCGTGCAATGACGGTCCCTCCTGCGATGATCCGCGCCCCCTCGTTCCTTGTGAGGAGGAGCACGGCCTCGCGAACGCTCTGCGCAACGGTGTAGTGCTGAAGATTTGGGAGCATTGTATGGACCTCCCGTCCGTTGAAACGGTCAGGGGACTAGCCTTTAAATCTTGAACGGTCGGCCACGTCGCGGCCTGGACTACCACGCGTAGCCGAAGTCTTCTTCCTCATCGTTCTTACGGTGGTACTGGGACTTGATATCGTAGGCGGTGGTTCCGCCATCCGGCCTGAAATGGATGTCGAACCCGGGCATCTTCCGCTGCATCTCGGGATCGAGCTTGTATCGGAGGAAAGCGCACACTACCTGCATGGAGTGGTAGTTGCCGCCCTGGCCATCGGACACTCCGAACACGCGGCCCCGTCCTTCTACGTTCCTTGAGCCATTGTACGCGCTGAAGAGGATGGACATATCCTCTCCGGGGAGCCCTGATCCTCCCGGACGGTATGATTGCCCGCTCTTACCTGCACCCTTTGCGTATTTCGATTCACGGCTGTCTTGCAGGTCGTCCAGCGGGAGATCGTCATACCTCTCGGAAAAGAAGTGTTCCTCGGGCGGGTCGAACAGCTCGTCCCGTTCCCGGTCCCCGTCGGATTCTAAGGATGGGTCAATCATCCAGTCACGTACGGTGGGCTAAAGATTATTTATACTTTTCGTCGCCGCGACGCATACTTTTATTAAGGATTATTCCGGCAGACGCCAGTACTTTTAGGTAAGCCTATACCTATGTTTTATACCATTAATAAAAGACTGCTGATAGAATAGTAAAAAAGCCTTGCGGCGGACCACATCCGTGTTTAGTAGTGACACGATGCCTTCTTTCTCTCTGGACTCTTCGCATGGTTTAAAAACGTGGCCTTCCTTTCGGGTAGCATGCACATCCTAGCCGGACCGGGTGGTATCGAGGTCGCTAGAAAGGTCGGGCTTGGGCTTGGTGTTCCCGTCCAGGAGGTAATGGTACGAACGTTCCCGGACAGTGAGCGCCTGCTGTGGGTACCCCGCGTACCTGAAGGGCCTTTGGCACTGATACAGTCCACTGCAGCACCCCAGGACGCGCGCCTCATGGAGCTATTCTTTACTTTGGACGTGTTACGTGAACTGGGAAGGTCCACTACCCTTGTCATCCCGTACTTCGGGTACGGACGCCAGGACAAGGCTTTCAAGACCGGGGAGGCGGTCAGCGCCATGGCGGTGCTCCGCATCCTTGCCACCTATCCAATCGATCGCTTGGTGCTCGTGGACCCGCATTTCCACCGCACGCCCGGTAACTTCTCATCCCAGGGACTGTCCTGTACATCATTATGCGCAGCTCCGCTCATGGTGGAGAGGATCTCGTCCACCCTCAAGGATCCACTTGTCATCGGACCGGACCAAGGTTCGGCCAATCTTGTTCGAAATGCTTCTGGAGACGCAATCGCCCTATCGAAGACACGTACCGGGGACCGAGATGTGTCAATCGATGATGAGAAGCTAGCGGTCGAGGGACGGGATGTGATCGTGTTCGACGATATGGTGAGCACTGGTGGTACGATGATCGAGGCAGTTCGCATCATGCGGGAGCAGGGAGCACGGCGCATCGTGGCAGCATGCACACACGGCGTGTTCGTGGAGAAGGCCGACGCTCGCATACTCGCCGCAGGTGCCGACGAGATCGTGTGCAGCGACTCAATCCCGGGAGAATATGCATCCGTGTCAGTGGCACCGCTGATCACGAAAGCATTGCAGGAGTGAGCCGCGCTCAATCGTTCTTGATTGTCTTGAGTGCAAGGGCGAGCTGGTTGTGAGCCGAGAGGAGCGTGTCCTTCCAATCAGCGGGCTCACCTGAGGGCGCCCCTTCCGCGTGTGACTCGATCTGGGGGATTTCTTCCATCCCTACGGGCCCTTTGGCCTGAACGATGTCGACAAGCGTGTCCACGAGGGTCTCGAGCTTGCCCATTCGCGCCTCAAGAGGGCTACCCTTCTTGACGACCGCGTTCTCAAGGGCGCTGATCCGACCGGCGATATCCATGACCCGCGTGTCCAACTTCTTCTCCAGTGAGGCGTCCAGTTCGTCGAGGTTCAAGGTAGCGGCACCTTTCTCGTCGCTAGCCCCGGCCAGGGCCGACAGGTCCGTCTCGAACGAGCGCAGGCGCTTGTGAAGGGACTCCATCTTATCGAGGATGTCACGGTTCACCTTGGGTGTCGGGAGCCGGTTGATGATCTTCTCCAGCTTCGCCACACGTACCTCAAGCCCCTTGAGGGATTCGACCGAGTCTCGAAGCCGTTCCTCTTCAGCAATGGCCTTGAGAAGGATGTCTCGCTCCTTTTCACTGAACTTGCCCAATGCACGGAAGAGCCGAGCGTACTCGGTGCACTTCCTGTCCAGTTCATTGACCTTGTTCTCGAGCGTGGCGTCCGGCACGTAAGCACCCGGCTCCCACTTAGGTGGAAAACATTAAAAAGACCACCGAACGAGGGAGGGCCTATGAGGGCTATGCTATGTCCCACATGCGGCGTTGCGGATGTGAAGCCCTACGTTGCATTCGAATGTGGATTCCTTTACATGTGCGAGAACTGTGGTTACATAGGCCCCGTGGTCATTACAGTGGAACCTACGGATGCTGACACGTTCCTCAAGGATCCGGTGTTCGCCACCGAGGATTACGACTTCACGCTCATTGATGTGATGCTCCTCCAGCAGCTGGCCAACGGGCAGGTTGCACGTGGGAAAGTGCTGGAAGGCCTCAGCCTCGCCAGCCGACATCTCGATGATGCTCGTGAGAACCTCGCGAAGCTCGTGGGATTCGAGCTTATTGTCGAGAGCAAGAACGATGCGCTCAACCTCACAGATGCGGGTAAGGCAGCCCTTAAAGAACTGGAGGATAATTATAGCATTGATGAGGTCACCCCGCACGGTTTTGCTATAACCAAGGAGATCAAAGCAAAGCTTGCAGCCGTGTACCCTTCCCGGTTCACAGTCGAGGACATCTCGGAGGCAAGTTCGATTGATGAGATCGATGCCCAGCTCCTCATCCGCCATCTTGTGGAGCGCGAGCTCGTGCGCGAGGTGTCGGACCTGGGGATATTCGCCTTCACGGATAAGTTCGCAGAAGATATGGACCTTTAGTGACGCCCTGTCACTATCACCACAAGTAATACTTGTCACTACATCATAATGACAAGTTTTATATAGGAAGCGCGCCTAGTAATATACAGAGGATAATCGTCGGAAAAGCCAGGAGGATGAGAGCGATGCAACCATACTACAGGTATGCCTCGTATGCGCCTTCCTATAACTACCACCCCTATCGGCGCCCGGTCGACAATTCCCTCCGGCGCTCCGTTCTCCTGGCCACACTCTTCGTTGTCATAAGTGGGATAATTAGCACATCGCTTGTTTCCTACGCGGCGACATTTTCCTGTATCGTGATCGCCTTCACGCAGGACCTTGAGCCGGTGGAGCACATGCTGTTCGGGATCCACCGGATGCCCCAGCGCTACAACCTTCGCTATTAGGGGAAGAGTCCGGCCAGCCGGGGATATATTTTAAAAACATCAGTACAATCTCCGCTCCGATGGCAGCAACGAACGAGACTGATGATTACAATGAGCTTATGAACGCTTGGCTCTACAGATTGGGCCGGTACACGCTCATATTCCTGATCCTTGTGGTCCCTTACCTGTCGCTCCTGCGATACAACGGGTTCTTCGAGGACTACAACATCAATAATGCTCGCTACATGATCAGCTCGCTCATTCAGAGCGAAGCTGCAATGATCTCCATCCTCGTGGCAAGCAGCCTGATCGTCCTGAGGCTCTCCCCCCGGTCCATAGTGGCAAGCGAAGTAAGGAAGTTCCGTGAATCCCCGGACCTGTGGATACTCATGGGCATCTACCTAGTAGCAATGGGCTACGGTCTTGTGACGCTGAACACACTTGGTATGGGATCCACGGAGGAGAACATAATCTCGAACTTCCAGATCGCATTCGTGCTCTATCTGGGCATCTTCGCCTTTGCATCGATCATCCCCTACGTCTGGAACCTTCTCAGCCTGATGGAGGGGGCCGCTTCGACCACTAAGGCCCCTGTCGCTGAAGAAGATGAAGGGGATGAGAAGAAGGAGAAGAAGGGAAAGGTCAAGAAGAAGAAATAAGGTCTGATCCCGCACCCCAAAAGGTTTTTATACAACCTGGGTCGCCCAGAATAACAGGACAGGGTATAAGATGTTGTGCAATGAGGCCGAGGAGCCATTTGCAGCACCGGTCGCAAAGGCCTATGATGCGTTCGTCGAGGCCTTCGACACCCGTGACGATTACGAGACCATCAACGGTATGCGGGAGTCGCTCGCCAAGTCGTACGATCCAGTGCGCAATGGTAACATCGTTCTTGCACTGAACAAGTACGACATATTCACCGATAAGGACCGGGGGACGAGCCACGGCTCCCCGTGGGACTACGATCGTCATATCCCTCTCATCTTGTACGGGAAGGGGGTGCAGAAGGGTGTGGAGATCGATGACGATGCCATCCAGCAGGACATAGTCCCCACCCTCGCCTACCGCATCGGGACCGATGCCCCGGCCACCGCCGAAGGGCGGGTCCTGCATGAGGCCTTCGACACCCGTGATGGCGAGCGTCCGAAGGTGGCCGTTATGATGGTTCTCGACCAGGTGGCGTTCCGCTACCTGGAAGAATACAAATGGGCGCTTAGCAACGTGCGGAAGATCGCTAGGGACGGGGTATCGTATAATAACATGCGCGTGGCCCACCTCCCCACCATCACAACCGTTGGCCACAGTGCTCTGGGAACGGGCGCGTTCCCGGGGACCACCGGTATAGTCGGTCACAATATCTACGATCCCGACCTCGACGCCATGGTGTACGCAATGGAGGGGGGAAGCCCTCAGTACCTGGAGGCCGAGACCCTCGCGGACGTGTACGATCAATCCGTGGGCAATCGCGCCCGCATCGTTAGCGTTGGTGGTGCTGACCGGACAGCGATCGGTATGGCGGGTCATGGTACCATGTCTGCGGGCGGGGACAGTGACGACGTGTTCTGGTTCGATCCGGACACAGGTCGGTTCGAGACCAACGATGCCTTCTACTCAATGCCCGACTACCTGCGCGGTATGGACATCATGGACTATTCCACACCCACCTTCAAAGGTCATACGGTGGACGATCCCGAGGTGGCCATGGCATCACCTGCCCTCCCCCTGATGATGGGGGACGCCCTAATAAATGTGCTCGAGAACGAGGACCTGGGCTCGTCGGACGTCACCGACCTAATGTTCGCTAACTTCAAGTCACCCGATTACGTAGGCCACGCCTACGGCCAGGGGCCGGAGCTCTTCCTTACACTGCTGGCAGTGGACCGCTCCATCGGACGGGTCAAGGAGAAACTGGATGAGCTCTATGGGGACGACTACATGCTCATTATCACCGCTGACCATGGTGCCGCCCCGAATCCAGAGCGCTCCGGTGGCCACCGCGTCAACCCCGACCAGTTCGTGGAACGAATCAACACCGAGTTCAACGGTGCTGTTCGGTTCAATGAACCTGCGGGAGGTCTCATGAACCTCTATGTGGACGAGGACGCCTTGGCCCTCCAGGGGAAGACCCTTGAGGATGTGAAGGATACCCTGGAGTCTTACGACGAGGTATTCCATGCCTTCACGAAGGACGAGATCCAATCCTGAGCAGCTACCTGTTCATAGCCTGGTTGTATGATCCGAAGTTGACACGGTCGTAGTAGTAGCAGCGTGAGGCCTCTGGGCCATAGAGCGGTTGTGTCTGGTACTGCTGCTGTTGCTGTCCCTGGCCATACATCCCCTGGGTCTGGCCATAACCAGCATATGCGGGAGGCTGGGCAGCTACGGCCGCATGTGCTCGTGAGGCCCGTAGGGTGAGGACCACGACCGCACCAAGAAAGATGACCGCCAGCCCTCCGGCGACGATCATCGCCTTCGAGCTGCCCTCATCGTCACCCTCGCCTGAGGTACCGGACGCATCCTGGCCGCAGTCCTTGACCGTGAGCGTGCTTGATTCACTGCTCTCCCGTCCCTCGACGCCCATGGAACCCGTGAGAGTGAACTCGTACGAGCCCGCCGGGGTTCCGTCAGCGATGCGGAACGAGACCATTTGCTTGGCCTGTTTGAACGCTCCCAGGTTGATGGAGAATGTCTCGTCCGTGGCGTATTTACCGGCATCGCCCAAGACCTTCACGGTGAACATGACGTTGTCATCGATGAGGTTGCGGAATGTCGCTTCCGCTTCCACGATGTCCATTGGGCACCCGGGCGGTGGCTCGGTGATGGTCAGTTCGAGCACATCAACTGCGACCGCGCTCATGACCAAGATGAAGATGAGGGCAACAGCGCAACGCATAGGATTCACTTTTCCGTGTTCAGGATGATGCGGTTCACCTTACCGATATGCTCTTTCTGGATAATGTTCCTAGCTTCGAGGGCAGTGATGGTACGTGATATCTTGGATTTCGAGTAGTCGAGTTCGCGGGTGAGGTCGGATTGCATCATGGTGCCGCCCGCTCGCACGACCGCTCGGACCACGTCACCTTCCTCCTCGCTGAGAGAGGGGAACAGTTCGAAGATATTGCCTTCCATTGTCTCGGTGCGTGGGGCCATGAAGAATCGCTTGACCACGTAACCTATGGTAAAACCGAACATGAAGATGACCACCAGGGTCTGTATCGTATACCCGTTCTCCGTCACGGGCGGGCAATTACCTCTGATTACGGGTTTCTCGAAGGCCACCGAGAACTCGAGAGTGGTCCGCGGATCGAGGTTGCGGCGCGTCCAGGCCATGATGAGCGTACGTCCGTCGGTCTCTACCGACCCCTCAGGGTACATGAGCGAGGTCCCCTGGCCGGCCCGGTCGAGTGAGGCGGGGAGTACATAGCCCGGGGGCAGTCGTACACGGAGGCGAAAGTCCTCGATAGGGCGATGGGGTCTGAGGCGCATGGAGAATGTGTAGGTGGAGTTAACGCGCTTCACTGGTCCGCCCTTGTTAGCCTCCATGTCGAACTCAAGGTTCAGGGTGCGTCGCTCGGTCGGCTTGATGGGTGTCGTGAGGTTGATGGCCGCTACCCAGACCCCGGCCTCACGCACGAGCTTCCAATCTAGTGGTTGCATCGCGTCACGTACCTCGAAGTTACGGGCTTCGAATCCGAGGGGGAACGGTACCATGTGGATTGGATCCGTGCCCCAGTTCCATATAGTGGCGGTTACGACCTCGTGCACGTTCCCATTGGGCTCCACATACAGTTCCATGGCGTAGGTCTTGAACTTGAAGTCGTCGGCCACTCCCAGTCCGATGAGCGTGATGAGGGCGCAAAACAGGAGAATGGCCGTCCTACCTCTTCCCATTGCTCCCTATACGCACTGTATCCTATTTAAAAGCTGGCGTCAGCAGCGGTCGCAGCGCTCCACATTGTCCACGAGTACTGTGGCACCATCCTTCATTACGGGCGTCACCGGTTTCATCACGATCTGGTGTTCGTTCTCGCCAGGTCGGACGAGCACGCGTTCGGTTGATGGGACAACGCGGTACCCTACGTTCCCGACATCATCCATTGATGGGACCGCGGCGAGTATGTACCATCCGGAGCGGATATGGGGGAAAGAGTATTCGCCCTTCTCGTCGACGACGGCCGTGTAGCTCAGACCCGGTTCATCAAGCGATGCTATGTGAATGGATATGTACCGCTCGGGCGAACCTCTAACGAACGATAGACGGGCGTTCCCCCTGTCGAGGATCATGTTCTTGCACCCGGTCGCTGAGCGGGTATTGCACAAAACAGCCGAACGCTTGAGCACCTCGCCTTTGAGGTTAGCCGCCGCAGTGAGGCGCACTGTGACATTATTGACAACGTGCTCGCGCAGCTCGATAAGACGGGTGGATAGGAAATACGTATCCGTGTCCGTAGGTGTGGCCGAGAGACGGACATTGCCGCAGGGGACGTTCTCCACGACCGTCTCGTGGAACGAGCTAGGGAACGAGTGGATGATGGACATGTCGCAAACGTCCATGTACGCTCCGTCAATGATAGGGGTATCATCGGCCGCACCCAGTACCGTGAGTTTCATCGTGCAGGCGCCCAGACATTCCTCGCTAATGTCAGCTGCAGTCGAGCGGTATATCTGGTTCTCCCTTACCTCCCCCATGTACAAGACGTTGAATTTGAGGCCCGCCGCCGCAGACACTTCCTGGCCCAGGAGGACCTTGGATGTCTTGCGAAGGTCGACCACCGATACTAGGGTGGGCATGGTGAAGTTGTACCACGCCTGCCAGCTACGTATGCAAGGATAGGTACGTCGAGCGACCCATTTATGGATGAGGTCGCGGTTACCAAAATAATCAACGAAGGTAAGATCTATCTGTGGGCGGACGGGTGACATGCGCCAAAGCACCTCCGCCTCCCGCCCGGTCAGGGTCTCATTGGTGCGGAGACGGACGAGGGTCTGGGATATTGCCAGCTTGAGGTCCTCCTCCATAGGGGCGATGAGGTTGCGCTTATGCACGAACTCCTCTCTACAGGTGATCTCAGGGAGACCTTCTGGTATCGGGAACCGGGGATCCTGACGCATGAAGTAGATGAAGTGTCGCTCGACGCTCTCGTTCCGGGCCATGAGACCTATCGCCTGCTCTGTGATATCACGAAGGAACTTCAGGCGCAGCTCGAGCACCACCGACGGTGTATAGGTCTGTGTCTGGGGTCCAGTGCGGCCATCATGGGTGAGCACGACCGTGGCCGAGGCACCGACGTATGTGTCGCCGAGCTCGGCCTGTACCCTGACGTCCTTGGTGCGGAGGTGGACCGCTGCATACTCAGGCCGCTTCTCCAGCTCTTCGAGCCGCTCACGGAGCCGGCTGTCGATCTCATCCTCGAGCATAGAGCGCATAAGTTCGGTCGAAGGGATCTGTACTACACGTCCTCCGTGGAACCAGTACGGGATCTGCTCGAACGAGACGGGCGGCACCAGCTCTCGGCGGTATCCTCCATGGGATGCGACTTCCTCGGTCGCCTCGTAAGTTGCCTCCTTCAGGGCACTGGCCACGATCTCGTTGAGCTTTACCGCGGTGAACCGCTCCTCTTCTCCCTCCCGATTGTCCGAACGGCGCTTGTCATCAGCGCTCTGTCGTGCGTACGAACCCGCGATGATGACCACGATTATGAGGGAGAACGCCATGAGCGCCAGCATGACGAACGCACCGCTCCCGCGATGCTGCTGTACGAGCGTCCTACTCCTCAATGTTCATCACCACACTCTTGGACGAGAGCACTAGCGACCGACCTTCCACTGGTGCCTCGATGTACACAGCGACTGCGTAGGAACCGGGCGCGAGAGCGTTGTCGAGGGTACAGGTCAAATGTCGTACCTCATTGGGCGCGATAGAAGCCACGTCGTACCTCTGGACAAGGATAGGTCGTTCAGCGAATCCCTTGGCGATCTTCAATACCAGCTGTGCTTGAGGGGGCCACATACTCTCACCCGTATTGCGCACCGAGACGCTCAGATGGTCAAGTGTCCTCTCTTCGATGATGATGTTCCCGTAGGAACCCTCGTCACTGGTGACCTCACATGTGTCAAAGAGGTACCCGCCGGGATTCTGACGCACGAACAGGTGGGTCTCCGCGCTCGAGAATTCCTTTCCGGTCACAGCTATGCGCACCTTTAGGAGCTTGGGGAGGAAGATGACGGGGCCACAGAACCGCACGCTGCGTACGAACACCTGGATGCCCTGAGGTGTGTTCACGAGGTTCATCTCATCGTACGGGATTGTGGTCGTATTGACGCCTTCACCGTAGTCGTTGGTGATCGTAATGTAGAGGTTACGGAAGTCCTCGTTGCTGAATCCGCGGAGGGCAAGAGTGAGAGTGAAGTCGAATCCTAGAACGCTCTCTGCCTGGAACACGTAGTCGGCGGGCTCCACGGAGACTATGTCGATGGTCGTAGGCGCCACCTCGTGCAGCTCTACGGGTGGTGCTGTGAGGTTGATGCCTTGACCGAGATGGGATACGTTCACCTCAAGGGCCGCGTAAGGACCCATCTCCTCGGGATGTGGGGATCGGAAGATGACGAGCATGTCCCACAGGCCCCTGATGTCGTCGTACTCGGCGGAGTTGACAATCATCTCCTCTCCACCAAGATATGCACGAAACGCGTCCTTCGGGAAGGATGTGACAAGGTTACCCCGGTCCGAGAGACGCAATAGGATATGCTTACGTATGCCGAAGTGGATGTCCGTGTGCTCGAATGTCGTGGGCGCGGCCACTACTCGTCCGTTCAGGTCCCCGGCGTGTCGGGGGTACCACACCTCGATGGTGCGCGCCATTGACCAGACCTCCCCGTGATAGAACACCTTGATGTAAACACGATAGAAACCGGGTTCGGGATTTGCTTGGATGGGGAACCTGAAGCGCCACCTCCCACTGCCCAAATACTCCGAAGGTCGTACTTTGGGGAGGCGCTCCCGTCCAACGGTGAACTGGGCATGGAGGTCCCGGGTGAGCTCGTCGGAGAGGTCGACCTGGCGATAGCCCAACTTCAAGACAAGGTCGAAGGTGACACCCTCAGCAAGGTCCTCCCGGCGTACAGTGAGCGGGGTCAGTCCCTCCACTTTAGCCGTCAGCGTCGGCTCTATACACCCGTTGAGTGTGCACAGCTGGCTAAAAGCGCAAGTATCCAATGTGTTGGACGTGTCGTCAAGACATGAACACGTCCTTTTTGCACACGTCTCTCCGTCGAACGCACAAGCATATGATACAAGACCGGCGCGGATGGAGCATCCGCCCTCGGTAAGGTCGAAGCCCACGTCCCTACCACCCTGACAGCCGTCCTCGGTGCAGAGGGCCTCCATCTTGCACACGAACACCTCGCGTCGGTTGGCACACAAGCAGGAAGGGAGCTCATCGGGCCCCGGTCTGCACCGCATCCCCTCGTTCAGGCAGGGCATGGCGAGGTCCGGGCCCACAATGAACTGTCCATTTTGGCAGATACCGAAAAGGCGGTTATCGGGTTCGATGTCGTGGATGATGACCGATTGGCTACGAGTCGCCACCGTGCGACCCCCTTGGACGACCCGGATACGGAGCGTGTACTCGCCCCTGCGGGCACCAGCAGGCACCTCGAGGAAGAAGCCGGCACATTGCTGAGGCTCGTTGTGGGCCGCAACCATCGAGCCCACAGCGTCCAGTAGGGTGGCGTAGCACATAGCGTTCGACAGATGCGAGAGCGTGATGGAGATTGTCTCACCGGCCATGAACTCCCGCTTGGCGGTGAAGTTGCCCTCGAGCTCTCGTGTTTTGGAGGTGATCACCTGGAACACACGGGAGAGAGAGTTGCGCTCTGGGCCGCTCACTCCTTCGGCCTTGAAGACATAGGTCCCGTCATCGAGCTGAGTGGTGTCGACGGGCACCTCTGCATCGCACCCCACAGCGCTGTCGAACACGGCCTCCCCCCGGGCGTCTACCAGTCTCACTGTGCAGCTCGCATCCAGCTTGCGGCTCTGCAGCCGGGCCGTAGTGGTCTCGCCACGGTACACGATACGTGAAGGTCTGCTCACCGTTGTCTGGAATGAGATGAACTGCTGGGGTGGAGTGGTTACTGCGAAGGTGAAGCTCTTGTGGGCGACATGAAGGGTTTCCTCCACGCTAACAGCGAATGTCTCAATCGTGTAATCAGAGGCGACCGGCCACGGTCCCACGTGAACATATGTGGGGGCACAGTTGGGCGATACCTGGGTGAAGTACACGGCCCGTCCACGTCGGACGTAAGTAAGGCACAGGGTCGGTTTGACCTCAGTGGCCTCGTCGATGTTGAACTCCAGACCTACCGCGGAACGTTGTGTGGCCGCTGGTGTCGAGAGCATAGGATTGAAGCTGATTCCTTGGATGTCAGCGAACACGCCAACGTTGAGGGTGACGCCCTGGCCTGATACACCGCTCTTTCTAAACCGCTGGGCAGGGGGGATGAGCACGTTCTCTTCCCAGGTGATCCCTATGTTCTCAAAGAGGTCGAGATAGAGTGGTGTGTACGATACATGGAACGAGACCTCACCTGTCGGTGCAAGGTCCTTGAGCACGATGAAACGCGAGATGTCGTCGATGAACACGTGTACATAGAGCTTCTCGTGTTCGAAGGATACGAAGCAGAAGCTCAGCGCATAGTCCTTGAAAAGTGACCTGCAGACGTACTCTCGTAGTTTCTCCTCCTCTGTTGAGAACAGTGATGCGACCTCGTCCGGTTCGAGCGCCATGGTGAAGGAGATATCGGCCCGGCGCATCTCAAGAAGATTGGTCGTGCCCGATACGGTAGCAGATGTGGCCGCCCTGCTCGTAAGTAAGACTATCAGTAGAATGAGCGGTAGCGCACGGCCGACCAAGCTCATGCTCATGCCAAAGGCTCAGCCGTGAAAGCTTATATGTTGTTTGGCGAGGGCTTTCTCACGCCTGGAGGTCCACGTTCTCCGGGAGCATGAGGAGCCATGCACCGTCGAGACCTAGCATCCTGCCGCCGCGGTCGAGACAGGCCTGTCTCAGTCCCTTGAGCGCATTGCCCAAGTTCATTGAATCGGAGGAGATAGGTTCCCCAAGACGGATCATACAGATCTTGTCATCATTGAACGCACGCAGGACATTGTGCACATGTGGATACTCGCTCAGGTCGCACACTACAATGGAGTGTCGCATCTGGGGATCGGGGCACATCTCGTCCGCGTCGAGCACGGGCATCGCTTCGATGGGTGATTCCTCTCGGCCGAAGAACATATCATTTCAATCCTGGCGGGGGGGCCAGAGTAAGGATGTGTCATCATCGTATTTAAAGTTGCCAAGCGCGGTGCCCAAACGTCATCGCACGATGCCTGCGGGCGTCACGCGTTCCAGACCGTTCTCTGCGGTCCTGACGTACACATCGTTATCGAACAGACCTGCCACGTCGACCGCCATCTCTACGAGCTCGTCTCGGCTGTAGCTGGGTTCATCAGTGTACTCGGGGTCCAGTGTACCCTCCGATCCCCGGAACTGCTGGATTGTGAGACGGTCGGCGCGGATCGTGCGGGCGATGTCCAGGAGGTCCTCCTGTGTGTGGAGTCGCGGTACTACCGTGGTACGGGCCTCAAGGTACTTACTACGTGCGATGTCCTTTGAACGGCGGACGAGTTCCACGATACCCGGGAACTCCCGGCCGATGACCCGTTCGTATTGTTCTTGGACCAGGGGTGCCTTCACGTCGATAGCGACGTAGTCGACGAGGTCGATGAGCGCCTTTAACTTGTCGGGATGCGTGCCGTTCGTATCGATCTTGACCAGGAGGCCCATCTCCTTGATGCTCTTGACGAGGGGCAGGATGTCCTGGAGCAGTGGTTCACCTCCCGTGATCGTCACAGCGTCGAGGAAGTCAGCAGACCCGCGGAGCTCGGCGAGAATATCCTCTTCACTACGCTCTTTGCAGTCCTCCCCGCTGATCAGGCTGCGGTTCTGGCAGTATGGGCAGCGGAGGTTGCACCCTCCAAGGAAAATCACGGCAGAGAGCTTGCCGGGGTAGTCCACGGTGCTCATATGAGCTATCGGAGCAAGGAGCACTTCACTGGCCTGCGCGCTTGATTATCTCTGCGATGAGCTGATCCTCTGAGGGGACCTCGCCACGGAACACAGCTTCCTCACCGATGGCGATGGATGGAGTGGACATGACCTGATAGAGAAGGCCCGTGACCATGTCCGTTGAGAGATCTACATGCTTGACCTCGATCTTGTCTGAGCGACTGGCCACCTTGTCCACGACATCCTTGGCGGCGGGACAGTTGGCGCATTTCGGCATGGTGAACACCGTCACGGTGACGGATTTCTTGAGCTCAAGGTCCATGGTCCCTCGCGGAAGGGCCAAGCTTTAAGACCCTATTGGCCGGGCACCGAACCTCTCCAATCCCTTAATAAATCTTGTCAGGGTCCGCGACCTCATGGAGACATGGGCTCGCCGGGCTTCCCGCAAGGGACACCTGGGGCCCTATGAACTGGAGCTGGGGACACGCATAATCAGGCTATTCCTCCGTCATGGTGCGTCCGATGCTGCCCAGCGGAGCGCAGATGCACTTACCGAGGCCCTTGGTGAGGCAGCGAACTCATGGGAGCGCTGGGAGCGGTACGGTCTGGCAGCAGAGGAGCTGGAAGCAGCGTCCGCCCTCCGGCAGATGGTCGGTGACGCTGAGAGTTGCAAGGTTCTTTCCCGCAAGGCCATAGTACTGCGCAAGCGTGAGGCCAAGCAGGACGTAAAAGTGTTGAAAGAAGCCCAACGCATCATCGCAGAGCATCGTTCGATATTTGAGAGTGGTGAGATGACTTGGGAAGACCTACTATGGCTCCACGATGCAGCAGTGACTGTCCATTCACATCTCTGCAGGGATGTGGGGCCTGACGACGACCATTACGTCATTGTAGAGGCCTCTTGGGAGCGGCTCCTTCAAAAGCGGGATGAACTGGCAGTGCTGGACGTCATTAGGGGCTGCCCGGACTGCAGAACTGCGTTGTTGCCCCTGGTTTGTGCCCAAGATCTACCCGCAGTAACCCTCCACTTCTGTCCTCAATGCGGACGGTGTTTCGGAACACGCTCTGCACTAGGATGGCGTGGACGGGGGCCGGTTGTGCTCACGCTCACTCGCGTAACCAATGTATCGCTCTCCGAGCGATTGTACACGATATTACGCGAGGATAGGGGAGCAGTCCATCTAGTGGTAAATCCCGACCGTAAGATAGTCCTTGGCTTCGAGCTCACGACTTCTGGTCCCGTTGCGTTCAAGCCGGGGACCGCAGTTATCTATTCCGGTCTGGACGAGCCCTTGCGCTACTTGGCACTTGAGGGTGGTCCCACGCTCGATGCCCTCCTGACGGCCTGGGGTGAGCACAGAGAGCATTTCCAGCATGTCGAAGAGGAGCTAACGCGTGCCCTCAGGGAGGAGACTGCCCGGTTGCTGGAGGAATCGGACCTATTGGAAAAGGCTGGTGCGACGCCGGTAGTGGGGCCCCCTGCGGGGTAATGACCCCGCCCGCGGCGATGATGAGAGCTTTTGTCTCGCAGGGCCTTTGGCCCGATGATGCGTGACGGGCGATCTGAGCCGCTGGCCCCTGACGGTTTAAAATCGGGATACTGCATCGAGATTTTTAACATCACAAGTACACAAGATGTTATGGAAGGCATCTATGCAACACTAGAGTGTAGATAGTACAGTCCGACCACGATGAAGATGAAAGCTGTAATCTTCCTCAACACAATCTCAACTGATGTAACCTGCTTAACGATGCGTTCGACCGAACTGTATCCCAGACTGAGGATAAGAGCGAACACAGCCACGGGTAAGGCGGTCCCTACGCCGAAGATGGGTGGAAGTAGAACTCCTCCAGTTGTCTTCAATGAGAGCGGTATGAGCAGCGCAAAGAAGAACACAGCACTATAAGGACAGAACGCAAGAGCAAGCAGAGCGCCCAGAAGAAAGGAACCCAAGGTTCCGGATTCCCCTGCTTTTAACCGGAGTCTTTCCATGAAGGTGCTACCGCTTGGAAGTCCAAGGGGGAGCAGGTCCGCAAGGACGAGGCCACCCAGGATAAGTATAGGTCCCATGAGGCTATTGCCCCATGACTGGAGGGGGAGGGCGACCTCGCTGGCCTTCAGCCCGATAGTGACGAGGAGGACACCCAGTATCGAATATGTGAATACACGCCCGAGGGTGTAAAGTGAAGCGGCCACGAATGTGTCTCTGGGACGTGTCATATTCCTGGAAATATAGGCGATAGCAGCAATATTGGACGCTAGGGGACAGGGGCTGATGGACGTAACGAGACCTAACAGGAACGCTGTTACGGGTGCAACCTGTGAGGAATCGACCATCAATAATACTTGCTCAACGAGGCTCATCCCAGACCACCGAGCTTGGCCTTCAAGAGTGGTCGGAAGTAGTCCACGAATTGTTCCTGCTCATTGTTCACGTACCATGCCCTCGTGTTCTCCTCGATGTGCTCTTCTCCATCCTTGACAACGTTCAGAAAGAGAGAGGATGACTTGACGCCATACTTCTTCGCGATTTCCGCGTTCTCAGGTAGTTCCACGTTGATCGATTCGTAAGTGATGACGCCGTTCTTTAGCTCTTCGGCGAAAAATGTCCGGATGGTGTACTCAGCGAACTTGGCTATGTTCCTGCACCCCGTGCACTGTTGATGGCCGTGGAAGTGGCGCACATGGATGCGATCGACCGCATATTTTTTCACTGAGGGCGTGGACGTCGGATCGAGCGTGGGTGATGGTTGAAATGGAAGGTCGCAGGATTCGCCAGTACAGTCGACCTCTGCGCCATCGGTACAGAAATGGTCTAGGCCGCAATGTTGTTCTCCAGCACAGTGTGCATCCGAGGAGCAGCACGTCTTTCCAGCTGCACAGCATATGCTCCAGCGGCAGTTACCGCCTCTGCATTCCGATGTAGAGAGGCAAGGCTCACCGTTTGCTCTGAGTGACGAACCATCATCATCGATATAACTTAATGGGCCGGTGTCGACACGGGGGCCTATCTCGATCGTGTCTCCCGTCTGGAACCTGTCAACGGTGATGGTCATTAGACCGATTAGCAGCGTAGCTAGGATTATCTTGTTCGCGACCATCTCGAAGGTCCAACCGGATGCCCGCCCGGTCTCAGGCATCCCGCTCAGCTCAACCATTTCCGGAGCTCCTCTTCATGTGGGACCCGTCCCGAACACTTGATATCACCATCAATGGCCAGGGCAGGGATCATCATGATACCACGTTCGATAATCTCATCGAGGTCACTGATCTTGCTCACGTCGGCATGCGGATCCAGCTCCGAAACGACCTTCATTACCAACGCTTCGAGGGCGGTGCACGCGGGGCAGCCGGTGCCGAAGACCTCGATTCTCATTAAGCTGTTAACTGGTAGCCAACATTTATATGAATATCCGTACATATGAATACTCGTACATATGGATGTCGAACGCCTGTTCCGGTGTCTGGACGATAGTACACGCCGTCGCATCCTCCTCTTCCTTGGGAAGGACGAGAGATGCGTATGCGAGATCGTCGAGCACCTGGACCGGGACCAGTCGCTCACCTCCCACCACCTCAAGCGTCTGAGGGAATGCGGGCTGGTGCAGAGCCGTCGGGATGGGAAACGTATCATGTACCGTGTGACCGATCCCTCCCTCATCGTGCTCCTTCGTGATGCCGAGCACGTTACCGGGACGATCGATGGTATCTGTCGGTGCGTGGAGTGCGACAAGGACTAGAGGGGTTGACGTCCATAAGAGCTGAATGATCAACGAGAACGGTGGACAACCATGGGGAAAAATGACGAGAAGATGGACAAGGGGTCCAAAGGGACGACCACAGAGGAGATAACCGCGGGACGCGGTCTGAGCTTCTTCGAGCGATACCTCTCTCTATGGGTCATCCTCTGCATCGTTGCAGGGATCGTCCTCGGGAGAGTTGCCCCTGGCGTTGCCACGTCCCTGGACCAGATGGCCGTGTACCAGGTGTCTATCCCCATCGCGATATGCTTGTTCTTCATGATGTACCCCATCATGGTGAAGATCGACTTCGCCGAAGTGGTCAAGGCAGGCAAGACCCCCAAACCGGTCGCGCTCACCCTGTTCGTCAACTGGTGCGTGAAGCCCTTCACCATGTACCTCATCGCCTCATTCTTCCTAGGGTCCATGTTCGCTCCGCATCTGGTGGGTACCGAGATAATCAAGGATGGAAGACAGGTGGAACTGTTCCGCTCCTACATAGCCGGCGCCATTCTTCTGGGCATCGCTCCCTGTACGGCCATGGTGCTCGTGTGGAGCCATCTTGCCAGGGCTAATATGGGCCACACCCTGGTGATGGTCGCTATCAACTCTCTGACCATGCTGTTCCTGTACGCACCGCTGGGCGGCTATCTACTGGGCGTGAACGCCCTACCCATCCCCTGGCAGACCATCGTGCTCTCGGTAGTTGTGTACGTGGGTCTCCCTCTGGTCGCAGGTTACTTCACAAGGAAATGGATCATCGAGAACAAGGGTATGGAGTACTTCGAGGAGAACTTCCTGCCGCATCTGGGCACCGTCTCTATCGGGGCGCTGCTTGTGACCCTGGTCCTCCTGTTCTCGTTCAAGGGGGACGTCATACTGAAGCATCCCGGTACCATCTTCTACATAGCGGTCCCCCTGTTCATACAGACCATCCTCATATTCGTGCTCGGTTACGGTATTGCCAAGCTAATCGGGCTCTCGTACGAGAACGCCGCTCCCAGCGCCATCATCGGTGCGTCCAACCACTTCGAGGTGGCCATCGCAACGGCGACCATGCTGTTCGGACTGAGGTCCGGGGCCGCACTGGCCACGGTGGTGGGCGTGCTCATAGAAGTACCCGTGATGCTAATGCTCGTTGCTGTGTGCCTGCGAACGCAGGACTGGTTCCCCACAGAGGGATGATGGTGCCGTAACATTTAGGATTATTGTACAAAGGTGAACGACAATGGCTGAAGAAAAGAAAGGCTGGCTCAAGGGATTATTGGACAAGATGGACAGTGACCTGGAGGATAGGTCGAAGAAGAGCGGATGCTGTTGCTCTGGTAGTTCGTGCTGTCCACCGCCCAAGAAGAAGGACGAAGAGAAGTAGGGATGGTAGATCCGTTCTACCCTGTCCAGGTCCTGGCGGACCGGACGGTCCTAGCTCTCCTCGGGACCGGCGAAGGTCCCGCTGCAGCAGCGCTGAACTTCTTCCTCTACGATACTGTGAAGATACTCCTGCTTCTCTTCGTGATGATCGCTGCTATCGGCGTGCTGCGGACATATCTGCCCCGCAAGCGGGTGAAGGAATGGCTGACGCGGGGGCCTCCCGGCCGGGGGAACGTGCTCGCTGCGGTGTTCGGTGCGATTTCTCCCTTCTGCTCGTGCTCCTCTGTCCCCATCTTCATCGGATTCATGGAAGCGGGCATTCCGCTCGGGATCGCATTTTCCTTCCTCATCACCTCACCGCTCATCAACGAGTACATAGCCATCATCATGCTCGGCGAGTTCGGCTGGCGTATCACAGCAGCGTACATCGCGAGCGGAATGACGATCGGTATCGTCGCGGGCATGGTGTTGGGCCGTATGGGGCTGGAAGTGCACCTTGTCGAGGACCTCGTGTCGCCTGACGAGGAGCTGGATGACGAGGAGTTCGGTTCCATGAGAGAGCGTGTGGACTTCGGCCTGGAAGAGGCCCGCGATATCGTGGGTAAGGTATGGCGCTGGGTCGTGGCGGGCGTCGCGATCGGTGCGTTCCTCCATGGCTATGTACCAGCAGAGACCATCCAGGGCATCATCTCGAGGGGCGGTGTGTTCATGGTCCCGATCGCCACGGCCCTTGGAGTTCCGCTCTACGCCAACTGCAGCGCAGTGGTCCCTATCGCCGTGGTGCTCTTTCAGAAGGGCGTACCCCTGGGCACGGCACTCGCCTTTATGATGGCAACGGCAGCCCTCTCCGTCCCCGAGGCCGTCATCCTCCGACGGGCAATGAAGCTACCTCTGATACTGGTGTTCTTCGGTACCGTCGCGGCCGGTATAGTTGTCACAGGCTACCTGTTCAACGTGCTGCAGGTCGTGCTCATCGGTTGAAGGGGGCTAGTATTCTCTCTCCTCGGTGTAGGGTATACCTGTGATGCCGAGCTCCTTCTCGGCCTTGCGCATGAACTCGAGCAGTCCCGGTAGCTCTGAGTCGTAGTGGCCGAGGAACACGACATTGAGCCCAGCCTCCTCGCAGCTGAGCAGTCCGTGGTACGAGCGCTCTCCTGTGACCAGGGTGTCGAGCCCCAGGGACTGCGCTTCGGCGACGACGTGACCCTTGGCACCACTACCTGTGACCACTCCTACACGGCGCACACCGCGGTCCGCCATGTGGACCGAGGCTGTGCTCATGCCTGCTAGGGCCTTGTGGAACGCCTCCGGATCGGTGGTCCCGTACACTCCCGCCTCGAATCCATCGAAAAATGCGAACCGGCCCTCGACCTTCACACCAAGGCGCTCGGCAAGCACGGGACCGTTGAAGACCGCGTCCAGTGGGAGATGGGCGGAGTATAGTGAGATATCGTTCGCGAGCAGCTTGCGGACCTTGCGTGCGACCGCACCTGTTATCCTAGGAATAGGACCATAGGTGATTGGGTGGTGTGTGACCAGAAGGTCGGCCCCTTCCTTCGCCGCGAACTCCACGGCACCCTCGGTGACGTCCAGGGCGAAGCACACCCGCTCGACGTCCTTCGATCCCTCGACATAGAGGTAGCTGACCTTCTCCGGGCAGATGGGGATCTCGAGCACATCGTTAGCGAACGACAGGAACCTGGTGAGCGGGATCGATGTCATGGAGTGTGTTCGACCGCTCAGGAATAAAAGTGCTACGTGCGCGCTCACTCCTCGTCAGGATCGTCCTCATCCTTCTCATCGGCGTCGCCGTCCTTTTGAGGTTCCTGATCATCTTCGTCGTCCTTCTGTTCGGTGGTCCCGCCAAGGAGGGCGATCATCAGCGATACACCAAGCCCCGGGAACAACGGATCGATAGCTGCAGGGGAAGTGAGCTTCCAGAGCACCGCGATCCCCGCACCTCCCACGATGGCGCCAACTGCCGCACGCTCAGGAAGGCGCTTTCCGAGTAGGAAGGCACCTGTGGGGACGGCGACACCGGAGATCCATACTGTGAGGAGGAAGATAAGGGCCGGAACGACCTGCTGGAACGCAAGGGCCAGCCCAAGGCTCACGACCGCGAGCAGGACGATGCATACCCGGATGGCTTTGACCGTGCCCGCCTCATCGAGGGATAGACGCTCTCTGAGCACATCGTGTCCCAGTGAGCTCGCACCTGCATGGAGAAATGAATCAGCTGTGCTCATTATCGCAGCCAGCAATCCCACGAAGAAGAACGCTGCAAGCGCAGGGGGGAGTACTTGTTGTCCCAGCGCAAAGATGGCCTGGTCCGGATCCTCGACCTCTACGGTCGATGCGGCAACAAGGCCCGATGAAAGCACGCACAGGTCGATGGCGACCCAGATGGTGACGGATAGCACGAGCACGTTACGGATGTTGACGTCCTCGCGGGCTGCGAAGAACCGCTGGAACAATGGTGCCGAGGTCACAGGGAAAAGGAAGAGCAGCAGCGACCAAACGGCGATCTCCTGACCGGTAAGGTAGGCCATGGGATCGAAGTACTCGGGCGCGAGGGCCTGGGTGAAGTCCGGTGTACCACGCACAGCAAAGAGAGCAAGAAGGACCATGGCCACAGCCATCAACACGAACTGAATCAGATCCGAGAACACAACCGCGCGCATACCGCCCATTAATGTGTAGAGGGCTATCACCGTCGTTACCAGCACCATCGCGTGCGTCAGTGCCAGTTGCGGGAGGAGGAATCCAACGAGCTTTCCACCTGCGATGATGGATTCTGGCACGAGGCACAGAACGGCGAGAAGCACGGATGCCGCTGCGGCGGTCCCCCTTCCATGTTCCTTCCCTAGGAGATCGGGGAGGGTGTATGCTTCTACTCCCTCAAGTCTGCGCAGGACGAGCACGAGCGACAGGGTTCCTAGATAGAACGGGACCATGAACCAGAGTGCACCGAGACCGAGCTGGTAGGTCAACGATGCTCCGCCGATAACGGCGCTGGCACCGTAGAAGGTCGCGACGACGCTGGCAACGAGGAGGTGGAACGACAGGGACCTGTCCGCTAGGATGAAGTCACCGCTCGCCTCGTTCCCGCGCGTCCGGAGGCCGATGGCCAGAAGGATTATTATGTATCCGATGAGTAGCAACTCGTACATGGGGGACGCACCTGATGGCGCTCCAATGAGCAATATTATAAGCTTCTCCCTCACCGTACAGCCTGCGTGATGGTGGATGGGTGAGAAGATCAGCGAGCCCATGATCCGTATGACGGGGCTCTCAAAACACTTCGGCGAGCTGAAAGCGGTCGATGATGTCTCTCTCGAGGTCGCCAAGGGCGAAGTTTTCGGCCTCCTGGGACCCAATGGTGCGGGCAAGACCACAGCCATCTCCGTACTCTGCACACTCCTGGCGCCCACTGCGGGGGCAGGGATTGTCAACGGCTTCGACGTCGTAGGGGATCCTCTCGAGGTTCGGAAATCCATCGGTGTGGTGTTCCAGGACCCGAGCCTCGATACGAAGCTCACAGCACGGGAAAACCTGACTCTTCACGCCATGCTCTACGATGTACCGAATGACCTTGCTGCACGACGTATTGCTGAAGTGCTGGAGCTTGTGGAGCTGACGGACGATGCCGATCGGGATGTCAAGACGTTCTCGGGAGGCATGAAGCGTCGGCTGGAGATCGCCCGCGGCCTCATCCATCACCCCCAACTGCTCTTCCTGGACGAACCCACACTCGGGCTCGATCCCCAGACCCGCCACCACATCTGGGAGCACGTCCGCACCCTGAACAAGGAGAAGGACGTCACCATAATCCTCACCACGCATTATATGGACGAGGCGGACGCGCTCTGCGACCGCATAGCCGTCATAGACCACGGACGGATCGTGGCCATGGGCTCACCGACGGAGCTCAAGGAGGGGGTGGGCGGTGATCTGATAACCGTAGAGACCGCTTCCGGGAACGACGTGGCCGTCGCCAGGACCGCATTGGATAGGCTTGACGGCGTGCTCGACGTGGACGAGAGCGATGGGAAGCTAATGGTCACGGCCAAGGGCGGCGACACCCTGATCCCCCTCGTAGTGGACGCGTGTCGGGATGCCAAGGTCCGTATCCGCTCGGTGAACCTCCGAACCCCCACGCTCAATGACGTGTTCCTGAAGCATACCGGCACCGACCTCAGGGCCGAGAACGGGGATGCTATGGACCACATCCGGCAGATCGTACACAGGAGGGATGGCCGATCTCGGAGATAAGGGGCATCTACACGATCTGGCTGCGGGAGATGATGCGCTACTCCAGAGAGAAGGTCCGTGTGGTATCCTCGCTGGCCATGCCGCTGTTCTTCCTCTTCTTCATCGGTTCGGGGCTGAACACGGCCTTCGCTGCTGAACGGTATGGCGTCGATTATCTCCAGTTCATGTTCCCCGGTATCCTCGCCATGTCCCTGCTGTTCACGTCCATCGGCTCGGGGCTGTCCGTGATCTGGGACCGTGAGTTCGGTTTCATGCGCGAGATCCTGGTGGCGCCTATCCGACGAACGTCAGTAGTGGTGGGCAAGCTCCTGGGGGGCACCTCTGTGGCCATGATCCAGGGCACCCTGCTCCTGCTGACTGCACCGCTCCTGGGGCTCCGCATTCCCCTGGCAGCGGTCCCTGGGATCCTGGGGACCATGGCGCTCATCTCATCGGGCATAGTCGGTCTGGGCCTGCTCATCGCCGCCCTCTCCGAGTCATTTGAGGGGCACTCGGTGATCATGACGTTCATCGTCATGCCCATGTTCATCCTGTCAGGGGCCTTTTTTCCAATCGACCGGCTCCCCTCGTGGCTGGCGGTCCTGGTGGCCGTTGATCCGCTCTCCTACGGCGTGGACCTCCTGCGCCACCTCATGCTCGGGACAGGGGCCAACAGCATCGCGCTCAATGTGGGGGCTATGGTGTGCTTCTCCGTGGCGACCATCGCCGCCTGCACCAGGGCCTTCGAACGGGAGATGTAGGGCCGCATCGCCGGGGCACCAAGAATAAAATATAGCTAGGTAGTATAGCCCAACACGTTATCGGGTACGAGATCATGACGTACGATGTGATCTACGAGACACTGCGGGAATAGGTACGGTACACGTCATTCTTCTGCAGGGAGCCCGTTATTCTTGATGACTTGTGCATACCACAGTGCCGAGTCCTTTGGTATGCGACGCTGTGTGACGTAATCCACGTATACGATACCGAACCGCTGACTGTACCCCCGCTCCCATTCGAAATTATCCATGAGCGACCACGCGTAGTACCCTCGCACGTCGACACCCTCCTCGATGGCGCGATGCACCTGGGAAAGGTGATCGCGGAGGAAGGTGAGGCGACGTGGATCGCGGATCCTGTCGTCAGGACCTATCTGGTCGGGGAAGGCGGCGCCGTTCTCTGTGATGTAGATCGGGATGGAGTAATAGTCGCGGTCCAGACGGACGAGGATGTCATGTATCCCCTCGGGAGTCACATCCCACCCCATGGTCGTGTGCTCGCCCTCCTGTGGAATGTCGGTGAGCTGGAGGGGTCCGTCACGTGACGCGCGGATGACCTGACGGAAGTAGTAGTTAACTCCAAGGAAGTCGATAGGTTCGGCCAGCGTCTCCACCTCGGAAGTGGACACCAGCGGCAGGGCCCCTTGGTGACGGTACCACTCTACCATGTCCGTGGGGTACGCTCCCGCGAGGAGCGGATCGAGGAACCAGCGATTGAAGAACCCATCGAACCTGCGGGCAGCGGCCACGTCCTGCTCACGGCCCGAAGCAGGAGTAGCAGGAGTGAGGTTCAGCACGATTCCGATGTCCCCCGTGAGCCCGGTGTCACGGAAGGCGGCCACAGCTCTTGCATGTGCGAGCAGAACGTTGTGCGCTACCACCAGAGCGGTGGACAGGTCCTTCACACCGGGAGCATGGTCGCCGATGAGGTTGCCCTTCATGGCCACGCACCAGGGCTCGTTGATGGTGGCCCATCGCGGGACGAGGTCGCCCAGCTCCTTATAGCATGTCCTGGCGTATCGGACAAAAGCGTCCACTGTGTCCTGAGATGTCCAGCCACCACGCTCCTGGAGCTTAAGTGGCAGGTCCCAGTGATATAGGGTGACCATAGGTGAGATGCCTGCTTCATGCAGCCCTTCCAGAAGACGGCGATAGAACGCCAGTCCCTCTGGATTGATCTCACCATCACCTCCGGGTACGATGCGTGGCCAGGCCAATGACAGACGATAGGTCTGCAGGCCAAGCTCCCGCATCAGCGCGATGTCCTCGCGCCACCGGTGGTAATGGTCACAGGCCACATCGCCGGAATCCCCTCCCTCTATGGTACTGGGGGAACGGCAGAATGCATCCCAGATGGAAGGGGCACGGCCGTCCTCGCTGACCGCGCCCTCTATCTGGTAGGCAGCTGTCGCTGCACCCCAGAGAAAGCCCTCAGGGAAGCTGAGCGTTCGCCCGGACCGCGCGTCGTCGGGCGCTCTCACAGCGTACTATCACCCGTCCGCGCTAGATACAGTCGTGGTTGGTCTTGCACTCTTCCTCGGTATCACCATAGCAGAGGATCTTACACCCGTACTCATGGGACCAATCACTGCAGTCGGTATCTGCTGTGAAATCGGCACGGACCTCGCTGTCGGCAACCCGGCTGAGGAACTTCAGGTACACGCGGCAATCGCACTTGGTGAGCGTCCTGCCTTTAAGATATTCGTCAATATCGATCAGGAACAGACCCGTCTCGGGGGTCACTATTGTAGCGTATACTTCAGGCGCATGGTCAAGAACCGGCGGGTCCGCCCAGGAGCTCTTCATCCATGCATCGCAGTAATCATGAATGACGTTCTCGGCCTCGGAGCGGGTCACGTCCTTCGCTGCATCCCAAGCGGCTTCAAGTGGTGATGGGATGGGCTCCTCAATAGGTTCGACCGTTTCCGTCGGTGGAGCCTCTGTGGCTACCGGCGCTTCTGTTGGTGCGGCCGTTGCAGCGGGCGTGTCAGGTGCTTCCGTTGGTGAGGTGGGGGCCTTGGTTGGTTCGGTCGTCGTCGCGGGAGCTTTGGGTGGAGTGGTGGCCGCCGGACCTTCGGTCGGGGCGTCATCTCCGCCCATGCAACCGGCCAAGAGGCATAGAGCGATGAGCAGTACTACGGTGTTTTTCATGATTCGTCAGATGGAACCCATCTTTAAAAGCTGTTCGCTGTCGCCAGGCCGAGGCAGGGACAATGTATATAAACAGCGTCCCCTGCCGAGCCCCCTCATGAGCTGGCGGGAGGATCTTATCGCGGAACTTGATGGTGGTCAGCATTCGATCGGCCACGGTATCGAGCATGGTAGGCGTGTGTACGAGAACGCCCAGGCCATAGCCGATATCGAGGGTGGCGATGACGATGTGCTGTTCGCGGCCTCCTACCTCCACGATGTGGCCCGCCCTCTCGTCCCATCCACGGACGGGACCCAGCACCCCATCCTCGGTGCCCAGATGGCCGGGGAGATCCTCGATGAGATCGGATTCCCTCAGGAGAAGGTCGACGCTGTCAAGCACGCCATCCTCGCACACGAGACCTACGTGGACAATCCAGATGGACGTGAACCTCTGACCTATTCAGAGGACCTGATCCTCGCCGACGCCGACCGCATCGATGCTCTGGGCGAGCGCTGCGTGCGCACCCTCCAGTACGGCGGCTCCACACGTCCTGTGTACGATCCGGACAATCCTGACCGTGAAAAGTTATGGACCATGGGGGAGCCGGCGGTGGATTCCCTCCAGGTCATCGAGGCCTACATAACCCGTTACGAGAACGGCACTCTCTTATCCTCCGAAGGGGGTAGGGCCGTTGCCAAGGACCGTGTCGCCTACATGAAAGGACTGGTGGAAGGTGCCAAGTTAGTGGGCGAGAAGTACTTCTACGAGGAGCCCGGCCCCGATGATGCCGCTCCGGCGGCCGCCGAGGCCTATGCGTAATTAGTGAATCCCACTAGCTCATCGTGTCACTCTGATTCGGGACAAGGTGCTGTGTCACTAAGCGTAAGTAACACATACCCCAAAACCCACACATATAAACCGAATCTCCTACTGTGCCGGGCTGGGTACGGGTCTATAGATCGCACACCTAGGGAAAGTGGTACATATGTACGAAATCGAAGACACGGTCAATCAGGATGTCGAACGGGAGAACGTCATCATCATGGGCGCCGCGGGGCGCGACTTCCACGACTTCAACGTCAAGTTTCGCGAGGACGCACAGTATAACGTCGTTGCCTTCACGGCGACCCAGATCCCCGACATAGACGGACGGACATATCCCGCTCAACTGTCGGGTGAGCTCTATCCGAACGGAGTCCCCATCTATGACGAGGCCGAGCTACCGCGCCTCATCAAGGAGCACAACGTCAAGACCGTGATCCTATCGTACAGCGACCTGGCCCATGAGGACGTGATGCACAAGGCATCAACCGTGCTCGCAGCGGGTGCGAACTTCCAGTTGCTGGGCACCGACGATATATTCCTCGAGTCCTCCAAGCCCGTGATCGCAGTCAACGCCGTGCGCACCGGATGCGGCAAGAGCCAGACCACGCGTGCCATCGCCGACAACCTCATCGAGCGGGGCTACAACGTGGTCGCCGTGCGACATCCCATGCCCTATGGCGATCTGGTGAAACAGGAGTGCCAGCGGTTCGAAACCTACGACGACCTGAACGTACAAGAGTGCACTATCGAGGAGCGGGAGGAGTACGAGCCCTACATCGACCGGGGTATGGTCGTGTACGCTGGTGTCGACTATGGTAAGATACTCGCCGAGGCAGAGAAGGAGGCCGACATTATCCTCTGGGACGGAGGTAACAATGACGTGCCTTTCTACCGACCTGACCTCCAGATAACCATCGTCGATCCACATCGTGCAGGCCACGAGCTGACCTATCACCCGGGTGAGGTCAACCTCCGCACCGCCGACGTGGTCCTCATCGGTAAGGAGGCCACCGCCGACTACAAGGATATTGAGACCGTACGTCACAACACGCGTGAGGCGAATCCTGATGCTACAATCATCGATTCAGCGTCGGTCATCACCGTGGAGGACGTTTCCCTCGTCGAGGGTAAGCGCGTGCTGGTCGTGGAGGACGGCCCCACATGCACTCATGGTGGCATGGGCTTCGGAGCAGGGCTCATCGCGGCCGAGAAGTTCGGTGCGGCCGAGATGGTGGACGGCCGCGACTCAGCAGCAGGCTCGCTCAAGGACGTCTACGAGAAGTTCACGCACCTGGGGAAGGTGCTGCCTGCCATGGGCTACTCGCCCGAGCAGGTGAAGGACCTCGAGAGGACGATCAACGAGAGCGATGCTGAGGTGGTGGTCATGGGCACGCCTATCGACCTAAACCGCATCATGACCATCAACAAGCCCACAGTCCGTGTGCACTACGAGCTTGCCACGATCGGACAGCCGGACCTGGACGATGTGCTGGACCGGTTCGAGCGAGAGGTAGTGGATAAGGAGGAGTAGAAGGCACCGCTGTGGTCCGTGTCCCGTCCGGGAGACCATGGGTTAATAAACTTCGACCTAGCTCTCGGTAGCATGGCCGCGGTGTGCCCTGTACCGGACCGTTCGTACCTGTACAGAGCGCATGTCGTGCTTGTGCTCCTCGTGCTCACCATGGGCTGCAATGGCGGCCCACCACCTGGCGAGAGCGACGGCCGTCTTGTCATCGTGGTAACGCTCTCCCCCCAGGTCGAGTTAGTGGAGAGGGTAGGTGGTGACCGCGTGCGCGTCATCCTCATGGTCCCGCCTGGAGCGAGCCCCCATACCTACGAACCGACACCGTCGCAGATGCGGGATATCGCCTCAGCGAGCGTCTATTTCAAGATAGGGTCGGGCGTTGAGTTCGAGACCGCCTGGCTCGACAAGCTATTGGGCGTCAATCCGTCGCTCCCAATCATCGACGGGGCCGCGGGTATCGAGCTAATCGGTGAGATACATGAGGAGAATGGGACACCTGAAGAGGAACACAATGATGAAGGTCCTGAAGACGCCGGGACCCATCACCACACAGGCACCGATCCTCATATCTGGCTCTCCCCGGTGAACGCCAAGCGTATGGTGATGAACTTCGCCCGAGGTCTTGCAGAAGTGGACCCGGATCACTCGGGAGATTATCACGCGAACGCCATTGCATACATAGCAGAGCTCGACGAGCTTGACGCCTATTTCCGGCAGAGGTTCGAGGGGAAGACGGACAGGACCTTCCTGACCTACCACCCCTCTTTCAGCTATCTGGCACGGGAGTACGGCCTTGACCAGGTAGGGATCGAACATGAGGGGAAGGAACCGACGCCCCAGGCGCTCCAGCAGGCCATCGAGGATGCGCGGGCGCACGATCTGGCCTTCGTCTTCATTAATCCCCAGTTCTCGACCCGCAATGCCGAGACCGTGGCTAGGGAGCTCGATAGCACCACGCGGCCCCTGGACCCGCTCCCGCGAGCTTATATCACCGACATGAGGGCCATTGCGGACGCACTGGCCGAGGAGTTCTCCTGAGCGCCACGGGCATGCGTCAGGTTTAAGAAAAGCAGCCCGCTCTCAGTGGCGAAGGCCCGGTGCCTCATGCACATAAGGTGACCGCCATGGTTGAGGAGAAGGTGATCGTCAGGCTCGATGGGGTTGACGTCTCTTTCGGTGGCAATCCTGTGCTCGATGGTGTCACTCTCGACATCCATGAGAACGACTACATGGCCATCCTCGGTCCCAATGGGGGCGGGAAGAGCACCTTGCTAAAGGTGATCCTGGGCCTCATCCCACCCGACGCCGGCAAGGTGGAGGTGTTCGACACCTCGCCTGAAGAAGGTCGACGGCGTATCGGATACCTCCCTCAGTACGCCCGGTTCGATCTCGAGTTCCCGATTTCTGTGAACGAGGTCGTGCTAATGGGGCGGTACCGTGGTCCTTTCAGTGGCTATACTGCACTGGACCACCAGAAGGTCACAGAAGCGCTCGAAACCGTTGAGATGAGCGAGTATGGTGACCGGCAGATTGGGGCGCTCTCCGGAGGTCAGCTCCAGCGCGTGCTCCTTGCCCGGGCCCTCGCGCGGGAACCAGAGCTCCTGCTACTGGATGAGCCCATGGCCAGCATCGATCCGGACATGCAGAGGTCCTTCTACGAGCTCATGGCCGAACTCCGTGACAGGATGGCCGTCGTAATGGTGACCCACGACATCGGTGTGATGTCCGAGGAGGTCGTGGAGATCGCATGCCTCAACCGGAAGCTCTTCCATCATGGGGGCGCCGAGGGCGGGGCTGAAGCCCTGGAGGAGGCGTACGCCTGTCCGATACAGCTAATCGGTCACGGCCACCCTCACCGTGTGCTCAGGAGGCATGAGTGATGCTCGAGGTCCTCCAGTACGAGTTCATGCGCAACGCCCTGATGGCGAGCGTGCTCGTGAGCATAGCCTGTGGTGTTGTCGGCACCTACGTGGTCGTTAAGCGCATCGTGTTCATCAGCGGCGGCATCGCCCACGCGGCGTTCGGCGGCATAGGTCTGGGGTATCTACTTGGTATCAGCCCCATCCTGACCGCAATACCCTTCAGCCTCATGTCGGCAGTGGCCATCGGTGTGCTAGGTCACAGGGAACGTATCAGTGAGGATACCTCAATCGGGATTCTCTGGGCGATGGGGATGGCGTTGGGGATCATCTTCATAGGGCTGGCACCCGGGTACGCCCCCGATCTTATGAGCTACCTTTTCGGTAACATCCTCACCGTTCCGGTCACCGACCTGTACATGATGCTGGCGCTGGACATCGTGATTGTGGGGACCGTAGCGGTGTTCTACCAGGACTTCCTTGCCATCTCCTTCGACGAGGACTTCGCCACCGTGTCTGGAGCCCCGTCACAAGCCTTGTACCTGCTGCTCCTATGCCTTGTTGCCCTTAGTGTTGTCGTGCTCATCCGGGTCGTTGGTGTTATCCTGGTGGTCGCGCTCCTGACCATGCCGGCCGCCATCAGCAGGCAGTTCACCTCACGACTCGACCGGCTCATGGCCCTCTCCGTCCTCGTGGGGATGGTTCTCACTGTGACAGGCTTGTGGCTCTCGTACGTGCTTGACCTGGCATCGGGCGCCACAATCGTAATGGTGCTGGGAACGGCTTTCCTGCTGACATCGTCATTGTACCGGCCATCGACAGCATGATATGAGTGCAAGGCTCAAGCCGAGGACATACCATCTTTGGTACGCTCTGCGGTGGAACTGCAGTCACAGTCACAGTTGCGAGGTGTGAGCGTGCACTGCTCCATGTCGATACGTAGCTGACAGTCGGGCGAACAGCCCGTGCACAGTACGGTGAACCGGCATTGGCCGATCCCGATTGTGGTGTCGATGGAGGCGAACGCCGCGATGGCCGAGGGATCCGGTGGAACGACAGGTGTCGTCGGTGCGGGGAGCGCCTTGAGCTGGGCGTCCACGACCTCATCGAGCCACACACGGTCTGATCCGTCCCGAGCTAACGCCCGGAGGACGTAGGTATCGGGAGCGACGGCGCGGACGGTCTCGGTCCGAACGAGTCGTTCCTCGCCAGGACCAAGTGCACGGCTGCCTATGAGCGTATCCTCCTTCGAGGTTACTGTACCGTGTTCTTTGGAGACGATTGTGGCCTCGATCTTACCCGAGAAGGGCGTGGCGAGAGGATTCTTGATCCACACGGCCGCCGTAGCCTCCTCATCGTCCTCAACCGTGTCCAAGACGCGACCTTCAGTATCCATGAAGACCGCGCGCATCACGGTCAGTACCAGTCTTCGGACCTGGACGAACGCGGAGGGATAGGAAGGAGGACGAGTACCCAGTTGCTCAAGACACCTGGCGGTCATCTCTTTTCCGCAGGTGCCCGGTACGATGCCCTGCTGTTGTAGGGTGCGGTCCAGTAGAACGGTACCATTAGGGCCGATGGCCTTGACGTGGATGCTCACGACCGAGTCGATATCATCCTCCTCGGCGGTGAACGGGCCGGTCGGCAAAGGTCGGCTCGGTGCGCGTCTGGTGAGCTTGTAGAAAGCGGCTCCGTTCGCCACGGGCTCGCCAGCCTTCTCAAGAGATACCGCCACTGCCACGGGTACCACATCGGGATCGATCACGACAGCACCGTTCACCGTCGTCCCCGGGTAGGTCTCGGTGGTCCTCCCGCGAGGGCCGAGGAAGTATGCATCCCGGACCGCGATGGCGCCAGCAGGCACAACATGTGAGATGGGACCCCGTCCTGTGAGGGTTATCTCGCCTCGTTCATCCACGACCTCGATGAACGCCTGGACCGAGACGTTGTCCCGATCGAGCACGTAACTAATCCGACCGAGGTCCAGTCCCTGACCGGGCGCAAGTCGCACCGGGTGTTCCATGAGTAGCACGATCTCCTCTTGGCAGATGCATCCCTCCTCTGTGCACGAGCACTGTTCGATGATGACCAGATACAAGCGTGCGGTACCACGGAGGGTGATGCTGCCAGTATTGTTCAGTACACCACCGACGTCCACTTGGTCTCCCTTGCTGAAGACCTGGTTGGGGGCGACCGGAGCGCCGCCCCGGGTCACGAACGCTCGGACCGTGCCGACGGGAGCACCTGCGGAGCATGCCGCCTCGCATGCGGTCCCGTTCCCGGGATGGTCCTTGATGCATGCCTCGATGCAAGGAGCGGCCAGGGGGGAGCAATCGTCGAGACATGCAAGCTCTCCTGATTCAAGGCACGACTCATCGCATGCAGGTACAACATCGTCACAACGCGCAACGCATACGTCAGCCCTCTCGTCCTTAAAGAGGTCCCTGCACAGCTCAGTGCATGCTCCCCCTGATCCGAACGCCTTACAGGCACGCTCCAAGGGGACTTCCTCGAACTCGTACTTGCAGCAGAGCCCCGGCCATCGCCGGCACCAGTCGATTGTTACACCGGTGACTATGGGGCCTGCGCACACCGATCCACGAGGGAAGTGAATTGGTTCAGCACCCGTACTGAACGCCCGCTCACAGCAAGCCATTTCACGCCCTCCGGCGGGGACCGATGGACGGCAGTGCTCGGACGTGAGCAGCCACCAGGATCCGACCTCGCACACGCAAACACCAAGGTGGGGTTGGCAGTGGGAACGGTCCACCCCGGCGCACACACGACAGACCTCGGTGCACTCCATGGGATTCGAACCTATACCTGCGAGTGCTGCCTGAACGTCATACCGGTAGCACGACTCTGTGTCTATGAAGAGGTCATCATCAACATCGATGGCGCCCAAGTTATCAACAGCTCCGCGCTCACGCCATGTGTCGAGCCCTCTCTCCTCCACCACGGCCGCGACCTCCCCGGTAGAAGCGCAGCGACCGCGGTAGTCGCCCCGGTTCGACTCGTAGCTACCTTGTGACGTAGGTCCGAGGCACCCGGCCGGACCGCTCGTTCCCCCGCAGGCGCCACATAGACGGTGACCGGAACAGTACTCGTCCCAGAGACCGTTGCCGGGACCGCCGCCCGTGACGGCGCGGATGTCGTACCCTGCACCTGTCTGCCATTCAGCGATGGAGATGTCCCGTACGAAAGCCTCGCTCTGGAGCAACCGAACCAAGCCCACGAGCTCGCCCTGGAATCCCTCAGATGTGGGGACCTCGCTGAGCAGGACCGCAAGCTCCCGGACTATGGCCTCTGTAGTTGCGTTCGAGCGATCGGCGAATCCCTGGGCATGCTCGATCCGGAGCCGCTCCGCGAGCCGACGAAGGAGAACGGTGGTCTCGTCGATGCGCGTTACGAGAAGACGGACGTCCACGACGAGGCCGGTGAGCCGGTTGGCCACCGTACATGGATCGAGCGTCCCCTCACCGAGCACGGCCGAGCCCTCGACGGTACAGACGTCCTTGAGGTCGGCGGCGTTCTGCTGGCACTCATGCATCCCGCCGGGCGACGGGATGGCGTTCCGCTTCCGACGGGTCACAAGGCTTGCCTGCGTCACCTGAGAACACTCGTGTTCCTCAGGGAGACACCCGGTGACCATCCACGTGTAGTCGATATACCCGTCCTGGCAGGTGAACGGCGGGCCACAGCACTGGCGCTCGGTACACGTTCCGGGCTCCGCGTTCATCCGCATCGGTGTCCCTTCTTCCTGGACGATCTCCACCGGTTCCTCTTCCTTGCACAGGTTATCGCAAGCGATGCAGTCGAGCACCCATCCCTGGTCGGTCGTTGTGAATATGGTACCGTCCCCGCACCACACATCGCAGGCAGGGCAGTCAACGGTCCATGCGTCGCCAACTGTCCTGATGGGCGAGCTCCAGATTACGCCGCTGACCTCTTCCTCGTCGCAGGTGCTGCAGTCGGTCACACCGTCGATGGCGACCAGCTCGATGTCCGACATCCATTGGCAGGAGTTACGGCAGACGAGGCAGTCTGCCACGATCTCGCCCTCAACGATCCCCACCATCTGTGAATTCTCATCGCACCACGTCGCACAGGCCATGCAGTCAGCCCCATCCTCATCGATCGGGCTCATCTTCCAGACTCGCTTGTACACGCATTGTGTACAGTCAACGTCCTCGGGCTCCTGTGCGGGCTCTTCCTCGGGGACAGGTACGCCCTCGCCCTCCGCAGGCGGCTCGCACGTGCGTGGTGAGCCCTCGGTCACGCATCCTTCGATACCCAGATCGTCGGCCCCGCTACCTATGGTGCCCACGGGTGCATCGAACACATCGAGCTCCCCGCCAGCATTGCATGCAGTTCTGTCATCGAGCGTGAGGCACTGGTCCGGAGGCACACCTGTGTCGAAGGGAGCTATGTCGATGTCCACGTCCACGATAGTTCCCTCATCCTCGTCAGCGACTATCTCTATGTCCGCATCCACGTCGACATCGTCGCCCACATCGATTCCTGCCCCGGCCTCGACACCGACACCCGCACCGGTGCCCACCTCACCTTCGATGGCAATGCCCACATCCCCGCTGATACCGACGTCCGCGTCCACGTCGATACCGTCCTCCCCGATCGAGGCGCACACGTTGATATCGACGAAGATGTTGATATCGATGCAGATGCCGATATCAAGACCAAAGCCGTCCCCATCGTCGCCGGGCTGTGGGAACACGCGGCCCGTATCGAGATCACCGCATGCCGCGGCACTGGCAGCATCGGGCTCCTGGGGGCAGCTCGTCGCGCCCGTAGCGCTCCGGGCGGCCGCGTTCGGTGCACCTAGCCGACACTCGTGGCCGTAGACGCAGTCCAGGGTGAGGCAGAGCGGGCATGACTCGGCCAGCGGGCCGGGGGCCGAGTCGGTCGTGCACCAGGCGGACCGGGGATCGTCAGGTGCGCAGATGGTAGTTACGGCCTCTCGGCAGACGTCGGGCCCGAAACCGGGATCGGCGGCCACACCGGCAGGTGTAGGGATAGTCGAGAGTCGACCACCGCAGGAGCTGTACCCTTTGGTAGCGAACTCCTGTACCGCACTACGGCAGTTGCTGCACCACTGGTCGAACCCGAGCCTGATGGAATCAAGGTTGGTGGCGAGCGCATCGTAGTACTGGGAGGCACTTTCGAGGTCGCTGACCACATCGTCGAGGTGTGCGCGCATGTTGGCCGTAGTCCGCTCCGGTGAGCAATCCGTGAGGGTAGGATCAAGGCGTGGCCCGTCACCGCCGTTAACGCCCGGTGCCGCGAGCAGCCTCGGGACACATATGTTCGAAGCACCGTCTGGGACGCATGCCCCTAGACCCTGTACAGGTAGAACGAGCAGAGCGAGGAGAACGGCCGTCAGTACTGTGTTCCTCATACCCATTCTAGCAATCCTCCGTCGACGTGATGCCGATGTATTCGTCTCCCACTTTCATCAGGCCAAGTGGCTCGAGCTCGATGGTCAGTTCGTTCCGGCCTTCCGTGACATCGTGGATGAATCCCGCTGACTCGACCTCCCGATAGGGCACTCCAGCTTCGTTCCGCGACGGGACCGCCATGACCAGGTATCGCCCGGGGACCACGAACGGGACCTCGAACCCGCCGGCCTCGTCCACCGACACGCGACGTCGGTCGAGCCGGGACGAGAGGGGTTGAAGGATGACCTCCACGGTACCAGGGGTAGTCCCATCCTGAGCCCCTAGGGGAACGGATGGATCCTCACGTACGGTCATCGACGTCGAGCAGTACACACGGCGTTTCTCCATCATCGAACCCGTGACCGTGCTGAATGGCTTGAGCGTGATGAGGGAGCGGATGTTATCGATGATCGTCACCTGCTCCACGTGCTTGGCCAGGGTGAACTGGGCGTCAGGTTCGACGATGAGGGTGACACGTCCGCACACCGTCCCCGTCTCCTGAAGTCGTCCGCCACTATAACGGTACTTGCACGAGTCGAGCCACACACTACCTGCGTCCGAGTTGGTGATCGTGAGGTCGACCGAGCACGATCCCTGGCACAGATCATCCACCTTCTCGGGTGCTGTTACCTCGTTATCGATGGCATTGACGTCCTCGCCGATGAGAAGGGGCATCATGTAGAACCGGAAGTCCAGCGGGCGGACCGCGAGGTTCTCGGTGGCCCCGATGGTCCTCGAGGTCGGTTGGACGTCTCGTATCGTATAGCGCATGGGGAAATTGATATTGTACTGGACAAAGAACCGGGAGAGACACAGACCGTCGTTCAGGGCCACGGCCGGGAACGGGGTCGGGATGAGGATGATCGTATCGGTGCTCTCGTAAGTGCCCTCACCCTGGTTCGCCAAGAAGGAGAACTCGACCTCTCGTGGATTGAGGTCCACGTCCCACTGGATGTGTTCGGACGAGTAGGTCGGCGTCTCGAGCACGCGCTTGAGCTCCAGCGACACTGCCAGCTGTGCGGTCTCACGGAAGGGAGTAACAAGCTGGTTGTAGGTGCTGAGTACGGTCTTTCCTTCACACGGGATGGTGCGCACATCGCTACCAGGAGTGGCTATCCGGGGATCGTTCGTCATGCCGTAGAGGAAGTTCTTCTCCATCCGGCGCTCTCTGGTGTAGTCGCGCACATAGCGTTCGGCAAGGTCGCGCAACCGCTTGAGGCGGATGGGAAGGTTCGTTGAGATGGGGATGCGGGACCGTGCACGCGTCTCCCCTTGCACCTCGACGGGAAGCTCCATCTTGGCGAGGACGTTGTCGTCAACGAGCGTGATGCGTACTTCGGGGACCGCCAGCACGACCTTCCCTTCCAGTTCACGCCGGAGCACAGCCAGCTTCGTCTCGAGCCTGCGCTTCACCTCGTCAGCGTACATCTCCTGCATGGCCTTGACCGAGGGAAGGTTCACGACCTTTCCCCGATAGAACAAGTACGGTACACCGTAGTGGTTCAGACGTGGCACGCTCTCTGCAATGTACCCGCCATGTGACCCCATCTCGAAGGCCGCCTCGTACATGGAAGTGGCGAGAAGCGTGTCCACTTGACGCTCGAGCTTGATGAGCATCTCCCGAGTAGTCTCCGATGAGATGCGCCCGACCCTGACCTCACGCTCCGTCCGACTCCGGTACAGGAATACACCGACAATCAGCAGGACAACGAGGGCGAGAGCGATCAGGCCTAGAAGGGTCATCTGGCCCCGTTGACTTGCGGTCCTCCGCCCCATCAGCATGACACCTCCTCAACGTTGTCCCAGTGGCCAGGATTGCCCTTGATGAGAATGGTTGTGCTATCATGAGCCGACCTTCCGCCGTCAGCCAGGGTCACTACCAGTGGCAGGAGTGTATCGGGAGGTTCTGGTGGGCACAAGCGCACTCCACTGACGTGGACCCGAGTACCCTCGAGCGTGTTGATGATGTAGGTGATCATGTCCGGTCCGATCGCCCGTTCGCCGAGCCGGATATCGAAGCTCTCCTTGGTTATGCCCTCTGCTCCATGGACACGGAGGTAGATGTCCAGTTCGAAGCCCAGGGTCGTCAGGGCGTAGAACAGAGGTTTATCCATCGTCCCGGGCTCGGCCCTCTGGATCCTGAGCGACAGTGGTGTTCGGTCGGCCACGGAGACCTGCGCTCGAAGTGTGCCCTTCCGTCCAAGATGCTCTACCGAAAGGACAACCTCCTCCTTCTCATTCGGTATACCTCGCAACGTGCCCACGACGGTCCAGATACCTCCAACACGGTCATACGTGGCAGATACGGGATCGGCGTCAAGGCCAGCCGCCGTAAGGGTGAACGCGCGTTGAGGGACGTGTACGAGGTCACGCCCATCGAGGTCACGTACACGCACCATGAGCTCCAGGGGGCTCCCGGTTTCCAGTTCGGTCCTAGAGAGCTTAACGGGGGATATCCGCTCCAAGAAGAGGATGATGCCGCTGTCGTCCTGGGGATGCCAGACCTCGAAGGGGGATCGGATGACATGCCTGAACCCGTTGTGCTCGACTACAAGGTAGAGCTCGTGGATCCCGGGCGGAAGATCGCCCACGAACGTAGCTGAAAGGCTCCATGATCCGTCGAACGAGGCCTCGAAACCTGTTGACCTGAGGTCGCTGAGGAACGCCTTACCGGTGACCGCGCCCTGCGTGACGACTGGTGAACCGTCGAAGAGAACGGACCCCTTCCACGTTAGCGTTACTCCGTCCGCAAGGACGTTGGCCCTGGTATGGTTCACGGGGAGATCCTTGATCCTGAACTGAAGGCTCGTTGCCTGGCACCCATCGGGCTGACAGTTCTCACCCTCGGAACATGTGGCTATGGGGCTACCATTACCGGAGAGACAAACACATCGGTCTGTGCAGAGCTCACCTTCCTCTACACAGGATAGGGAGTCGCTCCCACGTCTAGCAATGCATCTACCTCCCGGTTCTCTGACGATGACGTACGGGTCCGCGAGCTTGCGAGGACCGCAACCTTCCGAAGTGCACGGGCTCCCGTACCTGCATACGTCAGTAGCCTCGTCGTTCGTAAAGCACAGGCAGAAGGGTGTTGCTAGTGATGATGGTGAGCACACGTCACCTTCCGCGATGCACGGGATACGGAGCTCGTCGACGGGCAGGAATCCTTGGGCGCACAGTTCGTGACGGGCGGTACGTATCGGGGGACGCCACTCTTCCACTTCGATGGGCGTGGCCACGACGGCAGTGAGAACACCCTTCTCGTATACCTCGGTCCTGATGATGTACTTCCCCGGTGGCAGGGCGTCATCGAGCTGAATATCGAAGGTCCCACATCCGAACGTCGCTTCCTCGCTCACCTTGATCCCGTCCAGGTTGTATACGGCGGTCGTGCACCAATCCCCTGGAGTATCCACGTGGATGCGTGCCGTCTCCCCTGGAAGGAACGAGCGCTTCTCCATGTGTATTACGGCAGTTTCCATCCCGGCCGAGAGTATCTCTATGGTCGTCGCTATAGAGGCCGTTCTTTCACCGATAGTGGCGTCCACCTGGACTACGTACATCCCGGGTATCCATCCCGATGAGGTTCCGACGGGGATGCGCTCGCATTCAGTCAGCTCAAGACGGTCCATCACGTGCCCGCCCGCGTCCTCAAGTGTCACCACACACGAATCGACACGCCTGCCAAGCTCGATGGTGAAGCTCTCCCCCGCGACGACCGGATCGCGGTCAAGGAGCATGGAGAGGTGGAGCTCGACGGGACGGATGGTGAGGGGGAGCACAGCGCGCTTAATCACTCCTAAGTCTACGATCACAACCAAGAGCCGATGCTCGTTGTCAGGATCGATTCCTACCGTGGGGATGAGGGTGTTCTGACATCCGGGAAGAATGCGTCGTTGTACGATCGTGGTACCATCGAGGACGGCTAGAACACAAAGGGAGCCTTCGATACCGGCGAGACGTACGAGCTCGCCAGCGGGGATTGGGTCCGGGGGTGGGATGTCCAGTTCCTCTGCAGTGGTCAGGTCCAGAGGGATGGTGGCTGTGAGCACAGTGTCCTGGACCCGCTCGATAGCAGTCATGTGGGATGGATATCGAACGAGCAGGCTGCGGGACATCTCCCCGAAGCCGGCACCGAGGGAGAACTGGAGCGGTCGGACACGAGAAAGGAAGACGATCCTGTCCGGGCCCTCACCCTCGATGGACTGGATGGATATATCGTGGGGGATATCTATGTCGAAGACAATGTCCTCGCCTTCGGGCATGGTCACGACGTTAGGTATGCAGGATGACGCTTGTGGGATGCGGCGGCACGCGGTCTTGAGCGACACAGGATCACGAGCCCGTGCGTCGCGTAGATGGAAGACGACGCTCGAGCGAGCACGACCAAGGGACGTCAGGTCGACAGTCTCCTCGATGTCAGCTTCCTGTGCGGCGTGGATTGGTGTGAGAAGTAAGAGGATAACAAGTAGGCCAATCCACCACCTCCCCATGTGGACCGTATGGGATGTGAAGGATAAAAATGGATACCTGAAACCAGAGTAGAACCCTTTGCGAGCATGTTCGGGGAGCATGATGATACTTCCTCGTCCCCGAAGGCTCGCGCTGTGAACTGGTTTATAAGGGTTAGTCCTGTGAATTACGGAATACCTAAATTTTCTGACGGATTGAAAAAGATATCAGGTTCACTCCCGTATACGCCCGACGAGCTCCCGCAGCACCGCGTCAAGAGAGCTTTCTTGGGTATCAACCCGCAGCTCAAAGGGATCGTACTCGTTGGTCTCGGTCGTCATGGCCACGGCGCCCTTGCTCGCAGCGTAGCCCTGGAACGTGTGGGGCAGCGAGCACTCGTTCTCCCTTATCGGGTCCATGTAACCATCTGCAGCATCCAGCACGGCCTCGATGTAACCACAGTCCTCCTCCGTGGGCGGCGCCTCATGGTTGAGAAGGAATCCGTAGAAGTTAGGTGCCCATCCGAAGATGGTGCGGAGGGCAGGCCACTTGCCTGAAAGGTAACCGAGTACCTTGAAAGGGCCGCGGTTGGCCGATGTTTCGTGCAGGTCCACTGCTACGTCGATGCTTCCGTATCCCTCCTCAACGTGGTCGGTGAACGACATAACGGCCCGTTCCTCGAGTGTGGCCCAGTCGGATTCGCCGTACCCGTCGTTGAGGTACTGGTCGAGGGCGTTCGACTGGTCGGCCATCCAGTCTGAGCTGGGAGGCCGCTTCTGGTACCGGTCTACGTTCACACAAGGGACCACCGCCAATGCGATGTGCTCCCGTGCTTCCTTGTACACGGGATCGTCCGAGGACAGGTAGCTCTCCAGGAAGTCCAGAGCGGCGGGAGGACCTGCGGCCTCGCTGAAGTGCTGGCCGGCAACGACCATCATGGTCCCACGGACCTCGCCCGTGGGCCTGACAACGACGCCAGGGATGTCGTACCCTTTTGGGGAGGCCCCTGCCGGATCGACCGTGAGCACGTCACCGTACTTATCGCTGAGCCCATCGAGCCGGTCCATGACCTCGGAATAGGTCAATGGGGTCACCTCACCCTCAGGCATGGTCACCAGCGGCCCCCCGGCGCGCATTTATACTTTTCCTTGCCGGGGGGAATGGATGGCAACTGCGGACCCCGTTCCATTGTTGGAGGTCCCCGTCGATGCCGAGGGGGAGCTTCTGGAACGGCCGAACAGGTTCCTAGCGCTGGTGGACATCGGGACTGACGGCGGTATCCTTCCAGGTGAACGGGTCCATGTCCACGATCCAGGGAGACTGCACGAGCTGCTCTACCCAGGCAACCGGGTGTTGGTCCGACAGGTCCTTTCTGAGAAGAGGAGCACTTCCTGGGACCTCATCGCAGCACGTTACGCCGATGAGTGGGTGATCGTGCACTCAGGGCTCCACCGGGCCCTGGCCGAGAGCATCATCGGGAACCCGGCCCTCTTTCCATTTGGTCCGGTTGCAGAGGTCCGTCCCGAGGTCGCCGTCGGGCGCCACCGCTTGGATTTCCGGCTGGTACGGCCGGACGGTTCGGTCCTCTGGCTCGAGGTGAAAGGATGCACACTTGCAGAGGACAGTGTTGCCCTTTTTCCGGATGCGCCCACGGTCCGCGGCAGGGGACACCTGGAGACGTTGATGGGCCTGGCCGATGGTGGTGATTCTGCCGCGGTCATGGTCCTGGTGTTCCGCTCCGACGCTCGTTCTTTCGCCCCAAAGGCTGATACTGATCCTGCTTTTGCGGAGATGTTCTATAAAGCACTGGACGCAGGTGTGGAGGTCGCACCCATCGTACTGGGATATCGTAATGGGACTGTCGTACACCTGCAGCGCATCCCGGTGAGGGAACGCTAGGCTTGGTGACCTTCTTCAGGTGCGGTGCCGTCGTCGGGACCGCCCATCATGTCCATCGTCTCATCGAGCATGCTGTCCATTTCTTTCTTTTCCTTGATGAGTCGGATGAACTGTTTGAGCTGCTCCCGCTCGTCGGCCTTCAGCTCTAGCATGCGCTCCAGGTCGATTCCGTACTTTTCGAGGTAATTGGCCTTGATGAACTCGCGCCGCTCGGGTTGGAGACCGTCGTACTGGAACACGATGTCCATCATGAAGCTCTCGGCATGGAAGAGGTCGTTCTCCTTGAGGTTCTCGAATACCATCGACGTGTTCTTCTGGAATCGATCCCATAGACGTTCCTTCCACCGTGCCTCAAGCTCGGCCTTTGCGTCCCTGGTGTGGACACGTTCAGGGGAGATCTTCATCTTGACGTCGCCGGCGATAATCTCATCCGACAAGGTCGAAGCCTCCTCGGGTTTATCGACCACTCGGTGGATCGGGATGCCGGTCAGGCCCTCGAACTTGTCGATGTTGTATGTGTCCTTTCCCCGCAGGATATCGGCCATCCTACCGAGGTGCTCGGCTGCCAGATGGGACTTCTTCCAGCCAATGAACCGTTTGAACGCCTTGGTCTCAGCGATCAGTCGTGAGAACTGGTTCTTTGTCATGTCGCGTCGGACATATCGCCAGAGCTCCTTCGCCCAGGGAGGATAGGCGGTGGAACGGGTCTCGAACTCGTGGCCCTGAGCGGGCATAAAGAATCGGAGGAAGTCCTTAATCACTCCGAAGACGTACGAGAGCATCCGACTTTTTCACTGGGGGTGGTTGCTTATATGGTTATCCCCGGCGGTCATAGCCATACTTCGACCGTGTCACCCGGTCGGTATAGGTCCTTGATCCGGGATGTCGACTCTGGCTCCTCTCCATCAAGTGTCACGAAAGGATGAGCACCCCGGTCCACGATCGCTCCGAACCTCACCTCAAGCAGCTTAATTAGGTCCGCTATCGTGGCAACGTTCTTCAGATCCAGCTCCTCGTCCATCCAGGTGGTGACCTTCTCGCCGGCAACGAGCACCTCTCGCATAAGAATACGCAGGCGCATAAGAAGAGTGGTGCGAGGATAGAATATATAGGTTGTGGCGGCCGACCATGCCACAAGCCTTATAAGTCATCCATCCCTGCTGGCAGCCGTGGGCCTCCCGCTCCTTCGTCCGGTATATGCACTGTACGAGCGTATCCTTGAGCGTGAGGTGCAGCGGTTCCCGCTGCCTAAGCATATCGCCATCATCATGGACGGCAACCGCCGTTTCGGGACCGAAGTGGGTCTTGGGCTCAAGGGGCACGAGTACGGAGCCAAGAAGCTCCACAAGGTGCTCGAATGGTGCTGGGACCTGGGAGTCAAGGTGGTGACCGTGTACGGTTTCTCCACCGAGAACTTCAAGCGCCCCTCCGAGGAGGTAGAAGGCCTCATGGACCTCTTCGAGAAGGAGTTCGCCAGGTACACGAGCGACTCTAGGGTTCACCGAAAGAAGGTCCGCCTCCAGGCCATCGGCCAGGTGGACAAGCTCCCCGAGCGCGTGCAGGAAGCCATCCGCGTCGCCCAAGAGGCCACGAAGGACTACGACAACCACGTCTTCAATGTGGCCATCGGATACGGTGGTCGGCAGGAGGTGCTGGACGCGATCCACAACATCTGCGAACGCGTCAAGAAGGGCGAGATCGACCTCGACCAGGTGGACGAGAACCTTGTTTCAAGCAGCCTCTACACTTCAGGGCTCCCTGATCCGGACCTCATCATAAGGACAAGCGGTGAGGAGCGGCTCTCCGGGTTCCTCATCTGGCAGTGCGCCTACTCGGAGCTATACTTCTGCGATTCCTACTGGCCGATGTTCCGCCGGATCGACCTGCTGCGTGCCATTCGGACATACCAACAGCGTCAGAGACGGTTCGGCAAGTAGCGCCGTGCCATCCTGTGTCCCACGTCCGACCAAAGGGAACCATTAAAAACGCCCCGGGGGCCGGAGGTACCCTCATCAGGACGTGACGAACCATGATCAGCGAATTAGATACAGACTGCCTTGAGCGTGTCGAACTCAATTACGTTAGTGAGCGGACCCAGAACTTCCATTCGGCGTACATCAGCCCCCGCACGGAACAGACCGTGTACGACGACCGTCAGGAAGGCTTCAGTGACTTCATGACGGACTTAGGAGCGAAGATCACCGAAGAATACGGTGCTACGGTCGATGTCAGTGCCTATGTGGGTGAGGAGCACGCGGCCATCGGCCGCTCTACTGCGGTCTTCTCGAAGACGAGCGGTGCACGGGTGTCAATCGTCGGTAACGACGATGCCATCGAGGCCTACATGGAAGGCATCGCCGAAGGTGGTTACGGGCTGCCCCAGGAAAAATCATTCATGGCCGACTGGCACCACCCCATCCAGAGCGTGAAGGGTTACATGACCGCAAAGGAGACCCTGAAGGACCTCGAGGAAGACTTCACCGAGGTCAGCCATCTCGAGAGCAACGTGAACCACATCACCTATCAAGAGCGGGATGACTGAGGTCGTCGCTCATCAGGAGCAGATAATCATGTACTGTGAAACTGACGGTCCCCTTGAGCGTGTCGAGCTCAACTACGTGACCGAACAGACCGATTGCTTCAACAGCAGCCTTGTGGGCGGCTTCAAGACGCACACGGTCTACGACCAGCGTCAGGAGGGCTTCACCGACTTCATGGACGGTATGGCCGCCGAGATGCACGACATGTTCGGTGCTTCCGTCGACGTGAGCGCTTATGAGGGCAACATGCTGAGCGCTAACAGGGCGCTCGCGAATGCGTACCGGGAGACCGATGGCGTCAAGGTGACCCTCACCGGAACCAAGGAGGCCGTCAAGGGCTTCGTCACCATGGTCGCCGAGCGCGGCTACGGCTTACCGCAGGAGGAGTGGTTCATGGCCGACTGGCACCACCCCATCCAGAGCGTTAAAGGCTACTGCACTGCCCGGGACACCAAGGATGAACTCGCAGAGCGGTTCGTATTGCAGGAGACCGGGGACGCCGAGCGCGTCGCCACTTACGTAGAACGGGAGGCGTGAGTATGTACGAGCTGGAGGCCGACACTCCTATCGAGCGCGTCGAGCTCGACTACGTGACACAGGAGCACGAATGGATGTCCACGCGACCGTTCCGCAACTCCAACGAGCTGACCACAGTCTATGATGACCGGCAGGAGGGTTTCGAAGAGTCCCTTTCCGAGATTGGCCAAGAAGTGGCCGAAGCGTACGGGGCCACCATCGAGGTCGCACCCTACGAGGAGCACACGAGCCACTATGGCAGGTTCCTTGCACAGAAGATAGACACTGAGGGCATGCGCGTGACCATCACCGGTAGCGCCGAGGCCATCGAGGACATGATGATCAGTGTGGCCGCCGAGGGCTATGGTCTTACCCAGTACAGGAGCGTCCTGGCCGACTGGCGCCACCCCGTTCAGAGCGTTAAAGGCTTCTGGACCGCTCTCAAGGCGCACAAGGTAATCGAGGACTGCGTCAAGGAAGAGGCCGAGGTCGCAGACAACGTCCGCCATGTGCGGTACGTGGCAGAGTAGGTAGTACAGGAAGAGGACTGAACCATCCCCCAGGCACCGGCTGGTCATCCCGGCCGGGGTCCTCTTCTTTCCTCGTCATTCTTGGAACATTCAAGGAGCCGGATATCGCCTGCGGAACCAAAAGTGTTTATGGATAACTAGGCTTATCCCGTCCTAGTGAGTAGACTTGGGACCAGAGAATGCCGCATTCTTTGCACGCATCCTCCCTCTGGCAGCAGAGGGTTTCCTGCTCGTGCTACTCCTTTTCCTAGTGCCGTTCCTCCGACGTGCTTCGCGTTGGATCGACCGACGCGATACATACCTGATGCTCGCCCTGTTGCTGGTTGCGTTCCACCTTCGTGTAGTGGTCGTACCCCACGAGCTCATCGAGTGGGAGGACGAGTACGTCCATGTGAACGTGGTCAGCAGTGTCTTCCTCAACAACCGCTGCGAGCAGTGCGTCATAGGTTCTCCTGCAGGCTGCACAGACTACGACCTGTGCAGGTATCCGCCGGGGATGTCCGTGCTAGGTGCATTGTACGCCCGGTTGTTCGGTTTCTCAGTTGATGGGCTCCTCACCCTTTCCGCCATCCTGGGCTCCCTCTCCGTACCGATGCTCTACCTCTTGGCCCGGGCCGTGGGCGGTGACCGGAACTCAGCGGTCCTCTCCGGCCTCTTCCTGGCCGTCCTTCCGCTCCATGTGAAGTACGCCACATCGTGGTCGGCCGGTGCGATCTACATGTTCGCCGTCCTCCTCGCAAGCCTCGCGTTCCTTGCCTGGGACGATCATCGGCGTCCCTCGTCGCTAGCGTTCCTTATGGCGAGCCTCGGTCTTGTCGCCTACATTAAGCCTGAGGGTCTAATGGCCGTCGTCCCGTTCGCAGCGGTGACTATATGGCGGGGCCGGCTCCTACTCAGGTCCGGTGAGCGATGGCCGGTGGCAGGATACATCCTTCTCTGCTCGCCCCTGGTAGTGAAATCTCTCGTGACCTATAGCCAGTGGCCGGGCTTGGGCATCACCTACTTCCGCACGAATATCGTCCCTTATATCGGATTCTGGCTCCAGGCAGAATGGGGGCTCGGCCCGGCCTGGGCCCAGTGTCCCGTGTGGGTCTCGCTCCCGGCCGTCCTGGGTCTCGCACTAGTTCTCCGCGACCGCCGACAGCGTGAGCGCACCGCACCGTTCCTCATATGGCTGGCCTTGTTCCTTGTGTTCTACTCCTTTGTCGGTACATCGGTCCAAGCCAGACACACACTGACGTACTCCTATGTCATATGCCTGCTCGCGGGTCTCGGTGCAGGAGCCATGGCCGCTCGTACCGGGAGCGATGCCCGTCGACGACTGGCGGGCGTCTTCCTGGCGGCCGCGGTATTCGGGCTCGGTGTCCACTCCATATGGACAGGGGGACTTCTGGAGCCCATCGATGTCAGGGACGGGCTGTGGCGTGAGATCGGTACCGCCAGGGGACGGCTGGAACCCTCCTGCTTCTTCGTCTCAGACGTCCCATATCTCCCGATATCATTCTTCGGTCATGAGGCGATCGACACACAGATCGTAGGTTTCGACGAGAGCGTCTTCACATCGCGCTACAGTTCCCTGGGATGCGCGTACTACCTGCATATGAAGGACGAGGGATTCTATACCGAGCTCGACAGGGGTATCAGGTCCCGTTACTCGCTCAAACCCGTGTTCACAGGACGAGCGTTCACCGTGCACGCTATGACGCTCCGACCTTCGGGGGGGATGCCCAGTGGGTGACCGGATCGTGCTAGTTTGCCCGACTCATCAGAACATCGGCTTTACTAATGCCACCCGTCAGTACGCCATAAAGCGCATCCCACCCCTTGGACTGATGTACCTGTCCTCGACGCTCAGGGCCAAGGGCTACAGGACCAGTCTCCTGGACCTCACCATCGATGCGATACCTCCAGAGCGGTTGTACGATGAGGCCGTTGCGGCCGATACGCTCTTTCTGGGTTTCTACTCTACACTCGTCAACGCGCCCGTGGTGCTTGAGTACGTGCGGGCTGTCAAGGACCGTGAACCTGATCTGACCGTGGTCGTGGGTGGGCCTTCGTCGATGGAACCGCACCAGTTCCTCGAAGCTGGTGTGGATGTCGTCGTGCAGGGTGAGGGTGAGCGGACCGTTGTTGAGCTGGCTGAGGCCATTGCATCAGGGACTGATGTGACGGGAATGAAAGGGACGGCCGTCCTTCGAAAGGGGACGGTCGTGACCGGTCCGCCCAGGGAGCAGATCGCCGAACTGGACGAGTTGCCATTCCCTGACCGGGCCTTCACGGACCCGGACAACTACTATGACTATTTCAACGTCACCTCCAACCAGCCATTCACTTCGATCATCTGCTCCCGTGGATGTCCCAATAGATGCGCGTACTGCACTTCCCCCTCTTTCTGGGGCCGGCCCCGTTATCGCAGTGTCGATAACGTCCGCGAGGAGATCGTGATGCTTCACGAGACAATGGGCATCAAGTACCTGGACATAGTCGATGACACATTCAACGCCGATCCAGCCTGGCTCGACAGGTTCCTGGACATGATGATCGGGCTCGACCTGGGTATTGAGTGGAGCTGCAATCTCTTCCCCTTTAAACGGGACCCTCCACTCAAGAAGATGCGTCGGGCGGGATGCACAACCCTCAAGCTTGGGGTCCAGTCGGCCTGTCCTGAGGTGCTCAAGGAGATCCATCGCTCGCCCGACTCGGCGGAGGCCTGCCAGCGAATCGTTACACAGGCCAAGGGATTGGGCTATTTAACCTTCCTTGACGTTATATTCGGTCTACCGGGCGAGAGCCCGGCTACCATCGAGCGGAACATGGCCTACACATACGACGTGGACGCGACCATCACGAAATACTACCGTCACCTCATGCTCGAGGGCTCCGAACTGAGTACAAGGGCTGTCGGAGGGGAGCTGTGCGATCTCTCGTCAGAGGAGATCGATGACTTCGTGGACGCTGCATGGCGAACATTCTATCTCCGACCCGGGAAGGTGGCCGAGGTCATGACATGGTTCCTCTCGAGACCGCGGGCGTACACACGACTTGGTGCCTACCTTGCGGCCTTCAGAGGCCTGGGCCTACTGGGGGTGAAGGAGTAGATGGAGAGGGTCGGTATCGTTATCCCCATGTACAACGAGGAGGAGAACGTCGAGACCATCCTCACCTCCTTGGTGCGCGTCCTGGAAGCGGAGGGATTGGAGGCCGTGGTCCTCGTAGTGGACGATGGTTCCACGGACACTACACCCCGCCTCCTTGAAGCATCAGTGGCCGAGCACTCCTATATTCGTGTGCTCACACACGATGTGAACCGTGGTCTGGGTGTGGCCATCACTGACGGTGCCAAGGCATTGAAGGACGAGGTGGACGTCATCGTCTTCATGGACGGCGACCTGACCCACGATCCGCTCGAGCTCACGCGATTGCTTGCGGCGGTGGAGACCGCGGACCTCGTGATCGGTTCAAGGTTCGCACCGGGCGGTTCTGTCGTTGGCGTCCCTGCGTTCCGGCGAGCGCTCTCATGGATATCTAATCCTCTGTTCAGGCTCCTGCTAGGGATCCCGGTATCCGACGTGACATCGGGCTACCGGGCGGTGCGCAGCGATGTATGGCGAACGATAGATCCGTCCAGCACGGGCTTCACAATCCAGGTGGAGACCGCGTCCCAAGCCCGTAACGCGGGATTCCGGTTGGCCGAGGTCCCGATAACCCTTACCTTCCGTGAGCGGGGTAGCTCCAAGTTCCACCTCGGCCCGAGCATGATAATCGGATATCTCTCGATGCTAGCTCGACTGGTTGTCGGCCGGTTCGGAGGGGGCCGACGATGACTAGCTCACCGCGTGCTGTAGTGAGCTTCGACCTCGACGGCGCGAGCCCGCGGTTGCTGACCGAAATGGGTATCATCCCCACACCGTCCGATGCGGCCGATCCCGTGCTTGTCGAGGCCGTTCCGCGCATATTGGAATTGTGTGAGCGAGTGGATTGCCGGGCCACGCTCTTCGTGGTGGGGCGCACGCTCAGAGGTATCGACCGAGAGGTGTTCGACGGTATTGACCGACATGAGCTGGGGAACCACACGCATACACATCCTGATCGGTTCGGGACGCTCCCACCGGCACGTATCCGTGAAGAGGTGCACAGAGCCCACGAGACCATCCGTGACCATCTGGGTTCTGAGCCGGTGGGCTTCCGAGCACCGGACTACAGCTACTCGCCACGGTCCCTTGCGGTACTAGCCGAGCAAGGCTATATCTACGACTCATCTCTCCTCAGGTGCGCGCTCCCACCTTACGTGTCCCGCGAGGGTGTAAACCGGGGCGGTGCTCCATTCGTCCAGGGAGGGATCGTGGAGTTACCTGTCCTGAGCTCGGGATTCCCCTGGTTGCCGGTGAACGGCACGACTATGCTCGCTTTCGGCCTTGAATGGTACAAGAACCAACTGGCTCGCAGGGCCGAGGACGATGTGCCCTTGGTGGTCAACTTCCACGCCCGGGACCTTGTTAATGGAGTTTCACAGCGCATCATAAAGCAGCGGTTCCACGTCACGCCCCGGGAGAACTCCGTGAGCGCCGTTGAGGAGGCCGTGGAATACCTGGCCACTACTTACGATGTAGTTACGCTGCGGGAACTGGCCGACGAGCTGACATTGCACAAGACGGACAAGTGAGCGCCCAGATCACGCTCGCTCTACGAGAATGTCCCCGATGACGACAGCATCGAGCCCGCCCTCGAGGAGGTCGGTGACAGCATGTTCTGCGGTGTGGACGATGGCCTCGCCGCTACGGTTGAAGGATGTGTTGAGCACGACCGGAACACCAGTTTCTTTAGCGAAGGCTTCGATGAGTTGTTGGTATGGTGGATTCACGCCCTTGGCGAGCACTTGGGGTCGGCATGTACCGTCAACGTGCACCACGGCCGGAGTCTCTTTCTTCGAACGTTCCGTGGCAGGAAGGGCCAGTGTCATGAACGGTGCCCTGAGGCCTTTTGGATTGACGATATAATCATCGGCAGCGCTCTCCAGCACGGTCTGACAGAACGGTTGGTAAGGGGGTCGTTTCTTGATGGTGGCCCTGATCAGGTCTGGTGAGTCCGGATTGGTCGGGTCGGCAAGAACTGAACGGTTCCCAAGGGCACGTGGTCCGTACTCCATTTTCCCCCAGTATACTCCGACCAGCTTACCTGCCGGGAGCAGCTCGGAACCGACCAGGCCGGTGATATCAGCATGCTCGGTCACCGTGATCTTATCTCCGAAGGTCCGCTCCAGTTCGGCGGCACGTGGCCGTTCGGCCTCAGGTCCAAGGAACGGATGCTCCATCCTGTCACGTCTGAGACGGCCTGAACCGGCGAACGCTAGGAGGGCAGCGCCCATGGCGCATCCACCGTCACCGGGATCAGGATGCACGAAGACGTCCTCCACACAATCGAGCTGTGATACAAGACCGTTGAGCTTGACATTGAGGAAGAGACCGCCCGAGAGGACGACCTTGTGAAGTCCGGTGGCGTCCACTGCGTTCTGGACCAGTTCGCACACGACCTCCTCCACCACGGTCTGGGCCGAGCAGGCCAGATCGCGTTTCTTCCCCTCGCCCAATGCACGAGAATAGGAGAGTGTGCTCAACCGCCGTAGGCGGGTTCCGTCACCGCTGAGTTCGATGCCGTCAACCTCGAATAGATTGTGGAGCATACCGTAGTCCATCGGCTCACCGTAAGCGGCCAAGGCCATGGTCTTCCCCTCATCGAATCCGAACCGCAGTCCGAGGAGCTCGGTGATGCAACCATAGAAATATCCTAGTGATGCCGATACAGGGAACCGCGAGAGGCGTTCGATGTCCCGCTCCATACATGCGAACACTCCGCCAGAGGCACCATCGCCGTAAGCGTCGATAATAATCGCGACAGAACTGTCGAAACCGCTGGTGTAGTGTCCTGCTGCTGCATGGGCGAGGTGGTGGTTCTCATGTTCGATGGTGGCGTTCACCAAATCCATGGATCGGACCTTCCGGGCGAAGAGGCGATGTGATGCCGTCGTGTCGATGAATCTGAGCGGGGAGTTGAGCACCGACCATCGATAGGCCTCGAATCCGGCCACGACGAACTGTTCGAGCGGTCGGCCGATGATCGGAGCGGGGGGCATGTTCAGTCTATCGAAAACTAGCCTTGATGCCATATCGAGGCCGCTGAAGCCGGCCTTGACCACATCCACCTCACCAGGCTCTGTCCCTGTCGAGCGGAGCACCTCGGATATAGCAAGGCGTGGGAATCCGCCGCACTTCTTGATCCGGCACAACCTCTCCTCCGCCACGCAGGCTAGGACCTCACCGTCCTCAACGAGACACGCAGCGCTGTTCTGAGGAGCGTCAACGATCCCGAGCGCTTTCATGTCGGCACAACTCCGCGCTCTATGCTCAGCTCCACGGACGGTCGTGTCGGGAGAAGATATAAATCGTTTTCAGTGGTGTCGTGGTCGTGGGATTCTCCTTCGTCGCCCTGGTCAATCCTCCATCACCGGGTCAGGACGTCTTCGCCCGGGAGGGACGGTGCCAGGAACGTCTGGGAGGTAAGCTCGCCGCCTACCCTCCGCTCTCCTTGGCGACCACCGCCTCGGTGCTCCGTGCGCATGGTGTGACCTGTGGTACCTTCGACCTTGAGGCCGAGCGGGGATTGGCCGGTCCGTTAGAGGCGGCACTGGCCAGTGCGGATGGTCCCCTTGTGGTCCTGAACACTACGACTCCCACGCTGGGAGCGGACATGACCTTTGCTCAGGGTCTCCGGGAACGACATCCAGGGACAGTCCTTTCCGCCATAGGCGTACATGTGACCGCGCTTCCTTCGGCCACGCTCCGTGCATTCCCTCACCTGGAGCATGTCGTCGTGGGCGAGCCGGAGATGACCGTGCTGGCACTTGCCCGGACGCGGAGGGGCGCTAGACTTCCGGGGACCGTGTCCAGGGGGGCTGGAGAGAAAATGGTGGACGGCGGTCGACGACCGTTCATCGACGAGCTCGACGCCATGCCATTTCCCGACTGGGGTGGCCTTCCCCGAAGCAGGTACGTGCTACCGCTGTTCAGCGAGCCCTATCTCATGGTCCAGACATCGAGGGGCTGCCCTCACAGATGCACCTTCTGCGTCTCGCATCTGTGGTACGGACGACGACCCCGTCTCCGTTCCCCAACCTCCATCCTCGATGAGATCGAGCGGGACGTGGACCTGTTCGGCACCCGGTTGATCTACTTGTTCGGTGACACCGTCACCCTTCAGCGGGACCAGATGCTAGGGATATGCAGAGGTATGATCGAGCGGAATATCGACGTGCGCTGGCTCTGTAATTCACGGGTCGACGCTGTGGACGCCGAGCTCCTTGATGCCATGTCGACGGCCGGATGCGCGGCAATATCCTATGGAATCGAGTCAGCAGATCCGGACATCCTGAACGCAGTCCGTAAGGGGACCACGCCCGAGCAGACAGAAGAAGCGGTGACACTCACCCGGGACAGCGGTATCCTCACGATCGGATTCTTCGTACTGGGATTGCCCGGAGAGACGAGCGACACCATCGACCGCACGATCGATTTCGCCCGAGACCTGCCCTTGGACCTTGCCGAGTTCTATCCGGCCGTACCCTACCCCGGTACAGAGCTTGAACGTCAGCTGCTTGGAGGTCCTCAAGAGGAGGAGGATTGGGCGGGATACGAGTACGGTACGCCCTTAGCGACGAACGATGGGATGGATCCCGAGGTGCTCACCGCAGCGTGCAAGCGTGCCTACCGGCGGTTCTACTCCCGGCCCGAACGTATCGGTCGGCTCGCGGCGAGGGTCAACGGTCCAGGGATCGTGGCAGCAGGAGCACGGTTCGTGCACCAGCGTTTCCTTTGATCCGGCTGATCACGCGTCGGGTACCATATCGAAATAATTACCGAACCGGCTATCCACAAGTGACTGGCGGATGGACGTGGGCGTCATGACATCGGGCACCTTCAGTTCCCGTGCACCCATGTCCAGGCACGCCATCACGAGGTTCGATTGGAGGAGGAGGTTCGTTGCATACTCGCTCTCGAGCTCTTGGGCAACCTGGGCGTTCCTGCGGGCCTTGTCCGAGCCGATGAGGAATATCCGTTCGCCGTCCACCTGCATGACACCGTTTGCATCGTGGTATCCCGCCGACACGAGGTACTGGTTGCGCACGATGATGTTCACCCTGTCCGCAATCTCCTTGGCCTTGGCGAACTCGTTGGTGAACTCCTTCAATGCCTCGTCCACATCCATGAGCAGGCGCCCATCAGAAGCGATGAGCTTGTCGTGGACGTCCTTGAGGGCAGTGAACGTGGTCTTGGGGATAGTGGCCAGGTATTCGTCGAGGTGCTCCATGAACTTGGGATCGTAATCCTGCTGTGCGACACGACACATGGCGGCCATGGCGACTCCCGGGGTGAATACCGTACCGTCGTGGATGCGGAGGCTACCCTGGAACTGGTACTTCTTGGAGACCATCGCTTTCTCGACGCATACGGGGTACACGACGTAGTCCTTGGCGAACCGTGAGGAGAACTTGTTGAACTGTGCCAGGAGGAATGCGATACCGTAGCTTTCCAGATCGTTCACGTCCCTGACGAAATACACACCCTTTCCTGAGCCGTAAAGGAAGTTCTTGACCGTTACCAGTCCCTCGATACGGTCGAGCGCATCAACGAGCTCTCCGTAGTTGAAGGCCGCGTGGAACTCGGTCTGGAGGAGAGGTAGCCCCTCCTCCTCAGTGTACCGCTCGAGTATGATGCGCTGGACGATCTTGTTGTCCATGATCATGTTCGCAGCAGGCTCCGGGAACACATGAGGGATCGAGGGCGGTTCGCCCCCGGTGACGAAAGCGGCCTGGAACCGCTCGCCGTCCAGCACCACGGTATCACCTTCGACGCTCTCCTTCTCCGGCGGATGGACCCGGACCGTGGATTGCATACCGAGCTCACGTGCTGCACGGGCAATGTCTATGCTCTCCTTGAGCAATGCGTCACCCTTGCGGGGCATGACGAGCACTGACTCGAGGCCCCCGTGCATCTGTGAGAAGGAAAGGAGCATTGCCTTGTAGATGTCCTGGTAGAGGGAAGGTGGGATGGCAGCGAAACCCTGCCCCTGTTGATTGGATTCCAGGTAGGCCCACGTCCCATCATCTAGGGGAAAATTGTCGATGCGCAGGAATGGGATGCGCTCGAAGGGGGAAATACCCGCCTTCACCAGCTCGAAAGCCGAGCCTTTGAACTGGCCGTAATAATCCGCGAAAGCCGAGAACGTGGATGATCCCTCGAAGGCCGCGGACGCCTGACGGGCGGCATCGATAGCTATGGACCTGTTACGTGGGATGAACGAGTCCATCTCGGAAGGGTGGAGAGCTTCTGCCATACCGTTGAATGTCGATGTGAGGTGAGCGTCCTGACTGCACAGACGTTCCGCCGCGTCGAAGTCCATAGGAAAAGCACTAGCAATAAGAAATAAATAACCGCGCCTACCGCCGCGGTCAGCCGAACAGACGTAATAGGGGATTTCCCTTCTTTCGTCGCTTCTTCCGTTTCGGCGGAGGCTCGATGTCGAGGTCACTGTCGATATCGATGGCAGCTTCCTTGGACCGTTCCTCGTCGAGGATGTCCTTGCGCACATCCTCCTCGACCACACGGTGGACGTCGTACCGTCCTGTACCCTTGACGGGCTCCATATGACCGTACCTGTCATGGTGGACCATGTGGGATAGGTCGACCCGGGGGGGGGCCTTTGGTTGTTCGTCAGGCCATCCGATAGGGATGATACCTACCGGTACTACCGACTCAGGAAGTTCGAGGATATTACGCACTGCGTCCTCATGGAACGCACCGACCCAGCACGAGCCCAGACCCAGAGCATGCGCTGCAATGAGCATGTTCTGGACCGAAGCGGCGGTCTCGGCCAATGAGTATAGATGCTTGCCACGCATTCCAAAGCGGAGAGCACTGCGCTCGGTGTCCGCGCACACCACCACCATAACCGGTGCATCGGTGATGTAGTCCTGGTTGAGAGCAGCGGACGCCAAAGCCTCCTGGACGGACTTGTCCTCAACGATGATGAACTCCCAAGGCTGAAGGTTGCCCGCTGAGGGCGCCCACCGGGCCATGTCGAGAATAGTGATGAGGAGCTCATGGTTGACCTGCTTGCGCTTGAATTTCCGCACGCTCCGTCGCTCCTTGATGGCCCGCAGTACCTCCATGGCCGGCCCTACCCGCTCCACTTTTATATCTTTGACGGTCGCTCCCAGAGTATGCGGTTCGATGAGCTCGCCGATGTGTACGCAGCTCTTGAGGCCACGTCCAAGCGGCTCGAGAAACGGGATATAGTCGCTGAGCTGCTTCGACGGACGCCGTCAGAACTGTTGGACCGCGTTCCTCTATTGGTGATGGGGCGGGTGTTCCCTACTTATTCCGGCAAGAAGCTGGAATACGGCGAGAAGCTATTCCTCAAGGCGGCCTCATCGGTGTCCGGTTTCACGGTCGAGTCGCTGGAACGGCGCATCCGGGATCTGGGTGATATAGGTCTCGCGGTGGAAGCCTGCGTCCAGGAGAAACCTCAGACGAGCCTGTTGACCTTCGCAGGTGGGGGAGGGGAGCGAACCCTCACCGTCACCGAGGTCCATGATGCGCTCCGCAGGTTAGCGCAGAAGAGCGGTGCGGACTCACAGTCACACAAGGCCAAGGTCATCATCGATCTTCTGAGCAACGCGACCGCCCTAGAAGCGCGCTATCTCGCCCGGTTGGTCCTGGAGCAGATGCGTGTGGGGGTCGGTGAGGGCGTGATGCGGGACGCCATTGCTCTTGCGTACGAAGTGGAGCCTGCTGTCATCGAGCGTGCTCACGCCCTGGTCAATGATTATGGTCGTGTGGCCGTGGCTGCACGAGAGGGCGGGCAGGAGGCTCTGGACGCCATGAAGCTGGCACCGGGGACGCCGCTCAAGTGCATGCTTGCCCAGAAAGTGCCCACGGTCGAGGAAGGGCTGACGGGTGCCGGGGGCACAGCTGCCTTCGAGTACAAGTACGATGGCATCAGGCTCCAAGTGCACCGGGATGGTGATAAAATCACTCTTTTCACCCGTCGGTTGGAGAACGTCACACGTCAGTTCCCCGAGATAGTCGAGGCCGTACGTGACGCTGTCAAGGCCGAACGGTACATCCTCGAGGGAGAGCTTGTGGCCGTTGACGAGACGGGGATGCCCCTACCATTCCAGGAGCTTTCCCGACGCGTCCGGCGCAAGTACGATATTGAGCGTATGGTTAGGGCCATCCCTGTGATCCTCAATATCTTTGACGTGCTCATCGTTGGAGAGCGTACACTAGTAGAGCTACCCCTCCGCGAGCGGCGCCAGGTGCTCGAGAGTATCGTTGAGGAGAGTGATCGCGTGCTCCTCTCCCGTACTCTGGTCACCGACAATGCAGATGAAGCGCGCGAGTTCTACGAGGAGGCGCTTTCCCAGGGGCATGAGGGGGCCATGATCAAGAACCTCGATGCTCCCTACCAGGCCGGATCGCGTGTAGGATACATGTACAAGCTCAAGCCAACGCTCGAGACGCTTGATGTAGTGGTCGTTGGTGCCGAGTGGGGCGAAGGCCGACGTGCGTCCTGGTTCGGCAGCTTCTTGCTCGCGGTCCGCGACGGCGATGGATTCGCCCTCGTGGGACGGATGGGCACAGGCCTGACGGACGAGCAGTTTTCTCATATCACCGAAGTGCTCCGACCGCTCATGGAGCGGGAGTCGGGACGGGAGGTCACCTTCACTCCGCGTATCGTCGTAGAGGTCGCGTACGAGGAGCTCCAGCAGTCGCCTACGTATGATTCCGGGTATGCTCTACGTTTCCCGCGACTCGTCCGGTTCCGTGACGACCTGGGTACAGAGGACGCTGACGACGTGGACCGATTACGGCGTATCTATACGATCCAGAAAGCACGGGGCTGATAGCTGTTAGGCTCAACCAAAGGCGTTCTCCGAGGTCCGAGCCCGACATTCCTTCTTCATATTCACGTTATTAATACGCTCACATAGTGTGGTGTTGACGGTCTCGACGAGGAGGCGATGATAGCAGGAGTCCTTCTCATCATCGAAGTCCAATGAAGCGCAGTTATCGAGCGCTTCCTGGAGCTCCTCCTCGGTAATCTCGGGTATACTTGGCTCGCCTCTTGGTGTCGTACAAAGGCTCAGGACAAGGAGGGCCGTCACCATGGCACTCACGATGAGGCGCTCATCCATATGTATCATATAGCGTTCTAGATATAAATACTTGGATGCATAATCGTGAGCATGGGCTCCATGAGTTTCCAAAAAAAAGTGCTCGAGCTCACATGCTATATCCCCCGAGGTAAGGTCACGACCTACGGAGAGCTGGCTCAGGCGTTGGGGTCTCCTCAGGCCGCACGGGCGGTTGGGAACGCCCTCCACGCGAACACCCGCCCGGTCGTGGTCCCCTGCCATCGCGTGGTGCGTGCTGACGGTTCGATAGGTGGCTACGGTGGCGGTGTCCCCCGTAAGGTGGAACTCTTACAGGAAGAAGGTGTCGAAGTGAAAGAAGGACATATCGACCTGCAGCGGTTCGGATTCAAGTTCCACGTCTGAGCAAGCCTTATATACCATTAGACACGTTTATGTATAAGGGGATTATCACGGGCGAGGTGCTCACGCGCGTTGAGCGCATGCGCCTGCAGCTGCGGGCGGTGGGGTTACTCCGATACTTGAAGGAGAGCTATACCTACAGTTTTCTGGCCGATGTCACCGGACTGGACATTACCGTGCTCAACCGGTACGTCAAGGGCCGCGTGGTACCGAGCGAGGAGAAGGCATGGGCGCTCATACGCGTGCTTGGAGAACGGTTCCCTCTCGCAGAGGCCATTCGACGTCAAGTGGTACCGGAATCCGGTGATCCCGTTGACCTGTCCCTCCTTGGCGAGGATCCTGCACTGCTCGTACTTGTCGCGGACGATGTTGCGGGACGGTTCCAGACCCATGAGGTGGACATCGTCGTGACGTGTGACAGCGCCGCGCTAGCGATCCAGATCGCTGCCCGGCTCAATGCCCGGTCGGCAATCGCAGTACCCAGCAAGAAGAGTAAGACGTTGACCCTCAGGCGTCGGCTCGTCAGACCGGACGACGCCGTCCTCATCGTTGACAATGTCACCGATGGCGGAGCGGGTCTTCATGCACTGAAGGATGCGGTCCAGCATGCCAGGGGGCAGGTCCTGGGCGCCGTGGTGCCCGTGGCGACGACACCCTTCAAACGAACGAAAGGAACGGACTCAATGCCCGTAAGAGTGATGGTTGAGGTGTGATGACATGAAAGAGATCTATATTGGCCGCAGCGAAAAGGACGTGAAGAAGTGGGGTGATGTGGGCACAGCCTTGCTTGGAAAGCACTACGTTACCACAGGGGGCGAGGTCAACCTTTCGAACAAGGTCCATCTCGACCTGGTGAAACCCCACGTCATGTTCATCTGTGGGAAGCGAGGTACAGGTAAGTCCTACACTATGGGCACCATCGCTGAGGGTATCCAGCTCCTACCTCGAAAGGTGAAGGACAATCTCGCCTGCGTCATCGTGGACATCATGGGCATCTACTGGACCATGCGATTCCCCAACGAACGTGAGGCCGACATCGTGCGGATGTGGGACCTCGATCCCACGGGCATCGACGTCAACGTCATGGTGCCACTCGGGTGGGTGGAAAAGTTCAAGGAGATGAACATACCATTCGATGCACCCTTCTCCTTCATCCCCGGGGAACTCACTGCCAACGACTGGTGCAACACGTTCGGGCTCGAGCTATTCGGAAAGTACGGTGTAATCATAGAGCGTATCGTAAAGAAGCTCAAGAACGAGTTCGTCACCGACTTCGGTATCGATGAGATCATCGACACGATCCGGAACGACAAGAAATCGGATGTGGCCATCAAGGAGGCGCTGGAGAACCGGTTCAGTGCTGCCGATGACTGGGGTATATTCTCTAAGGACGGCACTGCCATCGCTGATATCGCCGCTCGCGGTAAGGTGAACGTGCTGGACACATCGACGCTGGAAGCGGCCATCGGTGGTTTCTCCACAAAGGCACTTGTCATCGGGCTCGTGGCCCTCAAGATCCTGGAGGCCCGCATGCTCACCAGGAAGGTGGAGGAGCATGCTGGAGTGGAGTCATCGCAATCGATGTTCGGTGGAGAGGACTCGGCAGCATTGGCCAAGAAGATGATCCCGATGACATGGCTGATCATTGATGAGGCGCACCAGGCCCTGCCCCACCCCAGCGAGGGTGTGACCCCGGCATCCGTGCCTCTCATCCGGATCCTGCGAGAGGGGCGTCAGCCCGGGGTTACCCTGGTGGCCGCTACACAGCAGCCCGGTAAGATCCATACTGACGTCCACTCACAGACCGACCTGCTGTTATCCCATCGCGTTACAGCTCAGCCGGACGTCGTCTCCCTCAACTCGATCATGGGCTCGTACATGTCGAAGTCCCTTGAGGGTTACATCCACGCTCTGCCAAAGGAGGTGGGCTCGGCGCTCATGCTCGATGACGCCAACGAGAAGGTGTACGCCATCCGTGCCCGGCCACGGCTCAGCTGGCATGCGGGTGAGGGTGCATGCGCTCTCCAGTTGGCCAAGGACGAGGTGCTTTAGGCAGAGGCTCAGGAACTTCGGGTGCCGGCCTTTGCATTGCATGAAATAGTGTTATAAATCGTTCCTACGTTCTGTTCTATCAGGAGCGGTTTGGTGACAGTTCTAGGTGGAAAACTGAATGGCGGGAGACAAACTCGACTCACTTGTGAAGGCTCTTGTGACCCAGCTCGGTGTGCTCGTAGTGCTGGTGCTCATTGCAGTGGTGGTACATGCGGGGCTCGGGGGTGACGCGGCGTCCTTCGGCAGACGTGGCTGGGGTAGCTTCAAGTTCCCTGCACGATATCAGCCAGTCATCGATCAGAAGGCCGTGGCCAAGGTGCCGTCCGATATCGATCCGATGAAAATGGACAAGGCACGCGTTGATGTACTTAAACGGGCCGAGTCCATCCTGAAACAGGACTCTGACAACGATGATGTCCCTGATTTTATGGACCCTTGCCCCTCTAAGAAGGGCGATGGGGAGAACGGTTGTCCTCCGTGCAAGATCGATACTGATGGGAAGGCATTCTTTACCTGGGGCCGCGTAGGCCGCTTCACCAAGAATCCCTTGGGCGGGATGCCCAAGGGAATGAAGATGGGCAAGGACGGTATTCCTGTGAGCGGAGGCCCCACCGTACCTACCTACGAGGTCGATTTCCTCGTCGAGGACCTCTGTCTCGGTAATACCGTGCGCGATTACTACTGTGATGTCGATCCTTCAGATTGCGTGGACGATGTAATGATATTGGGTGCTGCCAGCTACATATCGGACATGGAGGCGACTATGCTCTCATCGTCAGCATGTGTCGTTGAGCCAGCCGATACAGTTGACGGTGGAATGGTCGCGTACGAGGACGTCCCCTGTGTGTGCGGATGCTCGGGCGGCAAGTGCCTCTACGAGACCGACTCTGACAAGGACGGGACACCTGATTGTAACGATAATGATGATGACAACGATGGTGTCAAGGACGCCGTGGACAACTGCAAGCTCATACACAATCCCACACAACAGGATACGGATAATGACGGGCAGGGCGATTCATGCGACTACGATGATGATGGTGACGGATGCATGGACACGGTGGACAAATGGCCCACTACATCGTCAACGGATTTCGATGGTGACGGGTTCGCAAATGACTGCGATATGTGCCCCCAGGACAAGGATAACGATGGTGACGGGGACGGGACCTGTGCCAACGAGGACAATTGTCCTACGGTGCCCAACGACCAGAGCGATATCGATGGTGACGGTATCGGGGATAACTGCGACTGCAAGGATGCGAAATGGAGCCCATACGAGGCCGGTGTCGATTGTGGCGGTGTTTGCCAGTTCAAGTGCCTTGAGCAGGACTGCAAGCTCGATGACGACTGGTGCGGTGATGACCTCGAACCTCTCCGCCTGAGGGGAAAGCCCGAGGACGGTTTCATCGATGTGGTGTTCGTCCCCGACTACAGGTATGGATCACTAAACCAGTTCTACCTGGACTCGGAGGAAGCTGTGCGCGATGGTTTCTTGAAGATGAACGACATGACCGACATCCCATTCCCGGCCAACTCCTTCAACAAGTTCAATTTCTACTATTACAAGGCCGGCCCTCTTGACGGGAAGATGCACGACTACTTGGCCAACTCCTCAGCGAGCTGTGCTGGAGAGCCGCCCGCGACCCTTGCGGGACTTGGTGGTGACGTAGCAGCGTTCCGTGATACGACCATCATCCTGTGCCCTGCTGGTACGAAAGGGTGCTGGGGCTGCTCGTCCGGAGGACCCGGAATCAACCACGCGCTCAACGTTGAGGAGGATCTCTTCAACCTCCTTCTCCACGAGGCCGGTCACGGGATATTCAGCCTGCAGGACGAGTACTGCGGGGACAAGACGTGGTACGACGCTGCATTCTCTCCGAATAACATCTACCTCTCCCAGGCCGCCTGTACGAACGATGCCAATGCCAACGGATGGGTGAACGGCATCTGCACATTGATCTGTGCGGGGCACCACGCCGATCACACGATTGCCAGGAGCTCGACGGGTGTGGCCCTGTGGCGCTACGACCTCGACGTTCCTGATAACGATATCATGATCGCCTGTGGTCCGGGGTGCGGTGCGAACTACAAATATCACGAGGCCGATGCCCGCAGGGTCAACTGGGTGTTCGCCAACTGGCCGGAATCCGACACTCCGGCCATCCTCGTGCGCCTCCACATCAACGGTGACAGGATTACCGAACTGGAGCAGCAGTTGATGGGCTCGCACCCTGACCTGGGGATTGGGCCTGAGCACTTCAGGGTAGAGGTGCTAGCATCATCGGGCAAGACCGTCCTTGCGTACCCGCTCGTCGATCCGCGCATCCACTTGGGTGGAAGCGATGATAAGAATCCCGGCGAGGTCTACGAGCAGGCCGACTTCGCAATTGTAGCGCCCATAGTTGACGTGCTAGAGTCCATGCGTATAGTCGATCCTGCGACCGGTAAGGTGCTGATCAAGGTGGACCTGACCTACTCGTTCGGTGAGTTCTGTACGGGTCATACTGAGTACCCACCATGCCAAGGGAAGCCTCTGTCCGGGGTGAGCGTACCGGGCGTTTCCGTCCCGATTACGCCACCCGGGACGACGGGACCCTAGAGATCGGAGGGCTGTGGACAGGTCACTCCTCTTCATCGTCCGGCCCCTTAACGGGTCGGTCGATGATTAGGTCCCCCTCGATCATCCGGTATTTGAACCGCCTTGCGGTGCTCCTGGCCACGTCCATGATGTTGATTTCCTCGTCCTTGGTAGATATGACTATCTCCGTGAGCTCTTTCAGCATGGCAGCAGTCTCGTCGCCGCAAAGGGAGATATCAGCGACGAGGAGCGCAGTGGCATCGTACCTGTCGCATAGTGCGGTTATGTGGTGGAGGAACTTGTAGAGCCGGGTAGTATCAGATTTAATCGCTGAGACCGGGAGCTCGATCACAACGAGGATGGAGCTTATCGGGAACGATTCCATGATCTGCCCGAGCTCGTAGGAGAGGGAGTTGAATCCCGTGTTGACCGTACTGCAGCCTGGTGATGTGGTCTTAGTCTCTTCGATGTTGGGATCGAGGGACACGAGCATGAAGCGGCCGTCTTCAAGGAGTGAGTCCACATCGATGTCCTGGGATGATAACAGGTGGTGAGCGACAGAAGTGCGGATAGAGGATAACCAGGCGGCGTTGCGGTATGTACGCAGGTTTGCAGCAATGAATGACGAGATGAACAGGTCCTTTGGGAACTGGCTATCGTAGGTGAGTAGGACCGAGTACTTGTTGGGGAGCTTTCCACACTCCCGCTCGATAGCATCGAAACCCCAAGCATGATTGTCCGCAAAGAACGCGTTCATCATCACATCAGAGACACCTGCTGCCCGATAGAGCGGTCGGTTAACGACCTCACGGATGTTCTCGCGCAATGCCTTCTCCATCTTCTCTCGTGACATGAAGCTCTTGAACGGTTCCAGAGCGAGCCGGTGAGCCCGCAGGTAGAGTCGGGAGATGTACCGCACCATCTCTTTATCGGTAGAGGTCTTCTTCTTACAGAACATGAGGAATGCGTCGCCATCAAACGTGATGTTGTCATCATCCGCCCGAACGAACTCCCCCCCCCACACTCCGTCGATGGCATTGATGACCACCGTTGAGAATCCTGCTTTCAAGGGAATGGTCGATAGGAAGGTGTTCAAGACCTCTGACACTGCCTGGGCGAGCACGAGCCCTTGCGGGAGGATGTATCCCTCAATCCCGGGCGGGGGTCGACCATCAGCGTTGGTGACATGTTTGAAGATGTCGTCCTTGAGCTCGTCCTCAGAGTACACACGGTCGATCCGCGGTGGTTCTAGCTCAAGGAGGAGGTCCACTATGGAGAAGAACAGCGCGCTCATCCCCTCCTGTACGCTCTTGTCATTGATGTCGAGGTCCTCAAGACCGAATGAACGATTCTCGGGATCGAAGGATAGCTTCTCGAGAGCATCGTTCCCCTCGCAGACCTCTGCAATCGCTTTCTCGAGCTCTTCCGCAGCGACGAACTTAGCAGCAAGGTGATTGAGCACTTCCCCCGTCACGGGGCCGGAAGCGGTCTCACCAGCGGTCCGGACACGTACCTCGAGGACGAAGGACCTGATGAACGAGATGAGCGCACGTAGCTTATACACGTAACCAGCGATGATGAACGTGAATCCCGCGAACGTGTAGAAGAGTATCTCCGGGAAGAAGCTCTGGAACAGGTGGGGGGGGAACACCCAGTACTCGTACACGAGAGTGCAAAGGAACGCCGTGATGAGGACCGAGTCAACAATGATCCATTTGAACCGGTCGAACACGGGTCTTTCTCGGACAGCGAGCGCTCCGGATAAAGTGAAGTACGCATTGACCATTACGAACGCTGCAATAGCCGTGACGGGGTAGACTTGGACATAGGAGTCGAGAGGGACCGGTCGATTGTAGACGATAGGGAGCGCGGTCCCTGCCCCAGCGACAAGCAGAGAGAACACCGCATATGAGAGATTCTCTCTTGCCAGGACGCGCGGTCTGAGATTGAACGCACTACACCAGTCAGCAAGGAACAACACCAACACCGTAGCGGTGAGGAACAGGAGTGTCAGCTTCACTTGGGGCATGAACACGGGCTCGTAATCCGCCGCCTCGGCAAGTAGGGCGACCGGGGACACGAGCACACTTGCCTGGAAGAGCATGAACCCGATGACGAACAGGACAAGGCTCGTGGTGAAACTGTCCCAAGCATCGGTCCGGATACTCGAGCGGATGGTCGAACCGTGAACTAGGCCCAAGTGGATGACGACAGCCCAGAGGAGGGTACCCAGAGCCACTGACAATGGGTCCATGACGTCGACGAGTCGCTCCTCAGCCCCCGGGGCCAGGGCAGTGACAGGAGTGAGCAAGAGCATTAAGGTGGTGATCGTCTTTGCTCGGTTCGTCATCAGGTCATTACCGTCCAACCACCTTTCATCACAGGAACTGCATACCCATGGGAAGTCCTTCCTGTGTACGGTTTATCCACTTTCCTAAGTCAAATTTCAAAAGGATTCGCATTCCCAGAGGGATTCAAAGGTGAGCGGTAACCGGGGTTTTATATAGGTTAGCGCACCTTCACGCGCCATGTTCCTGCGCGAGGACGTGGTCCGCGAGCTCCTTGAATCACGATTAGTGAGAATCCCCCCGGGCGGGGTGGCCCACTCCGTGGACGAGGCCTTGGATATGGCCGAAAGCGCGGGTTATCCTATAGTACTGCGGCCGCTCGACAGGGGCTCGAAGATCGTGTGCGAGAACGCAAAGACCCTCGAGTCATCGTTCCCTTCCACGGGAGGTGTGATAGAGAAGAAGGTGCCGCTGAACAACGGTGTGCGCCTGACCATGCGCGTATGCGAGGAACGGTGCCAAGCACTCATCACCATCCAGGGGGAGGGTGACGAGCACATTGAGTACGTGGACCCCCTCCTCGGATTCGACGCGTTCCGGGCGTTGCGCCTGCTACGCACCGTCGATTGGAAGGACCAGCCTCTCCTGCGGGGATCAGCCATCATTATCGCCCTATACGAACTGTTCGAGACAACTGATGCGGAACGACTGGAGGTGGATTGCCTTGCGGTCGTGGAGGGTGACGTGTTCGTCGTTCATACTTCGCTATATGTGGATGACGAGGCACGTGCGCGTCACCCTGAACTGAAGGATGCGGAGACCGTTGCCCCGATCATCCATGGTCCGGGTTCAGTGGGATGTGTAGTCTCCGGTAAGGGTATGGCATTGGCCGCCATCGACGCTCTTGCGGCACATGACCTCGCACCATCACGAGTGATTGATATTGGCCCTGCCGTCACGAAAGAACGGATCGCTATTGCGCTCCACGAGGTGGCCGACGAGAAGGCGACTGAACTGGTGCTGATCTCCGTTGCATGCTGTATGTACCCCTGTTCGGACCTGACGAACGAAATCGTGCTATGGCGGAAGGAGCACGAAGGGGTGCCTATAGGAGTGCACATAACAGGTGGAGGACAGGATGAGGCCTCTGCCAGCCTGAAAGAGGCCGATATCGAGATGGTCGCATCCCTTGGGAAAGCGGTCGATGCGCTCGTAGGGGGTGAAGGTGAATGATGTTACCCGGTGCCGGGACGAGGGTCATAATCCAAGGTATCACCGGTGAGCGGGGAGCATATCACACCGGCCGTATGATAGAGGCAGGTACGAAGGTCGTGGCAGGGGTGTCGCCAGGCAGTGGTGGTCTCGCAATCCATGGTGTGCCCGTGTACGAGACCGTATCGGACGCTCTCGATGAACACGAGGTCGACGCCTCGGTGCTCTTCACTCCTCCTTCTGAAGTGCCGCCCTCGGTGTACGAGGCGATCGAGGACGAGCTGAAGCTCGTCGTAGTGAGCGCGAAAGGGGTTCCCCTGCGCGACACTATGCGTTTCGTGCGCATGGCCAGGGAGAAGGGTACGTCGGTCATCGGGCCCGCGAGCGCGGGTATCGCACGCCCGGGAGCTTCAGTGCTCGGGTCATGGCCGTACGAAGTCCTTTCCAAGGGCAACATAGCGATAGTGACCCGGTTCTGCACTCTCGGTGTAGCGGCGACGGCCGCCCTTACATCGGCAGGATTGGGCCAATCCCTGTGCATCGGTCTGGGCGGTGAGCATGTCGTTGGGACGGACGAGCGTGACGTGCTCCCTGTGCTCTCGGAAGACAAACGTACCAAGGCGGTGTTCTTTGTGATAGATCCTATGCGCTCCGTGGTACCGATGTGTGAGGCACTCGCGGAACTGGATCTCCCTGCTGTAGCCTACGTCCCCGGGGCTGTCGGTGCGACAGTCAAGCGCCTGGAAATGGTGAAAGGTCTGGAGAGCGCAGGCGCTCTGGTGGTGGAATCGCTGGAAGGTGCAATAGACGCCTTGGGCGAGTTCGGCGGCCAGTAGCTATCGGGTTAATAAGTGTTCGCCGCACGGAAGGAAAGCATGCTCGCCAAGCGGGAGCTGGACCTTGGTGCGCTCATGGTCATGGTGTTCCTCATGGGCGCCGTGAACGCCGCGCTCCTCAGTGCGCTCTACCACTCCCCTGCAGCGCTCGGTATGGACGAACTGACAGAGGGCGTGCTCGGCCTGCCTGCCGTGTTCTATCTTACTTCAGCGCTCGGTCTGCCCCTGATAGTAGTACTCTCCACGCTCCAAAAGGAACAATCCCTTAAACGGGATTTCCAGGCGGTGTACCTCGGCTTCATCATGGCGCTCCTCACACTCTTTCTGTTCTATCCGGTGTTCTACCTTGGCAGTTCATCGATCACGGGTGTATTCCGGTTGTTCAGACGATTGGTGTTCTTCTTCGTCGTGTGCTTCTCATTTATCGCGTCGATGACCGACCTTTACGAGAGGACCATCCCTCGCAAGCAGGCGGCGATTATTGCAGGATTGGCCTCTTCGGTCTATCTCATCCTGACTTTCTTCCAGCTCCTACGGACGTTATGCCCGGGCCTCTATGAGGCCATGCTGGACCTCTAGCGACGTCGCTTCTTGCGCCGTAGCCGTGACGCCCCACCGCACACAGGACACTCACCCGCTCGCTCCAGACGTTTGCCACAGTCACGGCATAAAAGCTCCCAACGGAAGGTACTTGTGATCTCGTCCCGGGGCGAGACGTAAGGTATGCCCAGCTCCCTACATGTGTTCTGGATCGAGAAGTCGTTCGTGAAAAGTGGAACGCCCTCCTCCAGTGCTAGGGCGATGAGGGCCGTGTCCGTCTCGGAGAGCCTGTGAGAGTCCCCCGTACGCTCAGAAACCGCCTGGACGCGGCGCAGGGCATCCTTTCCCGGCTTTCGCACGGTCACGTTCAGGCGCTCGAGCGCGGTCTGCGCGTCCTGACTACGTAGCTCCATCATGACGCCTGGCACCGTGAAGAGCTCGTCATCCGGATTGGGATCACCCTCGAGCACTGCCGATGTATCCAGTACGAAGCGCATACCGGAGCCCCGCGTTCTCGGAACATATTTAAAAGATTCGATGCGCGCTCCATTTCATGATTGAGAAGGCCGCCATCAACTCCCTGAAGAAGGGTAAGTTCATCCTCCTGGACGGAGAACCCTGCCGTGTCGTCAGCACGCAATCCTCCGCGCCCGGTAAGCATGGCCATGCCAAGGTACGTATGGAGGCCGTTGGCATCTTTGATGGCCAGAAGCGGGCAATAGTCCAGCCAAGTCACAACAAGGTTTCCGTCCCCATTGTTGACAAGCGTGTGGGTCAGGTACTCTCTGTCCACGAAGGTCGAGTGCAGATCATGGACAACCAGTCCTATGAGACCTTCGAGATCCCCATCCCGGATGACTTTGACGGGACCGTTACCGAAGGTGGCGAGGTCGCGTACTGGGACATAATGGGTCGTAAGCTCCTACGCGGTAAGTAGGCGGTCTACAGATCTTGTGACTAGGGCAGTGATCACTACAATGTCCTAAACTCAGGGACGGTGCCGCGCTGTCCAAAAGGTAGTTAAAGCTACTCCCCTCCATCCCCGGCATGGCCGAGCCATGGCGTGAATTCGCAAAAGAGACCGTGGAACTAACCGGAGCAAATTTCGTTGAGGTCAAGCTCTCCTGCCCCCCCGACGGTGATAAGCTGTTCGTGGGAATCTCAAAGGGTTGGAAGCGGGATGACGGATCTGCCCGGTACAAATCGAATGTCACGGTCCCTGTCGAGAAGGCGGAGGACATTGTCGCCGCCCTTAAGAAGATCGTGGACAAATCGAAAGAGATATCCACCGACGAGTGAGACTGTCAGTTCAAGGCCCGCAGCGGGTTTTCTGCGTCACCACGCACCCTGACATCGTCCCCGCACCAGATAGACACATCTCTGGCATCGGGACGGCAGTTCATCTACGTTCTGAGGACGACCGGCTGCCGAGGGTACGCCCAGAGCGCGTGCATGATCCACATCCTCTCTCGCGAGCAGGCAGGGAGGGAGCGGACGGGCCACTACAAGGTTGATGCCACGCTCACGCATTGCCAGGATACAGTCGAGCAGAGGGCGCGCGTCACCCGGCTTGGCGATGTCAGGATCAACCCGGTGCGCAAGGACCACAAGAGGCGGATCCGTGGCCAGTAGAACATCGCAGAGCCCGGCCATCTTTGGCGCCCCTATCATGGGGGAAAGTATCACCGGTCTGCCACTAGGCACTTCCAGGTCGACCACAGGGAACAACGGTACACGTCTCCCATCCTCATCCCACGCGGGCCCCTCCATGTCCAGGCTCGGAGGTGGACGGCCTTTGGTGGGACGGGCCGCAACGGCCCCTTGGGGGCACAGCTCCTGACAGCAGAGACAGTGGATGCATCGATCCCTGTCGTACACGGGTTGTGGGTCCATGGTTATGGCCCGGACCGGACAGTTAGCAGCGCACGTACCGCAGCGGGTACATCGTTCCGGTTCGAGCTCCGGGACGACATCCCGTCCGTCCGCCTGCATGGCAACAGGCTTGCGGAAATCAGGGACCCTGAAGCGCTCCATATCGGCGCCCACTACGTCGATCCTGTCGAGGATGCCCTCGCCCAGCCCCCTTCCCGCGGCGATCCGTGTGGAGGGGATGGCCCCCGATGCGTATCCCATGAGGTGGGCGGAGACCGCGTCGAGGGCGACGGCATCAGTGGCAGCGAGCACGAGACCGATATGTCGGGGCATTCCCGCACATGGCCCTTCCCCCTCCATGGCGACCACGGCATCCATGACCGATATCCCGGGGCGCAGTTCTCCATAGAGCGAGGCGAGCATCTGTGAGAAGTCCTCTCTGAGTGGATTAGTGCGGTGTCCCTCGGACTTTCCCTGTCCGGGGAGGCACCCATAGAGGTTCTTCACAGCGCCCGTGAGAAGAGTCAGCGAATGGGTCTTGAGCTTGGGAAGGTTGATGATCAGGTCGGCTTCTAGCACAGGCGAGGCGACGTCCACGGTCGCTGGCCGGGCCTCAGGTAGGTTCAACCGCCGGCTTGCGCTTCGCTGGAGGTTGACTACCTCACCGCCTGCACGTCGCGTGGCCTCGGCCACCCCCGATATATCGAGGGCACGCTCGGTCATCTGAGGATCGCTCCCACCAGCACAATCCCCTACGAGCACCCGACATCCGGCGTCAGCTGCCAGACGGACGATCGCTTCCACGACCGAGGGATGGGTCGTTGCGGCCCGCCAGGGGCGGTAGGGCTCGATAAGATTGGGCTTGACCAGCACGGTCCCTCCCGCAGGGATGAGCGAAGCGAGGTCCCCGGCTTTAGTGAGTGCGGTCGACACGGCATTGGCGACCTCTTCCCGACCGTACCCGTCGCAGGGACTCACACCCACCGTCGCCATGGTCTTTACTGGCAAGGGGTCGGGAAATGTTATAAGCTTTGTCAGGAGCGTCGGTCCCGTGGTCTTTGCTCTGGTCAATGCACCCACCACTGCATCCCGGCCCTGGTCCGAGCCGCCACTGGAGCCTGCGTCCGTGGCCGGCCACCTCAGGGCAAAAGGCGTGAACGTGGAACTGGACGATCTGGCCGTGCGTGTGGCCACTGAGCAGCGTCAGGCGAAAAGAGTGAAGGTCGGAGTGTTCGATGATCCGGACCGTACTGTAGCACATCTTCAGGGGAAGGTGTGTATCAGGTACATGGACATAACCGCCGACCGGATGATAGGGCTGTCATCACTGGACCTCTCCTCAGCTGATCTTGTCGGTGTTTTCGCTCCGGGGATAGAGCATCTCATGCCCGCCCTCGCCCTCGCCCGGAGCTTGGCGGATAACGGGTCGGAAGTAGTGCTGGCAGGTGCGGCAGCGGGTCCGTTCGCAGAGAAGTGCGTTTCCTCGTTCCCCTTCCTACGGGGTGTCGTGTTCGCAGGCACCGAAGAGGCGTTCCATGCACTGGCGACCGGGACCGGGACCGTGCCAGGGATGGTCGAGCGTGTGGGGAAGGAAGTGCGGACACAGCCGCCCATTGATGTGCCTTTGGACCAGCTTCCTCCACCGGACTTCACGGGGCTTCCCGAGGACCGCTACCCGGACAAGTTGGCGCGGTTGCCGTATCGTATATCTCGTGGATGCCCTGGATCGTGCGCCTACTGCGCCTACCATCTCGACCGCGTTCTGGAAGTACGCCCCCCTGAGCGGGTCGCTGCAGACCTGGCCGTACTCATGGACCGGTACGATGCCGATGAGTTCGTGTTCACTGACAACACCCTAAACATTTCTACAGGTCATATGGAGGGACTGTGCGATGCATTGTCGCCCTTATCGGTCCGATGGTCAGGATATGCAAGGCCGACGGGCCTCGACCGTCAGCTGCTCTCACGTATGCGTGCAGCAGGGTGTATCAAGCTCAATCTCGGCCTGGAGTCGGGATCCCAGCGTCTGCTGGACAGGTTCCAGAAGGGCATACCTGCAGGCGAAGCAGAACGGATCATCCGGGACGCCCATGAAGCAGGTATCGCGTGCGAAGTGAACTTCATGGTAGGATTCCCTGGCGAGGGCGAGGATGACCTTACAGCGACCGAGGAGCTAGCCCGTAGGTTGGCCCCTGCTATCGATACGGCGGTCGTCAATCTCCTCACTATCCCTCGCGTATCGGATATGTCGCAGCACCCCGAACTGTATAGGATCGCACGTATCCACCGGACAACAGCCTGGGCCGATGCTGATGTGGCCTTCGATGAGGAGGATGGCCCGCCTTGGGAGGAGCGTGCACAAACACGCATCGATGCCGCTGAACGGTTGGTCGCTGTGCTCATGGACGCCGGAGTGGACGTGTCGGACCACACCATGGGTACACTTCTCCTCCTGCGTCAGGCGGAACGCCAGCGTCGGGAGGGTTATTGCCTTTACTGGAAGGAGCGACGCAGTTGCTATCGTTGTGAGCACCTGCACGGCGACCGCTGCGCGGTGAACGCACAGAAATCCATTCCTCTTCTGGACAAGGTCGTAAAATAGCCGATATCAGGCATACCAGAGATGGAATCGTAGCCAGGAGTACCCTACCTTTCTACCATTGGTCGTGACAACATATGCCGCCGTCCCCGTTGAGATGTGGGGGGGGACTGTCTTCTCAGGGATCGCCTCGCCCCCATGAAGCGGGATCAATCGATCGTACTCCACCTGGAAGGGATTACCTTGGAGGGAAGCTAAGCGGGGGCCCATCTCAGCAGGATCTACACTGAAGTCCATGAGGGTGCGGATGGTCGTGGCGTTGAAGGGGGTGAGCTGTGCACCCTTGATGTCGAGGGTGATGCTGGGTTTGAGCGATGCGTCCGGCATTACTGACGCCCGGCTGACCATGTTCTTGTCCGAAAGCGCCACGGTGAATCCGCAGGCGCCCCATTTCCCGCAGGTCGCGTTCCAATACGTGATCCAGTCCTCGTTAGCGTCGAACTCGACGATCTGACCCCCTTCGATCATCCGCTCGAACACCTTGTCCATGCTGTCGGGGAAGTAGGTGACGTTGGTCCAGTCCCCGGTGAAAGCGAAGGTGATATTCCCCACGTCATGGCCCGAAGGAGCTTCGATGAGCTCGGACGGGATGATCGTCTTGCTCATCCGCCATAGAGTCGAGGAGGGATAGAACGTATAGAGGGTGATGACCGCGCCCAGTTCGTGCCGAGCGGTCGTCTGCACGACATTTCGGACGGGTCCTTCGACCATGACCGTGGCCGATTTACTGGTGGCAGGGATGGCTGTTTCCTCAAGTCCGGGGACCTCTAATGCGAATGATGGTCGACCCCCTTCCATCAGGTCGGTCCCGGTGAGCGCTTGTTCCGGGATGAAGGAATTGAGCATGCACACCGCGCCGAGCCCCGTGGATGCCTGGACACCGCAGCTCACGCCCGGGCTGTAAGTGAAAGACCAGAACCCGGCATCGCTCGAGACGTTGGTCACTGAGCGCACCTCGGTCTCGTCGAGGATACCGTTGTTATTGTCATCGCGTCGGTTGGTGCACGTGCGATCGGGGCATATATCGGCGAAGCAGTCCGTGCACACGAGCTTCCTGCCCAGCGCAAGGTCTGACTCACCGGTCACCGGTGCCTCGTTGGTACCCACTCGATAGAATGCGTAGAAGCGCTTGTCCTCTCCGGGCTGGATGCTCTCCATCCAGGAGATGTCTGCCCGAGGTGCCTTGTTCACGGAGTTCCTGACAAAGAACACGTCCCCGCGCACGCAGTAGAGCTTTTCCTCAAGGCACAGGGGCGCTTGAGGAGGTTCGGGCGGCTCCTTGTCGGTACCCATGGCATAGTAGAGGAATAGATCGCGGTGGACCTCACCAGGGTACAGGTTCGCGGGGCCCGGTGCCTCGATGAAAGGGAGATGGAAGTTGATACGTGCATAGGACGAAGGATAGGGGGCGATGAAAGGCCGGCTCATGGGCGACCAGCTGCGTGCCAGTTCCAGAGACTCGCCCGTCGGGAGCACGACCATGCGGTCTGCTGCGAGCTCGAGGTCGGTCTTGTCCTCGTACTTGTTCATACATCGTGGGAACACTGCCGTAGAATCGTGGGTCTCAAGGATGGAGAACTGGAGCCGGATGTTCTTGGGGTAGTTACGCCTGATGACCCCTGTCCGCTCATCGAACACCTTCTTTGGGACGGTGATGTTGATCGTGAAGATGTCCATGTCATCTTTGGTTGCAGGATAGATACGTGGTACGTCGAGGTCGACTGTCGTCGTGCAGAGGTAGAAGTGTTTGGAGCCAGCTTCCACCTTTAACGGCTCAGAGAGCGAGGGGAGATCGGTGTAATCGGGTTCCGTGGACTCGGTGTTCATTCCGAGCAGTTCCTCTTCATCGACCTCGCGGACCACCGTGACGCAATCGTCGATGCCGCCAGCATCGGTTATGCAGCTCCCAGGTACGATGCCCGTCACATCACCGGCGAGTTCCACGGTGTGGTTGGCCTTGTACGCCACCACGCGTACCTGCATGTTCCATGAGGGGATTCCTGAGTGGTTGACCTCCCGCACACGACGTCGTTGGAGTGTAAGACCATAGTAGATGACGTCGTCCTCGTACACACGGCCATCACGCCAGTCGACCACCTCCATGGGCACCTCCTCATAGTCCCGGTCACCGATAACCTCTACAGGTCCGTAGGTGCTCACTAGGTTGGGATGGCTGGGGATGATGTCCTTTCGGGGGCATGTGTAGCCCTCTTCAAGCGGACCGAACTCGGGGTAGGACCACTTGAGCCGGGGGTGTACCCGACAGTCACTGATGGAGCAGCGGCCATTAGTGCATACGAAGTCGTCCTGGACATCGGTGTAGCCCGCCTTGCAGTTGCGGTACACAACCTTTACAGGATTCATATCTGGGCGACACCGGTCCACGGTTTCCTCTACATCGAACGTGTTGAAGTACAGGAAGAAGGTGCGCTTGTCACCGTAGGATACCGGGCCTGGGAATGTCCAGTTCATGAACATGGTGCAATCGCAAGATGACTTGTAGAGACGAGGGCAGTCGAATGGACAGGAGTATGAGTCCTCGCCATCCTCACAGTCGTTGTTACCACATGTGTCAAGGCAGTCCGGATCGCAATTGGCGTTGCTCTCCCCCACACCGCATAGCCCGTCACCGCACGTCCCCGGGCAGTCAAGATGGCAGGATACCGAGTTCTCGGTTGAGCTGCATACACCATCACCGCAGCAGTGTGACTCCGACGTGTAGTTCATGGGGGTCCCATAGGTATCGGCGATGAGGGTGCTGTTCATGTCCAGGCCAAGACGGCAGGGGACCCCCTGGGCGTCCATGATGTCAGCTAGCTTCACGGTAATAGACGCATTGGCCTCATTGGCCGGACCGACGGCCTTGGTGGACACGCGGAGACGGTAGTCCCATCTATCGTCGTACCAGTCGTCCATGTACAGGCGTACGGAACCGGGATCAGGATAGTCGAGGAGGTTGTCGCCATTGACATCGGCGGGCTCCAGCTCGACGAGGTCAGCGGGACCGGACACGGGTAGGCAGTTGACCATGTACTCCCGGTCCTCCTCTGTGATGTTGTAGAGCCCGCGAGGATCATGGTACAGGTCGCACATCCGTAATGGAAGGGTGAAATTGGGCCATGCCGAGGTCAGCTTGTGGCCGAAGTCGATGCGGTACCGGTACCACGGCCAGGCCACCTGGAGGGGCAGGATGATGTCACCGTTCCCGCTCCTCAGGTTGACCGAGCCGGGATCCACTGCCTTGGGGAGGTCTAGGGTCACTGTGACGGGCCAGTCCGTCCAAGCGTACCGTTCGGTCGGTTCCTTCAGCGTAAATGGCTGCATAAAGGATATCGAGTAGGAGAATCCAGCATGCTCTGGCAGGATGTTCTCAAGAGTCTTGTCCAAGAGGTTGAAATCCGCTGCGAACACCGCTTCTCCAAGGAAGTTCTTCGAATCCAGGCTCGAGAGGATGCCCATGATCTGATCGGACAACTCACGGGTCGCCTCCTCCTCCTGTATGACGCGGATGAACACCGGTGTGCGGAGGATCGACTGGGAGTAGAACATCAACAGGAAGATGGACAGGACCGCCTCGACAGCGTGAATGAATCCTCTCTCGTCCTCGGCCAGTCCACGTTCAGGTCGTCCGCGCCCCCTACTTGTCAACGTCCTTCCCACGCGTTTCACCTTTACATGTACGACCATACCGACAGTTTAACCCACGCGAATCCGACCCTTCGGCTGTTAGATGTCACTGCATAGGTAGCCGTGGCCGTCGTGGTCGAGGGATTGGCCTCGCGGGACGGGAAAGGCGTACCCCCGTCCAGTGTCACCGGCCGCTCCATCTCCACTATGAACGGTGCAGCGCGTCGGCGGAAGAAGTCGTCGCTCTCCCTGAAGTCCTCCTTGAACACGCGAACGCTCCCAAGGAACGGGTACGCTTCGAACGCTTTAGGAGAATCGGATGTAGGTGCGATCGTGATGTTCGTGCCACCGCTGCCCTCCACGCGGAGGGAGTCCACGTACAGCGAGCGTGTCCCCGTCGCTATCGAATCCAGGTCCTCGATGGTAAGGAACACGTGCTTGAAGGGCTTCTCACCCCACAGGTCCTCCAGATCGAAGCTCATCGTCGTCCAGTCAGGGATGTCCGTGTCACCCCATCGGGCGACCGTAAATCTACCAGTGCCATCGGGAAGCATGCCCAACTGTAGACTGGAGCGACCACCATGGGCGGTGTAGGCACGCTTGGCCCTGATGAATAGCTTCGATCCGACGGTCGAGAACTGGTGCGGCATATCGAGTCTCAGGAGCACGTCCTCACCAGTGTTCTCCGTGGCATCAGCGGTGAGGCTCATGACTCCGTCGTTAGCAGCAAGATTGTTCGTAGTACCGGCAGCGGCGATAGTGACTCCGGAGGTGTCCGCGAACTCGTCGTGCCAGCGGTCCTGGGAGAAGGTGGCCTTCTTGGCGTTCCCGGAGAGGACCGCGTAGGTGACGGTGCATACTCCGATGTTCCCGCACGGGAAGCCCCAGTCAGCGAACCATTCGTTATGGGTCGAGAAGTCCACCTCGTCTACGTCGAAAACGGGAGCGCCGTTCGCTTTCAAGGCCGTGAAGTTATAGATCGGGATGGAGATGGAGCCCGACATGGAGGGGAGGTCGCTATCCTTGTGCGGGATGAAGTACTTCGAGTAGAGGATATAGGGCGTATCATGGTATAGCTTGATGATATCTCGTGAGTTCATCGATGAGCTGTTCGTCGTCATGCGGAGCGAAGTGAACACAGGCCCGGTCTCATCGATGACCGCGGTCCGGTCCCCGGAGTTGGAGAATACGTGGCGTGTGATGTTCATTTTCTCGTGGGCGACCCACAAGATGTCACAATCCTCGGAGGGTGTTTCGGTGCTACAGGGACCCAGGTGGATGTCGATAGGGGTGTTGTTCAGGGCGGCGACATTTGTGACGAAGTCCTCGTCGATGATGTTGTCACCATCCCCGTCGGTGTAGTCCTTGCAGTCCTCATATGTTACGCAACGAAGGGAAAGGCAATCGTAGCACTGCTTGTCCAAGATGACCTCAAGATCCGTATCATAACCCTGATCGGATTCATCAGTGCCCACCGAGAATGAGAGATAGTACTCCTTGGCCTGTTGTGGTCGGAAGTCGTCCAGCCATGTGACCTGTACGCGAGGAGCATGCTCAGTGGCGGTTGTTTCGAGCGTGTACCAAGATGGATCTGCCACAGTGCCTGTGGAGACAGCGTCCTTGGGCAATGTAACCGAGTTCATGCCGTAGTATAAGTAGAACCGCCGTTGGAGCCGGTAGTTACCGGCAGAATTGATGAAGGGTATCTTTGGGAGGATGCTGACATAGGATGAGGGGTAGGGAGCGACAGCAATGCCCGTTTTCACCGAGTCGATGGCCTCTGTGGTGACACCGGCCGAGGTGGTGGATGATGACGAATCCCCCCGGACGATGCCCAATGTTGTCATCTGATCGAGTGTGAGCCCTGACTCCAACGAGATGAGGGATGCCGCATCATCATTGAAGAGCGGGCTATCCCAGGTCGAGCTCGCAGAGTTGTCCGAAGCGCACCGCGGTCCGCCTTCATCATCCCGACTCTGGGGTTTGTAGATCGTGATGAACGCATTTGGTATAGCATTGCGCCAAACACGATCAGCGGAATCGACGGCCTCGTCGCGGATGGTCACGTTCAGTTCGAAGAGGTCGTAGATATCATTGACCTCGTGGACCTCATCGCCCACCATGGTGGATGTACAGAGGTAGAAGCTCCCCTCGGCGGTCTCGTAGATATCCTTGTTGAAGTAGTAGGTGTCGTCCAACTTGCTCTGATCGGGGCGGTCACCTCCACCGATGGGCTCCAAGGTGATGCAATTGTAGCCGAGGCAAGTGCCCGGGGCACCGGAGACGAACCCACGGAACTCGACCGACCGGTTCACACGCTCCGCGCGGATATGCCATCTGAACCGCCAAGCCCGCTCAAGGCGCACGGGCTGGAACCTGATTATCGAGATACCGGTACGTGCCCTGGACTCCACGTATGTTTCGGCGTCACGCCACGCGGCAAGCGTGAACGGGATCTCCACATAATCGGAGTCACGTGTCAATTGGATCTGTGAATTAGTGGTGTCCACCTTTCCGTTGACCGTAATTGCCCCGACGCTCTTACGCGGCGTGAGGTCCCCGTCCCCATTGTTGGGTGGATTGGTCGTCCAGTCCTCGATGATGCATTTGCCTGAGCCTGAATCGGCCTTCTGGACGTCAGCCGTGAAGCTCGGGCAGTCCGCGGCAGGGAGCTCGCCGTCGAGCGTGTTGAAATAGAGCCAGTGCGTGAGTATGGTCTCACGGTCCACGGCCGTGTCAAGTTTCCAGTCCACAGTGATAATGCACGTATCGCATGTGCAGCCGCCAGGCAAGGACACGGAGTGATCAACGGGATCGCCCAATCGGTCCGTGACTATGAACGAGTTATGGTCGATGCCCTTATTACAGCTCATTCCCGTATGGTCGATGAGCTCATGGAGCTTGATGGTGATGCGGGCGTTATCGCTCACCTTGCTCGCGTCCTTCCCACGGGAGCGGAGCTTTATGCGGAATGACCAGCGCGGATCGAACCAATCCTCCATATAGAGCGCTAACGAGTTACGGTCCGGGTAGTCCAGGAATCCGTCGTCGTTGATGTCGGCGGGAGGTAGCTCCACCATGGGATTGCGACAGTTGAGGCCCTTTGCGATGTCATCGTAGTAGTCGGCCTGGTCAGCGGTGCACTGGGATAAGGGAACGCTCACGTCCCGGCGCCAAAGATGATGCCAGGTGAGTGTAAAAGGGATACGCATCCAGGGTCGGCTGGTCTGGAGGGGTGCTAGGACCTTACCATTCTCGTCCCTGAGCACGAAAGACCGTGTATCGGTGGCCAATGGAACGTCCACTGATACCTCGACCGGATCACGCCTACGTGGCAGGCCTGATGTTTCCGTGACGGTCATGGGCACCATGTAGGTGACGGACGATGCGAAGCTCTCGCGTTCAGGGAACACTCCCCTGAGAGTCGTGTCGAGGCTTGCATAGTCGGCGCAGAACACCATGTCGCCCAGCAGACCACGCCTGTCCAGACCTGCGAGCACACCGATGATCTGTTCTCTCAGCTCGTCGAGTTGCGCTCGTTTCTTGTCCTCGTGAACTCGTAGTGGCGTGTCCAGCATCCGCGATGTATAGAAGAGAAGGAGCATGATCGCCAGTACGGCCTCCACCGAGTGCACGAATCCACGCTCGTCGTGCATCAGGGAGCGTCTACGTCTCATCAGCTCTCACCTCTCCGAACTCGAGCGACACATAGTCGTCGATCTCACCGCTACCTATGGCACAACCGGAGTTGCGGATGGCGTGGAGCACACCTGACACGATATTCCGTTCCTGATCGATCCCGTCGGAGCGGAAGGCGCGGAACAGCCCTGCCTCATAAGCGACCAGTGCCACCTCGGCCGACCGGATGATCTGGACGTTCTTTGTATAATCCAAGAACTGCTGAAGGGAGTGCTCGTTGACGTAAACCTTCGCCTTTGTCCGCCGTTCGATGATGCGCTCCAGTTCCAGCGGGTCCTCGATAAGGAACCTCGTCGTCTTCTCGTCGATGAGGAGTACGTTGGCATTCATGTGACGCGTCATCGCCACGGCCTCAGCTTCGCCGAGATGGAATATCTTGGCATAGCGCCCGCTCCTTCCTTTACGGGGTCTACCGATTGCGAAGATCGAGTTCCCCCAGGAGAGCAGCTGCTCAGCGTCCACTGCCACGTTAGTCTTCAGCTCGGGGTCCTCCGGTATGACTATGTCACCCTGCTCCAAGGCCCGCACCACGCGGATGGCCTCGAACCTGTATCTCGTGGACTTGAGCGGCTTGTCGATTAGCTCACGACGGACCGACGGTGGGATGATGAAATCCCCTCTCATCCGCTCACGCAGTGAAGGTAGGAGCCACAGCAGGCAATTTGTGGCGAGAGAAATGATGCTCGATGCGTCGCATACGATGTCCGTCATCGTTCCTCCACCCTGAACACCTTTCGGGCCAGTTCGAGTCTGGACGTAACGGAACGAGTTACCTTCTCCTCGTCCACGATCTTGGTCTTGCCCGCATAGTCCATGACCTCCCACATGCTCGCGCCGGTGAGCTTGGCACTCATGCCGATGGAGAAGCCAATAGCATAGAGCGTGCTAGCCTTCTTGATCTTGGCCTTCTCGATCACCCAGTTGACGTGGTGGCCCACTTCAGCGTCCAGTTCTACCATAGCGTTGAACACGGTCCTGAATGACTCGCGCATACCCTTGATATCGCCGCTCTGCAGTCGCTCGGATGCACGGGCTAGGTTGTCCATTACCCGACCAAGGAAGGATGGCCAGCGACGTCCTTCACGGAAATACCGCTTCTGGAGGATCTTTGAGAGACTGTAGCTGATGATTGTAAGGCTGATCAGGTCCTGGTCATGGATGCGTGATGCCTCGCGGACCAGCCTGCTCGAGAGATCGCGCATCAACTGGTCATCGTGTTTCGCGACACCGTCGATGAGCTTGCTTAGGTCTTTCTGGAGACCTTCGTATCTCTTCCCGATGAAGAAGTTGAGAGTCCTATCATTTATATGGGTATCCCGTTTGCTAGAGCCGGGCCCTATAGGCCCGGTCCGCTTCGCGCATCAGCATCACGAATGTACCGAGCAGGAGAAGGAGCACACCCCACTCGCGCGTACCCATCCTTCCCTTGAAGAGTGTGTTGAGAGCAGAGAACGCCATCCAGTAGAGGGCGAGCCAGAGCAGCGCAACGATGTGGAGGGGGGATATCCCCTCCGGGCGGGTATCGATACCGAAGAACCGGGCAGCGTCACGCATCAGCCAGATGAGGAGACCGGTCCCGAGGGCGAACCTCACGAGGTTCGATGGGAGGGGGGAGATCAGGGGGTAGGCGGAGAGCACCAGCACGAGCCACACGAGGTGGTCCCGGTTCGGGCTCGCCACGATATTCGACCCTTCATGCATACTCGCGCCAGGTGTGTCGGCACTTGGTACAGCGGAAGAACCGCGTCGAAGGTTCGTCCACGCCCCGCGTCTGAACGAGCCACCATAGCGCGCGTTTGTTCCCGCACTTAGGGCATTCGGCCTCGATGCTGGCCATGTTCTTCATGGCCTCTTCCTCATCTATGATCGCGACGTCCTCCTTCTTCGACACCTTCTTCTTCGTCTTCTTCTTCGTTTGGATCGTGAAGTCCTTCTTATCGGAGCCGACGGTGGCACCACACTTGGTACACTCCATCACGACCGTTCCATCCTCCAGTCTTTTAGGCAGCATCATGCCGCTACAGTCCTTACAGAATTCCATGATCATTCTCTCCTTTCACACCCTTCCTTTACACTCGCCCTCCATTATGCAGGCAACGACACTGCAACTGGACTTGAGTAGGCATACTGGTGCTGCTTTTATAAGCCCGAGCTTAGGGATGCGTAACACAGCCCTCCCCTCGAGCATGTCGGGGGTCACCGCCCATCTGTCAGGGCCCGCGTTATGGTCCCCACGGGTGGCTAGGGCACGCACCTTCGTACATGGGACCTCACCCTTGTTGGCGCAAGCGACGCCAACGGCCCGGTGCACGATGGGCATCGGAACACGGCTGTGATAGTACACGATTACGTCCCCCACGCGGATGCCCTCCGCTTTGGTCCCCACGACGAGCAGCACGTCACCACCAGTGAATCCGTTGGAGATGGGGAAATCGTTCTCCTTCACCCATGCGGCATATTCCTCGTTAGTATTATCATGCTTCATGCTGTTCGATACGACCGCAACGATCGGTGTGCTCGTGGCGAGCGTAGCGTGGAGCACGAAAAGGATGGCCTTGGCGAGCACGATGGCATACACAAGGCACATGCTCGTTTCGCTGATATGCTCCTCGGGATCGATGAACTCCGTCCAAACGAACACGACGAGGGTCAAAAGACCCGTGGCGAACAGAGAGTTGAGTCCAGGGATCTCAGTGAAGATGAAGAGTAGGAGTATGAAGGTGAGAAGGTAGTGGCCGACGACATCTTCCTTGCGGATGACTATGCACACTCCAACACCGAGCACGAGCGAGATAGCCAGTACCTGCAGCATTGGTGGGCTTGGGGTAATGAACGAGTTCGCCATCTGGGTGAATACATAGACGAGGAGAAGGAGGATAAGCAAGAGCTCGGCCGCGTCCCTCCGGTCCGCCGGGACGAATCCCGAGTCAATGGTGGACCTATCTCTTTTCTTTTCCGGTGAACTTTTAGGGACTTCTTGTGTTTTCTTCTTCTTCGGAGCCGACGAAGAACGATCATCTCGTTTCTTTTTTTTCGCGCCAGCTCGCTTCCGCGCCATCAGACGTTGTCCCTCGTAGTTATCATGACCATCTCACCAAACGACCAGCGTCATTCGCGCAATGGCCTTCTCCCCGGATGGATATTTAATCGTGATGTAGCGTTCGACGCTGGCCGATGCCGTCCCCTTGGGCGGTGGGATACCGCGTTCGATTATGAGGAACGATCCCTCTACGCTCACCTGGAACGGTGCTACGTACGGTGTGATCGAGTTGCCTCCCGCGTCCCGAGAGATTATCGTGATGTTGCCGTGATAGGTTCCCGGTTCGTTCATGAAGAACGTGGTAGAGAAGACAGCAGTATCGCCTTTACGGAGGAAAGCGAAGTGGTCTGGATTGAGCTCGATATCGGCCTGGTACCTATTGACCGCCCTGGTCTCGGGTTCCCCCTCCGGCCGTATTACCGTGTGCACCCGGGGTTTGAGACGGATACCTCGCATATCTGATGGAGCGGTGAGCTCTAGATTGAGGCTGCAAGTGTTTCCTCGTATCGGATAGATCGAGCAGTTGATAAGAGGTGGGAACAGGATGGCCGTGCGGGCAGGTTCATCGCCGATGACGTTCATGTCGATGGCCCGATAGCCCATCGCCTCGGTCGAGTTGAGCAGCGCCAGTATCGTGTAGGTTCCTGGTGCATCGTAATCCTCGAAGGCGTACTCCACCTCGCAGAGCCTGCGAGTTTCATGCTTCGCTTCCAGCTGGACCACGGCCCGACCTTCCTTGAGAACGAAGGGTATGCAATTGAGATCGACGTCGCTCCGGTTGACGTAGAAGATTGCAGTGATGTTGGACCGCGTCTTGTTGATGTTCGCACAAATGGGCATGTAGGAGTAGCAATGGAGGTAACCGTCTTGGGGAGAACCTGCGATAGCGTTGATCGAGAGAGTTGGTACCCTCTCGATGCGTAAGTGGAACGTCTTGTTGGGCATGTTCATGGCCCGGACCATCTTTGTATAGTTACGGGCAGACTTGATGGCCTCGTCGTACAGGCCGGAGAACTCGTGCAACTTCTCTATGCTCAGGACAGGTTCATCGGCGTCGGAGAACCCGATTCGGAGGTAATTATTCTTCCCCCAATGATCACAGTTCTTATTGGCGACGCAGTCGCACTCCTCGTCACAGCCCGCATCGTTCGTGAGCTGCCACACAAGTTGCTGAGCAGCGATACGGAGTGTCTCCTCGTAGGAGAAGGCCAGATAGCGGTTCACCGATTGGGTGTACTGCATGATGGTGATGCTGAATATCATGGCGAAGAGAAGGAGGCTGACCATGAATTCGAGGTTGAGCTGGCCGCGGGACCGCACCGTCACTCCGAAAGATGCCCGAGCCACGCTTATATCCTTTTCTGCGGAACGGCCGGCGGCTATCCCAAAATCCTTTTAACTGATTACGGTCAAAACCAAAACGGATGATACCCACCTTCGTGCTGCAGTATGGCGGTCAGTACGGTAACTACGCCCAGCAGGGCTATGGCCAGTATGGTGCCTACGGCCAGCAGCAGTACGGAGCGTACGGCCAGCAAGGAGCATATGGCCAGGGAGGGGGTGCCGGCGGAGCTGCTGCCGGTGGTGGCCAGGGGGGTGTCGGTCCACTCGGGCTCGTAGGAGCAGTAGTGGCCCTGATAGTCATCATCATCGCCCTCAAGCACATCCTTGGCGAGGATACGTTCTGCCCGATGTTCATCATCGAGAGCCTGTGCTACAAGCTACCTTAATGGTATGCTTGGGATCCGGGATTGTTGGCCTGACCAGAACTCCTTGGTGTGTATTAATACCAGTAAATTAAAGGGTCAGTTGAGAGTAAGTACTGAACACGATGAACCCTCTCCCATATACTACATCTTCCGTAGCGCTTCGATACCCAGCAGCTCCAGGGCATTGCGACAGGTTATCCGGAAAGCGTCGACCAGGGCGAGCCGTGCGTCCAGCAAGTCCTCTTCAGCTTTTAGCACCGGTACGTCGCGGTAGAAGTCATTGAACACCGATGCCAGATGGTAGGTGTAGTTGGCCAGGGCATGAGGCTTTACCTCTTCCGCCGCTCGTCGTGCCTCGTCCGGGAACCGCGCGATGGTCTTCACAAGGGCGAGCTCGGCAGGCTCGGTGAGCTTCGACACGTCGGGGAGACCGGGAGTGGCCTTTTCCAGGATGCGGCAGGCGCGTGCGTGCGCGTATTGGATGTACGGGGCGGTCTCACCGTCGAAGTCAAGTACGTCCTCCCAGCGGAACACGATCTGCTTCTCGGGGAACGTGCGCACCAGAGCGTATCGTACCGCGCCTATTGCCACGGCCCTCGCGACTCGCTCCTTGAACAGGTCATCCTCATCCGGGTTGCGCTTCTCGACCTCTTCCATAGCACGCTTCACTGCTTCGTCGAGCACCGTATCGGCATCGAACCCGATCCATGTGCCCTCACGTCCTGAGAACTTCCCCTCGGGGAGCGTGACGTGCTCATAGGAGAGGTGATGCGAGTTGGTGAACTCCTTCTCGTGCCCCAAGGCCTTGAGCGCGTGGTACACGACCTGTTGCGGGTATTTCTGCTCCATTCCGATGACATTGACCACGATCTCGGCGTGACGTTGTTCCAATAGATCGCCCTTCATGGCAGTTGTGTGCAGGTGGCGGCCATCGGGACGGATACCGAAATCGGTGACGGGCATGCTAGCTTCCATGAGACCGAACTTCCACAACTGGAACGCGATGTCCTTGGCTGTGTACACTGCGGTGCCGTCTGAGCGCATGAGCACCTTGTCGTCCATCCCGTACTGACCGAGTCGGAGCACCCAAGTGCCCGCACGATCGCCCTCATCATCGAGTTCGGCGGAGCCCGTCGACTTCAGTCGCTCGATGGCCTCGTCGAGAAGCTTGGCGTGTACGATGTCACTCTCGTACACCAGAAGGTCGTACATTATACCCAGACGATAGGCCGTGATGAGCTGTGCTTTGACACAGTCGGTGCAGATCTCCCGGGCCCGGTCGAACACTCCTTCCTCACCCTCCTCGATACCCTTGATGATGGCTGCGATCTCTTTCTCGATGTCCGGGTCAAGCTCCTTGTTCACCTCGACATAGAGCTTGCCGAGGAACTGGTCGTACTTCTCGTCCCCAGCATCAACGTCCTTGTTGATGATGCCCCAGATCGTGGTGGCTACCTGCTTTCCCAGGTCATCGATGTAGTTCAGTACCTGGACGTCGTAGCCAACACCGGTCATGAGCCTGGCCACACAGTCACCCATCACGGCGTTCCGCGCATGTCCCATGTGCCATGGCTTATTGGGATTTACCGAAGTATGCTCAACGATGACCCTACGGCCTTCGCCGATATGCCAGGTACCGTAGCCGTCGTCAGTAGCCTCGACGCGCTCGAGCGTCTCCTTTACAAAGACTTTTTCGTCCACTCGGAAGTTGACGAATCCGGCACCTGCCACCTCGACCTTGCCCACATAATGACGTTTGGACGGGAAACGGGCAGTGATTACCTCAGCGATGGCCCGGGGGGCCTTCTTGAGGGGCTTGGCGAGCGAGAAAGCTACCGTGCATGAGAGGTCGCCGAGCTTTGGATCCGGTGGATCCTGCACCATTGTCTCCACATCAGGACGCTCCTCGAGCTCGAATCCCTCCAGTGCCTTCTCGAGCCCGCGAACGACCTCCTGCCGGAACCTGTGCCAGACGCTTCCCATCGCATCCGACACCCCGCGTTAATCTTTTAATGTTACCCCCATAAGCCGCATTCGATGCCGGGTTTCTTCATCTCGTTCGAGGGCGCGACGGGTGTGGGAAAGACCACTATGGCCACCCGGCTATGCGATGCTCTCAAGGAGCGCGGCCATGATGTGCTGATCGTACCTGAGTTCTCGGACTCGCTAATCGGCCGCTCGATCCACGAGAGCCTCACACGTGATCCGTTCCTTCGGCTTCCGCCCCTGTCCGAGACCCTGCTGGTCACGGCCGACCGTGCGTTCTTCACCGAGCGTGTGATCGTCCCCGCCCTAAAGCAGGGCAAGGTGGTGATCAAGGACCGGTACTACGACTCGACCTATGTATACCAGCCCTACCGGTTCATGGAGGACGGTTACCACACGAGCAAGGAGCAGGTGTTCAAGTGGCTGGACGCGTTCCATGACTACTTCGTCATCCGCCCGAACATTACCTTCCTCCTACAGGCCGGGCCCGAGGACGCTCTGAAGCGACAGGCCCTGAACAAGGGCTGGCGCATCACTAGTGAGGACGTCCGCATGGCAGAGGAGACGGCCAAGATCTATGAGGACCTGGTCTCGCGGGACCCTGCCCGATTCATCAGGATCGATTCATATGTTTCCACGATCGATGCTGTGGCCGAGAAGGTGCTCAACAAGACATTGGATGTGATGAGAAAGGACCACCACATCCACGCTCCCGACCTATTCAAGGAGGACCTCTCCCAGAAGACACTGGCCGATTTCGGGAACGGGAAACCCCAGATCTAAGCGACCGCCTGCTTACCAAAGTTCAACGTGCAGCTCCAGCTATACCTTGGCGGTGACCACAAAACCGATAAATAACTGTCGGGATTCCTTATGACCATGGCCGGCTGTCCGCCTATCCAGATGCCGGTGACCGGTGATCCTGAAACACTGTTCGAGCGCATCAACAAGCGTCTCGCTGATTATGGTATCGAGCTCTCGGGCGACATTGGGAGTGGTAGGTTCGATGGGAAAGGGATAACCGGTGAGTACGTAGTCGCCGATAACGTGGTCACTGTGACCGTAACCAGTAAACCGCCCTTAGTACCCTGTAGCATGGTCGAGCGTGAGCTACGGAAGCTGTTCGAGTACTGACGGCCACCGCCCGCTCCGCCGATACATTCTTAATACTTCCGCCGCCCATTCCCAAGCGATGGACGAGGAGCAACCGGCGATGGACAAGGAGGCGATCATCAAGCTCACAGCTGCGGTGGTGGGCATCCTTCTCGTGCTGGTAGCTTCCGTGTGGCTCAATCCCGTTGAGGAACCGGTGATAGAGGTCGTAAACCTAGAGCGTACCGGCTCGCAGGTGTTCTTCACGGTACGTTGGTCACAGGTCCACGCCCAGGACCACGTGCTCCAAGTAAGCGTCTTCCGGGACGGGGAGCGCCTTATCGAACCCTCGACGTTCCACATCCCGGGGAAAGCGAAGGGCGAGAAAGAGTTCTCGTTCACCGTGGACGGCGAGGCCACCTTCCGCATCGCCATCACAGACATCGGCGGTTCACCTCTGAAAGAGGTAGTCCGGCGTAAGTGATCCCGCGGGGCCTCGCGGCGGATGAATCTTTATAAACGATCATTGTATATCTCCCAACACCACCCCCGTGGAGGCAGACATAATGGAGAAGCTCTTCGATAAGATCAAGGAATTCCTCTCGAGCAAGAAAGGCAGCTTCCGGGAGGAGCTCCCCATGGACCTCCCTGAACTTCAGCTCGCAGGAGATCCGGACCACAACCGGGCCACCATGACCGTGCATTCGCTAGAGGAACTGAAGGATACCTACAACATCCTCAACGAGTACCGCGGCGACAAGATCGTGCTCATCAAGCTCGGGAAGGATATGCGGAAGAACACCTTCGCAATGAAGAAAGCCATCGACAGCTTCAAGCTGACGTGCGGCACCCGCAACGGAAGGGTCGCTGGTCTGGACGACCGCTGGCTCATCCTCCTCCCCAACGGTATCAGCATCGAGAACTAGGTGTGCATGGGGGGCGCCCCGAGCGCCCCCCCATCCACGCCCGCTCGGGCACCATATTCTTTTAAAGCCTGAACATCCTTTCCTCTCTATCTGGAGCTTCTACTCATGATAGGGTTCGTGCTCGCTGCCATCGCCTTAGGTGGGTGCCTTCTCGCCACTTGGTCCGATATTAAGACCAAGGAGATCCCGAACGAGCTCAACCTGCTCCTCATCCTTGCAGGCATCTACATCCGCACCTACCACGTCATCAACACCGGGGATCATGAGTTCATAACGACACCACTCGTCGTTGCGCTCTATTATTTCATAGGCTCGGCGGCGCTCTATTACAGCTGTCAGTGGGGAGGCGGGGATGTCAAGCTCCTAATAGCTATCGGGTGCCTGCTGGGCACTTTCCCGCAGGAGTTCTTCTATCTGGAGGACCATTTAGGGTTCGAGATAATGCCCGGTGCGGCAGCAGCAGGGATCCCCAAGGTCGCGGGCAATCCCCGATGTCTGGCACCTTGCATTGATCCGCCTTGGCCGTTCTGGGCCACTATGGTATTCAACATAATGTTCGTTGGCGCGGTATACGGACTCATGGCCGCCCTGTACCTGGGATTGCGTAATCCCAAGGCCATCACTGAGCTGAAGCGGACCGTGCGACGTGATGAGAAGGAGCTCGTAGTTGTGCTCCTCGGATGCGCTGTGTTCATCCTGTTGGTGGGCTACGGTCTCACGGACACGCTAGACCTGTCATACTTGATCCGCTCCTGGCCGCTGTACATTCAGTTCGCCTTCATGTGGTTCCTCATCAAGTTCGCCCATATTATCCAGGACGTATCCATGAAACGGGAGGTGCCTGTGGACGAGCTTCAGGAGGAGGACTGGATCGATGAGGACGTCATCGTGGACGAGCCCGTGTTCGCCTGGGAGGAGGTCCCGGGAAAGATAGCGGAGGCAGCGCTCATAGACCATCTTCGGATGCTGGAAGGAGTTGAGCTCGAGGGTAAAGCAACCGTGGAGAAGAAGGACGATATAATCACCATTAAGGGCAAGGTGCGGAAGCTAACGCTCACGTTGGAGGACAAGGACGAGAAGGTGGTACTCCGTGAGAAGGGCTCCGTGCTCGCCGAGTACGTGGTCCGCAAGGACGAGGACGATCGGTCGGTCGTTACACTTCCCGACCGGGAGGTCGCATCGACCTGGGACCCCGGTGTGTCCCAAGAGCAGATCGACGAGATCGTGCGCCTGGCCAAGGAAGGCCGGTTCAAGGACACTATCCGCATCAAGGAGGGAGTGCCGTTCGCTCCTGTATTCCCTCTGGCAGTGCTCGTGAGTTTGCTCTTCGGAGACGTTATCTTTTTGATTATACTGCGGTATTCTATCTGACGTCATGGCTATCGTCGTATTCAGGCGCAGGGACGGACTCGCCCGAGAATGCTCTCTACGCATAGCGAGCGGGGACCTGCGCACACCCACCCTCATCCCAAACGATTGTTCTCTCGTCTCGCCCCGCCCTGATGCCCGTATGCTCTCACGTGCACCGCCCGCAGAGGACGGCGCCGCCCTGACCGACGTACCATCCTTCCGGTTCACGGCCCATTCCCCCGCCGCCATTGCCCGTCCACTGGCCCAGCGCAACATTGACCTCCTGACCGCTGCCGATGGGCCGACATCACTGGGTCATTTACACCTCACACAGCACAATGACATCCTGGATCTGCAGCTGGATGCATTGTACGATAGTGGCGTGCCTGTAGCCTGGATACGGAATCCTGATGAGCTAAATGGTACCGACCTCGTCCGGAAGCTTATCGCCGTGAAGGAATCACTTCCCGATGTTGTGCTCATCGCGTCCACTAAGCACTTCGAGCTTATCCCCTTCCTAGTGATGTGCGGGGTGGACGTGTTCGATCCCGTTCCCTTGTCGCTCGAGCCCGCCCGGGGACGCATGCTCCACGACCTGGCGCCACTGACCGTGGACGAGCCCACGGACAAGCTCCGGGCCGATACCTTGACATCAATTTCCCGTACCCTTGACCTCTTGCGTGCTGCTGTCAAAGCAGGGACGGTACGTGAGACCGTGGAGGGCTATTGTGCCCGTGATGTGGAGGCCATGCGCACGCTCAAGCTCTGGGACATGGCTGACACGGCTCGGTTCGCTGACCGGGTCAAGGCCTCGCCCCAGAGGTTCGTGCTGGCCGCTTCCTTAGGCCGTCCCGAGGTCGTGCGCTGGGAACGGGACATCCGCGAGCGCTACACACCTCCATCACTTCCTGTGCTCCTCCTTCTACCTTGCTCATTCACGAAACCCTACTCCCGCTCGCGCACTCACCAGGCCGTACGAGAGGCGATAGGACGACAAGGGAGCGTGCACGAGGTGATCGTCACCTCACCCTTGGGCGCGGTCCCCAGGGAGCTCGAAGGCGTGTACCCTGCTGCCCACTACGATATCCCTGTGACCGGTACCTGGAGCGCTGAGGAGATAGACCGCTCCGCCTCCTTGGTCCAGGACATAATCGCTAAGGGCGCTTACGAGCAAGTGATGGGGTATCTGCCCGGTTCGTACGGACTTGTCGCAGCGGAACTTGCTGCCCGTGGTGTGGACGTCGACGTGGCGACCGAGCTACAGGCCTTGGCCCGCCTACTGGCTGAGGACGCGCACGACGAGCGTCGTGCCTGGGGAAAGGAGATGTCACGGGCCGTGTTGGATATCCAGTTCGGACCTGGAGCATGGAGCGGGCTCGAACCGTTCCACTATCGCAAGGGGACCCTTCGCCACAAGGACACTCGTGATCGCTTGTCAGCGCTCGATCCGGACACCGGTCTTTGGGCGCTAACCATCGCTGGGGCCCGCGCGATGGGCGACCGGCCCGAGCATAGAGTGGACATCGCTCCCTTCGAGTTCAAGGCCAGCATCTTCGCTCCCGGAGTGATGGCCGCCGCTGACGATATCCAGCGTGGGGACGATGTGATCGTGTTCACGGAGGGGCAGGTCGTGGCCGTGGGCATCGCAGAGATGTCCGGGCCTGAGATGGTACTATCCCGACGTGGTCTGGCCATCAACGTGCGCGAGCGCGCTGATATGGGAGGTGACTAGGGATGACCTACTGGTTCTTCGAGAACGACCGGGGGCCTGAGGGGCCGCTGCGCTACCTCACCCTGATCCTCACCACCCGCGGATGTTCATGGGCCCGCGGTAAAGGCCCTTGTTTGATGTGCGGCTACCAGGCCGACGCAGATCCGACCATTTCGCCCGATGCGGTCGTGGCGCAGGTAGCAGGTCTTAGCGACCAGCTCTCCCAAGCAGAGGGTGTGAAGCTCTACACTTCAGGGAGCATACTGGATGATGACGAGCTCCCGACCGACCTCCGGCTCAAACTGCTCGCCCGCATTGCTGCTAGCCCGGCCCGCGAGGTCGTGTTGGAGACACGGGCCGATCTGGTCACCCGGGAGGGAGTGGCCAAGGTGCTGGCCGCCCTGCCGGACAAGCATGTGGAGTTCGCTATGGGACTTGAGTCGTCCAACGACGAGGTGCTCGCCCACTGTGTGCACAAACCCACCCGGTTCGCTGACGTGCGACGCGCTGCAGAGGAGATACGTGCTGCAGGCGCTGGCGTCAAGCTCTACCTCCTCCTCAAGCCACCTTTCCTAACCGAAAGCGAGGCGATCGACGACTGCCTTGCGTCATGTCGCGACGCGGCCAAGATCGCTGACACTGTGACGATCAACCTGCTCAACGTGCAGAGAAGGACGCTCGTAGAGAAGCTATGGGGGCGGAACGAGTTCCGACCACCCTGGCTCTGGTCCGCGGTCGAGGTGGCCCGTGCCTGCCAGGACCTGCCCGTCCGTCTCCTCATGGGTCTGGCCGGGGCCGGCAGCCGGCGTGGCGCCTATAATTGTAAGCGCTGCTCCAAGCACGTAACACGAGCTTTGCGACACGCGGCCCTGTCGGGTGACTACTCCCTGCCGGGTCTGGCTTGTGCATGCGAGAATGAATGGAGGGTATATCGTGAGCTTCGAGATTAAGCAAAAGGACGCATTGGGGCGTATCGGTGTGTTGAAGACCGCCAGCGGGAGCTTTGAGACGCCCACCATCATGCCGGTGATGAACCCGAATCCCGAGCACCAGCCCATCTCCGGTCCGGACCTCTATCGGCTCGGCGCCCGGACGGTTATCACCAACGCATACATTATCCACTCGCACGAGGACCTTCGCGCTCGTGCTCTGGACGAGGGTCTCCATGGCCTTACGAAGTTCCCGGGACCAGTGGCCACCGACTCCGGCGGGTTCCAGATATACACTTACGGCAACGTTGATGTGGATGCCGCCGATATCGAGGCGTTCCAGGAGGACATTGGCTCCGACCTCGCGGTCATCCTCGATACTCCGCCTCCGCTTGACCTGCCCAAGGCGAAGGTACGCGCAGCCATCGATGTGACGCTGAAGCGTGCCCGCGAGAACGTTGAGCGGCGACGTAAGGATGACGTGCTGTGGTACGGCCCTGTGCACGGCCACATGTACAAGGACCTTGTGAAGCGCTCTGCCCGTGGTATCTGCGAGCTGGATTTCCCGGTAGTGGCCATAGGCTCCTCGGTCCAGATGCTCGTGCGGTACATGTTCGCCGCTAACGCCCGTTCTGTCGCCAATGTGCGCGAGCACCTGCCTGCTGACCGGCCTGTCCATCTATTCGGTGCCGGTCACCCATTATACATGGCGGCCGCGGTGATGCTTGGTGTGGACCTATTCGACTCGGCCTTCTATGTGCTTGCGGCAAGGGATAACCGTTATATTACCCTCTCGGGCACACTCCACCTCGACCAGATGACCGAGTTCCCCTGCTCGTGCGAGGTGTGCAGCCGCACGAGCCCTGGCGAGCTCATGAAGGCCGACCGGGCCACACGTACCAAGGCCCTGGCCACCCACAATCTCATAGTCACCTTGGAAGAGCTCGCCCGCATCCGCGAGGCGATCAGGTCGGGCACGCTCCTTGAGCTCGCACTGCGACGGATGCGCTCACATCCCCGAATGGCAGAGATTCTCGACGACTTCAAGCGGTACGGCAAGCTCATGGAGCCCTTCGATCCCGTGTCGAAGCGCAGCGCGCTCCTCTACACAGGCCCCGAGACACGCTACCGGCCTGAAGTGGTCCGGTTTCAGCGAAGGCTATACGAGCGGTTCGACGGACCGGCACGTGACGTGCTGGCCGTGATCCCCGATCCGGGGATGACACCGTTCGCCTCGTCCGGGATTCACGTTCGGGCCCGTGCCTGGGTGCATACAGAGCACCCTGACGCCTCGGTCCAGTACTGTACGAGCTCGCACCTGTTCGGGGTGGTCCCGGAACAGCTTGAGGAAGCGTACCCTGTGGCCCAGTGCCTCTATCCCCCCAGTTACCGGGGGCGGCCTGCTGACGTGCGCAGGTTCATCGATGCATTCGGTGAGCGCTATGGCACGGTGCTCATACTTACCGGGAAGGAACGCGTGTCGGGGAACGTGGATACTCCGCTGCCCGATCACGTAGAGACCGTGCGTGCACTCGCGGACCATCAGTTGTACAGGGGCGCTCGGGCACTGATACCCGATGGCTCTCGTGTGAAGCGATCCCGTAAGACCAAGCGATTGCGTGCTGTGTACGGTCCCGACGGTGAGCTCATCGCAGCACTAAGGGCGTCGGACCTCGCTATCATCCCCAAACTATCGATCCTGGATGCTATGCCCCCGGGTGTAAAGACCGTCGTCGTTGATGACGATGCAGCACCCTTCATACGCGAGGGTCGGAGCGCATTCTGCCGGTTCGTGGACAGCGCTGATCCGGGGATAGGGGCCCGGGACGAGGTGGCCGTGCGGGACCTGGAAGGAACGCTATTGGCCGAAGGTACTGCCCAGGTATCGGGTCGGGAGATGATCGACCTGTCGGCCGGTGTCGCTGTCAAGGTTCGGGAGTCGATCAAGGGCGAGTAGTGAAGCCTACCAGCCGCCCCCGCCGGAACCATCGTCCTCGGCACCTTCTGGAGCCTGCCAGCCGCCGCCCTCTGCACCACCTTCAGCGCCACCAGGGCCCCATCCCTGCTGCTGGTCGCCCCAGCCTCCGCCTTCTGCTCCTTCGCCGCCCATACCGGGCATACCGCCTTCCGCTCCTTCGCCACCCATGCCGGGCATACCGCCTTCCGCTCCTTCGCCGCCCATGCCGGGCATACTGCCTTCTAATCCCTCGATGCCGCCACCTATCGTTTCCGCGCCGGGCGCCTCGCCCTCTTCGTCACCGCCCTCACCACTGACGTAGTCGGGGACCTCGGTGTCCTCAAGGTCCTCTGCAGTGGTACCGCCACTCTGAAGACCCGAGAGAACGGCATATACACCGCCGCCCAGGATTGAGATCGACACAAGTCCAACCATGGCTATCAAGAGCCAGTTCGTGTCCTCGGCCTCCTCAAGACCGATAGGGCCAGCGACGGGGGGTGGTGTTGCCTCGACCTCCTTGGCGTCGTACAGCACGTCCTTCGATTCCTTGACATAGGAGTGCGCCACACCATCGAGGTCCACGAAGAACACATGGGTCCTTGATTCGGGGAAGTCGATGCGCCCGGTCATGCTGTTCTTGGCGCCTTTGTACGTGTAGGAACCGAGTTCCCTGAACGTGCGAAGTATAAGGGTACCATCATCGAGGATACGCTCTTTATCTCCAGTGAAGTTCATCTCGCTCGGCGGGATGAACATGAACACCATCTTGGAGGTGAGGTTCGGTCGGAAGGAGCGCACGTTGTAGTTAAGAGTTTCAGAGACTTGGTTGTAACGCTGTTCTACCTGGAACGATGAAATCTCGGGGCCCGGTAGGACGAGGGGGACGTCGATAGGGAATGACCGGGCGACGTATTCGTATCCCAACTCGTCAAAGCAGCGACTAGTGAGCGTGATACGCAGGGGGGCTTCAGTCCCTGTCCGTAAGATCTGAAGTGGGACACGCATGAGGTCCCCTGCGGGGATGGAACCGGTCCCGCTGCATGCTTCGACGCACTCGAGCCCGTCTGATAGGGTGATATTGAGCTCCAAGTCTACGGCAGTACCCTCGCCGTGATTGAACACGATTGCCTCAAGATTCACTTCTTCGGTGGTGTTGTAGTCGTTCTTGTCCAGTAGCCCGATGATCTCGATCTTGGGGAAAAGACCGAAGTGGGCGGGAGCGGCGTAGAACACATCTGTGTTGTTTGCGAGGACCTTGTGGCTCTTGAGGTCCTGGTCCATGTAGGTCACCTTAGCAGGGGGAAGCTCGAAGCTACCCAGGGAGTAGGGTGTGAGAGTTAGGTTGACGCTCGTCGCCTCGCCGGCGAGGAGATCTCCGTTCCAAGTATATTCTTCCCCCCATTTCTTACCTTCGAAGAAGTCGCTGCCCACGGCGGACGTTACGGTGACGTTGTGGGCATCGCCTTCACCGATGTTCTTCACAACGAGTGTGAAGTTCATACCGCCGAACATCGTTGTGGCGTTAGCCTTGCTCTCCAGTACCTTGAATTTAATTTCATTGGATTGGAACTCTTGGTTAAGGCCACCAACGGAGAGGAGAACCCGGGTGGGATCTATAGTGAAGTTACCGGTCCGGATCGCACGCATTTCGTAGATGTACTCGATGGTCCGGCCTTCCTTGATTCCAGGGATGTCCCTGAACCGGGCGGTGTGGTCGAGGAACTCAAGGGTTTCGGACGTGGGCTCCACGCAGGTGATGGCGATGTCCTCGTCGAGGTTGTTTGTGACGTGCACGTATGCACGGACGATGTCACCTACAGCAGGATTGAGGTCCGATAGCGACTTGAGCACGATTACGTCGGGAGTCTCTCCCATCTCCTTCGCTATCTCACGTCGGAGAAGGGCGACCTCGCCCTTAATAATGCGCGAGAGCTTGATATCAGGATCCTTCTCGGTGAGCACTACTTCCATACGCTTGGCCGAGGCGTTCACGAGGAACTTGTTCTGATTAGCGTCAAAGTACAGAGTGAGGAGGGGCGGGTAACTTGTTTCACCCCCGTTCTCAGGTGCCTGCATATCGTAAGTGAAGTTGGTAACTCCCTTGGCGGGGATGGTGCCTGAGAACCCCTTGTCCCCTTGGACGAAGAGAAAACCCGGTGGGAGCACCTCGTTGAAAATGACATTGTGCGCGGGAACTGAACCGACGTTCTTAACGAGGGTAGTGACATTGACGACCTCGCTGGTCATGGGGGTGGCGTCGGAGAACTCCCGTTCCACGATGATCTTGGGGCAACCGCAGTCTTCGCAGCAGTAGATCTTCCCGGGTGAGGGTGGCTGGCCAGGAACTTGTCGTTCCTCCAGTTCAGAGCAGATGTCGTCGCCGCAGAGGGGGCCGATGGGGAAGGATGGGAACCTCGCCGAATTGTGCCTTGTATCTGAGATATAGCTGCCCTCTTCATTGATCAGGGACAGATCCATAGGCCGTGATGCATTGACAAGGGTGGTGATGGTCAGGGTGTCCGCCTTCAGAAGACCTATGCGATTGTATCCTTCTTGTACGCGATCGAGCACCGTGTGGTCACCGCAGAACATGAGCCCCCCGATAGTAAGATCGTTCGCACATACTGTCTTGATCCCCAGATCAAAGATGGCCGTGCGGTTACTGACCTTGAGCGTGTACTGGTCGTCCTGCTTGGTACGGAACTCAATCCAACGAACAGATTCGTTGGATATGAGGATAGGGGGTTCTGGCTCGACCTGACTCATCCCGAACTCGCGTATGAAAGGGACCAATGAATCGAGTTGATCTTGGAGTTTTCGCAGTGTGAGGATGGATAAAGGCCCTTTAGTGTACACTTGGGCGGTACCGTTCAAGAATGCTCGATAGTAGTACTCCTGATTGCGCCAATGGACCCATCGTCCCTTCTCAAGGCCGAGGATATCCTTCTTCTTGACCTGCTCGACCAGCGAAGTGAAGTTGGTATCGGTCAGGGTTACCTCTAGGCCCAAGAAGGCCGTAGGCGCCTTGGTAACGTTCGGGCTTACGCTCTGTTTTCTGATTTTCGCTTCAATCTCAGTGATGGTAGGGGGTATGGGATTGCGACAGAGGACCAGGAACCGCGATGTACCTTCGAAATCGGTCGAGATTCGGATGTCCTGGGTTTCGATGTCCTGGGTCTCATGATGCTCGGTCTGTACGATATAATTAGTGAGGTTGAAGTAGACCTCGGAAGGTGTTGAGAACGTGACGTTCTCCAGGCTGAAGCCTGAGCCGCCGGTGTTGCCAAGTAGCTCAAGGGGATCGCATCGTGAAAGGTCCATATGGAACGAACCGTCACCTTCCACCTCGATATCGTAGAACGTTGACTCGGTACCATTCAACGTCGCCAGATCGAACACGACTCCTTGGCGGATAGGTATGACGCGGTTAATGTCCTTCAGGTGCTCCTTGAGCTTATCGAGTAGTAACTTATACCCTAGTGAGGGTGAGGTGAAGTTGAAATTATCTGATAGCCGAATTCCTGATCCCTCGTTTTGGGCGTTTGCACTTATGATGTTGACAAGGTCAATACGAAGATATCCATCCCGTCGATCCTCGAACAGGTAGTATCCTTCAGTGGCCGGCTGTCGCCAGACAAGCCGCTCATCGGTTCGTTCGATGATGTCCCCCTTTGTCACGAACGCCTCCTCGAGGTCACGAGGATTAAGGGCGGTATCCGTGAAGGCCCATAGTGTATAATTGGTATCAGTAATGTTGAGAGAGCGGAGGAATACATCAACGATCGTATATCCCGGGCCGTGTTCGGTGGCGAAGAGCGAGGGATTGAGTGTTACGGCCTCACGCCATGGTGCCCATGCCACAATCCCTGTGTTCAGACCCGTTCCGAGGTCAAGAACGGTAACTGCTTCTTTTTCTTGTACTGTTGTTAACTTGCTTCCGATGAAGCCGAGAAGGGTACCATAACCGAACACGAATCCTTCTTCCAGTGGTTCCCGTTCCTCGTCGTAGAACCGTACAAGGAGGGTGTGGTTTGTATTAGGCCGTTCCCATTCGTCTAGCCTGACGACGTACTTATAGTCGTCGCGGCTGATCGTGGTCGGAACATCGATGGTTTCTGTGCGCTTTCTGTAATAGACACGCCAGTAGTCACCCCATGACCATCCTCCCTTCCCGGAGCCTCTGCAAGGTTCAACGTATTCGACGACAACTCCATCGTCGTTAATCCTCGCACCTGTGCACAATGAGGAATAGACGGATAGAATGTGTTCACCCGGAGTGACGTTCACTCGGATGAGGTTGGGAACCGTACGCTTGTCGTCCAGTTCTATAGATTTATACTCCGTGCTCGATTTGACGAACAAGTCGTCGATCTGAATAAGGACATCAGCGTTCTCGAACTCCCTGTATGAGTTGTTCACATAGCCCCAGATCTGTATAGGGAATTCTACGTGGTTATCCTCGGCCACGGCCGATGATGTAATGATTAAAAGCACCATGAAAAGGTGCAAGTACCGCATACTATATCGAAGGACGGACAAGGATATAAATGTGACTACGGACCACAACCCCATGGCCTTGTTCGGAACAGCGGGCATACGAGGTCCCCTCTCCAAAGTATCCCCTGAAGTATGTATGAACGTGGGAATGGCCCTTGCTACCTATATGGGGAACGACGGTAAGGTCGTTGTGGCTAGGGACGGTCGCATAACTGGCCAGATGCTCTTCCACGCTCTTACTTCCGGTATAATGGCCGGTGGTGTCGACGTGCTCGATGCCGGCCGCCTCCCGACTCCTCTGCTGGCATTCGCTTCCTATAATTATGTGGTGGACGGTGGAGTGATGCTCACAGCATCCCACAATCCCGCTTCTGACAATGGGATCAAGCTGTTCACCCCTGATGGTAGCGAGTTCGAGCTCACCGCCGAACAACAGGTCGAGGAACTCGTGAGCGATGGTAGCTTCAATCTCGCCCGATGGGATGAGATCGGTACAATTGGTACCATGGATACTGTACTTGAGGAGTATATCGACTACCTGCTTGGATTTGTCGAATTGGAGCGTGAACTGCGCGTTGTAGTGGATTGTGCCAACGGCGTGGGTGCCTTGGTCGCACCACAAGTACTCCGCCGCATGGGATGTAAGGTCATTACTACTAATTCACAGATCGACGGTTTCTTTCCCGGACGTCCCGCAGAACCAACGCCCGAGAACATCCGTGAATTCACTCAAGTGGTACGTTCGACCGGAGCGGATATCGGTTTCGCATTGGACGGCGATGCGGACCGAGTGGCAGTGGTCGACAGCGAAGGCACCATCGTGCAGGACGATGCTCTCATCAACCTCTTCTCGCGCCTAGCCATCGAGAAACATGGTGGGGGCACCGTGGTGACGTCGATCAACACGTCACGGGCCATTCAGGAGACGGTGGAATCCGCCGGAGGCAAACTCAAGCGGGTCCGACTGGGGGCGCTCCACGAGGGGATTAAAGATACTGGTGCCGTTTTTGGTGCCGAGCCGTGGAAGCTCATATTCCCTGAGTTCGGTGGATGGATCGATGGGATATTCTGCGCTGCACGCATCGCAGCTCTAGTGAGCCGCGAAGGCTCGCTTGCAGATCTCGTGCCCCCGGTTCCGGCATATCCTCTTATCCGCAAGAACGTATACGTCACCCCTGGCACCCAGCCAGATATTATGTCCCACGTGCACGAGCAAATGCTCACGACGTTCTCAAATGTGGAGAGCATGCTCGATATCGATGGATTGCGTTTGGACACTCCGGACGGATGGCTGCTGGTCCGCGCTTCTGGGACCGAACCAAAAATCCGGGTCGTGGCCGAGGGTCGAACGGATCGTATCGCGAACGATTATTTCTCGAAAGGGATGGGATTCGTCCAAGAGGCCGTAGGGAAGGCCGAGTAGTCGCGCGACCACGATAGTTATATATTGCTTGACCGGCGACACTCATCCAAGCACATGGTGGAGCGAACGGCATTGATTCTCAGGGCACTTACGCTCGCCCTCCTCCTATCTATATCCCCATGTTTGGGGGTCATGATGGTGGACGGGGAGGGGACCCTGACCCTTGATATCGATTTCCGTTCCACTGAGGATATAATCGTCAAGGACTCCGCCACCCTTATCCTCAGGGACATGGTACTGGATATGAACCAGGCTTATGACGACGAGCTCGTCATCAGAGTGGAGGGGCAGGGCAATCTCATCGTATCCAACGCTCGGATAAGCTCTAACAAGCATCTGTTGCTCAAGGTTCTGGAAAGCGCATCTCTTGAGATCAGGAACAGTACGGTCCTAGTTGACGAGATCCGGGCCGAGACCACCGGAGCAGTGACCATTATTGATGCATTCGTCCAATCCTTATTGTCCCTTAATGTTGAGAAGGTTACACTTGTTCGTTCTGTCCTTCCCGCTCAACGTATTGATATTATTGCCACCGGGGAGGCGAAGATCGATGGTTGTCCCGATGTCCGGAACCTTCAGAAGATGTCCGCTCCCGATATCAAGGTTCTGGACTCCGTCATTCTCACACAGGAAGTGCTTGAGCTCATCGCCACATCAACTAGCTCTGTGATAGCCAACCTTACGGCGACTGCTCCAGCCATCACACTAACGTCCAACCACGAGATGGAGGTCCGCGATTCCTCGCTCAGCGCTAAGGGAGATTCAAGGGCAACCCCGATTAACATATTGGCTCCCGTTCTCCGTGTATCAACCACGAGAATGAACGTCGCTGATGGCATGCAGGCATACATTCTACTCTCCGGTACGAGCGTCGATGCTCGGAACGTTACCATTACCGGTAGCTGTGACACCGGATGCGGTAATATCACACTCAAGGTGGATGGTAACACGCTCATCCTATGGTCCCTCATGGCCAACCTCAGGGGAGGTTCAGGAAACACCGGGACCGCCGAGAACGGCGCCAATGCTACGATCATCATCGATGGTACTCGGCTGACCGCTAACGATATCACCTTCACTATCGAAGGTGGGGACGGTGGGGAAGGCCTACTGGTCGGCGGAAGTGGCGGTAACGCGACCCTCCAAATACTGGTTGAAGACCTCACACTGGACGAAGCGCTAGTAACCCTCACGGGTGGCGATGGGGGTGATGGAGGCTTCGATCCCGGTACGGAGCTCAGGATCGGTGGCGATGGTGGGAACTCCACGTTGATAGTCCAAGCTGAATCATCGGACATTATGGGCCTCACATACAACGGTCTTGGCGGATATCCTGGAGTGGCCGGCAAGGGTCCGGGCGTCTGCGGGAACGATCTTTTGATGATCGATGCTGAAGATATCCATCTGTCGGATTCATCAGTCGATAGCAACGGCGGCAGAGGACGTGCTCCCAACTATATGCGTAAGGATAGTCATGGTTGCGATGCGAACTTGCTGATCACTGGTGACACGGTCATGCTCGAGCGAAGCACCCTACGGGCATCTGGTGGAGAATGTGCACCCTCTGTCGAGTGGGCTGCTCTTGGTGGGAATGGTCTCCTGACCGTCAGCGGGAAGCAAGTGAACGTTTCGGACGTCACCGTTCGCGCTAATGGTGGTTCGGGTGATAGGGCCAAGGAAGAACCCACATTCCAGCCCAATGGGGTCGGTAACATCACGATAGACGGGTCCGTATCCTTGAACGTGAATACGATGGACGCGACCGCCAACGTCCACATAGAGTCCAAGACAGGTACCATTCGTGACATGACGGTGAAGGGTGATTCGGTCCTTGGTGGGGGCCTCTCTCTTATCAATTCCAAATTCAACAACGCGCGCTCCCCTCTATTAGGGGATATCAGCTTCACCTCGCTGGACCGGTACGTGTTCTTTTTGGAAGTGATTTACTATCTGGATGTCACTGTGAAGGATGGAGAGGGTAAGGCCTTCCCGGGAGCACGGGTGGCCCTGTACGAACCACTGGAGTCCGAACCTGTATACTTGACCCATACCGATAATAGCGGGTTTGCCCGTGTGGAGGCCAGGGCAGAGAGGATTAACCGCAAGAAGGACAACTTCCAAGGTAACTTCCGGGTAGTCGCGACCGCCTCTGGCTCGAAGACCGAGCAGGGACTCATCCTTGACGCATCCAAGACATTGACCCTATCCCTGGAAGCGGTATATAATCCAATATCCACCCCGACCCCTGAACCGATACCTGACGGGAATGGTACGGGCCCTACCACCACACCCGTCATCGATGTCGCGATCCCATCTCCGTTCCCCACACCTTCGGCCCGTCCTGTGACTGCGATCACCGCTACACCGCCCCCCGATCCTGCTGATATGGCAGCACGTGCGCGCGCACTAGTAAAAACCCAGCCCCTGCGAGCGCTCGTTATGGCCGATGAAGCACTGAATGCCGATCCTACGAACCGACGAGCTCAACTCCAGCGAGCAGCCGCGCTCGAAGCCCTGCAGCGATACGGGGAGGCGCAGCGTATGTATGAGATAGTCCTCATCGAGGATCCTGGTGATGCTGACGTACGCGCTCGTGTCGAAGAGACCAAGGTCAAGGCTCAGGAGGTATCAGCCATGGCTGAGGCGGGCGAGGCGCCGGAGGATGCTGCAGGTGCGGATACATGGACAATTATCATGCTCTTGGTTGGATTGCTGGTCATTGTATTCATTATCGGGGTAGTCATGGTGGTCATGTCGAACCCCGCTACGCAGGATCGCGAAACAGAAGCCATCCGCTCATTTGCACTCCAATGGGCTCAGCAAGGATACACACCTGAGCAGATCAGTGAGTACCTTCAGGGCATGGGGTATCCGGTTGAGAAGATAGATAAGGTAGCCCAAGAGATGCGTTAGATCGTATCGTAATAGTAGGGCAATTCGTCGATGGATCGATCGGTCCTGAAGTCTGATCCCAGTTGGTCCCGGTAGCGTCGTTCCCTTAACACCATCGGTCACGGATAGTGTCATCCACGATATCACAGGCAGCGAGGTCACCTACAACGGTCGCCCTGCACCACGCACGCGCTTCACCAGCGAGGCCGTCACATAGACCGTCATCACCGACGTTCTCAGCAAGCTCTAGGAGACACGCGTACTTGGTCGAGTTTGTATCGATGTCTGCACAAGGGCTAGCGTCCTGACGGATCAGGGCACAATGATATAGGCAGAGGTCTCGGGCCCAGTCAACAGAGTTGATCGAACACGGTTCCGTGCAGTCAGGCGTGGAAATGGCCATGCACCAGTCCAGTTCCACGACACTCGTGATGTGGTCACAGATTGTCTGATCTTCAATGGTGCGGGCTACGAGTGAAAGACACCGTAGACGAGGAAGGCTGGATTCAATATCATGGCAGAGCTCGGCGTTGCGGGTTCGAATGGCGAACCTGGCGGTACATGTTCCACGCAGGAGAACGTTCGAGATTTCCTTACACGGGAACACGCTCTCGGATGCAGCGGCCACGCGTGCGTAGCAATTATCCCGAAGTGCTTGTGGGCTGATGTCCTTACACAAGGAGTCATCCTGATTACCAATGGCAAGTTCGTGGAGGCATCGAGCACGCACCATGGGCAGTTCAACGGACTCACAGTCGTTGGGGCCGACAGACCTACTTGTCGAGAGGGCACATTCTGTTATGCACCAAGAGCGCATCCATGATAACGGTAGGTCTTCCGAGAGGCAGCGCTCACATGTACCCGAAGCCACGGCTTGACACCACGTACGCTGGGCACCCTCGGGAAGGGAGTCGCATACGGCCGGCTCAGCGGCGTTTTGGGCGACCTTGCGTACACACAACGCCCACTCATCAGGAGAAGTAGCTTTAGCACATACTTCCGTGTCGATCAGACGTCCTGCAAGGTCAATCGTACAAATCTCAGAGACGTTCGCAGCAATGATGTCCGAAGGGCAGGCAGTGACGTTCGCTCCGGTCCGCACACCAGCTACCACGCACTGTTCTCTTAGCGTGAGGGGATAGTGATCGGTCATAGGTCCGCATAGGTTCAGAGGCGCGATATCAGGGAGCGCCTGTGACACACATACATCATGAACAGGGCCCGCTTGAAGGATGTCACATAACATGGGATTCCCTACCGCCGCAGCAACGGCTTGGATGCAGGGTCCTCGCTCTGCTTCCCCTAGGTGTTCCATGCACACGCTGGTATCCCACGATGCCACAGCCACATGGTAGATGCATGCTTCTTTAATCGACTGATCGGCCATAGTCTCGCATATCTCCATAGAGGGGGAGAACGGTACGATCGAGGAAAGGCACAGGTCCTTGGAGGTAGCATCTTGGATATTGGCGCAGACAGTAGTGTCCCATCCCCTAGCACCGATACCCAGGTAACAATCATCGCTGATAGCAGGATCCGTGACAAGGGAACAGAGAGATAGATCCGCTGTAGCGACCGCGATGGGGGATAGACAGGTGTCCTTGATCCCATCGTTAACGATAGAGTCACACAGAGAGGGATCGTTCAGCTCAATAGCGATGGCGCGATAGCAGCCGTCACGTTCACCCTCCATAGAGATATTCAAACACAGGGTCACATCAGATAAGGTGCGGGCTACTGAGGCGATGCACGTGCCCTTAGATCCTACCGTGGCGATCTGTTCGCAATAGGTACTATTTCCAGATAGTTCCGCAAGCGAGGAGAAGCAGTCGTCCCGCAGTCCGCCTGCGTCCAGCGCGGCGCACAGACCCTCGGTCCGCAGCTCGGGGAATCTGGCGATACACGCGTTCCGGGCGCCCGCGTCCTCGATCCACCGGCATCCGTCAGCATCATCGATAGCTGAGGCCAGGTCCCTGTAGCAGGTACGCCGTAGTGGCTGGGCGTCGGTGTCTGTACGGATTCGTGCGCATAGCGTTATGTCGCCCTTCTCCTTCGCGGTCGCAACCATACACTTGTCACGGGAAAGGTGGACCACGCATCGTTCGCATACGCTCACGTCACCGAACGTGGGCACTGTAGCGATGTAGCAAGCATCGCGGAGCGTGGCGTCGGTGATGGCCGCGCACAGGCCAGGATCGTTATTGTTCATAGCCTTGTTCTTGATGTCCTGCGCATCGTCCACTGACTGCCCCCCGATGCATCCTGCCAGGAGCAGTGCGATAATGAGCAGCGCCGGGAGCGTACCGTCGCGGAGAGCATTCTTCCTTCCCATGTAGCGGGAACGAACACCGCTAACCTTGATAAAACCTTGGTCGCGGGTCCGGTGTACGAACCCTATATAAGGTTGGGTGGAGAAGAAGGGACAGATCCCATGGAGAAGCTGAAGCGGAGCTTGTTCTCTTGTGAGGGCTGCGAGGAGCGGGGACCGAAGAACGATAAAAGCAAGCGGGACCACGAGCAGACTGGATGCGATTCCTGTCGGCCACGCCTCGATCTATCGAAGCTCGGTCCGTCCGAAGAGAAAGAATGATCACATCGGGCACAGCTACATGAGCCCGCCTGTGAGCTCAGATCCGAAGTCGAACCGGTAGCCTATATCTCCCTCGAAAGCCTCCTCCTCATCGAGACTCACCAGTTCGGTCGGATTGAGTTCGTCCGCGACGTCTGATGGATCGTTGGTCACGACGTCCACATAATCCTCGTCAGTATCCTCGACCTGTACATCCGGCGTGTCTTCTTTTCGCCCTGTCCGCGCTTTCTTACCCTTCTTCTGGTCCGGGGCGCGGCGGCGCTGATCGAACCGGGCGACCTTTTCGCGTACGAACGCTACCATATCGCACTCGCTGAGAGTGAAGCAGCGCTCCCCGTCGGACCCGTGGAGACACACACGCAAGATCCCCAGGTTGGAGAGGTCCCGTGTGACCCGTGTGATCTGGGACCGGGTGGAGAAGCTGGCGTGCTCGAAGATCTCAGCAGCGGTGAGGTTCTCATTGCCGTTGCGTACAAGTGTGGCGATGACCTTCTGCTCGTTGCGCGAAAGGCGGTTCCAGAGGAACTCCATGAGGCGGTGGGCCTGCTCGTCACGTCGAGCCAGCTCGCGTGCGTGGACCTCAGCCTCACGGCGGGCTTTTTCGGCAGTCTCTCGGAGACGGTTCTCTCTCTTGCGCTGTACAGAGATTAGCTCGGTACGGTCGGCACGCAGGGCGTCGAGCTCTGCGAACACATCGGGTGCAAGGAAGAAGGCCAGCCGTCGCAGCACCATGCATTCTGAGTTGGCCCTTTCATCATTTTTAAAGCTCTCAGGGGGCGGGATTCGAACGTAACTTGGATAAACATTGCCTGCAGTACAACGCCCGTGGGTGAGGAGGCAGAGACATTCGCTCGTGGTGAAGGGGACTTCGCTTCTGCTAAGTACCCTGAGGCGGCTGAGGCGTTCACTTCCGTTGCTGATGAGCGGCCCGACATGGCTGCTGCCTGGGTGAACAAGGGTGCGGCCCTCCTCAAGACAGGTGATGTCGAGGGGGCCCAGAAAGCACTAGAGAAGGGGCTGGAGCTCGATCAGAAGTCGTTCGAGGCCCTTTTAGATCTCGGCATAGTCTACAACCTTCGTGGCGAGTTCGCCCGTGCACGGGAGCTTCTACAGCAGGCAACGGCTCTCTCTCCCGAGGATCCCGATCCCTGGCTCGCACTGGGGGCCAGTGCCATCATGCTCAAGGACCTCGGGCTGGCAGAGAGCAGCCTGCGCCGCGCTCTTGGGATGCGCGACGATCCGAAGGTATGGATGCGCCTCGCTTCAGTGTGCAAGCGTAAGGGGAACGCCAAGGAAACTGCCACATGCCTGACGAAGGTGCTTGCGGCCGAGCCCAAGAACACGATGGCCCTCAAGCGTCTTGGGCTGCTGGCAGCGCGATCCGGGAAGATGGAGAAAGCGGCCGAGTGCTTCTCCAAGCTCGTGGAACTGGAGCCCGAGGACGTGGACGGCTGGACCAACGGCGGACGTGCCCTGATGCAGCTGAAACGGACCGAGGAGGCCACGGTGTTCCTCACACGTTCACTCGAACTGCGACCCGAGCACGTTGCCTCGAGGACCATTCTGGCCCGCGGGCTTATAGAGATGGAACGGTACGCCGAGGCCATCCCACACCTGGAGATAGCCGCTCAGGTCGATCCACAGAACACGGAAGTGGTCGGTGCGCTCGCCGATGCTTTCGAGCATATGGGTGATAATGCCCGGGCCATCGAGTGGCTCGGCAGGTTGTTGGCACTCAAGCCCGAGGATGCAGCGATCATCTCCCGTATGGCGAAGGCCTACCACAGTCTGGGGCGCATTGACGAGGCCGTGCACTACTATGGACGTGCCGTGACAGCCCGTCCGGGGGACCTGAAGTCGCGAGAAGCACTAGCGGACATCGCCCTGGGACGACAGGACCAGATGACCGCAGCAGGTCATCTCAAATCCCTCCTGTCAGATGATCCTAAGCGTCCGGACCGCTGGCGCCAGCTCGTGGCATGCTACCGGACACTTGGGGAACTGGAGAAGGCCGCTGATGCCCTTGACCAGCTCGTGGGGCTCGACGGACAGGACGCTGACTCTTGGGCCCAGCTCGCGGAGTTGCGCACGACACGACAGGAATGGGCCAAGGCCGCCAAGGCACTGGAGCGGCTCGCCGATGTAAGACCGTCCCCTGCCACGACCGCGGAACTGGGGCGGGCGCTCGCGAAGGCCGGGAACGATGAAAGGGCCTTCGAAGTACTCATCCATGCAACCAGCGGCGGAGCCAAGGACCCGCTCGCATGGCGTGCTCTTGGCGACCTCTACAAAAAGCGGGGGGACCACGACAAGGCGATGGAGTGCTTCGTCAAGGTGGTCGAACTGGACCCCGGCGCCTAGATAGCTATCCTTTCCGTGATGACTGCTCACGCTGGAGATAATCCTACGTCCCGGAGATGATGGACCGCCTCAGATGGTGATATCGATGACTTCGATATCCTCGTCCCTGAGGATACCTTCCACCCTGTCCTTATGCCAGAGGTGCATGACCACAATCATGTCAGCGTCCTCGTGGCGCTTCTTTAGCGTGGCCAGCTCCTTGTCGATGGACTCGGCCATCTTCTCCTCACGCTTCTTGTCGAACTTGTGGAGCACGGAGAACACGCGCTTATCATGTTCGCTGTGGAAGCGCTCGCTGAACCAGGCATAGAAGTTGTGGAAGAACCTCTCGTACTTGACACCCCAGTGACAGACACGGCAGTGGGGCGGGTGGTGGAACGGATTGTCGGCCGGCTCGTGGCCGATGACGATCTCGAACCAGTGGAACGGTTTATGGATGAGCTCGGCGAATCCCATCACATGGGATGGTACCTTCTTGGTGACCATTATGTCCTTACCCTTGGTGATGAGATGCTCCTTGTGGTCCTGCTCGAGAGCCGTTAGCTCTTCAGCGACCTCTTCCTCGATCTCGTGGAGCGGTACGTCGATGGCAAGGATATCCGCGCCGACCTCCTTGGCGGCCTTGAGGATGTAGAAGAATGAACCGTCCGGTTCGAAGTCTTCTAGCTCCTCGGCATCGATCTCGTTCTCAAGGAACTTTTGGACGAGCTTCTCGTCAAGATCGATTTCTTTCCCAACAAAGTCAAGGATGAACTCCTTGAGCTTCGCGTCCTTGAGCTTGCCCGCCTTGTATTTGTCGAGCTTCTCTTGGAACGGATCGCGGGGGAGCTCAAGTGCAACAGCCTTGGGCTTCTTGTCCATAATGTACCTCGCGGTCCATATTGCGTGGGGAGTATCATATCTGCGTTGGCCTATGACGACGACGGTCATGTAGTCACCGTGCTGTGCTGTGACTCGAAGCTTTAAAAACTTTTAGCGAACTTTCCGTCATATGCGCGAGGCGCCGTGGGTGGAAAAACACCGTCCACGCCGTCTCAAAGACGTTCTCGGGAATCCTTCTGTCGTCAAACGGATGGAAGGATGGTTGCTCAACTGGAAGGCAGAACGCCACAAGGCGCTGCTCATCCATGGCGCTGCAGGGTGTGGGAAGACCACTGCCGCTCATGCCTTGGCGGAGGAATTTGACCGGGAAGTGGTGGAGCTCAACGCTTCCGACTTCCGACGTAAGGTGGATATCAACGATATAATGGGTAATGCCGCCACCCAGCAAAGCCTCTTCCAGCGTGAGCGGATCCTCCTGCTCGATGAGGTCGATGGGATACATGGAACGGCCGACCGGGGCGGCCTCCCTTCGGTGCTCAAGATCATACGGGCCACAGCGTACCCCGTGATCCTCACAGCGAACGATATCTATCAGCCCAAGCTCAGGGCGCTAAGAAACCTGTGCGAGGTCGTCCCGTTCCGCAAGCCCACGGTCGTTGCGGTGAAGAAGGCCCTATGTCGCGTGGCCGAATCCGAGGGGAAGGATGTCGAGGATCACCTCCTCACCGACATCGCCAGCCGTTCTGGGGGCGATATCCGTGCCGCCATCAACGACCTACAGACAGCTCTCGCAGGAGGTATCCCTCTCGCGGACATCGAGGCGCTTGGGGACCGGGACCAGACACGGTCGCTCACGGAGGCCGTGCGCATCGTGCTCAAGACACGGAACATCCAGCATGCACTCGAAGCGACAGACAATCTCACAGAGGACCCGGACACGGTGTTCACCTGGATAGCGCATAATGTCGCGCTCGAGTACGATGATCCTGAGGACTTGGCCCGGGCAATGGACAGGCTCTCTCGTGCCGACGTGTTCCGCGGACGGATTTTCCGGTCACAGAACTGGCGCTACCTCGTTTACATGCGAGACCTCATGACCGCCGGTGTTGCCCTAGCGAAACGCGACAAGTACCGCAAGTTCGTCAAGTACGGTTATCCCCAGCGCATCATACGGATGGGGCGGAGCAAGGAGCTGCGTGCCACACGGGACGAGATAGCTGAGAAGGTGGCTCGGCGGTGCCATACATCGCGTCGTGTCGTCATCGACGAGTATCTCCCCGTCCTGGTCCGTGTCCTTCCCCGCTCACCTGAGCTCGCAGAAGGACTAGGGCTCACTGATTCGGACGTGACGTTCCTCGCGGAGTTCTTAGATCGCTAACCGGACGTACCGGGATCAGTCTCATTACCTGTCACGTTCACGGGCGATGTGTCCCCTGACTGTCCTGTGACGTTAGGAGGTAACGGCGTCGATGTAGAGTTGTCGACATCGGTGACGTTCACGTCTGGTAAGGGCGGTGCGTCGATAGCATTGTCGTCGGTCACGTTCATGTCCATGGTGACGTTATTGTCTAAAGGCACGACCTTCTCGCCCGGTGGAGGGCGCGGTGTGGCACCGGCATCACGCTCGCATCGCTGGCGGAGGGCGTAGGTGGCCAGAGAGGCGCACATGACGGGATCTTGGGCGGCGCGTGCACGGCACCGGACTTGCCAGTCCTCACTGGTCATCCGGTCGCATACCTCCGCGCCGGATATCACGGCATCATAGAGGCAACGGTCGCGCATCCCAGCGGACGTACCATCACAAATGGAAGGATCACCTACAGCCTGGGCCCTGGCGATGAAACACTCGTCCCGCTCAGCTCCCCGGGAGCGGTCCATGCACGGTGCTGTGACTCCGCCGTCCCTCAAGAAACCGATATAGAGGAGCGATCCAAGCACTATGACCGTGAAGGCCAGTGCCCACAGGGGATAACGAGTAGTCTCCGGCTCGGGGGACGGTGTCCAGTGACCGGTCTGTTGCCAGGATTCATTGTACCCTTCCTGGTAAGTGTGCTCTTCCTGCGGGTCCGCGACGGGTTGCTCGTGTCCGGCAACCTCGGTACCCTCCCAGGAGCCCTGGTCCACGATACTTGGGGGACGGACTAGCCTTATAAAGATAGAGGGGTCCTCCGCACCGCCGATGACCGACCACTATCATACGGTGCTCCCTGCCGGCTATGTCGTTATCAAGGCAAAGGCGGACGGACGACGGACTCTCAGCTTCCGATATCGCGGGATGGCCCAGTTCGTAAAGCGCCTGTTCATCGCGCTCGCGCGGCTCGAGAGCTCATACAATGTGCGGCTCCGTGACTCGCTCTCCCTCGTTCTCGAGTCGAGGAACGTACCCTCTCGGGACATACCGCGCACTGTGTTCGGTATCAAACCATCATTGGTGGCCATCGGTGTGGACGAGGAGGTGCGCGATATTTCCGCCGGATTCGAGGTGGGTGAGTTCACCGACACCGCTCTTCTCGTGACCAACATCGCCCGGGCCCTGCGCCAGGCGACCAAGGTGACCGCGGAACAGATGCGCAAGTTCACCCGCAAACACTATGCGCCGATCGTGCGGGGGAACATCAACTATAGGCTGAGCGTCCAGGCCGGGCTCCTAGATGCGCTGGAGACCACGGGGAACGAGCTCATGGCCGCGACGATGGAGGCCTGTCGGGGACCGGGCCGTACTCTCGATGAGCTGGCTGTGGAGCTGTCCGCCCCACGCGACGATGTGGTACGTGCCGTGCTCACTATGGAGAAGTGCGGGCTCTTGGACCGGCTCGGGCGCGAGGGTGGGGGATGCTACCGGACCCCGACGGAGGAAGGGACCGAAAGCCCTGTTGACAGCAAGGACGAGTCCGAAACGAAAGCGGGGACATCCAAGATGGCATCGGACGAGCGGAATGGGTCCGGCCACGAGAATTCCGACGATGTCGGTAAGGGACCCAAAGCGTACGGTATGAACCGTGCTGATGACGAGGACCGCTCCTAGATCATCCCGTCCTGAACGAAGTGGGCGATCTGTTTCTTGAACTTCTCGAACCCGCCCAGAGTGTTGATGATACCGTCCTTGAACTCACGATAGTCGATACAGGCCATGTCGAAGTCGGTGTCGAAAGCAAGGGTGTCGCCGTGGAGGGACGCCTTCATGAGGTTCATCTGGCCTGAAAGCTCCAACAGGCGCTGGTAGAGCATCTCACGTCGTTCCGTCGAGATCTGGTTGACGTTCCCAAGGATGAGAGAGACGCGCATGAACTTCTCACCGGGGATGATGATCATCTTTGGCTTGAGGTCGATGAGGATGACCTCCGGGTTGTCCGGGGGTGTCGAATGGGGGAGCCCGATCTTCTCGATCCACTGCTCGACCACCTTTCGGTCCACAACAGCGGGTTCGTCTCCTACCATGTCATCTCACCCGTACATGGCGTCTGCCATGTCGTCCGACTCCTGGCCCTCGATGAGCCGTTTGTACTCGTCGTGCGCTACTGCGAGCGCCTTGAACCCGTCCTTGAACTCGTCGAAGCTCAACGAGTCGAGATCGAAGTCGATCTTGATACCGATGGTCCGGAACATGATGACGAACTTCATCAGGTTCCACTCAGCATTGGTCTCAAGGAGTTGTTTGAAGAACCGCTCGCGAGAAGGTACATCGATCTTGGCCAGTGGTTTGAGAAGCGTCATGATATGGGAGTACCGCATCTCGTTGGAGAAGTAGACGATGATGCGGGGTTTGATATCGATGACCAGGCCGTTGTAGTCCTTGAGCTCGGGATCGACGAAGTAACGGAAACCCATCCGCTTGATCCATTCCTCGATCTCGACCGGTGTGATGCGGTCCATCTACTACTCCACCCTCCCCTCGGGTGCGAGTTTTTATATACTTTTATTCGACCCCTGCCGGCATGGAGCGACTCCAAGTTCGTGATGTGCTCGCCGGTGACGGCGCCGGTGAAAAAGCATGCATCCGGGGGTGGATCCACCGCAAGCGCCAGTCCAAAAAGATCGCTTTTCTCGTCGTCCGTGACGGAACTGACGTGATCCAGGCCACGGTCCGTGCGGGGACCGAGCCCTTCTCCGAGGCGGAAAAGGTCACGATCGAGTCATCAGTCGAGGTGGAAGGGACAGTGCACGCCGACACGCGTGCTCCAGGGGGCAAGGAACTGCGGGTGGAGAAGCTAACGATTATTGGACTCGCAGAAACCTTCCCAATCCAGAAGGATCAGAGCACCGAGCTCCTAATGGACCTGCGTCACCTGTGGGTGCGCAGCGTTCCAATGAACCGTGTGATGCGCCTGCGTGCCGCCGTCTTCCTGGCCGCCCGCGAGTACTTCGATACAATGGGGTTCGTCGAGGTCCATCCGCCCATGTTCATCACGGCCGCCTGCGAGGGAGGATCGACCCTGTTCAAGGTGCCGTACTTCGGCAAGAAAGCCTACCTCACACAGAGCTCGCAGTTCTACCTTGAGGCGCTCATCACAGGACTGGAGCGTGTGTACTGCGTTGCACCGTCATTCCGCGCGGAGAAGTCGCGGACAACTCGTCATCTCACCGAGTTCTGGCACATCGAGGCCGAGGAGGCCTTCTGCGGGCTTGAGGGCACCATGCGGACCCAGGAGGACCTTGTCGCCCACATCTGCCAGACCATTGCCGCAAGGTTCCCCGAGGAACTGAGGGCCATGGGCCGGGATCCGGACGTAATCGCTGATGTGAAAGCACCCTTCGATCGCATATCCTATGACAAGTCCATCGATATCCTCCAGGGCAGGGGCGTCGACATCCCCTGGGGCGCAGACTTGGGCACGAAGGAGGAGCGGGAGCTCACAATGGAGTTCGAACAACCGTTCTTCGTGTACCATTATCCTGCCGAGGCCAAGGCGTTCTACCATCGGCTGGATCCCAATGATACCTCCAAGGTGCTGTGCGCTGACATGCTGGCACCCGAGGGCCATGGGGAGATAGTCGGCGGTGGTGAAAGGACCTGGACCGTGGAAGAGATAATGGCCCGTATCAACGAGGAGGATCTCGATACCACCGATTATGAGTGGTACCTGGATCTGCGCAAGTATGGCGGCGTGCCACATGCCGGTTTCGGTCTGGGGGCCGCCCGGCTCATCAAATGGGTCTGTGGTATGGAGCATATCCGCGACGCTCTCCCGTTCCCGCGGACAATGAACCGCATCTATCCATGATCATATCATATTCACGAGGTAACTCACTATGTGTGCAAAATGTTCAGTGTGCGGCTCGGACGTCGACCGCCTCCCGTTCAGGACCCAGGATGGCAAGAAGGTCTGCTCGGTCATCTGTGCCCAAGGGAAGCGGGAGGACATCAAAAAGAAACAGTCCTTCGGCGTGTACTGAGACAGGGGTCCGGAGCCGGGCCTGATGGGAAGGATATCCACGACCCCATACGGGGCGAACCGGAACGGTGCGAGAGTACCATGGAGCGAGCGGTCTACGTAACCAGGGCGGGGAGCCTGCGGCTCACCGAGGGCGACTATACCCGCCTCTACTTCGGTGCTGAGTTCTGCCAAAATCTCATCCCAACGGTGAAAGAGCTGGGCAAGGCGATCGACCATACCACGACCCATGATATGGCGTTCACCCTCATGACCCCTTACGTGACGGCGGAAGGTCTGGCGAGCCTGGAGCCGCTCCTCGACGTCCTCGCGGAACGAGTTCCAGAGGCGGAGGTGGTCATCAACGACTGGGGGACGCTCCACCTGCTTGAGGAGCGGTCAGATAAGTTCACACCTGTCCTCGGCAGGCTGATCACAAAACAGAAGCGCGGACCGCGGGCCGTAAAGCTAATTGGGAACGTGCCCGATACGATGCTCGATCCATTACGCTCCATAGGGGTGACCGCACCCCTCTTCAAGAGGTTCCTCGCCAATCATGGCATTTCCCGTGTCGAGCTCGACAATCCCCTGCATGGGCTCGATGTGGACCTGACCGCCGGAGATCCGACGATGGCAGGCTCATTGTACACACCCTACGTATACATATCCACGACCCGTAAGTGCCTGACGAATGCCTGTGATCGGACCCGTGAGGCTGTCGGCATACGTCCTTGTGGGCGGGAGTGCGATCGGTTCACGTTCACTCGGACCCATCCGTCGATGCCCGTCCCGCTGATCCTGCGAGGTAACACTCACTTCGTTCTCAACGATGTCCTACCGGAGTTGCTCGAAGAACGCGGTATCGACCGCCTTGTTGTGGAGCCGGAGGTGCCGCTCTAGATGGATCGCCGATCGATGCATGTTCTGGCACCCATCAGCTCACCCGATGAGGTCGCACCGCTAGTGGAGGCCGGTGCTGACGAGTTCTTCTGCGGCCTGCTCCCTTCCGAGTGGCTCGAACGCTATGGTCTTGTAGGCTCCATCAATCGTCGTTATGAGATGGCGGCACAGATGACCGATCCATCCGAACTGACACGTGCTGTCGAATTGGCTCATGACCGCTCAACCTCCCTCTTCGTCACGCTCAACGCCCACTACTATGTTCCCTCCCAGTATCCCTTACTCGCGCGTATCGTGGACGACATAATCACGGCCGGTGCTGACGGCCTGCTCGTCGCCGATCCGGCGTTCATGCTCTGGATGCGCGAGCAGGGGTACGACATCCCTCTACATCTAAGCGCCGGAGGTGCCGTGCTCAATCCGCGGGCAGCCGCGTTCATGTGGGATTCCTTCGATCTGTCCCGGATCGTCCTCCCCCGTCACCTCACCATCGGGGAGATCAGCGAGCTCGTGACATCCCTACCCGACATGACGTTCGAGGTATTCATAATCAATGAGCCGTGCATCAACGTCGACGGTCTGTGCACCTTTCAGCATGGGCTGGCGAAAATAACAGGTGACGAGCTAAACTGCTGCGACATACAGTGGGACCTGTCATCCGGATCGGACGACGCGGACCCTGTAGCCCTGCGCACTATCAGAGCGCATGTCGCTTCCGGCCGGCGGGGGAGCGGTGCGTGCGGTGCGTGCGCCCTCTTCGATCTCCAGAGGGCTGGTGTGGCTGCTGTGAAAGTGGTCGGTCGTGGGCTTCCGATAAAGGACAAGGCACGTGATGTCGCCTTCGTCGCCGGGCTGGTCCGGTTCCTTGAAGAGGAGGGTCCTGACCGAGATGCTTTCGTCGCCGAGGCCAAGCAGCGTCATGCACGTGAGTATCGCACGCTGTGCAAGCCGCGGCTCTGCTATTACCCCGAGCCCGCTACTCGCTGAGGCAGACTATTTATTCATTGGCCTCCTGACAGGGAACATGAAAGTAGTGGTCGTCAGCGGCAGTATGCGCTCTGACGACATCGTAGAGAAGCTCATCGAGAGCTGCATCATGGGCCTCAAGGCCGCGGGCGAGCCCATGGACGTGGAGCATGTCGTGCTCAGGGAGGAGGAGATAGGGTTCTGCACCGCTTGTCTCCAATGCATGGAGAAGGATGGCCTCCCCCTGGGGGTCTGTCAGCTCACCAGTGATCGGACGCACGACCTACTCATCAAGATGCGCGAGGCCGATCGTGTCGTTCTGGCCACACCCCTCATGATGGGGACGGTGACCTCTCTGATGAAACGGTTCCTCGAGCGGTGCGCACCGCTCACCTATAATACATCGCGGGGGCGGCGGTCAAGGGTCAAGAAGCGCAAGGGGAAGATGGGGGCGATAATCCTCGTCCACTCGTTCTTCCCCGTGCTGTCCAGGATCGTGGGTAAGGACCGTGCTGCTCGGACAATGCTCAAGCTCATACTTCGCTCATCAGGTTGTGAAAAGGTCAAGATCCTCTCGATCCGTATCCCCCGTATAAAGTCATTCAGGGTGGACAGGGTCCGCGGCCGCGGCTTCAACCTCGGTCTGTCTCTGGCCAAGCCTCTTGTGAAGAAGGGCCTGCGCGGCGCCTAGCTTTTTATAATCTCATCCTCACAGGGATGCTATGGACACCTTCGGAAGGTATCTGCGGGCCACGTGCGCTGGAGAGTCACACGGCCCTGCGGTCGGGGTAATCGTGGACGGGGTACTCCCTGGCCTGCCTCTCCGGACGGAGGACATCCAGAGCGAACTGGACCGGCGACGGCCCGGGACATCCCCGTGGACCTCGCCCCGCCGTGAGCCTGATACCGTGGAGGTGCTCTCCGGCGTGCTGGAAGGGAAGACCACAGGGATGCCCGTCATGATGGTGGTCCGTAACGCCGACGCTCGCGATGAGGACTACCCCGAAGGCCCTGTGCGCCCGTCCCACGGAGATCTGGTCTACCGCCAGCGGTTCGGCGTTGTTGCTCCTGGTGGAGGCCGGTACAGTGGACGGGAGACCGTCTCGCGTGTATGCGCCGGTGCAGTGGCACGTGCAGTGCTCGCGCCCATGGACATAATCATCCGGTCGCACATCGCTGCCATCGGCACAGTGGATGATCCGCTGGACATGGACCGTCTCGACAAGCTCACAGCGTTCGGCACCCATACCGAGAAGGCCGCTAAGGCCATGCAGGCCGAGGTTATATCAGCCAAGGACGATGGCGATTCCGTGGGCGGTGTCGTCGAAGTGGTGGTCACGAACATCCCGCCAGGGCTCGGTTCGCCCGTCGCGGGCAAGCTCGACGCCGATCTCGCATCTGCCTGCATGTCGATCGGGGGGGTCAAGGGTGTGGAACTGGGAGCAGGATTCGCTGCCACCCGCATGCGCGGTAGCGAACACAACGATCCCTATCGCCTCATGAAAGGTAAGATGGTCCCCACTACCAATAACGCAGGTGGGGTCGTCGCAGGCATCTCCACGGGTGCGCCTCTTGTGGTCCGCCTGGCAGTTAAACCGACGGCGACCATCGCCAAACCTCAGGACACTGTCGATCTGGCGACCGGGCAGGAGACCTCCGTGACCTTCGGCGGACGTCATGATCCATGTCTGGTCCCGCGATTGCGGTACGTGGCCGAGGCCATGGTCGCGCTGGTGCTGGCCGACCACGTGCTCGACCCGGTATGGCAACGCTCCAGGTCTGGAAACGAATAATCCGTACAGGATTCGTATAATTGGGCGAGATTATCGATTTAAATCGGAATAAAACGGTTAATTATTTGTTTATAACTTCTATTAAGCTATAATATTCGTTTTTAGAAACTATTAAACCGAAACCCATATAAAGGATCGAGAGACCTTTCAATCCAGATGGCCCTCCTCCAGCAGATAGCTATCCTTGAGATATCCATTCTCATAGCCATCTGTACGTTCTGGATCCTGCTCTATTTCTACCTCAAAGCAGGTTCCAAGAAGAGCCCGCTACCGCTGGACGAGCTGCCGCCCATCACGGTGGTCGTCCCGGCCCATAACGAGGAGAGTAGCATCGGGAGGACAATCCAGCACGTTCTGGACGCGGACTATCCGGACAAACGTGTCATAGTCGTGAACGACGGCTCCACCGATGGGACGGCCGAGCAGATCGCCCTCTACGCAGACCGTGTAACCGTCATCAAACATGAGACCAATCTCGGGAAGGCCGCAGGCCTCAACCATGCAATCGCTGACGCTACGACGGACATAATCGTCACCGTTGATGCCGACAGCCTAATCGCTCCGGACTCCCTGCGCAACATCGTCCGTCACTTCGCCGACTCCGATGTCGGTGCCGTGGCCGGGTGTGTCAAGGTCCACAATAACGAATCCATATTCCAACGTATCCAGGACCTGGAGTACCTACAGTGCTTCTTCCAGCGCGAGATCCAGGACATGGTCAACGCCGTTACCATCACTCCGGGCCCGCTCTCCGCTTATCGTAAGGACGTGCTCACCGCCTTAGGCGGTTTCAAGAACGACACTCTCGTCGAGGACTTCGACATGTGCATCCGTATCCACCGACTCGGGTTCCATGTGCGCTCGGACGTGGAGAGCGTCGTGCGTACCGTTGCCCCCGGTCTTTCGGGCTGGTGGCGGCAGCGGACACGGTGGTTCCGTGGTGGCATCCAGCTGCTGCGCAAGCACTCTGATATGGTGTTCAACCAGGACTACTCGTTCCTGGGTATGGTCATGTTCCCCATGGCCATCTTCTGGCTGTTCGTACCGGTCATAGCCGTCCCTACCATAATCCTCAACTCACTCCCCGAATGGGCATTGGTTGAGGCCAACCTGGATATCCTGCTATCCCAGGGATTCATGGCGCTCCTGGCCGCTCAGGTGGCTACAGTGACCACCAGCCTCTACACGCTCGGTAAGCTCACTCTCTTCAGGGCCCTCTCGGCCCTTTCCATGGTACTCGGCTTCATCTACGTCTACCTGTCCATCCGTGTATCCCGAGAGTCGCTCGCTACCTACCTGGTCATCCTACCGCTCATTGGCCTCTATTCGTGCCTGCTCCTCACCGTGTGCCTCAAGTCCGTTGTGGAGGAGCTCTTTGTGGCCAAGGGATCCGAATGGTGAGCGCCGGTGCGGCGTGACCTCCTCGTGCTCCCGCTGCTCCTCCTGTGCGGTCTGCTACGGCTGACACCTGCGATCGGCGCCATCGCCCCGCTCGACGTTGATGGCTTCTACCACGTCCGGATGACCACGGTGGTCCAGGACGATCTGATGTCAGGGCTCACGAGCCCATATCCGCTTTTCCATATCCTTCTGGGGCTCATGTCCCGGGTAATGGAGCTGGACGTCCTTGTGGTCGTACGCCTGATACCTCCCCTACTGGCCTCCTTGGGCGTGATCACCCTCTACGTATGCGTCCGTGACCTCGCCTCTTTCAAGGCAGCGCTGCTGGCCGCGTTCTTCTACACGACGACACCGCTGCTCATCCAGACCTCCTATGGGCCTTTCTCTCTGGCCCATCTGTTCCTCCCCCTGCTCGCACGCGAGCTCGTCCGGCAGCGGAGCAATCGGGCGATAGGAGTGCTCACGTTCGCCTTGGCCTCCACTGGCGGGTTCGCAGTGTGGCTTACCGTGTTCGTGGTCTATTCGTTCACCTTCGGGTACGGTACTCATAGGCTCAAGGCCGTGCGCCGGGCCGTGACCCTTGGGCTCGTGCCGGTCGCATTGATGGCATGGTTCGCAGGCACCCTTGTTCCCGCAGCGTCCACGGTGGGTCCCGGGCGACCGGACATCGGTATCCCCTCGGTGGGCGTAGGTCTCCTATTCCTCCTACTGTTCCTGGAATCGTTCGAGGAGGGACCGCGCTTGGCCAGGTTCCTCATCATCCTGGCAGGCACATGCTTCTTCGGTTACCTGCTGGGACGCGCCTTCCAACTCGACTTCTTGGTCACATTTGCCGTCGCTGTTGTGATGATGGAGGCCATCGGTGCCCATTTCTTCATCGGGCGGGGCACGGCCGTCATTTACAGAGCCACTGCCATGGTGGCGATCATTGCATTTGCCCTGCTACACGCATGGAACGTGAGCGAAGCTATCCGGCCAGCCATCAACTACGAGGAGTTCACGGCCGTCAAAGACATGACCGACCTACCGGCTGACTCAGTGGTGCTCTCCGACGAGGTCAACATGGAGCTGCTGGCGACCGTGTCGTCGATTGATGTGATGTTGACCCGGGAGGTGTTCAATCGCAAGCACTGGACTGACTTCCACCTCCTAATGGCCACCAACAACATCACATGTGGTCTGGTGCGACGACATAATATCACCCATGTGTTCCTCACACCCCGGGTCCAGCGCCGGTTCCCTTACGCGCTCAAGTACTCGGGTCTTCCCGCAGTACCTGAATACCGGATATCGGACGATCTCAAGCTCGTGGAGATCAAGGCGTACTGCCAGCACAGAGCGTGAGATTATGGAGAGCGTCGCAGCCGCAGTGAGGCAACTGCTCGCAGCTGATCCTCTCCTCACCTACTGCCTTGCATCAGGGCTGATGAACGTCCGGGCCGTGGCCCGGTCCATCCGTCCCCGCGTGGAGGCACGGACGGGATCACCAGTGCGCGATGTCGCCGCGGTCGTGAACGCCGTGCTCCGGTACCGTGACCATCCGTCCACACGTGACTCTCTGGTAGAAGTACGCGAGGGAGCAGCAGGCGCACGCATCTCCGCTACCTCGGGCGTGGTCCGTGCCACATACCCTCTGGCCGAAGGGACACTCCGTTCCCTGGACTCCCTTAGGGCCAGGGGTGAACCTAACGCTGTGTTCCAGCTGGCCTCCGCCGGGGGTGAGGCGACGGTCGTGGCCGACCGGCGGTACCTTGCGGCGTTACGCAAGCTCGAGCCCGGGGACCTGGCCGAGGGCGAGGCCCTTGTGACCATTTCCTTGGACCGCGGACCGCTCCCGTCATCCCTGGTGCCCACGGTCCTGGCGCTGTTGACGCGTATCGGCCTGTCCGTGCCCTGCTGGGCCGCAACGCCCCGCGGGCTATGGGTGTGTGTCGTCGAAGAGGACCTCGCAGCGGCGGTGGCGGCACTACGTTCTCTGGCAGCCTCACCTGAGGGACCTACGGAAATATGAACGTGGGGCCTCTCCGGTAGAAGGGAGGATTA
>CAZFHY010000003.1:0-98110 GCA_964519305.1 Candidatus Undinarchaeota archaeon
GTATCCCTAGAATTTTACAGGAACGCGTGACGGGGGACTACTCGGACAGGCTCAGAAACGGCTAGCATTGTTACGATTCTAATCGTTGATGACGGTATATCATCCCCCCAAGAGCTCGCACCCCTCGGTCGGCACCACCCACAGCTCTACGGTCATGACATCGTAGTCGAGTCATAGAGATGTTAAAGAATGTGTTATGACCTCTTTATTGCAGGAACATACAAACCTGACTTACTGGTCCTTCCCCTTACTTTAAGCTCTCCTCCAAATGACCAGTAAGGTATCATATAGCTTTGGTCCTTATCTGAGATTCTACGATAATATAGGTGAACATCTGTTATGTTAAACATCTCCCCATAGGGAGGAGGCCATGCTCCTTGGAGATCACCGGAGACGAGCTTCTGTGCAACCTCGCTGCTGGGGATGAGTCCCGCTTTTGCATATTGATCTAATGGAGGCCATGTTATATCTACCTCTTGAATCGTGCCGTTAATCGTAAGGTGTAAGCTTATCCCTCCCTCGGACGAGATCCCGTCCACGAGTCTACCGAATCCAACCGACACAGACCAGTTGGCCTCGAGTCTCTGTCTTGTTACATTATCAATCGTGCTTCTTTTATTGTAATTAACTCTTGGATGGTCATATTCGCTCTCGGGCGGGAGCCAGCCGCGCGCCTCCAAGTAGTCTTTTGATATCTTTATGGCTTGCTCCTTGGTAATCGTCTTCGGTGGGTTTGCGAAGAACGCTCTAGGATCTTCAGAATAATCAGGGGTATAGAAATTTGATGATCGCCAAATTTCAAATTGTCTCTTTTCAGGGTAGAAGCGGACCATGTAATCATCCTCAGTCCAGCCTCCGGGGGACTCGGTGTTCGTGCGCGCCTGGTATTCGGAACATGGTCGTTCATCCGTGGTACAACCTGTCCTAACAAAGGGCTTTGATGATATGTTTGCCTGATTTGCGAATTCGATGAACTTCCCCTCAGGATCGTCTAGGGGAAGAAGTCGGTACACGGCCAGGTGTGTGTCCGAGGGCAGGTTCGCGTTCACAACGAGGGTTGCCAGTTTAGTGCTATTTTCAGCCATGTGGCCTGACTCGCTATAAATATCATCGAGTGGGAGGTTTGCAATCCTCCTTGTGTTTGTGAAATAGTCATACTGTGACAAGAGGGCGAGGAGTAAAACAATTACTACCGACAAGCCAATCATCATTTTTGTATCATCCATTTTCATGACCTCTATTATCTCATGGGTATAAGGGATTACAGTCGAAGAAGTCTTCATCCACGTTCCCAAACGATGGATTCGTGCACTGAGCACCAGTACCCCCTTGTCCGTACAGGTAATCGTCCAGGCAATCTGAATCCCGGTAGACAACGCGGACCACAACATCAGATGCTTCCCAGGTCGCATAAACATCTTTGCATGCTTCCTTCCATGCATCCCATATTTTCATTTCGTCATTTGTACCATCATCCACCATATAGTCAGCCCAATTCTTCATGAAGTCCTCATCAGAGAAGGGAACAACGGTCGTGAACCCGAGTAGGAGATGCGCCCCATCGCTAGCACCATTAGACATCATTCGGTAACCCCATGTATCATAATCCTCATCATCCAACACATAGCATGAGTAGAATGCGAACCAGCGCACGTATTCATCACCTATTCTCATGTCAATAGGATGGACATAGTCCCTTATTCGGTCGTTTCTTTTAAGAGATAACTTTGTAGGTAAACCGCCTGTTGAATTGCCACAATAGATGGATAGCGATTGATCGTCGATGCCCCAGTTTGCATCCTCGCCATAGGACTTTTGCTCATAATCTACGAAGTCCATCTCCCAGACGTCATCTCCCTCCCATCGATGCTTCTTAGTCCAACCTGAGCCGTTGTCGTCAATCTCGTCCTCAAAGTAAGTGGCACCTGAGATGCACTGTGGATGTGCGACGTCGTCGGGAAGGAATAGCCCATATGTTTTGTTGTTCGAATGGTCATCGGTCAGTGGATATCGCACCCAGTAGAACTTCAGTTTCCTCGGTTCAGGGCCTTGCTGTATGCTATCATTAAGGCCCCACGTTATGGTGGCCTTCCTAAGGTACTGTGTCTCATCCCAGTTGTAGGCTTCATATAAGACCTTGCGATAGTTCGCATCCCTGACCTCGACCTTGTCTTGGTAGAAGGGGTCGGGGATGTCGTCCTTGTGGAAGGTGATTCTTGCCCGCGTCCTCTCGCGATACGTCCACATGGTGTTGACAGAGACGGGTATCCGCCAGAAGGAGGAGTCTTTATCATAGGAGATAACAGTGATGCCTGAGAACACTTTTGTGATATTATTGAAGCTATCGCTCGTGATATCAATCGGAATCGCCTTGGAATTTCCCGTGTTAGTTGCCTTGAATTTGAAGACTGCGACCGCGTCGCTTCCAGGCGGGATTGTGCCGAGATCGACCGTCTTACATGTCTGGGGTACTGAACACCAGTCACCCAGCGCCTTCTTGCTCGCCTTGAATAAGAAGACAACATCGTCGAATCCGCCCAGTACCGCTTTAACATTCTGGTATGCTTCCCCGTCGCTGTTTGTCACCTTCAACGCGAGTGTGAAATGCACTGTCCGCGGTATGTTACCCAACGTCCCATCTGAGATGTCCGGTGAGTTGTCCACCGTCGGTGCACCTAGACATGAGATAATTAGTAAGAATGCAGAAACAAGAAGTATCCAAACGTTTTTCACGCTCATTTCAGGCACCTCCTTGGTCTCCTTCGTTCTTCTCAACATCTCCGACCGCAACCTCGATATTCATGGGGATGGACGGCCCGACAGTGTCGTTTCCTAAGTTCTCGGTTTCGTCGTCCATCCGGAAGTGGATGTAGTACTCCTCACCGTCCAAACTCATCGTTCCATTCGTCAACCATTCCGTGTCCCACTCGGCCGAGCATGACCGGTGTGTGCTATTCGAGTCCCACGTACGTATCCCGCGGTCAGCATCGGTCGAGCTTGAGCCCCCACCACCGGTGAGCGGGCCTGAGCCCGAGGAGCCGGGCTCGTATGCGTCGTTGTCAGAGACCGCGCCGGCCCACTTGATGTAGTGCTCACCGTCACCACCGCCGGCACGTGTGTCGAGTGATACGATCCACGAGGTGGTGCCGTTCATACCGTAGCCGGGGAGCGTTGTTTCCACCCATCCCGCTTCGCCGGCAGGGATGTCTTCAAGGTCTATGGTGCCCGATGCCGGCCTGTTGCCGCTTCCGAGGTAGACGCGGAAGCCGTGGGACAGGTAATCGAACGTACGTGTTGTCGTATCATACTGACGGGGCAGGTCATACCAGGGATTGTCCTCCAGCCGCCATATGAGGTGTGCGCTGCTATCCGTGACATCGCCGTCGAAGTCGCTATTGTAGTGCCAGTATGCCTCACCGGAGCCACCTTCCTCACGGACCACGATGGCGTACCGGACGCCCGAACCAAGTCGGGTGCTCCCGTGGAACCGCACGGGGATCCATTCCTCGCACCCCGACGCGCACTCGGGAAGGACGGACATCGGGATACGCTCCTCGGCGAGGATGTTCCCTCGTGGTGTGAAGTCGACAGGCCCGTCGACACGCACGGTGAGGTAGTGGAGGGAGTCTTCGTACCATTCGGTGTTATTCCCGTACCAGCCGTATGCACCGAACTCACCGTTGCCCTCGGCCCCCCAGACGATCCTGTTGTCGTAGTCACCACCATCCTCCTTCTGCTTGACCACCACCGTGTACCACGTCCCCGGTGTCAGCGAGGGGCCGCTGGTGAAGTCGACGTAGAGAACCTGGTAGTTCGTCGTGATAGAGCCAGCAGGGATCTCGCCAGAGGCGATGACGCCGGTCTCGGGCTTACCTGTGGAAACGTCAGCCCCACGTATCTGCACGATGACGTCGCTCGGGCTCCCCACCTTCTTGAGGTAGAGCCCTAACCGGTTGACGGACGTACCGACATCAGTGTAGAAGGTGTTCGCACCATGTCGGGTACCATAGACGTTCCCAGAGGAAGCGTGGTTCGTGTAGCTGTACGCAATCACGTCGTAATCACCAGCCGTCTCCTCGATGCTCACCAGTAGGTCGCTACCGCCGTCGCCCGGAGTGTGCATGAGCATCTCGACTCGATCCAGTGTACCGCTTGTCCCCGGTGTGAACACCTGGCCACGATAGCCCCTGTTCAGGATGGACGCGCTGTCGTCCGTGCTGGTGTGTGAATCGGTTAGCGTCCCGCCTGTTGGCGCATCAGGGATGCCATCTCGGTCGGTGTCGGGGTAGAGGGATACACCGACGTTCGTCGGTGTGTTGGAGTTATTGGTAAACGCCTTGAAGGTGTAGACGTAGGTCGATGACGTCGTCCACGTGGTACCTGAGTCGGAGGATGTATATGAGTTGCCCCTTGTGTAGATGTCGGCCGAGCTCGACGACCGGCGCCAGTTGTATCTGTTTGAAGAGCTACCTCCGTCCCCTGTCTGATAGGCGACGATGGCGTAGAGTTGGTGGGCCGTAAGCGAGGGCGGGCTCGAGAACGTGGCCGTCGTCCACTCGGGTGACTCACCGACATCGGACGCAGACACAGTAGCAGTCGCGAGCACGGTCGAGGTCATATTCCCGCACATCTCTGGATTCTTACAGTCCTCATCCGTACGGTTGACATCCCTGATCTCGACGACCAGATCGGCCGGTGAACCGACCACCGAGAGCTTTAGGTCGACCTCGCTGAGTGTGATGCTGTGCTGCGGCCTGAAAGCCATACCCTCATGGTTCGCGCCATGGATCCACGCGTCACCGTCACCGCTGAAAGAGGCCTGCTCCACCGCCCATCGTCCATTCGGATCGTTATAGTGGGTGCGAAACGTCTGGTCGTAGTAGTCGGTGCCCGTGTCGAGCATCTCCCACCCGCCCCCAGTGTCCTTCATCATCTTACCATCCGTGTACGGATCCTGCGTACTGGTTTTGTACTTCCACCTGATACTGTTCCCGTCCGAACAGTCGGTACACGTCAGGACGATGACGTATACCGTGCCCGAGGATAGGTATGGTGGGGTTAGGAACTCCACCTCGAACCAGTCGGGAGAGCTAGGCAGCTCGCCCCGGACGAACGATCGCGAGGCCAGCGATGCACCCGTCGGGAATTCGTCCTCGCCTGTCGCGTAGACGGATACATTGAGCTCGTCGCTGGTGCCGGTCCCATACTCCCAGAGATAGAGCTCGAGCTTGGGAAGATAGCCTGAAATACCGGCGGTGAAGTTCTGACCATAATAACGGGACCCATAGATTTCTGCCTCGTTCGTGTATCCGTCCTGCCATTGGTCGAGCACCGGGAAGTACCGCCTAAGGCGTAGCATCAACTTCTCAGCATTATAAATGCCCTTGCCATCGGTCACGATAAAGGCACGGTCGGCATTGGCGTCCACGTCGGACCACGCGGCGGCCCCGGCCTTGGTGAGGAACTTACCGCCATTGTACGTGTCGGTGGACGTGTCCGAACCCCACCACCGCCACACCTCCTTGTCGGCGTCGGCGACCTCGAGCACGATGCAGTACGAGCTGCTGCTGACGAGTGATACTGAAAGACCTGAAGCGACGACCCATCCGGACGACGTGCCCACGTAATTGGAGCTAACACTCACCTTGGAGAGGAGCGAGTCGGGCTCGTCGTCATCGTCTGTGTCTGAGTAGACGCTGACGTTGAGCGATTCCGATGGTGTGCCGTCACGGCTGAGGACGAGGGCAACCCTGTCCATGGTGTATGTGCTGCCTGCGCTGAACGACTGGGAAAGTTTTCGAGTGTTGCCCGCACCTGCGATCCACGCCCGGAACGCGCGGTCGTCGTTATCGTATACATACCATGTCGAACCGCTGTTCGCTGTGAAAAGGAAGTCGCCCTCATCATAGCAATCCGTACCTGGACACCCTCGCCACCGATAGTGATTGTCAGCATTCCCGCCGCCATTCTCGGTCTTGATGTAGATGACGTAACCGTTCCCCGATGTGACGCTATAGGGGCTTGAGAACGTCGCGTTCTCCCAGCTCCCGTCCTCTGAAGTATCGCCCTTCGCGATGGTTGTCGACGCGAGTAGTGAGCCCGTTGGCTTGTGGTTGGTGTCCGCGGCGTACAATCGCACTTCAAGGTCGTCCGAAAGGCTCGAGTGCTCGTACAGCTTGATATACATCTCGAACTTCATCAGGTCGCCCGATGTCGTTGGCTCGAAGTACTGGCCCGCGTACCGGCTCCCGTAGGTGGATGAACCGGTGGAGCCGGTGTCCGAGTCCTGCTTCACATCAAGCTCTGCACCCCCCGCGGATGCGAACCCCTGCCAGTCATCAGAGACTGCGCTCTGGGTCTGGTCGGCGCCCGCGATAATGCTCTGAGTCAGGCAATCGTGAATGGAGGTGATTGCGGTTTCGTCGGCGAGAGAATCCATCTGTCCTTGGTCCTCGATCATAGATGGGGCGGTCTCGGTGACGTTATCCGATGTCCATGCAGACGTGCAGGTCGTGTTCGTTGTCGAGATGCACCACTCGCAGCTACCGAACCGGATGGCGGTATCGTCCGATATCTCGGCGATGAGCGTCACTGTGTCCTTCACCTGACTTTCGGAATCGCTCACGGCGACCGTGGGGCCAGTCGTGTCGGTACAGAGCGCAGGAGCCAAAAGGATGACGAGTATCATCGTGATAAAACAGGTATCCCTCAATGCAATAATATGTGTATACTCCATATTGTGTATGAAGAACTGCATGGATTACCTTCCCCCGGAGTACAGTATAAGTCACTACTGATATTAATACATTTCCCTAGTGCATTTTTCGGTGTCCAATCAAGGCATTTTGTAAGAATTATATTGGGGGGGCCGCTTTAGTAAAATGACAGAGCCCCGCTTGATGTTTCTCACTGGACATCTGGGCCACAACGAGATCCGAACCATGTGCCACCACGCCCTCCAACACCCCATTTACGTATTGTTCAAGTAGAGAATAGGTCAGGAGGTGATCTGGTAAAGGTGTCAATAGGATAGAATGAGCCTGCCGATTTGCTAGTAGACTCGTGCGCGAATCCCGTCACCGGACACCGATCATCCGTTGGCTCCACTCTAGATCGGAGTCGTTGTCTTCTAGTCTAGCGTTTCTCCCAATTTTTACCGGTAAATCCCGACCCCAAATCCCGTTCCCGGCGCTTATCATTCAATGACACAGGAATACTCGCTTAGGGATGGGCACTGTCGACGTGACAGATCCTGCAGAAATAATGTGCCGAAATGACAATGTATATAAGACAGGGACATAGTCCGGAGCCTTGAATGGATTTTATCACTGATTGTCCTGAATGTGGTTCAAAGGACCTGCAGAACGATGCCGTCCGTGCGGAGCTCATATGCTCAACGTGCGGTCTCGTCATCAGTGAATCCATGGTGGACACCGGTAAGGAGTGGCGCTCGTTCAGCGAAGACTCCAACAACGATAAGGAGCGTGTCGGTGCTCCATTGTCCGTAACGAAGCACGACGGCGGGTTGTCCACGAACCTCGGCTCCAAGGCCGATATCAATAAGCTGCCAAGCGACCAGAAGAGGCATCAGTACAAGCGTCTCAGTAAATGGCAGAACCGTTTCGCTACACCTTCCAAGGACCTCGCTCTCAGGGACGGTCTAACCGATCTTACCCGCGCGGTCTCCTTCCTAAACCTACCCCGAATCGTAGAGGAACAGACGGCCTTCCTATACCGGAAGTTCATCAAGAAGTGCAGAATCCGCGGACGCTCATCCGACTGCGTTCTCGCTGGAGTACTCTATGCTGTGTGCAAGCAGAACAAGTGCCCTGTGACCCTCAAGGACCTCTCCCAGGTTTTCCGTAGGCCAAAAAGGGATATCGGCAAGGCCCACCGTCTCGTCTCGCGGCGACTCGGTCTCAGGATCGCACCAGCGAGTCCTGAGGAGTTCATTCCCAAGTTCTCATCAGGACTGGAGGTCCCCCGGGATGTGGAGATGGAGGCCTTACGCATAGTCCGATCGGCCGAGGAGACCGATATCACGAACGGTAAGGATCCTAAGGGTGTCGCCCTGGCGGCGCTTTACCTCGCAGCGAAGATCAACGGGATGGGATTCACCCAGAAGCAGGCGGCCTTCGTGGCCGGCATCACAGAGATCACGCTCCGGAACCGATGTCACGAGCTCAAGGAGCTCCTCGGTTTGGAACTGACAGGTGAACGAAGCAGCCGCAGGGGCCGAGCACGTGCAAGAAAAGTTACCATTTCATCCTCGACGCTCCCGGACGAGGAGGTTTTTGGATCGGACTTAATCGTGGAGCCGATCAAGGAACCTGTCAGAACGGGAACATTATTGGAGATAGCAGCCGCCTCAAGGCTCAATTCCTGAAAAAACGGAGAAGACAATGACCAAGATCGAGATGACCGTGCAGAACATAGTCGCGTCCGTCAACCTACACTGCAAGATCCCCCTCGAGAGGGTGGCAGCGGGGCTCGACAATGCCGAGTTCAATCCAGAGAGCTTCCCTGGTCTCGTCCTGCGCCTGACGACACCTAAGTCTGTGAACCTGCTTTTCGGTACGGGGAAGATGGTGTGCACAGGGGGGGACAGCATCGATGTCGTTGAAGCATCGGTGGGGAAGGTGAAGGAGACGCTTGCGGATTTTGGTGTGGAGTTCAGGAGTGAGCCCGACGTAAGGGTTGTGAACCTGGTGACATCCGTGAAGACCGACCTCGAGCTCAACCTGGACAGGCTCGCTTACCGATTGGAAGGGATGGAGTACGAACCTGAGCAGTTCCCGGGGATGGTATACCGGACAATAAAGCCAAAAGCAGCGGTCCTGATGTTCAGCACGGGCAACTTTGTCGTTGCGGGCGTGAGGAGCCTGGAAGAGGCACGGGACGTGTTCGGGAAGGTACTAGAGAAGCTGAAGGAAGTCGGGGAGATCTAGCTCGATCCCTTTCTCCCGTTCTTTACGCCTGATTAAAACAATAGATCACAGAATTGGCCTTCTAGCGATCACGAGGCGCCTTTCAGATAGGAAGATCAGCCTCTACGCTTGTCGAGAAGGCGTTCAAGGCGGTTCGGTGCAGGATCATCATCCTTTTCATTCTTTGAAGAGACGCTCTTGAACACCTTGGCCTCACGGTCGAGGACCTCGTTCAGACGCTCGTCGACCGTTCCATATTGTGTGATGCGGGAGCCTTTGAGCGGTCGCACCTTCTCGAGGATACCACGTTTCAGCAGAGCCTTGATGGCCTTCTTAGCATCGCTCTTCTCCAGATTGCCGTCACGACAGATAGTGTCCAGTTCTTTCGGTCCCTCGTCGAGCGCTGCGATGATCCGTTGCTGCTCGGGTGTGAGGAGAGTCATCCCACGTTTCTCCTCGATAAGGCCGGCTGCGAACAGAGCGTTCTGCCAGGTACCATATCGCTCGACATATTCCTCGTACCGGGGAATACCCTTGGCTGAACGCACGTCCCCGACTCCGGGTAAACTTCCGATGTCCTTCGAAAGGCGTACCAATCCTTTGACGAACTCATCGTCGGTCGGTAGTGCTTTCCGTGATCTCTTGAGCCCTGCAAGGTGCAGCGCTTTACGCCAGGAACCGAACCGCAAGCGATAGGTCGCTGGATGGGGGAAGTCCTTCATCCCGATCATGTCCTCGATCCGGGGAGTGCGATCGAGCTTTTCTGCGACCCGGTGTAGCGCAGCGAGCAGCTCGTCATCAGAGTACCGGGCCCTCTGGGTCGATGCAAGGCCGGCCTTGCGGAGCGACTCCTTCCACGAACCGAAGCGCTTTTGATAGGTGAGGGGAGGTTCTTGATACCGGCGGCCTCGCTGGACTTCGGTGCCCTTCCAAGGCGTTCCGCCGTTTCCTTCAGGAGCTTGAGGAGATCGTCGTCGGTGTACCGTCTCCTACCGCGCTTTCCGGGTCGGAGCGCAGCTCGTCTGAGAGCTTCTTTCCATGATCCGAAACGATTGATGAACGTGGCGGGCGATGGGCAATCATCCCTTTCCCCGAGCTCGGTCGTGGTCGGAGCGCGACCCAGTTCTTTACCAAAACGCCGAAGGATATCGAGGAGCCCATCATCGGTGTACTTGGGCTTGCGTCCGCGTCTACCGAGACCGGCCTGCCCGAGCGCTTTGTTCCATGAACCGAAGCGCTTCTGATAGGTCAGTGCGTTCGGGAATCCCTCAACGGTCAGCAGCTCGTCCGCCTTGGGCGCCCTGCCCAGGATCGTAGCGGCCCGTTTGAGGTGTGTGAGGAGCTCGTTGTTGTTATACTCCTCACTCTTCTTTCCTTCCCTCAGAAGTCCGGCCCTCGATAGCGCCTTTTTCCACGAGCCGAAGCGCAACCGATAGGTCGCCGAGTGGGGGAGTCCCTTCTTTCCCTGAAAGTCCTCCACCTTGGGCGCCCTACCGAGCTGCTCAGCGACGCGACGGAGCGCATCAAGCAGTTCAATCTCGGTATATCGGGGCATTTGCTGGGACGTCCGACAAAACGAATGGAGCTTATAACGTTATTCATTAGGCGTGCAACAAGCTCAATATCCTCTCTTCTCCGGTCCCAGGACGTTCGACCGGGAGAGCATGGTTTTATCTGTCTTTGGAACGAGGGACGGGTGCAGATGGCGACGGGTGAACTGATCGCTGATTCTATGGTATGGTTGGAGTACACTTTTTTCGGTGTAGCGCCTTTTGCTGCACTGATCGCGTTATTACTTATGCTCATTTTCGCCGTACGAGCCCGGAGAACGCTCGCTATTCATCTCAAGGGGATCGATAAGGTCACATGGGTTGTACTTGCATTGATCATTGGTCTATCCCTGGCCCTCCGGCTCTCCATCCCTTCCCCCCACCACATAATCTATATCGATGAGCAGTGGGACATGGAAGCCGCAAAGGGTATTCTGCTTTCAGGGAGTCAGGGGGATTACCGAGAGCCTATCGGCTGGTCGGTCCTCATCTCGCTCGCGTTCGGTATGTTCGGAGTGGACAACTGGGTGGCCATCTACACTGCTCTCGTTATTGGTGCGTTCACAGCCCTGCCGGTGTTCCTGCTCACGCGTCTCGTCACCGGGCGCTCGGACACAGCGCTGGCTGCAGCGCTCTGGCTCGCGTGCGACCCCATCCATATCAGATGGTCGGCGTGCGCGAAGTCAAACGCAGCCTCGCTCTTTTTCATAATCCTCGCGGTCTATTTATCTCTCCTCGCCTTCCGTTCCCTGCGGCGCGACCTTCTCCAGCTCGCGCTCGTGGGTGTGGCGTTCGCTGCCCAGCTCCGCCAGGAGAACTACTTCCTGTTAGCTCTGTTCCTTGCTGGCTGGCTGCTCTATCGAAGGGCCGGCTCATCCGCAAGGAGCTTGGCACTACCGTTCGCCCTGGCGGTCATCCTTTCCCTACCCAATCTGGTCATCGTCGTCGGAAGCCACGCGTTCACGGACTGGCAGGCCAGCGATACCGGGGGCCAGATGAGCGGGAGCAACTGGAGCCTTGGTAACCTCATCGATAACTCACGTGCTTTTGGCCCTTCACTGTTCGATGGCTCACACCAGACACCGCTCCTCTCTCTCCTTGTACTCGCGGGGATCGCTCCGATGTTCCGTGAGCGATACCGACATAGCAAGTTCATCGGGATATGGTTCGCTATCCTTTGGATCGTGTACTTCACGTCATGGTTCCAGACCCTCCAGGGCAAGGAACGGTTCTTCACGAGTTTCGCTCCTGTGCTCTGGATATTTGCCTCAGTCGGCGCTCTGGAGCTCTCCAGGTCCATCTCAGACCGCGTCGGCAGGCAATGGGCCTTACATCTCTTCGCCGTCATCGCCCTTGCTGTGGCCACGCTCAACATCCCTTACGCCCGGGCCCACGCGGAGTTCTACTCGGACCCGCATCGCGTGCTGATGGCCACCATCCCCGAGCGTGCCGAGCGCGAGATACCCGCTGATTGCCTCGTTGTTCTGGAACGGCCTTCGGTCCTGAGCTCGACCACTGGGTTCGAGGTCATGCCTATAGGGACGTTCCTGACGGACGTTGTGGCCCGGGAGGAGCAGTTCGACCGTGACGCCTGCGTACTCTTCTTCGAGGACGTCTACTGCGTAGAGTGGGATATCGACGGCTCACTGGAACGGTGCTTCTGGATGAGGAAACGGTTCCAGCTCACGCCCTTCCGTTCCTATGACGGTGGGGGCGTATCGTACACATTCTACCGTGTCTATCCCGGGGCGTGACGCACGGTTCCTAGTACCTGACCGTGGAGTTGGAGTACTGGCCGTAATAGGAGCCCATGGGCGCAGCGGGCTTCGGGGGGCGTCGCCGTGAGAACAGTAGAGCTGCCATGGGGATGAGGACCACCGCGGCCAGGATACCTACGATGAGGACGCCGCTCCATGAGATGCTCCAGCTTTCGCCTTCCTCGGGTGGTGGTGTGGGTGTTGAGCTCGGACGGTTCCATGCGGCCAGGATTCCGTTCGTATCGAGCCGGGCATGGAGCTTGTCCATGTCACGTCCTGCCCGTTCGAGGGCGTACTCAGCATCGGACTGGCGCCCGGCATCTATGTGAGCGCGCACCTCATCGAGCACCTCCCTGATCGCATCCGCCTCCTCATCAAGAGCGTCGAGTTTCTCCCTGTTGACGGTCTCTGCGTGCCGCGCGCTCTCCAGAGCGCTCACCGCGTCCTTCACCTTCCGGGATATGGTGGCCACACGCGCCGTGACCACCTGCAAGGGTACGTCGGACGATACCCTGACCGTGAGGTTCGTCGAAGTGACGACATCTCCTTCCATCATCAAGGTCAAGGGAACTAGGACCTCACCCGTCGTGTCAGCGATATCAACGGTAACGACGACCTGAGATGCGTTCCCCGGAGCAATTGTCAGATTGAGGGGTGTGATGGTCGTTCCGTTCCGATCTGCGACGAGCGTGCAGTTAGCCCATCCATCCGTCGGATTCCGGACCGTCACGGTGGCACTTGCGGGCCCCGGTGGGCTCGCATCGATGGTCGAGTTTGTTGGTAGCTCCAGTACGAGAAGCTTATCGCAGGGGCAGTCCTGTGGACATGTTTGGCAATCTTCACCTGCCCCACATGCACCGTCACCACAGACGATCTCGGCACTGCTCACGGTAATGTCCAGGTACGCGGTCACCATCTGGACACCGCCCGTCACATCGATGGCCACTACATGAGTACCACCGGGTGCATCGTGAGGGATGGAAACGCGACCGAGGACCATGCGTTGGACACCGGCGGGGATGGATAGTCTACTGACGTCGAGGATGACCCATGGGGCAGCAGTTCCTGCCTTGAGAAGAGTCAGCGCGGCCTTGGCATCGCCTTCACCTTCATTGAGCACCGGAAAGTAGAAGGTGACCATCGATTCAGGATCGCCCGATATCGCGATACGTGGTTGGGGGAGGCTGAGAGGGGAGGGTCCAGTGTCCTCCACGTTAACAGTAAGTGGCACCTTCGCCAATACATCACCGGAGCTCTCTTTTGCCAGGACCACTTCACCCTTCCCGCTCACAGCGCTGTTGGCCTTTAGCGTGAGCATGACGCTGCTCTCCATTCCGGGCTGGACCAGGAGGCGGGAAGGCAATACCTCGATAGTGGATGGATGCTTGACCTCCATGACGGCTGCAAAGTAGGCGGACTTGCTGAGGCTCGATATGGTAAGGACCTCGGTCCCTTCACCCTCCTCGGCCGATAGCGTCACCGCCTCGGGCTCTATGAGGAAGCAGCCCCCACAATCATCCGGGCATAGCTCGCACGTCTCACCCGCATCACACGTCCCATCGCCGCACGGGGGTGGTGCGCACCCGTACAGGTCGGCGTCCGCTGCTCCCGTCTGACATCTGAGCGGTGGTGTGCAGGTGCACTCCTCGCTCGTAGAGCAGTCCTCGCCTATACGCGGGCTGCACGTGCCGTCACCGGCGCATGTCTCAGCACTGCAGTCAGGGCACCCCGCATCGCACTCCCCACGGTCGATGTCACATACCTTGTTCCCGCAGGCGGGATTGTAGCATCCCATCCAGTCAACACCGGCCTCACCCGACCTGCAGACCAGTCCGCTGGAACAGAGGCAGTCTGCAGATGTCGTGCAGTTCTCGCCGACGATGGGGCTGCACGCGCCGTCACCGATACACGTCGTTGCGTTACAATCGACAGCGCACCCGGAGAGGCATTCTCCTGCCGTCTTGTTACAGACACCGTCCCCACACGATACACGGACGCAGCCGGTCGTGTCCCGCAGGGGATCTGAGATGCTGCAATGCATCCCGCCAGGACAGACGCAGTCACCGGAGCTCGCACAGCTCTCGCCGATGGCTGTTGAGCAGGAGCCGTCACCGATACAGGTTGCGAGAGAGCAGTCGCTGCACCCGTCCGCACACTCTCCGGCCTCGCACCGCTGGTTCCCGCAGAAAGGATCGCGACAGGTGAGGTTCCCGTCACACCAGCGTCCCGTCCCGCAATCTTCGTCGTCAAGACAGTCATGCCATACTCCTTCCAGACAGTACTCGCGCTCTTCTCCGAGCAGTGTGCTCTCCCCAGACGGGTAGAAACTGCCTGCGTTAAGACATGACCCTTGGAGGCCGCACAGGCCGGTCCCGTTCCTCTCCTGCGCGCACCATTCAGAGAAGCACGCTCCATGGTGGTCGCATACCGCACCATGGGCGAGTTGAGGGATCCATGCCGTGTCGTTGCACCAGTGGTCCGCTGCCCGGCCAAAGAGCGGGTAGCAGGTGGCGTTGAAGACGCATTGCGTCGCGCAGCAGTAGCGTCCGTCACCGTCGACGTCGTCCACGCACTGGTTGCTCTTGCACTCATAGTCCTTGGCGCACTCGGACGCGGTAAAATACCGCCAGGACCCGCTCTCGCAGTACCGGTCCTCGATCTGGCTCCCCTCGGGCATGCAAGTATCCGCATGGGGGCACCCTGGTGACGCGCAGCAGACGCTCCCCTCGTCCGAAGAGGCGCAAGTGTCACCCTGGCACTGGAAGTAGTGATGGCACGGGGATCCCTCCTCCCGCTTCGGTTCCCAAGAGCCGGTTACGTTGCAGAATAGTCCGGTGGCCTGACCGAATGTAGGGGAGCATATGCCATCGTACACACAGTCGCGAGGACAGCACACACCCTTCCCCGTGACCACGTCCTCAGCACAGAGGCCGGCGGTACATTCCCAGTCCGCGGTGCAGGTAGCGCCATCGTGGCGCAGCACTCCCCATTCACCGGCGCAGTACATCCCCTCGAGCTGGGTCCCGTTCCTATAGCATATCCCGCCCGAGACGCACTCGCGGGCGCAGCAGATGGACGGTCCGCCCTTCACGTCCTCCACACAGGTGGCGTTGGCGCAGGCTGCCGATGTAGTGCATGCGGCACCATCGGCCAGCTGGTCCCACCACATGTCATCACAGTACATCGATCCTTCCCGTGTACCGGACGGCACACATCTGTCCTCGAGAGCGCATCCTGAAGCGCAGCAGAGATTGCAGGAACAGTCCATCGTCGCGACGCACCGTCGATCAGAGCACATCACAGGGTGAGCGGGATCGCACAGGTCCCCGTCCACCTTACGGGGCTGCCAAAGGGTGTCGTTGCAGTACCGGTCCCCGGAGATGTCGACAAGAGAGACGAAATTGGTCCTGTCCCCGTGGACACAGTTGCCCTCCGGAGCACATGTCCCCTGGGCGTTCTCCCAGTCGAGGGCACAGTTACCGGACGTGCACTGTGTGTCGGTTGTGCAGGGATCACCATCGGGGGCCTTAGCGCATCCGCTGATGCACGCGAGCCCGTTCTCGCAACCAGCATCGTCCTTCCGGCACGTTTCGTCCGCGGAACAGAGCCCGTCACCGCAGCATATGGCGCCCTCCACTACGCACATGCCATCACAGCATCGACCTGGATCGCACGTGTCATGATCCTCGCACGGATCTCCGCCAACAGCTGTCGATATGAGGAGGATAGTAGAGAATAAGCACGCCCACAGGACCGTCATCGGGACATTGCTTATCCTGCTCACGGTCCCTCTTAAGCATTAAAACAATAAATAGCCTAGCCCGGATCTTTCGAGACCCTCTAGGCGTACCGCGTACCGTAGTATGAGGGTGATTCCTTGCCTGTCACTAGGTCCACAAGCTCATCGGCTAGGGCCTCGGCGGTCTCCTTGGTCCCTGCAAGACAGGTGATGGTGATGCTGACACCCAGGACGCCACGTTTCCCGTGTACCTTGACCGCAACGGTTTCGCCCGTCGTTCCCTCGCGACCGATGTAGCCCTCGTCAACACGTTCACCGGGCCTCCTATGAGCGAACGCTTTTGCGAGCGGAGTGCAGACATGTTTGACGCTCTCGAGCACTGACCGCATCCCACCTTTGACCGAGAGGGAACGAGTGGTCCCGATGAGCCCTGAAGTGGCCTCCTCGAAAGCCTCCTCGTCCATGGTGAGAGGACTGATCAGGGGCAGGACGCTGGCCACGGACACAGGAGCTGCCCGCTCGGTCGTGGGTTTGCCCCCGCGGCGGTAGTTGATAATGGCCCCGACCGTCGAGCGTGCGGGTGTGAGAGGGCTGACGTAGAGCATGCTCATATGGTAGCCGTCAGCAGGGATGGTCCCTACTGCTTCTTGGAGTGAGACGCCCGGAGGTGGTGCGAGTTCGCCGGGGAGCTCGAACTCGATAACCACATCGAGCATAGGAGTATGTCCCGCGTTACGTGCCGTGGCCGTGAGCGCCGTGTAGCCCGCTTGCCGTGAGATGGAAAGAGCGAGTGTACTAGGACCGCGCTTGAACCGATGCCTGACAGTGGCACCGATGAGCGAGAGGACCATCAGCACTGCGATCCATGGGACGATCATCTTGATGGTAGAGAGAGCACCGCCTGCCGTGGACGTCCCCCATCCGCCCCCCCCTCCCGGCGTGATCGACAGTTCCCTGCACTGGGAACCAGGGAGCTTGAGGAAGGTGATACGCGATGCCTTGACGTCATCCTGTGAGACCTTCTTCTGGACCGAGAAGGAGAGGTCGACCTTACTACCGCTCTTGAGACGGTCGACGCTCCAGAGAACGACGGGATCGTTGACCACCACCCGGACGTCCTGCCTGAATGTGACACTGCTAACGGACGCTGCAAGTTCTTTGGGGATGAGCTGGAGGACGCAGAAGTCCTCTTCGTCTTCGGTGCCGGTGTTCTCCACAGAAAGCGTGACCACGGTCGCGATCTTTGGCTCACCGGTCCCATCGGCCGTTTGGAGCGCGACCTCCATGACATGGCCCTTTATCACGACGCCCATCCGCTCGCGCACGGCCTTCGAGGCAGTGACAACCCCGTCGACGATCTTTTCAGCGGTCTCTCCAAGAGATCTCTCGATGTCGAACAGCTCGAGCACCGATGGTATGGCGACCTCCTCGGGCTCAATCTGAGGAGTGAAGGACGACTTGGACACGGTGTTGACCGCCACATCAATGGCAAGGCGCTCCGTGATTATGCCTTGCACACGCTGGACAGTCTCCTCCACGCCCGTCACATCCCCTTCGCCCAGACGGCGCCAAGCGCTCTGGAGATGACGCTCCAATCCTGGAGGTGGTGTATTGCTCACGGCCATCTGGACGAGAAGACGCTCCTGGAACAGGGGAGAGGACACCTTTCGCTCCACATCGAGCAGGTCCTCGCAGGCCTCGTCACACCCGTCAGGTCTTCCTGCACAGACCGCAGCGCATCCCATCTCTTCGGCGAGGTCATGGATGGCAGCGGCCACTGGATCGGCCGGGACGCTCGATGGAATGGAGGATTGGTCCAGGTCGATACCTTCGGTTATGAGCTCACCACCAGTATCGGTCCCCGGGATAATCGTCCCGTTGGGCCCTGTGGCGCTCGCTGTGGGTCCGGGCACGGTGGTTGGCACCATCGTCGGGACCATGGACGCAACCATTGTGGGCATTAGGGTGGGCAGGAGCGTGATGCTGCCATCGGGAAGGGACGTGGGTGACGAAGTGGGGACCGTGGTCGGCATGAGGGTGGGTACTAGGGTCGTGACCATAGTGGGGGCCGGAGCAGTTGAGGGTGTTACCGGGATCTCATTACTTGCAGCTTGTTCGATATCGTCCGTGAGCGCGTCCACGCTCCCGAGAATACGCTCCATGCGTTGGAAGACGGGGAGCGTCCCTGTTCCGGATTCATCCTCATCAAGTTCTTGGAGCGCATTGCGTAATCGAGCCAGTAGCTCGGCGACTGTATCTTCGTCGAGAAGACCATCCCGACCCAGAGCTTCCACCCGCTCGATAAGGGCTTCGAGCCGTGCACGGGCAACGGCGGGGGCGACACGTCCCACTTCCTCAAGGGCAGCGTTAACTCGTCCTTGTTCCAATAATGCACGCGCTCTGCTCAACCTCATGTGGATCTCGGTCGCCTTTTCAGCTGTGATGAGACCCTTTTCCTCAGCAGTCTGGACGTCCTCGCGAAGGGTCTGGATCCATTCCCGAACCGATGACACCAGGTCCTCTGGAGAAAGTGTCGGGCCCGTACCGCCCGTGGGCGTTGGTGCCGGTGTGGGAGCAGAGGTGCGCTCAGCCTCGGCCACCTTGGCGAGGATCACTTCGATGGCCTCGATGGTGGCCGCCTGGCGGGCGATGACCTGTTCCAGATCGGCAGTCCCCGTTACGATATCACCCTCCTCGATGGCACGGAGCGTTTCCATCAGTCGTTCGAGGAGGTCGGCGAGGACCGCTTTATCGATTCTCCCCTCCCTGCCCAATGCCTCCAGACGCTGGATTAGCGCTTCCACCCGAGCTCGGGCCACGTCACGTGAGATGGTGTCAGCGATCATGAGCGCCTCGTCCTCGCGACCTGCATCGATCAGGTCGAGCGCCTCTTGGAGGCGATGTCGTAGTCGTTGGGCCACCTCGGTCGTGATCTCACCAGTACCCTCGGCACGTCCGATCTCCATCCATAGCGCGAGGATCCAGTCCTTTGTGGTCGTGGGCCGAACAGCCGTGGGTTGTACTGTAGCAGATCCCTGCGTATCAGAGGCTTGTTCGACAGTCCCCACTTCGGTGGCCAGGAGCTCTACGGTCTTTAGGAGGTCTGCTGCATTTGACCGGGCTAGCTGGAGGTCCGTCCCACTGGATGCACCACCTTCATCGATGGCCTTTAGCGCCTCGCGGAGCCGTTTGAGGAGCTGAGCAAGGGTTTCCTCATCGATCAGTCCCGCCAGTCCCATAGCTTCCACTCTCTGGATGAGCGCTTCGATCCGAGCTCGTGCGATGTCACGGAATATCGTGTCAGCGATGTCAACGGCACCCCCGACATCGCCCCCCACCATAAGACCGAAGGCCTTCTCTAGGCTCCTGCGGAGCCGGGCTGCCATCTCGGAAGTGATCTCACCGTTCTGTTCAGCACGGGAGATGTCCTCCCAGAGCGAGAGCAGCCATTGGCGTACGTCATCAGAGGCAGGTGTCGGTGTGGCCGTAGGTGAGGGTGTAGGCCCGGGTGTGGCAGTGGGGCTCGGAGGAGGAGTGGGGGATGTAGTGTCCGAGGGATCTGCTGTAGGCGATGCGGAAGGATCAGGAGTGGGTGTAGGTGTGGGCGTGGTCGAGATGCTCGTTGTTGGTGTTGGCGAGATACCGGGAGGGGTCGTCGGTGATGGTGTGACTGACGGTGTCGCAGTAGGATCGGGAGTTGGGCTGGAGGTCGGCTCTATCGGTTCGCCTCCGATACACTGGCGGGAGGCGTCGCACGTGCCCCCCCGGGAACAGTCATCGTTCGTGCAACACTCTGCGGCCTCGTCCCAGGTGCCACCACAGCACGCACCGGGGCGTCTGCGGCACGCACTCTCGCATGAGATGAATCCTGGAGCGCACAATGAGTCTGAGCATGAATAGCCATCGCAGGCATGACCGCCCCTGCACTCCTCGTGCCAGCAGCACGCGGCACCGACGCGCCATCTCCCTCCGCAGCATCTTCCCTCGGTCGAGGGGATGCACTGGGCCTCACAGAACGTGAATCCGGGCTTGCACGGGGTCGACAGGCTGTAATGGACAGCGTACTCACCGTTACGATTGTCCTCCCATGCCACATGTACTACACCCTCGGCGTCAATGGCCACGGCCGGTCGACGCTGCTGAGTACCCTCGGGCGAATCGTCCACACGTGCGGGTTCAGTCCACTTCGTATCTCCCTTTGGCATGTAAGCGGTATAGATGTCGTAATAGCTGTCCCAGACCACATAGGCGTTGCCGTTGTCCGCCACGGCGAGCATCGGTTCAGCGCGCCACCCATGCGATGCATCGAACACAAGGACCTTGGTCCCCCAGGTCTGTCCAGCATCATTGCTACGGCTCGTGTAGATATCGTACTCCTCGTCCCAAGCGAGGAGGAACCCCCCGTCCCTTGCGGCCAGGAGCGTGGGACGGATCTGCCAGGGGCTTGGGCCAGGGTCCACGCGCGACGGTTCGCTCCATGACCTGCCACCATCAGTGGACCGTGACGTGTAGATCGCCTCTGAGAGCGAGGACCCCTCCTCCCATACCGCGACTGCGATCCCGTTCCCATCGATAGCCACGGACGGTATCCCGACACGAGCTGACTCACCGGACGCGATCATGACAGGGTCCGACCAGGTCGAGCCCCAATTGTTCGAGGTCACGGCGTACATAGAACGGTAGCCTGAGGCGATAGCGGTGAACACGGAAATGAGCCGGCCCCCCCCGAGAGCTATTGTGGCGTCCTTAGGGCTGTCGAGGTCCCCTGAGATAATCCTTGACGGCCCCCACGACGCTCCATTATCGGTCGAACTGGCAACGTACGCGGCACGTATGCTCCCATCCCTACCGGCCCACGCAGCGAACGCAAGCTCGCTGGGACCGGTCACTACCGTGGGCCTACCTTGGTCCCCGAACGAGATAGAGTCGACCTGGACCGAAGTGGACCATTCATAGCCTGGTGGTGATGCATGCGAGCTGCGGAGGTGGTAATCGCTCGTACGCGCATCCTGCCAGACAGAGAGCAGACCGCCTCCACGGAGACCAACAAGGGCCGAATGGAGCTGTTTTCCCGATGCGCCCCTGTCCACCCTGATGTTCGGTGCGAAGTTCCTGGCGGGATCGATACAGATGCCATCGACGCACCGTAGCACACCGGGGCATGGAGTGGAGGCCGAACAAGAGTATGCTGTGCATAGGTGGTTGGCCCCACAATACTGGTCAGTGCGACAATCCCCGTCATCGCAGCAGTCGCCCTGTGTGAACCACGCATTATCACAACAGACGCCCGGAACGGGACCGCAGGTGAAACCGCACAGGGCGTGGTCAATGCTGCATTCCGTGCGCGAGCAACGACCATCGAGGCACCTGAATTTGTTTATGCATGGGCTCGTAGCGGTGCACTCCGGTTGTGTGCAGCGGTGGTCCGTACCACAGATGTTCTCACCGGCACAGCCGCCGTCATGGCAGCAGTCACCACCGGCGTACCATTCGTTCTCACAGCAAACGCCGGGGAGTTGATCGCATACCGCTCCACACCGGGTGTGATCAGCCCTGCACTCGGTAGCGGAGCACATGTGATCGACACACTTGAAGTTGCCGGGGCAGTGTGCGGTTTCGGTACACTCGGGCTCCTTGCAGTGCTTGTCGTCGTCGCAGTACTGCGATCCCGTGCAGTCCCCATCGCCACAACATCCACCTCCGGCGTACCAGATATCATTACAGCACATGCCGGGTGCGGGCTCGCACCATCTATCACACAGGACGCGACCTGTGGCACATTCGTTGGTCGAGCACTCACCATCGACACATCCGAAGCCGCCCACACAGATCTCACCATCGTCGATATCGCCATTACAGTCATTGTCGATACCGTCGCACTCCTCGGCAGATATCTCCTCGTAGGTGACGTCAACGAAAAGCCGGACCTTGAAAGAGCCGGTCCGACAGTCGAAAGTCCCCACGCAGGCGTCGATAGGGCAGGCACTCACCCACTCGTCCTTGGCAGTGAGGGAAAAACCAAGCATGATCTTATTATTCACGAATCGGCACGCGGGCAGGGGGATTTCGAACGTCTCTTCCTTCCGCCAGGCATCGCACATCGGGCAGCAGCTTATGGGGACCTCTTCGGCCACGCACTCCAATGTGTCACCATAATCGCCGAACCGGTCGATCTCCACTCCATCTGCCGAGATGATGACCTTTTCTTCTTGCACAGCACAGTCGGCGGTGGTATCGTCTAGACCATCCAGGTTCCCCTTGAACCGTGCTTTGGCCGTGATCCCTGTGACGCGATAGTCCTGGACCGGCATGGTCAATACCCATTCGCCGTTCTGTACGTACTCGGCCTCCTCCCAGTTCGCGAGCCTCACCGAAGTGCTGATGCCAAGGCTTAGCAAAAGAATGGCGAGGATGCCGAAATGGACGACCGGCCGATACCGAGTTATGACGATGATAGTCCCCTCTCTATCCAGATTATCTTTTCGTCACTCTGGTATAAATAGGTTGGCGACATGTCAAATAGACAAAATTAGTATTATATGACCAATATCTGTTTTGTCCAATAATGGGGTTCGTATAGGTTACTTTAATAAAGGCCGAACACTCTTGTATAGAATTGGTGACCCATAATTTATTGAGGACGTACGGGAACGGTTCGGGGTATAGTGGGATCTGTTCACGACAACTCTGGACGTTTGCTACGACCGTCATTCTCCTCATCGCCACGGCGACCGCTCTTCCCCAGTGCACCGGTCATGAATGGTCGGTACAGTGGATGGCAGGTATGTTCCTTGACGACGACCATGGGTTCCTTTTTCCTGAGGACCCGCTCATGGACGTGGCCTACAAGCGGATGGATGTCACTGTTGAGGTGAACATCCGTATCACGGACAGAGAGGCGTGCTCCCCGCGGACGTTCAAGCTGGAAGTATTGCCCGCACCGGAGGTAGAGCATGGGCTTTGTCAATCCCTGACGCCGTCTCCCATCGTCTTCTCCGTTGGCAAGGATTATGAGACCGGTAGCGGGAAGTACACGGCCGTTGTGGACATCAAGACGGGATTCCGTACGGGGACCTGTTCACTCCTCTTCACGCTCAAGAACGGAGCTAGCGAGACCAAGCGGCTCGATATCCCCGTGGAGCTATCACCGGGCGACTGTGCCCAAGAACCTGACCTGGCCGTCATCGGACAGGCCCGCGACGACCAGCGAATAGCCGTACAACGGCCCGACCTCTTGGGGCTGTGTGAACCTGGGAGACGGTCGGAGAACGGAGTCTGCTGTCCGGAGGGCGATGTCTGCTGTCTTGACGACAGCCAGTGCGCACCCTTCGGAAGATGTGTATTCTTGGATGCGGATGCTGGCGAACGGGTCAGCTCGCTCTTCATACCGGCACGTTGCGATATGAATCGGAACGTCTGCGTACTACCTCCTGCCGACGGATGGATCACATGCGACGCGTCCAAGGGTGAGATCTGTAGTGAGGGTGCACGGGGTTGTACGAACCTGGACGTCTCGGGGAGCGAGCTCGCCATTTTGGACACGACGCTCCGCCCCCTCTGGTTCAACCGGTACCCCAGAAAGATGCATATCCCAGTCACGGTGACGGTCGTCAACAGAACGCTCCATCGCATTCAGGACGCCACGGTAATCGCACGGTTCGAGGGCAAGAGCCACATGCTCAACACCACTTCGGACGGGCAGTTCACCGCATCGATCGAACCCAAGGGAATTGGTGGGAACTACCTAATCCTGGCAGCCCGGAAGGATGAGACCTTAGCAAAAGGGGTCACCTACATATCCATGGCAGCGAGGCTGGACCTCAAGTTCGATGTGGAGACCACCGGCCCGGGAATCTACACGATCGAACATCGCGCCACTGATGCCAACAATCATAGCGTACCGGACACGAAGGTCCATGCGTTCCTTGACGGAAAAGCACTGGAGCTGCCTGCCGACGGAGTGCTCCAAATTCCTGACAGCACCGGTTTCCACCTACTTCGCGTGTGTGTCAGTCGGGAACACTTCACACCATTTCTATCCTGCGCCGAAGGTGACTTCTGCTGTCGTTCACGCTATCTGATGCCCTTCGATTCATTGAGACCGCTCACCCTTTCAGCAGATGCGACCGGGGCTATGCTCCTATCACGGGGGGGTGTCGCGACCCTTCCCCTCACATTACGGAACGAAGGCGCCACACCGCTTGACATAACCATGGACATCATCACGCCTCCGGGAACACCAAAGGGCATTGCCAAGGTCGGTACCGTCCCCTCTTTCCTTCCCGCGGGGGGTGAATCACGGTTCGCGCTCAATGTGGCCATCCCGGATGGATTTCCCTGCCGCGAGATACCTTTGACGGTCCGTGTGAGCTCCGGTGACCTCGCCGTCGGCCTGCCCCTCATCGTTGATGTCAAATGTGATATCGCGAACATAGGGCTTGAGCTTGCAGAGAATGGGCGGGTGCTGGACGAACTGGACAGGCGCGCGAAGACGCTCCCCAAAGCAAGGCTCGCATTGACAGCAGCACGTATGGCCTACATACAGGCCGTTTATGAGGCCGGGCTGGGACGGATCGACCGGGCTACTGCATTGAACGCTACGGCACTTACCTTCATGGGGGATGCCCTGGGCGTGCTCACGGAGGCAGGTGCAGCGCCGAGAGAGGTCAACACGACGGTCCTTGCCATGTTCCTCTCGGCGATCCTCATCGCTACAATCGTCTTAATACGTGAGGGGTGATCGTCGTTACTAAAGGCGATGATGAGCCGGATAGCTTGAAGGACGACCACCATGAGTCATCGCCTGACGAGCCTGTCGACCGTAGGGATTTCATCAAGAAAGGTCTCATCTACGGAGGAGGGTTCTGCCTCTCTACGGCCATGATCAAGATGCTACTGGATACTGGCACCGTGGGTTCCCTCAATACACAGGATATCCCCGGTCTTTCGTCAAGAGGTCCCGGGCATGAGGTCATGCTAAAAGAGGCCCGTTGGGGAACACCAGGGCCTGACGACTTCGTTCAATGCGGACTGTGCCCGAACCTATGCAACCTCGCCCCCGACGGACGTGGTATCTGTCGCACGCGGTTGAACAAGGGTGGAAGGCTCTATACACTGGCATATGGCAATCCCTGCTCTGTCGCCCAGGATCCAATGCAACAGGCGCCTTTCTATCACTTCAAGCCCGGCACCACGACGCTCTCCCTTGCGGTCGCGGGATGCAACTTCCGATGCCTCAACTGCCAGAACTGGGAGATATCGCAGAAAGGCCCGGACGAGACCGATAACGAGCTGCTCTCTCCCCTCCAGGCCGTGGAGAACGCAAAGGCACTAGGAGTCTCTGCCATCACCTTCACCTACACCGATCCGGCGGTGCTCTTCGAGTACGTCTATGATGTGTTCAAGGTGGCGCGTGCTGCGGGTCTCGCTACACTACTGAAGTCGAACGGGTACATCAATCCCGAACCTCTGGAGGAGCTCATTCCAGTGACCTCCGGGGCCAGCATCGACGTCAAGGGTTTCACCGATAAGTTCTACGAGGAGGTGTGCGGCGGGACGCTCCAGCCCGTGCTCGACACATGTGAGCTGCTCAAGGAAAAGGGCGTCTGGTTGGAGATACCCAACCTCGTCGTTCCGACATTCTCCGATGATATGGACATGATACGTGACATGGCTAGATGGATTGTGGAGAGCCTCGGCCCCGACGTACCGCTCCACTTCATGCGGTTCATGCCCGAATACAAGCTCGACACGCTCCCCTTGACATCGCTAATGACCCTTACCAAGGCACGCAACACTGCACTCGCGGAAGGACTCAACTACGTCTATATCGGGAACGTGCCCGGAGCGAGCATTGCCGACACGGTCTGCCCGAAATGTGGTGTCACAGTCGTGGAACGTGAGGGTGTAGAGGTAATCAAGAACCTCATGAACAGCAGTAAGTGCCCATTCTGCGGGGAGATCATCCCTGGGGTGTGGACCTGAAGGCCCCTAAAGGACGCGTATTGTACTCCGCTTGATACTCCAGATGTCTCTCATCGGACGGGTAGCCCTCTCCTGCTGGAGGCGGGTACGTGGACATGTTGTGGAACGGGAGTGGTGCTACCGTATCGTACGCTGGTGATTCCTCGTACAACTCCTTGAAGAACAGGTTCGCCCTTACCATGAATGTGCGCACCGAACCATCGGCCAAAGGCGGAAGGTCGCCTGCGTCGAAGGAGACCGCTACCTCGTCACCAGGGCCCATGATGGCGAACAAGTCATCCCCGGGGACCATGAGAGAGAGCACATCACCGTACCGTGTCAGGTCACCCGCTACAGCAGGGACCTCCGGCCCCTGCCAGTCACTCTGGTAATCAAACACCGGGAACGGGCCCTTGAGGGGCAACGGTGAGGGGAAGCCGCGGTATCCGAGCTTGGCCTTGACCGGTGACAGTTCAGTGACCACGGTGGATGCGGATGGTAGTCGTTTAGTGACGAGCACACGATCCCAATACACAACGAGTCCTGTAAGGATACGAACCCTGGTGTCATCAGGATCTACAACTCCCGTGAGGTCGAGGGTGACCGTCTTTGGAGGGAGACCTGCGGGGAAGGGGGCGTTCTCCATCACGGTCCGCCATCCTCCCTGGCCGTCGGGGACCTGGACCGTGGGCAGGACCATCCGTATACCATCGTTCCACGCCGGGATGGTGGAGTAGGCCTGTGGGTAACGCGTTCCGCCTGTGAGGAGGATGAGCACACGGTCTGCGTTCGTCACGTCACCAACGTCAACGATCAGAGCATGTGGTTCCGCGAATCCCTCGTATGGCATGATCTCGACTGGGGCGTACCGTCCGTCAACTGCCTCAAGCATTGGTGACAGGTCCCGTCCGGAATCATCGGTCACGGCGACAGGTGACCGCAGGTCGTCCGCGAGCACGATGCCATCGGGAAGATAGGGGGGGAACATCCGGACGCCCTCGATAGGGAAGGCCGACGTGCCCTCGGGGTGGTCGACGGCAACGAGTTCGATTCCGTCGAGGAAGGTGATCTCAGCGAGCTGCTCCACTATGCGGAGCTCGAAGGTCCCGTCGCGCTCGTGCGGGAGGCCAGGCGGCAGGAGGATCCATTCCACTGGATCTTGGAACTTCGTCAGGTCAGGTGTGAGGGGGAAGCCCACAACACCGTTGCCGACCATATCGGTGACGAAGGTGAAATCCTCGCCGTCCGAGGCGTACAGTATGGGACAGGAAGACTTCACCGGGATCCCAGGGCAGCTGCAGTCGTCGAGACACTCCCCGGGGCAGAGCTCCGCGTCCGTACCGTCGCACCGCTCCGTGACATTGTCGTCATTGGGCCCTTGGACAGCACCGTCGCCGCAGTAGCCGGCGCATACGCAGCGTTCCGGATCGATGGTCGAGTCCATATCGCATGCAACGCAGTCGCCAAGGTCCGAGCCATCGCATGCCTCCCTGGCCTCGCGCACACCGTTCCCGCATGCACCTTGGCCTACATCCGTGCGTTCACCGATGCATCCGGCAACAAGGGCCAGGGCCATGATGAGGGCGATGGCACGACGCACCATGCCCATGAACGGCGAGCGTATATTATATAATTGGATGTCGTGCACCATAGGATAGGCGAATCCCGTGGACGACGATGACGGAGTGGATGACGCGAAAGGATCGGTCGAGAATGATTCCCGACATCCCGGTGCCTTCGTGCGGACCCTGCTTACGGTACTCGTTATAGGCGTCGTGCTATCTTCCATCGACCTCGGTGTATTCACCGGTCCCGGACTGCGGATACGGGGGCTCCATCTGGGGATCGCCTGTATCCTTGCACCGGTATTCCTCCTCCTCAAGGCGTCCAAGTGGCACATCCTCGCCAGGACGGTGCGGGACGTGGGCTTCAAAGAGAGCGTCCGGTCCTTCATGGTGGGTATGAGCATTGGTATACTGACACCTGGCAGGGTGGGCGAGGTGGCCCGGGCCAGCCAGTTCGAGGGTGACAGGGGTAAGATGGTCACTCTTGTGGCTCTTGACAAAGCCATGGACGTATTCGTGGTGGTGGTCCTAGGGATCGTGTTCGGTCTATCTATCGTACCCCCGGCGCTCACAGCAGCCTACGTTGTAGTGGCCGCACTGGCCCTGGCGTTCATGGCTCGACCATATACGGCCGTGATCCGCTCCGCCGCCGCACTTGAGCGACTCCCGTGGGTAGGCGATGGCACGCTCCCGGGGGATGTCAAGGGAGCGGCCGTGTCCCCCTCGACGCTCGCACTGCTCAAGGCGCTCGTTCTGACTGTTCTGGCCTATTGCACGGTGATGGTCCAGTTCCATTTCCTTCTCCTGGGCTTCGGGGCCATCCTCGGTCTCGGGACGACGCTCGCTGTCCTTCCTATAGTAGTGCTGGTGAAGTCCGTACCCATCACCATCGCTTCCCTGGGAGTACGCGAGGGGACCGCTATGGTCGCTTTCGGACCGTACGGTGTCAAGCCTGAGGTCGCCGTTGCCGCGGCGTTCGCCTCCTTCCTCGCCACGACCGCGGTGGCCGCGCTCGGAGGGCTGACGGTCGTATGGGCTGATCGCCCTGAGAATGACGAGCCCGGCCCTCGATAACCTTTTATTAAACAACAGAACGTAACATCGAACGAATGAGTCAGAAGAATGCGCCGGCACGGGTACTCTTCGCATCCCTGCCCTGGGACTATGATGGCATGCGCCCCGCTTTCCAGTACACGTCGAACTCTCTGGTCCAGTGGCTCACCGGTGACTCAGGTACCTGGGTGGGGATCAGTCCCCCTCTTGGACTGATGTACCTCTCATCAGTGCTCCGGGTGGAGAGGGTGGAGACCCGGTTCTTGGACGGATTCTACTACTCGCTGGAGGACTTCGTCCGTGTTATCGAGCAGTGGCGCCCGGATGTCCTTGCCGTCCAGCTTCACGCCAAGAACTGGCCCCGTGACAGTCGGAGCATTACTCAGCTCAAAGAGCGATTCCCCAGCCTGACCATAATTGCTGGTGGTGCCCATGCTCGCAGGATGGGCGCGCGGCTCCTTGTCGAGTGCTCGGCCCTGGATGCCATCATACCTGGTGAGGGTGAGCCGCTCATCACCGAACTGGTCAATCGGGCCGCGACACGGGAACCGCTCGCGGGCATGCGTGGTGTAATTGCTCGGACGGCGGACGGGCCCGTTGACGGAGGGCCCCTCCCCGGAGTACGCGACCTTGATACGCTCCCCTTCCCCGATTACTCCCTCATCGACCTGGCCGACTACATCCCGACCCAGAACCGGTTCCATCTCCTCCCCTGCTCCTCGGTGATAGACTCCCGCGGATGTGCGTTCAACTGCACGTTCTGTGATTCGGCGAAGGATTTCCGCTGGCGATCTCCCGAGAACATCGTCGAAGAGCTGCGGTGGCTGAGGAAGCAGTACGGTGTGCGTGACATCATGTTCTTCTCCAACGTGTTCACCGTCCCCCGGAACAACGCCCAGGCCATCTGTGAGGCCATGATCGCAGCGAAGTTGGACATGGTCTGGCATGCGAACGTACGCGCAAATGCTGTGGACCGCGACATCCTGCGGCTCATGCGCGAGGCCGGTTGTCGTACCGTGTACTTCGGGATAGAATCAGGATCACAACGCATGTTGGACGAGGTGGGCAAAGGGATCACTCTCGATCAGGTGCGCGAGTCCGTGGGCCATGCCAGCGAGGCGGGGCTCGAGGTTCTCGGATTCTTCATGATCGGATTCCCCGGTGAGACCGCGGAGGACGTGGACGAGACAGTAAGGTTCGCCAAGACGCTGGACCTAGATTATGCGAACTTCACTCCGCTCAGCTTCTATCATGCCACCGATGAGTTCGCTGGTCTGGAGGGTGGACCTTCTCTCATGCTCGGAGAGCTAACGGACGTACGACGTGATGAGCTGGGAATTATGACCGGTGAGGAGCTCAACCGCCTCGAGCGTAGATCACTTCGCACATTCTTCATGCGACCAGAGTACGTCCTCCACCGCATCACACGGACACGGGACCTATGCGATGTCAAGAAGAACGTGACAGGATTGTCGTGTCTCATCAACTCCTTCCTCATGAAGGGGGAGCGTGACATCACTTGATCTCGATCATAGTCCCCATTTGGGACGAAGTAGAATCCCTCCCGCATCTCAAAGGGGAGGTCATGGCCCAAGATATCAGCGACAAGATCGAGCTCATACTGGTCGATGACGGGAGCACCGATGGTAGCGCCGAGGCTATGGACGAGATGGCACTTGAGGACGAGCGGATAGTCCCGGTCCATCTCGGAGCGCATCGTGGGAAGTCGGCCGCATACACTGCTGGGTTCAAACATGCTCGTGGTGATATCCTGGTCACGCTCGACGGTGATCTTCAGGACGATCCGGCCGACATCCCCCTTCTCATCGACAAGCTGGACAACGATCATGACGCGGTCATCGGCTGGCGACGCGAACGTTGTCATCCTTATCTCTCGAAAGTAGTGCCTTCGCGGTTGTTCAACCTCCTCGTCGGTATCGTGTTCCGTCTCAGGCTCCATGATACGAACTGCCCGGTCCGCGCGGTCCGTGCACGGTTCGTTCATGACCTAGAGCTCGCACAAGGTGAGCACAGATATCTCCCTGTCCTCTTGGCCATTCGCGGCGCCCGCCTGGAGGAGGTCTCTGTATCCCATCGACCGCGCAAGTACGGTGAACCCAAGTACGGCTCTCCGTTCAGGCTCGCAGAAGGGATTGCCTGCCTTATCCGGCTCTGGCTTTGGGGTGAGCGCCGTGGTTGAAACTGAGGACACATCCGTCATCTCTATTGTCATTCCCACGCTCAACGCTGAAGCGACCCTCGGGAAGTGCCTGGACGCAGCACTCGCTCAGACTTTTTCAGGTATCGAGATAATCGTAGTGGACGGTGGGAGCACAGACCGTACCGTAGAGATAGCACAAGAGCGGTCATGTCGGGTGATTGTGGACGATGCGGCCCCGGGACCGGCCCATGGGCGCAACCGGGGGGTCGCTGAGACAACCGGCAAGATAATTCTCTTCGTGGACGCCGATGTTGTGCTCGCCCCCGACGCAGCTGCACGGGTGGTCGACGACCTCGCGACTGATCCTGATGCTGCCGGTGTGAACGGTGTATATGAGCAAGAACCCGCCAACGATCCTGCCTCACCCTTCGATCGGTACATGGCTTTGCGCAAGTTCTGTAACTTCTCAGGGTTCCGGACGTTCACACACATCACGACCGCGTGTGGAGCCATCCGACGGTCCGTGTTCGACGAAGTGGGCGGATTCGATGTTCGGTTCGTGGAGATGGAGGATATAGAGCTCGGGTACAGGGTGACCGAGCGCTACAAGATCCTGCTAGATCAAGATGTGCGCTGTCGACATTTCTTCAGGCCGTTCCCTCAGGTCGCCCGGCGTTATTTCCGACGGACCCTGTACTGGTTGGCCCTCTTTGGCCGGACCCGCCGGTTCGGTTCGGGGATCACCTCCCGTGGGAGGGGGATCGGTGCCATATGTGCGCTAGCAGGTATTCTCTCGCTCATAGTAGCTGCAGTACTACGCGAACCCGCACTCATAATCGGGGGCGTCTTGCTCCTGGTACCGTTCGTTCTTTCGAACCGCGCTTTCTATGCAGCAGCGTTCCAGCGCGAGGGCGATGTGTTCCTGATATATTGTGTCGCGACCTCGCTCGCACTGGCCTGCGTGGCAGCAACGGCGACCCTCCTTTATCCACTGAAAGGTCCATCTTTCACGATTTCCGGTCCGGGGGGTGGTCCCGCTCATGACAAGTAGGATGGCACGGGCCGCAACGAGCGGGCTACGTGCTGTCGCGGGTGCCCGCATTCCTCTGAAAGTGAGCTGTCACCTGACCTACCGGTGCAACCTTGCATGCCGTTATTGTGGCCGACGTGGCACCGGTGGTGACGAGATGAGCACTGACGATGTGATAGCCCTAATGACGGCCTTCGCAAAGGCCGGATGCGTCTCTTGGAGCTTCAATGGGGGCGAACCCCTGCTCAGGTCTGACCTCGGCCGGCTAGTGGACGAGGGCCGACGCCTTGGTCTCGTTGTAAGCGTCGTCACAAATGGTACGCTCCTCTCAGAACTAAAGGACAAGTCTTGGATCCCGAATCTGGATACTCTTCTCATCAGCTTGGACGGGCCACGCGAGGTCTGTGACCGTACTCGGGGCGATGGTACTTACGATCGCGTAATGGAGGGGCTCGATGCTCTTCCCGAGGGCGGTCCCCGCCGGATCGTCGTGGGGGTGCTCTCACAGGATACCGCGGAAGATATCAGTGGGCTCCTCGATGTCGCAGAACGTGCTGGGGCCCAGCTCCTAGTCCAACCCGTGGGTGAGCATGATCATGTCTCACCATCGGAGGCGGGGGACCTGGTACCGTCACGTGAACAGGTCCGAGCGGCTGCGACCTTCCTCCTGGGAGAAAAGTCACGTGGGCGTCCCGTGCTCTCTTCCCGTCCCTATCTCCGATTGCTCAAGGACACGTGGCCTCAGGTACCGCATTCAGTATCCTGTCTTGCGGGTCGCATATTCTGTAACATAACGCCGGAAGGGGGAGTCGCCACGTGTTGCGCCAAGCTAAACGAGTCTGTACGCCCCGATGGTCCTCCCGGTGGCTCGTCGGTCGAGGCCTTCATGAAGCTTCCGAACAGGTCCGCTTGTGGTGGATGCTACCTCTATGGTCCCATTGAGGCGAGCCTCCTCCTCGGTCTCCGTTCAGGGACTGTCGCTGACCTGGGCGGAAAGGTCCTGGACGCCCTGCGGGGGGTGCCGTGAGCATGGCCGACCGCAAAACCTCACTGGGCCGTATAATCCTCATCGCCCTCGTGGCGAACCTTATACTACGTTCCCTGGTGCTGTACACGGCCTCGCCCTTCATCTCGGCCCCGGAGGACGAGTGCATATTTGGAACCGTTGCCCTCGAGATGCTCTCGCAACCGCACCTGGCCGCGTATGATTATGTCTGGCCATACAAAGGGGGTGGCGTGGTCACCATCCACGCGCTCAGGCCGTTGGTAGCGCTGTTCGGCGCACATGCGGTCACAGTGAAGTCTCTATCTCTCTTCGTCTCATGCTTCATCCTCGTCCTGGCCACATGGCTCGTGGACCGATATGGGAACCGGCGTGCAGCAGCGCTAATGGCGGCGATGCTCGTGCTCGCACCGCCCCACTACGTGTTCCGCACACTCATGACGATCGGCGACCACTTCCTGGCCAGGGCCTTCGATTTAGTTGTCATCGCCGCAGCAGTCCCGTTGATCGCAGGCGTGACGCGGTCACCACGATCACATCTCCTTCTGGGCTTTACCATCGGGCTCGCTGGATGGATTAGCTACGACACAGGTCCGCTCGCGCTCGCATGTGTCCTTCTTGTTGCTGTCCGCGACCATAGAAAGGTGGGATTCATCGCCCTAACTGCCGGTCTTATCATAGGATTCCTGCCGGGGATCGTGTACAATGTCTCCCACGAGAATGAAGGATTCCGCATCCTCGGAGGGAACTCCCCGCCACCTGGAACTCAGTCCCTTGGACCAATCGAGAAGTTCATGAGGCTCGTTTCACAAGACCTAAGGCAATCGTTCGATTTCCAGCACCTGCCTCGGCGAGGATTGATCCCCGTTCCTTCTGCCGGCTGGACAGTGCTGTCTTGGATGTACACATTGGGGCTCGCGGCCGGGTATGGCCTATTGGCGCTACGTGTATTCCGGAATGATGAAGGTGCACTGGGCCGTATACTGGTCCTCGCACCCATTATCCACGTGCTGGCCTACGCCGCTGGCCCGTTCGTCATCGATGACAAGGGGCTCAGGGCCGCACGATATCTTCTGCCCTTGTACATCCCTCTAATCACTGCGACGGCTCTCAGCGTCTCCCACCTCTGGGAGCACGGTAAGCGAGTGCTTGCGGCCATCGTGGCCCTGGCGCTCCTCGTGCCCGGGGGTCTGGCTAGCATTTCCCTCGTGTCGCCCGGAAGGTGGGGCGTCGACCTTGACCTTGTGTACAAGCCCGTGTGCCGGGAGGAGACCGGATGGTTCCTTGGCTGGCGCTATCGCGACGATCCTGACCGCCTCGCGCAGCATTGTAGTGCTTTGCTCAAAGGCCATGCTTCCGAACGGTATTGTTCATGGGGTGTCGGATGGGGGGACGCGTGGGAACGAGGACCTGTCGCTTTCTCGGCCTTACCTTGTGACATGATTATGAACGGGCCTGATCGCATCGCTTGTATAGCTGGTGCGCTAGAGGCATTACGATGGCGCTGGCAGGAGGATTTGTCACCGTCCGGAGCGTTCACCATATGCACCTCAAGCGTGGCGGACGAGCGGACCTGTGCAGCTGCCTTAGGAGCAGGTATCGGGTGGCGTAAGGGTTCTGCGGACAGGCTCGAATGCGCAGACCTGCCCCTGATTGTACGGCGCTCATGTCACCGGGGTATTAGTACAATGATGGGTACGGACGCGGATAAATGCCCTGATCATACCGTGGTCCCCCTCCATGATGACGATGTCACCGCGCTCCTGATCGTCGGAGATGTGGTGTATACAGGATCCGCGGACGGCACGGTCCGTGCCCTTGCACGAGATGACCTCTCCCCGATCGCTTCGGCCACGAATCCCGGTGGGACTGTCTTTGTTCTTGCCGCCAATGATACGTCGATATTCGCAGGCTCTTATGACGGTTCCATATCGGTTTGGTCGAGAAAGGACCTTGTATCCCTCGGGTCTTGGCCTGCCCATCGGGAGATCGTGTTCGGCCTAACCTGGAACGGGACCGCACTTGTATCATCATCCCATGATGGCACAGTCAAGGTCTGGGATACGGGGAACAGGGAACGGATCAACGCGCTCGTGCCGGGACAGGGTATCCTCACGGGTGTCGCTATCGCCAAGGACATGGCCGTTATCGGTGGATTCAACGCCAGAGTGCTCGTGTGGTCCGGTGCCACCTTCGAACCAGATAGGGTGCTTGTCGCCCACTCGGGCTCAGTTCTCTCGACCTGGTCCGATGGCCGTGACGTCCACACTGGTTCGATGGACGGGACGATAAAGGTCTGGCGTGCAGGTGAGGGCACGATACGGTTCGTACGCAATATCTCAGGTCACACATCGGCCATAACGGCGCTGGACGGTGACCACGAGGTTCTGGTCTCGGCCGGGCTGGACGGTACCCTATTAGTATGGGACCGGGCGACCGGCAGCCTGCTCATGAACAGCACAGCGGACACATCGATGTTCAGTGTAGCGCTCGACCAGTGCCGTGTACTGGCCGGTCTGGGCAACGGTAAGTTGATTTCGTGGCCGAGGCCCGCGCCGGAACGCTCACGTTAATAAACATTTGTGAAGTATCTCATTCTATGGGCAGGGTATCCAATAAACCCGTTAACAAAATATGGTCATCCGTCTTGATAATGGCGGTATTCCTGACCATGGTCCTCCTTACTGGTTGCATAAGCCGTGAGGGCCCTGCCGAGGCCACTCCGACAGCAACGCCCCGGGCGACTCCAAAGCCGACCACTACACAACAACCAACGGCCACGGCCGCTCCAACGGCAACACCTACTGCTACTCCTACGTCCGCACCCACTACCGTGCCTACAGCAGAGCCTACTGTCGAGGCCACACCCGAGCCCACTCCCGCTCCTGATAAGCGTCCGCTCGTTCTCCCCAATGGTGAGCCCTGCAAGAATAATGAGAACTGCGGCAGTGCCAACTGTGTGAACGGTATCTGTTGTGACGAGGGTCGACGCTGCTGTGCTCACAATGCTGACTGTGAACTGAGCGAGATATGTGACGATCTCTGCCACTGCTGCACTGAGCGCGCGGTCCATTCCGAGAAGGCCCTCACGAAGGTGGAGGTATGCGAGATCGAGAATGGCGATGCCCAGTACTGCTATCAGGAGGTCGCTATCGAGGAGCTGGACGGTAACCTCTGCGACCGAATAGACGAAGATGAAGAACGGGACCAGTGCTTCCTCAACATCGCCAGGGAGCGAAGCACAGGATGTCCGAAGCCGCCCCTCCCTCCCGGAGCCGAGGCGTGCTTTATCGACGTGGTGCAGGACAAGAACGCTTTCGTCGTCTGCGACAACATTATCTCTGATGATCTCAGGGATAAATGCTATCTACTCATTTTCGACAATCAGCCCGTTGCGGCCATATGTGACCGTATCACTGGAAAGGTGCGAAGGAACGGCTGCCTCACTCAGCTCGCTAACCACATGAAGGACGCTGCAGTGTGTGATAAGGTGGACGATCTTGATTACCGGGACCGCTGTCTCCTCGATGTCGCCGAGGTCATGAACTATACCGACGTCACTGTTTGTGAACGGTTCACCAGTGAGCGTGAACGTAACATCTGCTACGGACATGTTGTCAATGTCACCGCCATACGAGGTGACTACGCGACATGTGAGAGCATCACCGTTGAGAAGTACCGCGAGCTCTGCCTGGCTGGTGTTGCCCCCACGATGAAGAGCACGGATGTCTGTGACCAGATCACATCGGAGGACATGCGTGACCGTTGCTTGTCAGGTGTCGCTCCCGTGGTCGAGGATGTATCTATCTGTAAGAACATCCAGAGTGACGAGCCGCCGTATAATTATCGATCAACCTGCTTTACCGAGGTCGCCCATGCTACCGAGGATAAATCGGTCTGTGCGAGTATCGATGACGTGGACGAACGAGCCGTGTGCGAGGCGTTCTCCACCCAGGACCATACGGTCTGTGACAACTCAACTACCGAGCTCAGGGTCGACAAGTGCCGATGGTTGACAGCTCGTAGGTTCAACAACACCGATATCTGCAACATAATCCTCGACAACGACTACCGGTACAAGTGCCTCCGTGACGTGTTCTGGTGGGACCAGAGCTAATCCTGCAGACTTGACCGCATGTCGACAATAGGTAGGTGCGAATTGTGTCCTCTATTGGTGCCGTACTCCCAGTAAACGTCCTAATTCGGTCTCTTAACTACTGATGCGTCTTGATATCATGAACGGGAGCACCTATCTAGGGCTGAAATCATGCGCAACGACGTGCAACGACTAACAACCACCCTTGAACCGGACCCGGGGATTGGCGTTTTTAATGAAACATTGCGGGAAAAATCCATTTATATGGTTGCAGCCTACTGCTTTGAGAAGGGGAGATTGTATATTCACAGGACGGGAGGGGCAAAGGTGTATCTCTTTGGGTCGATGATATACCCAAAGGAGGACGCCTCTCTTCATGCGATGTGATGTCTCTCATTCAAAATTGGAGGATTCGAACATGGCACATAAAGCGTTGAATAGAACATTGGCCCTCTTGGCCATACTCGTCCTTGCTACCACGATGGCGGTAGCTGAGGATGAGTGTCCGGCCGGAAAGGAAGAGTTTACTGGATGCGATGGTATCTATTGCATCAAACCACGTTGTCCAAGCGGTTTCGCTGCGGACTGTCGCATAGACTGCATCGGTACTACGGTGCGAGCCTGTGTGGACGGTTTCTGCGAGTGTATCGAACAGGACGACGGAGGTGATGATGGTGATGATGGCCCTGACCTACCGGACTTCGGTACACAATGCAACGTTGCGACCATCGACACGTCAAATCTGCAGGCGTACTACGAAACCTACGCTGACCAGCTTTGTACAATCTCCGAACATTTCCGCCGATACGTGGGACGGACCGTTGCCGAACCACGATATGCAAATGAATACGAGTACTACTCAGAATCGACCGATGTCCAGGGCGAGGTGCTCTCAAGCTATGAGGACGCACTGGGCAAGGCGATATCACATACCGTTACTGCAGAGGACCGTGCCATCCACCATATAATCGATTTTGTTAAGCAGTACCGGAATGTCCTCCAATTAGCTGAATACACCCAGGAAGGATGTGGTGGCAGTTGTCAGATCTGCATGGCCAACGCTCTGGAGGATCCATGCACGTGCCGCGATGACCTGTGTTGTGCCGCACAGCCCAAGGAGTTCTGCGACTTCCACCTCAACTGCTACTGGGATGGGATGGACGAGACCTGTAAGCTGAAGTGTTCTGATACTGATATGGACCAGTGCGGGGCGTTCAATTGCACAGGTTACCTCAAACCCAATATCAACTCGAACGTCGTCGAGACCGTTCCCAAGGGATCCACCATGAACGATGTGTGTGGTCTCGGGGACAGTGCTAAGCACTGCACATTCGATTGGACAACAGACACATGTATCAATATCTGTGAACAGGGTACAAAGACGGGCTCCTGTACAGGAAAGCCGCTCTTCGCCCCTCATCCTGACGGCTATCCCCAGATAGAGTCCTACTGTGCCATGTACGACGATGGGAGCAAGAGCGCAACGCTCCGTATCGAATACTCATGGGACAACTTCACCTACCACCGGATATTGACCAATGAGACCCAGTTCGGTGAGAACGTGATCGACTTCGCGTTCGTCCCATCGACAAACTGTTCAGAGGACGTCACCATCACGGGTGAGAAAGTGTTCACAGTCCCCCGCGATGATGTATGCTCTGACCTCACCAACCTCGAAGAGATACGCCGCCTGGACTTCGCTGATGAGGACGTTCTAGTTCTCGAGAGCAAGACCTACTCCAAAGAGTTCCAGGACGACGAGGAGGCGCACTGCCTCTATTTCGAGCTGGACAAAGGTGCGGTCGATATGCAGTTCACGTATGATTACGCGACATCTACTAAACGGTGGCTTCACGGGATGGCAACGGCGCTGGACGGCCAGACACCCCGTGTCATCGAATTCCCTGAGGATGGAGGTACGATCACGACAAAGCTCGTCATCCCTGTAAATGTCGAGGTCACCCGTGTGAGCTTCGACCTGGAGGGCACGCTCACCGAGGACGTGGCGACAGAGGAGGACGGCTCTCACGGCCATATAGTGGCCGGGGACGTTACTGACGAAGCTTGCCACGGCCATGATATCACCGTGGGCGGGACGCTGTACCCCACTGCTGAGGTATGCCATTCCCACGAGATCGAAGACGGGAACGCCGCCGGTGGCTGTCACACTCACACAGTGACCATCGCTGGCAAGGAGTACACGTCCTCTGAGGACGGATGTCACGTCCACTCCCCCGCGGACTCGTCGTCCGACGTCCACACGCATATGTTCATAGGCATAGTCTCCGCTATCAAGAGCCTCTCGGGCGATTTCGGTAATGACGGTGCGGACATTCCTGCCGAGGACCTTGTGGGCGCCAAGAGCATTGAGGATGATGCGATCGCTGAGGCGTTGACAGGCATCGTCGAGACATGCACCTGCTCGGGTTGCTCAATTTCGGAAGATGGTAAGACCTGCAGTCTGGATATCGCATGGTCAGCGGCCTCCAAGGGCCAGCTATCCATCAGCAACATGGAGTTCCGCTGGGAAAGCAATGCTGAGCATGACCAGGGTGTTGCAGAGGCCCAGGCGTTCGTGCTCTACTGCGCCGACGCTGATCCGACCGCTTGTGGTGATCTCCTCACAAAGGAAGCGCACCCTGAGAGGTTCTTTGCAGGCGATGCACTACCTGCCGGTGTCGGCATGGAGCCCTTGACGCCTGCTCTACCCTGTGACGGATGCGAGGCCGAGAAGGACTGGAACCGTCTGACCATCACACCGGATGCCGTTAACGCAATTCTGGGCGAGGAGCGTGTGATGCACTCTCTGATGGTCTGTGCCTTCGCAGCTTCCAACGGTAAGACCGAGACCACTGCTGATGGTGTCGCCTGGTACGAGACCCAAGCGAGCATCGAGCTCGGATTCAAGAACATCCTGGCCGGTATCAATCCCTACCGTGACTTCGTATCGAGGTACGGACGTGAGGTAGCTCTCGGCGTAAAAATGACCGATTACAGCGGAACGGAGGCCTGCACTGACGGGGCAGGGCTCGAGCCCGTGCGCCAGTTCATCGGCTTCCTTTCAGAGGCAGAAGCGAACGGACAGAGCGCATATGGGGAGCTGATGGAGGAGGATGGTGTATTCTATGGTCTAGGCCAGACCCCCTTGGAGCTTGGCTTCGTCAACATAATGGGCACAGCGCTCTTCCCGCGGCTCGAGATAGTGGCATCGCTCTTGTCCGACGAGAACATCGCCGAGAACAAGTTCGCGAACCGCAAGATCGATGTGGACTCACGTGCTATCGTGAGCGGCCAGTCGGTGGCTTGCGGTTACCACCCGCTCAAACCCACTTACGAAGACATCCCTGACGACATCAACCAGCTCACCGACGGAGTAATCATGGAGGACGGTAATGGCTGGCGATCCCTCGTGGCCGACAACGGTAACTGGATCCAAGTCGACCTCGAGGAGTCATTGGGCGTCTCCGGTTTGCGTCTCTACGCCTTCAAGCAAGGGGACGATATCATGAAGCCCGGTAACTTCGAGATACACGTCTCGAATGACACCGAGGTGTACGAGCTCATCGACGAATACGTCTGGGAGCTTGATGCTGAAGAGACCCTTGTTGTGTTCAACCAGCCCATCACCGCCAGGTACATTGCCGTTGTTGTCGTCACCGATGTGATCAATGGACAGTTCGCCACAAACACCGATCAGGTCGTTGATGAGGATGGCGACATCGTGCTCGCCACTGGTGAGACGGTCAGTGAGGCCCAATCCGGTCTCTCTGAGATTGAAATATTCGGTATCAGACCAGTGGCTGATGATATTGAAGCGTACGTGAACCTCGCAGATGGGACCAAGAAGCTCTTGGAGCGGTTCTCACCCACGTCCTGGGCATTCGATGAAGAAGCGTTCCTGGCATTCAATGCCAGCGGCGTGGCATATCTCGCCTTGCCAACATCGACCCAGATGATCGACACAGTGCTCCTGACGGGCGTTGATCCCAACACTACGGACTACACGTGCCCTGGTGGAGAGGGCGAGGTCCTGCCGGCTGCGTTGCTCGAGCCCACTGGTGGTGCTGGCAAGCGTAAGGTAGTCATGCACGAGTTCCCCTTGGACCTCTCGGCGTTCCGCTTGTACGACCTTGAGCTCTCCTATTGGTCCGGACGCGAAGGTTGTCTAGTCGACCAGGAGGGATGCGAGGTGTTCAACTCGACCCGTGAGGCAGAGCTCCTCATATTGGACAACGCGGTCTACGTGGACACCATTGATGAACCGTTCTCCATCGGTCTGGGTAACGGGACGGGCATCGAGACAGGTGATGGTCTGTTCGAGATCTCGGTATCAGATACTGAGGTCTATCCAGGCGAGTTCATAGAGGTGTTCGTCCGGTTCACACCGAGCAAAGATACCGAGACCGAGAAGCTACTCTTCTCGACCCGTCTGGACAACGTGACCGACGATTTAATGGCCGACGGATTCCGTAACCTCCTCCACTTCCGTATGGACAAGGAAGAGGTAAAGAAGCGTGTCCAGATCAGCGGCTGCTTCTGGGCGGACATAGTCTCGGTCCAGATCACGAGTCACATGACCGATAAGGAGGAGGACGTGCTCTCAGGGCTCCACGAGGAGTTCGGTACATCCGCGGTCCAGACGCGAGAGCGATTAGGTGGTATTGTGAAGGGAGTTCCGTACAATGCTACCTTCACCTTCCGTGCAAGCACGCTCCATAACAAAGGATCGCGTTCGGACCTACCTCACACCTGGTTGCTACGTGCAGATGTGCTGAACAGCTTCATAGGATCGAAAGGTCGCTCCTTCCTGCCAAAGGAGATCGTGATCCCGATCCGCATCTACAAGGAGGGTCTTGAGGACAAGGAAGAGGAGTCCTGCGTACCCGCGTGCTTGGGCGACCAGCTCATCTCTCTCGAGGTGTGCAAGGGGCTGTCCTTGCTGTGCACGCACTATATCCGCGACTTCTTCGCAATGACGACTATCCTCAAGGACTACTACATCAAGGCACAGAACGCCCTTGACGATATCGATGAGTACGCTTTAGCGGAAGATGCGTTCCTGAACATCCAGCAAGGCACGACCGGTCTTGAGCGTGGTGCGTCCCGGCCCGTCGACCTGAATCTTGAGGTGCCAGCGCTCAAACGAGTATGGACCGACCAGATCATCGATAAGGAACGGATCTCCAAATGGTTGTCGGACGTCATGCTCGGTCTCGCAAGAGGGCAGCAGTCGGCGGCGGTCGGTGAGATGGATACACGCGAGACGCTTGCCTTCTGGGACAAGATGATGCCCGAGAACCAGCAGTGGGCGCTAGAGCGGTACGAGGTCTGCAAGGTGAAGATGAAGAGCCTCGGTAAGTTCAGCTGCCTGGAGTTCGACGGATTCAAGAAGATGAAGGAGAACTCAAGGGCGGCCTTCGAAGCGGCCAGAACGAAGTATGGAGTGCCATACAACCAGCTCATGTTCTGGAACGGCATCCAGCGCAACCTCGAGGTCACCTTCGATCCGATCAAGAAAGAGAACAAGCCCAAGGAGGTGTTCGAGGCCTGTCTCGATGCTGACTGCGGCGTCAAGCAACAGACGCTTGCCCTCGATGATGGTGCAGATATCGCGCTCTCGGGCACGCGGCTAACACTGAAGTCGACCCATCGGGACCTTCCAAACGAGGTAATATCCTTCGTCTCGAACCTCGATCCCACCGAGCTCGAGGACATTCCGCGCCAGATCAGCGTGGACCTGTTCCTCCGCTCGCGACAAGCGACCCTGTTCTCGGAGAACGGTGTGAAACTGGCGTACCCGCCGTTACCCGACGTTCCCTCCGAGTACACGATACCGGATCATGGAGTGACCATCTCCTTCTCACGTTCCAATGTACTGGTCGAATGGGACCAGGGATCGTGCGAGAAGTGCGAGCTATGGATTACGACAGAACTCGGTAATTGGACCGGTCAGTGGTACGTGTTCGACCTGGGACGGTTCAGCGCCGTCGCCAAGGGTTATGAGGAGCTCGTGCGCGAGGAGCGGGCACGTCAGTGGGCCCGCATGACACCAGTCACCTACGAGGGTGACGATCCGTTGAAGCTGGAAGAGATTATGTCCTTCTTCGGGTTCATGTCGACCGTGCTCAACGACGTGTGCGTCGTCGCACAGGAGAACGCGCAGATGCTCGCTCGGGGCGAGGATATCGCAGAACTCCACGACATCTCGAACGCCATGTCGCGCATAACCGAGAAGCTCCCCGCGGGCTGGGACCAGCTAGTGGGCGAGGTCGTCCGTGGATGGGCCGCGAACGAGACGGTCCATACGATAATGAACCTCGGCGATCCGATCGTAGACAAGGGAGATACTATGCGAGCTGACAGTGTGGTCAAGGCTTCGAACGATCTCCTTGGCTATATGTGCATGCAGACCATCCGGACCAAAGAGGGACCGGGTGACGACGATTCCGCGTTCACCGATCTGAGCGCGTTCGCCGATCACTGGGACTGCAGCCGACTGAGCCCGGCCGATTGCGGTCAAGGGCTCTCGGCAAGCTACTGTTCTCCGTCGGGATCACAGGGCAGGTGCGCTCCACTCACATCGAGCAGCGAGATGGTGTTCTTCGCCGAGCCTGATAGTATAGATGCTATCGAGCTAGCTGAGAGGTTGGCCGCACCCGGTGTTACCAGCGTAACAGTTGTCTCGCCCGAATGCCTGACAGGTGTTCTGCTCGCTCTTGCAGAGCGTACGATGATCTGCGAGGACATAGATTCGCTCGCTGCCCGTATGGGTCTGCTCGGGTGCACGCGTCAGAGGGCCGGCTCATGTATCGACGATGAGGTCATCGAATCCGTGGCGATCTCGTCCTGTAAGATGGACGAGTCGGGCTGCTCACCGACGACCGAACTGTCCGCGGACCACGACATCTGGATGGTGTCGTGTACCGGGAAGGCACCGCTACGCGAACTAGACCTACCGCAGTGTACTTCTTACGAGATGACCCTCGATGAGTTCCCTGAGGAGCTCTCTACGAACGCAGAAGGAGAGGTGACCGTCACCGTATCCCTCACAGAGACCCAGCCTTGCATGGCGAGGACCTTCGCTCTCGACGCTGCTCGAGAGGAAGACGTGGACGGATCGTTGTGCCGCGTCACCAGTTCCATGCCCATCTACTTCTCCCTGGGAGGAGAAGGAGTGACCACCGCTACCAAGAAGGTCGTGATCAGGACCGGTTCGGAACCCGGTGTTTGCAGGCTCGAGGTATCCGTGTTCGATGGTGCCAAGACCACCAAGAACATAGCCTTCCCTGTGATCCCTGCAGATGAACCCACAGGCGAGTGTGCGGCAGGTCTCCACAAGGAGAACGGAGTATGCTGTGCTGAAGGATACACGTGCTGCGATAGTAACGACCAGTGCGCTAGCCTGAACACGTGCACGGCAATCTCCGCCCAGGACCTCTACTATGTCACAAATCACTGTGACACAGAGAGCAACCGGTGCGTCGAGGACGATGCTGAGAAGTGGGTCCACTGCTCGGCGACAGGCAAGCTCTGCGAGTCCGGTGTCGGCTGTGTACCGCCAGGACCTGTCAACGTCATCGACATGGCCATCGATGCCATGATCGGTGATGAGTACCGCCGCGGAGAGGAGTTCCCTGTGTTCGTGGATGTGCTCGATGATAAGCTCGACCATATCACTGGTGCGACCGTGACTGTGACTGTTGGCGACTCCTCGGTCACACTTACGGAGGATTCGGCGCTCGGCTATACTGCGACCATGACGCTGGACACGCTGGGTGAGCACACCCTGAAGGTCTCTGCGGACAAGGATGGGAACAAGGCAACATTAGAGAAGACAGTGACCATCTATACGATCCTGGACCTCTCCTGGACCGTTGATCCGCTCTCCACCTTCGCTGGGGACCAGGTCATCGCGACCCTCAACGCCGTTGACGGAGAAGGTCAACCTGTGACCGACCTCAAGGCGACGTTCACACTTGATGGCAACGAGGTCCAGTTCGATGAAGGTCGTGTGCGCATCCCAGCGGACGTGGACACCGTCGATCCAGCACACACGTTGAGAGCTTGTGTCAGTAAGGCCTATTATCGGCCTGTGACGACCTGTGCTGACGGTGAGAAATGCTGCCGACCGAAGATAATATTTGTCGACGAGAATCCGTTCAAGATCGAGTTCCCATTCGACGATCCGCTCGACCCCGACTGGCCTGAGCCAGGGATCGATGCTGATGGTGACGGTATGGACGACGGATGGGAGAAACACTATGGTGTATCCGATCCTGCGGCCGATCCCGACCTTGATGGCCTCTCTAACCTACAGGAGTTCCAGCGCCGGACCAATCCCACCAAGTGGGACACAGATGATGACGGTTACTCGGACCTCGATGAGGTTGAGTCGGGCACGAACCCGCTCGATCCGATCAGCCGGCCAGCTGGCGCTCCTAAGGTGAGGATCGACGACGACAACGATCAGATGGACGATGGTTGGGAGAAGCAGCATGGCGTTTCAGATCCCGCAGAGGACCATGACCTTGACGGTCTCACTAACCTAGATGAGTTCCAGAAAGGTACGAATCCCACAGTCTGGGACACTGACAGTGATGGCTTCTCCGATGGGAATGAGGTCAATGCCGGTACTGATCCCGTCGATCAGAAGAGCCGGCCGCCGCTCCCGCCGGTCATCGTGAAGGATGATGACGGTGATGGTATGGACGATGGTTGGGAGAAGCACTATGGTGTAGATGACCCGGCTGCTGATCCTGACATGGACAGCCTCAACAACCTCGACGAGTTCCTCCATGGGACTAATCCGGGAGCTTGGGATTCCGATGGTGACGGTTATTCCGATGGCCATGAGGCAGAGGACGGAACCGATCCGATAGATCCAAGGAGCAGACCCGTTACATCGCCAAAGCTACAGAAGGACGAGGATAGCGATGGCATGGACGATGGCTGGGAGGCATACTACGGTGTCACCGACCCCGCAGGAGATCCTGACCTTGACGGTCTTACCAACCTCCAAGAGTTCCAGCAGGGGACACACCCCACGATCTGGGACTCTGATGGCGATGGCTATTCCGACAAGGAAGAGACCGAACGTGGGACCGATCCCGTTGATCGCAGGAGCCACCCCACAGGTGGGCCCACAATCTTTGTGGACGAGGACAACGATGGTATGGACGATGGCTGGGAGAGGATGCATGGTGTGGACGATCCGTCTGAAGATGCTGACCTTGATGGGCTCTCGAACCTCGAGGAGTTCCAGTACGGTACCAATCCCACATCTTGGGATACTGACGGGGACGGCTACTCCGACAAGGAGGAGGTCAAGGCCGGTACTGATCCGGTAGACCCCGCGAGCCGCCCGCTGGACTTCCGTATCGTGGAACGCGAGGCGTTCTTCATCGGCGACGACATACCTATCACCATCCGGAGCAAGCGTGCCGGCACGATAACGTGCGCATCGGCATGGGGCGAAGAACCAGCCCAGGAGCTGTCATGCACGCTCGAAGGTGGTAGGTGCACCATGAACTTCAAACCTGATAGGGCAGGAGTTCTCACCATCGCGTGTAACGCCTTTGGCATCGAGAAGAAGATGCAGGTCCAGGTGTGCGATCCCGCGGACACCTCGTACTGCAAGAACCTTCCGATCCGTGACCTGAGGCCGCCGCTATCGTTCAGCCTGGAACTGATCCCGGTGCGGCTCGAGTTGGCCCAGGGAGGGAGCGGCACCTTCACGGTGAAGCTCGCCAATACCTTGGAAAGCTCAGCCACGATAGAGGTGCATGTCGCAATGCCTGAGGACCTTGAATCCTCACTCCTTGGCTGGAACGCCAAGAGCATCTCGGTAGACGGCGCGGGGGAGAGGACCGAGGAGAACACAGTGACTATCCCCTCGGACCTGTTGTTCGGTGAGTACTCGGCCACAATTAGGGCCAAGTCCGGCGTGAACTCGGTGGCCAAGGAGGTCATCATTTCCGTCATGTACGACGTGGACACGTTGAAGGGAAAGATGGATGAGTTCGAGACGGACCTTTCCACCGTGGAGAGCACCATCCTCGAGCTACAGCGCAAGGAGGTGGATCCCATGACCGCCCGTCTCTATTTGCGGAAGGCCATCGTATCCTCCCTCCAGATGAAGCGGAACTTCAACGATCAGCGATATGTAGTCGCTGAAGAGAAGCTGGAGGAGGGTGAAGGAACCCTCGACAAGGCCAAACGGGAAGCAGAGCTCGCCAAGGCGCTGGTGTCCATCGCACCGCAGGGTCGCAATCTCCTGCCGGTGGCCATCGGTGCTGCGCTCGTCATAGGGGCCATGAGCCTCATGATGCTCCGTGGCCCGACGAAGAAGAGACCCTGAAAGGTTCTTGAAGTGATACGCCCGATGGGGGTCCGGTGCACACGGTGCCGGGCCCCCACACGTTATAGACACTCACAAGAGTGATCAGAAGGCCTGACAGCAACCTTATAAGAGGTAATGCAGATAAGAATATCACCGTGAAGTCGGAGGAGTGGCCAAGGGCATCTGCGAGGATCGCAGCGACCTGTGCGATCATCTCGCTCTGGTTGATGCTCGATCCCGTGACCTCCTTGTGCAATGGTGTCGCCGACAGTTGCGGTACGGGTACGGCCACAATACTCGACATAGGCCGCGTTGATGTGGCATTTACCTTGATCGTAAGTCAGAATGACCTCGTAACAGTCCTCGGTTCTCCATCGGAGGACATGCTACAGAGAATGGTCTGCACGACAGCACGAGAGAAATTCGCTGTAGAGTTCTGCTATGCGACCTACCATTCGGCCACACGTACGCTCTATGGGCATCTGATACTTGCGGATGCATCACGTTACATTGATGAAATGGACATAGTATCGGGCGAGCTCAAGCTAGATCTTGAATATCGACCGATCGTGCGCTACCTCTTTCCAACATTGACCGTCCAGTGGGATGAGAGGGTCGTCGCGTTCGGGCGGTCGGTCTCTGCGACAAATACTGGCACTGGCGGACGCGTGCATGCCCAGTTGACGGTCCCTATCGATACGGGGCTCACCATATCAAACGTGAACCACGCGTCCCAAATAAGCCATGGCCTGTATACACCCATCGTCGTGACCACGAGCGGCATCGAACCCACTTCTTGCCTGGTACGGGTAGTACGTGGTGAGGATATGATATTCTCCACCGCGACAGTGGGATGTGGGCCTGTCTATCTTGTCGCGAATCAAGCATGGGTCCCTGCGGCCGATTATGAACTTCAGGCACTGGCGATCACTATCGATGGAGAGAACATCAGTGCAGATATCCGTTCATCGCCCTTGGAGATAACTACGGTGTCAACATTCGTCAACCTCACGCTCTCTATTCACCGTCCATCAGGCACCCTTGTTTCCGGTGAATCCTTCGTCGCGGTGCTCGCCACGGAAGAAGCATCAGTAACATCGACGGTCAGCGTGCTCGGCCCGGACCTCAACGAGGTTGATCGACATCAGGCGGACGATTTCGACCGCTCTGAGATTGGTATCAACACCGGCGATTACGCTCTTGGAGACTATCTGGTGTTAATGCAGGCGTCACACCCTGTCGTGGGCTCGACAACGGTCTCACGACGCTTCAGGATAGTGACCGCACGTGCCGTCGAGGAGGAGGCGCCCTTCACCGATAAACAGGAGTACACGACGGAGGAGTCGATCCGTGTGAGCTTCCCCGGCCTGAACTCTGAATGTGCGGCCTACGTTCGTGACCACGTCGGGACCGTGTACGCATCAAGCGCTCCGCGCGAGCCATGCTCGGGCTTCTTTCTGGACATTCCCGATACCGTCCCCTCTGGTGTTTACACGCTCGATGTAGAGGTCTATCAGGGGCCTGCGCTCCGTGGGACCCGGAGGACATCGGTGCGCATCGAGCGCATAGAGCATGTGGACCGGTTGCGGGAGGTATGCCGCAAAGGCCTGCTCATGCTCACGAAGGATACAGGTGTCCCTTGCTTGGACGTGGGTAAGATATGCTCCCCTGGACCAGATGACATGCCTTACTGCCTTTGTACGAACGGTCCCGAACTCCCTAGCCGCGACCATGTCTGTCTTCCTGGTGCGACGTGTACCAAGGATGGATGTCTAGAAGGCTCGCAGGTGGTCGTTGACACGTCCGGGGGTATGTGTACCGTACGGGCCGGCTTCCTCTTCCTGCCATGCCTCCATGAGGGTAATATTTGTTCGAAGACATCCTGCTCTTGTCTTGACACGGACGAGAGCACGGTGGATGTCTGTTACTATGGGGAGCTATGCACGCATGATGGATGTGGTCCTCCCTCCCTCCTCGCACGGATCCGTGAGCTAGATCCTGACCATGAGCGAATCGGACGGCTGAGACAGGGGACCGTGATTGAGGTCGAGGCCGTCCTTCGGTACAAGGACCAACCCCTGACCGATGGCGCCGATGCTAGTCTAATCATCAGGGGTACGGAGTACCGGGCAAGGACTCGCGAGCATGAAGGCAGCGGAGTGTGGCGGTTCGGCTTCTTCGTCCGCACCGAGCTCGAACCAGGTGACTACAAAGCGTATTTCCGGTTCTCCGCACAGGGCGAGGTGTGGTTGTCTATGCGGCCTTTTGAGGTCTGGAACGATGCTACGAGCTTCTTGGTGACCCCGCTTGGGCGATTGCAGATGACACTCGACCACGAGGACCTTATGTACGGTTCCACGCGACGCCTCCTTCTGACCGTTGAGGATGATGGGGGTGAGACAGTGGATGATCTCCCCCAGAGCGCTTTCTATGCCACTCTTGATGATGTGCCCCTTGAGGTGAGCGGGGTATCGTTCGAGCCGAGCAAGGATTACTGGGAGGTCGATGTCCTGTTACGGAATGCCACTCCCGAGCACCTAGGTCAGGGCATGGGCGATTACAACCTCACAAAACTCACGCTCTCTGTATCGGACCTAGGCAGGGAAGGTTCCATGGAGATACCAGAGGTCCGCATCTACGTCAAGGAGAGAGCCACTCTGGAGATAGTGTCCTTCGAGCCCCGGTCATACATCTATCAGATCGAGACCAGTTTGGGGTTCGACCTTGATATCAACCTGAATATGAAACGGTTGACAGGGAACGACCTCCGGAACATTAAGATCAACATAATCAACAGGGGTGGTCTCTTGCACGGGCCTGACGGTGACGAGATGCTCCCCGATCAGAACGTCACATTTGGTTGGGATGATATTGCGCTCATCAGCACACCTGCCGGAGTACGCGCCACGGTGCGGAACATCGCGTTCTGCAATCCTCCGGTCTTCGTCCAGCGTTCACTGGTGGTGAACGTATCCATACCGGGAGTCGTGAGCGACGAAGCGTTGCTAGCCGTTCGTGGGAATCCTACTTATTTCCTTTACCCGAAGGGCTCGGAGACGAAGGGGTGCGAACCCCTTCGTGCCGGTGAGACGTCCTACGGTGCCGTGGTCGGAGAGTATCGCGTTGGACGAGATTTCGCGGTTGTTCAAGTGAGCACCTCAAAGCGCTCATGGCCACCCGATACCCGTGTGGTGTTCGAGCTGGTGCGCGGCCATCCCGAGGTGCCCGATGTATATAATTGCATCCTGGAACCAGAAGAGACCACGAAGGAGTGTGTTTTCACTGGGCTTTCTATCCGGCCAGGAACGTATGCCATGGCCGCCTCAATCCAGACCGGCGACATCGTCCTGCGAAAGGTCGCTGATAAAGTGGTGGTCACATGAGGACCCGGATCACCACGTCTTCGGGCAAGCGCGGTCAGATGGCGCTCATAGCGATGCTTGCATTTGTCCTAGTCGTGTTCACGGTCATTATGGGTATAATGCGCAGCCGTGCCATCGAGCGTAACACGGAATCGGACCGTAACCGTTTGGAGGACGAACGGACCACGGACCTCCAGCTCTCACGGATCGTGGACGAGTCCTTACGGGAGAGCGTTCATGCAGCTGCAAAAGAGATTGGCTCGCACGGTGGTTATCGCGCAGAGAACGTACCGCCGCTCGTGCTCTCGGGGATCCCCTTCTGGTTCCATGACGGTGTCATCCTCCAGGTCCCATCACATGAGGCCGTGGAGGCCGCTGTACGCACAGAGGCACAGGTGCGTCTTCGCCAAGAGCTCGAAAGGATCGTATCACTCCCTGAACATGAAAGGCTCGGTCTCAAGCTCAAGATGGTATCGTTCATGCTCACCATGAGCGAATCGAACATTGTCTCAGAAGCTAAGATAGAGATGGAATATAGCCCCGGGGACGCGATAAAGCGCACGACACTCACACCGGCCGTTACTGCCCACCTCCGTCTTGAGCACCTTCGACAGCGAATGGTCGCCGTTTTCGACTACCTGATTGAGAACCGCACCGTACGTGACCGCCTCTTCGACGTTATGGGGGATGACATGCGCATCCCCAATCCCAAGGGGAGCGAGCCTGCTGAATGTGGGAACGTAACAATCCCTGGATCCACTATCGGGGACGCTATGGGCGAGGACGCCTCGCTGGTAGCCATCCAAGTGCTGTCTCAGATACGTCGGAACGGAACATTGACAGAGGCAGAGCTTCAGTGGCGCATGGCACCTGTTATGAGCGAGCTTGAGTTCGCGCTTAGGGACCGGTTCGGTTATACGAACAAGGTGGTCAAGGAAAGTATCCCGTTCATTCTTGGTACGTGTCAACGGTCGTGGCGCGTGAACTACAACCTCACCCTTCCGATTGTCATCTCTGCTGTGGACCTGCGCAGGAGCGCTCGTGTGGTCGGTGGCGACGATGTGAGCGTCGTGTCGCCCCTTTCGTTCAATGCCGTGTTCCAAGCAAGGATCGTCGAGAACCAGGCCATTGAACGTCAAACGGGAGCCACAAGCACCGATGATGGATGTGTTGGGAAGTGCTCGATCACCCTCACAGTGGACGACGATGATCCCGATGATGGCCTTCCCTTACTAGAGAGTGTTGCTGTTGAGGGGTGCGACCTCGATCTCGGTACAACCTCACAGCTGGATGGCCAGGAGTTCACAGAAGTGCCCTGTGGCGATGTAGCGCTCACGATACGGCCTCGCCCCGGGACCGATCGCTTCGGGATAGATACAAGACACCGTCTTACTGAGGGTGAGGACGCAGAGCTTGAGCTGGTCCTCCGGTCAACTGCATCGCTCAACGGGACTGTAGTAAGGCAGAGGAGGGTGCTCTGTGTGGCGGGTTCCGAGGAGTCCTGTATTGGTCATACCCATGAAACCGGTACTGACATTCTTGGTTTCATCGTCGGCGTCCCGCCCAGATATGTTGAGGTCGTACTCGCGTCGCTGGAGGCCCAGGACCTCGTCTTCGTGACGCGTGCCGACGAGGATGGTAAATACAGCTTCCCGCATGTCCGTTCAGGGACCTATGTGGTAGCGAGTCTTCCATCACGGGACAACCTGGGTAATCCCGGGTTCAAGGTGCTCCCCTCGATGGAGCACATCGTGCTCTCGCCTGGCGAGAACGAACACACAATAGTCCTCCAGCCTTTTAGCCCCGTACGGGATAAGGAAGGTTGGACGACCATCGATACCGTGGAGGCGTGTGAGACATGCTAACCATAACAAAACATCACCGGAAAAGGGATCAAGGTCTATGGCGCAGCACATTCGCGTTCATAATCCTCATGATAGCCCTTATCCCAGCCACGGGGCTCCGCACGTCATGTACAGCGAGCCTCACTGATGGCATCCCGGATCCCGATGCCACTCATGCTATAGTGGGTGGATTCCACATGATCCCCCATGCCCTGTGTGAGGAGGGTAAGGCGTACGATGGATGCTGCCGTCATGGGGAAGGGCTCCCGTGTGCGCCTGAACTTGTGGCGAACTCCAGTTGCTGTGTTGGTGATGACCGCGGGGTCCAACGAGAAGCCGTGCTTGTGTTCGAGCTGAAGGAGCACCGACCGTTCAGGGCGGCCACCATCACGCTCGTGCATGCGTGCCATCCGGCCGAGACCGGAGGACAGTGCCATGCTGAGAGCCCGATGGTGCTCAACTATTGCGAAGGCGGATCCTGCAGTTCCTCTGCGGTGGGATGTGACGACGGTACACTCTCCGATGCCGATGTGACGTGCACGGGTAGCGGGACATGCACTGTTCTGCGGACCGTGGACGCGGCCATCGAGCAAGCGATGCAGGCAGGGTGGGACACAGTTACCTTCCGTGTAGCACCTGTATCGTCCACCTACGTCCGTACATGGCCCGTCCCGGCTTTGTGCACATCACTAGGTGATGCATGTGCTGCGGTCACTTCGGCCCCCGCCACGAGGCTCTCCCTCGTCTATGGGGAACCCGGCGCTCCCGTTCTCACCATCCATGACAGCTGCAAGGCAGGCACCCAGTGCAAACCGGGTGAGGAATGGGAGTGCGTTGATCTCGACGATGATGGCACGGGGAACTGTGGTGAGTGCACCGATGAGCCCGGCGCCCCCTGCTTGGACGACAATGGCAGAAAGGGTTACTGCTGCGGAGGCCAGTGTGCGACTATGGGGCCTGTGTGGGCCGATTCTGACGATGACGGTCGTGCTGACTCGGGTATAGATCCCTGTGGTGAGAGCGACTGCACCGCGACGCTCGTATGCTCAAGTGGTTCATGGTCGTGTGGATCGACCGGGGAAGGTTGCTGTACAGAGGAAGGACTGCGCTCGTGCGATGACACAGGGACCTGCACGTCAGGAACACCACAGGACTGTGGGAGCGATTCATGCGCGGCGGGCGCCTGCCGGACCCCCTGCGGTGTGGGCGGCTCCTGTCCCTCTGGCCACCACTGCGTCAATCTGGAAGGCATATTGGTTTGTTTGAAGCTCTGCAGCTCAGTTGGCCAGTGCGAATCGGGTGAATCATGCTTCGATACCAATGCAAATGGAGGCCCGGACGCATGCGGACCCTGCGCTATCGACGGCGTTCGCTGTACTGGTGTCGATGGGACTGGCTACTGCTGTCGCGGTGCGTGCGTCTATACGAGCATCGGCGACACGAACGACGATAATAAGCTGGCCGCGGGTGATACCTGCGGGACGACAGGCTGTTCGGGTAGCCCCGTTTGCACGATCTCGGGCACAGGACCTGCGTGGACCTGCTCGACCGAGGGATCATCATGCTGTACGAACGTCGGTCAGGGCATCTGTAGCGACCTCCAGTGTCAGAACGCGGTCTCGTGCGGAGCGTACGCATGCACGGATGGTGGATGTACCAGCTCGTGCGACTCGCCCGATGATTGTGCGAGCCTGGACGCTTGCATCGATGTCGAGGGGACACATGTACCGCAGACATGCGGTGACTGCTCTGAGCATGAAGGAAGTCCTTGTATCACATCCAGTGGTAGCACGGGTCTTTGCTGCGCTGGTGAGTGCCGGCTCGGGGAAGGACGAGGTGTAACATGTGGTCGCGATTGCCATTGCACCGAGGACCTCGCTTGCGCCGAAGGATTGGGTGTATGCCTCACGGGACCAGGAGGTGCCTGCGAAGAGAACGGGGACTGCGCGTCGGGCTGCTGTGCTGGCGGGATGTGCTTCCAGCGCGGTGCCGGTCTGCTTGATGATCCTTGTGGTGCGGATTGCGAGTGTAGTGACGGTCTGGCATGTGGCGGCGGTCGCTGTCGACGGGAGCTCGGGGCCTCGTGCGACGGTGCCTTCGACTGTGCCTCCGGATGTTGTGTGCATGGTTCTTGCATAGGATCTGAGAAGGTGTTGGGTGGGAGCCCCTGCCTCGCCGACTGCCAGTGCACGCAAGGCTTCGCCTGCCACCGTAGCGATCCTACGGACACTACCGGCGTCTGCCTGGTGGCCACATCAAAGACATGCACCTCGCACTATGCCTGTGTCTCGGGCTGCTGCGCCGACGGTGTATGCGTTGATGATAGGACGCTGCCCGTTCGTGATGCATGCACCGAGAATTGTCAGTGCTCAGAAAGCATGGCCTGCCTCGATAACATCTGTCTCGTACCATTGGGTGGATCGTGTGCGGCAGGCAACGAGTGCGAGCTCGGTGTGTGTGTTAACGAGACCTGTGTCGCACGGGGCGATAAGGGCCTCGATGATACATGTGCACTGGAGAACGAGTGCGCTGACGGGCTCACGTGCGTCAATGGCATCTGCCTGTTCAATCTAGGAAAGCTGGCCACCTCGAGCACTCAGTGCGCCTCGGACTGTGCCAGTGGTGGAGTGTGCATCGAGCCGAAATCAATTATCCATCTGAGCCTGTGCAACGATCCATGCGCGTGCCAGCAGGGACTTATCTGCAATGCAATCAAGGGCGTCTGCCTCCGTGACGTGGGTGGTTCTTGCGGAGCCCACAGTGACTGCGACCGGGGATGTTGTGCGGACGACAAATGTGCTGCTGCCGGAGTCAAGGAGGTGGGTAAGTCCTGTACCATCGACTGCGAATGCACGTCATGGGTGTGCGCGGCCGGGAAATGCGCATCGGCGCGCCCGTGTGCGACCGCGGCCGACTGTATGGTAGAGCTTGAGCGCAAGCTATGCGTGGACGGAGTCTGCAAGGCGCGGTGCGAACCGGAAGGCCTTCAGTGCGACGGATCCAACGTAACAGGCTTCTGCTGTGCGGAATCATGCCTTGCACTCGTTCCGGGCCTGATCGATAGTGTACCGGCTGGAGCTTGCGGAGAGGGGCCGTGCGGCGGTGCTCTGAGCTGCATTGGAGGCACATGGACCTGCTCTTCGATCAATCGAACCTGTTGCACAAGGGACTGGCGAGGGATATGCTCCTTCTCTGGAGTGTGCGATGCGCATGAGTCCTGCGATGACCGATGTGAGACCGATCTCGCCATCGCACGGGCATGTGACAAGGGTAGCTGCGTGGAGACGGGACGCCAGAACTGCACCTCGGACTTCAAGTTCTGCCGGGAGGGAGCATGCTCGGGCTGCCTTACCGATCCCGAGTGCAGGTTGTTCAATAAGTGCGAGGATACGGTCCACATCGGTTACTCATGCTTCGGGGGCACGTGCAATCCCCGTGAACAGGATTGTCGATACAATGCCCTGATCTGTCAACCTGGCGGCTGCACAGGGTGCACGACCGACGAGGAATGTTCGAAGCTTTATGGTCCCGAGATTACCTGCGACTCGCTACGCCATCGTTGCCGTTCGCTCAACTGCGCGGTGGACGACGACTGCACCAACCTATGTAATGAGAACACACACATCGAGTACCTCTGTCATGACTTCATGTGCAAGCGCGGTGACGAGGTACCGTGCACGGGGGGAAAAGTATGTTCTCTCGTAGGCTGTAGTGACTGCCATCGGGACCGTGACTGTGTAATCCATTATGGAATGGACTTCACCTGTCGCGACGGTGTATGCCGGAGGTCATGTGGTGATGGCCGCTGTGAACCTACTAGCGGCGAGGACTGTGTCCGGTGCCCCGTTGACTGCATCTGCAACGCAGCCGTGCTATGCGATCCGTCGTCGATGATGACGGACGAGATGGGTTGTGTGGCGGACTCAGATGCGGACCGATTCCCTGATGACCAGGATCCTGACGTAAAGACCGAGGGTGAACCCTGTCTCAGACCGGACGACTGTCATGCCGTATGTCGACGCGGCGAAGCGGTATCGCGCGCATGTATCGGAGGATTCTGCGAGGTAATCGAGTACGACCTCTGTCACGAACGCGACCAGATGTGCGACGACGGTGAATGTACTCCTTGCACTGGTGACGATGGCTGCCGTGCGATCTACGGACCGCTCTACGTTTGCGCGGATAAACTCTGCCGTCGTGATATCGATGGTGACGGCGTCCATGATGATGCTGATGGCTGTCAGCGCGATCCCCTCCGCACCGAGGGGTGCGAATGGAACGAGACCTGCAAGACCGGGACCCGGGACTGCAGGACATCTTCAGCATGCACCTGTGATGAGGGAAAGGTCTGCGATCCCTTCCGGCCGAAGGCCGATGATCGTGGATGCGTGACTCCTAGATGTGGTGACGAAATCTGTGACCGGCCGCATGAACGTGGGCTGACGTGTTGTACGGACTGTGGCTGTCTGCGTGGTGAGCTGTGTGACGAGCGCACTGATGTGTGCATGGCCGGTTGCGGTGACGGAACGTGCGTTCCTGTTGAGTGCGGCTACTGTGTGCTCGACTGTTCGCCCGGTACGTGTCGTAACGATGTATGTGACCGCGCAATCGGGGAGACCGCAGAGAACACACCCGACTGTAACAGCTCTGTGGAGATCCACGCCCTTCTCCGCCATGAGGTGGCGGAGGCTGAAGCGATCGAACTCCCTCTCCAGATCAGGAACACGGGGAACGTCCCTACGAGCTTCACGGTCCACCTCAAGGCAGAGAACGCTCGTCTCGGGCTGCGTGAGGTGGCCACTCCGGTAATCCCGGCGGGCAAATCACACGGATTCATGCTCAACCTCCAGCTCACGTCCGGTTCGGGTCCAGCAACGGTGGAGGTCCGGGCCGTGTCGGACAAGGATCCGTCCGTGAACGCCGTCCAGACCGTAGTAGTGGAACAGTCCACAATTTCCTATCTATCCCGGGCGCTAAGTGGATCTATCCTCACAGAACTACCACGGAACCAGATGGTGGTGGCTATCGTCGTCGGGACCTTCCTTGCGCTCTGGGCTTTGGTCGTTGTCCTCGTACTCCTTGTCAAGGTCGGCACCCGAACACGCCGTCCAAAACCGCTCACCGAGTACCCTGACGGCAATGCTTACGATTCTTACTATGCAGCCTCCAACAATCCATCTGGTGGAGGATACCCTTCTGCTGGCTACCGCATGAATCAGGGACCTCAGTGAGGTCAGGTCATATCTATCCTTCCCGCCACACCAGGATACCTGAAACAAGGTTCAGAACGGCCACAAGACCACATACTACAGGTATCCCCCATAGCGGGATGAGGAGAGCCGAGATGACCAGTGCGCCAACGCACGAGCCCACGAGGTCCGCAGAATAGAGGGCGGACGCCGTCCCTGCAACGTCACCTGAGAAATGGAGCGAAGCAGCAAGTGGGAACTCCATCCCCACGAGAACGCCTACGATGAGATTGAGCAGCGGGAACGCGACATGAGCTACCACCGGTGCCCACCATCCCCATGACAACCGGGACAAGATCGTGAGCGTCGGTACAAGAAGAATGGCGACAACCGCGATGGCGGCCTCCAGGGTGAAGAGCTGACGTCGTGTCCGTGGCCCTTCCATCCTGTTGATGTGGTTCGAGCCTATGGCCAGCCCCACCATGAAGGCGGTGACAAGTAGCCCGAGACTACTGTACACGTACCCGTGGATGAGCTGGAAACCGACGACGAGCACGACCGCGAGCGCAGAGCCCGCCAAGCCTGTGGTCAGGATGGCCAAGGGGACCGGCCGAGTGCGGGCGAGCGTCATGAGGCATAGTGCGATCAACATTGCGGCTGGGATCGTAGGATCTATCTCCCGCTCACCCTTAAAGTACGCCATCCAGTGGAGCAAGGCGTAATATGAGGTGACCGGACGTAGGTCGGAGTTCTCGCCCACATCGTCGGTGAGCGAAGAATCGATCAGGTCAAGACGGTCCTTGGTGAGATGCCACCCGATGTACTCACGACGTACGTACTGCGTGGGGATCCCCCGCTCTTCGACCAGTCGAGGGATGTCCCTGTGAAGGGATCTGTCGCCTGCAACGAAGAAAGTGCGTCCTCCGGGGATAGCGGTAACGTGATTGAACTGAGACGCGAGAGTGCGGTACACTGCTGAGTTGAGCTGACGTCGTTCCGCGCTAACGTAGTTCGCGATACCTTCCACGCCTAGCGAGACAACGCCACCAGGTCGAAGGATGCGGGCGACCTCGTCCATGAACTCCCGTGTATAGAACCGGTTGATCTGTGTTGTCGTCGGGTCAGGGAGATCGATGATGACAACGTCGTAACGTTCCGTTGTCTGTCGTACGTATAACCGACCGTCCATGGCGTGGACGTGGATGCGCTCATCGTCAAGATTGCGTGTGAAGCGTTTACCTACCTCGATGATGAGGGGATCGAGCTCAACGTAATCGACACGTTCAATACCATACTTCAATGCTTCCATGGCAGTGCCGGCCACACCTCCGGAGATGATGAGCACATTCTCAGGTGCCGGGTGTTGGAGCATGGCGTAGTGCACTGTTTCCTCGCGAGAGACGTTGCTACCTGTAGTGAAGAGCGGTGTCCCACTCTCCCAGAACGTGAGCTGGTCACTCTCACGTGTTACCACGAGCTTCCCATAGGGTGACTCTTGTGCGAACACAAGGTCTACCAATCCCTCCTCTGGCCGTCCGGGATCCTGGAGGAAACCAACGAGCCGGGACGGAGAACCGAGCACAAAAGCCGCAGCCTCGGGCGTGCTGAAGAGGATGCGTGTCGTGGCAAGCTCAATGTCGACAACTAGGAACGCGAGGACTATCGCAATGGCAAATACTACAAGACCCCGTCCTAGATCCTTGCGGCCAGTGGAACGGCTTATGACGACCGCCGCGATCATGTTCACGATGAAGATGAAAGTAGTGATATGGAACGGGCGTAGGACGTGGACAAGAAGGAACGAGAACAGTACACCTCCCAGTATGTCGCCGATGTTGTCCATGAAGTAGACCTCTCCGATGTCCTCGGCGCGTTCCCCACGGGAGAGTACGAGACATGCCAGTGTGAGGAGGAATCCGGAGATGATACAATAGGGTGCGAGTAATACCAATGCCGATCCCATCACCTCGATGAACCCCACCATCCTACCCTGCTGGAACACGACGTTGCGCAGTAGGCGGACGATCAGGATATGGAGGAAAGGTAGTACCGCGACGGCCACCTGTGAGGCGATAAGGATGCGCATGCGGTCCTCGATTCTATGGGCCCAGCGTCCAATGACGGCACCAATTGCATCGAGCAACAGCCAGGATGAGAGGATGATACCGAATACTAGCTCGTTGCCATGGAACACGCTCATGAACTCCCGCATGATCAGGAGCTGTGTGATGATGGACGATACACCCAGTGCGGTGATCGATAGGAAGACGCGGGTCTTGAGCGTGGAGTCAAGGGATAGCCAGTCCTTGACCATAGTCACCGTATCATGACCATGGTCCTTGTCAAGGGCATCCGTACCGGAGTCTCGATCCTTGATGCTATCCTTCTCATCGTCGGCCGTTTCACGCACCTTCCTACGCTTCCTACGGCCCATACGGTCGATACACATGCCGGTGAGTATTAAATCTGTTCGCGCCGCGGACGGTCGATATAAAAGAGTTACTCGTACTTGGCTGAACGCCTGAAAGGTGATTTCAAATGGACGCAATGGATTGTATTCTCACACGACGGAGCATTCGTAAGTACACGGACGATATGATCACCGACGATATTATCGATGAGCTGTTGAAGGCTGCGATGAGCGCACCTGCGGCAGGGAGTCAGGACCCATGGCACTTCATCCTCATCAAGGACCGGGCTATCCTTGAGAAGGTGCCTGAGGTCCACCCCTACGCACGTATGGTGCCTGAAGCGTTCGCCGCTATCCTCGTATGCTGGGACCCGACCATCGAGAAGCATAAGGGTTTCGGGGAACAGGACTGTTCGGCCGCCACCGAGAACATCCTCCTTGCCGCCCAGGCCCGAGGACTTGGCGCTGTTTGGCTCGGATGTCACCCACGCGAGGACCGGGTCAATGGTCTTCGGGGGCTTCTTGGTATCCCCGACCATGTCATCCCGTTCGCCCTCATCCCCTTTGGACGGCCCGCCGAGGAGAAGGGACCTGCACTCAGGTGGAAGGAGGACCGCATCCATCGGAATGGATGGTGAGCGGACCCCGACCACGTAGTAATTAATTACTTGAGTGATGCTCTAATCCCCGTAGAGGATGGAAGGTCGCTCGACTGCTCAGGGATGGCTCTTGCTCGTAGTAGTCATCATGCTATTCCTCAATCCCGCTGCAGGCGTCCATTTCAAGCTCGCTGATGAGCGACATGACAACCAGGGTACTGAGTACACGGTCCGATACCCCATTCCTCTCAAGCGTACCAATGTTAGGATCGACAAGCTCGAGACCGTACACCTCGATTTCCCCGATGACCTCGTACAAGAGTCGTCCATACGTGTGGTAGAGCGCGTGAACGACACATTCTATGAGATCCCGTACCAAGTGGTCAAGCTAGGTGACGCCTCCACACTCTCCAAGTACGACTCAGGCTTCGTTAGCGCCATCGACCTGAAGTTGTTCCTCACAAACACTCCTGATAACAGCACTTCCTACTTCGTGCTCGTGTCACCTGAACCGACACGACGTACCGATTATAGTGGGAGTCACGGTGAAATGATACAGAGCGTAGCCCCGTACATCATCGTGAACAATGATCACCTTGAAGGTACGTTCACAGAGAACGGCCTCATGCTCAAGGACGCTGGTGGTACGATGCTCTCTGATGGGGACAAGTTCCAGGAGAGACGGACGGCGATGTTGCTCAAGGACCTCCCTTCACCTAACATAGTCCTCAAACCGCGCCTCTCCGTGGAGCCGACAGAGCTTGGAGTCCGGGTGTACGGGACAATGGTCATGCTCGGTTTCCAGCACACGGTCGAGTACACGTTCTACGGAACCGCTCCAGTGTTTGAGAGACAGGAGAGGTTCTCCATTCCCGTGGTCTCGGCCAATCTATGTTATGTTATCTTCAAGAGCCTGGACACCCTGAAACATAGATGGGACATCACGCTCTATCCCGATAACAAGTCATTCCACTTGGATGGGGACAGTAATGATCCCCGGTTCCTCACCGAGCACATACCGGTCCAGCGGGGCCAGGTGATAGTCGCTTCGAGCGGTGACATATCTCTGGTGACGATCATCATCGATGTACCTGACTTTGAACTGAATATGGGATTCCTCGAGGGGAGCGCGAAGATGTCCATCCCAGGTCTTGGTCTCAAGGACCTAGGCTCAATCCATTTTCCCAATACGATGTACCACGGGATGTACTTCACGAACATCTCTCCGGACTATCATATCACCAACCAGTGCGGGGACATCGCAGGAGTGAGCTCGTACCGCCATATCACGTTCATTGTAGATGGTTCTGTAGACAAGGCCATGGTCGACGAACTGCGTTCGCTCTATCTTGGTTCGATCCTTGAGGCGAGCGCCCAGTTCGAGGCTGAGTACTATTGGGATGGTGCTTGGCAACATGAATCGAGACCTTGTGGTTCGTCGTGCTCATACGATGGGGAATGCGGGGACCGGAAGTGTATCAGCGGCCTCTGTCGGAAACCTACCGAGTGCGTCTTCGATAATACCTGCTTTCAGAGCGGGACCGAGCTGGAGAGCCGAATGTGCCTTGACGGGGAATGGCTCCAGACCCAGAACGGGTGCGGGCCCTGCGTGGTCACGGCACAGTGCCGGGGAGGCCGGCGATGCATCGACAACATCTGTCGGGAGAACAGCACCGTATGTGGAAAACAAGGTCGGTGCTTCCCATCTGGCTCGGTCTACAAGGACGAATATTGCGAGATGGGATTGTTCTTCAGACGGGCTGGTGGTGGTGCCGAGTGCGATCAGGATTACGAATGTGATACAGGTTATGCTTGCGAGGACAATCACTGTATCAAGAGCGATGGGATGACCTGTACCGATGATAGCGAGTGCAAGAGCAGACACTGCTCTCGTGGTATCTGCTGCGTTCAGGGTCGTCAGTGCTGCCGGGACGATGAGCAGTGCAAACCGCCAACGCGATGCAATCCCATTACCTTCTACTGCGAAGTGCTCTGCGGTAACGCGGTATGCGATCCGGAGGAATGCAGTGACTGCCCGAGCGACTGCTCACTCGAGCTGTGCGCTGACGACCGGTACTGCTCGCCCGAGGTGGGTGAGACATGTGACACGACGACCTACTGCGAATGCACGACCGTTGTGCGGGCATTGTTCGACTCGTCCAAGGACCACCGGTTCGATGACATCGTGTTCGTGGAGGCAGAGGTCCAGAACATCGGTGATGCTCCAGCCACCTACGATGTTGCCTTCACGGTGAAAGAGCTGAACGTATTCGAGACTAGGAAGAGCGTTCAGATAGGGAAGAACAGCCTCGTTGTGCTTCCCTTCAACTTCACAGCAAGTGCGCCTTTCGAGACAGTTCACGTTTCCTTCACCGTGTTCTATGGCTCCGGGCGAAAGCGACCTGAGCACAGCGAGACCTTGACCGTTACCCTCAGGGAGCGCAGGTTCTACGAGACCACATACTTCGAGTACCTCTTCGGTTTCAAGGAAGCATTCGAGATAGTGGTGGCCATAGTGACTGTGTTCGGTCTTTTCATGGGATACCGCTCTTGGGTGGGAAGGGGTGAAGCGGCCCCACCCGCCGTCGTATACTACTATTATCCACCTCCCTACGAGAGCTATTATGGGCAGTATGGCTATTCATATCCACAGGACGCTTATCCGGTAGGATATGCCGAACAGAGTGAGGACGGCAGCAGCGAGGAGGCACCCTTACCGGTCGAAGCACCATCTGAAGAAGTACCCGCTCCTGTAGAGGATCCCGCCGCCTACGCCCAAGAGCAGCCTGCGGACCTTGAGCCCGTGCCTGTCGAACCCGTGGCCGAGGAGCAGTCGGTAGAGTACCAACCGGGGAACGACGGCGTCCCGCCCAGCGATTGATCGAGGTCAGCGAGCACTGCTCAGGGGAGCTCGAACGACACGTCACCGGTGGCGATATCGAACACGGCACCCGTGAGGAGCAGCTTTCCACGATCAACAGCCTCACGGACCACGGCCGAGCCGTTGTAGATGACCTTCATAGTATGCTTGACGTTCTCGGCAACGGCGAGCTCGACCAGCGTTGATTCCCTGTCGGGATGGTGTTCGCGGGCTGCGTGGACCGCCGGTTCAAGGTCGCGAGCTATCTCAGCGATGTTTCCTTCGACAGACCCACTGCAAGCGGCCGTGACCGCACCGCAATGCGTGTGACCAAGTACGATTACGAGAGGTACGTCAAGGTGTCTTACAGCGTACTCGATGGAACCCAGTTTCTGAGGCGCTCTTGCAGTGTTCCCTGCATTACGGATACCAAATATATCTCCTGCATCGGCATCGAAGATCACCTCGACCGGCACCCGTGAGTCAGAGCAGTACACGATGGCACAGTATGGCTCCTGACCTTCAACGAGCTTCTGTTGTCGCGCGATCGAGAACCGTTTGGGATTTGTACAACCGCCCCGCCACCGCGAGTGGCCCGTTATGAGCTGTTCGAGGCTGGAGAGCGCCAGACCTGGTAACTGACGGGTGAAGCCGCATACCTTCATCCGGTGTCCACCGATCATGGCATCGAGTCTGTTGATTTTCATGGTGATGACCTCTCATTCCTTCTTCTTGTCGCTGTCTTCGTCGTCGTCCGCTTCTTCCTTCTCATCGTCCGACACGTCCTCATCCTCTTCTTCTTCTTCTTCTTCTTCCTCTACTTTATCATCATCTTCATCCGACAGGTCCTCTTCCTCTTCGCTATCATCTTCCCCCTTCTCCTCTTCGAGGCTCGCTCCACACTTGGGACACTTGTCCCCTTCGCCCACGAGGACCGAGTCGCAGGCCGGGCACCGATGGACGTCATCTCCATCTTCTTCCTCCTCCTCCTCCTCTTCATCAGGAGCGACGACGAACTCAGCCTTCTCGAGATCATCATTCTCCTTCTTCACGGATAGCATTCCGAATCCCGTCAGCCAGGAACCCAGGTACGTCATGCTGAACACGATTTCGAAGGAAGGCTTCTCGAATCCCATGGGGAGGATGGTGAGGGCGAGGAGCAGGGCAATGCCGAGAAGGAACGAGCGCTTCAGGTACTCCAGGTTGTCGGCGAACATCATGAGCAGGTTAAGCGCCAACACACCCATCATGAACTGGGGTGACAGCACCAGCTCTGCGATGTCGGGCGGGATGAAGGCCATGGCCTCGATAGCAACGTCATGGACGTCCATACCGCCGTTGAGCATGTAATAACGTTCCGCGAGCTCGTAGGCCAGCTTCAACAGGAAGAAGATAAAGAACGGGTACCCGAGCCACGAGTTCCGCGCGTGCTTTCCTGTGTCCTGACCTTCAGCGATGTTCGCAAAGAATACGCAGAGGATGACGGACCAGAGGACCGCCAGAGTGTACAGGGTCCAGTAGAAGTCCACCATTCCCGCAAAGTCCAGGAATGCGCCCACGATGCTGATCGGGAGCACGAGTAGGAATATGGCGATGGGGATGCCCAGCAGCCCCATGCCGAGGGCCAGCCCTGCAAGTGGGTCGACCTCTTCTTCTTCTTCTTCTTCTTCTTCTTCCTCTACGTCGTCATCATCTTCATCCTCATCGTCCTCGTCGTCGTTCTCAGCGAGCGCCTTCCCTCCGGCCGACATGCCCATGCCGATGAAGAAGATGGGTATCATCAGGTGGGCCACGTACCACAGACGTGGATCGATGGCCGCGAGGTTGTCGAGCAGGAGCTTGCCCTCATGGATCATGTAGAACCACCACTTCCCGTCGCTGAGTCGGATCATGTAGATGTAGGGATTGGCAATGAAGAGCAGCAATCCCGCAACGGATATGATCAATCCACCTATCCCGGCGATGGCGGCCGCCGTAGCGTCGGAGATAGGCCAGATCCCGATGCGCGCGAGTATGGCCCTCGGGAGTAGGAGTACGCTAACTACAAGGAGCAGTCCGATGACGCCCAGCGGGAGGATGCCCATCCAGTACTCGATTAGGTCGGGTAGTAGGTTCTCCTCGCCCGCGGTCCGGGCCCTCACGTCCGGGAACCCGGGCGATGCAGGGAGCGACCGGTGCTCCGACACGTCGTCGCGATTACCGTAGTAGATGTAGAAATCGCCCTCCTCGTAGTACTCGACAGGGGCTTTCCACGAGAGCTCGTATGTGACCTCGCCCACATCGTATAGATGGGCGGGGAACTCCACCACGTCGAATCCGTCCTCGGAGATCCAGACAACACGGAGGACGTGGTCCGCGATCTTGATGATATGATACTGGCCGATGCCGAAGGCGCCCATGTCCCACTTCTTGATCCGGGCTGAAGCCCATACGATGTCGTTCCCGGATCTATCGATCTCGTCGTACGGAACGATCGCCCGCGCCCGGTAGGTCCACTGAATCCCGTCGCCGTCCTCCAGGTAGTTCTTCCACTCCCGGATCTCGTCAGTGAATGTCAGTGTCCGGTTCACAGTAGCGTGGAATGTATGCTTGCGGGGCATGTCGTACTCCTTGTCGAAGAAGCGGTCGGGGAACCGCTCCCTGGAGTCTGTCGTGAACCATGCGTTGTCCACCCGGCATGGGCCATTCCCCTTGAACTGGAGCGTGAAGCCTCCTACTGCGGTCTCATCGTTCGGACCCATGGAGGGGAGGTGAGCGATGGGCTCGCCGTCAAGGTAGACGAAGAACCCGCGGTCGAGGGAGGCGACACCCACGCTGTACCATCGTCCCCGCTCAAGGGGTGCTGACATAGTGAACTCGCGTTTGGTCATCCTCGTTGTGAGGCTCCGTTGGTCACGCATGCTGATCTTGTTGTTCACGATATCGAACTCGATGCTCACCTTCGAGCTGAGGAAGAGGTAGAACACGCCCGGCGCTCCCGCCTCACCATCCACGCGGAAGTCGAGCCCGAGAGTTCCCCGCCTGCCAGGTGTGGCCTCGAACCATGTCATGCAGCTCTCTTTGCTGCAGACCAGCTCCTCGTCCTCCACGAGCCAGTAATCCTTTGGCTTGTAGAGGTTCTCGGGCATCTTGACGAGCCAGGTGTACCCTGTGTACTTCCCCCTTACGAAGGTGTTCTCATCGGTGAATGAGTTCGTGTACTTGTAGTAGAAGTCGTCCAGGGGTTTGCGCCCCTCTTTTATGGCCTGTAGGTGTTCGCGTTCGGCCGCGAGGTTACCGGGCCCTGATATCGGGCCTGCCTTCACGGGCACTGCTGCACTCGCTCCCGTGGCCGCGGTGTCGACCTCCGGTTCGGTCCCGTCCGGCAGGGTGAGGTCGATGGAGCGGAAGTCGGCGAAATCGGCATATGCACGGATTCCGAACCTGCCGCCGGAGACCTCGAGATCAGTGACGGTGAATAGCTCGGTGTCATCGAGATAGACCGTGTAGATGCCTCCTTCCTTACGGACGCTCAGCTTGTACCAGGTGTTCAGCTCGATGGGCAGTTCCTTCTTTCCAAGCTGCTTCCAACCGCCTTGGGGGCCGATACGGAGATCGACCATGTCCTCGTCAGCGTTCACCTCGACTTGGTAGAAGTTACCTTCCTTCAGGTAGTGGATGAGAAGCCCTGCGCGCTGCTTGCCCTTATCCACGGAGAGGCGCATATCGGCCGAATAGACGAACTCCTCGGGGAGCTCCACTCCTTCGGCAGTTACTCCTACTCCACCTCGCACGTAACAAGCGAGGTCACCCTCATTCGAGTAACCACAGCTCTTGAAATCCATTTCGGGGGTATAGGACACGACAAGTAACGTGGTAAGAATGATCGCGAGCAATATCGTCTTTGGGAAACGTCTCATAGGGTTCCACCTCTCTCTTAGCTCAAGGATTTGACCGGCTTTCCCGGGCAATTCCGACGGAGTTCCCGGTCTACCAATAAAAGACTATGCTCAGGGCATACCGGGACGATGCCCGGTCCGTCCGGGCGGGACGATCGCCGATCTCAGTAAAGTTCTTCGAGCGTCTCGGCGTCCAGTTCATCCTCGAGCTCAGGGAGGTTGAGGTCGATCGAGTACCTGTGCTCCTCCATGCGCTTGAGCCGGCTGTCGAACTGGCCCTTCTTGACGTGCTCGTCCTTCATGGCCCACGCGACGCCCGCGTCGAAGGGGCCCATGCCAAGGGCGACACCACCGGCAGCGATACCTGCTGTTTGGACATCGCCAGTGGCCCAGTAGACAAGACCGAAGGTACCTGCGATGAACAGACCCACTCCGGCCTGTATGTAATGCAGGACTTTGGAACCGGACGTAGCGTCCTTATAGCCCTTCTGGATGAGCGCTTCCTTCTCCTCCATGAGCTCGTCCATTGCGGAGTAGAGCTCGTCCTGCGATACGGCCTCTTCGGTATCTACGGAGAACTTGATGTACTCTGGCTCTTTCTGGTGATTGTAGCCGAAGAGCGAACTCCATTCTGCGTCCTCGACCTCTAGATGACCCTCGTGATAGGTTGCGTGAAGTTCTACCTCGTACATGAAGTATAAAGGCACGTCAGGTGGTATATAAATCCTTGTTTTACGCGGGGGATGGAAATCCATTTAGTCTGCGTAACGCATTCAGTACATGTTATTGTACTGATGGTGAGGATGATGACTGGGTCGCTGTATGGACCTTACTGTTCCCCGTACTTCGTGACCGCTGCCTCAAGGTCTTCGATCGGGAGAGGAAGGCTGGCCAGGAGTTCGTCAGGTGACCTGCCGTCCTTGAAAGCGCTGTCAGCGAACCAATAGCCCATACCGTACTCGGCCTTCCTGCTCATGCCCAGGATGATGAGGTCAGTTTCTGAAAGGGTGATGCCCTCCCGTGCCTTACCGACGATCATACCGTATACGCCATGGTTCTTCTGGGCCTTCTCGCGGTCCAGCTGGTGGGCCTTTCCCACGGTCTCGCTGAAGTACTGGAGGTCATTCGTGGACGCCTCACCGGTCCCGACGAGGTACTCGAGCATACCCTCTGACATCCGGTCGGCCATACCCTCGAGCAGGGCGAAGGTAGGGTAGAGCTGGTAGTCCTGCATGATGCGCCCGTTCTCGTCGAGTCCCTCCCGCGACCCATCATATTGCGCGACGACGTCGTTGACGCTCGCTCCACGGTTTCGCTGGTAAGCGTGAACTAGCTCGTGGGCCACCAGGTTGCGGAACCGCGGCGATTGCGGTTCCAAGGACTCCTTGTCCATTAGGAGAACCGTGTGCGACGCGGGCTCGTACATCCCCTCTGCCCGCGAGAAAACCATGTAGGAGTTCTGGACGACCTCGACACGCTCGTCCTCGGTGAGGTCGCGTCCGAGGCGCTCACGCTCCTCGGCGAGCATATAGCCTCTCAGAGCGTCACGGTCCACGACATCGACCTTGGGCAGTTCTCCGAACGAGATACCGTACACGTTCTCATACGCCGAGGTATATGTCTCAACGAGTCCCGTGGCATAGGCACCGATGTCGTCCATCGAAGGGGACGGCCCGAACATCCCTATTTAATTGTTCCCTAGGGCTATTGACCATCGTACTCAAAACAACTTTTATAAGGCGCCCCCGCCCCTCGCCTCCACAGGTAAAGCGTATGGAGGCTCCTTTCGAACGTGACACGTCAGTGTACGATGGTCCTGCGGACCTGGTGTTCTCCAACGCTAACATCGTGGACGTCGTTTCAGGCGATATCCGCCAAGGTGACATTGCCGTGTACCAGGGTAAGGTCGTAGGCGTCTACGGCACGTACAAGGGCAACGAAACGGTTGATTGCACCGGTAAGTACGTCGCTCCCGGGTTCATCGACGGCCACATCCATATAGAGAGCTCCATGCTGGGCGTGCGAGAGTTCTCGCGGGCGGTGCTACCCCATGGTACTACGGCTGTCGTCACCGACCCACACGAGATCGCCAACGTCCTGGGGACGTACGGTGTCGACCTCATGATCAAGGAATCAGGCTATACTCCCCTCAATGTCTATGTCACCGCCCCCTCATGTGTACCGGCCACCCACCTGGAGACATCAGGTGCGGTCCTGGGCCCCTCGGAGATCGAGACTCTCATGGGCTATGACTCGGTCGTCGGTCTGGGCGAGGTCATGAACTTCCCGGGCGTCATCGGTCGAGATCCACAGGTCATGGCCAAGTTAGCAGCAGCCCAGCGGGCTGGTAAGGTCATCGATGGTCACGCCCCGATGGTCAGCGGCGATGACCTGGACGCCTACATAGCTGCCGGTGTCCAGTCGGACCACGAGTGTTCGAACGGCACCGAGGCGCTGGAGAAGCTGGGGAAGGGCATGCATCTCATGGTACGGGAGGGTTCGGCCGCACGTGACATGGCCAACATCCTCCCCGACCTCATCGCGGCCGGAGCTGACATGGACCATGTATCCATGGTATCGGACGACCGCCACCCCGGTGACCTTCTTGAGAAGGGGCATCTGGACTATACTCTTCGTGAGGCTGTCAGGCTCGGGCTCGATCCGGTCACTGCCATCAAGACCGTGACGTACAACACGGCCAAGTACTTCAAGCTCGATGATATCGGTTCAATCGAACCAGGGAAGCGGGCCGACCTTGTCGTGTTCTCTTCGCTCGAGGACTTCACTGTGAACGACGTGTACGTCGCGGGAGAGCGGGTCGCACATAATGGTACCTGCACCGCTCAGCTGGGCGATGTCCGGTACCAGGACCGCGAGCTCCGCTCGGTCCACCTTTCAAAGACGTTCGATGCGAACGACTTCGCCATCCCTTACGCGGGCGATGAAGGTCAGGCCAGGGTCATCGGAGTCACCGATGGTTCTCTGCTCACCTCGAAGGAAAGCTACTCCGTCACTCCCGAGAACGGTAAGGTCGGAGTGGACACAGCACGTGATCTCCTGAAGATCAGCGTGGTAGAGCGACACCATGGTACTAACGATCATACGACTGCCCTCGTCCACGGATTCGGTCTGACCGAGGGTGCTATCGCCTCCACTGTAGCGCACGACTCGCATAACATAGTCGTTGTGGGTGCCGATGAGCAGGACATGGCCACGGCAGTCAATTATCTTGGCGAGCATGGCGGTGGTCTGGTGGTCGTCCGCGACGGGAAGGTCGTCGACGCCCTGGACCTTGAGATCGCCGGCCTCATGAGCACTAAGGACGCCCGGTACGTGGCGGATACGCTCGACCGGCTCCATGAGGAGGTGCGTGACCAAGGATGCTCACTTGAGGCACCCTTCATGACCATGGCGTTCCTCGCACTGCCCGTTATCCCCGAGCTCAAGATCTCGGACCAGGGGCTCATCGAGGATTTCCAGATCGTGCCCGTGGTCGAGGACGGGCAGGACTGAGCCCGCCCGTCGGTCCTTTCCCCGTCTACCTTCCCTTCTATCCCTATCCGTAAACGAACTCGATGTCCAGGTCAGAAAGATCTTCGTATGCCTGGAGTTTATTATGATTGCGATCCGCGGTGTTGTTGAGGAGATCGTAGCTCTTGATGATAAGTCCACCCATGCCGACACCGGCAAGGAAAGCCATGCCGCCGGCTGTGGCGCCAATGGTGAGTGCGGTTAGCATCCCGACTCCCAGCTGCTCGCGATATCCTTCCTGCTCGTCCGGCTGCCAGAGCTCCTTGGTGATGTAGCGCTTGGCTGTGTCCATGTAGCTCTCTCCAGCGAGCTGATCGCTGTAAGACTCGTGCTGCTGCTTGAAGTGCGCACGTACCTCCTCTATCACTTCATCCTCGCGCTCGACCACCCAGTTCTCGTAGGGCAGGGCGATCATGAGCTTCTCTCCCGGATTACGGAGGTACTCTCGTTCAATGAGGTCGTAAGTATCCTGTGTCGTGACGTCGCCGTAGTCGCCGAGTTCAATTTCTAGCGTCATTATCTAATCACCTCACCCGTACACGAACTCGATGTCGAGCTCGCTCAGTTCCTTGTACATCTGGAGGTCAGCCTTGTCACGTTCGTTGGCGGCCTTTACCATCTGATAGGTCTTGATCGCCATTCCGGCAGCACCTACGGCCGCGGCGGGCCAGAGCCCGATCAGGGCGGTCCCAATTGTGCATACGCCGAAGAGCCCGAATCCCACTTGGTCGTGGTATCCATCCTGAGCGCCGGGTTTCCACATGTCCTTGGTAAGATATCTAGCAGCTTGATCGTTGAACGATTCCTCGGCAAGGAACTCTTCCATCGAATCGAAGTCCTCCGTATAGGAGTTGCGTAGAGATTCAATCGCCTCCTTCTCCTCGACTGAATCCCGTGAATCATAAGGGAGTTTGAACCTTATGTCCTTCTCGCCGCTCCTGTAGGCGCCTATGATAGAGAGGTACGTATCGACAGTCTGGGCCTCGAAATAATCATCCATTTCAATTTCAAATACCATCGTTCTTCCCTTGTCCTGTCCGGCACTGCCGTGACTTGGCACGGCACGCCTGTAATGCGCTGGCTTGACATAGCTTATTTATCGCATTGGAACCACTGTGGTGGTGCGTATTCGAGCAGCCTCATTCTTGCACTTCACAGTCGTCATGCACTTCTGTGGGCTGTGCTTGAGCACGCCCTACGAGCGAGTCGACCACATCTGCTATACCTAGCGAAGGTTCTGTTGCCAGCCCTTCTTGGATGAAGGGAATCCTAAGGGCTAGAGCAACTGCAAGGAAACAGGCCAATCCTGATAGGATATGGGGGAGAGCGTATCCATGGGCCGCACCGAGGGGAGCAAACACCAAGATCCCGACGAATTGCCCCATCACCATGATAGTTGTAATGAATGCGGAGTCCCCTCCAAGACGCTCTCGGCTGAACAACGTGGCGATGACGACATAAGTGTACACCACGGCCAATGCGTCCCCGACCTCGTGCACGATGCGGAATATGAAGGAGATGGGGAGGTGCTGGTAGGTCATGGCAGCATGACCGAATCCAGAGAGAGCGAGGCCTCCAAGGAAGATACGAGGATTATTACCATTGCGGTCGATAGCACGGCCGATGTTCCTCGAAGCCACCCCGAGGAGGATGATGGGCAAGGCGATGTACACCGCGAGCTCGCTCCTCGAAAGCCTGAGGTCGTTAGCGAGGAACAGACTGTAGGAGGTCACTTCGGCACCCCAGTGAAGGGTGAAGAGGAAGAGCACCGCACCGAGCATGAGGACCTCCCCGCTGATAAGGTCACTAGAATACTCGTCGAGGGTCGTGTCGACACGCGTGGTGTCGTCAAGCTTGAGCGCTAAGAACCAGACCACTACGAATCCCAAAGCTGCGAACGCAAAAAGCGGAGGGAAGTCCACTCGTGATAGGGCGAATCCCAATAGGAGGACCCCAATACCTGCCGGGAAGGCACGTGAGAACCAGTAATCACCGAACGCAGCACCCTTTCTCTCCTCATCATGGGTCTTGAAGATGGAACTGGTGATGGATGTATAGGTAAGGTTGCTTCCCACACCCCCGATGAAGAACAGGATGACGAGGGGCCAGAATGCTGTTGTTCCTGAAATTCCGGCATAGAACACCACGGAGAGCGCGAATCCTGCTAGGATGAACGATCGCGTCGAGATACGGTCGTTCCCTACGCCCGAGATAAACGTGGTGAGGATCGCCGTGACCGTTAGGAGTGAAAGAAGGATCCCTTGCTGCATCCCCGAGAGACCGATGGCTGTGAGATGGAGCGGGAGAAGGAAGAATATGGGATTATCTATGAAGATCTTGGCGGCTAGGAGCACATAAGGGAGACGCATGAGCAGAGCATTCTCTAACGATTGAGCTTATAGAACTATCTTGTGCTGGCCGCAGACTCCTCCGGGAGTAGGTAACGACCGTGCTGGAGATCGAATTCGCGCCCGTCAACATCGAGGTACGACCGAGTGGCTTGGAAGTCACCCCGAAGCTCCGCCTCGGGTATCTTCTCACCAGGTGCAAGGTCCTGGAACGTAAGGTCCTCGTCCAGCTCCTTTCCCTCATAGAAGAGCTTGCCATGGTCATAGGTGATCGTGGCCTTTGGTTCAAATGTTGTACAGGTGTACTTACCTGAGGTATCCTGGATACCTAGAACGATCGTCAGCTCGCCCTCCTCCGGGAGTTGGCGTTCCCGCTTGTCGTATGACGGATGTAAGCGTGACGTGAGCTGTTCCTCCACCTTCTCTCGTACGTGCCACGATGGATCGAACTTGTCCCATTCATCGTCCCATCTATAGCTCAAACCAGTAGAGACCTTCTGCTCGACTTGGTCGTTCTGGTGCGCTAGAAGTCGGTCCACGGTGACCCTTCCATGGTCCTTCGGTGAATAGGCGTCGTCAACGACATCCTTGGATGGATAATGCTTCGGGATTATCGCATCAGTGATCACCAGCTTCTGGATACTCCCTATTGGATCGTACCCGCTCGCGCTTGGAAGTGCCTGGAAAGCGGCCTTGGCACAGGCCTCGGCATAAGCACCGGAGATCAGGAAATTCGTGGCCTTGGACGAGAACACTTTTCGCTCGTCCGGGAGAGGTTCCCCCTCGGAGTACTTAGTGAACACGACACGGTCGATCAAACCCCTGTCAACAAGGTCACGGGACTTAGAACCTGGTGCTGCGAAATGCTCGGCGATCTCGACCAGGACTACATCATACTGGTCCCTGTCTATCGAAGTTAGGAGGCGCTCCAGATTCGATTCATAGCGTTCCCGAACGGCGCTTTGTTCATCATCCGTTAGTCGGTAGGTGCCCTTCTTACCGATGGGTTGTTGTTCATCGAACTCCTTGATCTCTTTGAAGCGTTCAGTATCGATATCGATATAGTGCTCAATATCGGGTTTGGAGGTCTGGAACGTGTAGACCGCAGGGCTCGGATCGTTCATGACCTCGGCATAGTGGGGGTGTACGACGAAGATGACGTTCGGGGCATCGAGGGGATCGGTCCCCGTGCGTTCGTCGGCATACTGCTTGCAGGCCCCAAGGAGCGCTTGTTGTTCGGGGGTCTTGTAGAATGCATGGTCCTCGTCCATCTGCGGAGGGTAGCGGCAGAACATTCCTGCATCCTTCATCGCCTGCTCCCAGTCCTTAACGTGCTGTGGGTACACATCGAACTGCACGCCCTCGAACACGTCCATGGAACGCGAAAGCGGCCTCAGGGCCTATTTAAAGATTCCCTTTTTCATCACTACAGGGTGACAACGAGTCTCACGGTCTATTTTCGCCACGAGGGGGGATTGATCATACCGATTGCCCTGCGTGAAGTGGAGCCACTGGCAGCGCCGTCATAGGCGAACTCCTCCATCTCGGCGATATCGATCACGAGGAAGGTCTCGGTACCAGCGATCATCCGTGCGGTCCGCATGCGGTTGATCATGGACCTAAGGTCGCCGAGGTTCCCCACATAGATCTCCATGAGAGCATTGTACATACCTGTCGTGCCATAGATACGCTTCACGTTACCATCCTCGGCGAAGGATGCCATGGCGTTCCCGGGTTTCCCGCGGCCGACTATGACACCGATGAACGCAATGATGTTCTTACAGAGCGTATCGCCCTTCTCATCTTCAGTGAGCTTGCGGTGGGTGATAGTCGGTTCCTTTATTGGATGCATGCAGATGCACATATCCGACTTGATGATGAAATCATACTCGCTGATCTTATCCAGGACACGAAGGAGCTCCTCAGCGGTTGGGACTTCCAGTTCAGCTATGAAATCGTACTTACCGGTGACTGTGTAGACGTTATCGACATACTCGGTCTCATCCAATCGTCCCAGTATTTCCTCCTCTGACAGCGGTCGGGTTGTGAGGAACATGAAGCCCTTCATACATAGCTCATTCCACAGAACCTATAAAAACCTACTGCGGAGGGCGCGGGCCACGTTATAATCACTGTATGGTAACAAAAGTGTAGGACTATAATAAAGTTTATTAAGGTCGGCTGATACAAGGAATCCAGTCCGGGGGGACGTGACAATGAAGAGACGAATTGAACGATTCTTCAACCATGCCGCAGGGGCAACGCTCCTTCTGAGCGTGTTCTATCAATTCTGTACGGTTCTGTAAGGGTTCACGGGTCCGGCATCGCCGGGCCCTTTTCTATAAAACGCATTTCAAAAAGGGTCGGTCCTCTATCCCCAATGAGGTGGCGAGGAGTCCTGTGGTTCGAACACCCACTTGAGGAGAACAGCAGCAACGAGAGATGTAGTGATTGTCATAATGACCGTGATGGAGAAGATCTCACGGGATATCACAGGGGGAGAGAGGCGAAGGGCAATACTAGCGATGACCAAGGGGACCTCGGCCCGGGGAACCATACCTACCCCGATTCTAAGAGCGGACATCGAAGACATGCCACTGAGCATGGCACCAAGGCCACATCCCACTACCTTGCTCACGACGGCGATGACGGTGATAACAAAACCACCAACGAGAATTGAACCCAGGTTGGAGAGATCTACCTCTATGCCGAGCATCACGAAGAATATCGGGACGAAGAAGTTATAGACCGGTTCGATCCGCTCTCTGATACGATCAGCTCGAGGGCTCTCGGCAAGAAGGATGCCTGCAATGAGGGCGCCTGCTATGGCTGCGAGACCGGCCATCTCGGCCAGTACGCCCATGAAGAAGGCAAGAGAGAGGCCGATAAGGAGTGCGGACTCTCGTGTTACCATGTCCAATGTGGCGACCATGAGGACAGGCACGACGAGCCTGCCGATCCAGATAGATCCGAAAAGAAAGATCAGGATGCGGAATATTACAGGGAGAAGTCCGATGACCATCGTTGTTCCGGATGCTAACCAGCTCACAACGAGGGAGAACACGAGGAGTGCTAGTACATCATCCACGACCGCTGATTCCAGGATGAGTGTAGCTTCTGGCATGTCGATTGTCTCCATATCGGCAAGTATCCGAGCGGAGATACCGATGGACGAGGCTGTAAGGATGACGCCCAGAACGATGTTTCTCCGCATATCACCGGCAGGTATCCCGATGCCTGTCCATCCCCAAAGATATCCGATGAAGAACGTAAGGATGACGCCTGTAAGGGAAATGATGATAGCTTTCCTTCCGTACTCGACGAGCTTGCGCATGTTCACGTCAAGGCCGATACGGAAGAGCAGGATGACCAGCGCGACGTTAGCTATCTCTTCAAGGAAGGGTGTCGAAGTGATCCCTGCGCCGAAGTAACCATATATGTTCGGCCCGATAACCAATCCGCCAACGATCTCACCGAAAACTGATGGTAGACCTGCCCTCTGGGCGAACTCGCCGAACATCTTGGCCATGAAGATGATGACAGCGAGGTCAAAGAGGGGTTCGACTGCCATCGGTCGAATCAGGTGTCTTTATCTTTATAATGTTGTGGGGGCGTTGCCCATTTGCCCGGGTCTTTCTGAAAGAGATATCAGGGGGCCTCAAAAGACCCCCTGAACAGTCTGCAACTTACTGCCGCTTCTTCGGTCGTCCACGCTTGGGCGTCACGAGATTAAAGAGCTTAAGATACTCCTTAACGAAGTCCTTGCCGGAGTCCGTGATCTCAAGGCTGAAGGAGCGAACTCGCTTGCCTTTGGTCTTCTTTAGGTGACCTCTCTCGACGAGGGACTTGACGGAATTATAATAGCTGCCTGCATCGAGCTTGATCCCCTTATCTCGGATGTTGATCAGGGTCCGATAAGGTGTCGCGCCAGCGTTCTTGCCAACCTCGGACAGGATGATGTATTTGAGGTTGCCAGTAAGGAATAGTTTCTTCACATACCCTTTCATATCCATTCTATCGACCGCCGAATTATTTAGACCTACAATTTAAAAAACTATTCCCAAAACACCCTTTTCGATATAAAAGTCTTTTAATCCAACTTTTTATGTCGTAATAGGCTTGCGTAACACGATTTACTAGTGTCTTTTAGTATATAGGTGTTAAAAAAACAAAAAAATATTTTCGTAATTATCACTTTTTCAGGCCTATTGAAAGCGTGCGTGTGGAGCTCCAAAGGTTTATATTTCGCACCAAGGCACAGGTCCTGTGCGGCCCCGGACGATTGCGAAACGGTATCCACACATCGCCGAGGTCGTGAAAAGCGCCACTAAGCATGATGGCGTCGCAACTCTCTTTCCACCACAGAAGGAGGCGATAAATGCAGGTCTGCTGGATGGTGGATCGTTCCTTCTCGTGTTCGGTACAGGAAGTGGCAAGACCCTCATGGGTGAACTGTTCGCACTGGACGCAGTAATCCGCGAGAAGCATATGGCTGTCTTCGTTGTCCCTCTCAAGGCGCTGGCATCAGAGAAATATGCGGATTTCACGGCCAAGTACGGTCCTCTCGGGATTCAGGTCGGGATGGCGACAGGGGATCTTGACTCCGCAGAGCGACGGATGAGTAGCAGGGATATTATCATCTGTACCCCCGAGAAACTGGAGAGCATGATCCGCCACAAGGCATCCTGGCTCTCCCGCGTGGGTGCGCTCGTGGTCGATGAGGTCCACGAGCTCGACTCCTCGGACCGTGGTCCCACACTTGAGGTCGTGATCACCCGACTCCGGTCCATGAACTCGAACATGCGGGTCCTGGGTCTCTCTGCTACAGTAGGTAACGCCGACGAGGTCGCACGGTGGCTCGACGCGACGCTCGTGAAGAGCGACTGGCGTCCTGTACCACTCGACGAGGGGATATGGGCGGAGGGCACAATCCGGTTCGCCAGTGGGCGTACATCCAACGTAGGGACCGACCGATACCCTGAGATACCGATCCTCCGTGATACGCTCAGGCAGAAAAAGCAGTTGCTGGTGTTCGCCGCGTCCAAGCGGAGTGCCGAGGCAGTGGCCAAGCGCTGTAGACCTGTGGCGACACGCTGCTTATCTGCAGACGAGCGTGATTCCTTAGAAAAGGTGTCCTCCGAAATACTCAACGCCCTTTCACGCCCCACCAAGCAGTGCAGGGCACTTGCCGAGCTTGTTGCACACGGTACTGCTTTCCATCATGCAGGGCTCATGTACAAACAGCGGGCCGCGATTGAGAACGCCTTCCGTGCAGGGCTGATCAAGATAGTCGCTTCTACACCAACCCTGGCGGCAGGTGTCAATCTACCTTCGTTCAGGGTAGTGATAAAGGGGCATAAGATGTTCAAACGAGGTTCGGGTTCACAACCTATATCCGTTATCAGGTACCGCCAGCAAGCGGGCCGAGCGGGTCGGATCGCATACGACGAGCAGGGGGAGTCGGTGCTCATGGCCGCGAATACCCAAGAGCTCAAGGAGCTCTGGACCAGGTACATCGAAGGCGAGGTAGAACCAGTCACATCAAAGCTATCGGTGCGACCTGTCCTGCGGATGCACATCCTGGGCCTTGTGGCGACATCGAACGGTCTTACCGTCCAGGACCTTGAACGGTTCTTCATACGGACCTTCTACGCTACCCAGTACGGCGATGTGGAAGCTCTAATGGGAGTGGTCGAAGGCGTGGTGTCGGACCTTGTGGACATGGAATTCGTGACATGGAAATCAGGTATCCTGAACGCAACCCGCCTTGGTAGTCGGGTAGCGGAGCTCTATGTGGACCCACAGACCGCCTATTCCCTTATCGACTTCCTTCGACGTTTCGAAGAGCGGGACGCGAAGGATATCTCATATCTAGCAAAGCTGTGCGAGGCCACGGAGATGCGTCCATTGCTCAACGGGCGGAATGCTGAGACGGAGGCTCTATTGGATGAACATGAACAATATCTTGATGCACCTGAGGCATTCACATACCTGTACGAACGATACCTGGACGTTTTCAGGACAGCTCTACTCCTCAAGGATTGGATCAATGAAATGAGCGAGGATATCCTCATGGAGAGATATGGTGTGGCCCCTGGTGACCTGAACTATAAACGGGACCGGGCCGAGTGGCTGATGTACGCCTGTAGCGAGATCGCCCGCATCATAGAGCTGAAGAGAGGCTCCCGCGACTGTCGGAAACTCCTTGTTCGGATCAAGTTCGGTGTCGGAAAAGAGCTCCTTCCACTTGTCAAGCTGAGGAACGTGGGCAGGGTCCGCGCACGGCGACTCTTCTCCATCGGTATCAGGAGCTTGGCTGATGTACGACGAGCAGATCCCCGAACACTCGCAAGGGCGGTCGGTCCTGGAATCGCGAGATCCATCCTGGAGCAGGTGGGACGAAGTGGGGATGCAGGCCCGGGGCTCGAGCGAGTGAAGATGCAGAAGGACCAGGATGATCCCGCCAGCGGTAAGGGTGCGAAGACGCTGTTGGACTTCCTGTAAACCAGTGCAGTCCTGGACGACATCCATATAAATCTGAACTCGTTCTATGCGGACGGGAATGACCGACATGGAAGCACAAAAGCCCGCCATGAAGGATGAACAAAGGCTCCTCTGCGTGGAGGGCCTCATCGGGGTGGGGAAGACCCCGTACATCGAGGCGCTCGGGAAGCGGCTCGAGTTCTATGCAATTCCCGAACCGGTGCTCGAATGGCGCCGGGCCATCGATTCACAATCACTTCTGGAGAACCTCTACAAGGATTATTCTCGGTGGTCCTATACATTCCAGGTCAACTCCTTGCTCACAAGGGCCCAGGCCCTGGAGGAGGAAGCGAAGATGAGCCGTGGACGGGACCTAGTAATGGAACGGTCTCTGATTTCCGACCGGGAGTGCTTCGGGCGCATGTGTTTCGACACCGGACGGATGTCGCCCCTCGAATGGTACTGGTACTCCCGCTACTACGAGTACATGACCCATGGCACCAAACATCCTGACGGGTTCATCTATCTTCGGATCGAGCCTACGACCGCCCTGAAGCGCATCGGGGACCGTGCACGTGCAGAGGAGACCGGTCTCACCTTGGACTACCTCCAGGACCTACACAGGAGGTACGAAGCGTTGTTCGGTGGTGGTGAGGTGGTCACGGACCAGGGTACGATCCCTGTGCTCGTGCTCGATTGTGACGATGACAATGATGCTGCATGTTTCGACAGGAACGTGGAGGCCATAGTGCCCTTCGTGAAGAACGTCGGTTTCTCTCTATTAGGGTGAGGACGGAAGCGGCGACCACCTCTCACCAACACACTTAAAAGCATAACCGCGGCAAAATTTGACCGCATGGCGACGGATGAGAAGAAGCACCGTGTTCCTCACGGACGCGCCTCGCGGCGTGCTGCCCTGAGGGAACGAGCGCATGAGGGAGCCGCCCCGAAAGTTGAGGCTACTAAGAAGGCCGCACCCAAGAAGGTCGCTCCTAAGAAGGCAGCTCCCAAGAAGACCGCGCCTAAGAAGGTGGCCCCCAAGAAGGTCGCACTCAAGAAGGTCGCACCCAAGAAGGCCGCACCCAAGAAGGCCGCACCCAAGAAGGCAGCTCCCAAGAAGGCTGCGCCTAAGAAAGCGATATCTAAGAAGGCAGTTATAGGGGGCGCCCTCGAACGGACCCTTTCCAAGTCCGAGGCTGCGGTCGGTGCTTCAATCAAGGAGCCCACCGAAGTCATTGATCCGTCCTTAGGGGACTCTATCAACCTTCTCGAGGAGCGTGTTGAGGCCGCTTCGACAATCACCCGTGATATGCAGTCAAGAGAAGAACCCTGGAAGCTCGCGACCCTCCTGCTCGGCGCCATCCTTGTCCTTATCGCTGGAGCCATCGCTACAGGGAACCTCATGGGCGGAAGCCCTTCATCCTCTTCACCCTTCACGCAAGAAGAAGTTACTGCCTTTACGACCTATATGCGGAGCAAGGGAGTGCCCGATGCAGATATCACACAAGAGCTCGCACTCGTTGGTGTGGAAGCGTCGCTCCCTGGTACCGATAGAACCGTTGTACCGAAGGCTACAGTCAAACCCACTAGCCCCACAACCTCGCCAACACCCGCAACTACGGACAAACCCGTTGACGAGAAGTGCGAAGCTTTCATCGACCCACCCCGAAACATCGGAGAGGGTTATGAACTGACTCCAAGAACGACAAATGAAGCGTTCTGCTGTGGTGAAGGTCGCGTCCACATCCTACAGTTCTCCTCGCCATCATGTCCATATTGCGATGCACAGGAGCCTGTCCTAAAAGAGCTCGAGAATGAGCTGGAAGGCAGGTTGGTAGTAGAAACCCTATGCGTACCCGTTCATGAGGGTGATCGTGAGCTATGTGAGCAGCGATCCGGAAAGGACGCTGTGACCGCGGCCGAACGTCTCAAGACCAAGTATGAGCTCACCGGGACTCCGACCCTTATCATCAACTGCAAGTACAAGCGCTCCGGCACCCTTGCTCTGAGCAAGGGCGCTGAGATGGAGAAGGAAGAGATAAAGCGCATGGTATGCGCTCTGCTCAAGGACAAACCGGCAGCATGCGCCCCTAAGGAGGTCGTACCTGCACCGCCGGTCGAGATCCACGACATGGGCGGACAGTGGTGCGATCCTGCGGGTAAGCTGTCCATAATGGCGTTCTATGATTACAAGTGTCCCTACACGGAGCGTGCACATGCCACGCTCAAGGAGGTCCTTCCTGCCTTCGGGGACACCATATCGATCGTTTACAAGAACTTCCCGCTACCATTCCATACAGGGGCTGAAAAGGTCGCCGAGGCCGCGGCCTGTGTTGCAGACCAAGGGCGGTCCGAGGCGTTCGCCGACTGTGCGTTCAAGGGATACTTCACCGACAACAAGGACACGGCTGCAGAGGAAGAGCTGGAGGCCTGTGCTGTCGAGGCCGGCGTCGACATCGATACCTACGCCATGTGCCTTGAGACCGGAAGGGGAGCCTCCATCGTCGACGGGGATATGAAGGCAGCAGCTGGCTACGGTATCCTCGGTACTCCCTCGCTCATCATGGGCTGCACTCATCGTTTCTCCGGGGCCTACCCGGCGGAGTACTTCACCGTCGTGTTTTGTCATCTCCTGGGGGACGAAGCCAAGGACATAGAAGCATGTGCGAAGGTTTCCACCCAGAACGTCGTTGAGAAGGAAGTGTTCGGACCCTATGAGCTCCTGCCTGGACGAACCTCGTGTCATGAGGAGGGTAAGGTCAAGCTCGAGATGTTCATCGACTTCATGTGCCCCTATAGCAACCAGGCGTTCAGTACGCTCCAAGAGCTCCAGAAGGAAATGCCTGACGTCATCGGATTCAACTTCCGGACGTTCCCCTTACCTTTCCATACGAACGCCGAAGTGATAGCTCAAGCAGCTATCTGCTCCATGCGCCAGGGAGTTGATGTTGAGTTCGCTCAGAAAGCATTCGACGCTTACTTCATTGATAGTAAGGACACAACGGATTCCAGCGTGCTCGATGACATCGTAAGGGATCTGGGACTAGACATGGGCGCGTACGCCACGTGTGTAGGTGAGGCCGCTATCGGAGAGGCAATCCAGGCCGAGGTCGACCTCGCAAAGGAGCTCGCTATCACAGGTACACCGGCGTTCATAGTCGACTGCAACAAGAAGCTGATGGGCGCACTCCCGCGAGAGATGTTCCTCGACGCCTTCTGTCTGCTCATGGAAGAGGGCGAGCGTCCTGGGGTTTGTAAGGCCTGAGACGTCAAGGGTGCTTGAGCTCGTGGGCACGCATCTCAAGGTCGCCCCTACGGATTCGTAGGAGCCCCTCCACCACGAGGGGCTCACCTTCCACAGGATCCTCGTCTATCGCGAAGACGCGGATAGTCCGGCCCCCATCGTCCACGAGGTCGAAGGAAGCATAGGGCTTGTCCCAGCGAGTCGTACCTGTGACGACATTCCGTATGGTCCCAGTGAGGCTGAGAGCGGAGCCGTCACGGGAAAGAGCGTCAAAGGCCCGGTCGGTCAGTTCAGAGATTGGCTCAGCAGCAATGTCAGCACCTTTCTCATCACCCAGGAGCAAGACTGCCTTTCCTTTCCACAAGGCTTCCAGCCGATTCGCCATGAGAACAAGAGCGCCCGGGAGCCGCGTATCTGCCAGAAGGCGTCCTGTAACACGCACGGTGTCATCGGGTTTTATCGCGCAACCTTCAAGTACAAGAGCGCGTAGCCCTCCAGTAGCATCAGTGAGCTCGACCGATTGGAAGAGCGCGCCTTTTCTGCTAACTCCGCCTGATACCGTCACTACCGTCCCTTCAACGCACACGATGGCACCGATGGGCCCTTTAGCTTCGTCGATAGTAGAAGATATGAATGGACCTTTTACCTTACGTGCCCTGCCCATCGTATGTGTCCTCGCGTCCCTCATCAGGGAGGAGTATCATTATAAATCATGTCCGCGCATTATCGGGTAGAGTTACATGAAGAATTCATTACTCCCAGCCCTCTTCATGGTGTTCCTGCTCGGATCCGCAGACATCATCGTCGATGCCAACTGGGACACACTGGGTGGTGGCAAAGCTTGGCCAGGTATGACATCGTTCTTCAAGGTGACGATAAAGAACACGAACCGTGACGAGACACCTCAGGTAAACTTAGTCATCACGGTCGAGGACGAGAGCCTCCATTTATCGGGGCCCTTGGCCTGGCAGGAACTCCTCCAGAACAGGGCAGAGTACACCGTACCCTTCCATCACGGTGCAGAGGTGAACATAAAGAAGAAAACCGAACCGGTCGAGCTCGTTTACAACGAGGACGAGGTGTACTATTTCGGTATCGAGGCCGATGAACAGGCTAAAACCCAGAATTACAAGGTCAAGATCGCCGCCCAGGTGAAGAATCCCGACGGTATCGTGGCCATTCCGGAGTATAAGACCGCTCAGAAGGAGCTTCGGCTCCAAGTGGAAGAGACCATCCGGATGACCTTCCCGTCCATCGATCTCATCGTCGGTGGTGAGATGAAGTCCGTGAAGATCAGGCTCAACAACCAGGGCAAGGTCCTCGAGAAGCTCACGAGCGTCTCCACCACGTTCGAGGTGGTCACCCCTGAGTGCGAGGGGAAGATCCTTTTCTGTGATTTCAACGACCGGCAGTGCAAGGACAGTGAGTGGGTGTACAAGCCCAAACGCAAGTCCATTGATGGATCGATCGAGCAGGATGCCAACATCGAGTACCGTATGCGAGTGGACGACCGCTTCTACTGTGACGACGAAGAGATCTGCGGCCAGTGTCATGTGAGGATGAACGTGACGTTCACCACAGACAAGACGGATCTGCTCCTGAAGAGGAGCTATTCTTCTCTCATCACTGACGATAATATGCGTGCCATCAATATTCGGGCAGGCGATAAGCCAAAGACATCGATCAAGATCTCCGGTTTCAGTGACGTGAAGGGCGAGTTCTACTATAACGGCCGTATCGACGAGGTCGTCGAGATCCCGATACTTATCAAGAACATCGGCAAGGTATACGGACACCATTGTCGGGCCGTGTGGGACATAAAGCGTCTGGGCGATCAAGCAGCAGGTGACCTCTTCGAGTTCCAGTCACCAGCCAAAGCGACGGCTGACGGTTCCGATCTGAAGAGCGATGCCGTTATCATAGAGGAGCTAAAACCCGGTGAGGAGAAGGATATCAAATACAAGATCAAGGTGTTGTACGAGAAGGCAGAGCCCGGGCCTTGGCCCGTCCTGATGGATGTGTTCTGCAAGGATGCGTTCGCCAAGGATGCCAAGGCACAGAAAGAGGGTGATTGGTCCCGCTTCTACATCAATGTGACATTCCCGCCACTACCTGAGGTCGAGCTCATAGCGGACAGTATCGTCACCGAGGTCACGGAGGGGGAGAGCGTATCGGTTGACCTCATCGCTTCGAACAGTGGGGAGTATCCCGCCACGAACTGCACTATCTCAGTGACATGGTCGGGAGAGGGAACGGTGACGGGGGAGCGCTCGGTGAAGTTGAGCAAACCCCTGTTGAAGAACAAGGATTATTCAAAGAGCCTCGAGTTCAAGGCCTCGATCCCCGGTAGCGCAAAGGATGAATGGAACACAGCGGACGATGATCCGAAGAAGGACCCGCGCGTGAACCGGCAATCGGTCAGCGCCACCGGGAACTTCAAGCTCCTGTGCAAGGACAAGTTCGGTAAGTCGGAGATACGTGGATCGAGCTCCTTGAGCATTAAGATCCGCGAACCTGAGGACGAGTTCAATAAGAGGAAGACGGCTACTGAGGAAGCGGCGAAGATGAAGATGATGTTGATCGCTGGAGTGGTCGTCGTCGCAATCATCATAATAGTTGTGGTCATGCTCCAGCGACAGAAGAAGCAGCGGTTGCGAGATGCCGGTGGAGGAGGTGCGCCCGGTGCAGCTGCGGGGGCGGCTGCCGCGGCCGGAGGTGCAGGGGCCGCAGCCATGCAACAGCAGTACGGATCGTACTACGGGAACCGATATGGAGGAAATCAGTACTACGGCCAGCAGGCCTACCAACAGTACGGTTATCAGCAGCAGTGAGCGAGGGCCGCCCACGACGTCAAGCTTTTATTCCTTGAGCGGGAAATGAGTCATGTGGCAAGGTCCGCCGATCCGGTGGCACATCTGATCGATACTTATTCCCACGAGCTCGATGTACAGCTCGAGGGGATGCAGGAAGAGCTTAGGTCCATCGGTGCCGAGGTGCGTGATATCCGTGGTCATGCCGTCCAAGAGCTCGAACAGCTCCGTGTCCAGGCGATGGAAGAGTTGAAAGAGATCCTGTCGATCGAACAGTCCCTTCAGACCATGCCACGCTTCTTCGAAGGTCAGATCGCACAGATCCGCGGTCAGATGCAAGTTCTGGGCCAGCGCCTCGAAGGTATCGAGGCCTACCGTGAGGTCAAGGAGAACCAGGGCTGGTTCTTCTAGGGCTCTGTCACAGGCCTGAGCTCGATGATAGATACCTCAGGTCTGCAGTTGAACCGTACAGGGAAGAGCGATGTACCGATCCCACGGGTCACATAGAGCGGAGGATTACCCGGATAGAGCCCTGTGTAATAAGGGCCGCATCCCTCGGGGAGCCAGAGGGGCCCGATGAACGGGAAGTTCACCTGGCCTCCATGAGAATGACCTGCAAGCACGATATCCACGTTGTTACCCGGTGGAAGCCGGTCACGTGCCAGTGGTTCATGACACACCATTACCGATGTCCCCGATGTGGGTTGTGAGGCTAGCGTTCCTGCGATGTCGCCCACACCCCAGAAGAGGTCATCGATGCCGTATACCGTGACGGGATGACCATCGACCTCGAGGACCCAGGAATCGTTCGCAAGTAGCCGGGCGCCTTGGTCGGCGAAGGTACGTGCAAGGGAGGGACTGCAGTTGCCGGTCCAGAACTCCCAGTTCCCGTGGATACCGACCACAGCAGGGACGCTCCGTAGTTCTTCCAGCACGGGGACCAGAAGGTCCGTTCCCCCGACCACTTCGAGGTGGTCACCTGCAAGAACAGCTATGTCGGGTCGCTGTTCAGCAATGATCCTCGCAGCTCTGACCGCCTTTTCTACATCGTCGTGGATGTGGAGGTCAGCGATAAGGGCAAGTGTGATCCCTCTGTGGTCCGCGGGGATGCTCGATGTAGTGACCTTCGTGTTCGTGACCTCGAGCCAGTCCGGCTCAAGTATGGCATCAAGACCGAGCGAAGCCGTGGCAGCGGAGGCAGCGGCAAGACCAATGAAACCACGTCGGTTGACGATAAGGTCCTGTCCAGAGGCCAGTGGAGCGCGTTCCTGCACTCCATCCGACTTCATTGTCGAACGAGGCGATGGCAGGCTTAAACGTGTTTCGCAACGGCTGTGGTCGGCCCTGGACCGTCAGGCATCAGTGTCCGAGTGTCGTTCCTTCAAACGCTTGAGGGGTTCGTACAGGTCCATGGGCAAGGTCGTCTCATCGACCTCGAGCCCGAGATTTCGCGGAGCGAGGATGAAAGGCCGTGTCTGCGGCCCGCCCAGTCCGCCGTGAAGGGATACCATCGAGTAGACATCGTTGAAGTCGATGATGTCGTCACCAGCATATGTGCTGACGAGTATGAGGTCACCGGTCTCATTGATCGTCGAGTAATCACGGAGCTGCTCAGCAAGGAACGCGGTATCACCGTAAGGCGCGATTGGATCGTCACCTTCGACCGTCAGGCCCTCTTTCGTGATACTTACTGATCCGTCCCTGCCCATGGCGATGATGCCGTCCTGGGTCCTGCCCACGACGAAACCCATGGAAGGGTGCTGGACAAGTGCATCGACGAGCCCGGGGTAGAGTCCCTTCACGTCCGCGAGACTTGCGGTCCCTGGAAGTTTGTCGAAATATACATTGGCCATGGAGTAAGCATGGGCCACGTGGATCTCGCCGTCCTTGATATCGGCGGACGGATCACCTTCGCGGGCCATGTCGTAGATGGCTTCTTGGATGTGCTTCCCGAAGACCTCCTTGAACTGCACTGAAGGCGTTTGGCCATGGTCGGAGAGAACGATGACGTCGTACGGGAGCCCCTCCCGCTCGACCTTGTCCACTATCTCGCCTATCTTCTTGTCGACGATTCTCAGGGACTCTAGTGCTTCTGTGCACTCCATACCATAGAAATGTCCCCGCTCGTCATATGACGTGTAATCGACGTACGCGACGGGACGCCCTTCCTCCATCGCCTCTTTAACGCCCTCGGTGGCCACTGTAGGGAACACATTGTCCGCCATGGTTATGAGGTAGGGGTAGTGCTGGTCCCACCAGGTGTTCCACTGGTCATGCTCTTTGAGATAGGAGCGCGAGCTGAAGAAGTCACGGACGACGCGGTAGAGGGTTCCTGTGATGCTCTCGTCGCTGCGCCATATGAGCTTGATATCGTTCCACGCCTCCTTGGCAAGGGTCCGGAACGTACCATTTTCAGCCTGATCTTCCTTGAGTGTGCTCACGGTGATGCCGACCTTTTCGGCCCCTCCACAGATAGGGCTCAGGTAGGTAGCACCGTCGTGCATGAGTCCCAGTTCACCGCGTTCAGCAGCACGCTCCCGGACCTCGGCCTCGTAGGGGATGGAATCGATATGCTCTCCACGCGCCTTGCTATACCAGTCATTGGCAGGGATGCGCTCCCCGTAGAATACGTTGTTCAGCACGGGCAATGTCTCTGCAGGTATGCCGGAGAAGTACGGTGAGAGCTCGTAGTCGTCACGTTCGGCCATACGACTGAGGTTCGGAGCGTATCCCTCTTTCATCGCCCGATCCAGTGTGTCGTACGACAGACCGTCGATCTGCAGGAGCACGAGGCCGCGACCGGCGTCCTCCAGCTCGCCCTCTATGTAATGCTCCTCTAAACCGACCATGTCGGTGGACGCGGGGGGGCCGGCTTAAAAAGGTTCGGTTTGGGGCGTACGTTCACGTATCCTCGCCGAAAACTACCGCGCGGTAGGTCTCGACCGTCGTGCGCCGGTCGCGCCAGCAGTCAGGTAGCGAGCCATGCTTCGTGCAGAGCCGAGAGAGGAAGTCCTCCTTATCCGGGAGCTGCTCCCATACCTGCGGGAGGTAGGTACTACGTCCGATACGAGTGGACAGCACAACGCCGTGGACGTTCGGCTCGAGCTTAGCTAGAAGGTCCTCTGGGGAGGTGTACTCCAGCACCTCTGGTGGAGTGAGCACCGAGACCTCCACATCGATGGCGCTCAGTTCGTCCGAGGTCACAGGTCTGAACCTCCGGTCGTTGAGAGCTGCGTTCCTGGCATTACCGAGCACGCATTTGATGAGCGAACGTTCGGGGATGATGTCGCCGATGCAACCGCGAAGGTCACCATGCTTGTTGAGCGTGACGAAGCAACCCCTGTCAGCGGTGAGATGCTCTGAGGCCGTGAGACCTTCGAGCACCTTCTCTGCTTGTGAGCCTCCGTTGACCACGTCCACCAGCCTCGCCCGTGCCAGACGAAGAAGGAAATCCTTCTCTTCCCTGGTGACTACGTCATCGTCATTCTCTTGTGTCTTTCTGGAGATGGCGGCAGAGAGGTAGCCGACAACGCTGCTCGTGTCACGGCTTGCATCGCCAGAGTCCCCGTGCTTGAGGATGATGGACGTGTCAGCACCGAGGAGCTTTGAGGCCCTGATGACCGCAGCACTTGGACCTCCGCCGCACATGCTGCAGGCCTCTGTACCGAGGTCGTTCAGGAGACGTTCGTCATCGAGCTTTTCGATCGACGCCATGCACGTTCGGTCCAAGGCGCCTCCCCGCTCTCGGGAGAGGTAATGTGAGAGGTCCGTGGAGGCCACTAGGAGCACATCGTCCCTGCCATCCAGTGCTGCAGCGAGTGACTTGGCGAGGATGTCCACGTTACGTTCGGAGTGTTCGCCCATGACGATTGGGACTAGGAGGAAATCACCGAGCGTGGCCTGGAGGAACGGGAGCTGGACCTCGAGCGAGTGCTCCTGGACATGGGCAGCAGCCTCATAGCCGATGGCCTCATGATGTCCGACGATCGCTGCGGCGAGCTCCATATCGATCTCGATGTCACCGAGCGGAGTGTGGTATCGTTGGTGGTCATTGACAGAGATACCCGGGAACCAGTGACGGTGCGAGGGTGCGACCACGACCACGGTGGTATAGCTCCTACCCTCTAGCAAAGAATACCCGTATCCTGCGACCGGGCCCGAGTAGACGAATCCTGCATGTGGCGAGATGAGCGCGATGAGCTCTCCGGATACGTCAGCGGGAACGGCCGCGTCAAGGTGCTCACTTACGGATGCTCGTAATCCCTTCGCATCCCCGGGATAGAACGTCCCTGCCACGGCCGGTGTGCGGACCTTGGTCGGCTGTGGGATCGTTGGTGATGGGGCGACCTCGATGACAGTGGGCGAAGGCTCAACGCCTGTATTACAGAAATGCTCCGTGCCACACTGCATCCCGTCGGGGCAGTGGACATCCGAACCACAACAGGACCTCCCAATCCCACAACATACTCCGTAACGACAGTTACCGCCTGTACAATCGGATGATGACGAGCATGATGCTCCGTCTTCGCGACCCGTATCACTGCCCTGACGGAGGCAGCCGGGAATGAATAGAGCGATGGCCAGGACGATAATAATGAGAACGCTGATTTTTCCCGAATACGGAGGAGCGCTCGGCGAGACCATGAGTGGGAAATGATGTAAAAGAGATAAAAGGAGATCGGCGCCCTTAGACGCCGATCTCGATCTCGATGTTCGCGCCTTCGGGGATGTTTACCCGCATTATATGGCGCATGGCACGCTCATCCACATCGATATCGATGATACGCTTGTGGACGCGCATTTCCCAGCGTTCCCAGGTAGCCGCACCCTCCCCGTCAGGCGACTTGCGTGTGGTCACGATGAGTCGCTGTGTGGGGAGGGGGATTGGTCCCGCCATGTGGGTTCCAGTTCGCTCGGCTATCTGAGCGATCTGCATGCAGATCTTCTCGATCTTCTTTGGATCTGTGCTCTTGAGCTTTATCCTCGCCTTCTGCATGCTAATCACTCACCCGGTACGTTCGTTCGTCTATTTCTCCAGGATGTCGATGACCATCCCGGCGGCCACTGTGCGGCCCATGTCACGGATGGCGAAGCGCCCCATCGGAGGGATGTCCTTGGCGCGCTCGATTACCATCGGCCTAGTAGGCATTATCTTGACGAGGGCAGCGTCCCCGGTCTTGACGTAATCGGGGTTCTTCTCGACCTCCTGGCCGGTCTTGGGGTCCAGCTTGGAGATGATCTCTTCGATCTTACACGCTGTCTGGGATGTGTGGGCGTGGAAGACGGGTGTGTAACCCTTCGTCATGACCGTGGGGTGGTCCAGGACGATGATCCTAGCGGAGAACAGCTTGGCCACGGTAGGCGCATCGCCATCATGACCGATCACATCGCCGCGGCGGATATCCTTCTTACCGAGACCACGGACATTGAACCCGACGTTGTCTCCGGGCTCTGCCTTGGGCAGCTGTTCGTGGTGCATCTCGATGGTCTTGATTTCGCCCTTGGCGCCGCTCGGCGAGACGACGATCTTGTCGCCAGGCTTCATGACACCGGTCTCGACGCGACCCACAGGCACGGTCCCAACACCAGTGATGGTGAAGACGTCCTGAATGGGAAGGCGAAGAGGGAGGCCTGTCGGCTTGTCCGGCGGCACGAACTCGTTGATGGCGTCAAGGAGGATGTCTCCCTTGTACCAGGTCATGTTCTCGCTCTTCTTCACGACGTTCTCGCCAGTGATAGAGGAGCCAGGGATGAACTTCATGTCGCTGGGCTTGAAGCCGACCATCTGGAGGAACTTGGAAAGCTGCTCCTTGACGGCATTGAACTTGGCCTCATCGTATTTCACGGCATCCATCTTGTTGATGTAGAGAATCATCTGATTGATACCGAGGGTCTTGGCCAGGAACATGTGTTCCTTGGTCTGCGCCATAACGCCGTCCTTGCAGTCGGTCACCAACACGGCACAGTCTGCCTGGCTAGCACCGGTGATCATGTTCTTGATGAAGTCCCGGTGACCAGGGGCGTCGATGATGGTGAAGTAGTACTTGTCGGTCTCGAACTTCTCGTGCATGAGATCGATAGTGAGACCGCGTTCGCGCTCTTCTTTCAATCTGTCCATGACGAAGGCAAGCTCGAATGTCTCTTTTCCGACCTGCTTGGCCATTTCCTTGAGCTTCTTCATCTTCTGCTCGCTCACGATCCCGGAATCGTAGAGGATCCGGCCGACCGTCGTGGACTTACCATGGTCCACGTGTCCGATGAACACAAGATTCATGTGCGGTTTAGCCATTAGTATCACCTGCTGTGATGCTGGCCTCTGACTTCAAACTTATAAACATTTCCACGAAGGGCCGCCGCAGTCTACCGTTTCTAGAATGGTATTCAATGCCTATGTATGATGTTCTCAGAGGATTAAACAGCCCTCTTCGTGGAGGGGACGGGCTTTCCCGCCCCCACCCACAAAGGATTCCTTAATACACGCCGCCAGGGATTTCGGCCTTCATTCCCTTGCGCTTGCGGATATCCAGAATGGTCTTCTTCTGGAGATCGCGGGGCAATCGCTCGAAGTGCGAGTCGATGAGCGACCAATGACCCCGCCCGGTTGAACCGGAGCGCACGTCGGCAGTGAATCCGAACATGTCGGACACAGGCATCTTTGCCCTGATGATCATCATGTTGCCTTCGTGCTCCATGTCCAGGATCTGGCCTCGGCGTCCCTGGATAAGCTTGGACATCTCACCCATGAACTCCTCAGGTGTATCCACACGGATGATCTGACGCGGCTCCAAGAGGAAGGGATCTGCGTGGAGGAACGCGTTCTTGATACCGCCACGGACGGCAGGGATGATCTGGCCAGGTCCGCGGTGAATGGCGTCCTCGTGCAGCTTGCAGTCGTAGAGCTTGACCATCACGTTGATGGCCTTCTCGTTCGCCAGCGGAGGTGTGTCCAACGCCTCATGGAACCCGTCTACGATAAGCTCGATGATCTCGTGAAGGGCCACGACACCTCGTGTGAGGTCGATGAACATCGAACGGTTATAGATGTCCCTGACCTTCTTGGCCTCGTCACGGTCCATGCCCGCGTCCACCAGTGCCTGAGTGAGCTCGTTGTCCTTGGACTTCACACGCCTCTCTGAGACGAATCCGTCATCGATGCACTTGAGCACGCCCTCCGGCATGGGCTCTACGGTCATGTAGAACTTGTTGTGCTTGTTGGGCGACTTACCCTCGACCTGTGGCGACTGCTTTCCAACACCCTCGTGGTAGACAACGATCGGGGCCGAGGTCTCGATCTCGATGTTCTGCTCGTTCTGGATACGGTACTCCCAGATGTCGAGGTGGAGCTCGCCTAGACCTGATAGCAGGTGTTCCCCGGTCTCGGGATTGATCTCGACCTTGAGGGTGGGATCCTCCCGGGAGATGCGTCGCAGGACCTCGATTAGCTTTGGGAGGTCGCGCATCTGCTTGGCCTCGATGGCCTTTGTGACCACGGGCTCGAATATGTGCTTGATGGCCTCGAATGGCTCAATGTCGCTCTTATCGGAGATGGTCTCGCCAGAATTGGACGAGCGAAGACCAACGATTGCTACGATGTTACCGGCGGGCACTTCGTCCACGGGGAATCGCTGGGGGCCCTTGTACACCCCGACCTGCTGGATGCGCTCGGTCTTGTCGACACCGATGAGCTTAACCGTCATGCCCTTCTTCAGGATGCCTGAGAACACACGTCCTGTGGAGACATCACCCGCGTGCGGATCGTTGGTGATCCGAACGATCACCGCGACGGCAGGGCCATCGGGATCACATTCTAACAAGTGCTTGCCGTCCGAGGACTCGAGTTCACCTGGCCAGAGGCGAGGGATGCGGAACTTCTGTGCGGTCACGGGATTGGGAAGATGCCGGACCACCATGTTGAGAACGACGTCCGAAAGCGGCGCCAGCTTGATCAGGTCCTGCTTCTTGTCCTGCTTGTACATGTCCGTGATGTCCGAGAACTTCCGGCCGTAGGCCTGCATGTAGGGGATGGAGAGGCCCCAGTTGTGGTAGGCAGAACCGAACGCAACTGAACCGTCGGCCACGTTGACCGTCCATTCGTCCTTCTTGTCCTTGGGTGCGAACGCGCGGATGAGCTCGTTGACGTCCTTGACGATCTTTACGATACGTTCCTGGATCTTCTCCGGTGGGAGCTTGAGCTCGTTCACGAGCCTGTCGACCTTGTTAATGAAGAGGACGGGCTTGCACCGGTCCTTCATGGCCTGCCTGAGCACGGTCTCCGTCTGAGGCATTACTCCCTCAACGGCACAGGCCAGCACGATGGCTCCGTCCACGGCCCGAAGGGCACGGGTGACGTCGCCGCCGAAGTCCACGTGACCTGGCGTGTCGATGAGGTTGATTAGGTAGTCCTGATCCTCGAGGGTGTGGACCATGGATACGCTAGCGGAGTTGATTGTGATGCCGCGCGCCTGTTCCTGGTCGTCAAAGTCCAGGAAGAGCTGTTGGCCCGCCAGTTCCTCGGAAATCATCCCAGCACCTGCAAGGAGGTTGTCCGAAAAAGTGGTCTTCCCGTGGTCTATATGTGCGATGGTGCAGATATTACGGATCTGATTCTGCTTCTTCATCAGTTCGAGGATTTGGTCAACCTTATTCTTAGCCATGTCTGATCAACTCGCGTTGGGGGGGCAGCAGGTCGCTTAATGTGAAGCAGACGCTTGCCGCTCGATGTTCTCCTTCTTGTTAATGGAATAGCACTTGATGTCGTTGTTGTACGCAGCGATGAGCTCGTCGGCGATGGCCGACGCAAATGCCTTCTTCTTGCGGATCGTGTTATTGAACGAACCATGGCTCAGGAACCTCAGAGAGAGGTCGACGCGCCGCTGGGGCGAGACGTCCACAGGCTGGGGGCGTCTGACACCACCGAACACCACAGCGGTGATCTCGCACTTGGGCGCAGCATGAACCACGGCCTTAACGAGCACCTCGATGGGGTTCTTCTTCGTCTTCTTTTCGATGATGAGGAAGGCTTCCTCCATAGCGTTGACAACGATGGCGGTCTTGCCGGCGTTGATACCCGAGGAGAACTTATGGTGCTTACCCTCGTGGCCGGTTACACCCATGAGCTTGTTGATGAACCTCTCGACGATGTGCTGCTTGCTCTTCCAGAACTGCTTGCGGGTGTGTCGACCCCCTGACTTGGGGACGAGGATGGGCCTGAGGTTGATGTAAGGCCGCAGGCCAGGATCCTCGATAAGGATCCCTGCGCTATCCCAGCGTCCATAGAGCTTGATGTCCGAAGGGAAGGGGGATGCGGGCTGGGGCTCGACGAGCTTGGGTGCCGATGGTTCTTCTACCTTAGGCACTACTTCTTCTTTCGGGGGCTCAGCCTCCTTCTTCTCTTCCTTAGGCTCGGCCTTTTTCTCGATCTTCTCCTCGACGGCCTTGGGTTCCTCGGCCTTCTTGGGCTCGGTCTTCTTCTCGACCTTCTCCTTGACGGCCTTGGGTTCCTCGGCCTTCTTGGGCTCGGTCTTCTTCTCGACCTTCTCCTTGGCGGCCTTGGGTTCCTCGGCCTTCTTGGGCTTGGTCTTCTTCTCGACCTTCTCCTTGGTGGCTTTGGGTTCCTCGGCCTTCTTGGCCTTGGTCTTCTTCTCCGCGGCAGCCTTAGTGGTCTTGGCCGCGGTCTTGGTCTCCTTGGGGGCCTTTACCGGAGCGGCAGGAGCCTTCTCCGGAGCTGCCTCTGTCTCTTTCTTCTTAGCTGGCATGCTCACTACCTCCTACCCTTCTCCTTCTTGCCCTTTAGGATTTCCTTGAGAGCGATATCGTTGACCTTGCAGACCTGCCAGCGCACACCGGGGATGTCACCCATAGAGCGCCCCATGCGTCCGCCGATACCTTCAATCGTGACCTCGTCGTGCTCTTCGATCTGGTTGATAGCACCATCACCGGGAGCGAAGGCCGTGATCTGCTTGCCGTTCTTGATGAGCTGAATGCGAACACACTTGCGGATGGCTGAGTTCGGCTGTTTGGCCTCGATACCGACCTTCTCGAGAACGATCCCACGCGCTTGGGACGAGCCCTTGAGCGGATCAGTTTTCTCTTTGAGGTTCAAGTGCGATCGCTTGAAAACGCGATTGTACCATCGATACTTTCTGTGATGTTCCCTGAGCTTCTTTCCTGCGAAAAGACCGCGAGTTTTACGTGCCATGATCATCGTACCTCGATTGAGTCGAACTCATAGTGCCGCCGCATAATTTCACTGACCTTATTAAGTCTTTCTCCTTGTTTTGCGAGAAGGAAACGCTTTTCCTTGTTATCAAGGGTAAGATTGACTAATTTCTTACCATCGCTCTTCTCAGATAGATAGACGTCCTGCGGTTTCATTGGACGTAGGAGATTGCGTATGAATTGAAGAGGGTCCTTTGAGTACTCGATGACATCGAGCTCCTTTTCCAAGACCATCCTCACTCGTTTGATATTGTTACCCTTCTTTCCTATTGCAAGGCCCAAGACTCCTTCGTTCACGATAAAGACGAGCTTATTGCTGTTATTCTCGAGGAAGCAGTCCTTAACGGTCGCGCCGGTGAGACGCTCAAACACGCTTATGTAGCGGATGAGTTCTGCGGTGAGCTTGATCCTTGCACGTGCCACTTTTATTCTCCTTTGATAGCGAGGGCGGAAACCGAATAGGGCTTCCGACAGAGTTCCCCCAGGTCCATATTGTCGCCCGGATACTCGAAGATCGGTATCTCGGACAACTTAGCAGCATGGATTAGGTCGACCTTGCCCTTGCAGTTGTTCGCTACGATCAGTAGTTCGGCTTGGCCGAGCTTCGCAGCTTTCATAGTCTTGTCGAGGCCCCTGATGACTCGGCCCTCGGCAATGGCTCTCTTGATCATACGTTCGACGTTAGTAGTTGTGAGTTCCATTATCACTCCACCTCACTCAGTGGTTTAGCGAGCAGTCGGATGCTCCCCGTCCCGGGGAACACAGGCTGTCCAACAGCGACGTTCTCAACGACACTGCTGAGGCGATCCACATCGCCCCTGATGGCAGCTTTCATTAGGTGCTTCATAGGCACTTCGAAAGATGCCCGTGCCAGGACGCTCCCCTTCTCTCCCGACACACCGTATCGCCCGATAGCCTTGATGACACCATCCGATGTCATTGTGTCGGCAACGAGCATGATGTGGCGGATGTCCACATTGGATACACCGGCCTCAGCCATTGTATTTGTGATCTCCCTGATGATGGCGTTACGAGCGGCCTCGATACCCAGCACGTTGGCGATCTCCTGGACGTTATTGGTCGTGGTGCGCCTTACATCCACGCCCTCCATGTTCAGGATCTCCGCCAAGTTGGAGCCTTCTGTATAGATTATATACTCGTTCTCCCGCTTGCGGATCGTCGTGTGAGTGATATTCGGGATACCGATGACATGAGCATCGGCCAGACGTACACGCACAGTCTGGAGGTCCTTGATCGTATACTCCTTCTTCTTGGGCTTGACGATGATCTTACTATCTTCGTCTTCCAGGGTTGTGGTCACACCACGAACGCCCTTCTTGACCGCCTTGAGCACTTCCTGTGGCTCGAGCTTGATGGTCTTGAGCTTCTTCACATCCAGCTCAGCGACGATCGTAAGGTTCAGAAGGTCGAGACTGATGCCTGTGCAGAGGTCCTGTACAGCGGTGGATTTGATCCTGCCTGCGAGGACGATGGCCTCATCCCTGTTGTCCCTGGTCGCTTCGGCCATGAACACAGTCATGACGGGTGTGCTCGGTTCCTTCCTGGCGTCCACGATCTCGATGATACGTGGAAGACCCAGCGTGACGTTCATTTCCAGAACACCAGCATAGTGATATGTACGCATAGTAAGCTGAGTGCCCGGTTCGCCGATGGACTGTGCTGTGATGGATCCTATGGCCTCGAAAGGGTGGACCTGCATCTGAGCGTAGGTCAGGAGCAGGCGCTGAGTTGCATCCTTTGCTTGGGCAAGAGTGAGTTTCTCTGACTCGATGATGTCAGCGAACTCCTCTGCGAGCTTGGGTGGAAGGATCTCCCGTACTTCGTCCGTGACGACCTTGTCGGCCGTAGGACGCTTCTTCCTTGGGACCTCCTTCTTCTCCTCGACCACGACGACCTCTTTCTTCTTGGACGCCCTCCTCTTATCGGCGGCTTTCTTCGCAGCGGCCTTGGTCTCCGGCTTATCGGCGGCCTTCTTCTTTTTCGTGGCTGCCTTTGAAGTGGTCTTTTTTGCTGCGGCCTTTGTCACCTTCTTTTCGGTGGTCTTCTTGGCCGTGGTCTTTTTTGCTGCGGCCTTTGTCACCTTCTTTTCGGTGGCCTTCTTTACCGTGGTCTTTTTTGCTGCGACCTTTG
>CAZFHY010000003.1:98210-189248 GCA_964519305.1 Candidatus Undinarchaeota archaeon
GTCACCTTCTTTTCGGTGGCCTTCTTTACCGTGGTCTTTTTTGCTGCGACCTTTGTCACCTTCTTCTCGGTAACCTTCTTGGTCGCCGTCTTCTTTACAGCGGCCTTCTTCACCTTCTTCTCTGCGGTCTTCTTCTCGGCCATCAGACACCACCTCGGACGTTCTCGATTATGTCCATGAGGTTGATCGTCCCCCATTCGGACTGGGCGGGATTTATACCATCCTCGCCGTACTTGAACTGGATAATCGTATCCCTGTTATCGCGGACGGTACCATCGTAGTGCATGGTGAGGTCCTGGAGGGCGTTTGCGAGACGGCGGTACATGTAACCGCTCTTAGGAGTTCTCATCGATGTGTCGGTGAGACCCTCTCGACCTGACATGCATACGTAGAAGAACTCGAAAGGATCGAGCCCGCTACCGTAGGAGCGGCGAACGAATCCCTTGGCCTTGGGGCCGATGTCACCCACGGTGAAGTGGGGTAGGGAACGGTTGCGGTAGCCTCGGCTGACACGCTTCCCGCCGATAGCCTGTTGTCCCAGGCACGCGGCCATCTGCGCCAGGTTGAGGAGCTTTCCTCTTGCACCCGTAATTGCCATGGTGATGGCGGGATTCGACTCGTTGGTGAACTCTCCAACGACCTCGACGCATCTGTCACGGGCCTTATTGAGCCTGTTGAGGAGTTCGGTCTCGAAGGTCTCCTCGACGGTCATTCCCGGCCAGGCCTCGAGCTTGTTGGCGCGGAAGTCCTCGATGAGCTTGTTGGCATTGGCCTCAGCGTCATCAAGGATGCCTTCGATCTTCTTTGTAGCAGTGGTTGGGATCTGGATGTCAGAGAGCCCGATGGACATACCCCTTTTCCTCAGCATCTCCAATGAGAGCTTCGTGAGGTGGTCGATGAAGTCCAGTCCCGCTCCTGCCTTGATAACCTTGAGCAGGAGCTTGCCTGAGAATGCACCCACAGATGCCTCGTCAATGACACCAGAAACGAGCTCACCGTCCTTGATCTCCACGTAGGTATCGTGCTCCTTACAGTCCTTTACGGTGTCATGAGGGAAGTAGCTTGACACCTTCGACTTGTAGGCCAGGTTGATACCCTTGGGGATCAGTGCCGAGAACACCTGCTTACCACTGTAATACTCAACACCATCCTCGACCTTCGCCGGTTTGTCAGCGAACTGCAGGTCGTTGATACCGATGTTGAACAGCATCTGCTGGGCCTCGTCCCGGGTTAGATAGGTATCCTTGTGGGTGAGGAAGTAGAGACCGGATAGGTGGTCCTGGTGTCCGCCGATGACGGGTCCACCGAAGCGCGGCGAGATGAGCTGTGTCCTGATCGACATGAGCATCTCGGCCTCCGCTCGACCTTCCGGATTCTGTGGCACGTGAAGGTTCATCTCGTCCCCGTCGAAGTCAGCGTTATAGGGAGGACAGGCAGCGGGATTGACCCTGAACGTATTATAGGGCAGGATCTTGACCCGGTGGCACATGATGGACTGCCTGTGGAGCGAGGGCTGTCGGTTGAACAGCACGACGTCCCCGTTCCTCAGATGGCGTTCCACGATGTAGCTCATCTCGAGCTCCTCGGCCAGCTGCTCTTTCACGTCATCCGTGATGCGTTTTCGCCGTCCGTCGGGACGGATGACGTAGTTGGCACCCTCAAGTTCCTTGGAACCGTTCATCACCAGATGGCGGAGGTAGTCGATGTTCCTCTCGCTGACGATCTCGGGATAGGTCAGTTCCATGGCGATCCGCTCCGGCACTCCCACCTCACCGATAGAGATGCGGGGGTCGGGCGAGATGACCGTGCGCGCTGAGAAGTTGACACGCTTACCTGCAAGGTTGTGCCTGAAACGTCCCTCTTTGGACTTGATACGCTGGGTGATGCCCTTGAGCGGGCGACCAGCGCGGTGCCGCGCAGGCGGGAGCGTTGGGATGTCGTTGTCTATGAACGTGGTCACGTGATACTGCAGCAACTCCCAGAGGTCCTCTATGATGACCCCGGGTGCGCCCGCGTCGATGGTCTGCTTCAGGCGCTGGTTGATGCGCACGATGTCCACGAGCTTGTGCGTGAGGTCGTCCTCTGCACGCTCACCGGTCTCCAGTGTGATGGAGGGGCGGACCGTGACGGGGGGGACGGGGAGCACAGTGAACACGACCCATTCAGGTCTTGCGCTCTCGGGATTCATACCGAGAATCTCGAGGTCCTCGTCTGGGATGCGTTCGAGCCTGTCCCTGACATCAGTTGGTGTCAGGGGCTGCTTTTCCCGGAAGTAAGAGTGTGGTTTCTCATACTTGATGGGATTGACCTTTGCATCGCAGTGAGGGCACTGCTTAACGCCCGCTGCAGCCTTATAGGCATCCTTGGTGAGCGACCACGAGGCGAGTTCCGACTCGCGCTCACGGACATGCTCCATCTGGACAGCGAACTTCTCGATTGTCGCGTCGTTGAGCAACAGCCGACCACATGCTTCACAGGTCGAGTTGAGCAGCTTGTGCACGAGCTTGACGAACTTTATGTGGATGATGGGCCTGGCGAGCGTGAGATACCCGAAATGTCCAGGGCACTCACCGATCTTACCGGCACATGTCTTACACCGGAGACCCGGGTCAATAACACCCAACCTCGAATCCATGAGCCCTCCCTCGATGGGGTAACCATCGGGATCGTAGATCTCGCTCGTGATGACCTCGGCTGCGGCCATCTTGCGGACCATTTTCGGGCTAAGGAACTTGAACTGGATGCTTCCGATCTTCTTTGATGACTTCATGAGATCACCCCTTGTCCTCCAGCACTAGGCGCGGATAAATTCCGATGCTCAACAGCTCAGATAGAAGGATGTGGAACGCATAGGACATCTCAACTGAGTAGACAGTGGACGCCTCGCCGCACACAGGACAGTAGAGCTTGTCCCGGATATGGTCGTGGACAGCGACCAGTCCGCATCCGCCGCATACGGGGATGACTGTCGAATCGGAGTCGAACCGCTCTTTGAGGAGCAGTGCAGCGCCGTGGGCGATGAGACAGTCCTTCTCCATCTCTCCCATACGAAGACCGCCCTTCTTGGCACGACCCTCGGTGGGCTGACGGGTAAGGATCTGCACGGGACCACGAGAGCGCGCATGGATCTTGTTCGAGACCATGTGGCGCAGCTTGTGATAGTAGATAAGACCCTGGAAGATCTCCACCTCGTACTGCTCACCGGTGATACCGTTGACCATGACCTCCTTACCGTTGGGCTTGAGGCCGTATCGCTTGAGCGTATCGGCGACACCCTTCATGGGATCCTCAGTAAAGGCAGAGCCGTCGATGAACTCACCGGAGAGAGTCCCTGACTTCCCGCTCATGATCTCCATGAGCTGGGACACGGTCATACGCGATGGGATACCATGAGGGTTGGTGATGAGGTCGGGGACAACGCCGCTCTCGATGAAAGGCATGTCCTCCTCGGGTACGATCATACCGACAACGCCCTTCTGCCCGTGACGGGAGGAGAACTTGTCGCCGATCTCGGGGATACGCTCATCGCGAACCCGTACCTTAACCAGGGTGTTGCCCTCGGAGTCCTCGGTGACGGCCACGAGGTCGACGAAGCCTCCCTCGCCGTGCCGGACTACCACAGAGGTCTCACGACGGTTCTCGACACCCATACGGAGCGAGGACATCGATCCGAGGAAACGGGGTGGCGATGTGCGCCCGATGAGCACGTCGTCCGAACCGACTTCAGACTCGAGTTCGGCGATGCCATCCTCACCAAGGTGCCTGTACACGCGCTCGACGCGGTAACCGCGCACACCCTTGTCCGGGATGCAGATCTCGTCTTCCTGTCCTCCGGGGTATCGCTTCTCTACGGCCGTGTACGGCCGGTAGAACGTGGAGCGGGCCAGGCCGCGCTCAAGCGATCCCTTGTTGATAATAAGGGCGTCCTCCATGTTGTACCCGTCATGTGCCAGAATGGCCACGACGAAGTTCTGACCTGCCGGGTGGCGGTCGAATCCGACGACGCTCGTGGTCTTGGTCCGCACGAGGGGTGATTGGGGGTAGTGGAGGATGTTCGAGTAGGTGTCCATGCGGAGCAGGTAGTTGAGGGCATAGAGCCCAAGAGCCTGCTTCACACCTTTGGATGCACCATAGTTGACACGGTCACCGCGGCTGTAGTTCGCATAGGGAACGTTCGACGCGGGGATGCCCACGATCGCAAGCGGATCGATCTCGACGTGGCTGTGTTTTGTAGTGATGGTAGAGTTGCCTACCGCGATGAAGGAGTTCTCCTCCTCGTCGGTGTCCAGGTACTCGACCTTGCCGAGACAGATGAGGTCGGACCACTTGAGCTCACCCTTCATGATGCGCTCAACATCCTTGTCATTGAGCTGGGGCTTGCCATCCTTGTCCAGGATGATCAGGGGGCGCTGGATACGGCCGCCGTCGGCGTTGATGCGGATCTCGTCCTCCTGAGGAAGGAATGAGATGTTCAGCTCCGAGGTGAGAAGCCCCTTTCGCCTGAGGTTCCGGACCTTTTCTGTGATCTCTTCAGGATGATCGGTCTTTCCTACGAGCCGGCCGTTGAGATATACGTCCACCATGTGATCATTCCTCCACCGGCTTCACGCCGGCATTATATAGCTCCTGAAGGATGGCCTTGTCATCCTCGTTCCGCGTGAGGCGGGCGAAGAGGGCGAGGTTCTTCCTGAGACCGATGTTCTGACCCTCGGGCGTCTCCGAGGCGCAGAGCCTGCCCCAGTGTGTGGGGTGGAGCTCGCGGGCCTCGAAGTGCGGCTGCGAGGTGGTCAGGGGCGACAGGACTCTTCTCAAGTGAGACAGAGTGTCCATGAAGTTCAGGCGCTGTAGGTGCTGCGAGATACCGCGTCTCCCACCGACCCAGTTCCCCGTCGCTAAGGCCGATTCGACCCTGGAGGTCAGAAGGGCCGAACGAACGATCGTCGCGATGCTCGGCTCCTTTCCACGCTTGGCCACGCGGGAGAAGTTGTACTTGATGTCGTTGATGAGCACACGGAACGACACACGGAACAGAGATTCCATGAGGTCGCCTGCGAGCTTGAGCCTCTTATTCGCGTAATGGTCCTTGTCGTTCTCCTCTACCAGGTTGAATTGGAGATTGACGACACGGCGCATCATCTTGGCGATGTGGTGCGCTTTCGAGATGCGCTGATTGGGATTCTGGCCGATGTGCGGGAGGAGGTAGGTGTCGAGGATCTGAGAGACCCGCTGGACCCTGTATTCTCGACCCTGGCCGATACGCATATGGCGCCCGATGTAGTCGAGCGCATCCTCGGTAGTGGGCGTTTCCGCTCCTTCCTCGAGGTTGATGTACATGTCCTCCATCGTCCTCTGGTGGGGCTCGATGGCTCTGATGACCTGCTCGTCAGTCTCAAGACCGAGCGAGCGCATTATGATGATCGCAGGTATCTTCGTGACCCGCGCGAAGGTCAGGGTCACGACACCGTTCCTGCGTCGCTCGAAGAGGTGAGGTACACGGTAGCCGCGTCGTTCGGAGAAGAGGCGCCCGATCGAAGTGATGGGACCCTTGTTCTTCTTCTCCAGCAGGAGGCGGTTGGGCGTCAGGTCCTCGATAGAGATGAGCACACGCTCCGTCCCGTTGATGATGAAATAACCCCCTGGATCGAGGGGATCCTCGCCGATGTCGATGAGCTCGGCTTCGGTCATCTTCGAGAGAGGACATATGTTCGACTTGACCATGACGGGCAGATTGCCGATGTTGACGCGGACAGGGTCGTCCTCGATGTCATCCCGAATGACGATCGTGTCGAGCCAGATGGGTACCGAATAGGTCAGATTCCGCATCCTCGATTCAAGGGGGAAGATACGTTCGATTGAACCATCCGCCTCTTTCGAGATGGGCTTCTCGAGATGGATCTTTTCGAGCTTTATCTTGTACTCCTCGATCCCGGGTGGGGGGAGCGTTGGCTCGATGATCTGATTCTCGTTGATGATCTGCTGGAGCTTGTTCTCCAAGAAGTCGTTGAACGACTCGATGTGATGAAGCGCAAGTCCGTGCTCACGGTAGAATCCAGTTGCAAGAGTTTCGAAACCTTTCATGCGATCGCCTCCGGAACGCACCCTGCGGCACAGGTGCTTTGATAATAAGAACTAGGACCGCCTTCGCCTACCATGTTTCTCCATTCCTCCATGTCTTAAAGGCACCGGCTGGGCCGGGCAGGATTTGAACCCGCAACCGTCCGCTTAAAAGGCGGACGCTCTAGCCAGGTTGAGCTACCGGCCCGCGGAAATGGCGCCTTGGTCGGGATTTGAACCCGGGTCACGGCCTCTCTGCACGAAGTGTACGACAGGGCCGTATGATAGACCGCTACACTACCAAGGCACGTATTTCTCGCAGAATAGCCCATCGACCCCGTTCGGGATTGGCCTTATATTTAAAAAGGTTGTGAAAAGGCGAGCACAATCCCTCCCTTCAGGAATGGGTATACAGCATATCCTTTATATTGATTTCGCGGAGGAGTGATAATGAGCACCATGGGCGGATCATCCGATGCGAACGACGATGCTCTGGACCGAGCGAGCAGACCACGCCCGATGCTCCTTGCACTGCTCGTATTACTCATGGTCCTACAGCCCGTTCTTGGTGCAGATAACGAGATAATCCTCGACACCCTCCCCTTTGTCGTACGCATCGCTCTCGTCCTCCTCTGGACCGCGGTGTTCTACGTCGTTTTCCTGTACTGTGGTGTGCTCTATGAGAGCGTTCGTTCACCCGACATCCCGATCCTATGTGCGGGGACACTTCTATTCGTCCTGGGGCTCCTAATGCTCCAGACAGGGATGCTGGCGACACCCCCCTATATTATGGAGCGCCTTCTCGATGTGCTCCCACCTCATATCTACGCTCTCAAGATGGTGCTCCTCCTTGCGATCATCGGACTCACTCTCATGTTCCTTCGGGAGTGGGGCCGTGTGTTCATGGTCGCCCCCATCCTTGAGGAACCGGGGTATATCCCGTACGCTGCTGCATCCGCATCTATCCTTATCAACGCGATCTCCATCATGCTCCCCTACGTCTATAATCCCGTGGTCCCCATCGAGGATAGTGTACTGTTGTTCCCCGTTGTGGGGGGCGGTCTGTTCATCATATTGAGCGGGTACTACACCCTGACCGGTCTCCTCATGGCAAGGGAGACGCCGGTCCTTCGACGCTTCGTGTGGATCATCGCCGAGACGACGCTCATGACCGTGTTCCTTATCCTCTTCCTCACCGAAACGCTCTGGGTCCCTGCGAACCTCCGCGGAGTGGTCTTTCCGTACACGATCTTCTATTCCTACGTGGGATTCGCTCTCATCCTCGTCGGTTACGTCCTTAAGGTCCGCTCCTTGGTCGCCTTCTCGAGCACGTTCATTGCACGTGAGGTCGCGCGCTCCACCGGTATCAAAGGTGATACTACATTGTTCTGCAGAGTGATGGACCGACTCGTGGACTACTTCGATGACATGTCCGTCCTTCTCGATACCTTGAAGACGGCGGGTGTCAGGACCTATCTCACATTCCGCCCAGCGGACAGAAGGTTCACGTGCACAGGACACGACCTCACTCCCGTTGAAATGGAGGACGTCTTCACCAAGGCATTCTTCGCTACCATCGAGCTGGCTACGACATCCCACCCCCCGGTCACGCGACGGGAAGTGGACGAGGACCGGCTCAAGGCAGATCTCGCCGATCACCTCGGTGACGACATCCGTGACGTACCTCTCCGCGTGCGCTCCTATCTTCTTCCCGAGACGAAGCTCATGGAGCTCACAGTAACTGAGACCATCAAAAACCTCCTGGAGATCCTGAGCCTTACAAAAGGTATTTCCGGTGTCCTCATGAGGAGCCTTGATCCCGCATTCCCCCGGGGGACCTTCTCTCTGAAAGACGAGTTCATAACGTTCGAGCCGGTTCACCTTCGCTCCCATATCCTCAGGAACACCCGGACCGAGGATGAGTTCGAGCAGGAACTAGCATCGGCCTATCTCAGGTTCTATCGTATAGTCCTCACCAAGAGCCGGCGCCTTCTGAGCACGGAACGACTCAGGTCGGTCCTCGAGACCGTTGTGTCACCATATTCCACAGATAAGCTCTACGCAGCGACCGGTATCCCACCCCTCCTTGCGAACGGCCTGTTCGCAAAGGACCATCCCTGGGGTTATGCCGAGCTCGACGAGGCCGCAGGTCGGATCCAGAACAACTTCGCCGTGCTCCTAGCCCATACTCCGGACTTCCCCAAGGAGGACTTCCTATCCCAGTTCATCTCGGGGAGCATCAACGAGTACCGCAACGTCGTACTCGTGTCCCATATCAAACCGGCCGTACTGACCACGATGCTCGGGCCAGATCTGGAGGCTGAAACGCTCATGGACGAGGACCGACTGTGCCTGCTGCTCCTCGATCCCAACCAAGAGGACATGGTCACGGAACGTAAGAACGTCGTAAGGATCAATACGTCCTTCAACAAGTTCTCCATGGGGCTGGAAGGCTATCTTGAGAAGCTCCCGCCCTCTGGCGTGGTCCTTATAGTCGAACTGCCCGTGTCCGCGCTCAAGGAGGAAGTGGACCAGCTCTATAAGTTCACGTTCCACCTGCGCTCGCTATGCGAACGGTACAATGCCACCCTGCTGCTCGGAGCGGACTCCGCCATCGCGGCAAGTGACACCATCGCCATGCTCGAGGAGTCATGTGATGTCATAGTGGAGGCGGACGATGCTTCGTTCAAGTTCTCCCGTATGGTGGGCCACGAAAGGATGGTCTTGTACTATGGTGAGGAAGGGGACCGGCTCACCTTCGCCCGGCTCGAGGGCGGTGGCGCGGGACCTGCCTGATAAGCGGGATACCTTAACCCGTTCACACCAAGGTTCATAAATCACGCTCTAGTTATTATTTATCAGGTAGTTATAAGGCGGTCGGTCGAATGGTGAGAACCCAATCTTGCGGGCGGATAAGAACGCTCCTAATTGTACTAGTCCTTCTGTTCGGTCTTTGTTCATCATGGGATTATGACTCGGGCTGGAGCGGTGAGTTCGGATCGCAGAACGGGAAGACACGTACGATCACCGGTTTCGGTACAAATCCGTCAAAGGTAGAGGTCCAGATGAAGCTGAGGGTGGACGTGACCGGCGGCAGCGGTGAATGGTACCGGGTCAAAGCGGACGGGACCGAGGTGTATTACACCGCTGGTAGTCTGTCGTCCTGTTCATGGGATCCCAGCCGATGTACCAGTAATTCCGTCAACTGCAAGTACGGTTCGGCCTTCACATTTGATGTGACCGAGGCGGCACAGGACGGTAGTGTTCTGCTAACGTTCGAGAATCCCAATTGCGTACGCATGAGCGGGGAGGACGCTTACGGTAAGATACGTGTCCTAGCTAATGCTCCAACTCCGACACCAGAACCCACTCCAACGCCAACACCTCCACCTGAGATTGAACCCACACCGACACCCACGCCTACTCCTACTCCTACTCCACCCCCCCCCATGCAACATCGATCTGGGTGGTACGCCCTATCACATCAATACAATAAACTGCATCTGCGAATTCCAGTGCGGAACGAACTGGAAATACCAGTCATATACTGAGGGCAGGAAGGACGTCGATGACATCTACAAGGGCTGCCCCATTCCCACAACCGACAACGTAGGAAACGATGAACCGTATCTGACGAGCGTACAGTGTCAGTACGTGACGCCAACACCGACGCCACTCCCACCGGGGCTCGTTGAGAGCCGTGGTGCTTCAGCAGATATCATGTGCGGGGAGGGCGAGGTGATGTGTGGCGCCCGTAACTCACCGAAGCATGTCTGGTTCCTACGCGACATCTGGTGCTGCGCTGCACCAGAGGGAACGACTGTAGGACAGCCCGGTGAACCTCTGGACGGGGCCAGCGGCATTCTCGAGTGCCCGTCGGGCTCGGTCCCGTGCGGCACGTACAGCGCACCCAACGAGGGATATGTAAACCGGGATGTTTGTGATTTTACTGAAGGTACGTGTGAGTATCCTCTGGACCAACTCTACTGCTGCCCGATGTCCGGGAAGGAACCGGGGGTACTGAGCGATGCAATGCAACCGTCGACGAAGGGTGGTGATGTGAAATGTGCGGATGGTGAGATCGTTTGTGGCCTGCAGCATTACAGAAATGCGAATTATGTCCTGGATGCGATCCATTGTTGTCCGCTCGTCGATGCGGCTGAGGAAGAGGACGAGGGTGAGATTGAGGGGATCATCGTTGCCCAGAAGACAATGGTGCCGTCAGCCCCAACGTCGATGGAGAACTGGCAGATCATGAGTTATCTTATTCAACATGGGATCAATGCGGACGACGTCGAGGACATCGTGTTGCATGTAATACTATCAGGCGACCTGAGCGGCAGCTCTCCCCCCGTAGCCACGAACGTGGCCGAGCTGAACGAGTCGGTCTCGTACTGGATCGATGACGAGTTCATCGGGTATTTCGGTAACTGCTATTCTGAAACTCAAAAGGAATTGTCCTGTGAGAGCGGGGGCTGCTGCCAGTGTCCGGAGGTCAAGGTGTCTGTTCTGGAAAGCGCGCTCGATGACGAGCTCAAGGTACAGATGAAGGGTACGAACGACATATCCGGAGATCCCTGCCAGCTCAGTGCTGCCTATCAGGCAGAGGTCATGCTCGTAGTGACGTTGGTTGAAGGCGCGGAAGTCGGAACAGGTACAGGGACCGGAACGGGGATCGGTTCAGGTACAGGCATGGGTACCGGTACGGGTACGGGTAGCGGGACTGGTGTACCAACAGGTCCGGATGTCAGCCCATCGGAGTGCGCAGTGTTGTCGACTGGTATCTGGGATGAGACGAACGGTTGCTGTGATACCGACGACGCCTGGTGCGCTGATGATGGCTGGTACTGTTACGACGGTCATCGATCCTTGTTCTCTGACCTCTCGGGCGGTGCATGTGCCTGTCTCTCCCCTGGGGGCGGTTGGGACACCACACGTATGTGCTGCGATGCGTGGGACTCGTGGCCGACAGACTGCCATCCCGAGGAACCAGAAGAGGACCCGGGCGCAGTGGACGCGTTCTTCGCATCCGGAGGGGGACATGCTGCGCTCCTTGATATGGACAAGCAGGCCAAGTCCATAATCGATAATATGCGGGATACTTACACGGTGGAGTACATTTTTGACGCTGGTGCTGACATCTCCGTGATCAACGCTTTCCGCGATCAGGCAGAGGACGAATACCATACGCTGGTCAGGGATGCTCTTCGTTCACGAGCTGATGAGCGGGTCAAGGATATACTGGATACGCCCCTCTTCCAGCGCCCACCCGATCCGACAGCGGATATCGTCGCACTGGTGAACAACGGACCCACGGCCGAGGAGCTAGATAAGCTGCCTCGATACACAGAGAACCGTACCTATATGGCGGTCGTGCTCGCGCGTATCGATGCAGCGAGCGTCCCCATCACGATGAGTGTGATTGAGCAGCTCGGTGATGACTCGCTCGGTAACGAGGTACGGCGTCGCCTCATAACTCATACATGGTCCGTGTTCTCCCGAAGGCTCGATCATGATGCACGGATCTTCTCGCAGACTTGCACGCTGGACGATGAGCTCCGTGCGCTCGACGTCCAGGCTGATGTCGACCTGGTCGCGATGGAGTACACACGGGTCAACGACCTTCTCGTTCTCCTCGATGACGATCCGGACGGTTCCTTGTGCGGCAACTGGTTCAACCGCGGCGGGTGCGGGCGGTGGAAGACGTACGCTGTCGAACCATACCCCGTTGACATACTTGCTTGGACGTGCAACGAACCTGAGTGTACATGCCTATCCCCGGAATTCTCTATAAATGATGTGTATGGAATGGTGAAGGCGTTTCCGCAACCTCGATGGTACTCATTCCCCGAGGAGCGGGGGAAACATTGGATCGACAGCGACTCCCCGTCAACACAAAAGATCAACGTAGAATCGGATGGGTGTTTCTTCCTCCAGCTGACACAGGATCTGCCCCACGAGGATATCACACCTCTTGGTGAAGTGGGCGACTGCAGGAACGTGTACACAGCTGATGGATGCAGCAGTATCAAAGAGTATGAGGCCCCTGCAAGTGAACTCGTGGCCGAGGTCATGCCGTTCGATGAGAAAGACACAATGCTGCATGATCCTCCGTGGTGGGACGAGAGCTGGGCTTACCGTGTCCCCGTCACGATCACTAACCAACTGACGTATGATATCACTGATGTACAAGTTGCCCTATCGCTGGATACGTCAACTCTTACTGAATCGGGTAAGATACGCGCTGACTGTGGCGACATCCGAGTCATCGATTCGACGAACGCTGCAATACCAATCTGGGTAGGATCGGATTGTGGTGGGACTGCTACAAAGGTCTGGGTGAAGCTCGGTACGCTCCCAGCGTCGGGCAGCCTAACGCTCCATCTCTACTATGGGAACGATGGTGCCAGCTCTGTGAGCGACGGCCCGTCCGTCTTCGCCCTTTTCGATGACTTCGAGGACGGCAACATCGATGGCTGGACTCCTTCCCAGATTGGCCAAAGCACTCAGGATGGTGAGACATATCAAGCCTCTCCCATAGATATTAACGCGGGAGCAGGTTCATACAGTCTCTATCTCGAGACTCATTCAAGTTGTAGCGCCTCACCATGGAACGGCATCCATGCACTCGTCTCCAAGGATGTTACGCTCACCGACGGATCATATGTGGTTGATCTACTCCGACGGGCATGGGGACACAGGAACCGTTTCTGCCCTACGGGGAATCCATCTTACATACCTCGCACATTCGTACGTCATGGCGACACGAACATATTCGCGACAACTGCCCTGTACGCAGGTAATGAGTGCGTCGAGGTGGACACCGATTGGGGTGACGTGACCACTGATCCTTTCGAGGTAACGGGTGGGACCGCCACCATCCGTCTTGTCACTTATTCGTGGGACTGCGAGAACGGCAAGGGGTGGTTCGACAACGTGCGCGTCCGCCGGAGCGTGGATCCCGCGCCCTCGGTCGCTCTTGACGATGAGGTGCCGTTCGATCCGGAGGCCAGCAACTGGGTAGTCTCTAAAGCACCCTTCGACGAGACTATAGAGATCCCCGGACAGACCGGCGGTTTCGGAAAGGCCTTGGACTTTGACGGGACCGACGATTCCGTAGAGATATCTGATAACTCGGCCTTGCGCGTCACCCCTCCCATCACCGTTGAGGCCTGGATTAAGGCGGACAACTGGGAGGCCGAGGTCTATGAGGGCATCATTGTGGATAAGCATAATTGGCAAGGGATCGGGGGTTATGGCGGATATGTGCTCAGGACCGGCGAGAACGGAAAGCTCAGTTTCAACTTCGGTGCATGCGGTGGAACCTGGCCTTCTGCTACGTCAGCTGGAGGTATGCAGATCGGACAATGGTACCATGTAGCAGGTACTCACGACGGCTCCACTATCAGGCTGTATATTAATGGAGAGGACGCAGGTTCCACTTCAACATCGAAAGCAATATGTGGTACGACCGATCCTCTTACTATCGGTAGAGGTAGTTTCTGGAACGACCGACTGTTCGATGGGCAGATCGATGACGTGCGTATCTGGAAGACCGCGCTGAGCAAAGCGACCCTCCAGGAGTGGATGTCCAAGACCGTCGATGAAGCACACCCTGACTACAACAACCTCGTTGTCTACTACCAGTTCGACGAGGTGTCCGGTACTACGGCCAACGATGGTAAGAGCAATTTGGGGGGCACCCTCAAGGGTGGCGTGAACCGTGTCCCGTCGACAATACCTGTCGATGAGACGACCCAGTTCGTAGGTCCGGACCTCACTGAGCTCCTTCCCGGATTTAAATGGGCGCTCGGGCTGGACGGTGTGGACGACCACGTCAAGATTCCACATAACAGCGACTTTAATGTCCCAGATATTTCAGTGGAGGCGTGGGTTAATTTACCTGATGGGCCTATCCCCAACAACGGGAAGGTTGTTGCCAAGAGCGATGGTATTAACGCAAATTCCGACAGATCGTTCGTGATACGGATCATTTCTGACAGAAGGGTGCATGTGGCTGTATTCCAATCCACTGGAGGCTATAAAGCCAAGACTACGAGCACTAAGCTGAAAGCCAACACTTGGCACCACCTTGCTTTCACGGCAGTGGGCGGAAAACTGACCATCTACATCGATGGTGAGGTGGAAGAGAAGCTGACGTACGATGGCTCGATCCGCGAATCCAGCGAGCCGGTGTATATCGGGAGGAGCGGCTATTCGAGTGGGAAGCATTACAAAGGTCAGGTCGACGAGGTCCGGATCTGGGGGACAGGGCTCTCACAAGAGACCCTCAAGGCTTGGCAATATCGTGTTGTGGATGCGACACATCCGAACAAGGATGACCTGATTGCGTATTATCAGTTCGATGAGGGCACGTTCGCGATGATACGTGACAATTCAGGTAACGGTCACGATGGTACACTCAAGAACGTAGAGAACACCGATCGTCCAACCTCGGACGTGCCTTATGACATGGACGGGGACGGCGAGCCCGATCCGGTTCCCCTCGGGGGATTCGGGACCGCACTGGCGTTCGATGGGGTGGACGAGTACGTGGCCGTTCCCTCAAAAGCAAACGTCAACTTCGCGGGAAGCGACGACATAACCCTTGAGGCCTGGATATTCAACGAAGGCGGAGGTATCGACTCCCATATCATAGGCAAACGATTCAATGGCAGATGTGGCCTCTCTATCGCATTTACTGTTGATCCCAATCGAAAACTAGGATTCGGGATGGACAGTTTCTCTTGTTGGCCTTATTGTGCTGGAGCCCGTCAGGGGTATTGCTGGAGCTGGATCAAGTCCTTAAGCGAGGTCCCTGACCTACGCTGGACCCACGTGGCCATGACCAAGAGCGGCAAGACCATCAGACTCTTCATTAATGGGGCGCTCGATGGCGAGGGCGAAATCTATCAGGAGGCCTTTAATGCGGAATCAGCACCCACGGAACTGAGGATCGGTCGGTCGCGCGGCGAGCATCCCCAAGATTTCGTCAATTACTTCCTTGGCAAGATCGATGAGGTCCGCATCTGGGACACGGCCCTTAGCGGGGGCACCATACATGAGTGGATGTACAAGACGGTCAACGAGGACCATCCCCAGTACGCGAACCTTGTTGCTTATTATCCGTTCGATGAGAGCGAGGGCACTACTGCTACGGACATGGCAGGTGGTGACAATGACGCCTCACTCATAAACATGGAGGTGGGTCCCGAACTAGTCGAAGTCGCCTCTGACGTGTGTGGCGATGGATTGAGAGGGACCGCATTCCGTGACAGGAACCTGGACCAGGTCAATGACGAGGTGTGCGAACCGCCTGCAAGGGACGGATGCTGGTGTTTGGAATCAGATTGTTGCTGCTGCTATGCGACCCATCACGATCACGACCTTGGTGCCGTGTTCACACCTGATCAGCTCGTGGTCCAGTTCGCATCAAATTTCCAGAGCCCTGGGAAACGGGCGGAGGTCTCGGTCTCCGAGACAGGATCGAGCTGGATAGCGATTGGCGAAACGAAGCTCGGTTACAAGTACAATCCATCGAACACGACTTTCAACGTAAAAGGCCAAGCCTTCAGATACGTCCGTGTCAAGGCAACGGAAGGGTACAACGACGACTGGTCCGGTGTATGGGTGTATGAGTTCGCTCGCTTTGGGCCATACGATCTCGCCTTAAGTCGCGAAGCGACGACACTCGATACGCCGTCTATCTCTTGCGGTAACCTCCCATGCCGCTATACTTTCCATCCTGGAGCCGGTAACCTACAGGTCGCTATAGACCAGGAACTGAACGTTACCATCCGCAAGCTCGGTTCGTATAAACAGTTCGTCGAGCCTGCCGCCCAAGACATCGTCGCGAGCGCAGAAGAGGACCAGATTACTATCATCGAGAACCTCATAGCGACACTCACAGATGCTCCAGACGAACTCGGTATCGGTCAGGAGCTCCAGGATATCGCACAAGAGGCAGGAGACGTGCTCAACCAGAGCATCGAGGTCTCGTTCGCGAACGATGCGCTGTATTCTATCGGTGTAGACCTGAATATAACTGGGCTCACTAACGAGACCCTTGAGGCCCTGGTGAACGGCACATGGCTCGCGCTCCAGCTCGATGTCGAGGGATCACAGGAGCTAATCTCCGACGCAGCCTCGCTTTCCGACCACGCGGATCGGACCATCCGTACAAGGGAGAACCTGCGCATCATCGCGGAACAAGCATTGGTGAAAGCGATACTCGAGAAGGCCACCGCATCGAACGAGGATCGTCTCGCGCTCGTACTCGGCGCCCGCAAGCTCGTCGAGGATGTCTATGCTAATGTTCTCGACTATGATGCGACGACCGAGCTACTCGCAAAGCTCGATCTCGCAATCGAAGAGCTGATAAAACCTGAACCGAACGAGGCCGTGGTCGAGGACACTCTACGGTTCGTACGCGAGAACCTCCCCGAGGTTAAGCACGTAGACATGACGGATATCCCCGTCCTCGGACTTGGACGTGGGGAGCTCGCGGCATCTGCACGTGCTGCAATGGGGCTCTCTTCCGGGATGTCCACGATGGTGGAAAGGATGCAGGGACTGGTTGGGGACACTTCGGTCAATGCTTCCGTTGATACATATCTCGTCAATGGTAAGCAGGTCTCGGTGTTCACCATGTCCATCGAGAACGAGGGGGACAAGGAGCTCAAGGACGTGGGCATGCCACTCAAGATCGCGAAATGCCATCTTACTTGGTTCAATGACGCCAACTTCGACGAGAAGCCGTCGATGGTGCGACCCGATCCGCTCGTCCTCTGGAACCTCGGCAATCTCAGACCAAAGCAGAAGACTGAGCTCAAGTTCTCAACGACACGGGTATTCTGCTCGGACGGCTCCACGTGCACCGGAGGCACATTCTGCGCTGACATATGCCTCACCTTGGGGCAGTGCGCGACGTCCTGCCAGGTATGCGGTCAGGCGTGCGACTCCGATCCCGAAAAGGACGAGATGTGCTCGAGCGAAGGTCAGTGCGTACAGAGGGGAGCGAAGCTAAGGAACGAGCGCTGTGGATGCGATGCCGAGTGCGAGACCGACAACTGTGTCCGCCAGGTATGCTGTGAGAAGAACGAGTTCGCAGACGCTTCGGGACAGTGCACCGATGTCGTGAACATGATGAACATGGAAGTGGAAGCGCTCTCGATGGTGCTCAATGATGAACGCGTGGTCCCCATCCACCTCATCAATCCCCTCAGTCGGCTTGCAGATGTGGAAATCTCTATTGTGGATGGAGGGGCGTTCGCTGAACTGTCGAAGCGGAAGGTCGCTCTAGGTCCGGGCGAGAAGCAGCTGATCGGGCTCCGTGTACAGGCCCTTCAGGCAGGTGACCATTCCGTAGTGCTCGATCTGAGCAGTACTGAAGGGATACGTGAATCCCTGTCGATATCTGTACAAGTGCTCACGGACGCCGAAGCGATGGGCATCGAGATGCGCACAGCACCAGGTCCCGGTCTTCCCCTGCTTGTCCTGCTCGCGACGGTCTGTGCCCTATGGACGTCCACCGGACGTCGGCGTGAGAGTGACTGAGAGGAACGACCATGACGTCCAGAGCTGAGACAGGTGTGGGTTGGGGTGGTCAGAAGACCGCGATAGGGACACAGCCCATGCTCTCCTACCCACAGCCCACGTACTATGGCAACAATCTGGCACAGCAACAATCCAACGAACAGGTCACGTGGTCACCACCTGAGGAGGAGGAGAGCAGTGGTCTGAGCGCTGGAAAGGTCCTCCTGTTGCTCATCATACTTGTAGGGATAGTGGGTCTTGTCGTCTGGCGGAGCGGGTTCGTCCCAACACCGACATCGAGCGCTGGGCGATCCGGTACTGCTAAGGGGGCTCATGCCATCGAGGCGACGCTGAACAAGAACTCATTCGTTATCGGGGATACCGTCGTTATGCAGGGTATGCGTATCGGAGCTGCACCAGGTGAAGATGAGACTATACGAAGTCTGTGCGAGTGGCGCGATCTGGGGCGAGGTACGTCAGAGAGCACGGACGCGGCCGTGGACGATTTCGGGATGTTCTCTCACAAGTTCTCGCCACGGCACCCGGGCCAGTACGAGGTCGGCCTCTACGTGGGGGGTTCGGCGACCCCACAGACAACGCTCACCTTCTCCGTCAGTTAGTCTTGATATGGCTCTGTGCGCCCCGGTGACAGGGGGCAGGCCAATCGGTTCCGCTTAAAAATCTACGTCAGACGTCCGGAGCGAGGGACGGATATGTCTCAGAAAAGCTTCACGCTATCGGGTGTGCTCCCTGCGCTCGTCACCCCTTTCGATAAGGAGGAGAACCTTGACGAACCAGCGTACCGCACACTGATCTCGCATCTAATCGACCAGGGGGTCACCGGAGTGGTCCCAATGGGCACTACCGGCGAGTTCTCCAATATGACGCTGGAAGAACGCCAGCGTGCCGTGGAGGTGTGCATCGACGAGGTGAACGGTCGTGTTCCGGTCGTCGCCGGTATCGGTGACAGTGCCACAAAGCACGTCATTGCGGGAGGTCTTCACGCCAAGGACGCAGGGGCGGACGCCGTCATCATCGTCACACCTTATTACCTCAAACCCGGGGCCAAGGGGCTCTACGAGCATTACGACACCATCGCCAGCAAGCTCGAGATGCCCATCGTGCTCTATAACATCCCCGTGTGCACGGGGCTCAACCTCCCCTGGCAGGTCGTAGAGGACCTGGCCGACATCGACAACATCGTGGCCATCAAGGACTCGTCAGGTGACATGAAGTATTTCATGTCCCTCCTTGAGAAGGTGGGCGACACACTCTCAGTGATGATCGGCTGGGACGAACTGGTCCAGCCCGCCCTTGCCGCTGGCGCTCACGGTATGATCCTTGCCTCTGCCAACGTCATCCCGGACATGTGGCTCCAGGTCTACGATCATATGAAGGAAGGACGCATCGAAGAGGCCATCGCCATCCAGCGCCAGGTCCAGAAGTTCACACGCATCATCGTGGCCAGTGGCGCTCTTGGTACCAAGTGCTGCGTGAACGACATGGGCGTCATACCGTCGGCCAGGTGCCGCAAGCCCCTCATGCTCGGCGACACGCTCTCCTATGAGTTCCGTGACGAGCTGCGTGTCGAGCTGGAGAAGTTCGGTAAGATCGAGAAGAAGGCTATCACCTTCGAGTTCTCGAAAGAGGAGCGTCTCGATTCCCGGTTCTTCAGTGTGGGTCTCACTCCCGAGACCATCAGCGGATTCGATCTACGCATCGGCGAGGCGCTGGTGGGCGACGGGAACGAGGTAGCTCACATCGACATTCTCATCGGCAAGCGCGACGGACCGGTGGGCGAGGCCTATGCCCGTGCGCTCTCCAATCCCGTGAAGGGGTACGAGGTGCTCCAGGTCATCCTGGAGCCGAACATGGTCGTCAAGCCGAGCACTATCATGGTCCCCACGGTGCGTAACCAGAGCCTCCGCCACTCGAGCCTTGTGTACGGACCGGCCCAAGCGGCCATCGGCAAGGCCATCATGGACTCGGTGGAGAGCGGTATCCTGCCCGAAGTGGATGACCTGCTGATGATTGCTAACGTGTTCGTCCACCCGTCCGCCTCGCGGCGGAAGCGCATCCATATCAACAACTACAAGGCCATGCGCAACGCCATCCGGCACGCGATGGAAGGCACACCCACGGTGGCCGATGCCCTCGAGCATGCACGCTCAGCGCGCCACCCGTTCAGGGACGAGATCTAGGATATTCACGAATAGACAAAGAGGATGATACAATGGACATCAAGGACCTGCAGATCACCCAGACACGACTCGACGAGGTTAACGCCGTTCTCACGGACCCCGCTAATCCGCTCGTCGCTGACCTGCTCAAGCTCATCGAGAAGTACGGAGGCATCGAGGAGATTCGCCGGAAGGCCGCCGAGGCCGGGAAGGTGGATAACCTCATGCGACGCCTTCGAGAGATGGGCTCGCCGCATGTCAAGGACCTGGAGTGGCTCATCGAGCAGAAGGATAACGGCGCGTTCATCACCATCGACGACTATCGGAAGAGGACGCTGGGCGACAAGGCCAAGGGCATGACCTTCGATACGACCTCGGCCGTCACCCTCGAGATCAGCGCATGTCAGTACTTCTCCTTCTTCATGGCGCAGGCCCGACAGGCCATCGAAAAGGGAGAGCTCATGCCCGGCCGCTTCATCCGCGTCCGTAACATGAAGGAGCAGGAGGAGGACGGCGACCTACTGGCCATGACCGCTGCTATGCAGATAATCGGTGCTACCTGGTGCGAGACCCTGGACACTAAGGGGACCGATGGGTCCAACGTGCACCTTGGCGGCCCGGAGACCATCACCGGTTACTTCGGTGGGGTGGGCCAGCCCAACGAGTACGCACTCAAGTGGGCGGACGAGTTCCTCTACTATCACACCAACTACGGAGTGAAGCAGGTGCTCAACATCAATCCGGGCACGGTGCTCGTTGGCTACCTGATCTATCGTCTCGGAGTCGACATAGAGTTCAAGATATCGGTGTTCATGGGCAACGACAATCCGTACGCTGTTATGTGGACGCTCATGCTCGCGAGGCTTCTTGCCCGTGAGGATGGCACGACACCCCTCATCGGGTTCAACTTCGCCAACTCCGTGGACAATGCGACCATCGAGTCAAGTTCCCGTGTACGCAAGGCGCTGGGCCTTGAGATGAACGTACGATTCGAGCATCACATCACCGAGACCTGGAAGAGCATCGTACGTCAGCCCTACAACCGGCGGGACGAGCTCATGGAGATCGCACCTACGGTGCCCAACATCTCGGCCAAGCACGAGGGAGGCGAGGTCGATGTGGACGGTAAGCGTGACCACCCGTCGGACATCCTCGACTACTTCGTACCGCGTGCGGACATCGAGGCACAAGGGCTCATGGAAGCGATGACCCGGAACTATCTGGACAAGCACGAGTCGGTGAACATAACTGCTCGGGAACTGACGGAGCGCGGCCAGACGATCGTTGCGGCGACCGAACTGCACAAGTAGGGCATCTACGGTCCCAAAAGGAGGGTATAAATAGGCCTTGGAGGGCCTTGAATACCCATGATGCTCGACATGGACGTTGCCGACGGTGATTATGGCCGGGCGGACGCTGTTGAGGGATACAGTTCGACCGATGACCTCTCGGCAAAGGACGTCGGCTACGCCGCACTCGCAGCAGGTGTCATTGGTGGCGGCATCGCCCTGTACCAGGCCAACGAGTCGGGTGCCCTTGACGATTTCAAGGACTACATGACCCGTCCTCACCCGGACGGGCGTGCGATCTCGGCGATCCGGTGCATCGAATCAGATTATGCTGACACTCCCCATCACATGCTCGCTCACGACCTTGCCCGTGTGGTCCAGGACTCCGAGGACGGCTCGTTCGGTGACTATAAGCCCACGACCACAGCAGGGTGGGAGCTACGCAAGGCCATCGAGACGGATTTCGAGTATAATCCGAGCCATATGACCGCCTCCGCTGTCGCGAAGTACCTCCAGGTGGACGGCAACATGCACGATGGAGATTTCTCCGCGTGGATCAAGGACGGTAACTACATCTGGAAAGAGCGCTAGGCGCATTATCCCTCCGCCCCAACGGAGGGTATATATAGCGTTCATCGGCCTCGAAGCACGTATGATGCTCGACGTGGACCTTGAGGGCGTGGCCTATGGCCGGTCCGATGCTGCGGATGGCTATGCTACGACGGACGACCTGTCCGGTAAACAAGTAGGGTACGCAGCTCTTGCCGCAGGTGCTATAGCTCTGGGCATCGGCCTCTACAAGGCCAACGAGTCGGGCGCGCTAGACGAGTTCAAGGAGTACATGACCCGTCCTAATCCTGATGGACGTGCCGTTGCGGCCATCCGGAACATAGAATCCGGGTACACGACCAAGCTCCATCACATGATGGCCGCTGACATGGCACGTGTGGTCCAGGATTCCGAGGACGGCGTTCTGGGCGATTACACGCCGAACTCCGGCTGTGGTTGGGAGCTCAAGAAGGCCATCGAGAGCGGGTTCGAGTACTCGCCCAAGCATGGTGCTGCAGCAGCAGTTGCCCGCTACCTCCAGGTGGACGGCGACATCCATGACGGCGACTTCTCGGCGTGGATCGAGGATAAGAACTACATCTGGCACGAGCGCTGATCGGTCGCGTCATCACGGACCTGTTGATCTAGTGGCGTTCACTTGATCCGATGTCGCTTCTAGGGCCGGTCTTACGAGTTCCTCTGCCATAAGGCCATGCGCCCTTGCGTTAGGGTGATGGTCGGTCGGATGGACCCAGAGCTCCTGATCGGGGATTCCCTTGAGCACGGGGAGCATGTCAACTACCCGTATCCCCTGCTCCCTACAGAAATCGGTGATCTGGCTGTGGATGTCGGTGAACGGATGGTCGTTCAGCCTATGGATGAGCGGTAACACTGCGACCGTGAGCGCGATGTCATTCTCACGACAGTAACTGGACATGGCAGCAAGGTCATCTGAAGCCCGCTCCCACCGGTCCGCGCGCTCCCCGACATAGAAGGAGCGGTACCAGGATTCTACTTCGCTAGTTCGCTGCCGGCTCGCACGCTGGGCCGATATGAGATCGTATAGTGCGCTCACCGATCTCCTGTCGCCACTGGCGTCGGCCATCCGGTTCATGAGGTCGTCCTCGAACGGGGCCATGTCGCTCTCGGGTATGGGATCGTTGAGAGTGTAGGCCACGACCACGGCATGTGGTCTCACTAGCGGCGAGTAGTCGCGCAGACGGGCGAGTTCGTCCGCAGTGCCGTACCCGGATAACGCCGCGTTGAGCACCTGGTACCGGACATCTACCGGTGCTCGCTCTTGGAGCGATCTCTCTAGAAGATAGGGGAACGCTTCATCGAGCGCCACACCCTCCCCGAAGGCGAAGGAATCGCCCAGCACCATGATACGAATTACATCGTCCGACATATCGGGGAACCGGTCAGGACCGCGCATTCCGATTGAGTTGATACGGTAGACCATGCGGCCGTCCTGCGGGAGAGTCCTGTAGGGATCGCCGTCGTACATGTGTACGAAGGTCGCGTTCACACGGTTGTCGTAGGTGGCCACCTTCCCGTTCAAAGGAGGTGGTACGAGAAGCCGGGTAGCGAGCTCCATCATGAGGAGCGCGAAGAAGATGCCACCTAGAACCATAGCTATTCGCCTGGTGTTCTCCTGCGAACTCACCTCCGTCATTGTGATCATAGCGCGGCCGACCAATAAAAATGTGTCGTCAGGTATAGCTGAAGGGATCTTGTCTATGTATTGTCGTGGACACTCTGTAGTATCCTGGCCCTTACATTATCATCCGAAGAGCTTGCCGGCATGAGCCCAGTTCTCACCGGGCACTTCGTCGAAGATTACATAGATGTACTGTGGGGGCTTGCCGCATACCTCCTGGAGCGCATCTGTGAAGCGCTTGGAGAGTTCTTCCTTCTGCTCGTGGGTAAGCGATCCTACGAGCTTCACGTTCACCACTGGCATGAGCTCCCTTAGAGGCGGGAGCAATAAAAAAGTGATGTAGTGGGACGTTCGTTACTGCTCCTCCTCTATGGTCCTGGGGATGATGAGCTCCATTATCCGCTGCTTGATGACGTCGTCAGACCATGCCTCGGCCCACGGTCGGTTGATGGCGAGGACCGGTGCGTCGAGATCACGCTTCGCATTCCTGATCATAGTCCTGTCGCGAGCGTATATGACACAGGTACTTGCCTTGATCTCGTTCGCGAGCTTGATGGCGTCAGCAGCGTCCGTGCAATCGACCATGGGGAGCACAGGTCCCGGGACACCTTCACGGACGAGAGAGCTCTTTGCTGCAAGATCGACGAACACGGTGGGTTCAATGAACCAGCCCGACCGTTCGATGCGGCTCCCACCTATCACGAGCCGACCCTCTTCTCGGCCGGTCTCCATGGCCATGATTGAACGGTTGAGCGCGTCCTCGCTGACAACAGGCCCTATATCGTTGGCAGCATCCCTTGTAGGACCAATGGCGAGCTCGTTGGTAAGACCCACTATCGATCCGACCAGCTTCTCACGCACATCGGCCGCAACGATGACCCGAGCGCAAGAGAATGGTGACTGACCTTGGAACATGAACGCCGATGTGACAATGCCCTCGGCCGCGAGCTCAAGGTCGGCGGACCTATCGACGATAACGGTCGTTGAGCCCTCGATGTCCGCTATCACACGCTTGAATCCGCGTGATCCCTTGGCAGTTCGTGTGGCATGAGTGTAGGCGCGTTCAGCGCTCTCTCGGTCACCGCATACGGCGATGTAGCTGATCCCCTTGTGCTCCATAAGGCGGTCGCCCATCTCTGCGTCCGCGACCGGGCATAGGTTGACGATCCCCGGTAGCAGTCCCGCCTCATGCAAAAGTTCCACGAAACGTGCCGCAGCCACCGGGAAGGTGAGGGAGGGGATGATGATGACGGTATTGCCTGATCCAATGCATGCGGCCATCATCCCTGCCATGTCGGCGAGGGGGGAGCAGGAGGCACAGACCATGAGACCAGGTCCCCGCGGAAGGTAACTATGCTCTTCCACTTCGCCGGGGCAGGGTACTTCGGCTCCACCCTTGGCGAGATCCAACAGCATAAGGGCTGTCCGTTCGATGCGATCGATCGCATCGGCTATCTCCTCGATGGCATCGTTCCAGCTCATACCGGCCTCTAGCATGAGACCGGCCGCGAGCTCAGGCCATCGCGATCGCAAGGTGTTCGCCACAGCAAGGATGTCCGTTGCTCGTTGTCCCGGGGATACGGTCCGCCACTCTGTGAACGCTTCCGCAGCTTTCTTTACAGCGAGATCGGCGTTCTCAGCATTGGCCGTGCAGAGCTCACCTACGACCTCCTCCGGATTAGAAGGGTTCAGGGACGTAACGGTCCGCTCTGTGATGATGCGATCACCACTAATAATGAGGGGGTGGATTGTCCCGAAGGAGTCCTCCACATCGTGCACTGCAGCCTCTACTGCAGCCTGATCGCTCTCCCACGTAGGATCAACAAGGGACTCAGGATCGGATATCTGTGCCATAATGAACACTTAGGGATAAGACCCGCCCTAGTTTTAAAAATCGCACGCCTCAAGCGGCCTCGTAGCTTCACTTCGAGTTCTTCGCTTTTGTCTTCGTGTTGGCAGCTACGCTCTCTAGGAGGCTTTCGATCCGGTCCATCCTATCTTCATGATCCATGCGGATCGTGTCTATCTTGAAGAAGAGTGAGGTGAATCCGAGGGTCACGGCCACCAGGAATATGAGGGCGAAGTCGACCGCCACGACGAGGAACCTGGTCGTATGGTCGCTCGAGGCCAGTTCTTGTACGGAGAGTGAGAAACGCATTGTGACGTAGCTCGCGAACACGAGCACGATCGCCATCACGGCCCCGTAACCGATGGAAAGGCGACGCTGTTCAGGCATTGAACATCACCTATGCTTCATCATTTATATCCTCCGACATCTCGCCCGGGAGCTCCGAGATTTCCTCGTAAGGCGACAAGTCGAGGGTCGCAAAGGCGTCCTTCCATTCATCTATCCTATGAGTATGTATTGCAGCTGCCAGCAAGGTGAACGATATGGTGAGTGTCGGACAAGTGAATACCTGGGTCAAGCCGACAAGGAGGGCGAGGGGAATGACCAGACCCGCGATAGACAGGAACGCAAGGTATTCCTCATGTCTATGTCGGACCACTTCGGCCAGACCTGAGATGAGCACGTACCATAGAATTAGCCCCGCCATTATGTTACGGACACTACGCGATGATCCACACGATGTGGACGAGGTGAGGAAGCTCAACGACACGAAGAGCAAGAGGCCAACGAGAGCTATCCTATAGAGCTTGTTGGGCCATGAACGTTCTGCTGGTCCGGTCGATTCTACGTGGGCGGAGGATCCATCCCGGTCCGATGCTTCGGGTTCGGAGGCCATGCTTAATAGCGCTAATCACGACCCAGGGCGGCGACGACGACACGGTAATAGTATACCTCGCCGGCAGTCTGTGACATTCGCTTGATCCTGATGATGTCCCCGGGCTTCGCATTGAGCGATACCACGGCGGGGTCCTTCTGGAGGATCTTGGGGATCTGTCGCAGGTCGACATTATATTGCCCGAGGAGCTCATCGATCTCATTCTGAGGGATGACCTCGTGGTTGGGGACAAGATCGTGAATGAAGAGGTCGAAGCTGGCCCCACGGTATTCAGCGTAATATTCCCGAAGCGTAACAGCATCCAGGTTATCGGCAAGTCTTTGGATGAGCTCCTTCTTCTTCCCCTTCGTCTGGAGTTTCTCCTCCTTGGCGATCTCACCAAGCTCTTTGTACCGTAGATTGTTCAACAGTGATTCTATACCGATCATAGCTTCTCACCTCATCGTCTTTTTCGGGGCGTGACCTCTTTCTCGAGGCGCTTGAACGCCTTGGAGGTGCACGCGATTAGATCCCAGCTGGTGGCCGTTGCTGCATGTACCTTGAGCCCCGCGACCGCACGCACTTTGACCTCGTACTCGATCTTGGCCTTCCTATCATGGAGGCGCTTGACATGGACATGGACCTTCTCGAGGTCGGTCAGGAAGGTTGAGAGCTTTTGGACATACTCACCTGTGACCTTCTTGAATACACCGACCGTGAAACCCTCTTCCTCATCAAGACCCTTGATTTGAACGAGCGCACGTCGTCCTGATGGTTCGATGAGCCTTTGAAGGATGCCCTTCCGCGTGACGAGCCCGATGGGCTCACCGGTCTCATTTGACACAGGGACTGCGCGAAGCCGATTATCGAGCATGAGCTTGATAGCCTCTGTCACAGGGCGATGCCGCTCAAGTACATGTGATTCGCGAGGCATTATGGACGTGATCGGATTGCCGAGCGCATGATGTTTGATCCCTGCCAACTCACCTCTTGTCTCGCGCTCCATCGGATGGATGAGGATTGAGATGAGGTCGCGGCCTTCAACCATCCCGCTGAGCTGGAAGTTGTCGTTGACCACGATGAGCCTGTTGACACGATGGTTCTTCATCAATGCACGGGCGGTGTCGATGCTCTCCTTCTCATTGATGGTGATGGGTGAGAGGCTCATGAACTCCTCGACCGCCTCGTCACCTTCGTACTGTTTAAGGATATCATCGATGCAAACCGCACCCAGAAGATTGCCTTTGTCCACGACAGGGATTGTCTCCACACCGGACTGAAGCATCTTCTCAGCAGCGCTTTCGACAGTGTCCTCTGGCTGGATGGTTGGGGGCGGGAACATCACGGTGCGGATCTTGGATGTCGTCGGATTGATAGTACCGTCGAGGACACTGTGGATAGTGAGCATCCCTTCGAGCGTACTGTTCGACACGACGATCATCTCCCTGATCGACTTCCTTGTCATCTCGCTGATGGCCTTGACGACCGATCCGTCAGCGGATGCTTTGGGAACATCACTGCGGATCATGTCACGAGCAGAACTCTGCATCATGGTCGTCCCTCCATGGAGGAACAATTATTAACCTTTCGTTAAAGGGCGTCGCGCCATATACGGTCCCCTACGCTTGTAACCGAGCCTGCGGAAGTAGGGGCGGACACCTATGCCACTAAGGATGAGCAGGCGTTCCTTATCCTGTTCACGGGCCATTGACTCGGCCTCTTCAAGGAGCTGGCGGCCAAGTCCGCGGTGCTGTATGGCCTCTCGTTCATGCCCACCCAGTGGGAGCGCCTCTCCGCACACACGAAGCTCACGGACGATGGCGCAGTCCGTTCCCACTTCCTCGCGGTGCGCCTGGGGGGAAGGGAAGCGAAGACGGCAGTAGCCTAGGAGAGCGTCATCCTCATCATCGGCCGAGATGAAGAGCTCGGTACCGTTACCCGCTTCGTACTGTTCAATGTTGAAACCGATGGCTTCTGCCGGCGCTGGTCGCTCTTTGCGTTGCCCTCGACCCACCTCTCGGCATCTGATGCACGAACACTTTGTGCCACGTTTCGCCATCTCCCTTTCGACGAGCTCTGCAAGGTTCCCCGCCAACACGCCATCAGCGATGTGATTGGACGGGATGTCCCGTAGGATACGCATGGTGCGGACCCAGCGCGGCATCATGGACTTCACCTCGACCAGCAGATTCACCATCTCCTCTGTCGTTGGAGGGTGGTAGTCACCTTGACGCCATATATCGTACAATCCGGTCCCTTCCAGGACCTGCGTGGGGTAGACCTTGACCATATCGGGACAGAACCGTGGATCGGTGAACACTTGGCGGAAGCTCTCGAGGTCCCGATCCCTGTTAGAACCAGGGAGCCCTGGCATGATGTGGTAATTGACCTTTAGCCCAGCATCACGGGCGGTCCTCGTCGCTTCAACAGCGTCCGCTACGGTGTGACCTCGTCCCACCAGCTCGTAAACATCATCGAAGACTGTCTGGACGCCTAGTTCTACCCTGGTAGCGCCCAGCCTGAGCATGAGGTCGATATGGTCCTCCCTACAGTAGTCAGGTCTCGTCTCGAAGGTTATGCTCACACAGCGATGCGAGGCATGCTCGTTCTTGCGCTGTGCCTCAAGGAGAGTAGGTGAATCTCCATTGTTGAGCGCATCGAGGCAACGATGGACGAAGTGCTCTTGCTCCGTGGGAGGACAGGAAGGAAAGGTACCTCCCATTATGATGAGCTCTACCTTGTCAGTAGAGTGCCCTGTCCTCTCCAGTTGTGTGACCCTAGCATTGGTCTGATCGAATGGATCGAATCCATGGGCGATGGCCCGCATAGCCGCCGGTTCATGCCCTGTATAGCTCTGTGGTGCCTTATCGCCGCGGGGGCAGTAGGAGCAGGTTCCATGTGGACACGGTGCAGGTGCGCTCATGACGGCGATCACAGCCACACCCGAAAGGGAGCGGACAGGCTTCGTCCTCAGTACGGCGCGCCATTGCTTCTGTTCCTCCTCTGATAAGGCCGTGAGGACGTCCGCATTCGATGGTACACCGCCTAGTGCGAACTCGCGTGCGACTTCTAGCTTGATAGTGTTCAGGTCACCCGCACCTCGGATCTTGAGCTTCAGTATGATGGCTCCTGCTGCCTCCCTGGAAAGCTCCACGAGCCCGGCTCTCGGGATAAATCCTTAAAGGTATGCCGGGGAGACTCGTTCGAATGAAGGACGAGGTATCCGATAACGACGGACGGATCCGGGATGGGGAACCCCCGGTGACCATGAAGGCCGCTCAAAAGACCGAGCCCTCCGTCAAACCGCGGACCACAAAGCCCGTTCACCCTGTACCAGCATCACGGTATCCCGGGGACGAGACCGGATTCTCCAACGAGGAGCGTGCCCTTGCCTTCGAGCTCATCGGCGACCTTGCCGTTGTGGGACGCGCAGGCATCTTCAAACGGCTAGCGGCGGGCCTAATCGATATAACCCTCGTGCTTATTTTCATCGTATGGCCGTGCATGGTAGCAGTGACGTTCTCCTCGGACATCGACCTGAACGAGGCCGATAGCTTCGAACTATCGAGCGATGATCCCGAGCAGTTCATTGAGGAGCATCAGACCCTTTTCAACGCCATACAACGCGCCCTTATACTCTCTGGGATCCTGGTTATCGTCTACTTCGCGATTACAGAAGGGACATTAGGTCAGAGCATTGGGAAGGCGTTCATGGACATCGGAGTCATCGCTGAGGACACATCACCACTGGGTATCTCTGCGGCGCTTGGTCGTAACGTGCTCAAAGGAACCCTGATCGCTTCAATGGTGACCGTGCTAGCACCCGTTGTCCTAGTAGTATTCCTTATTGACGTGATTTCCCTCATCTATGCTGATAAACACCAGCGTTACCTCGATCGGTTCGTAGGCTCGGTGTGTGTCGAGGGTTATGTGCTCGAACACAGCAAGAAAGGCTCAACCTCATCTACGGATGGCGAGTTCATTACATTCAAGGGGGCGGACAAGCGATGAACATGAAGAACATCGGTATAGGTTTTCTAATCCTCATAGGGCTCTTCCTCGTGAGCATCATTATGGGGGCTCTAGTGTCAGTGTCAACCGAGGACGTTGTGGGGGAGGCGATAGGTGTCATACGCCTTGATGGTATCATCTCCTACGATGAGTCAGTCGGGATTCTTGGAGGCACCTCTGACATCGAGGATGTCATTACGCAACTCGACAAAGCTCGTAAAACCGGTAATATCAAGGGAGTCCTTCTGATCATCAACAGTCCTGGCGGAGCCCCAGTGGCCAGCCATGAGCTAGTTCGGGCTATCGAGCGTGTTAAGGAGCAGAAGCCTGTCGTTGCATGGATCGCCGACGTGGGGGCATCGGGTGCCTATTGGGCAGCCTCAGCATGCAACCGAACAGTGGCCGACGAACTCTCTGTCACGGGTTCTGTCGGCGTTATCTCACAGCATATGGATTATGGTGGCCTGTACGACAAGCTCGGGATAAACACTACTATCATCAAGGGCGGCCGGCTAAAGGATGCCGGAGCGAGCCATCGTCCATTGACCGATGAGGAACTGGAGCTCATCCAAGAAATTGTCAACACAACGCATACGGTCTTCATCCAGGACGTGATACGGAACCGGGGCCTTACGACCGAGCAGGCGCTAGCCGTGTCAACTGGTCGGCTCTTCGTCGGTATCCAGGCCAAGGACATCGGTCTGGTGGACGAACTTGGGGGGAAGAATGATGCCCTCCGTGTCGTGACGGACCTTGCAGGGGTCCAATGGCGTCCGAGGACCATCGACCTGAAGACCAAGAAGGGATTCCTCGAGCTCATGGACGGGCTCACAGCGACTCTCGGCTATGGCATCGGCCGGGGGATGGTCGCTTCCGCCGAGCAGACGGCGACACAGCAAGTGCTCTCTATGGGGTGACCTCTCTCATGAGTGTGGAACTGATGATGGATGGGCACCTGTAACGGATGACCATTATAGGGTCTCTGTGGCCTCTCATCGACAAATTTATAAGTCAGGTGGGGCACAATTCCTTGACATGGAGCCCCTCCTATTACAAGGACTCCTCTCGTTTGGAATAGTTTGCGGGCTCTTTTACATATTCTTCCACCGGGACCCTGAACGCATGCCTCCTGAAGAGGATGACATAATCCTTAGTCCGGCGGACGGTTGGATCAAGTGTGTTAAACGCATCATGCCCGGAGAGGTCCCCGTCGTAGAGAAATATGGTCGTGAGATCGAGCTTGTCGACCTGCCCCATATGGGGATTCTCGAAGAGGGTAAGGGCGGTTTCCTGGTAAGTGTCTACATGTCCCTCATGGACGTCCACGTGAACCGGTCCCCTGTGGGAGGGACGGTCGAGAACATCCAGTACCGACCGGGAAAGCTCAAGCTCCTCGTTGGACGCACTTTCCAGGCGGAGAACGAACGTAACACACTTGTGCTCCAGAATGAGGACCATGACATGAAAGTAGGTGTGGTCCAGATAGCTTCCCCCTTCGTGCGCAGGATCGATTGTTACGTCGCTGACGGTGAGCCTGTCGAGCTCGGTCAGCGGATCGGCATGATCCGGCTCGGGAGCCAGGTCGATCTAATCCTCCCTGACAAGAAAGGGCTCGAGATCGTGGCACACAAGGGGATGCGCGTTCGGGCTGGTACTTCAATCTTAGCTAGGTTACGAAGATGAGCTTCACATTCCTTTGCGAGGCAGCCAGGGACTTCCGCGCCATAGGCTCACCCATACCTTCCCTGGGGGTAGCTGTCCGGCTCATGGTCCGCCAGGCCGGAGTGAAGGAGGGGGATGTCATTGCCGACGCGGGAGCCGGAACGGGTGTCATCGCGATCGAGGCTGCGCGTAAGGTCGGTCCATCCGGCCATGTCATAGCCGTCGAGAACAACAAGAACCTCTGTAAAAAAGCACGCAAACGCATAAAACGCGCGGATATGGAAGACCGCATCACACTTATCGAGGGTGATGCCTTCAAACTGCGCAAGTACCTCGCGGACTTGGACGGACGACCCGATCGGTTCGACGCTGTGCTCTCGTCTGTGCCCATCAGCTATCTACCCGATCCGACAGTTTATATCAAGAGCCTAGCGGACGCGACCAAGCCCGGCGGCACTGTCGTTCAGGAGACCCATTTTGCACAGAAGGTAAGACACCTATTCCGTGAGGTAGGTCTCCAAGGGATCCACTCAGCTTTCACTATCATCACCTTCGCTCCTGGAGCAGTAGTCTCAGGAAAAGTACCGAATGAAGTCAAGGTGTCCGGCCAACGATGATCCGTGGGATGCTCGCTTTCATTGGAATAAAGGATCTGGTCACGATCTGCAACGCCTTCGCCGGCTGCGCCGCGATCGTCGTGGCTGCCAAAGGGGGGAACGTTCCGCTCGCATGCGGGCTCATCTTCCTTGCAGCGGTGTTCGACTTCCTCGATGGTGGGTTGGCGCGCGCTACAGCACCCAATCCCTTCGGCAAGGAACTGGACTCGCTCTGTGATGCCATCTCCTTCGGATTGGCACCGGCCTTACTTGTGTTCTTCCAGGGCCCGACCGTACCTCTTCACTACCTCGCAGCTCCCTTGATATACCTTGGCGGGGCGATCTTCCGCTTGGCACGCTTTAATGTCACGACACAGAAGAACTTTACCGGGATACCTTCGCCTGCGGCAGCCCTCACAGCAGCGGCCTTGACGCTTGCAGGTCTTTCATGGCAGATGCTCCATGGTACACTTGTCGTGCTTTCTTTCCTTATGATCTGCGACATCGAGTACCCGTCGCAGAAGAACCTCAAGTCCAGCCAGATACTCTTCATCGCTATCCTGGGCGTGATTGCCTACATTGGGGTCAGCTCTCTGGGAGGTAACGTCCTTGGGACCGCTGGGTCCGCAATAGGTGTTGGCTACATACTCTCCCCTCTCGTTCTGTACGGGAATGCATCTGATCATGAAGAAGAGACTAAGGATACGGACGAGGAGTGAGAGCACGACGTCTAGCATCCATTTAAATTAATTAATAGCCAAAGCACCGGTATGGGCCATGGAATGGGTCTAACCGATGAAATGCGGTATCTACTCATAGTCTCTCTCTTCGGCTTCACGGGAGTGATCCTTGCGTGGGCACTGAACATGGTGTTCGTGTATCTTGCCAATGAGATCGTCGTGTCGCTGGGTGCAGTTGGGCGTCTCATTCCTGGTCTCGCTGACCATCTCGTGACCTTGGTATCTGGTTCGCTTTGGGGCTTCTTCGTATTCCTAGGCGTGGTCCAAGCCCGAGGGAAACGACAGAAGACTACCACATCACAGTTTACCTTGTGTTCCATTTCCTTGGGATTCGCTCTTCTGGGCGCGAGCGCAGTGATCGAGCTCCTAGGTATGATACTTCCCGGGCTAGTTAATGTAGTCGGCCATATCCTGCATGGAGCGCTCCTCGGATGCCTCTACGGTTCCTTCCTGGCACTTATCATGCGGCTGGATGTCTGGCACATGTTCGTACCCCTCCTCAGTGTAGGTGGGGCGGTCGGCGCCTTAGCGGTAAGGGTCCTCCAAGATGTTCCCACTAGCGCCCAGGGGACTATCGAAGTGTATCTCTCTCAGTACGCCTTTACGTCCCAAGGATTCGTGCTCGGATTGTTCGCGGGATACGCATTCTTCCTGTGCGACATGCATATGGGGATCTTGCGTCATGCCCGGTGGATGCCGGAGGACTAGCTGTCCTCTACCGGTTCTTCCTCCCTTAAGCGTGCGACCTCTTTCCTGAGACGGTGTACGATCTCGCGGTCAGGGAGCAGACCGTCGGGTGCTTCCAAGGGTGCCCGCATGCGAACAGGTACACCATCCATACGGTACGCTGTCCCCTCGGACTCGATTCCGGTGAAAGCGCAGGGGATGTAAACGTCCGCGAGCTCGGATGTGACGTTCCATACAGGATCGATGACGATGACCGGGATGCGTCGTAGGGCGCCGAGGGACTTGAGCGGTAAGTGGGCAGCAGGATCCGAGGCCACCACTAGGAGACAATCGCACTCACCCGAGGAGAGGACCGGGAACAGGTCGGTCTCACCGGGATTATAGCGGGGGTGCCCGCGGGAGAGATCGACGGCGAAAGGGTAACCCGTTCGCCAAGTGAACGCTTCACATGCACCCGTGACATTGAAATGTCCTCGCATAGGAAGGACAACGGCCTTCGTATGTTCGCTCAGGTCCCTGAGGAGCGAGAGGAGGGCGTCAACGTTACGATGGCGCCCCGTTGATGTTGTCAGTCCCAGTCCGAAGAAAAAGGCACAGAACTCGCTGTCTTTGAGCTTGTCAGAGAGCCATCGGAGCTCATCCAGTGGAATCCCATCGATGGAGTCGGGCATATCCTGTCCTTGGATGAGCATACGTAAGGCACAGAGCACCTCGTAATCACTCCCCGGTCTGACCTTTATGAACCTGTCGGCCACCTCGGCCGTACCCGTGGGACGGACATCTACCACGACCACCTGTCGATCGTCACGGCCTTTCTTCCGGAACGCACCTTCTGGGAAGACAGAGTAGCGGCTCATGTGCCGGTCGTGTGATGCGGCGGGATTCGAGCCCCAGTACACCACACAGTCTGCATGGTTGAGCACCTCGCCAAGCGTCGCTGAAGAGATCCCTACTTCTTGGACGGCTTGGATGGAGGGTCCGTGGCAGAAGGATGAGCAGTTGTCGATCAGGGCTCCAAGTTCCTCCGCGAGGTCGAGCCCCTCGCATATGGTCTCAGTACTTGTTGAGCTCCAACCGAACAGGACGGGGCGCTCGGCCTTTTCAAGCAGCATTGCCGCCTGTTTCAGGGATTCATCCAGTGTGGCATCGCGGAAGTGGTCCGTCCGGACTTCCTTGAAATCTCCGTTCTTCACTCTGATCCTGGGGACGAGCTCTCGAGATGATGGCTTGGAGAATGCATGATCGCCGACCTTACAGGCATTGCATACATCCTCGATCGTGTTCTCTGAAGTACGCACTTCGATATCGTCACATAGGCATCCGCAATAGGGACACACGACATCTTTCAAGGTACAGCCCTCCTGAGAAGGTCGCGTACACTCTCTACATCCTCACCAAGCGCCCGTGATACTCTGGCATCCAGACCTTTGAGACCTGGTAATCCTGAGCCCTCGCATGCATCGGTGCTCACAGCACTGGCCCATGGGCCAATAGGTATCGATACAAGTCCCTTCATACCCTCGAGGCCAGCCAGTACCCGGACGACGACCGATCCGCCATCGGTAGTAACGCGGACGGTATCTCCTTCTGCCACGCCCAACGAACGCATGTCCGATGGAGCAAGGGAACAAATCCCTACGTTCTCGCGGTATTCAGCGTGGAGCTTCTTATGGATGGTCGTACCCTGGCCTACAGTGCGCATGGTGACCAGGGTGAGCGTCAGCTCCTTAGACCGTCCCATGGCTATGGTCCCCACTGGGCCTCCTTATTTTATGATCAGGCCTTTGTCGGACCCGATCACTCCTTCTTCTTCAACACGACCTCGAACTGGCCATCCCAGCCAGCCCCTTGGACCTTAAGGCCGTCTTCCTTTGCCTTGTCCAGGAACTCACGCAGGGGTTCGAGCATGTCGACCAGGAAACCGACCTGGGCGTTCACAGTAACGCCCTCGCGTCGGATACCGTGCATAGCGCAGATGACCGCATGCATATCGTTCGCGGAATCAGCATTGCATTCGACACCCTCTTTGTATCCCAACATCTTTCCTAGCGGGCAGATATCGCATCGTGTGAATGACTTGACGTTGTCGAAACCCATGAGTATCACCAATTAGCCCCCTAAAGGGCCCTAATGAATCCCTCCAGGAGGCGTAGAGATGCCTCCAGATCAGCGAGAGAAAAGATTTCAGCAGTGGAGTGTATGTATCGTGTGGGCACACCTACAGCACCGCTCATAACACCCCGTCTGACGGACTGGATGGCGGACGCATCTGTGGTCGAGCCTTCGGCGATCTCGTACTGGATGGGGATCTTCCCTTCAGCAGCTGCGTCCTGGAGCGCCCTGAGCACGCGCTCGTGGACAATGAGCCCCCAATCGGCGATGACGATTGCCGGACCCTTTCCAAGTTCGATCTTTGGTTGTCCCTCGGGTACTCCCGGGAAGTCCGTAGCGATCGAGACCTCAAGAGCGAGAGCGGCCTCGGGCTGGACGGCATACGCCGCTGTGGCAGCTCCCACGGTACCGAACTCCTCTTGGACAGTACCGGCAAGGTATACAGTATTCTGAGGTCGATTGTCATGAAGGTAGCGTGCCAGGAGCACAAGCATAAGGCAACCGACACGATCGTCGGCCGCCGATATCATCACACGGTCCTTTCCTAGTAGCCTGACACCCTTCTCGAAGACTATGAAGTCACCCGGTGAGATCCCGAGAGCGAGTGTCTCATCCTTAGTGGACGTTCCGACGTCAAGGAATAGATCATTGATCTTGAGCTTCTTCTTGTCCTCTTTCTTGTGAAGGTGCGGTGGAAGGGCGCCGATAACGCCATGGAATGCTCCCTTCTCCCGAGTGAGGATCTTGGCCTGCTGACCGAGGACCATGCGTGGGTCCAGTCCGCTCAGGTTGGTGAACCTTATCTGCCCCGTGTCCTCGATCACGGTAGCGAGCATGGCGATCTCGTCCATATGTGCGGCCATTAAGATGGAAGTGCCGTCTTCATCCGCACCTTTGATGATGCCCACAAGGTTACCGAGCCGGTCGACCTTGATCTCGTCCACATATGGTCGCAGGAGCTCTGTGAGCGCTTCTCTGACCGGGCCCTCGCGAGCGGGAGGTCCGTCAGCGAGTGCGAGGTTCTCCAGCACTTCGATTGTCTCAGTCCGGTCAAGCGTGATCTTCTTCATTGTGAGGACCTCTTAGTCGAAAAGGTGTGATATGAAGTCGTGGGTGCAGCCGTTACCGGGAGCATTGAGGAGCTCCGGGACACCATCATCGTTCTTAGGGATCATGATGGATGAGGATACCGTGTTGTGGTTCATGGGATTCTCGGGAATGGCGTGGCGACAGATAGAGTATTCGGATGGATCCGGATCGTGATCGCGGTAGACCTCCATGATATCCTTGGGATGTATCTTCTTTTTCGGTGCGAGGAGATCCTGTACCCGCTTCCTTCGCATATAGGAGCTTGGATAAGAGTAGACGTCAGGGCCGAACTCATCCAGGAAAATGAAGTGATTGGTTCGCACTTGGATGCCGTTCGTGATGCGCTGGACCGCGAACTCGGAGTCGGTGCCTTCGATGATCGCACCCTCGGTAGCATCTGCCAAGAGCATGCTTCCACCCATGTATCGCCCGTGCTCTATCTCCTCGGTCACGAACCGGATGGCCTCCTCGACGTTCGCACAGAGGCCTAGGATCGCACGGCCAAGGACACCGCACTTCCGCAGAGTAGCGTCCGCGCCAGGGATGGGCTTCCAGTCCTCTTCCCATCCCGGTTTATTGATCTTGACGAAAAAAGTACCAATGCATAATCCTTTGTCATTGATACCCTGGGTGATTATGTCCGGTCGGGTCTTGTGGTTGACGCCCATGAATGAGTAATCCAAGCGGTCCTTGATGACCATCTCCTCCCCCCGGATTTCACCGCATTCCTTATCCCTGTTCTTGGCCATGAAAACCCGGCCGAAAGAAGACCGGTCAGCGCCGATGATAATGCCCGTACACATGAGAACCAACTCGAATACCGCGGTACGCGGCCGTATCGAAAGGAGTGCCCCAAACACATAAAAAGATGTTGGCACCCTTGCCCTTGTATGTCCCTTACCATAGGGCTTTTCACGAGGAAGCTAACGTGGGAGAACCAGAAGGTCCTCGTAGCCCTCATCAAGAAAGGTTGCGACGTTCTCACCATCTCACCAGAAGAGATCCGTTTTGAGATATCTGACGGTATCAAGGCACGGTTAGAAGACTATGACCTGTCACATCTTAGTGGTGTGTACAATCGTCTGGACGTCACTCCCGACCTCGGTATGCCCTATCATGCATTCCAAGCGATCAAATACATCGACAAGGCCGGAGTTCCCATCGTCAACAGCCCCGCATCAATCGCCACGGCACATAACAAGTTCAATACCTTCGCAGCGCTCATGGGTGGCGGGATCCGACTCCCGCTCACAATCCTTGCCCAAGACGTTGTCCAAGCCGAATCCATCCTCAACCGGAGTGAACTCCCTCTTGTCATAAAACCTGTGTTCGGCTCATGGGGCCGAGATGCGTTCCTTGTGAACGACTTGGAAGAAGGCCACTACATCCTTGAGAACCTGGCTGAACGTGGTTGGTTCCAGGAATCGGGCATCCTGATACAACGATACATCGACAATCCTGGTAGGGACATCAGGGCGCTGGTCGTTGGTGACCGAGTCGTCGCCGCCATGTACCGATACGCACCTCGGGGGGAGTGGCGAACCAACATATCTCTCGGTGGTCGTGGAGAGCCCTGTAAGATCACACCGGAGATCGAGGAACTGGCTGTCCGCTCCCTCGAGCTAGTGGGCGGTGAGATAATGGGCGTCGACCTTATGGAGAGCAAGGAAGGGCTCTTCGTCCTCGAAGTGAACGGTTCGGCTGACTTCCGCGGCCTCACACGGGCCACGGGTGTGGATGTCAAGGAGATCATTGCTGACTATCTTATCAAGACTTTTAGACGATGATTAGCCTTTGATGTCGTTAATTCGAACCGCTTCATTATGACCTCGCCTACGAGCGTGCTCTTCATGGCTATGGAACGCAACCTCATGTCGCTCAGGAAGTCGATGGGTGAGGAGCTTCCAGCGATCCTTGTCCACGAGGGTGCTGGCCAGTCCGACATGAGGCATTTCCCTGGTACCGGAGCCCAATGCATCGAGATAGGTCCCCGTGGAAATGGCGCTCATGCTCGAACGGAGTATGTCGAGAAGGATTCATTGACTATCCATGCGAAGGCGCTCGCGGCAACGCTACTGGACCTAATCGGTGATGAACGTGCCACGTGGGCGAGCTCCTGATTTTTTAGAAGGCTCTGGAGCTTGAGCTTTATGAATCATGAATGACTCTGTCAGACTTTCATGGACGAGGGGGATGAGGTTTTTCTTCACGGGGAGGAATTGAGACGTATCGATGAGATCATTGATACCATGTTCGTATCCCTACGTTCAATGGACATGGTCCTCCCACTGGACGACTACTGAACCGCTTGTTCGCTTTCTAGGCAGAAGATCTCTGATTTCTTAAGCATTGTCAGGTACATGCAGGGGAACTGAACTTTTGCAGAATGAGAATGAAACCATGTCGCCCCCTCCGCTCGATCGGCATCATCGGCCGGGACTTGGTATACGGGCTATTTTTCCAGACGCCACCCGTCAGGCGCCTATCAGTCGGGACATGAAGTCCCGCAACCGTGTAAAGGTCGCTATGTACCCCGTTTATTTCCTACTGGACCACTGATGGTTTTCAAGATTTATTAAAGTTTATTAGACCGCTCAGATCGGTAACAGACCCCCCTGGCATACATCGTAGTAAATGCTATAAGCAGCCACCGATATGATAAGTACACGGGTGCTGGGAACCCCGTCCTGAGAATGGTACGAGAACGGAAGACGAAGGCCGGACGCGAACGTCGATCATCCTCCAAAGGAAACCGTGATAACTCCCAGGATATCGGTCCGGTCGACGATCAGTTCGAGTTGAAAGGGACCGGTCATGAGGATCAGCTCCCGGTCGTGAGCCGCAGGGACTTCGTCCAGGAAGGTATCACCTTTCTAGCATTGGCCGGTCTAGCCGGTCTGGGCCTACGTGCATTCAGGAGCCCGGTAATAGGACCCCTTCCGACACCTCACCCTCTTGAGGGTCCACCTTCACCCGTAACGATCGATGGTGCTTCCGGACCATCCCCGGGAAGCACTCCGATTCCCGGTCTACAAGAAGCGAGCTTCTACGTTCAGGCAGCAGGTGGCAAGGTCGCCTGCGATCTATGTCCCCATGGTTGTGTTCTCTCACCAGGCCAACGAGGAATCTGCAGGGTCCGGGAGAACCATGATGGGCGCCTTTATACCCATGGATATGGGAATCCCTGTTCAGTCCATATCGATCCCATCGAGAAGAAGCCGCTGCTCCACTTCCTGCCGACCACCACTGCGTTCTCTATCGCTATTGGTGGGTGTAACTTCAGATGTCTCAACTGTCAGAACTGGGAGATCTCACAACGTACCCCCGAGGAGGTCGAACAAGGGGAGCTCACACCTGTCGAGGTTGCCGAGCTCGCAAAGAGGGACGGCTGCGAATCGGTCGCTTATACGTACTCGGAGCCATCTTCGTGGTACGAGTACATGCTCGACAGTGGGACCGCGACACGTGCATTGGGCATGCGGAACGTGTGGGTGACGAACGGCTATCTCAACCAGAGACCGCTCATGGAGCTGTGCAAGGTGCTAGATGGTGCGAACGTCGACCTCAAGACCTTCTCGGAGAAGATGTACAGCGAGCTATGCTCCGGGACACTACAGCCTGTCAAGGACACTCTAGTAACGCTCAGGGAACAGGGTGTATGGGTGGAGGTGACGACGCTCCTGGTGCCCGGGTATTCCGATGATATGGACATGCTACGTGACATGTGCACTTGGATGGTCAAAACCCTCGGTCCGGACGTACCGCATCACATCTCCCGGTTCCATCCGGACCATAAACTCAACCACCTCCCTTGGACCCCGATTAAGACGCTGAAGGAAGCGCGTGAGATAGCTAGGGATGCGGGGGAGCATTATGTTTACATCGGGAACATCGCACCTTCCTCTGACATTCCTGATCCCGAGACGACCTATTGCCCATCATGTGGAGAGGCCGTGATCGAGCGCACCGGTTTCGTGGTCACGAAGAACGAGCTGGAGGGCGGCACCTGTCCAAAATGCGGTGAATCCATCGCGGGAGTGTGGGCCTAGTTCCCTCGCCCTCACCGCTGCATTTTTCAATCTTGACCGAATGTTGATCGACGAGGGACCAATAATGGGAATGTTGGACAACATCCACTGGCTCGGACACGCGAGCTTTAAAGTCACGGGACCGCTCACGGTCTATATCGATCCTTGGAACGTCTCCGAGACCCATGATGCTGACATTATCCTTGTCACGCACGACCATTACGACCATCTCTCTCTGGATGACGTCGATCGTGTCGCCAAACCGGACGCAGTTGTCGTGGCACCGCCAGGCATGGGGGGGAAGATCGGCCCTACCGGACTTGCGTTCCAGCCGCTCGGTCCTGGGCAGGCCGCAACCGTGAAGGGCATGACGGTCGAGGCGGTCGCTGCCTACAATCCTGCAAAACCCTTTCATCCCAGCTCCAATGGATGGAACGGATACGTGTTCACTCTCGAAGATACACGTATCTATCATGCTGGTGATTCCGACCTGACTCCCGAGATGCAAAGCGTCACCGCTGACATCGTGCTCCTACCGGTGGGCGGGAAGTTCACCATGGATGCGGGCGAGGCCGCGCGTGCCGTCCAGGCGATTGGTCCTAAAGCTGCGATCCCTATGCATTGGGGGAGCATCGTGGGCAGCGAGGATGACGCTCGACGTTTCTGTTCCCTGGTCGGCGGGGTAGGGGTAATCAAACCCAAAGAGAGCAATTAGTACGGACCATTGACAGTGGCTCCTACGCCCTCTCATCGCGCCAGGTTTAGGTATATAAAACATAACGGGAAAGGGTCGTGCGATGGGTACGAAGGGGAAGCTAGCGGAAAAGGCAGTGGCCCTTGAAGCGGAGTTTATCAGGCTCGAGTCCCAGCGTCGCGTTCTTAGGGACGAGATACGCATCCTCGAACGTGAGGTGTACGAACTCCACCATCTTCGGGCCGAAAAGGATGGCACATGCCCCTTCTGCAAGAGAGCCTTCACACCCGAGGTCATCGACAACCTCCTTGTCGAACGCGAGGAGGAGCTGGAGGGCATCATCTCGGCTCTCGACACTGTGCGTGAGAACCATGCAGACGTCGAGAAGCGTCTTGTCGATATGCACAAGAAGATGAGCGGTGGTACAAAGGACGTCTAATATGGTACTGCGAGGATGGACCTTCGCTCTGTTTGTAGTGGCGCTCCTAGCTATACCTTGTACCGGTTATAGTTACGATTCGATCCAGTACTCTATCAGTATCATAAACGAGACTGCTTCTGATGAGCAGATCGAGTTTACCATCATAAATGAAGAGAACACGACGATGAACTCTTTCAATCATACATTCTCAGGTTCTGTCGAAGTGTTCTCAGTGCTCATGGATGGACAGAAACCATCATATGAACTGCATCGATTGGAAGAACGGGGAGTACGTATACAACTGAGAGTGCCTTTCAGTCGGCCGCTCGGTCCAGGGGACCGCTCCAGCTTCGTTATTAAGGTCAGGACGCATGGACATGTTGAGAAGGTGGGGGACGGGTTCATGTTCTCCCGAAGTTTCGGTTTCAAGAAGCGGTCCTCCCTCTTCAAATGCAATGTGTTCCTTCCCATCGGGGCCATGTTGCCCACACCGGGAAAAGAGGAGGCGCCTGCTCTCTTCTTCCCTCCGGGTGACCTTTCACATGACGGTCGCAGGCTAAAAATTAGCTGGGCCGTGAGCGATCTTGAAGCACGTGAGCCCTTTGTATCCTTCATCCTCTACGAGTTCCCACCAGAGGTAACAACGATCGTAAGGACGGTGCTTGTGGAAAATAACGAGACGCGTCGCATGCTCGATACGGCCCTCAATACATCTGAGCTCCTGCGGGTCCAGCTCCAGGAAGAGCAGTCCACGAACCGGATGCTCTCTTCGTTCCTCCTCTTAGAGACCGTTGCCCTGGCGCTAATCGCTTACTTCCACATTTTCTCCCGCGCACGTGCCGCCCAGGGTGTCAGCACTCTCATACTTGATAGCCTTGACGAGGATGAAGCATGCGTGCTATCCAAGGCCGTGGAACAGGTTGAGCCCATCACGCAGCGTGAGGTCCAGGACCTCCTAGGATTCAGCAAGGCAAAGCTATCGCGGACCTTGGACCGGCTCGAGGCGAAGGGTTTCATCAAAAAGGTAAGATGTGGCCGTACGAACAAGGTCCATGTCACTGAGAAAGCGCTCCGTTAACGCTGCAGGATACCTTTAAGTGCTTTGGGCGGACAATAGTGGGCTACGAGGTGCTTGACCATGAGCGAGGACAAGAAGGAAGAGGATCGAAAAGACGATGTCGATGAGTCGACGTCCGATACGATTGAGGAGAAGACGGTAAAAGCGCCCCGCGAAGAGGAAGATCAATCGGAAGAGGACGCAGTCGAGGAAGAGGTCACTGAAGAAGAGGAAGAAGAAGAAGAGGAAGAAGAAGAAGAGGAGAAGACCGAAGAGCGAAAGCCTCTATCCAAATCCCCCGTCAAACCTCCTGCACCCAAGAAGAAGGCGGAGGAGGCTGGACCTCTTGGGATCCCGCAGCACGACATTCTTCCGCTATTTCTTGCACTGGCAGGACTGATGGTGATGGTGTTTGCTCGATACCAGACCGCAAACCTCAACCTGCTCTATGGAGGTCTTGGACTGGTCGTCATCGGTGTCATCGCCTTCGTTGTCACGAACGTCACGCGATGAGGCCGGCTTCAACAACGCCCGCAGCAACAAGAGCGGCACAGAGCAGACCGATCAAGCGGACGTAAGGCCCATGTGCATCTCGAACTGAGGCGTCCACATCACCACTGCTGTCCATGACCGCAAGGACCTCACACGCGATTGCGTAGCCCACTGAAGCACCGATTATCAGGACAGGAAGTTCTACGATCGCATGGGGTAACACATATCTAACGAGCGAGTAGAGACCTTCGAGGCCGGTCATACCAGCGAGCCCGAGGAGCATGCCCCCGACCGCGCCGTTGAGCGCCATACCGCCTCCCGGAAAGAGGAATAGGAGGAAGTATGTGTCCTGGTCCTCATCCGCGACATCGTCCAGACCGGGATCGAAATAGGCCCCTAGCCGGTATATCGCTCGAGAGATAGGCCCAGGAGGGCGACGTTCGGTTATCCGTGCGAGGAACAGTCCGCCCAGTGCCATGAAGAGGAGTGCAACGATGTTGTTTACCATCAAAGCGAGGGATATGCCGGCACCTGAGGCGCCTGCGGCCTCTCCTACAGCATGACCGACCGCAGCAGGAGCGACGACCCGGGTCATTGCCACGGTGATTGCCTGACCTGATTGGACTGGCGCTGCAAGTTCACCCAGAAATACCATGCTGAGGCCGAAAAGAATTCCCTCGACGAACCTCCATAACATATGCGGGATAGCGTCCCGCACCCGGGGGGGGAGCATCCTACACACCGGAACCTGAACTGACGATATTCACGATGAGCGCCAGGTAGAGCAGGAACAGGAGCGAGGACTCGAAGCGAGTAAGACGCCTGTCAATGAGCATGATGACCAGAAGAAGGGTCACCAGCACCATGGCCGGTGCATAGAACGAGATGATGAGTGGTGGTACCAGCATCACACTACCGCCGGACATAGAGGGATAGATAATGGAACATATCCCGATGACGACCAGGATGTTGAAGTTGTTTGAGCCCATTATCCCGCCCGTGATCATCTCCTCTTGTCCCTTGAACTGGGATATGAGCGAGGTGACTAGCTCTGGGAGCGATGTGCCGATGGCGATCATGGTGAATCCGATAATGACATCGAGGACGTCATCGGCGATACCCAGCATCCGACCCACATCTGTACCGATGGAGACCGCTCCGGTCACGGTTGCCCGGGAGCCTAAGAACACGAACAAGATCCCCATCAGGACGAGCAGCCCTGCCTTGTTGGGTGGTATGCTTGGCTCCTCTTGCTTGTTGCGGGAACCGCGCAGGTTCGTGACATAAGCCACGTACATCATTAGGAGGATTACCCCCTCCAGGGGGACGATCTTCCCATCGAGCGCGACGATGACGAACGCGAAAGTGGACACAAGAAGGAAAGGGACCTCGGCAAGGAGCACGTTCCACTTGATATCGATACCGTGGACCATGCCACAGACACCGAGCACGAGAGTGATATTGGCGATATTGGATCCTACGATGTTACCTAGCACCAGATCAGGCTTATTGATGGTAAGAGCCATCAGCGATGCACCAAGTTCTGGAAGGCTCGTTCCCAGTGCAACGATCGTGGAGCCGACCAAGAATGCAGGTACTCCGAAGTGGATCCCGAGATTGGATGCGCCCTCAGTGAACCTGTCAGCACCAGATACGAGCACAACGATACCACATAGGAATAGCAGGTAGGGATTATTCAATCCCGTCGTGGGGAATAGCATGCCTGCGAGTAACAGGGAGAAGGCCAGAGCCGATGCTATATCCTGCTGGCTGACCACGTTGGCTCCACTACGCTCACATTTTATAAAGGCATGGGTGACTGGAAATGCCCGTATCGGGGAAACCCTTTTCAAGGTTAGGCAAGGGTGGGAACGTTGTGAAGCGGGCCTCGAGACTTGTCGCGGTCATTGTTGTCGCGGCACTCCTCTACATCCTCCCGGAGATCCTGCGTGAACTCTTCCTCGGAACGTATGGTTTCGTTGGTTGGCCTACGTACTACCATACACGGATCGCCCGTCTAATCGTCAATGAGCAGGCCTTTCCTGTTTATGACGCGCAGTCCTTTGGCGGAAGGCCATGGTCCTATCCACCCGGCTTCCCTTCGCTACTTGCTGTAGTGGCCATCGTGAACGGGTGGGAGCCGAGCCTCTCGGTCATCATCGTCCCTCCGATCATCGGAGCGGTATCCATCGGCCTCGTCTATGCCATCGCCCGACGGGTCGGCGTACCACCTCTGCTGGCAGCAGTGATCTTTTCGATCAGTCCGCCCCAAGTGTACTCTGCCAGCCACTCGATGTCCCGCATCCTTCCGTTGTTCGAGGCCTATGCTGTCCTCCTACTGCTCCTCCTCTATCTGCGCTCGCGCCGGACCGCTTTCCTAGCGCTCTCGGTCCTCTGTCTAGCTACGACCTGGGGATCACACCTGGCGGTCAGCCTCTATTCCTGTATCCTTGTCGCAGGTCTCCTCTACGAAGGAGGGATCAGTCCTTCAGAAGCCCTTCTGCTCTTCGTAGGCTCCTTCCTCCTCGTGGGTTTCTGGTATGTGAATATCTACACTACGCTCGGCATACCAGAGAAGAACGCGTTCCATCAGAACTTCGGTGACCTGACTGCCTACTTTCCTGACCTGATCTTCGAGTTGAGGCTAACGTCCTTGAGCCTTCTTGTGTATGCTGCGTCCCTCCTTGCTATCCCTATCCTGTCACGTAGCCCTGAGGGGAGAGCGGTAGCGTGGTGGATGTTCGTTACCCTCGTGTTCGTAATGGCCGTGGGGAACCGTGAGAACATCTACCTCGCGATGCCGTTCTCGCTTGCCGCGTCCATAGTATTTCGCAAACTACCACGTCGCCTCATGGTGCCCGTTCTGGTGCTCCTGTTGTACTATGCATGGAACCAGACCGCGTTCATGGCGATCCTACCGCCGAACACACCTCTTATTGACACGATGCGCTGGGTGGGCAACAACACACCACTGGACGCAGTCGTGCTCTCTGAATGGTCGAAAGGCCACTGGATCGCGACCATCGCCGGTCGACAGAACGTCATGGACTTCTTCGCCGAGTACGTGGACGATGCCGACGAAGTATGGTGGGACACGCGTATCATCTTCCAGGGTGATAATGTTACCAAGACCATGGGCTTGCTGGCTAAGTACAACGTCAGTCATATCCTCATCGACTCACCGATGCGTCAGTGGGAATTGTGGGGTTGGGAGAAGTACGGCCTGCTATCTTACGTCAATGATACGGAGGAGTTCAGCCTCGTTTACAACAACACCTATGCTCAGGTATACGAGGTGCACAACACTTATCCTCCCATCGAGATCCACATCCCCAAGCTGGAGCGACAACAGAACACGTTCACAAGACTGTCCCGCGTGCTCCCCGTGCTAGCGCTCGTTGTGGCGGGTGGTGTCTGGTGGAGCGGGACCCTCTCTACGGTGGCCCTCTCGTTGTTGATGCTCCTTATCGCGCTCCCGTTCCATATCTATCCGATCGCGGCCAACGTCGCACCTCTCGGATGGGATGCGGCGTTCCACCAACGTCTGACATCACTACTCGGGAGCCAGGCGGACCTTCCTGTATTTGATCCGCTCTCGTCAGGGGGACGGCCGGTGGGCATCGGGATGGGGTACCATATCCTTGGTGCGCTCGTAGGGCTCCGGACCGTGAACACGATGGCCTATCTCGCGCTATTCCCGCTGTTCTACGTGTTCGCCCGCCGATACCTGCCACGACCCTATGCGGTTCTGGCAAGCGGTGTGTTCCTACTTCAGTTCGAGGTCCTGGTGAGCTCTACTGCTCTACATCCCCGCATTCTGGGCCTTGCGCTCGTACTGGCCCACATGCGTTGGCGCAACCCCCTGATGCTCTTGGCCATCTCGACCATTCATCTTCCGTCATTCCTCTTCGCCATCCAGATATCGCTGCTCAGTGACCTTGTGGAAAAATGGCGAGCCGTCGATCTCGTCCTCCTGATACTGACAGTTCCGGCGTTCCTGTTCCGGCTTGTCTCATTTAATCCATTAGTGCCCCTGGTCCTGGTATTCCCGTTCATCTGGGTCCGGGAGAAGCGAAGCTTAGTAGCGCCCCTCATGGTCGCACTCCTCTGGCTCGCTTTCCTCAACGCAGGAGGGATGGTGTTCAACGATCCCACATGGGGGTGGACCGAGCCATGGAACTTCTATACGTACAAGTACAGCTACATGGGTGTCCTACTTGGATTGATAGCGCTTCCCCTGGTGCCGTCGGAGCTCATTGCTCTGACCGCGTACTCTGTCGTGCTGACTAAGTACCAGTTCCTGACCTATGTCCCCAATACCTTCTCGCTCTTCCCTTCAGTATTCGTGGCCATGATGGCTGCTATCGGTCTACGAGCTGTCATACGCACCGTGGTCGATCCGGCTGAGCCCAAGTTCGGGAGGAAGGTGGCGGGAGCACTGCTTATCTTCATGATATACTGGTGCGCTCGGGCGAGCCTCAATCACGCGCTCAACGCCTATCCGGACGTTACACTGGAGGATCTCGAAGCGCTGAAATGGGTGGAGGCCAACGCAACGGGTACTGTCCTGGGGTCGGTGGATATATCTGCAGTCTGGCTTCCCACCTACGCCAACCGCACATCCTATCTGGATGCTGAGTTCTTCACGACACCGGACTTCGTTCATCGTGAGAACATCACGAAGAGCATCTTCGCCAAGGACGATCCGAATGTGGTCCGCTATCTAGTGGATAAGGAAGGGATCGACTATATCTACCTGACCGCCGAGGACCCGCGCTTTATCAGGCGAGGTATCGAGAACATCACAAAGAAGTTCGAGCAGGCTAACCTAACTCTTGTCTACAAGAACGATCGCGCCCGTATATTCGCGACGGGGGTGGGTCCGGAGTGAGAACGGATCGTGTACGCTGGATCGTTGTGCTCGTGGCGATCTCGCTCATCCTCCGAACGATGATCGGGCTCACGCTAACGCCGTATCTCCATGGCATGGACGGGTATTTCCACCTGAGGATGGCCCACCTCGTAGTCCGCGACGGCCAGATACCGACCGTGGACGCGAACTCATGGGGAGGACGTTATTACAATTATCTCCCTGCTTTCCATGTTCTGTTGGCGACCATCAGGCTCGCCACTGGTATCCCATTCGAGACAGCGGCCCGTGCCATCGGACCCCTTATCTCAATTCTCCCCACATTATCCATCTTCTTGTTGGTCCGTCCCCATGGTACTCGCCAGGCCTTTCTCGCCATGTTGGCGTTCGCCCTTGCGCCGTACGCTATGTTCAAGTTCACCGTGAACGCTATGGCGGATGCCCTGTCCCTCGGTCTCATCGTACATGCTGTTCTCTTGGCGTCACGAGGACTGTACCCTCTCCTCTGCCTCACGGTCTTCACCTGCGCTTTCACTCATCCCTCGGCTGCATTCCTCCTCATCCTCACACCTTTCCTCCCCGCTCGCCGCTCATTGATACTCGTCCTGTTCCTGGCGCCAGTGTGGGTGTTCCTGGCATCATTAGCCCCTATCGCGGGCCAAGGGATAGCTCATCAGTTCGTGCCAGACCTCCTCCTGGACCATATCTACGAGCCGGTAACGCGACTACACCTCACGATCGGTTTCAATCCCCTCATCGGTATCCTGGCGGTCGCGGGCTTGGCGTTCCATGACGGGTCGCGGAGCGAGAGGATGCTGCTCGTACTCTCAACATGTATAATCGTGGGTGTTATGCTCGGTTATTTAGAGGCGGGTCGCGGTATAGCCTACCTAACTCCTGCCGTGGCAGTGTTCGCGGCCGCTGCTGCCGACCGGTTAGCGACCGGGGGCTGGCCTGCCGGGTTCTTACTCGCAGGTTCCCTGGTATTCAGTATCCTGGTCCTCATGTGGGCCATCCACTTCTCCTTCTGGGGTGTGATGTCGCCGGCCCAGCGTGGTGCACTCCTCTGGTTGAAGGACCAGCCTCGCGGGACCGTGGCCACCTGGCTGGGGGACGGGCAATGGATCGCCACCGTAGCCGACCAACCGAACATCATGGACGGTCATTTCACGGGGCGTACGGATTCCAATGAACGTCTTAACGACCTCAATGACCTCTTCAACGTCACGACGGCCAGTAAGGCAGAGGGGATTCTCCGTAAGTATGACGTGACCTACGTCTACCTTCACAAGCTCCACTGGCACTGGATGGAGCGACAGGGTTATGAGCATGATCGGCTCGTCTATTCCATTGATAGCTCGTCCTGCTTCGTCAAGGATTTCGACAATGGACATTCTCGGTTCTATCGTGTTGTCCGTCGCACCGATTGTTTCCCGCCGAACATCGCAGACATAATCTGATGTTGAGGGCGCGGGGCGAAACACAAACCTTTTTGATTGTTCGCCCATCACCTCCAATCCATGGTACTTGGCACTATGGGCGGAGGGGAATGGCTGGTCGTACTACTGCTCGCTTTCCTCCTCTTCGGTCCCAAGAAGCTCCCTGAGCTTGCCCGCTCACTAGGGCTCGCGTCCTCCGAGTACAAGAAAGCTGTCAAAGAAGGCGAGGAGACGCTCAAGAAAGAACCCGAAGAAAAGAAGAGCGATGTCGTGAAGGCCGCAGAGGCGCTAGGCATCGATATCAAGGGTAAGTCTGAGAAGGAGCTTAAGCAAGAGATCGCGACTCAAATGAAGGGAAAAGAGGACGGGAGCGGCGACGACTGAAGTGGAAATGCCCGTGGAGGAGCACCTCGAGGAGCTCCGCCGCAGGCTCTTTATCTTCATAATCGCTCTGTTCTTTGCCCTGCTCGCGCTCTTCCCTCTAAGCGGGCCTGTGTTCAAGCGGATGCAGGAGGACCTGATCCTCACGGGGGACGGGACGGCGGTCCAGGTAATCGCCACGTCGCTCACTGAGTCGATCGTGGCACGTGTAAAGATAGCCACTTACAGCGCGCTTCTCTTCATCCTTCCGACGGTGGGCTTCTATGAGGCCTTCTCCTTCGTCAATCCCGGACTCCGCGCAAAAGAGAGACGTGTGGTGTTCGCCACGGTGATTCCGGTGTTCATCATGTTCGCGGCAGGCGCCGTTTTCGCGTACAAGGTCCTCCTTCCCGTTATGATCTCGTTCCTTGTCGGATTCACCCTGGACATGGGGGTGCAACCCTTTCTTGCGGTGGACACGATGGTATCGTTCATCTTCGCGACCATGCTGTTGATGGGTTTCATGTTCGAGCTCCCAGTGATGTGCGCTCTGCTCGCGTGGCTGGGCGTGCTCCCCCCAGAGCTCCTGAGCTACTACAGACGACATATCTACCTGATAATCTTCTTCTTGGCGGGAGTTGTCACTCCCGATCCGACCTTCGTCAGCCAGTTCGTGCTTGCCATCCCCATGGTTGTCCTGTTCGAGCTGGGTGTCGTGTTCGCACGCATAATGTGGAGGGGAGACTGAATGGAACCCATGGTGCGAATGGATGAGGTGTCCAAGAGCTTTGATGACATCGAGGCCGTGAGCGCTCTTACTTTTTCCATCAAACCCGGCGAGGTGTTCGGCCTGCTTGGACCCAACGGTGCAGGGAAGACGACGGCCATCCGCCTGCTCAACGGTATACTACTTCCCGACCATGGTGAGATAGAGGTCTTCGGAGAGTCCCTGCACGAGAATCCCACGAACAAGGCACGCATCGGCTATCTCCCCGAGGAACGTGGCCTCTACCAGAAGATGAGAGTGCTGGACGCCATGGTGTTCTTCGCCGCGCTTAACGGAGTGGCCCGACATGTTGCCCGCGAGAGGGCAAATGAACTTCTGGAGCACTTCGAAGTAGATCCTGGTCTCAAGGTTGAGGCGCTGTCCAAAGGGAACCGTGCCAAGCTCCTCATGGCCATAACGATCATCCACGATCCTGAGCTCCTCATCTTGGACGAGCCTTTCTCGGGTCTCGATCCCGTGGGCGTCAGGGTCATGCGGGACATCATACTTGAGAAAAAGCGCGCAGGTGCATCGATCGTGCTCTCTACACACCAGATGACGGATGCCGAGATGCTCTGCGACCGTATCTGCCTCATCAACAAAGGGAAACGGGTCGTCTATGGCCCTCTCAGCGAGGTCAGGAAGGCCTTCGGGATGCGATGCATCGAGGTCGAGGGGGAGGGTGACATGGATTCCCTGAGCGAGCTGGGGTACGAGTACGAGGTAATGGGTAATACTGCCCGCGTATACGGTGCTGAACAGCAGCCGGTGCTTGCCCATCTACTGAAGAAACAGGTGAAGCTCACATCGTTCAGCGTGTCCGAGGCGCCCCTGGAGAAGATATTCCTTGATGTGGTAGGTGATAGCAATAATGCGACCGATGATTGAAGTAGCACGTCGGGAGTTCTTCGAGAACGTCAAACGACCGGGCTACATCATCATCACGCTCATCTATCCCCTCTTCCTGTTCTCCATGCTGCTACTCCCATCACAGCTCATGGAGCGGTTCGCCACAGAAGCCACTATCGGCGTTGTGGACGAGGTCGGCGGGCTCTTCGGTACACTTAGAAAGGCCGCATCACGGATGGAGGTCGTACCTTTCAATACAACGAAAGATGCGGATGCAGCGCTCAATGCTCATGATATCCGAGGGTACCTGATAATCCATAACGTCTCAACGGGCACTTACGTCACTGCGTCACAGAACCCAGCAGAGCTCTTTAATGTCCGAGCTGCGTTCGAGGCTGTCGTCCTGTCGCGTCGCTTGAGGAACGAGGGGCTGGACTCCTCTGCTCAGGCAAGGGTGTTGGCCCGCGTATCCTTCAGTCATAATGTGATATCGGAGACGGGCGTCAAAGAAGGCAATATACTCACATTCCTGATAGCTTACATGATCCCCATCCTTTTCATCGTGCCCCTCTTCCTTACCGGACAGTATCTGGTCCAGAGCGTAGCTGAGGAAAAGGAGAACCGTGTAGTGGAGCTCATCCTCTCTTCACCCCTCTCACCTTCTTCCTTGCTCCTGGGAAAGGTGCTCGGACTGTGCGTTCTGGGGCTCATCCAGATGACGATATGGTTCGGTGGTGCAGCTTATGCACTGGCCTCGACGACGGTCCAGATCACTGCTTCGACCATCGCCCTATCACTACTGTTCTTCCTGCTCGGATACCTGTTCTACGGTATGGTGCTGGCAGGGCTTGGTGCCATGGGCTCATCACTTCGCGAGTCACAGTACATCAGCATGACGGTTTCGTGGTTCGCCCTTGTCCCTTTCATCCTCTTGCCCGCGATCCAGGAGAACGTGGCTCTCGCACGTCTATTAGCTCTATTTCCCTTCTTCACTCCAATGGTCATGATCATACGGATATTCTCGCACCCACCTTCCCTCGGCGAGGTCTTCTTCTATTCACTGGTCCTGCTAATCTCAACGATCATCGCCTCGCGTGTGTTCGGTCGCATTTTCCGTGCGACCATCCTCATGTACGGGACCCGGCCGACCATTCGTCAACTGTGGCGGGCGCTCACAGTTTGATGGTTCATGAGTACAGGATGACGACCGGGCAATGGTCGGAGCCCATTACCTCTGGTAGTATGAAGGATTCCTGAACTCTGGATAGTAGCTTCCGGGAAACACATACGTAATCTATGCGCCACCCTATGTTCCTGGCTCGAGAGTTGAACCGGTACGACCACCATGTATAGTGCCCTGGATCCTTCGTGAAGTGTCGGAAAGTGTCCACGTACCCTGCCTCGAGGATCGCAGAGAAGTCGCGACGCTCCTCGTCCGAGAACCCCGGATTTTCATGGTTCCGGTCCGGATTTGCCAGGTCTATCTCCTCGTGGGCGACGTTCAGGTCACCGGTGATGATCACAGGTTTCAATGACTCGAGGTGCTTGACGAAGTCGAGGAAGTCGCGGTCCCATGTCATGCGGTAAGGCAGACGTTTGAGCCCGTGTTGAGCGTTCGGTGTGTACACGCACACGAGGAAGTGGTCGGAGAACTCGAGCGTGATGAGGCGCCCCTCAGTATCATGCTCCTCCTTTCCCATGCCGTAGAGCACTGCCAAGGGCTTGATACGTGTGAACACGGCCGTTCCGGAATAGCCTTTCTTCTCCGCGCTGTTCCAGTACTGCTCGTATCCGGGGAGCTCCATGTTGACATCCTCCGGTCGGGCTTTTGTCTCCTGGACACAGATGATGTCAGGGGCAATCTCAGAGATTGTCTCGATGAATCCCTTGCGGATGGCGGCACGGATGCCATTGACGTTCCAAGAGAGGAGCTTCATAAGTCACGGTCGCCCCAGATGTTTTAAGAGTGTTGCGTGGATGTCGCTGGAACGCTCATCGTGTGTACATGTGCCGGCTGTGGTCCTTACTGCGGCGCTGGAACGCGAAATGCTTGAAGTGTTTAACGAACATCCTTGCTGAGAAGATCCCCACGATGGTGCCTTTTTCGGTGACGACGACACGGCGGATATTATGTTTTGTCATCAGATCGCTCGCCGCTACCGGATCATCATCTATATCCACCTTGACGAGGGGTTTGGAGATGATGCTCCCGGCTTCGACCGTGTTTGGGTCGTCACCCTTTGCGACCACGCGTCTGATGATGTCCCGCTCTGTGACTATCCCTTCAATATGGCTTCCCTTTTCAACGAGGACCGAACTAATGCCCTTCTTCATCATAAGCTTGGCCACGTCGGTAATGTTCGTTGTTGCAGCGACCTTTGTAGTGGGGCGCATCACGTCCTTGAGCAGCACCATGGTTTGTACGGTGCACGCTAAAGGTTAAGAGCGTTGGGTCGGAAGCGCTAGCAACTCTCCTTACGAGCGATGCGTTCGTAGCCGCCATCTCCGACCGGTTCCACCAGCATCGGATCGAGCGTTACCGTACCGAGGTCGTTTGTTCCTTCTGAAACAGTGAGTACCTCACCGTGGGGGAGTACCTTCCATCCGGGCCTTCCGTCCCGGTCCATGGATGGTACGAAAAGTGCAAGATATCGTCCCGGTACGACCCCCTCGATAGTGAACTGCCCGTTCTCATCAACGATAGCGGTAAGGGACTCGCTCATCCTTGGATTGAGGGGGGATAGGATGATCTCGATGAATGTTGGTGGTTTCCCGTCGACGTAGCCGAGAGGAACGGTCCCTCTGTCGTCCACGCGTCTGGAATTGATACAGAAGACTCGGTTGCGCATCGCGACGGTCCCCTTGACCGTGGCGTGGTCAAGGATCGTGATCTCACGGGAGAACGTTGACAGGATGTTAACTCGCTCCACGTACCGGGCCTTCCCTGCCGGATCAGCGGATTCAGCGACAAGGGTGTGGATATTGCAGGGAGCATTATCTACCTGTAGCCGATCAGAGCCCTCTGTGGGGTAGATAAATGGACATGAGTCGATATACACGGAACCGGTGCGTACCGACGTCCCCGATGAGTCGACCATCCCGATATCCAGCGTGCACGAACCCTGGCAGACATGGGATATCTCCTCTGGACCGGTGACACTATCGTCGATTCCCTTGATGTTATCTTCACGGAGGAATGGGCGCATGTAGAACACGAACTCGAGAGGTCTGACTTCAACGCTCCCTTCGCCACCTACGACCTTCGCGCTCTTCATGAGGTCCCTGATGCGCATCTCCACGGGGAATGTCACATTGTACACTACAGAGAAGCGCTTGAAGCATGCTTGAGATGCAATAATGGTCGGTACGGATATCTCCTCGACAACATCGGTGCTCTCCTTTTCAGTATCCTTGTTGGCCAGGAGCGTGAACTTGAGCGCCTGACGGTCCACCTCGGCCGTCCAGGCAACAAGGTCGTCAGCGGGTTGTTTGCTACGTACCGTATCAAGTTCCAGTGCTACAGCGAGCTGTGCGTTCTGGCGGAAGGGCTCGACCATTTCTGTATGGTGGACCTTCTTGGCAACGCCACAGGACGTGAGGCCGCGCATGCCCATGTTCGGGCCCCATATGCGAGAATCCTGTGTGATCGTCATGAGCAGGTTGTCCTCTATTTCACGTCGATCGATGTACGCCTCCACGTACGCGACAGCACGGTCACGTAATGTCTTCAATCGTAAAGGTACGTTCTTATCGAACTGGATCGCGGTCGTGACCGACACACCTTCGTCATCGAGCACGGTCAGCGGGAGCGCAAGGGTCGTGCGGATGCTCTCGTTGTACAGCTCGACAGTGGCGTTTGGTGCCCCCATTGTGATATGGTTGAGTGTCAGTGTGCGCTTGAGCTTGTCCCTTTCCACGGCGACTCGACGGGAAACCTCTTCAGCCATCATGATCTGCATGACCTCGATGGTGGGCACGTTAACTTTCTTCCCCCTGTCGAAGAGATATGGGACGCCTCGTGGATGGCCTAGAGGTGCGTTCTCCTCAGTAAAGCCCCCATGTAAGGCCATCTCTTCGGCGGACTGGTGTATGGCCCTCTCGAGGATGGACGATATCGCCTGTTCGATTTTGACCTGTTCCTCCTTGACACCTTCGGCCTGCCTGCGGTCGTCCGCAAGGTCACGGTCCTGCTGGCCCCGTGTAAGGAACATGTACAGCGTCCCGATGATGAGGACCGAGAGGGCGATCAGAGCTATCATGGAGAGCTGACCGCGATCGGCGCGGCGGATGATCGTCCCCCTCATAAGCAACCCGCCTCCTCAAGATTGTTCCAGTCGCCCGGATTCCCCTCCAGATAGATCAGGAACCTGTCCGTCGCCGTCTCATCAGAGGTGGCGGCTGTCACTTCGATGGGGACGGGCGTGTCCGGAGGTGGGACGTCGGGGCATAGGTCCACCTGACCCAGCTTCAACTGTATACCTTCGGCAGTGCTGATCATGTCGACCAGGTTCTCGGGCGGCAGTTGCTTATCATGGATCTTTACTGTGAACGATTCGGGGGTCAGTGTGTCGCCCCCCCTGAGCTGCATGAACACGTCCATCGTGAAGCCCATGGCCACAAGAGCGTAGAAGAGCGGTTCGTCCGCAGTACCGGGGCTCACTTTAACGATCCGGAGGTCAAGGGGCACACGGTCAACGATGGAGAACGCATCAACGGCCTGACCTTCGCGACCGAGGCGGGATATGCGGACGGTGAGCGTTCCCGATCCTGCGGCCTGGATGCTCCTGAACGTGCCCACGACCTCCCATAGACCTGAAATCGGTTGGTACTTGGCGGCCACTGCCACTGCATTCAGTTCGCCGGCGAGCATCTCGAACGACTCCTGGGGAAGGTCATCGACATCGTTCCCCTGTGCATCCAGAACACGCACCATGGTCTTTACTGAAACACCGGTACGTAGCTGCTTGGCGCTAACTGATGTGGGATTCACGTTCTTGATAACGAGGTCCAGCTTGGAGAGCTGTTCGGGATACCAGACATAGAAGGGGCTGCGGGCGAGCTGCATGGCCTCACGGTGGGTCACGAGCAGGAACGCGTCGTACTGGCCCGGTGACAGGTCCGGAGCGAACTTCGCAGTGAACTCCCATCCTTTCTCCTCATCGAGGTACCTGGCGCTCACCTCGGAGCCCTCCACGTCCCCTATAAGGGCCCGGACCTCGAGCGCGTCCTGCACGTCCTCCCTAAGGAAGCTGCCTTCGGATTTCAGGTGACCATGCCATGTTAGACGGATTCCATCGCGGAGCTCGTCTGCCCGCACGTGGTCCACTGGTGGATCCTCGATCCTGAGCACGAGATCGACCTTCCGACAACCATCAGGAGTGCAGGTCTCACCGAAAGAGCAGGATGATATGGGTCGTGACGTGTGGTCCAAACAGACACATGTGCTTGCACACACCTCACCGACCTGGAGGCAGTCCATCGTGTTCAGACCCCGCTTCGCAAGGCACTGGCCATCCTCGTGCACGATGATGTAGGGGCTCTTGGTCAGCTCCGTGTCGACGCACTGGCCTCCTGAACATCGCTGGCCGTATTCGCACACTGCCGCAGCGTTATCGTCCGTATCGAAGCAAACGCACAGTGGAAGTGAGGAAGTCGTGGGGAAGCACCGGTCCTCGCTGCCGATGCAGGGGAGAGTGTGCTGGTTCACCCGCATAACGCCCTCATGACAGAGCTCATAGCGCTGTGTGCGCTGGAGAGGTTGCCACTCCATGACGGAGAACATCTTGGAGGATACGCCCTTTATCCTTCCGTCCTCGATCTGTTTCACATTGATAAGGACGGGTCCTGGTGGAGTCGAGGCAGGGACCGGGATGGATATCACCGTGTCGCATCCGGGTGTGTCCAGCTCGGCGATGCGTACCCTGTTCTTATCTAGGAGCTCGGTGCGCGTGAAGTCACACGTGGCCGATGGATCGGGGTGGATGTACACCTCGTTACCGGGCATGACCTGCTCTGGTTCGATGAGAGGTTCCTCTCCACCGATATATCCGGAGCCCATGAAGTTGATCAGGACACCGGCCGAGCCCTCGATCCCGTTGGCACTTGCCTTCACTCGCACCCTGTGGTCGCCCGGTACCCAGGACGTGGATGTCCCGACCATCATGTCAGTACATCCGCGGTAGAAGCCGTCAGTGACCGTGAAACCCTCTATGTTCTGAACGGACACATCGCAAGCATCAAGGGCCTCATCGCCGGTGACCTCCAGCGTGAACACCTCCCCCAGAAATATCTGAGGTCTATCCACTGTTACGGTTAGCGACAGGGATGAGTCAGTGAGCCTGACGGTTGACTTGGCTAGGGAGAGCTTTCCCAACCGATAGGATACGACCAATAGCTCGTATTCTCCAGGTTCCAAGAACGCGGACGTGGCCAATGCTGTTGGGCGGCAGAGGACCGATAGCTGCTTGGCCACGACGACATCGTCCTTCACGAGCGCGGCCGCGCACAACTCGCCCTCCAGTTTTGGGATGCTGATGAACTCGCCGAGCATATAGGAATCCTGTTCAGGTGAGAATGAGAGCGATCCGGGGATGCCAACAAGGGAAAACGATGAAGAATAAGTGGACTCGCCCACGTTCTCCAGCACGGTCCTGTGCGTGGGATATACCACATCGAGCTGTCGAGAGAGCACCCTATAGCCACGTGTGAACACGAACTGCTTGGGCTTGTGCTCGAAGAGAACATCGAGCTTGAGCTTGTCCTCGAGGAATGTGAGGTCCTTGAACGTGAAGCGTGGCTGGTCGAATACCGTGAACGATATCTCGCTCCGTCCACCTTCCTTTTCGGAGATGCGCACCTCGCAGTTGAGGAATGTCGTGTCACCGCCGGTAGCGAACTGTTTCCGACATAGCTGGCGGAGGGTGTCCTCGTTGATACGCCTCTCGCGGAGGTAAGAGGATGGGATAGTGAGAGCGATACGGCTCTTGGCGTACTTGAAGCCTCGGATGTCAACCTCCTCCACCACTTCGTCCACGGTCGGAAGAGCGGTGGCCAGTACCGCCAACAGTATGGCGATAAGCATGACGGGAACTATATAGGAGATGCGAGACACGCTACAAACCCCTCCGGTAAGGGGGTCTGCGAGGTATATAAAGGTTTGGTTGCCGTAAGCCGTCTTTCGCTAGCCGAGCTCCACTACGTGCCTGACCTTCTGCTTGAGCCGTATATGCTCGTCCGTCCCACGCTTGACCAGGTCCATCGCCTTGGTATAGTAGAACCGCGCCTTCTCCCTTTGGTCCTTGTCCTCCGTGTCGATACCAAGGAACTGGTTGCCCAGATGCTCGTAACGGTTGAATAGGAACTCCTTGGCCTCTGCGTTCTTCGGTTGGAGTGTGAGGACCTTCTCGAAGGTCTCCTGGGCCTGTTCTTCGCGCTTGGTCCGTGCAAAGAGATTGGCCATGGCCACCAAGGCCGGAACACTGTCGCCAACGGGGCCTGATGCACTGTCATATGCGTCCAAGGCCTTGTCGTCAAACCCGTCCTCTTCATAGAGCTCGCCTGCGTGCAGCCAGGCATCCAGACGTGAATGGTCGACCTCAGCGAGCCGGACGTAGTGCTCGATGGCCTTGTGAGCGAGCCCTTCGGCCTTGTAGCTCACGGCCAGGGCCTCCAGGGCGATGGTGTTGGACGGATCCGTTGACAACACACGATTGTAATACCGCTTGGAGTGTACAGAATCGCCGGTATCGTTGTAGGCCTTCCCGGCATTGAGCATGGCCTGCACGTTCCCCTCGTCATGCTGGAGCACCATCCCGTACCACGCCAGGGCGCTCGCGGGATCCCCTGCCAGGTAGAGTGCGTTACCCACACGGAGCTGCATCTCAGGATCGAGCTCGCCAGCTCGTGGTGCATAGGTGCGGGCGGAGTTGGCCATGGCAGCAACTGTAGCGTCATCTAGGCCTATCGACGATGCGTCATGAACGCTTGAGGGGAGTGGCGATAGGGCTTCGGATAGAGATTCCAACGGAGTAGGCCCTGAAGTGGGAAGCTGGACCTGCTCCGGAGTGGCGGTCTCTGCTGCATGCTGGGCGATGTAGCCCGTCATGTCGTACACACCTGCTTGCGGAGCAGTACTCTGAGGAAGCTCCACACCAGGTCCGTCTTCCTCCCCTCCGACAACGAGCCGGTAGAGCATTACTGAGGACAGGGCGAGGACGACTGTGAGCACTGCGGCGATGAGCATCCAGGGAGGGCCCTCACGCAGGACGAGGGGTGCAGCGCTCACTACCTGACCGGGCATCACCTGATCAGGCTCCTCGGTCGCGACGGCCGCGACGGTCGCGCTGTAATCAGTACGGTCGATATCGGTAGCCATCTGGATGGCGCGATCGGCAAGTTCCATGGCATCCTTGTAGGACCCCTGGGTGATCATGCTGTCGACCTGCCTTACTGTGAGATTGAGCTTCTCTCTCTTGTACTCGCTGTCCACGTGATCGATGATGGCCCGGAGGACCTCGAGCTTGTCCAAAGCCTCTTGGAGTTGTGGATCGGGCGGGGGCGTTGGTATGGGCGTAGGTGCCACCGATGCAGATACGTCGGGACCGGGGGAAGGTGTTGCAGTGGCGTTCGGTGTCGGTGCTGGTGTCGCGGTCGGCGAGGGCGATGGGGTCGCTGTTGCGTTCGGTGTCGGTGCTGGTGTCGCCGTAGCGTTCGGTGTAGGTATCGGCGTCGCTGTGACGTTGGGCGTGGCCTCCGGTGTGGGGATGGGCGTCGGTGTGGGTGTAGCCACGACTTCAGCGAGCAGGTAAGCGAACGAGCATCCGAAGTTCTCAAGCTTGTCCCTGCAGCATATACGTACGGTATGGTTCGCCGGATCGAGCTCCAGTTCCCATGTGACCGAGCCCTCCCCTGCATCCCGCCACTTCTTCGAAACACCGTCGATGTCAAGCCCACAGTCGCGTGGTCCTGCATAGGGATCGGTAATGTTCACGGTGATCGCGTAGGTCCCGGACGGGACAGTCATATCCTTGAGGTCCGTCGTGGGGGGATCGGTGTCACGGGCGATGATTATTCGGCCTTCGCCCGTCTTCCCATCGATGTCGGAGCACGTTATGACCGCGTTGTGCTCCCCGCTCTCTGGAAGGTCGGCCCTTACCTTCGCAAGCCCGGTCCGCTGCCACTCCTCAAGGTCCAGGTCCATGGTCTCGTCCTCGAGGTCGGCTCCTGCAGGCGTGGTCATTCGCAGTTTGCAGTTGTCTATGTGGTAGTTCGAGCTAACGTTGGCGTACACCCAGATACGATTGCGCTCTGTCGGTTCTACCGGTTCGATAGAAACGTTAACCTCGGCAGGTGCCTCGGTGTAGGCGAAGGTGATGAGCATCGATGCGGCATTGTCAGTGGCGTTGATCCAGAGGTCGCGTTCACCGCTCCCCGTAACAGGTGCGTGGAACTTACATGTGCAGGGCGGGTCCGTGCAAGGGCAAGTCTTCTCCAGCGCCCCATGGGAGTTGAGGGTGTCCTTTCGTGTGACGCGTACCTGGGCGACGAGGTTCGAGAACGCGCCAGTATCACGTTCGATGGTAAGGTTGATCGCCTCGCCGTCGAACCGCGCAGAGCCCGATGTTTGGACTCCGGATGCGGAGACCAGGTAGAATGGCTCGGAAACGGCCTCCACGTCACCAATGGCGAAGCGTGTGGGTGATGTTGCGATGTAGCGTACCCTTACCGGGAGCGTGCAGTCCCAGTGCCTCTCATGCGTGACGTTATCGTTCTCTACCTGGTGGAGCCTGGACCTGTCAGGGCTACTGATGAGGAGGAGGGCACGTTCGGGCGTCGGGTCCATGGTGAGGTTAACGGCGAGCGTGGGCTCTGACACCGAAGTGAGACAGATCGCCCTGGCAGGTTCCAGAGGGGGTAGCACAGCATATGGCCCGACGAAGTTATGATAGATGGATTCGGTACCTGCACGCATACCGATCTGTATAGTGGAGGGTACACTGTCCCGCACTCCCGGGAGCCAGGCGGCCATGGTCTTCCCTGTGGAAGAAAGGAGGGGGGTCGTCTCATTGACGTTGAGGCTGATGGCTGCGGTCGTGCATCCTCCTTCTACTGGTTCGAGCGTGACGTTGCGTACTACCCGTCCCAGACCTGCATCGTAGTCGAGGGTCACGACGTCCTTGATCCCATCACCGAAGTCAAGCGAGAATGTCACGTTGGGACAGGTCGGGGTGGCCGTGAGCGTGATGCCCTCGATGACCGTTCCTTGTCCCGGGAGCATCATGGTACGGGTACCGGCGAGGACCAGGCGGGTGCTGTAGTCCATGAAATGGCAGAGGTCACCATCGATTGTGCAAAGTTCGGGCGAGGCGCCCGGGATGGGGAGCACGACGCCCTCTGCATCAAAAGTGATGACTGTGGCCTCGTCGCCAACGGTATAGAGCGTAGGATTGCTCACGGTGAGCGTTGCGAGGACGGGCGCTAGCATAAGTGCGATCGCCAGGAGAACCGTCGTCCTTCTACGCATAGGGACTCTTAGACCAGCGTGCTTTTTACGTTTTTGTGCAGCGCCCATCGAGCCACAAGCGGTCTACCATACCGGTCCCTTGATGAACTCGCGCACTACGTTGGTAGCATATGCTCCCTTGGTAAGAAAGAACCGGAGGGACACGGCCCCCTCATCAGCTCCCAGTTCACTAGAGAAATCCTCGTACCGTACTATCGCGGCCCGGCGCGTACCGTCCGACGATGAGATGCAGGACGAGAACAGTGATAGGTCGGTCCCTTCCTCCTCGATGACCTTACGCTCCAGTTCTCCGGGCTCACCGGTGGCAAGGGTCGTTCGTGATCCTGGTAACGGGAGAGAGACGGATGCTTTTCCTGCGCGACAGATGGTCGTGAGCCTTTCGATGTTCTCATTGTCCACGGGAATGGTCTTCCATCCGATGAGGAGGATATCGCCTTCTACAGGTTCGTCCAAGGGCATGCCCTGCTCTATGCGCAGGGAAAGGATACGATTGAACATCAGGCCCTGGTATGAATGGATCAGCAGGCGAAGGAGCTTTTTGGGGATGACCCGGAACGCGGCTGCTGGAGGACGGCCGCGGGACAGCTCACGTAGCATGGCCCTTTCATACGTGAGGCCATGTGGGAACGTTTCTAATGCGTGGTCGAAGTCACCGTCCTTTGCCAGCTCGGCCCGAGCTTCACGGGATCTGGGGGCCTCGTTGGGATGGTCGGCCCATAGGAACTCGGCTAGCGCTCCATCGAGGTCACCATTGACGAGGGCCTTCCCTACCAAGTGGTTGTTTGGTCTAGAGGCGCCGAACCGTTGGATGCCCAGGTAGTTGGGAGCAAAGCCTCCGAGCTGTTCTTCGATGGTGGTGAGTCGTTCACCAAGACCATCCGGCTCGGGGATATCGCGTACGACGATGGTGAACCGGTTCCCCCTGAGCATGCCGAGCTTGATCTTGCGTCGTGCCCGATAGACATCGAGCACCTCGATACCGGGGATGCTGAGGTCGAGGAGTTTGTCCGGTTCGACACCCATGAGCGAGACCTTCTGCTCGGTCACGGCCTGCCGGTCCTTGTTCCCAGCGAATCCGAACGACTGCATCCCGACACCGAGTTCTCGTCCCAGTCTGATGAGGGCGCCCATCGTGTCCCAACGTCGTTTACGTAGTGTGAACACCACGTGTGAGCCTTCGGGATCTGCCGGGATGTCGGAAACTTCGGAGACGATGAAGTCCTCGGGCTCTGACTTGATACTTCCCCCGATACCCGGCACCGAAGAGCGATAGCATCGTATCCCGACGCGACGTTCGAGCTCAGGTGGTTCAACGGTCGATGTGGGCATGGGACGACTCTCGGTCCTCATTGAACAACTTAATAAAGGGAACCCACTCGTTGCACGTGGACGACAGGCTCCTTCTAAAGCTGGCTGCAACGACCTTCTTGGTCGGATTGTGTGCCGTGGTATTGCTGGATGGACCTCGTGACTTCGCCATCGCTGATATCCCGGATGCAGGTCTTGTTCGCTTGCATGGTATAGTGACCTCCGTACGTGAAAGGGGTCCGGGCTTCCTCTTCGTCCTACGGGATGTGACCGGTGAAGCCACTGTCTTGACGGGTTACGATGGATGCATGGTATCTACGGGCATGGTCGTGACCTTGGAAGGCCGTGTCCGTATCAGGGGGAAGCAGAAGGAAGTGGTCGCAGGTGATGTGCAGTGCTCTGGGCCATCGCTTTAGGGCTTGCCCTGGGAACGGTCACAGGGCTCGTCCCGGGGATCCATGTGAACCTTGTCTCGCTCATGGTGAACGACAGGCTCGCAGGTGATTCTGCCGTACCTGTGCTCGTGGCCATGGCCACGGTCCATACGTTCCTTGATTTCATCCCCTCTGTGCTACTAGGTATCCCAGACGAGGCCACGGCGCTATCTGTGTTACCGGCCCACAAGTACGCGCTCGAGGGACGGGCGGTTGAAGCATACTTCCTTACTGTGGTAGGCGGTTTCAGTGCTCTGATCCTATCCCTGTTGCTCCTCCCCGTTTTCTTCGCTGTGGTACCGGCGTTCTATGCCAAACCCTGGATCGCGACAGTACTGGTCGTGGGCACGATCTTCGTTCTGGTACTCACGGAGCAGAACCGAAGAGGGGCTTTAGCCGTCCTGCTGCTAGCGGCGTTCCTCGGACAGGTCGCAAGTGACGTCCCGGAGGCTCTGTTCCCCATGCTCTCAGGGATGTTCGGCGTATCGACCCTTCTTCTCTCACTGGTCGATGCAGGAGGGATGCCACAACAGGAGACCAGCGGGGGGGTGAGCGTGGGATGGGGGGATGCTCTCCGTGGTACCGTTGCTGGTACCCTGTCGGGTGCGCTCGTCGGGATGGTCCCGGGAGTTGGTAACTCGCAAGCCTGTCTTGTCTCGTCGTTGCTCGTTGGAGGGAACGACCGGACGCTCCTCGTCTCCATGGGGGCGGTGAACACCGCCAATTTCATATTCAACATGGTCACGCTCTCGCTAGTGGGGAAGGCACGCTCTGGAGTGGCAATCGCAGTTCAGGAGGCGGCTGCCGGGGCTGACGTGTTCCGGACCTCGTTGATGTCGATGGTGCTCGCCGCGTCCCTTGCTACAGCGGTATCCCTTACCATATTCACCCAGTTCGTGCGTATAGTGGGGAAGCTCGATTACCGGGTCCTTACTCTTTCGATAGTCTTCCTGGTCACTCTCGCAGTCGCATGGAGATGTGGTCCTGCAGGGCTTGCCCTTCTGGCAGCATCTACGGCCCTAGGTGTCGTCCCACCGACTATCGGAGTCAAGCGATCGCTCTGTATGGGGTGCATCATGGTGCCGGTGGCAGTATCGCTGCTCGGCCGAGGGATTTATTAACCATACTGACATGAGCTTCGACGATGAGCGAACTGGGAGCGATATCGGACGAGATAGTGGCCCGCATCCGCGCCGGGGCCGTGGTCGTATACCCCACAGATACTGTGTACGGTATCGGCTGCGTTCTGGACGATGACGCGGTCGAGCGTGTGTACGAGGCCAAAGGACGTGAAGAGGGCAAGCCCATGTCCATCGCCGTCCCCCGCGTGGAGGATGTCGCACATTATGCACGGCTCGTGAACGTCGATACTCTTGATGGATTGCTACCCGGCGCCGTTACTGTGGTGCTTCCACGTACCGATATTGTACCGGACAGAGTGACCGCTGGCGGGACAACGATCGCTGTGAGGGTCCCTGACCATCCTCTTGCACTTGAGCTGGTCCGACGGGCAGGCCCTCTCGTCGCCACATCAGCGAACAAGTCAGGGATGCCTGCAGCGACCACCTGCGAGGAAGCAAAGCGGCAGCTGGGCTCGGCGGTAGATATTTATATCGATGGCGGCCCCTGTGGGGGCAACCTGCCCTCCACTGTCGTGGACCTGATTAACGGGACCATACTCAGGGAGGGCGCATCTGCACCGGAGGTCCGAGAATGGATGATACGACACTGGAAAGGTACGTCAGGGCCGGAGAGATAGCACGAAAAGCCTTGGACGTGGCGGCCGGACGCGTGGCCGTGGGCGTCAAACTGGCGGACGTGGCCTCCGAGGCAGAAGGCATCATCAAGGACCTGGGTGCCGGTATCGCTTTCCCCATGAACATCTCGATCGATGCCATCGCAGCTCACTACACACCGTTGCCTGACGATCCAAAAGTGTTCGAGCGTGGGCAGATAGTCAAGCTCGATCTGGGTGCGCATGTCGACGGATGTATAGCTGACACCGCGTTGACGGTCGAGGTTGGTACCAGTGACAATACCCCGATGGTGAACGCCTCTCGGGAGGCGCTCCGGGCCGCTATCGAGCTGGTGCAGCCGGGCGTACGTCTCGAGCACGTCGGTAAGGTAATCGAGGATACCATACGTGACGCTGGATTCTCCCCGATCATCAACCTCACAGGACATACGATGCGCTCATGGGAGCTCCACGCCGGAAAGTCCGTCTACAACGTTAGGCGCCCTGGGACCACGATCCTTGAGAAGGGTGAGGTCGTTGCGATCGAACCCTTCGCGACCGATGGAGAGGGCCGCGTGGGGGACAGCAGTAGATCGGACATCTACCGTATCATCGGCCCGGGAAAGGTCCGTATGCGTACTGCTCGCAAGATATTGGACACCGTGCTAAAAGAGTACCGGACCTTGCCGTTCGCTCGGCGAATGCTGGTGAAGAAGTACGGCCTTGCACAGACTACCATCGCACTCAAGCAACTGGTGGTCTCGCACACGGCCCATAACTACCCGATCCTCAAAGAACATGGGGACGGTCTCGTGACGCAGGCGGAGCACACGGTCGTCGTGCTCGATGATCCGATCGTCACGACAGGATGAATCCGGCGAGAAAGCCCCTATTCCTCGGACACTTCGTCCTTGATATGGATGGCTTCCGCGGCCAGCCGTGTGCCGAGAATCGCATTGCGCACGGAAGAGACATAGTGGGCCATCTTACCCGAGTTCAGCCTTTCACCATCCTCGTCCCTGAGGTGGTCGAGCACGCGCATGATACCGGTCGCGCCACCCCCGTAGCTGTTGGCGACCGATGTGACGGCACCTAGTTCCATCTCGATCGCGTCGTAACCCTGTTCGAGCAGCTGGTCAACGCGCTCCGGTGTCTCTTCACGGATGAATCCGCTGGCATCGTAGACACGGCCGTTCTTGAGCACGATATCGAGCGAGTCGGACGCCTCCAGCAGCGCACCGTTCATGTCCTCGCTTATCTGTGTATCTGACTGGTAGATATCGGGTATCGGTGATTGGGTCCCGACCTTGCCCTCTGTATAGAACAGTTCGCCCGGTTTCACCTGTTCACTGATGCCCCCGGCCGAGCCGATGTAGTAGAAGTTACGGGCGCCGCCCCTGCAGAGCGCGTCCGTGAGGATGGCGGTCTCTTCCTGGCCGCGAGGTGCGGCGACGAGGCCCATGCGGGTTCCCTTGTAGTTGATGATCTTGTGGGTCTTGGTGAAGGACTTCTCCACCTTGGCGCCGCTGGGGATGTTGTACGAGGCCTGGAAGACCATGATGTAGTCCTGAGGGATGTCGATGTCGTCCAGCGGGGATCCCGAGGATTCGCTCGATGACTTGGCCTCACGTTTGTTATCGATATACGTGGCCAGCTTCTCGGCACCGTTCAGACACGCGTCCTGCCAGCTAGTTGGGAGATAGCGTGTGAAAGCACAGAGGAGGCTCGTGCTCAAGCCACCGCCGCGCTTGGGGCTGCCATAGAGCCCTTCCTTCTTGATGTAGCCAGCAAGGGCCGATTCCCTTTCGACTGGGTCCTGTATGCCTGCGAAGTACCCCGCGAATGTGGGATCACTGGCATCCATTGTCGGTTCCCGGTCGAGATCGTACATGACAATCGCCTATGTTACTACTTTTGTGTGAATGCCAGCCGGCACGGCCGCTATTTAAATGTTCCATTGGTACTAAAGTGTGCTAATTAGTTGCACGGACCGGTCATTCGTGCCGATCGCCCACCAATCCTTCGAGCTTGTGCCACTGACGTACAAGGAAATGGGGTATGATACCGCCATACCGGCCTGCCGTGAAGACTGACTTTTCGATGAGGTCCTCGTTTTCCCGAGTCCTGTGAGGTTCACATCTACCCTCCCTGATCGCGTCGAGCACATCATCGACGGAGCCGACGTCCTTCGGTAGCAATGTCATCCCCAGGCCGAGACCCCAGGGTTCGTGGGCATCAGAACCGCCCGTGGACGGGTAGCCGAGCACGTCAACGAGCTCTTCTCCCCGTTTGTTACCGTTCATAGGCATGGTCAAGCGGGCATTATAGGCCTCGACTGCGTCGAATGGGACTGGCCCCAGTCCACCCTCATCTGGTGATGTAAACAGTCTATCTGCTAAGGAACCGTACACATATGGATGGGCGAGAACGGCTACACCGCCCTTGTCATGGATATCGTCCACGGTATCGGCCCATGAACGTCCCGGCCCTATGGGCTCGTACACCCCCAGGGCGAGAACGTGACCCTGTGCCGTCGATACTTCCATCCCCGGGACGACGATGAATCCCGGATACTTCTCGGCCTCCTTCAATGCCCGCTCGTATCCGTCGAGGGTATCGTGATCCGTAATAGCAATACCGGAGAGGCCACGTTGATATGCCTCCCGGACGACCGCTTCGGGGCTCCTGAGCCCGTCCGAGCAGTACGTATGGGAGTGGAGCTCGAACACGGAATACTCGCCTATGAGCGAGTCGGTCTCATGTCGGACCATCTCACGGAACATGGGACATCACCGCCGCATCGATCAGCAAGGATCGCCGCGTATCTTCTCCTTGAGCGCGTTCCGCTCCTGCCGAAGATTCTGGAGCTTTTCGTTCACGTCGATGAGATCGTCGACGGACATCCCTTGATAGATGAGACCTTGGTCATAATCCGGGATGAGCGTCTCCCGATGGTACTTTGCGTAATCGAGGTTGAAGACTGACTCTTCCAGGATGGTCCCTATGTACCGTGGTCCATACTTGAGGGCCCGTCCGATGTTCGCGAGCGTGAAATCACCAGAACCTCGTTTCTCGATGCTCCGAAAGACGTTGAGGAATGGTGTGGCGATCTTGCGGCCGAAGCCCTTCACGATGGGATTGTGCAGAATGCCCCCTCCCCGCTCGCCGGTGTACTCATAGAGCGGATTCTCTCCATCCTCAATCTTGCGTATCCTGCCCTCCTTCTCGAGCCTGTCGAGCGCCGGTTGGTATGACTCACGGATCCTGTCTAGCATTGAGGGGAGATTACCGCGTTCACGTACACGCTCCAGACGCTCTGTGAACACGGGGAGTGTTAGCACGTGCTGGACGAGCTTCGTGTCGGCCACATCATTGCGATAGAAGTTTACCGGTACGTCCGGTTCGACGTCACGCGCGAGGTATGCGATATCATCGAGGACATCACATGTGAGATCGTACTTGTTCTCGGCGTCGACCTGGGCGACGTATTCGCGACCGATAGGGGCTTCGTATCCGAACACGGTCGTGTTGATGTGCTCCGAGGTCTTGGCGAGGGAATCTTTCATGTTACGCTCGAAGCGCTGTTGTGTATGGGCTATCACATGGAGCTCGATACCGTCCACATAGCTCATCTCCATACCGGTCTCCTGCTCGTAGCCCTCATTGAGCACGACGAAGCAGTCGAGGTCAGAAGCATGCTTCTCGTACCCGTTGACCCTTGAACCGTAGAACATCACGGCCTTGATGGCCTCCTCCCCGTAGCGGTCCGTAATCTCCTCGACCGCATCGTTCAGTATCATGGTGTTCGCTGCCGTCAACAGCATCGGCTCGACCATGTACTGTGTCATCGATATTCACCTAGATAGTATTGAGGAAGAGGTTCCTGAGTGTCTTATCGCCCAGTTCGTCACGTACCTGCTGCTGCATTTCCGCGACCTCGGGATCGTCCGTCCCCTCGAACTGGAGGTAGAGCTTCTGGTTCTTCGAGTATGTGTTGTAGACACGGCGGGCCGCGTCGACCGCGAGCAGTCCCCCGATGATTGGATTGCCCGTGAGGGCGAGGATACCGGCACCTTCAAGCTCCACGAGCCCGAGCAGTGCTTCGTTGATGTAGCTATGCTCGTGCACTTCGGTCTGCCCGTGTACCTGTCCGTCTGCCGTGTCGAACTTGATCTGCATCTCCTTTATCCTGGCGCCCTCGAAATCGACGATCTCCTTTATGTCGTCGATCGAGCATACAGTGGGTGATGAGTAGGTGGATGTGTGGTGGTCGTAGTGTCCCACATCGTTGTGGTCAGCGTCCTTGTCTATCACGTTGACGTAATCAGTGGCTGCGTCCTTGACGATGATACTGGTGCGGTCATCATACTCGATCTCGAACATGTAAGAGGTGATTGCGAGGTCCCCGTGACCGTTCTCAAGGAAATAGCTGCGTATGCTGTCCACGTTGTCGCGGACCTTCTCTCCCTCGAAGGCCTTCTTTTTGAAGAGGATACCTCGGGTAACACCGTAGATCATAGTGAGGTCGTCCACCTTGTATGTAGCGTCCGCTGCCATGTCGGCTGTTTCTTGCTGATGGACAGGGTCGAGCTCGTACATCCTCTTCACTCCAAAAAGCCGTTGTCGTCAGCATAGGCAATGGCGGCCAGGGCCAATCCGCCCGCACCGGCGAGCGCGGCACCGACCAGTGCGATGCGACAATAGTGGTTGGGTTTCATGTCATAGGCCACGGCGGTCGATTCGACTGCATCCGCGTGGCCGTATTCGATCGTTTCAAGTTCGTTGAGGTACATCCTTCCCGTCACCATTCACTAATTGATAGTGACGACGCCGTGAGGACCCCCTTATAAGCCTTCCCTTGTGCGATTGCGGATTTCGTTATGATCCTTTCCATTCTGCTAGAAATCACTGAATTGTCCAAAGAAGTTCCTGACGAGTACGGGTCTTCGCTCCCGCCTCCCAAATAGATTTAAAGCAGACCATCATAACGGACGCCAATGCCACTTCTCAAGTTCATCGACCGGTGCGAGAAGGAGGATATTATGTCTTCCACCGCCAGTGGTGTCACTGTGCTCACCGAGATCCTCAGATGTCGAGGGTGGGAGGTCGAGAAACACCAGGGCACGGTCGATTCCGGTGTCCTTGAAGAGCCGGACGTCATCATCGTTGCTTATCCGACCGAATCGTTCAGTGGTGAAGAGATAGAAGCTATGATGCAATTCGTTAATGCGGGAGGAGGTCTTTTCCTCGTCGGTGAATGGGGAAACGTGCACGAGAACGCCGACACTCTAAATTCCATCGCGCATAACTTCAGCATCTCCTTCAATGGCGACCGGATCTGTGATCCCACATATTACATCCGCAAGGGTCTCAAGGGCAAGGTGTTCGACGTTCCCGTGTTCAACCTAAGGCCCCATGCTATCACGGAGGGTGTCAAGTCCTTCCGTATCGTCTCCGCGTGCTCGTTGACAGCACCCTATGACAACATTATCGCCTGGGGGAGCAAGGAGTCATTTGCGGACCTCGACTTTGATAGTGAGCTGGACGCCTTCGAAACAGGCCAGTACGTGCCTGTGTTCGCAGTGGCCACCTATGGGAACGGACGTGTCGCTGCTGTAGGGGACCTTTCCTGGCTCTCGAACGAGTACATTATCAACATGGGGAACGCCCAGCTCGCGCTCAACACCCTTTCGTGGCTGACCAAGCGACTGTGAACCCCATGGGCGAGGACCCGCTGCTCGAGCGCATAGAGGGCTGGTGCACCGACGAATCGGTACCGGCCGAAAGGTTCGATGATGATTCCATTGCATGGGGGCTCCATCTACGATACCCGCCTTCCAATCCCAAGAGGATCGACGTGCTCTGTCCTAAAGACCGGGAGGGTGTCCTGATCCTCTTCACCGGAGTGCACCTTGCACCGGGTCAGGTCGACGTCCTGAAGGCCATGAACACACCTACGCGTCAGGACCTCGTATGGGACCTGTACATGTTCCTCGTATCTCGAGGTGTGTTCTCTTCCTTCCATCGAACAGAGGGCATTCTCACACGAGTTCAGTTCCAACATGAGCTATTCTTCGATGACCTCGACCGGCCATCGTTCCTTGGAGGTCTGCGGGAGAGCTATTCGACCCTGATGTGGCTCATCTCAGCGGTCCAACGTGCATGCGGAGCAGAGCGCGGTCGCAAGGTAGGGAACGCTCCCCCGGACGAAGAGCTACCTATGTTCCGGTAAGCGGAGCAGTTCGTCCCCGATCGTGAATAATCCAACATGTCTTTGGAGCGGGGCATGGATTTCCACGTATTTTGCTCCACAGCGAGAATAAAGGCGCCAGATTCGGTAGAAAATGGTCGAAAAAGCGGAAACGTATTAATAGGAGCAAGGACACTATATGGTCGTGCTTTCGAACATAGCACAGATCATGGACCCGCGGGATGGGGATTTCGATTGGTCCGATGAACATGGTAAGCCAGCGACCCTCATCAAGACATGTGAGCGATGCGGCAAGGTCATCAAGGGGAAGGAACGGTTCTGCAAGGAGTGCCGTGACGACACCATGATGGCGACCTTCGACTGAAGCGGCTTCCACTGATAAGGCCGGGACCGCCCTTTCACCCGGGACCCAGCCACATCCTTTTATCTCTATTCTGTCTCAGGGTACACAGTGCGCACGAGGTGACCTTGATGACACAGGACAAGGAGAAGGCCGCATCCGCTGCCCTGAAGGAGGTCCGGGACGGGATGGTGCTCGGGCTCGGAACAGGTTCGACGACCGCTCTATTCCTCGAACGCCTTGCTGATAAGGCCCGCAACGAGGATCTGGAGCTGTGCGGGGTGCCCACATCGATACAAACGGCACATCTTGCCACTAGACTGGGTTTCCGTATCGTTACTCTCAATGAAGTGGACGTAGTGGACCTGGCTGTGGACGGGTGTGACGAGTTCGACGCCGAGCTCGACCTGATCAAGGGGCGAGGCGGGGCCATGGTCCGGGAGAAGGTCGTTGACTATGCCGCAAAGCGCCTTATCATCCTTGCTGATTCCTCAAAGCGTGTAGGACAATTGGGTGAACGAGTGCCCGTGCCGGTAGAAGTGCTCCCATATGCCTGGCCGGCAGTTGCCCGGGAGATCGAAGAGATGGGGGCCAAGTGGGCCCTGCGTGAAGGTACGGCAAAGGACGGCCCTGTAGTGACCGACAACGGAAATCTCATTCTGGATGCCAGGTTCGGTCTGATAGATGATCCCCAAGCACTGGAGCGTAGACTAGCAGCCATCCCGGGTGTTCTCGGGAGCGGTCTTTTCACTGGCCACGTAGATATCGTGTACTGCGGGACCAAGGATGGTGTAGACGTGATAACGCGGTAGTCCGACGCCCAGAGATAGCTTTTTAAGAGTTGATGGTACCCCGCCCAAACGCCGGGGTAACTCAGTTGGTTAGAGTGCCAGACTCATAAGGCCCGGAGGGCCTAGGTCAATACCCTGTGGGCACTGAGCCATCTGGAAGCCGCGTGTTCGAGTCACGCCCCCGGCATACATTACCACCTAGGGATAGCTGTACCAATCTAAAGGTGGGGGGAGGGAGGCAAAGCCTCCCTCCCGTCTGATCCCAGCCCCTTCTTACTTACCGTGCGTCGCACGTGCATCCGCAGTGCTCGGTAGTCAGCCGGCAGGTGTTCGGGTCCACATGGAGCTCGCACACCGGCAGACACTCACGGCACTCGACGTTCAGCTGGCAGGAAGCGAAGATCAAGTTCGTCTTGATGTCCTGCCTGTCTCCTGACATCTGCCCAGCGTCCTGCACCTTCAACGAGGCATAGGGGAAGAGATATTCGCTAACGGTCTCTTCGTTCCACACCGTGCCGTCATCGGCCTTGGCCAGCAGGAAAATCCTGTAGGTGTTGCCTATTGCGGCCACGAACGGTGAGGTCTGGAGCGTCCGCTTAGCACCCCGCTCGGCCAGGCTCGCGATGACCGTGGTATGTGCCTCGGCCACCTCACTGCCATCGTCCTTCATCACCAACAGCTCTATGTTCCCGTCGAACGCGAACGGTACGATGTTCTGGACCTCCATGGACGCGATGACCTGGGTGTCCTCGAACCTGGCGTTCACGGCCTTGCCCTCCATGTCCTTGAAGATAGCGTCCACTACTCGGAGCTTCAGGGCCTTGACCTCGAGGTACGCCGACGGGTAGGACATCTCTATCTGTGTCTTCTCCGTCTCGCACTTGGTGGTCATGACCTTGCCTGAGCAGGAGTTTGTACCTGCACCTTGTTCAAGGAGGATCTGCCGTATCACGACAGTGCCATCGGGGGCCTTGACCTCGACTCCGACGCGGATGATCACGTCCATCTGCCTGGAGTTCACTTCATAGGCCTCGGTAGCGAGCACAGAGTCACGGACCGGTTCCGTGATAGTGTACGTCGCCCTCGAGTCAGGTATCTCGATGCCCTCGATCGCCATGAACACGCTCACATTGAGCGGGAACCACTCGGAGGTGATCTTGATCTTACCTTCGGCAGTAGCGCCGGGGTACGCCGACGTGGTGCGCTCTCCGGCCACCTCGAAGTAGGCGTCGGTGAGCTCCAGGTCACCCATCTCGATGAAGTTCACGAGCTCGCCCTCGGCCGAGAAGATCGCCTTCCCTGCCTTGGTGATCACAGCGTATGGCTGCACGGACTTGCCCGTGTAGCTCTCGTCGAGCACCATGGCGTTGGTCCTGTACCTGAATGTCTCTCCGGGTCGCAGTAGAGCGATATCCCTGGTCGTCACGGGGGCGACATTCTCCTCGCACACGCAGTCGCAGGTGTAGCCGGTCGGACATTCGGGGCAGTCGCAGTCCTCGACGGTCTTGAGCTTGACCTCTACGGCACCGCTGTACGTGAACTCACCCGCGTTGTCGATGATGACGTCGATCTGACTCTCCTCTCCGATATAGAACGTGTTGGAGTAGTCATCCCCGCGCATCATGCGCAGAGTGACGTGGAGGTCCGGTGACAGTGCCTTCTCGACACGCAGACAGGACTCGTCCATACCGCAGGCGACGATCTTGTCGTTGAGAACGGGGTTCTCGTTGCAGCTCTTCAGGCAGTCCTTCTGCAGGTTGCTCTCGATGTACTCGGCCATGCAGTCGGTCTCGCAGGTGATGTCCGCCTCGCGGGCAGCGTCTTCGCACCGGACCGCAAGCCGCTCGTTGTCCTTGAGCTTGCGCAGGCACTCTTCCCTGATGGGGCTGGTGACCTTCGCGCACTTGCCGTTCAGACAGGAGCCGATGCCGTCCTTACATGCAGTGCCGTCGACCTTGCCGACGCACTCGTTCTCACCTGATGTGACCTTGAAGCACTGGCCCTCTATGCACGCACCAGTGCCGGCACCGCAGGAGGTGCCCTCGGGCATACCATCGCACTCATCGCCAGGGATGATCTCGAGGCATCGGTACTCCTCGCACACGCCGTCGCCGTCGTTGCACGAAGTACCGTCGCTCTTGTCGCGACACTCGTCTGGCGAGACGACCTCGACACAGTTCTTGGCCTCGCATATACCTGCGCCCGCTGCGCACGGGAGACCGTCCTCCTTGGAACCGCACTCGGTGTTGTCCTCGATGATATCGACACATTCACCTTCTGTGCAGGAGCCAGCGCCGTCGTTACATGACTCGCCGTTCGGCTTGTCATAGCACTCGGGCGGGGGCAGGATGATGTCGACGCACTTACCTGAGGTACAGACTCCGCCACCGTTGTTGCACGATTCGCCATCAACCAGGAGCTCGCACTCGTCGTTGTTGGGTATCTTCTCGACGCACTTGCCGTCGGTGCAGATGCCCAGGCCGTTCTTGCATGTGTCGCCATCCGTGGCACCGGAGCAGTCACCGCTCGGTATGACGTCAACGCACTTACCTTCCTTGCAGATATCGTTGCCGCCGTTGCAGGTTACTCCGTCCTCCTTGTCCGCACACTCGTCCACAGGATCTAGCACATCGACGCATCGGTGGTCGACGCATATGTCCTCTCCGCCGTTGCACCTGGCACCGTCCTCTTTATCGGCGCACTCATCGGGATCGGTGAGCTCAGTGCAGCGTCCTTCGTTGCAGGATCCCTTTCCGTCGTCACAAGGCTCGCCATCCTCCATATCGGCGCACTCGTCGTCGTCGGGATCGAGGATGTCGGCGCATACACCGTCCTTGCAGATACCCTCGCCGCCCTGGCACTCGGTGCCGTCGGGGCGGGTTGCACAGGAGTCGGTGGAGCACGATAGTGAGATCGGCTCCTCCTTGAACCCGTACTTGCAGCAATATCCGGTCTCGGAAGTGACGGTCTGACACTTGTCGAAGCTCACGCTCGTAGCGATGCTCGAAGGAGCTATGCACATGCTGTAGTCCTGATCGCCGTCGCCAGTCTGGGAGGACGGGTCCACGATACGGAACTTGCGGTCGATGCACTTCTTGGCACCAGCGGCGCATGAGGTCCCTTCGACCTTGGTACAGTAGCAGGCCTCGATCTTGTAGCTGCCTGCTTCCATGTCCTCGACGTCATCGTCCAGGACACCCTTCTGGTCCCAGAAGATGCTCTCCATCGAGGTGACTCCCTTGCATCCGGTCGGTGCTTCCTGCATGACCTGATCGACGTTCTTCCAGCCACCGGAGCTCTTGTAGACCTTCCACCACTCCTCGCAGACGAAGACCTGTGACTCGGTGGGGTTCTTGAACTCGAAGATTATGTTCGAACCCATGCTGTGGGTGGAACTGCCGTCGATGTATGGCTCGTCCGTATTAGCGGGCTCATCGATGCTCAGGTCGACCTCGAACATCGCACGGCAGCAGCCGAGGTACTTCGAGTTCGTCGGTTCCTGAACGTTCTGGTTGCACTTCTGGCTCGTGAGCCTCCATTCGTTGCCCCGCTCGCAAACACACATACCTGTCTGCGCGTGGCAGTGCGAGTTCTCGGCCTCTGCACACGTCTTGCAGACTCCCACGCACACGACGGGATTATCGGGATCGGTATCCGGATCGGTAACACCGGTGTTGCACTTGGTGGCGCCAGGCCAGCACATGAGCACGGTCGAGCCTTCGGCCTTGCAGCACTTGCCCTCGTTCTCGGTGTTCCGAAGACAGAGCTCGCCCTCCTCCTTATCATCACAGGTCATGTCCCCCCAGTCCTCGGGGCACTCGTCGACCTGGGTGTTGCAGTAGAGCTCGCCGTCCTTGGTGCAGCACAGACCCTTGTTGTTGTCCTCGCCGTACTTGCAGAAGTCGCCCATCTCCTTTTCCTCGCATGTCTCGCGAGCCTCGGGATCGTCGGCCTCCTCGTCCTCTTCTTCGGGGTCCTCCTCCTCAGTGGTGTCGTCGGCAGGCGGATCGTTCTGCGGGCACTGGGTGCGCGAGCAGTAGAACACCTGTACTAGGTCCACGTCAGCGACCGTTGCGCCGCCCCACATCTTGCAGCAGGTACCTCCGCCACCGGGGTAGCTGGAGTACCGGTGCTGGTTGTTGTTGTTGTAGTTACGCCAGCCGCCTCCTTGGTCACCGCTCTGGTAGCCACCCTGGTAGCCACCGCCGGACCCGCCGCCATAGGCGTCGCACGGTTGTCCCTCGTACTGGCAGTTGTCATGCTGCTGGTACTGCGAGCCGCAGTTCTTGAAGATGTTGACGCTCTGCCCGAACTTCTTCCATTCGGATCCCGAGCTGCCTATGACATCACGGTTCGTCTCGCAGTAGGGGGCATGGTTACCGAACATGCCGAAGCCGGCGCAGCACATACCGGTGCCGCCGTTGCATGAATCGCCCACCCTCCTGCCGTAACAGGTGTCGGAGACGCTGCACTCCTTTGTCTTGATACAGTAGAGGTTCTCTCCCTCCTTGCAGCACATACCGCCGCCCTCGCCACCCTGGCCGGGGAAGGAGCACTCTGCACCCTCTCCGCGTGACATGCAGAACTCGGAAGGCTTGTTGTCCCCGCAGTCCTCAGCGGATTCGAGACCCGGTCTGCACTTACCCCAGCAGCAGCGGCCGTTCATCTCTTTACCGCCACAGGGCTTACCCTGTGACACGGGGAGGCCGGGAGGATTCTGCTTCTTCTTCGTCTCGTCCCACGTGCACGCCATGTCGTAAGCGTGACACGCCTTGGCGTCAGTGCACTGACCGTAGCAGCAGATACCACCGGTACAGGCCGTGTTATCGCTCACGTCCTTGCACTCCTCCATGGCATCAACGCTCTGGATCTGGTAATCGAAACACCCTTCGATCTTCTTGAACAGCTCGTCGGGCTTCATCTCCTCGCGGGCAAGATTGTCCACCGTCTGGAGGTAGGAGCCCTTCCACTCGTCGGCGTTCTTCTTGTCGGATCGCTCGTCGAAGTTGATCTCCGAGTCCAGGCCATCGGGCTCGCAGTCGTCGTCCACATCCTTGCAGTCGTCCGACGGGTGGATGCACCTGCCGATGAGCTGTGGGAGCCGATAGATACCCTCACACTTCTCCATGGCCTTCAGGGTCTTCTCTCCAAGGGTCTTCTTCTGGCCCTTGATATCGGCAGTACCAGCATCGGCGCATGCGCCCTCATCGGGCGAACATAGGTTGTCCTCGAACAGACTCCACTTGTAACCCGCGTACATGGGCGCTAGGTCCGCCTTGGACCCGGAGAGTGTGAACTTGCCGGAGTCGAACACCTTGTAGTCGAACTTCTGGACGCCCTTCTCCGCGTTGATGTCCGTCTTGAGCCCGTCCTCCTCCTCCTGGGCCATGATGATGGTGTTCTTCACGGCCTCCTGGAACTTCTTCATGCCAATACCGGAATTGGTAGTGTCCTCTCGGAGGGCCCGGATGGCCTTCATCTCGTACACGATGACGACGTCCGGGTGCGCGGTATCAGCTGTCTTGTTCGAAGGCTTCGAGCTACCCTTGTACTGGTACTCATCGATGACCTGCTTGTTCGAGGCCTCCTTCTTCTCGGGAGTGTACGTGGAGTACGACGCGGGGGCCGTCTTGGTGAAGTCGCAGGTCGGCTTCAGCTTATTGCCGATCGTGTCGATCTGCTGGAGGATACCATCAGAGCCCTTGAACCTTACATGGAAGTTCTCGATGAACGCCACCATGCCCTGGAGCTTTTCCTTCATGGCGCACGGGGAGAGGTCGCCCTTGTTGTCGTTGAAGACCTTGGAGCCCGAGACCGTACAGACGTCCTTGAGCAGGGCTGCCCGCTTCTGACAGTCGGCGAGCGCGGACGATAGCAGGATGGCGTGCTTTGCCGCCTTGACCTCGATTACAGCGCCCTTGGCGTCATAATCCTTGTACTCCTTGTCCTCGTAGTCATCGGTGAAGAACCAGTGCTTCTTACCCTCGTTGTACTCACCACAATAGGTGTACTTCTTGACGGTCTCTTTTGATACGGTCCCGATCTTCTCACAGTCCATGCCGGAACCGGAGGGTTGCTTGCCGGTTGCATAGCCATAGCACTCCACGAAGTTCGCCGCGTACTTATCGCTCTTCTTCTTGGTATCTTCACCGAAGGTGCATTCACTGCTGGGGCACTCGTCCTTGGTCTTGCATACCATGGCGGGCCCCTTTCCGGCACCGCCGGCGGTCTTGCACCACTTCATCTTCTTGTTGTCGGCCTTGCCGGATTCCGTCTTGGGGCTCGTACCCCAGATGCGCTTCTTGCATCGGCCGATGGAGTCGCCGAACGTGGTGGATACCTTGCTGCATTCGGCGGGGGTCGTAGTGGACGTCCCCGAGATGACCGTGCATCCGCTCGGCGCCTCTCCGGGCGTGAATCCGCTAGCATAGGCACTGTCACATGTCTCAGATCGGGAGCTAGAGCCGTCGCAGAGCTCGTCGGTGAGCCCGCCGTGCTCGAACACCTTCACTCCGAGGTCCTCCTCCTTGAGGTCGTCGACATCGCTCGAATCCTCCTTGCACACCCAAGTGCGCGAGAACGTGAGCCCGTCCGAGTCATCCTTGCACGGACCCTCCTTGGGATTGATCTTGTTCATGGATTCGGCCTGCAGTTCGCCATTGGTACCTGACTTGCAGTCGGGGCAGTCGAACCCGCCCGCATGTATCTCGGCACCTGCGCAGCAGCTGAGGACGGCGCACAGACCGCACTTGTCGGCTGACGTGAGGGCGTCCTTGTGCTTCGTACCCTCGACGTCGAAGGCGCACTTGCGTGCTTCCTCGCTCAGGCACACGTACTGTGCAGCATCGTCACAGAGCTTGGGACCGAACTCCTCGGCCTTCGCTGCGGCTATCTGATCGATGGTGAACTTGAGGTTCTTGGCGTTCCCCATGTCCCCTACGTTGGCGTCCGCGCAGGTCGGATATTCGGTGCCTTTGAATTCATTATAATAGGAGTCGCAGTTCTTGCACTGCTCATCGAACGCCTTGAGCAGTTGCCTGAGGTGCTCCAAGAGGCCTCCGATGGCCTTCTCGTCGCCAAAGTAGAACGCGTCGATCTCCATGAGGGCGCCCCGCATCTTCTGCAAGTGCTCGCACATGTTAGCGACACCGTGCTTCTTGCGGTCATATTCGGACTTATACTTGGAGCAGTCGAGCTTGTTCGGGTCGAGCGGTGATGGTGTGGAGTCCTTGCCCTCGATGGCCGGCGGGTCCTTGACCTTGATGACGGTCGAAGAAAGGACCTCCGTCTTGCATTCGCTCTTCATCATGAGGGCGCCTTCTTCGCTGTCCTCCTTCTTGCAGCATACCTCCTCGTCAGAGCATTCATCGATGCTCCCTGCCTTCTGGCTGCCTGTGGGACATTCCTTGGCATCGTCGGTTATCTCATGAGTGAATGTCGAACCCTTCGCACCTTCCTCGCCGGTCCCATCCTCGGTTCGCTTGCAGCAGATGGAAAGGCCGTTCTTGAGCTGCTCGTCCTTCAGCTTCTGAGCCATCTCGTTGCACTTGGCCTCGTCCTTGTTCTCGACACCATCTCCGCAGAGCTTGTCATACGAATCCTTGAGGTCCTTTGTCGCTTCCTTGGACTCAGGTGAACCTGGATCTTTGTTATCGAGTGTCTCGGTGGCGGCGTCCCACTTTTCCTGGGCCTCCTTGTCCGCGATGACGGCCTCTTGGTTCTCCTTCTTGCAGGAGTCGCCGTCCGCATCGACCGCGATGACCACGGCGTTGCCAGTGCCATCACGCTTGAGGACACAGCGCTGCTCTTCCTTCGTACATGTCCCCAGGGCCGTGCCATCGCCGCACTGTGTCTCCTTGGGGAGGGCCGCAGTGCACTTCTCGACGCCGTTCTTGCTGGCATCCCCTGCGAACGTGACACCGAGATCAGCACCACTGCAGGACTTGCGACAATTGTAGGTCTTCTTGGTCGCGTCTCCCTCGATACAGACCTTGCCTACATCCGCGATGACCGTTTCGTCCTTATCTTCGCCAACGATAACGGCGGCCCCAGAGTCGTCCGCCTTGGGGATGGTTATCGAGGCCTTGCATCGTTTGGCGCGTGAATAGAATTCTGGATTATAATACATCTCGGCCGAATACGTCTTTCCGCCGTGCGCATCCAGAGCGAAGGTGTACGTGATGGCCTTTGATGCCTTGTAGCAATGGTTCGGGAAACCGGGTTGGCCGTTCCCATTGCCATTGCATTTGTAAGTGCTCGTTGCTACGTGGTTGCCGCCGTTGTACAGCCAGACCCAGACGCTCGACTGACCGGATTTCGCGTGTCCGCACTCGAACGTGGCCTCGGTCTTCGTGGGCTCTCCGACGGCTTTGCAGTAGAACGATGAACAATCCTGAGCGGTGGTCGATGAGCTGTCGTCATTGTTATTAATAGGGGGAGTGACGACCTTCTTCTTGCACACGTTGTCCTTGCACTCCAGGTCGTTGCCGGACTCGCAATAGGTGCCTCCGCAGCACTTCTTGCCCTCTCTTCCACAGTCGAGGTTGGTCATACAGTCATAATTGGAGACTTTTGTATATCGTCTATAGATATCGGCCCTGTCGAAGGCCGCTTGTACCTGTTTACATGAATCGTCGAAGAAACCGCGGCTCCCTACCCAGTTGTACTTTGATTCTTTTAGAACGTCGTTCGATTTGTAATAGACCGTCTCATAGCAACAGACGGGGTATGCTGACATTGCCGGGACCAACAGTATGAAGATACATGCTAGTCCCACAAGTACGCTCATTGGAATTGTGCTCAATCGTTCGTTCACCATATGAATCGACCTTCCTCTTTACATGACAACGTGTAGTGTCCTTTTAGGCGGAACCTCTGCCGATATATAAAGGGCCCCGTGACTGTTTTATAAAGAGGCGTCCCCCAAATAGCCAGTATTTCCACTATGCGGTCTGAATGGGGCCCAATTACGGTTCCAGACCGTTCCGGGCGTATTAAGCGCCATTTTCTATTGCAACAGAGGAAGTATCCGCGTACTTAGCGGTCATCATTGACGTTCGGCTATTCGTCAGGTGTCGATTATGCTTCCGGGTGGTCTTTTTCGATATATCGGTCCAACGTAGAAATCCGGGACACCGACCATCCTCCGTTCTATCGGGATCAAGTGCGCCTCCAAGGTCACTTTTTTAATACTACCCCGCGAGGATACGCCCAGTATGGCCTTTGGCGAGATCGAGGATGAAGATGAAGAGACGACGACCCAGTTGACCGAGGGCGAGGCGCTGGGGAAGCCGTCCCAGGTCACACGTGTAAGGTCAGGGGTCCCTGGCCTTGACGATCTTCTCCAGGGCGGCATACCCCGCAACAACCTTGTCCTCGTCACGGGCTCGTGCGGGAACGGGAAATCGACGCTCGGTATGCAGTTCCTCTGCCATGGGGCCCAGTACGAGGACGAACCTGGCGTCTATCTTACCCTTGAGGAACCGCCGGAGCAGATCATTGAGAACGCCGGTCACTATGGCTGGGACGTCAAAGGTCTCATCAATGAGAAGAAGCTCAATGTAGTTGAACCCGAACTCTATAAGTGGGAATCTCTGGTCACCACTATAGAGGATTCAGTGATGGAGATAAGTGCCAAGCGACTTGTCCTCGACTCCGCGACCATCCTCGGGATGTATTTCAACGATCAGTACAAGATACGTCGTTCGTTCATGGACCTTTCGCGGATCCTGCGGAGGGTCAATTGCACGACATTCATGATCTCGGAAAGGGAAGAGGGCGCGAACAAGTACTCAGTCTATGGGGTCGAGGAGTTCGTCGTCGACGGTGTTATCGTCCTCTACTTCATCAAAGAGAAGAACATGTTCATGCGGGCGCTGGCAGTGCGTAAGATGCGCTCGACGAACCACAGCACGAAGATCTATCCGTTCAAGATCGCGGCCCCCGGGGGCATCAAGGTCTATCCCTCAGCTGAGATATTCGGTGATGTGTGACGTGATTATCGGTCTTTTTTCGGGTTCCTGCCCCCTGCTCGATGCCTCCGATACGGGTCAAGTAGCGCGTTTCACTGGTCAGTTATTAAAGATTAATAACATTCATGAGTTACACAAGATTGACGTAGCGATGTTCGGCGAATGACGTGTTACTACTGGCCAGCAAGTGCATTTTTACCAAACTTTTATAAATCAGGTTCGGACTAGTCTGGCCTAAGCGAATGCTGAAAGGAGTGTGCATTAAAATGCAGACCATTAAGAAAGGAATCAAGCGCATGGCCGCCTTGGCGGGCAGCGCTCTAATGCTGGGATCTACCATTGCGGCTCCCGCCCTCTCTGCGAACCTCTCGGACTTCCCCGGGATGTACATAAAGGACGGCGAGCTCAAGTCCACTATAGTGGTCGGTAAGGTCGCAGCCACCGCCGACGTCGTGGGTGCCGTGAACATTGCGGCCGCCATGGCTCAGGCTACCCATAAGAAGGCCACCATCTCCGGCGGAGGTGCTGGTTCTGCGAAACTGACCAAGACGGATGTCGCGGGTCTTATCCACGACTTCGCCCTTGCCGCTGACGGTAAGGGTACCGACGATGAGAAGGTGGACATCTGCTTCGCCGACTTTAAGGAGGGTTTCCTTGAGGAGACCGCGAACCTTATTGAGGGTCTTCACGACTACCACGGCATGCCTATGCTTCAGGATGTCTATGTGAACCCTGCCGGAGAGCCTGATGACTCGTTCCGTGTGTACGACATCATCACCTTCGACACCACGAAGCTCGGTTCCTCTGGTAACCTTGGTTTCACCATCGACAAGAACGTGCTTAGGTTCTCGGTCGCTGCGAGCTCCCTTAAGTACAAGGTGTTCATCGAGTCGCCCACGGACGTGGACTACGACCGTGACAACACCGAGGGTAACGACCACGTCGACGACTACGCCAACTACACGATCTCCGGTAAGGGAGATTCGACCAACGGCGGTCTTGGTGTGGACAACTACCTACCCATGAAGATCTTCGGGCACGACGTCCGCCTGTCGGACTTCGACGCCGTTGACAACAATGACAATGCTGCGACCCCGAAGTTCGTCATCCTTATGGGTGACAAGAAGGTCATCCACAAGGGCAAGACCACCGAGTACAAGGGTTACAAGATCACCCTGAACGACGTGGCCTCCGGGTCCAACACCGCGTTCTTCGAGATCGTGGACCCCTCCGGGCAGACCCATATGTTCTCGCCCAACTACGACGATGTGCACAAGACCACCCCTGCTACCATCAGCAAGAAGATCAGTGAGTTCACCATCGAGATCAGGCCCGACACCTGGAACTCGCTCTCCACTGCTGAGGTCTGGATGGGCTTTGGTGACATCGAGCGCACCGTCACTGACGGTAAGAAGTGGAAGGACAACACCAACAAGGAGACCGACTGGGAGCTCGAGAACCTCTGCTGTGAGGTAAGCTCGACTGTCATCAAGGGTACCGCGGGTTGTGCCAACTACGGGACCGAGGGTCTTGGAACCGACGACGGTCGCACTTGTATCATCGAGTACAAGTACACCAAGGACAAGAAGGGCTCAAGCAAGGGACTCGCCAAGGACGAGTACATCAGCTCGCCCGACGACAAGTGGAAGCTCCAGTTCCACGGTCTTAACGTGGACGAGGATGCCATGGGTGACTTCAAGGTCATCTGGTCCACCTCCGTCAACTCTCCCTTCGACAAGAAGGGCGAGGACTTCGAGTACATGGACGGATACCGCATCGTCCCGCCGGAGGGTGCTACCTTCCTGCTGGACAACAAGAAGCCTGTGGCCGAGATCTTCGTGGGTCTGGCCCAGGACGCCCTGACCACGGCCGAGCACAGCCGCGACTGTGACGGTGCTGGTCAGTTCACCAAGGAGTCCGGCAATGCCGAGACATCCGAGGCGAACCCGTCCCGTATCGACGACGCTTGTACCTTTATCAACTACAAGGAGAACGCTGACGACGACGACTACAAGTTCTACAAGCTGCTCAGTGAGCTGAGTGGTACGGCGTACACGACGACCAACTCGAACCTTGGTTCTGTTGGTAACACTGGAGCTGCTGGTGAAGACGGACCTAAAGTGCTGCTTCTGGCCAAGATGTACTACGGTACTGCGATCTACCAGCTCGGTATTACGCAGGAAGAATCCGCCAATGCTATCATCGGGACTGACAATCTTGCTCAGGACGAGGGTACGCTCTACATTGCCAGTGAGGAGGAGGGCTCCGCGAAGATTCAGTTCATCGTGGGCTTCGACTTCGCGCACACGGCCGCTAAGGACGAGACCGGTATCGAAGAGATCAACCTCTACAAGACTAGCGGTGGTATCGGCTCTACGCTCGGTACACAGAAGGAGGACCAGGTTGGTAACTACGGTATCATCGCCAAGTCCCCCGAGGACGCTCTCGAGGCCGGCGACGTGATACTGAAGATGGCCAAGATGGACGTCCGCGGTCTTGTGTCGCTGAACGCTGGTGTGACCGAAGACATAAAGGAACTCAAGAAGGGCGACAAGGTGGGCGAGTTCACCGTTGCTGACATCATACCCGATGTCCCCAGCGGCGACTACTACACCTACAGCAACATCGCTGTGCCCGTGGCCCTGCTTGACTCCGAGGTCTCGGACCCGACCTCTGCCATGTACGGGGACTTCGTCCTCGTGGGCGGCCCTTCGGCCAACGCCCTTGTGCAGGAACTCGGCTTCACCAAGTGGGACTTCTGTGACGACGCTGACCAGGCGCTTCCCTGTGACGCTCCGATCGCCTTGATCGAGCTCAAGGAGGATGCCTTCACTGTCGGCAAGAAGGCTATCGTGGCTGGTGGCTGGGAGGCTGAGCACACCCGTGCGGCGTGCTACATCCTTCAGCACTACTACGACTACGAGGACAAGCTAACTGGAACCAGCCTGAAGTTCAAGACGGCTGCGTCCGTGGCTCTGCCCATCGAGGCCGCAGACATCTCCTTCGCGTAAGACAGGAGATTAAGGATTCCCTCCGCGCTTCGGCGCGGGGGGAATTCTTTCCCTTTTTTTTTAGGCCCTTCTGAAAAAGGGTGGGCGCTGCCTCTAGCTATAGATTAAAAGGATGAGCGCGACCTAGTTGTTAATGAATAAATGGAGGTCTGTTGCGGCGCTCATTATCATGTCGTTAGCGCTTGCAGTAGGCGATATCACAGTGAATTATCGGGTAACGGATGTTTTCGCTCAATGGGAGAGGTTCGAGTTCTCCATAGATGGTTCGATCACTTCGGGAGGATCACTGTCGATTCCCGAATGCGATGCCGGTATGTGTGAATTTCGGGTATGGCTGGAGACAGGGGACGTCTCGTTCACTCACGCGCTAGATATAGATAGCACTGATGGAACTAAGAAGGAAGTTCTTGGGCTTCCTAGCTATGAGACAGGTTCATGTGAAGTCGATGTGCATAACATCGCATTGGATGACGAGGAGAAAATTACTTTCTACGATGAAATCGCCTGTCAGGATTCATCGAAAGGAGAGATGATATATGAATTCATACTCGAGAACGAACCCGGTGAAGGTCAGGCACAAGCGAAGGTCAAGTGTTGGTGGACCAATAACGAACCGTTCGACGGAAAGATAGAATTCACGGTCCAGAAAGGATCCGAGAACGAGGCCACAGGAATTGTGGATTGTGTAGATGGTGAGGCAGAGTTCTTATTTCCTGCCTCAAAGCTCAATAAGGGATTGAACTCGATTATAATCGATCCTGTGGATAGTAATCAATACAATCTTTGCATTGTACATTTAGACGCGAGTAAGGAAATCAGATCATTTATACCGATTATTAAACCTTGGGAAGGCGGATCAGTTGGGCTTAAGAGCTACATTGCTACAATAAACCTTCCGGTAAGACGACTATCAACAGGGAATATGTTCGTAACGGATACTCAAAACAAGCTTAGGACTGAAACAACACCACGGGATTTTGCTTTCGGATGTACAGAGTTCGATGGAATACGCGTATCTTCAACAATGTCGCTAGGTAGTCTTACATCAGGTAATATGGCCATATTCTTCACACCAGTATTAGATGGTTGTGGTGCTAATGCTAGTCCTCCGACATTGATCGTTCCTAGTACACCCACTGGAAAGGTATGGTTAGGTAACGATTTAGTAAACGAAGGCACGATCAATGGTACATCACTTGATTTCACTGAAGGGACAGCCATTCACATGATCAGCCTGGAAGGTGAGGCTGATTCAACAGTGGGCTATTATTCTAATGCAGAGATGGCAGCTCCAGTATCATTAGTATCGTCTTTCTTCTCAGCTCACGTAACTGGCACGAGCGGAGTGACCGATCCATACGACGCGATATCAAAAGGGCTAATCTTTAACGCTGTACCAGGTGAGATCAGCTACGGTTGGTGCATGGGTGTCACCGGAATCCGTGAATGCCCACCGTCACCGGGCTTCACGAAGACCTACTCCGCAAGCGAGCTAGATGGCCGTGAGCTATCAGTCACCTCTTATGGTGGAAGAGTATCGATGAACGTATCCTGTTCGCTCACATCGACACCGACGTCCTTCACGGTGAACGAGCGAACGCTCACACCCGGGCAGCACATCATACCGTACTCACCTACCCTCTCTATTACCGCCGACCGCGCGGGCACTGCTGACGTATCGGTCACTCTTCTTGGCAATCGCACTGACACGGTCACCATGACCGCATCCCACGATGCGGCATCCAATGTCATGCGATACACGCTGACCATCATGCTCAAACAGAGTGACGAGGGTGCATGGGTGACCGCTGACCTCGGTCTCGATCCATCGAAGGTCAGGACTGACACGTCCACCGTCATCTGTGGTGCAACGAGTCGCACATTGAACTATACGGGCACCACACTGACCCTCTCTCCTGAAGATGTCGCCGCGTGCATGTCCACAGGTGGTGTTGAGGTATCCATAGCCACGACAGAATGCCTTGCCGGTGACTGCCCATCCTGCACCGAACTTGCAGGGGGCGATGTGTGCCGTGTAGCTCAGGCGGACAGCGTCCTCGCTGGCACCTGCTGCGGCGGGACCTGCCTCACCGATGGTCTGTCCGGTGATACGTGCGGTGTTGGACAGTGTGTCGGCACCCTTGCGTGCAATGCGACCGAAGCGTCATGGTACTGCGCATCGGCTGTGGCAGGGTGCTGTGACGGCGATGTACCCGGTACATGTGACGCGGAAGGGGTGTGCCAGGTGTCCCCTGGCGGGGCTTGCGCTCCGAAATGTCTTGGGGACAAGAGCGATAAGTTCGTCACATTCGCGTGCCGGGCCGGTGTGTGCGAGGAGGCCGAGTGGAGCGACTGTGGTGAGAAGGGCCAGTCATGCATGCCTGCAAAGGGTTGTGTGTCCTGCACGAAGAACGATGACTGTGGTGTAATGTGCGACTACAACGCACCAAGCGGATTCTACTCTCATGTGACCTATACCTGTGAGAACGAGGCATGCGTACCCCACGGTATACCATGCGGTGGCACGGTCCCGTTCTGCACGCCCAGTGCCGGATGCCGCGGGTGTGACAACGCAACCGAGTGCAGGTCGATGTTCGGGGATAGCTTCGTCTGCCGTAACAAGGTGTGCGATGACACAAAAGGCGATGGTGTCTGCGAGAACGCGTTGGATGAGTACTGCGACAGCTCGACCGACTGCGCATGCTCCGATGAAGAGGTGTGCAACCGGGGAGATCCACGCTCGGACTACCGCGGATGCTTCACGGTGAGCTGCAACGACACATACTGCGACATGACCGTCAGTGATATATTCCTCGAGAAGGACCTGACATTCGACGAGTGTGCAAAAGGCTGCAAGGGGTGCACTCTGGACGTGTGCGGGAAGGACGGTGCCTGTACCCCCGCGTCCGGCGAGCGCTGCGATACGTCAGCGGACTGTGCGTGCGCTCTGGACGAGGTCTGCATGCCCGGCGATCCGCGCTCTACTGAGGGCGATGGGTGCATCAAGCCTGCCTGCGACGACAGTATCTGCGACATCAACCTCACCGATGCTGCTTCCAAGCAGAGCGTACAGCTGAACGAGTGCGTGCTCGGGTGCACCGGGTGCAATGTCACTGTGTGCGCGGCAGATCCCGGGTGCAACATCCTTTCGGGAGAGGACTGCAGCAATTCACCTGACTGCCGGTGCGGTGAGGGCGCGCTTTGCGGTCCGGACGATCCGCGAGCGAACGACGCCGGGTGCTACATACGTCAGTGCGGTGACGGCGTGTGCGACATCACCCTGGGCGAGTGTACGACCGGGTGCATGGACTGTAACATCACGACATGTCTGGCCGATGTCACGTGCAACGTGCCCGTGGGAGAGAACTGCGACAACACGGCCGACCAGTGCGCGTGCCCCGCGGGCTGGGAGTGCAGGCCAGACCACGAGGAGGCCACCGAGACCGGGTGCTACAACGAGAAGTGCGGTAATGGTGTGTGCGAGCCCGACGAGGGCGAGTGTGCCGGGCGATGCCTTGACTGCGGAGTAGGTGATTGTATAGGTGACGGTGAGTGCTCGGCGTTCCACCAGGAGACCTGTGGTTCGGCGGCCAAGGACTGCTCGTGCACGGCCGGTCTGATATGCGGTCCTGAGCGCGAGGGGGCCGATCTCATGGGCTGCGTGGCGCCCTTCTGCGGCGACGGTGCGTGCGAGGCGGGAGAGGATAGCATCGCCTGCTGCGACGACTGCGGGTGCGATGACGGTTTCGCCTGCACGGCGAGAAGGTGCGGCCCCGTGTGCGGTGATGGGAACGTTGTTGCAGGAGAGACGGCAGCGACCTGCTGCAAGGACGTGGGATGCTCTGATGGCTACACATGCACGGATGACGGTTGCGTCTCCCGGTGCGGTGACGGTGTCTGTACCGAGGACGAGGGCTGGGAGGACTGCTGCACGGACTGCGGTTGCCTTGATAGCTACGAATGTACTGCAGGAGTTTGCATACCCATCTGCGGCGACGGTGTGTGCACGAGCGACGAGAGCGGTGACGCTTGCTGCGTGGACTGCGGATGCACGGAGGGGCAACGGTGCAAACGGGAGACCCTGAAATGCGTTCCCGCGTGCGGGGACGGGACGTGCGAACTGAGCGACAGTCTGAACGAGTGTGCAGTTTGCCGCCAGGACTGCACGGTCGACCAGTGCGCGAAGAACGGACGGTGCGACACCGAAGTAGGCGAGCACTGCTCCAACTCACCGGACTGCTCGTGCGATGTCAGTATCACGCTGGGAAAGGATACAGAGGTCGTCACTCTCTCCCAGAGGGAGGGTGGTAAGGAAGAGGAGAGCGTATCCCTCTTCGTGGGCAACGTGGGTGAGGCCGATGAGTTCGTTTCGATATCAGTGGAAGGGCCGGAGGGAGTGGTCGCTGCCACCGACCTCCCGCGCGTGCTCCTGAAACCTGACACGCCGTTCCCCTACAGCTTCAACGTCAGGGCCATGGAACCGGGCAATCATACCGTGACTGTCAGGATAATCCGGGAGCAGGGGCCTGAGGTGGTACGTACAGTGATCGTCGATGTCGAGGCCCGGTCAATGCTCGACACGATGCTCTGGATGTCCACTATCAAGGACCTCCTTGAGATCCTGTTCCTCCCCATCGTGCTGGTGGGTACCTTTTACAAAGGTATTGACTGGTACAAGCGTCGGAAGGAAGAGAAAAGGCTCACTGACCAGTACTCGGCGGTACAGCAGCAAACGGCGCCCGGGCAGCAGGCCACCATGGGGCGGTACGGTCATGGCCAGTACTATGGCAGTGGTTATCACCCGGGTTTGACAGTTCGTTCTTGAAAGGCTCGTTTTGATAAACGAAGATGA
>CAZFHY010000004.1:0-186773 GCA_964519305.1 Candidatus Undinarchaeota archaeon
CCCTAGAATTTTACAGGAACGCGTGACGGGGGACTACTCGGACAGGCTCTACACCAATTGCACTATATGGACCTGGAGCCCTACACGGAAACGATAGGTACCTCCGTGTTACGTACGGGGAGCACTCGCGTACTGCCCACCGTCGCCGTGGTCCTCCCAGTCTTCCTCATCATCCTCCTATACATTTCCCTCCTCTTCTCCGGAGGACCGTACTGGCTCCTGCCGGTGCTCGGTCTGGGCGGCGTGATGGTCGTCCATATCCCTCTGGTGCTCGCTCTTCGGAGCGAGGCGGTGCAGAAGGCCAGCGAGGAGTATCGTGGCGATCCAGAGGTCTGGACAGGGATAATGGCCGTGCTCCTCCTACTGGTCCTGCGCCTGATCGTAAAGGCACTGGAACCACTCAGATCTGCGGATCTGGCAGCTTTCCTTGGTGTCCTTCCTCCGGCCGCGGAGATGGCTCAGGGCATGGCCCTCATCATGGCTGTGAACTTCGGCTTCGTCGTATACGAGCAGTGGGCCCTCGCCGGTCGGGAGGAGAGCACAGGCCGAATGACCGCTGTGGTAGCAGGGATCCTATTCCTCGGTGCGGCGTTCACGTTCGCCGGTTCCTCCGGAGGGGCGACGTTCTCGGTGACCCTCAGTGACATCCCTTCCAACGTAGCTCCCGGTGATCCACTGGTCGTTGAGGGCGTCGTTTCCACGCTTCGTGGCCTGCCCAAATCCGCTTTCACCGCCGGTATCGACCTCGAGTGGGACGGTAGTGCACCGTCCGGCTGGGTGCCGTGCCCGGTCGACGAACGCTGCGGTATGTGCGCGTGCGCTGGTGTCCAGGCCGACGGGAGCTGGCGGGTCGGGATAGATGCTCCCCGTGAACCCGGATCGTTCATCCTCCGCGTGGTGGTCCGGAACGACGAAACCGGGGAAGAGGTCGAGCACACAGCCCGTTTGAGCGTGCTCTGAGAAGCAAAGCTATTTCAACGACCGCCGACATTGGTCTCACGGATGGATGACGAGAAGAAGTCGTTGGTACGTTCTCGCCGGTTCGCCCTCCTCCGGGACATCAGAGCTGTCCGCAACAAGGTGGAGGAGCTCGACCGGTTCACCGGCCAGCTCCGGAGCTCTACGGGCTCCGGCAAGAACAAGCGTCAAGTGGGCTTTGACAAGGTGCTCAAGGAGCTCGAGGCTGCACGTGACGCGCTCATGAACGAGATGGATTGGACGGAGACACGGAAGGACCGGATGTAGAGATCCCCGCGGTCAGGCCTACTCCCGTAGGTCCGTGACCTCCAGGTCACCGTCGAAGCGCACCACTTCGACACCTACCTTGCGCATCATCTCCAGCCCGCGTGTCTCCGAGTAGTCCCTGCCGTACACCACACGGTCCAGCCGGGCATTGATTATCATCTTGGAACAGTGGATGCATGGTTGATGCGTCGTGTAGAGCACACCGCCTGCGATCGATACACCATGTACGGCCGCCTGGATGATGGCGTTCTGCTCGGCGTGTACTGCGTTGCACAGTTCGGTCTGCTCGCCCGATGGTATACCTCGTTGCTCGCGAAGGCAGCCTATCTTCTCGCAGTGCGGGAACCCCCGCGGCGCACCGTTGTACCCTGTCGCGAGTATCTGACGGTCCTTGACGATTATGGCTCCCACATGATGGCGAAGGCATGTCGAACGGCGGGCCGCGTCCAGGGCGATCCGCATGTAGTACTCGTCCCAGTTAGGCCGGCCGTTCGCCTGCGGTGCCATGTGCACCTATGGCTAGAGCTTGGTTTAAAACATTATTGGACATGCGCGGAGGGGCGTTCGCCCCCCCGCGCGTCCATCGTTTCCTCTACTATCCGCAGCCGCCGGACGGTGCCGCTCCTCCGGTGGAGGCGAGCTTGGTGTCGCACGCGGCGGGCTTCTGACCCTCCTTGAATCCGCAGCAGAGGGAGCTCTTGAAGCTCTCAGGATCACGGTTGCCCTGGTAGGCCACCTCGTTGATCACCATTGTCGGTGAACCACGAGCGCCGTACTTCTCGTTGAGCGCTACTTCCTCTGCGAGCAGGGTCAAGGCGTCGTCATCGTAGCACTTCTTCACAGCGTCGACATCGATGCCCACGGCCTTGGCATGGTCCTCCCAGCAGGTGTCCACGTTGTTAGAGGTGCACTTCTTGCTGACGAGCTCGTAGTAGTCCCACCACTTGCCGCGCTGGTCGCGGTAGATGCAGAGCTGGCGCACGCCCTCGTTGAGCTCCTGGATCCCGTGCATGGAACAGTACTTGCCGTCGTCCAGGCAGTAGTCGGGACCTCCGCCATTGTAGTTCGCGTAGATGACGTAGTGCGGTTCCACAGCGATCTTGTCCCCGAGAAGCTCTACTGCAGGCTTGATACCGTCCAGCGCCTGTGTACCGAACGGACAGTAGGTCATCACGAACAACTTCATGGTGGGCACATCTGCCTTGGGGATCTGGGCGCACGCGGCCTCTTCGGCCGCTACCTTCGCATCGTCGCTCGTGTAGCAGGAAGCACCGGTCGCGTCGTCGGTCAGCATATAGACGTCGTCCTTCTTCTCGAACACGGTGCGGATGCCCACGTTCGTGGCCCAGGTGTTGGTGTTCTCGAGGTTATCGTCGAGTATGTACTTGGGCACGATGAGGATGTCGTACTTCTCGATGAGGGCCTTTCCTTCGGCTGAAGCAACGTCAACGTCCTTCATATCGGCGCCGGGGAAGAGGCGCGTGAGCGCGGCCTTGATCTGCGACGAGTCGCAGGCAGGATCGCCCTTCTTGTTGAGCACGGTCACCGAGACCGCCACCGGATCTACGAACTCGCAGGCCGCGTCGTCGGTGTTGGGATTGACGCACTTGCCGATCTTGCCGGTCTTGGTGCAGTCGGCGTCCTGGCCGCAGGCGGGCAGGCTCTCGCACTCGGACGGCTTGGGATCGAGCTCGTTACAGATGGCCCGCGTGTAGCTCAGAGCGTCACGTCCGCCGCTGTAGGGGGCTCCGTTGATGAACATGCTCGGCGATCCGCGGACACCCAGAGCGTCGCCTTCTTTCTTGTCGGCACGCATGAGGGCAACACCCTCGTCCTTCTGGCAGGTGCTGATCTTGTCGACGTCCACGCCTGTGTCCTTGGCGATACCCTTCCAGCAGGTCTCGATGTCACCCAGGGTGCACTGGGCATTGATTATCTTGGTGTACTCGACCCACTTGTCCATGTCGTAGTACTTCATGATGCACGCCTGGCGGATACCCTCGTTGAGCTCCGCGATGCCGTGCATGGAGCAGATCTCGCCGCCATCGATGCAGTAGTCGTCGCCTCCGCCCTGGTATTGGCTGTAGATGACGAAGCGGACATCGAGATCGACGTACTTGCCCATCCTGTCCCAGGCCTCGATCATACCGTCCTCGGCCTGAGTACCGAAGGGACAGTAGGTCATGACGAACATCTGGAAGTCGACCTTCTGGCCAGAGCCGCTAGGCTTAGGTGTGGCCTCGGTCGGTTCTTCAGTAGGAGTGACAGGCTTCGCCGTAGGCGCCGCCGTCGGATCGGCACTGGTTGAGGTCACCTTGTACCGGACCTTGTCGACTTCCGTCTTCTCGATACCGCCGCGCATGAGGATCGTATCGATCTCCTCTGCCGGCAGGCCCTTTTCGAGCATGAGGCCGTACATCCCCTCAACGTTGAGGTCGGACGCGGCCCCGGTGCCCGTAGCAGGGAGACCGGTCGCGTTCACCCGGATGGACCCGTTCGCGAATCCCACGGACGCGATGATAATGGCGAGGGCAAGCACTCCCGTGGCGAGCATCCATGGGGTGGATCCTCCCTCAAGGGACTCGGTCCTGTACTCGAGCTGCCCGATATTACGGTTGAGCGCATCAATGCGCTTGAGAAGCGAATCATAATCGCTCTTCTTCTCGCTCTTGATAACCATGGCCCCAGTTTGGGGACGTTATGCTTATAAGTAAACCGGTCAGGCTTTGCCCGTTAATCCGTCTTCCCCAATAGCCCCTTGAGTTCCGCAAGGCACGAGGCGCACAGGACCAGGTCCTTGCGGTATAATCCAATATCGACGATGCGGATGTGCGCGCGCTCCTTGTGGCAATTGTCACAGAGCAGGTCACGCTCCACTCGCTCGACATCCATGGACACGTGGTGGCGGCTCAGGGTTTTATGTGTTGTCCCCCCTATGGTGAGCATGACACTCCTCTTCGACATCGAGAGCACGGGAGCAGACACCTTCGTCAACCAGGCCACGGCCGTCGGTATCAAATCATTGGGCGGTGAGCCCACACTGTGGGTCCGACGCTGTGACGATGTCGGTGACGGCACGCTCGTCATGGAATCGGAGCGGACTTTCCTGGAACGGTGCCTCCCCCCCCTTCTCGAGATGATGGAGGCGCACCGTGGTGAACCCATCGTTACCTGGAACGGTGCATTCGACTTCAACTTCCTGGCCGCGAAATGTCTCCAGCACGGGATCCCTCACGGAGACCGTGTATCGATCGCACGGAAGCGACACTTCGACCTGAAACGTCTATTCATCGAGACGATGGTCAATCCTGGCCAGGGTGCATCGGACTCCAACGTGCTAGAGCATCTACTAGTGGGGCGGGATCAGCAGGGAAAGGAGAACCTTCTGTGCATCCTGTGGTTCATGGAGGGACGGACCGACGACATCGCACGACATCTGACCGCGGACCTTGTGGGTCTTGAGGACCTGCTCGGGCGTTTGGCCAAGGTGTTCCCACGCACTGTCGCCTCGCTCGTTGGCAGAGATGGTGATGTACCTCGCAGGGCCTGACCGAAACCTTTATTGAATTGAACCTACCTAATAATTGAGGGGATACGGGGGCATAATTTATGGACAAGGTATTCGTGTACGGATCGTTGATGAACACCGGATTTCTCGACCTGTGCTTCTCGGTCGTGCCGAAGAAGATCGAGGATGCGTTCATCCCGGGTATGCTCTTCGACATCGACACATTCCCTGTTCTCATAGAGCCGGAGAATCCTGGTAAAGATGACATCGTCCATGGTCTGCTCATGACGCTTCCTGAGCTCGTCGATAAACCTGACATCTTCGACAGTTATATGGACGTTAACAAGAAGACGCCGCCCTTCACCCGCGAGGTCTACACGGTCACGCGGAATGACGGAAGGAGGTTCAAGGCCTGGGTCTTCGTCGGTAATCCGAAGCATGCCTCCATCCGCAAAGGTATCTCCGAAGAGAACCGTGTGACCGACGGCGTGTGGATCGAGCCCGTTTCCGAGTGAGGTTCATGGCCGGCGGAACAGCGGCCGGTCCTCTTCCCCATCATCCTCGTCCGAGTGGCTGGCAGACACTAGAAGTTCAGGGAACAGAGTCCATGCGAGCTGCCAGCGACCTGTTTCATCGTTGCGCTCGAGCTTCACCACACCAGCGTTCTGGAATTTTATGACCTCCCGTTCAGGGTCCCCCGAGAGGAGAGCGCTGGCGAGCCGGGAAAGGAAGGGGAGGTGACCTACTATGGCCACGGCCTTGCGACTTGAACCCAGTTCTTCCATCATTGGACCTATATCGTCGTTGGGGCCTAGCCCCTGACGCTCTATGCACCCCCGCCATGAAGGGATGACCTTGGCGTACTCCTCCGCGGTCTGGCGCGACCGGAGCTTCGTGCTATGATAGATTATATGCGCCCGCAGCCCGAGACGCTCGAGGTGGGTGGATACGCTGTTGATGGTCTTCCGACCTTTTGGATTCAAGCTCCGTACATGGTCCTCATCCTTTGAATGTGCCTGTGCATGCTGGATGAGGTAGAGTTCCATGGGTGATGGTTCTCGGACAAGGAATAAATAGGTTGTCCTCAGGCAAGGGAGGTCGCGTCAGAGATAACGTCCTTCTGCGTTCTGTCGGTCGATCGCCTGGAGGAACCGTTCGATGAGCTGTGCCTTGATCTCGCGCCGCGCCTCCTCGTCCTCTGGAAGAGGCATCGCCCCGGCCGCGGACCGGTCGTGACCACCGCCCGAGCCCATACCCTGTAGCAGCTTTGCTGCCACGGGGCCTGCAATGCTCCCATGGAGCAATGCCCGGAGGGAGAAGTGGAGCGTTCCCTCGCACTCCCCAAGGCACATGGTCCACAGGATGCCCTTCAATCTGAGGAAGTCATCGGCCATCTCGGCGATCATGTCAGGGGAGTCGACCGTTCCCAGGTCGCTCACCAGCACATCATCGTATACCTGGACATTACCGATCGCTTCCCGGAGCGCAAGGAAGTGGGCTGCAGGGATGCGCGGGCGCTCGATGCGTGTGAGCAGATTGTGTGATAGGGAGGGGAATAGCATCCGCATGGCCAGGTGGTCGGCACGCGTACTGTCCCGTGAGAGGTCACCTATGTCCGATTTGATGCCGTAGAATAGGGCCGTGGCCAGGTTCTCGTCCCATTCGACGCTCGCCATATGGAGGTACCCCGTGATGATGGTGCTCGTGGCGCCATATTCCTCACGAACGTCGAGCACTTTCACATCGGGCATCCCCTCCCGCAGGGGATGATGGTCGATGACTATATCGATACGACCGTTCTCGCCGAGAGGGGTGTTCCCGCCCGAAGGCTGTGCGTCAACGACAGCGACCACATCATGCTCTTGAGGGTCTAGCATGTCAATGGGGAACATCTTGATGCGCAGCTGCTTGACCATGGCGCGGTTCTCCGCCCTGCCGATAATACCCCCGTACCCGATGACGGCCCGTGGACCGAACGCCTCAACGAGCGCTTTGAGGCCGAACGCGGCCGCTATTGCATCGGGGTCCGGATTGTTATGGGTCAGGATGAGCACACGCGAGGTGCCGGTGACCAGGTCCTTGATGGCCCTGACGGCGCGGGCGGTCTCCATCCTAATCCCAGAACTTGAGATGGATGGGGATCATCGACAGATATGCTGTCTTGATGAGGGTCACGACCACGATGAGGGCCGAGATGGCATGGAGGAACCTGTCAACGAACGGATCCCCGTAGGTCCACTTGTAGGTCAGGACGATGATGAGGAAGAACAGTGCGAACCCAAGAGCACGGGTGAACACCTCGTTCTTGCGTATCATGAGATTGGTCTCATCGAGCATCAGGTGCCGGTGATCGTCCCACTTCAGAATCCCCCTGTGGAGAAGGTCTGCGATTATTGCCTTCTTGCTCGTGAATCCCTTAGGGCCTAGTCGGTATACCTCGCTGATCAACATCGGCTCATCGAGCTTCTCGAACACCGCCTCAACGAAATCGAAGGCGTCGGTACGGCGGGCGATCCGCTCACGGTCAGATAGAAATGCGGCAATGAGGAGCACTGCAAAGACCACGATCGAGGCGGCGTCCCGAAAGACGATGGCCCCGATCAGCGCTCCAAGGAACACTGTGATCCAAAACGAGTTCAGTGCCACAAGGAGGTTACGCGGCATAGCGGGGATGTCGTGGATGAAGTTTTATATGCTTACTTCCGGATCAGGCCCGCCAGCGTCGCGGCGACATCGGGATCGATGGCCTTCACATGCTTGATACGCTTGTTCACCTGGTCCTTTATGCCCTTGTCCCCGTTCCGCCAGGCCTGGAGCATGTACTCGGCCGCCTTCACGGGATCCCCGTCCTCGAGGAACACGTCGCTGGCCGAGAGCATAACCTTGGGCCGATCCTTCCCCGCTTCGTCAAGCTCGCACTCATAGTAACGGCACTTGACGTTCAAGGCCACGTCGTACAGGGACATGTACGCATAGGACACTCCCCATGAGAACAGGAGATCATCCTTGCGCTCGAAGTCCGGCATCGCGTTGATCCCGTCAAAGAACTCAAGGCACGAGGACACGAATGATTGAAGGGTGTCCGCCCAGGCCACGACAGGAGGGCGGCGGGAGAGCGAGTCCTTGAGCCAGATGAACCTCTCTGCCTGCTGCTCGCAGTCCTCTTTGAAAGGGTAGCCCTGGCCGTTCCAGAAGTTGATGGTGAACTTCCTTGCGAGGGCGATCGAGAACAGATAGGCATCCCTGACGTCCTTGTCGGTGATGGATGACACCATCGTCTCGGAGAGCTCGGGCATGATCGAAGGGTGGAGCCCCAGCTCTTCCAGAGTGGGCGGATGTAACTCCCCGGCTTTTGCTGACTCCTTGACCTCTTCGAGGATATTGAGTATACGCTCCTGTGATTTGTTCCAAGCAGCATACTCGGTCTCGAACCCTTGGGGTGATGTGTCGGCCATCTCCTTCACGTGAGATTATGGTCGTTCAAAATGTTTTTAAGGAGTGCGAAAGACCTCTTTTATGTTTTGCTGCGATGTTCTGAACACGTCCATATGAGAGCTGTTCAGAACTCCGGCCGACCGCTCCGATACATTCAAATGGGTTACCCTTCAGGGTGGGCTGGTAGACTATGACGGATATCGCTGTTGTGGGGAACGTCTCCATGGACCGGGTTGGCTCCAGCGGTAACCTCGTGGACGCACAGGGGGGCGCCGCGGTGTACACCGCGATATCATCATCGCTCCTCAAGGGCGACACATGCCTCGTCGGCCGCATCGGCCGGGACTTCCGTCTCGACTATCTTCGGACTCTCAGGCGGGTCGGCATCGATCTGTCCGGTCTCAGGATCATCCCTGGAGGCCGCTCGACAAGGTTCACCATCGAGCACGACGCCTTCAAGGCGACCTACTGCGACTACGAGATCAACGTGGGCAACTCCCTCTGTCTCGATGACATCCCTGCCCATGGACGGAACTCCCGCATCATCCACCTATGCCCCAACAGCCCCCGGCTCCAGGAGCGCTTCATCGAGGAGCTGGCGACGGGGAGCGCGGCGGTATCGCTCGACTCCATCTCCGCAGAGATATTCCGCGAACACTACGTGTTCACCAACAGGGTGTTCGCAAAAGCGGACTTCTACTTCCCCAACCGCGAAGAGGCGGTCATGCTCTACCGCTACCTCAAGGACGGCAAGCTCATGAGCGTGACGGAGGCAAAGGAAGCAGCAGGTGCGCTCACATCGCGCAAGCTCGTGCGCATCGCCGACCACCTCCAGCGGTTCTTCAAGGGGGTGCTCTGCCTCAAGTGCGACGAGCGGGGCGTGGTCGTCGCGGACGACGAGGTGATCTGGGAGATTCCTTCCTATGAGGTCACCAACGTCACAGATCCAACCGGTGCGGGCGACACATTCGCCGGCGCCTTCCTTGCCACGTATGCCCAGGAACAGGACGTGTACTACGCTGCGGTAAACGGATGCGCGGCAGCGTCCTTCGTTATCCAGGGCAACGGTATCGAGAACATGCTCACTACCTCCCACGAGGAAATCATGGAGGTCGCAGAGACCATCGGAGAGGGACGTAAATGGACCTGATTACAATCGGACACGCGGTCATCGACCGTATCATCTACCCCGACGGACGCGAGAAAGTACTGCCTGGAGGCTCGGCTCCTGCCGTGGCCACCTCGGCCGTCCAGCTAGGTCTGGAGACGGGGCTAGTCTCAGCCGTTGGCCCGGACTTCCCGAAGAACTGGATCACCGACCTCGAGTACTACGGTATCGATACATCCGGGATCGCCAAGATCGAGGGCGAGTCCACGCGCATCGATTACTATTACAACGACAAAGGGGACGCGACATCGATCGAACTGGAAGAGGGTGTCTCCAAGAAGCTGGGGCCTTCCCTGGTGCCCGACTCTTACAAGGGAGCGTTCTTTGCGCACGTCTGCCCCATGCCCCCTGCACTCCAGTCGAAGTTCATCGGAGCGATGGACGGGGTCGCGAGTCTCGTGAGCCTCGACTTCAACCAGACCTATTCGAAGGTCTACGAGAAGAATGGGATCAAGGGATTCCCCCGCCTCGGTTCGGTCGACCTGGCATTCCCTAACGAGTTCGAGGCCAGGGCCCTCGTCGGTAAGGACGATCTTGAAGCGTGCGCAGAGGCGTTCCACACCCAAGGTGTGGGCTGCGTGGTCATCACGATCGGAACAGGTGGCTGCATCGTCTACGATGGTATGAACCTACACACCATCCCCAGTCTCGACCTCCCCATCACCGATCCCACTGGATGCGGTGACGCGTTCATCGGAGGTTTCCTTGCACGGTACGCATCGAACGCGGACCCACTTTCCTCAGCGTTCGCCGGTTCGGCATTAGCTTCATTCGCCGTTGAGTCGCCCGGTTCCTGGTGTCCGCGTGTGGAGCCCAGGAAAGTGGAACAACGCGAGGCGCAGGTCAAGGAACTGTTCGAGAAGTCAAAGGAATGAGATCATTCCCGTACGGGATTCGGCCTATTCCTGGCTAACGATCCTGGTCACCCAGTCCTCTCCACTGAGGACCTCGATGTCCCTCCCCGGGACCGCGGCGAGCACGATGGATGCATTGGACTTACTTCCGATATACTTGGCACCTTTCGCATTGAAGTAGCCCTGGATGTCATCGGGCGCACCCTCGCTCACGTACACACCGACCACGTAGCTGGAATCAGGATCGCTGCTGACCTTTTCCGCCAAGGTAGGATCGATCTTAGGCTCACCCATAGTGAGGAGGAAGGCCGCGGCGATGAGGGCCACCGCGACGACGGCCGCAACAGCTACCTGCTTTTTCTTGTCCTGCTTCGAGCCTGATGTGGATGTCGTCGCATGGGCGGGCTTGTCCCCGCTAACGACGCCCTCCTGGTACTGCCGGGTGTTCGCATAGGTCTTGTAGGTGTAGTAAGCGGGATAGTATTGTTGGTACTGGGAACGATCGTAGGTCCCCTGGCCATACCCGGACTGTCCGTACCCTCCCTGTTGCATGGTCTGCTCGATACACTGGATTCCATCAAGGAATTTATAGCTTCGCATCCTTCGTGTGACCCGGGATGACACGCAAAGGGGCTAGAGTTCCGTACGTGGTGAAGGTCGGTGGGTCCGTGCTCGCCACGCCGCGGGACATCTGTCATGCGATCGAGAGCATTAACGATTCGCTCGGTCTTCCAGCCGTCATCGTCGTCTCGGCGATGAAGGGAGAGACGGACCGGCTCTTCTCGACCGCCTTGGGTGCCGGCATCACATCCCCCGATGCTGTGGACTCCATCGTCGCCCAGGGAGAGGTCACCACCTGTCGGATCCTGGGTGCAGCACTAGAGCACAGGGGCATCGATACAATAGTGCTCACTCCCTGCAACGGGGAATGGCCCATCATTACCGACGACCGCTTCGGTGACGCAACTCCGATCCTCGACAGAACGGACGCTGCTCTCGACATGGTCCGTGAGGCCCTCGACAAGGGTACCACTGTGGTCATGGCAGGCTTCCTCGGTATGACCGCGAACGGACGCATTACTACCCTCGGCCGCGGGGGGAGCGATCTGTCTGCCATACTGGTCGGGCGTCTCCTCGGGCTGCGCGTCGTTCTGGCAAAGGACGTGGACGGCTGCTATCCTGACGATCCCAAGGGAAAGGGAAGGAACGCCCGGTTCTCCACCATGAGCACAGAGGACCTCCTCGCTCTGGCAAAGGACGGCGCACCCATCGTCCAACGGAAAGCGCTGGATTTCATCGACGAGGGCATGCAAGTATCGGTGACATGCCTCGACGACCTGCGGGGAGGTACGGTCGTTGAGACCAAGGCCTGCACTACGCTCGACGAGGTCCCGCCCTCGGGTCAGAGCGAGCTCGCTAGGCTCCGCGAGCGCCTCCGTGGCGTCGACCTCGCCATGGCTTCCCTCCTCGGGGAGCGCTTCCATGTGGCTCGGGATATCTACGAGATCAAGCAACGGTACGGGCTCTCCCTGCGTGTCCCGGACCAAGAGATCAAGAACACCGAGAACTTCACCGAGGCATGCGCACGCCTCGGACTCCCCCGGGAGCTTGGTACCTCCCTCATCCGGACGATCATCGACGAGTCGTTGCGGATCCAGCGTGTCCTCCAGCTGCGTGGAAGAGAGGATCAGTCGAACTGACCCGGATAGACCGCCGCTCGAAATAAGCTTTATATAAGCCTAGGGACTGAGTATTCATTGGAGTTCCGATGTCTGCGGAGTGGGTGTACTACACTTGTGCGGGTTGCGGCCACAGTGGTCGGTACAGCATGGACAATCCGACCCTTGCCTGCCCGAAGTGCGGCACTCCGACGACTGGGACGGGGGGCGCCACGCTCACCGATGAGATGCTCGGAGCCATGCCCGAGGTCCAGGACGACTCCGGCTGGGGAGACTACAGCGGCTCGAAGTGGACACCTGGAACAGCTACATCACAAGCGTACCTACCGGAGGGACAGGGCCCCCCGCTCGCCCTCGAGGGGAGCCTGTTCTCGCAGGAGGCCAGCCTGGGGGGGGCCAAGATGGACGGCCTGGACCCGGGGGCCGAGAACGAGCTGGCAAAGATCTTCGCGGACGAGGACTCTGGCTCCGGCATGATGTCAGCGGTCATCATCTGCGCTTTCATCATGGTCCTCGGTCTGGCTATCGCCTACCAGTTCGCGTTCATCACCACCGTCAAGAAGCTCACCGCCGAGAAGGTGGCAGAGGGCATGGCGGGCGGCGACTGGGTGTTCGAGATGCAGTGCAAGAAGGCGCGTTACTGCAGCGGTCCGGTGGGACGATGCAAGGGTAAGCCAGAGGAACGGCTGTGCTTCATCATCGAGAACACCGGTAAGGCGCCCATCCCACCATCGGTGATCCAACATATGGCCATGGACTTCCATAAGGTAAAGGAGGGGATCAACGAGGTCGAGATCATCCCCTTCACCGATATCTGGTTCCTGGAAGAGGAGGAATGTCACCGCCTCCCTGAATGCGACGGGTGCAAGAGCATCGGTACGAAGAAGACCTTCACGATCATGGTACCGACAGACTTCGTCGCCAACGACCTGGGCGAAATGTTCTATGAGCTCGAGACGGCCAAGGTCAAACCACGGGCAGAGATGACGAACACGGGCGTACCATGTACCGTCCGGTTCGAGTATCTGTGAGCTGGACGGACGTTATCCTTTCGTTATGATCCGCGGTCTCACTTGTGGGAGCAGGCCTGGAATGATCACACGGACCACGGGCATACCGATCTTGGGATGGGTGAGGTTGACGGCGATGACGTCGTACCCTCGAGACTCCAGCTCTCCCAGGAGCAGCTTCAGGTCATCGCACACGTCCGTGGTGGACCTGTCCAAGAATCTGTCAAGAGGAACGGAGCGTTTCGGCTTCTTGTTGGGCACCACGAGCTCGCACCCGGGCGTGCTAAGGGGAAGCTCCGCGACGACTCGCTCCCCTGCGAGGTGGCTCTGGAACACACCTGCGGTCTGTACGAACTCCGTGACGGCGCGAAGGAGAGCATACTCGGGATCCAGATGGGTACCGCCGGACACGACCACGTCGTACATGTCACCGATACGGTAGAAGAGAAGGGAAGAGAAGGTCGCTAGGTCGATTCCTGCGCTGTTCTCGTGAGTAAGTGTCATGGACCGCGCTCCGACCTCGCCCTTGCAGAGGTCGTTGAGGTAAGGATTGCGAGCTTCATCGACAGTGACCCCGGTGTGCCCCGTGAAGCTGCGCAGGTCAAGGGTGCGCATGTCGTTGAACTGGGCATCCCGTTCCAGCACCTCGGTGACGCCCATGAACACCGCCTCCTCCATGGTGTTCCCCGAGGCCAGCCCGTTTGAGCTACCGCCACCGAAGAGCTTGCGTCCGTCATCGTCCTCGATGTTCCATTCGAGGAGAACGAAGCAGGCAGGGACGAGCACCGGTTCGTCCTTGATGAGGTTGTGGCCCGGGACCCAAAGGCTCAGGAGACTGTCCCTGACCATACCCCACTGTTCGGAGTCGAACGAGGCAGTGCGACCCTTGATCCCGTCCGAGAGCGTGCTCCCGCTCCCGGCGGCCCCCCGCCCGCCGGTCCGTGAGAACAGGTCCACCATGGCACGGTCGAAGTTACCGACACAATCCCATTGTGTAGGCCGGAGCGGTGGGACGAGCTCCGCCGGATGTATGGCGCGGTCCTCCACATCGTCCCATTTGGCGACCGTGATGAGGTCCTTCCGACGGTACATCTGTGACGAGTAACGTTCGATGAACTCCATGAGCCCGCTCGCCTTGGCCTGGACCATGGTGGGACCCTTCCCGAGGGTGCGCATGTACCGGCCCTCGCGCATCGACATCACGTACACCGGGTAGCCGAACGAATATCGCTCATCGATCTTCTTGACCTCGAGCTTCCCCAGTCCCTCGATAACCCGCTCCGCCCGTGCCACCGTCTCCTCGGGATGGCAGACGCGGTGGGCGACGTCCGTGCAGACCTTGGGCGCCATCTTGAAATCGAATGCTGTGTCTTGTACGATGATACTTCCCCTTTCCATAGGAAAGATAACAAGCGTTTATCCTTTTCGATTAACGGATTCCATACTGGACCGTCCGGAGGCATCGTGGTTTTGTCCAACAGACCTGAGCCGGAAAGCTTTTCAAGGGCCATACCACTGTAGATGACCATGCGCCTCGATGCAGCACTCGTGGAGCGGGGACTGCTCCCGTCACGGACCAGGGCCAAGGGTGCCGTCATCGCAGGCCTGGTCTCTGTCGACGGCGAGGTCATGACCAAACCGTCCACGAAGGTGGACCCTACCAGCCGGCTAGAGGTAGCGCCCGAGGGCATCCTCCCCCGTGGCTATCGCAAGCTAGCGACCATCGATGGAGCGTGGGGTATCGTCCAGAAGGAGGACGTCGTGCTGGACCTGGGTTCGAGTGCAGGCGGTTTCATCCTCTACTGCGCACCACGGTGTGCTCAGGTGTACGGTATCGAAGTGACCGATGAGTTCCGCCCCACACTTGATGGTGTGACGGGCCGGTCCGCGAACGTCTCGGTGACCTTCGCCGACGCTTTTACCGTGGACCCCGCCATCGTCACCGAAAGAGAGCCCGTGACGCTCGTCCTCAACGACCTCACCGTGGACCCGATCGCATCCTTAGGCGTCACTGCACGGTTCCTCCCTTTACTGGTCCCGGGGGGACGTGTCCTCCAGGTGCTCAAGCTGGGAGCAGGGGACGAGAAAGAGCTAGAGGAACTCGGACGGGCAGCGCTCAGGAAGATGGGCGTTACCGTCGAGCGGGCCATGCGGGGCGAGGGGAAGGAGCTGTACCTCCTGGGACGACGAGCTTTCGACACCCAGGGCGCGGAGTAGGGCAGCGCTCAGCCAGCGTACTCTCGGACGATCTCTTCCATGGTGTCCCACCAGGCGGCCCGGGCCTTGCGACGCAGGCGCTCGTAATCGATGTCGACGTTCTTGTCGAACTTGTCGATCCATCCGGCGACCTCGAGCCCGATATCATCGTCCTGTGCCCCGAGCACCTTGAGCCATGTGTGGAGGGATTTCAGTGCCTCATAGATGCGTTCTCGCCACTCGGGAGCCGAGCGCTCCGAGATGAAGCTCAGGTTGTAGCCGATGATCAGAAATGCCATGTGCGCCTCGGCCATGGTCATCGGTCAGTTGCCAAAGTTTTTATTTCTACGACCGTTGTCCCCGAACCATGAAAGCAGTCGTCATGGCCGGAGGGAAGGGCACCCGGCTCCTCCCCGTAACCTGCGGCATCCCCAAACCGCTCGCCCACATCGTCAACAAGCCCATGCTCGTTCACATCATCGAGCTCCTGAAAAAGCACGGTATCACTGACGTTATCCTCACTACACGATATCTCGCCGACCAGATCCAGGAGTTCTTCGGCGACGGCTCGGAGTACGGCGTGAACATCTCCTACTCCGTGGAGGAGAAAGCGTTGGGAACGGCCGGCGGTGTGAAGCTCGTCCACGACCAGCTGGACGACACGTTCCTCGTGCTCTCGGGCGACGTGCTCACCGACTTCGACCTCACCAAGCTCCTCGATTTCCACAAGAAGAACAAGGCCGCCGTGACCATCGGCCTCACGCGGGTGGAGAACCCGTTGGAGTACGGTATCGTGATCACCGACCAGAACGGCCGCATCTCCCGGTTCCTGGAAAAGCCTGGTTGGAGCGAGGTGTTCAGCGACACAATCAACACCGGCACCTATGTCATCGAACCTCGAGTGTTCGAACGGCTTCCCGAGGGCAAGGTGCGCGATTTCTCAAAGGACCTCTTCCCCGAGCTTCTGAGCGACGGGGAGCCCATGTACGGCTACGTAGACGACTGCTACTGGCACGACGTTGGCAATCCCGAGAAATTCATCGTGGGCGCTCACGACGTCCTCACCGGCAAGGTGAAGGCAGAAGTGCCCGGAAAGGCCAAGGAGATGGGCGGAGAATCCGTCTGGATCGGCAAGGACGCCATCATCGAGGAGGGCGCCATCATCCGAGGCCCATCGGTCATCGGTGACAACGTCATAATCTGCAAGGGCGCCGAGGTCGGTCCACTGGCGTCCATCGGCAACAACGTGACCATCGGGCCTGATGCACAGGTCTCCCGCTCAGTAGTGCTTGGCAACGCCCGCATACTCGAGGGTGCCGTGCTCCAGCGCTGCTGCGTATGCCCCGGCGTCAATGTCGGGTCCGGCGCCATCATCGAGCACGATGCGGTGGTCGGTGAGAACACGGTCGTCGGCCGCAAGAGCCACATCCATTCCGGCATCAAGCTCTGGCCAGGCAAGGTCGTCGAGCCCGGTGCTGTGGTGAACATGGACGTCAAGGTGGGCGTCACCTGGCTTCAGCACCTCTTCGGCGCCTCAGGCGTCACCGGTTCGGTGAACATAGAGATCACACCTGAGTTCGCCACCAGGCTCGGCGCCTCCATCGGCACGTTCCTGGGATCGGGCACACAGGTCATCATCGGACGCGACACACGCCTGTCCACCCGCATGATCAAGAGGGCCCTAGTGGCAGGGCTCTCCTCCGTCGGTGTGACGGCCATGAACGTCACCGTGGCACCCACACCGGTCATCCAGTACCTGGTCAACGCTTACGCTGCCAAGGGCGGTATCGCTGTCACCGGCGGCCACAAGATGGGACAAGTGACCATCAAGGTGTTCGGCGACAACGGCAGGGACATCGACGAGGCCGAGAAGCGCAAGATAGAGGACATCTTCTTCAAGAGCGACCTCAAGCGGGCGGAGCCCATGAACGTGGGCGACGTGGAGTTCCCGGCACGCTACCTCGACCGCTACCGGCGCAACATCAAGAAGCATCTGGACATCGAGTCGATCACCAAGCGCAGACCCCGGATCGTCGTGGACTGCGCAATGGGCGCGGGCTCAGTTATCGCCCCGCTCATCCTACAGGAGATCGGGTGCGAGGTGCTCTCGCTCAACGCCCAGGTGGGCACGGTTACCCAAGAGAGCCGACCGACACCCGAGGCACTCTCCCACCTCTCGAAGACGGTGAAGGCCCTCGGGGCGGACTTCGGGGTCGCCTACGACCTTGACGCCGACAAGCTCATGTGCGTCACCGACGACGGACAGATCGTGATGGGGGACGTGCTTCTCGCGCTCATGGCCATGTGCCTGCTCAAGAAGGGCGAGAAGATGGTCGTGCCCGTCACCGCGTCGCTGGTCGTCGAGGAAGCAGCCCAGAAGGCCGGTGCCGAGATCATCCGTGCCAAGATGAGCCCGGCCGTGCTCGAGAGGACCATCATCGAGAGCGGTGCCGTGCTCGGCGGGGACGAACTGGGGGCATGCATCTTCCCGCAGTTCCAGCTCTCTAGGGACGGCATCCTGCTGGCGGCAAAGCTGGCCGAGATCGTGTCCGGCTACGACGAACCGCTCTCCAAGCTCGTGGAGAAGGTGCCCGTCACCAACGTGCTCCGCGACACGGTGGAGTGCCCGTGGGAGTACCGGGGACGCATCATGCGGACCATCATGGAGATGGCCGAGGGTAAGGAGATCGAGACGCTGGACGGTCTGAAGGTGTGGTTCGACGACGGATGGGTGCTCATCAGACCCGACGGATCGCGGCCCGTGTTCCACGTGATCTCCGAGTCAAAGGACAAGGACACCGCCAAGGAGTACCTCAACCGGTACAAGTCCTTCATCGAGGACGCCAAGTACGATCTCGATGTGGAGGAAGGCCGCGCCGAAGAGGACGAGGGCTCCTCATAGACGGCTAACAGAAGGAAGCGAGGCGTCTCCTACCCTAGGTCATGTCATCGCCCGGTTAGGCTCGAACATCGATGTGCGGTCATCCGCCTCGTTAACAGAGTAGTCGGTGTGAAGGTATAAGGGTTTCGGAGCGGACGCGAGGTCGTTATGTGACATTGCCCCCACTCTCGCCCCCCCACCACAGGTCCACCACTTCATAACCGTGGGAGGACATCATCCGCTGGATGTTTGCGGGTGAGTGTGTCCTCAAACCCTCCCCCGGGGCAGACTGCGGCGGTTCATAAACTTATAATCCCTCGTATTCATTGTGCATCGTGTCAGTGGACAAGATACCGATCAGCAGGTTCTCGCTGATGACCCGCCTCTCACAGAAGGCGCTGCGCCTGTACGACAGGAAAGGCCTCTTGGAGGCGGCGGCAAAGAACCCTTTCACAGGGTACCGGTATTACACCATCCCTCAGATCGAACGGGGGATCAGGATCAAGAACCTCGCACGACTGGGATTCGGCCTGGACGAGATCGCGACGTTCCTCGACGCAGAGGAGCGGAGTGAGCGGGACGTGCTCGAGGCGCTGCGCCACCAGAAGCGCACGGAACTCGGTGCGGAGCTCGAACGGCTAGAGAATGTCAAGGAGGCACTGTCGTCCACTGACCGGATGCTGGATGTGTTGAACATGAAGGTACCGGAACCAGCAATCAAGGACATACCAGAAACACGGATCGTGAGCAAGCGCGAGAAGGGGAGCTACGAGACAACCGTCGGGAAGCTCGCCGGGGAGCTGATGGACGTGGTCTTCAATCCCGACAACCAGCGTAACAACGTGCGGATAACGGGCCCCATCATGATGCTCTGTCATGACGAGGAGTACAGGGAGACCGATGCGGACATCGGTGTGGCCGTGCCCATCTCCGGGAGGATCACCGTCGACGAACCCTCCATCGAGATCAAGACGCTGCCGGGGGTAAGGGCCATATCGGTCGTCCACAAGGGACCCTACCGGAACATCGACAAGGCGTACGCCGCCGTCCTGCAGTTCGCTGCCGAGAAGGGCCTTGCGCTCGCGCTCCCCTACCGCGAGCTGTATCTCAACGATCCCAACGAGGTCCCCGAGGAGGAGCTCATGACGGAGATCCAGTTCCCGGTAGTGGAGACGGGATAGTCCGAAGCACAACGTATCATCGGAAGGCTTCCATCAGGCCGACCTCATCTTCACCACCGCTGAGGTTGTTGAATGAACAGGTAATGGGCAACGTCACATATCAGCAGGTTATCCGACGTCATTTCGGGCGTCTGGATTGTTGATGAATCCATAATGATAGAGTAATCAGTTAACAGGCCCTAACTGCTTACCTTATCATTATGAATCACATGCCTGTATCCAGTGAACTCGTCATAACCCCGTCCTGTTCGAAGCATCATCTACCCTGGCGCCGCCCCCCCGCAGTCGTAACCTATATCAAACTGTACCGTCCCCTAGCCCCCCATGGCCGACACCTATCACATCGGGCTGAACAAGGGGGACGCCCCCAAGATCATGCTCCTTCCCGGCGATCCCGCCCGGGCCGAGTACATCTCCAAGTTCTTCGACAATCCGCGCAAGCTCGCACAGAACCGCGAGTTCACCACCTACGTTGGCACCTACAAGGGCATACCGGTCGGCGTCACGTCAACGGGCATAGGTGGGCCGTCGGCCGCCATCGCCGTGGAAGAGCTCATCCAGGTGGGCGCCAGTATATTCATCCGTGTTGGCACCGCCGGTTCGCTCCAGCCGCATGTCAAGCTCAACGACCTTGTCGTCGTCAGCGGTGCCGTGCGCGAGGACGGGACCAGCCGCCAGTACGTGCCCATCTCGTTCCCCGCCGTGGCCGATATCGATGTCATGGACGCCCTGCGGCTCTCCGCCCGGGACAAGGGCTATCCGTACCACATCGGCCTTGCCCACGTGAAGGACGCTTTCTACATCGAGGAACCGGACGACATCCCCATCGGCGTCGACCTGGAGAAGAAGTGGAGCTTCTGGAAGAAGGCCGGCGTGCTGGCCACGTCCATGGAGTCGGCATCGATCTTCGTGGTAGCCCAGATCCGCGGATGCAAGGCAGGCACCGTGCTCGTGGCCGTGGGCGAGACCGCCGAGGGCGAACCGTTCTCGGACATCGACACCACCTCGGGCACGAACAACGCCATCACCTGTGCTCTCGAGGCCGCCGTCCGCCTGTACGAGGCGGGTGACGAGGGCGTGCTCAAGTGAGGATCGTCGCGCACACCGACTTCGACGGCCTGGCCTCGGCCGCACTGGTATCGATGGCCACGGGCGTGGACGACGTGGTGTTCACGCGGCCCGATACAGTGGACGAGGTCGCAGAAGAGGGCGATATCGTGGTCGACCTCCCCTACACATCCAAGGCATCGGTGTGGCTCGATCATCACGCGTCCCAGACCAAGCGCGTGCAGGGTATCACCTATGAGGGTGAGCTGGATCCTGAAGCACCCTGTGCGGCCGTGGTGGTCGCTCGATACTACGACCTCTCCGGACCCCGAGTGGATCGTATCCTGGAGCTCGCCCGCGCCACTGACCAGTTCCGGATGGAGCTGCCCGACGTGCGCAGGCTCACCTTCGCCCTCGAGTACCGTCAGGACAGCAGGTTCCTACTCCACATCCTGCGGCTGGCCCGGGACGATGGGATGGACGCGGTGTTCGCCGACGCCACTTTCCTCAAGCGCCTGCGCCGGTTCACCGAGGAGAGGGAGGCGCCCACCATGAAACTGCTGGAGCGAGGTGACCGGGTCACTGTCTGCGACGGACGGATCGCGATCGTCGACGTGCCCGACCGGAAGCGGTACTCGTCCAAGGTGGCCGAGCTGGCCCTCTACGAGCAGGGAATCGAGCTAGTGATCACCGTTACGACGCATTCGGACGGCCGGGGTCGTCTCTCTTTTGGGACCAATCCGGACCGTGACGTGCCTTTCGACTGCAGTCGGGTGGCCTCGGCCCTTGGCGGTGGCGGTCATCCGTACGCTGCAGGTGCGTCGTTCGATCCCGAGCTCAGGGAAGGGACCGTGGAGCGGTTAAAAAAGCTCATCATGGAGGAGTGCGCCCGTCAGGGTATGCCGCTTCCCGCTGGATGCTTCGACGCCTAATCCTTCGTCAGGAACACGGGGATGATGCCCCCGCCACCCTGGACATTGGAGGGGAAACCAGCGCGTGTGAGCACCTCTACGACCTTTGCCGTGACCTTCCCATTACGCCACTCCCATTGCACGTAGGGATCGAAGTCCAGCAGGTCCGAGGTGATGAAGAGCTTGCCCTTCCGCCGAGCGTCCTTCTGCGGGCTCACCGTGTCGGTCGGCATGGTACTGGGGAATATCTTCTCTTGGGCGATGAGAGCGTCGGCCTCGTCCGGGGGCATACTGGGGAACTCCTCCAGCGACTCTAGCACCTCTGCGCGTGTCAGACGAAGGCTCCTGCCTCCGTGCACCGCGTTCGACTTCAGTATGAAGTCGTCCGCCCGGGTGCGCACCGTGTCCACGTGGCCTCGAAGTGGCGTTGTCACGGGCATGGCGGCGCGGACGAGCTCCGCGTCCTCCGAGCTGGATGTGAGGCTGTCAGCATGCTCGAGAGCGAGACCTATGGCCTCGCGGGCCTCGAAGAGCGCGGTCCACGGCGGTTCCTGGACGACTATGTCGCCCTTGACCGAGGCGCGGAGGATGCGATCGATGACCGGGTGTTTCCAGGTGCTGGCGTCCGGTTGGTTGCGCAGGTAGAAGACGTCGACTGTCGTTGAGCCCTCGTCGGTGCGCATGGACACCTCGCTACCCGTGAATGTGAGGATTGATTCGAGCTCGCCCTCTTTGACGGTGTGTGCGTCGACGCCGAATCCTCGCATGGTACCGGCCCAGTTGGCGTGCTCCTTTGGATTGTAGCTCTCGTCGGACACGGTCATGATGACCGTAGGCCGTTCTTGGCCACTCTCGCTCTGGAACACCTCCGCCTGCGCCTTGAGAGCACCGAAGGAGAGGTTGCGGACCTTGCCCTCGAGACCGAACGTCTCGCAAGAGACACGTTCGAGCTGACCGACCAGCCACTGCCCCGCAGCGCCCCACCAGTTGAGTTCGTAGGTCTTGGCGGGAGTGCTGTAGAGAGGGCCCGGTGCGGACACGACGGCCTTGTCGATGCGCAGCACGCTGCTCTCCGTGGCAGTCGCGCTTATCGCGTCCATGAGACCCAGCGCGTCCAGCGCCTTGTACTCGGGCAGGTTGGATATCTTCCTGAGGATCTCTGGTGTGTGCACCAGATTGATGAACGCCTCGATGATTGCCCGGATGCACCGCTGCTCGCTCTCGACATAAGAGCTGGGCACGATGCGGGGGATGAAGCTCGAGTTGATGACCGTCTCCTCGAGACCGATGGACGCGTCGCCGAAGATTACGTCACTGGCGACCAGCGAACGCACGTACTCCTCGCGCTTGGCCTCGTACTTTCGCGGGCCCCAGGCCGAGATCGTATCGATGAGGGGAGCGTACACGGGATTGTCCAGTCCAGCCAGACGACTTACGAAGTCATCGGGTTTCAGGAGCTTTGTGATCGGTGCCCCCAGCAGCATCTCATCGTAGTGCCGGTCCCAGTCGACGGTTCTCACGTACCCGCCCCGAGGGCTAAACACTATAAATCCTTGCCCAACCGGCGGGCACATCACTCAGGTCCGGACCGGGCCACCCTGTCGAGGAGGGGTCCGAGCTTGTCGCCGAGACCGGTGCGCTTGAGGTAGACCTCGATGCGTTCCTGTTCGTCCAGGTCGAGGATGTAGCGTCCTGTCACCCCGAGCTTTTCGACGTGGCCCGTACCCATCAGCTTTTCGAGGTATGATGATGCCTTGCCGGCGTCGGGCGACCACAGCGCGCGGTCGAGGTCATCTGAGGTGATAGGTCCTCGGGAGAGCACCATCAGCACCTGGCCGAACTCTGAGAGCCGACGTGCCGCCAGTGGATCGTCGGTGCGGTTCAGGTCATCGAGCGTCCGGGCCAGTATACCGTCGCCCCGGATATCATCGGGATCGCGCATGTGGATGGCCTCTACTAGCTCCGTGTCCAGGATATCGCTCAGTCCCTGGTCGGCCGCAGGTCCGCTTGTTGTTGCCCTGGACACCGCATCCGGAGTGGATCGCGGCCGCACTTTCGCAAGCAGGGTGTCGAGGACCGGCGCCAGGTCGTCCCCGAGACCCGTACGGTCCAGGTAGTTCTCCATCCGTTCATGCTCCCCATGGGATAGGAGGTAGCGATCCGTCAGCCCGAGATGCTCCACGTACCCGCCCTCCTCCAGGGCTCCGAGGTAGGTGCTCGCCCTGCCGGCCCCCTCGGACCAGAGCACGCGGTCGAGGTCCTCGGCCGTGATCGGGCCCCGGGAGAGCACGAGCAGCACCTGGTTGAGCTCGATGAGCTTACCCTCCGACTCGGGCCCTCTCGCCTGTCTGTGGTCCACGAGCATCCGGGCCAGGAGGCAGTTCCCAGCAAGGTTCTTTGTTGAGCGGTCGAAGAGCACTGCCTTGAGGACCGCCTCGAGTGCACCGGGACCCGGCCGTGGTGCCGGGGGCGGCGCCACCTTTTGAGGCGTGACCGGTCCCTCGGGCGGTCTTGGGAGCTTGCGTGACCTGAGCGCTTCGAGAGTGGCGGGTGGCTTGGGCGGTTTAGCCCAGGATAGGAACCGCTGCGCAAGGGCACGGATCTGACCGGTCCCTGGCTCGGACGGCGCACACTGCTCAGGTGGTGTCGGCTGCGGTTCCAGAAGACGGGGGCGCGGGGGTTTCGGAGGAGCGACCTTCTCCACCTTGGGAGGAGCAGGTGGGCGCTCCAGAAGACGGGGGCGCGGGGGCGTCGGAGGAGCGACCTTCTCCACCTTGGGAGGAGAGGGCGGGCGCTCCAGAAGACGGGGACGCGCCTTCGGGGGGACGATCTTATCGACCTTGGGAGGAGTAGGCGGGCGCTCCAGAAGACGGGGACGCGCCTTCGGGGGGACGATCTTATCGACCTTGGGAGGAGTAGGCGGGCGCTCCAGAAGACGGGGACGCGCCTTCGGGGGGACGACCTTATCGACCTTGGGAGGAGCAGGCGGACGTTCGAGCAGACGGGGGCGCGGGGGCTTTTGTGTAGCGACCTTCTTCGGCTTCGGCGGAACGGTATCGGTGCGCACCTTCTCGGGGCGGGGGACCACAGGTGCGGGCTTCATCCCGGCGTGACCGAGCATCATGTCGATGACGGGTACGAGCCGCATATCGAGACCGATGCGTCCGAGGAAGGAGCCGACCGACTCCCGTTCATCAGGCACCAGGGTATAGCGGCCGTCCTCGTCCCGGTCGGCGTAGCCCTTCATCTTCAGTGCTTCTAGATAGTACACACCCTTCCCGGCACCTTCGCCCCAGAGGACACGGTCGAGCTGGTCCGCCGTGACAGGGGTCCGATATATCACAAGGTGAACACGGTACACCTCTGCCAGCTTGCGCATTGCCTCGACGTCGGTCGTCCGGACCCGTTCCCGGAACAGTTTGGAAAGGAGGCATTCACCCTTCAGTGCTTTGCCCGGGAGCTTGGCCAATGCCCGGTTCAGTTCGCGCTCGATTATGTTGGCGTATGTGTTGGTCGCCACCGCGGGGACTACTTTCTTCTCCTCCTTCACAATCTCCCGAGGCGGTGCTTCGATCTTCGGTCGCGGCCGCTCACTTACGCGCTTGACCATCTCGTCGAGCACCGGGTCGACTACCTTCCGGAGGCCGGTCCGGTCGAGGAACTTCCCCGTCGAGCGCCTCTGATGCACCGCAAGGACGTACCGACCCGTTCTTCCCATCCGCTCTACATGTCCGGCCTCCGTCAATGCTGCAAGGACCATGGTCGCCCTACCGTTCTCTTCCCAGACCGCGTGGTCGACGTCGTCCTCGGCGATGGGCCCGCGGTCGAGCAGGAGCAGCACCTGCACCAGCTCGGACAGCGTTGTCTTGAGCCCTTCATTGGTAACCTTGGCGCCGTCGGTGAGCACCATCGCTACCAACGACTTATCGCTGAGCGCATCACTCGGGAGCCGGGGTACGGCTTCTGAGAGCCTGTCGTCGAGGTCGAGCGAGAGTCGGGTCCTTGAACGTATGGCCCGGCCCGGGGCGACCGGTCCGACAGGTGAAGGTTCTTCCGAGATCATCCGACCCTTCGGCGGCTTGAACCTGTCAGTAGTCGGACGCTTGGGTGGCTTGAATCGGGAGGGTGGGGAGGGTACGCTCTCGGGAATGATCGGTGTCGACGGCGTCGGCACGGTCGACGGAGGGGGCAGAGTCGGAACCGTCGGCGGGATGGGCGGAGTCGGCACGGTAGGCGGAGCGGGCGGTGTCGGTACGGTAGGCGGAGTGGGCGGTGTCGGCACGGTAGGCGGGATGGGCGGAGTCGGAACGGCAGTAGGTTCGATCACCTCGACAGAAGCAGGTGCCTCCGAGATAGTCCGGGCTTTCCGTGGCTTGAACCTGTCCGAATCTTCCGAGCCTTTCGGTGGCTTGAACCTGTCTAATCCTGTTCGCTTGGGCGGCTTGAAGCGGGATGGTTGGAGCGGTACCTCCTCAATAACAGTTTGTGTCGGCACCGCAAGTTCGCCCGTCGGTGTCGAAGGGATCGGAGACCGCGGGAGCTCCTTGACCATTTCCTCGACGATCTGGACGGGAAGCTGCCTCACACCAGCGTGCCTGAGCATCATGTCGAGCACAGGATCGAGACGCGCCTCGAGGGCGGTGCGCTGGAGGTAGGCCGTTGTCTTCCTCCGTTCATCCGGCACCAGGAAGGCACGCGCAGGCTCGCCACGACGCTCCAGATAACCCTTCGCCACGAGTGCGTCCATATAGGAGGCGCCCTTCCCCTTTCCCTCGTCCCACAGGACACGGTCCAGTTCCGCTGCTGTGGCGGGCGTCCGGTAGAGCACGAGAAGGACCCTGTAGACCTCGCTGTACTTCTTGAGCTCCTCCGGACTCGTCGTCCGAGACCGGTCCGTGAACAATCTTGCCAGGAGGCACTTGTCCTCGATGCTCTCTGGTGAGAGTCTGGCGAGCCCACGGTTGATCTCGCGCTCGAGGACGTTGGCGAAGCTGCGGTGGGCCTCCCGGTATGCGGGACCTGTTGGAGCAACGGCCGGTTCGGCCTCGGCGGTCGTCTTCTCGGTCACACCGAGTATCATGTCGAGGACAGGATCGATGATCGAAAGGAGGTCCGTTCTGATAAGGTAGGCCGTGTTGTGCTCCTTCTCGTCGGGGCTGAGGAAGAAGCGTCCAGTAGCGGCCTCCTTGTCCAGATAGCCGCGGTCCAGTAGACCGTTGAGCAATGCTTCGCTACTCCCGACACCTTCCTCCCAGAGTAGCCAGTCGGCCTCCCCGGCCAGGAGCGGACCCCGCTGGAGTAGGAGCAGGAGCTGGTAGGTGGATACTATCTCGTCCGCAAGAGATGGATCCTCGACCTGGATACGTTGCAGGAAGAGGCGCGAGAGCAGGCAGTCGCCCATCAGTGCCTCCGGCGGCCGCTGGGAGAGCGTTCCCAATAGCTCCTGATCGAGCAGAATGGACAACCTGTTCCTGTGCGGGCGGCCTACTGCGACCTCCGCTCCTTCTGTCTCGCGTGTCGGACCTGTCTCTTCCAGACCACCGAGCATCATATCGATGACCGGCTCGACAACTGTCCCGAGTCCGGAAGCGGCCAGGAACGCAGAGACGCGCATACCCTCATCAGCGTTGAGACGGTACGAGCCCGTGAACCCGAGGCGTTCCACGTAGCCTTTCGCGGCCAGCGCCCGGATGAAGTGCATGGACCTGCCCTTACCAGTACGCCAGATCAGCGCGTTCATCTGCTTCGTCGACCGCGGGCCGCGGTGGAGCACTAATATCACTATCGTGGCGTTGGCGAGCTCTCTGAGCATCTCCGGATCCTCGGAGGTGTAGCGTTCGCTGAGCATGTGCCCGAGCGATCCCGCTCCGTCCAGGTCCTTAGGCTCGCGGAACGATAATGCCTTTGCGAGCTCCTCGTCGAGCACGTGAGCAAGACGCCGCATGTCCGGATCTACCACCGGTTCGATCGGCTCTGCCCGCACCTCCTCCAGCACCTCGAAGTAGGTGGGCGCGACGATGGCGGGCCCCTCTTCGTCCTCCTCCACTCCTTTATGTCGGACCTTTACGTCGATGGCGTGCTTGAGCGTCGCCATGGTACCGATACCGATATCGCCTGTCAGCCCGTCCACCATGACGTTGATCTCGTCCTGCATGTCCTCCGCTTGGAGCCATCGCTTGAGTTTCGAGTGCTCCTCGGGTGTTAGTGAGTAGATACCGGTCGGCTCGTCCTTGAGCACGATGCCCAGCGGCATGATGAGCTCGGCGATAATAGGTCCGGCAAGGTCGGTGTCACTGCCCCATATGCCCTTGGAGAGCTCCGGTGAGGTCATGGGCGTGCGGTAGACCATCAGCACGATCTGGTGGGCCACCTCGTACGTCGCTGCGAGCTGTTCATCGCCCGAGTCCTTCATCCGGTGGGCCTGGGCCAGGAGCGCGGAGCAGCCGCACTGCATCTCGAGATACTTGATTCCCTTATCGAGCACCTTGTCCTTGAACTTGTCACCGACCTGGTCCATGGCCAGGGAGTATGCCTTCTTCCGGGCCAGCGTCTGGATGGCCTGGCCCCCCAGCGTCTGGAACGAGGTCGCAGCAGCTGATGCCGAGCCCGTCGATGCAGCCACCGAGGCCGCCGTGCTAGCTGCAGCTGTCCCTGCTGCAGTGACGGCCGCGGTACCTGCCGCGCCTGACGCCATAGTGGCCCCCGCTGCGGTCGCTGTAGTTATGCTCGCTGTCGTAGCGCCTGCTGCTGCTGCTGCGCTCGCAGCACCGGCCGCGGCACTGGCGCCAGCAGCGGCGCTCGCACCGGCAGCAGCTGCGCTCACGGCCTGCACGGCACCAACGCCCACAGCAACGGCGGCCGCTCCTGCAGCGGCGCTCTTCACAGGCTCCTTCCTCACCGTCTCCACGGCCTTGTCCACTGTCTCGTCGACCGTCTCCACGACGCTCCCGGCGGTCGATGCGGAGACGTTGGCAGCGTCACCCGCTTTCTTCCTAGCATAGGACACCCAGCCGCCAGCGGCCTCAGCCACCTTCTTGATTGGATCCGGGATGATGCTGTCCTCTTCCTCCTCCTCTTCGTCACGCTCCTTGAAGAAACCCGCGCTCCCGTCGGGCTGGAACTTCCAGTCGAAGGTCACCGAGCCCATCTTCCGGATCCCTACGACAGCATAGCACCCGGTATCGGTCCTGACCGCGTACACCTTCCCAGGCACTGCTGCCACGGGTGATCGCTTGTAGCCCGAGTCAGGGGCGAAGTTGACGTCCCTGAACGATACGTTGGTCAGTTCTATGAACCCGTCGAGCCCACCGGGCATGATGTGGGTGCCGTTGTAGGCGATGGCGCAGGACACCGTATCGAGCGGGATCCCGGACGCGTTGAACATCCCGCCCTTGGCGAGGACGAACACATCACCGCTCTTTTGGTGGTTGTGTATGGTCGCTTCACCGAAGCCCAGCTTCTCGATGAGCGGTGCCGCTGCGAGGATCTCTCGATGGAGCACGGCCATCGGTGCGCAGGTTTGGTTAGCAAGGCAGCCCTCGCCCCGGGCACAGTCGGCGCTGGTGCAACACAAATCGTCAGCAAGGCATGTGTCACCGCACTTCCTGAAGCCGCCATCGCACTCGCGCGATCCCGTCTCCGGCCCTTACAACACTGATGACGTCCAGCTCGTCATAACCTGTGACCACCCTCCCGGCTGTCACGGCAACGTCCGTGCCCACACCAAGGTTAAGCGTGAGCTCCGATACGACGGTGAGGTTGAAGCCGAACCATGCCGAGCCTCCGGGCGACACTGTCCTGGACACCTCGCCCCCGGGTTCCAGCCATGTGACACGGGCACTGGCCTCGTCCGCCGTCGTGAACGACCAGCGGCGGTCCAGGTGGACGCGGTCGAACGGGTCTACGAGACCTCTGACGTGGAGTGTGACGTTCTCCCCGTACGGGAGCATCCCTTCGAGGTCGAGGAGGAGGATGCCGTCGGTATTAAACCGGTGGCCAATGGCGCTCGTCCGGCCACCAACGGTCACGGTCGCGGTGATGTCCTCGGGATCCACGTCCTTCCCCGTGAGCTCCCGGTAATCCTCGAGGAAGCCCTCTGCAAGGACGACACGGGCCTCGGACAGAGCGGGGTGGACGTCAAGTGCGTCGTTGACGGGATGGACGCCGGTCACGGATTCTCCAAGGTCGGGAGGGTCCACGAACCCGCGCGAACCGTCTGGCTGGTACGCCCAGTCGAACTCCACGGAGTGGAGCTCCCTCACCCCGATCAGCGCGTAGGTGCCCGTATCGGTCAGGACAGCGTAGACCTTCCCCGGTGTGGCGGGGACCGGTGTGCGAGTGTAGCCGGTCTCGGGCACGATCTCGACCTCACCGAACGGCAGGTCCAGCTCGATGAAGCCCTTCATCCCCCCGGGGAGTATGTTCTTACCATCGTACGCGATGGCCCCCGAGAGCTCATCCAGGGGCACACCCGAGGCGTTGACCACCGCGCCCCTCGAGAGCACGAACACCTCGCCCGTCTCCTGGAAGGTGTGGATTGTAGCGTCGCCCGTAGCCCGCTCCACGATGGCAGGCAACGCCTCGATCACCTCTTGACGGACGCACCCTTCTCCCTTCAGGACGTAGAGATCGGCCAAGGAGGGGGTGCTGGAGCAGTCCTCGCGCACGGCCAAGGTGACCGGGCCCATCGTGAGCATCTCCTCGAGACCGCCCGCACGAACGGCGGCGTATCCGGCAGCGAACTCCTCGATGTCCCCTTCCCTGCCCTGGACGAGGAAGCGTACGACGTCACCGTCGTCCGTGACGTTTGTGAGCGTTATGTTGATACCACAGAAATCCCGTAGCTCTCCGAGGTTGAACCGTGCCTTCATCTCCCGGGACGAGAAGCTGCCCGGTAGGCATTCGCCAGTGCGGAGAACGACCGGGAGCGTCCTGCTCACGCTCTTCTGCTTTCCGTCGGCGATGAACGACGCCGTGATCTCGATCCCTGCTCTCGCCTCATAGCACATACCCTCGACTACCTTCGCGGTGAACGTCAGTGGGAGCGGCGTCAGTGCCTTCATGACGCCCCCGATGCCAAGGTCGACCTCACCGCCCACCTGGGGCACCGTGCGCTCATCCTCCACTACCGTGAGCACTGCATGTGGTGAACTGGCCGTGACCTTGACGTCCCGGACGATGTCGCCCTGAGGGGTGAGCGAGCAGATGAACGGCAGTTCGCCGGGTGTGTCCAGGGCGATCTCCTCATCTATACAGGTGATGGTCAGCGTCGTCTCTACCGGGACGTCCCTCGATTCACAGCTGCAGTCCACCGGGCACAGGGTGCAGGATTCGCCTTTATCGGTCTCACAATCACCGTTACCGCACCTGAGAACGATGCTCACGACGTTGTTGGCGTTGGCCAGGACCAAGCCGTCCGCCGTCACGGCCCGTGCGTAGCAGTAGACCGTGTCACCCTGATCGCAGCCATTGGTCGCACAGGAGAACTCGTTGGACGACGACCAGTCCTTGAGCGTTCCCGAGTTAGTGTCGTTGAAAAGGTACTGGTAGGTGATCTCATCGTCGTCAGCATCGGTCGAGGTCGTGTCGAGGTTGCACTTGAACAGGCCATCGGTGTCGATCTGGGTGTCGTTGACCGAGATCCCGGGGATAGTGGGGAGCGAGTTGGCGATAGTGAGGAGTATCTTCACCGCTGATGAGTTGAGCAGTGGCGTCGTGGCCTTGGCCCAGCACATCAGCTCGTCGTTCTTGTCGCATCCAGCCTTACCACAATCATAGGAATAGGAGGTGCTCCAGTCCTGGAGCGTGGTGCCGCTCGTGTCGTTGAACTTGTAGTAGTAGGTGATCGGGTCGTTGCCGGGGTCGGTGGCCGCGCTGCTGATGGAGCAGTTCACCCAGTCATCGGTGCGCACCGTCGTCGCGTTGAACGCGGTGCTCGGGGAAGTGGGAGGGAGGTTCACCTCGAACGGGATGTCGAAGTTCACTCCGGCACCATCGTGGTCGTTCCCGCTCCCGTCCCGGCACGATACGTGGGCCTTGAGCCCGGCCTTGTCCATTAACGATGGCATCTGGCAGGTGTGGGAGGTCCCGTCGGCCGATGAGCAGGCGACATCGTCGGACAGGCCGTCGTACCCCTCGTCCTCCAGACCGACGCGACAGGATGATCCTTCGGTCGTGCCGATGACGATGGCGGGCGTCGCATCCGTGGTGTACAGAGGTACCGTCGTGTCCCCGCCAAGAGAGGTCAGCGAGATCGCAGGCGAGACGACGTCCGCCGCCCACCAAGCGAGCTCCGTGGTCGCGGGGGACGATCCCAGGATGTCCTGCGTCCCGTCACCGTCCATGTCCCCGCTCTCGACGTGGAGCCCGGAGGGGCTCACGTACAGCCCGTCGACACGATGGCGTGTCCAGCCGCTGCCGGTGTTCTCGAGCCAGAGCACCCCGTCAAGAAGGCAGCCGACCAGCACGTCGAGGTCGCTGTCACCGTCCATATCGATAACCTTCAACGAGTAGACGGTGCTCAGCCCCGTGTCGATATCCTGACGGGCCCAGGACGTGCCGTTGGACGAGCCGGCCCACCACACTACGCCGCCCCGGTAGCCCACGACATCTGTATCACCGTCGCCGTCCAGGTCGCCGGCACCGATGCCGCTGCCCGTCACACCGGTGTCGATTGCGTGCTCGGCCCACTCATTGTTGTCGAACCATGAGAGCTTGTCCCCATTGGTGTCCACCGCCACGACATCACGGTCGCCATCGCCGTCCACGTCGATGGGGGGCGCTATACCGGGCTTGCCGAAGGGATCAGCAACGGTCCCGGGCGTCCAGCTGGAACCGTCACCGCTACCACCACCGTCGCCGTTGCGGTACCATAGGATCTTACCACTGGCACGGCTGGCGGCCACCACGTCCAGGTCATCGTCACCGTCCATGTCGGCCGCATGGACCTCTACGTACCCCGTGGCACCGGTGCCTAGGTTGGTGTCGATGTCGGCCTTCGTCCATGCCGAGCCGTCGCCCGCCGTGTTCTTGTACCACGTCACCGTCCACTTCGACCCGATCGTCCAGTAGATGGACGCAAGGACATCATTGTCGCCATCTCCGTCGAGGTTCGCGGACTCCACGGCGTATCCGGCAGCGGTCTCGGAATCCTCGATCGCGCGTTTCGTCCAGCTCCCTTCTTCCAACTCGTACCATGATACGGTATCGCTGGCACCCGCGACAGCGACTAGGTCCATCACAGCGTCGCCGTTGACCTTCGCCGCGTCCAGGTCCGCCGTGGTGCCGATATCGGAGTTTATCGAGCTCTTGGTCCAGCTGGCACAGTACCCCTGTCCATTCTGCCCGTTCTGGTACAGCTCCTTCACCTCGTAGGCCTCCAGCGCCCGGTTGAACACGGCGACCTCGTCGATGGTCCCCTTGAAGGCGCCGATCGTGTCGCCTGTCTCGGAGACGCCGATGAGGAACGTGCCGGCCCCGGTATCGAGGTTGCCGGTGGCCTCGCCTATGATACGCTGCTGTCCATCGACGTACAGCGCCTTGTGGGTCCCGTTGTAGGTGGCGGCGAGATGGTACCACGTCCCGGTGCTGAGCGCCGAGTTCCATATCAGGTTGACATTGCTCGGACCGTTCGTGGTGCGGAAGACGGGTTTCATGAACGAATCGATATAGAGGGCATAGGCGTCCTGGTCCCCCGATGTCCTGCGGTTGAGGACCCAGAATGTCTGCTCGATGGGGGCGACAGGCATGAATATCCACGCGGCAACGGACACGGCCGAGGACAGGACCAGCGAGCCGCCGGCGCCACAGTTGATGTACCGGTTCACACCGTTGAACGTCAGGGAGCCACCCACCTTGCCGCTGCCCGACCAGACGGGACCGTTCACCAGCGTACCGTTGTTTGCCCCGACCGAGTCATACCCCTGTTTCCACTGGGTATCGAACGTCCAGTAGCTGACAATACCGCACGAAGCGGACGGTGCCGTGCCGAGATGCGCGATGAGGGCGAGGACGAGGAACAGTGTCAGGCGGAAGCTCGCGTGGTGTCGTGCAAGGGACACGTAGGTCGGTCCCGTGACGTCCTGCCCATCGCTCCTCCCTCTGTTGACCATACCCCTTCTCCTACCGGTATCCTGGCCCATGTGGCCAGGAGCACCGGTCCATCGGCCGGTCGCCCACGTAGCTAAGTGGGGCTTCGTTCTTACGATTTCTTCTTCCCCTTTCCCTTCGTGTCCTTCTTGGCCTCGGCCTTTGACGCGTCCTCCTCTTCCTTCGTGAGGACCTCGTCAGTCTCCTTGGCACCGAGCATCATATCAAGGACGGGTTCCACGACGCCCTTGAGGCCGGTGAGGCGCAGGAAGGACTCGGTGGCCTTGAACTCGTCAGGGCTCAGCGAGTGGATACCAGTGATCTCGTCGACGACTATGTGACCCTTCTCCACGAATCCGGGCATGTACTCCCCCGCCTTGCCATGCCCTGCCTTCCAGATGACCTTGTCGAGGTCAGCTGCGGTGAGAGGCTGCTTGTAGAGCGTCAGGACGAGCTGATACCCGTCGGACACCTGCTTGGCTATGTCGGCGTTGGACGCGCGGTAGCGGTCTGCGAACAGGCTACCGAGCATGCACTCTCCGGCGAGTTCCGAGAACTTGTGTCTCGACAGTTCGGTGGCCAGCTTCTCCTCGAGGAAGTTCGTGAGCCTGCGCTTGACGGGGTCCACCAGCGGCTGTACCGCTTCGGCCTTCTCCACGTCCTCCTCCTTGAAGTACGCCGGCGGTTCATCGAACATAACTCCCGCTTCTTCCTCCTCACCTTCTGCGGGCTTGCGCCACTTCGTCTGGTAGGTTTCCTTGATGTTCTTGATCGTACCAAGACCGACATCGCCGGTGAGACCGTCCAGCACGATCGAGATCTCGTTCTGGAGGTCGGAGGCCCTGACCCATCGGTGCATGAGCTGGTACTCCTCGGGCGTTATCGCGTAGATACCCGTCTCGGGATCCTGGTCCAGCACGCCCAGCGGCTCGATGAGCATATCGATGATGGGTTTGGCGTAATCCGTCTCTCCACCCCACATCGCCTTGGAGAGCTCCACGGACGTCTGTGGTGAGCGGTACAAGATAAGGAGGATCTGGTTCGCGATGCGGTAGGTCTCGGCGAGGTCCTGCTTGTCCTCGGCCTCCATCTGCTCCGCTTGTGACAGGAGGGCGGGTGCTGCGCACTGCTTTGCTAGGTGTGCGACACCCTTGTCCACCATCTTGTCCTTGATCTTGTCCTGGACCTTGTTCATGGCCATGCCGTAGGCCTTCTTCTTAGCCAGGAAGGCGATACCCTGTCCACCGATGGACTGTACCGCCGATGCTGCCGCCGTGGCCGAGCCTGTCGAGGCTGCAACGGCCGACGCGGTCCCCGCACCTGCCGCTGCTGCACCTGTGGCCGCGCTGCCTGCTGCTGCAGCACCTGTGGTCGCTGCGCTACCCGCTGCGGCCGAACCAGCTGCTGTGGTCGTGGCTGCGCCCGCGGCACCTCCCGAGACGCTCGCGCCTGTTGCCATGGCGCTGGTGATGCTGGCCGTTGTGGCGCTCGCGGCACCTGCTGCGCTCGCTGCGCCAGCGGCTCCGGCCGCACCTGCTGCTCCGGCGGCCCCTGCCGCTCCGGCCGCACCAGCGGCTGCTGTGGCCGCACCCGCGGCAGCTGTCGCAGCAGCTCCGCCGCCGAGAACCTGGACGGCACCTGCGGCGACCGCTACGACGGCCGCGCCTGCTGCCGCGCTCTGGACGGGCTTCTCCTTCACGGTCGTCACGGCCCTCTCGACGATCGTCTGCGGTTCCGGTGTCGGCTGTGGTGCCACCGACCGCGAACCGTCGGGCTGGTGGGTCCACTCGATCTCCACGGATGGATTGAGCTGAAGGGTCGTTATGATACCGATGGCATAGGTACCCTTCTGTGTCTTTACCGCGAGCACCATTCCCTTGCGCAGGGTGAGGTTCGGTTGGTAACCGGTCTCGGGCACTTCCTTGACGTCCTCCACGGAGGTCGCGTCTAGCTCGAGCAGACCGGACTTGTCCGACCGTGCCTTTAGCGTGCCCCCCGGGAGCAGTTCGATATCGCCCGCACCCGGTTGTGCGTCCTCACCGTTCATGACACCGAGGGGCGCCAGTGTCAGCACCTGGCCGATACCGATCTTCGTGGTGAAGTGCTCCAGCCCGTGCTCGTCCACGGCAGGCGTGGGCATGGGCGTGGGCTCGGGCGTCGGTTCAGGGGTAGGTGTAGCTGTTGCGTTGGCGGTGGCATTGGCTAGGACCTCGGGCATAACGGCCGGACCCTCGCACGTGCGATTGTCAAGGCAAGCACCTTCGGGGCAGTCATCGTCCGTGCAGCAGAGGTCGTCGGCGATGCACGCCTCACCGCACTCCTTGAAGTCGCTCGCGCACTGACAGGCGTCATTGACGCACTCCGCGTTCGCAGGACAGGTCACTCCACCACAGGCCACTGTAGTGTCGGCCCGCAGGGCGTAGCGGAAGAATCCCTTCCATGCAGGATTGGACGCTACATTGATACCATAGGCACCAGCTGCGAGCTCAAGCTCCTCCACACGCTCCTTGTCCCCGCCGGAGTCCATCTCCTTGACGACGTTGCCCTCGTTGTCGACGATGGTGGCCTTTGTCCATTTCCAGCCGGTGCCATGGGCATCGCTGGCGTGGAAGGACACGCTGATCTTCGAGTCGGAGATGAGGATGAGACCGTAGAGATCAGTGTCGCACACGTCGCTCAGGGAAGTGCATGCAACAACGCCCGTCTCCTCCTTGCCGAGGGCCAGGCTGGCCGCCGTGTCGGGTGTGCTCCCCGCCTCGTCGGTTAGGCACTCGGGGCAGGCGTCCGACTCAGACACGGTGAGGCTCACGTCAGCGCTCTCGGTCGCTGTTGTGGCGAGCCGCACAAGGTAGGTCCCAGGGATGAGCACCGTAAGAGCCTCCTCCTCGGTCGCGGTCACCTCGACGATCGCGTCGGGCGACGTCACGTCCAGCACGAGCGAGGCCACGGGACCGGACATTGCGGCATCGACGGCGATGCTCACCTCTGTCGGAACGGTTAGATTGAAACCGTACCACGACACCTTCCCGGGTCCGGCCGTCGTTGTGACAGCGGTCCCGAGCTCGAGCCATGTGAGCGTCACCTTCTCCTTCTCGGCCGTAGTGAACCCCCACTTGTAGTCCAACAGGGTGTTGTCCCACGGGTCCTGGAAGCCCGTGATGTGGAGTTCGACCTCCTGCTCGGGATCGAGCCTCTGCGTCAGGTCGACGATGATAGTGGCGTTCTCGAAGTCGATGTCGTGGAGCACCTGGACCTCGACACCGTCCTCGAGGATGGTCGCCGTGATGTTCATGAAATGACGGGCCATGACGGTGTTGTTGCCCATGAGGCCCATGTACAGGTCGAAGAAGGTCTTGTTGAGGATGAGATCCGCCCTTGTAAGGGCGTACGAAACGTTCACCGCACCGTCCTCGGGGTCCTGTCCGACGAGGATATCTTCGGTATCGGGAACATCGAAGAAGTACCCCGTGCCATCGGGCTGGTAGGCCCACTTGAAGGTCATCGATTCGTTCGAGACCTCCTTGACAACGAGCTTCGCGTACTTCTCGTCCGCGGTCTGGAATATGTACACGGCCCCCGCTGTCGTGGGGACGTTCTTCCACTGGTAACCCGACGGTGTGGCGACACCCACTGAGTCGAAGTCATCCTCCTGTGCGAGCACGCCATTGATGCCGCCGATGCGGATATGGGTGCCGTTGAAGTTGAAGTCAGCTGCCAACCCCTCTACCTCGGGGAACCACGACTCGTACACAACGCCCTTTCTGAATATGAAGGCCTCGCCGGTACCGGAACCCTCGTGGTGCTTGATGGTCGAGGTCCTGAATGTTAGCTCCGTAAGGTCGCTGTACTTCTCTGTGAGCTCGTCCTTCCTGCAGGCGCCCGACTGGTTCACGTAGATGTCGACCGAGGAGGGGAAGTTCAGGCAGTCATTGCGTACGAGGATCGCGATCTCTCCGACCTCGAACCGGTCCTCGAGACCGGACGAGCGGACAGCGTCGTAGTCCGCCATGAACACATCGGTCTGGCCGTCAGCGTCGAGCACGGAGAACTCCACTCGCGCGGTCCCCGATGTCCCGACGAACGTGACGTTGACACCGCAGAAGGTCACAGGCTCGTCCTTGTTGATACGGACCTTCTCCTCCTTTGATGTGGCCTTGATCTCAAGGGCAGGCTCGGCCGTAGGCTCAGGCGTGGCTTCGGCCGTCGGCGTGGGCGTGGCTTCGGCCGTCGGCTCGGCGGTCGCCACCAGCGTCCTGCTCCCATCGTCCTGGAGGACGAACTCGACATCGAGCATGTAGACCATGTCGGTCGTATGGATCAGGAACTTCACGTAATTGTTCTCTGCAGTGCGGACGACGTAAACATGACCGTCAGCGATGGTAGCGCTTGCGGTGTATCCCGTGTCAGGCGCTTCGGTCACCGAGTCCAGAGTGACCTCGCCCATGTCGATGATGGACGAGTTCGTGAAGGTGCCCATATAGTGGAAGTAGACGTCACCGGCCCCTTCGACGTTGGTGTTCTCCGAGAAATCGAAGAAGAAGTTCTCCTCCATCTGTGAGCTCGTGGTCGTGAGGGCGGCGATCCCTGTGTGCATCAAGAGCACGGAAAGGACGACGATCATTTGGATGACCGGGGATTTGGAAAGCTCTACCATATTACATTCACCTGACAGGCCTTCTTGGCCCATCGGGGACCATTTAAATTCCTTTCTTTCGGGTGCATGCGGGCCGGGTGTGTCTTAGCTCCGTGATCAGTCCACGAGATAGGTCGGGATATGTACAGGGCAAGTAGGAACGAGAAGCAGGTGGATTCATGCGTGTTGATACGGCCGCTGCGCGCCCCGTTCGCCCAGAACGGGCTAGAATTACTTTTTTCCTACGATTAATAAGCGTTATTAATCCGAGCGGGCGAACGAACCTGTCCGAAAGGTTTTAAAATCCCTGTTATCAACAACCATGATATGTCAGAGCACTCTGTGCCGCCGGGGAAGGAGTTCTACTTCAAGACCCATGACAACCGCATAGTCGCAATCGCTCGCAGTCTCGAGGAGTTCCGTGACCTCCTAAGGGAGCTCCAGACGGAGGCCGTGCTCTTCCATCTTCGGGACAACCGCAATGACTTCGAGAGCTGGGTGCGCGGCGCGGTGAAGGACGAATCCCTTGCCGACCAAATCAAGGCTATCAAGGAGCTCGACGGCGATCCTGAGATGATCAAGGCCAAGCTGTGCCAGGCCGTGGACGGGAAGCTCGAGGTCTGACGGTCCCGATGGTCGACTGCATCTCCCTCGCCCTCGTCATGAGGGTGTGTGCTCCTGTCACCGAGCGCGTCGCACATCTACGTGACGTTGAGCATGAGCGTTCTGACATCAACGTCCCCGTTATCCTCCGGCTCCATGCGACTATGAAGGGGCTGGACGATGCCTGCTCGCTGTCCGTTGAGCTCGCCCGGCGTGGACAGCTACCCGAATCGCTCAAGGCACAATCACTTGCCGAGCAGCACGCGGAATGGGTGCTCTCCATGCTCAAGGCCGACGAGGCGTTCTTCGCTTTCCTACTTGCCGATCTGGATTGGGAGCAGGTGGATACGACGCTCCGCGACCTTCGCTGGTACATGGAGGAGGATTACCGGACCGTGGCCAGCGGGCACGGGAACGTGGATGCCTTCCGTGAGCTCATGACGCTCGTATGTCGCGAGATGGAGCGTCGCCTCTTCCGGTAGCTTTTTATTCTATGATGCCGGACCACCGCTGCCTCGGTAGCTCAGCTGGTCAGAGCGGCTGACTTGTAATCAGCAGGTCGCGAGTTCGAATCTCGTCCGGGGCTTGCTTCCTTTTTTCATATCCATTGAGACAGCCTTCCCCCAAGATTGTCGTATGGATCCGTGTCGTATTTCTATAGTTATGGTGCATCCTAGGTGCGCAGAATCACACTCGTCGGTATGCCCTTAAATACAGTCTACACCTGCGGCGCGAGGACATCGAAAGAACACCACAGGTGATACCATGTATATGGAAAAGGACGGATGTATGCTCTGCAAGGCGGCTAAATATACAGCTGTCGGTCTGGCTATGCTGACCGCCGTTGGTACGGCCCTGCCCCCGACATACGTTGAGAACGAACCCGCCTACCAGCAGGTCGAGATGGTTGAGGTCATGGACAGGCCAGCGTATGAAGTGCAGATCCCCGGATCCAAGGCACCGAAAGAGGATGTCGAGCAGTCCAGTTCCCTGTACGACATGACTGCCGGCCTCTGGGGTGAGGTCGAGGATTACGCCCAGAGCGTGATGGACGGCGCCAAGGGCCTCATCATGGAACAGATGATAACCGAGTCGAGGAGCCGATACGACACCGTCGAGGAGACGGTTGAGGCGATCAAGGCGGGTGTGAACGCATACAATGCGAACCACGCCCATGAGAAGGACGAGGTCGGCACGTGGAAAGTCCTCAACACCATGGACATGAAGCAGAAGCTGTCGAAGCACTACCCAGACATGGACGAGACGACGCTCGTCAACCTCTGCAACCCGACCATGGCGCACAGGATGCTCGAGGACGAGGACCGGCGCCAGGTCTCGACCCTGATGCCGTGCGCCATCGGCGTGTACGAGAAGGCCGACGGTATCTACGTATCGGGATTCAACATGGACATGATGTCGAAGGTCATGCCAGGAGAGCTCGGTGATATCCTCGACACCGTGGCAGAGGCCGATCATGAGATCCTGCAGGACGTGATCGAGTAGGCTCCCACGTAAATTGACATAGGAGTGATTGGGCCTCGGGACGTGACCCGGGGCCTCATTATTTCTTACAGAGAAGGGTTCGTGTCAATCGTTGGGCGAGTAATCAACACTTATCATGAGATTAGGATACCCCCTTTTCCCCGGGGGAAGTGGTGCGAAATATTTATATTCAGAAAAAAGGATTCTTTGGTCCAAGCGAAAGGGCTGGCAGTATATCAGGGCGGTTCAGGGACGGACGGTCTTGGTGTCAGCTTACGAACCTGGCTGTCGCCAGGGGGACGCTGAGGGTACGCGAGGAACAAGGAATGGTGCAGTTCATATCCCCGTTCGATCCATCTGCTTCATCACTTGATCCTTTCGACGATACGCTCGAGTTCGATTCTTATTACAGTGGATCACGGGACCGCGATTCTGATGATGCTGTCAACTACGCGTTCTCCTATGGAGGCGCGTTCGACTCCTCCAGGACCTTCACATCCATGGACGGAGCGAGCGAAGGGGGCAGCTATACGGCGAACCGGTACTATTCCAGTAAGACAGGCGGTAATCCGTACTTCCGCTCGATGCTGGGGGGCATCCGGGACATGGTCAGTCTTGGTATCCTTCCTGATGACCTCAGTGAAGGGTATGTCACCGTCAGCGGTGTCACCACTCGAAATCCGGGAGGCGGGAGGATGCTCGATTACATCAGCCATCTCCTGACGATCATGGACCTGACCGGGACCGCCGAACAGGTTGGCAATGGCTTCTATATCGAGTGACCGGGAGTAACCTTTTATCGTTACATGCTCTCACGTCCTCTGTGAAAGGCAGCCTCCGTCCGAGGGTAGTCGATCCGGCCCCTCTGGGTAATCTGCAGAAGTTCGGTTTCTCTTCCCAAGAGTGCCTGATGTACTATGTCCTACTGAGAGAAGGGGTCCCATTGACCGTCAAGGAGATCCTTGACTTCTCCTCCCGGGACGACATCTCGTTCTCGACGAAGAAGGTCTACTCGGTCCTGAACTCGCTCGTCGAGAAAGGGGTCGCTTCAAAGACGGTCGACCATCCTACCCGGTACTTCGCCACGAACCCCTCCTCGCTCGCACCCATCCTCCACCAGGAGATCCAATCGCTCCAGCTGGAAGCGGAAGGTGTGGAGAAGCAGGTCCAGGACATCTATCAGCTGAAGAGCTCCTTCACCAAATCGTTCGTGTACTCCATCAGGGAGGAGCACCAGATCTGGGACTTCCTAGCATCCGCGATCCGGGACGCTAAACCCTCACGTAGATCGAGGATCATCTCCATCTGTACGATCCCCGCCCTTTGCTCGGACCTCTCGAGGAGGTACCTCGAAGGGGATGAGATCGGCACGACCGGTTTCGCGAGCTATGTCAGGGCCATCATCGACACGCTCAGGGACAGGAAACTGTTCGTCCACTACATCGTCGACATCGACCGTATGGCACGGGAGCCGGAGCTCTTCGGCGGTCCGGAGAACATCGCAAGATATCTCGATAACCTCGAACATGCTATAGACCTGTTGAAGCCCCGCGTCAAGGTCGCGTTCGGCACCAAGGTGGCCGGACACGTTGCAGAGGTCCACCTCACGGACAAGATAGCCTCGTTCTTGTACACCGACCCATCAACGAACGAGATCCTATCTAAGGACTTCGGGCACAGGGCCGATCCGGAATCCGGAGCGAACATGCTGTTCGTCATCAGGAGCGAAAGGGTCGCCCAGTCCCTCCACGAGTACTATTTCGACACACTGTTCCTCAGTCTGGACAACGATATCAAGGAAGAGATCATAAGGGTGCGGGCCCTGCTGAAGTGACCTTTTCCTGTCGAGACGGCTCACACGCATATGCCATCAGGGAGGTGCGGGCACCCGCCCCTGAAACCTTTTTATTTCGATGGGTCTAGGGCTCAGTCGGCAAGCGTCATGCTGGAGAAGGACGACCGACCGCAGATAGAGAAGGACCGTGGTACGGGTGATTCGCCCTTGGACATGGACATCAACCAGCTCATCGAATGTCAGGCCCGGATGTCGACAATCCTCGATCTGGTCAACGCCTATACGTCCTTTATCCATCTGGCCCCGTGCAAGAAGCCCTATGAGGCCTTCCGCAAGCTGGGGCACGTTGACCTGACCGATACATCGGACCTCCGCGCGCCCGTTCCCGTCGACCACCTCGGACGGGTCGAGGAGGGCGACGTCATCATCGTGAGCGTGAAAGGGCACTTCCATACCCTGGCGTCCGTGGACCGTTTCGAGGCGGGTGATGCACTGCTATGTGCGCTCTCCCCCCTGCACAGGTGACGGCTCGCGCCCACCCAAGACATTTTTATATGAGTGCCGCAGTGGCACGGTCTGTAAATGCCCAAGGGGTATAATCTGGTGAGAACAAATGATACGGGAGCTTGTCGATGTCGTAGAAGGACATGAACAGTGGCGGGGCGAGGAGACGATCAATCTCATCGCCAGTGAGGGCTGCCCCTCGCCGGCCGTCCACGAGATGTACGACCAAAGCCATGACCTCTGGCACAGGTACGCTGAGGGAATGAACGACCTTGATGGGTTCCCCACCATGCGGTTCTATCAGGGTCAGCGGTTCATAGGCCCGATCGAGCGCCTGGCCGCACAGGCCATGAAGGACGTCCTGGGCGCCAGCTTCATCGATGTCCGCCCTATCTCGGGATGTATCGCGAACATGTGCGCCTTTCGTGGTCTGTCCCGTGTAACGGGCAACCTGCGAATGGTAGTGGCGCCCGTCAACTACGGCGCGCACATCAGTCACGACCGCCACGGGCTCGCAGGTCATGTTCTCGGCCTGGAGACAGTGGACCACGCGTTCAACGTCGAGGAGATGAACATCGATCCCGACGAATCGGCGAAGATCATCCGGAAGGTCAAGCCGGGCATCGTAACCTTCGGAGGGAGCCTGTTCCAGTTCCCCCACCCCGTACGGGAGCTTGCGGACGTGGTCCGAGAGGTCGGCGGGTTCGTTATGTACGATGCAGCACACGTGCTCGGCCTCATAGCGGGTGGCCAGTTCCAGGACCCGCTAAGAGAGGGCGCCGACTTCATGACAGCCTCCACGCACAAGACATTCCCCGGCCCCCAGGGCGCGGTCATCACGGCCAACGTTGATCCTGATGACGAGCGCATGCGTAAGGCGGCCAGGAAGGTCCAGCACAGCGTCTTCCCCCTCTCTGTCTCAAACCACCATATCAGGCGACTTCCCGCGCTCACCCTCGCGGCATTGGAGATGCGCGAGTTCGGCAAGGCATTCGCTGCCCAGACGGTGCGAAATGCACAGCGTGCAGGGGAGTACCTCTACGAGAACGGGATCAAGGTGCTCGGGGAGGCCAAGGGTTTCACGCTCTCCCATCAGATCGCCGTCGACGTGCAGAAGTATGGTGGTGGGAAGGCCATGGCCGAGGCCATGGAACAGGCCAACATCATCCTCAATATGAACATGCTCCCGTACGACGATCCGAAGGCGGTGTTCGATCCCTCAGGACTGCGCATTGGTTTCCAGGAGGTCACTAAGCGCGGCTTCAAGGAGGGGGATATCGAGGAACTGTGCGACCTCATCATGGACGTCCTCCTAGCTCGTAGAAAGCCTAAGGATATTGCATTGAGCGTCACCGCTCTCCGTGCCCGGTTCCCCGACATCCACTACGGATTCGGCTCGGTGGACGAGGCGTTGGAGCGTCTGGAACAGTAGCGGCGGCATCCGAAACCAATTTAACCTTTGGAAGTGGCCTGTGCGATGTGGCGGTAAGCAGAGCTCTAGCGCTGGTTGTGCTCCTTCTCGTCTGTGCTACAGCCGATGTCGTCGAGGTCACCCAGGTCGTGGAGGATACCGATTTATCCTCGCTCACAGAAGCTCTGACGACCGTATCGGTCTCGCTCCCGTCCGATTATGTGAGCACGAAGGTGACCGATACCGATCTTGAGGCCATCTGTGAGACCCACTTCCCGCAGGCAACAAGTTGCTCGGCGAAACGCACCGCGACAGGCTCCGAGTCAGGGGTCGTGACCTCCATCACCGAGCGACCCATCCTGCTCCTCGACGGGTTCGAGCGGGATGGTATGTCCGCCCGCGTCACTCTGAACCTTGCATACGTGCCACGACAGTTCCCCATTACGGGGGGCTATGATGTCAAGGAACGGCTCGTGAACCTTCGCCTCCCGACACATCGCACCGTGCTCCGCGACGTTGACAACATGCGTTTCAACATCACGTTCTCCCTCACATGGCAGGGCGACGAGCTCGACCTGAGCTTCCCTGCCCCGGACATCACCGCTGGTGACCGCATCGCGATCCCGGCCCCTGGCGGGGGTCTGTGCGGCGCAGCGCTACTGGGCCCGGACGGCGCCCTCCTCGCCAAGACACTCTCTTTCGGATGTGAGCGGTTCGGTATTGGGACCAGCGGTGACACTGCCGCGGGCACCCATGACCTTTATGTCGTCTCGATCACCGGTCGCACGGTCAAGCTTGCACGACGGTCCGTTAAGGTCAAGGCGTCCGCCCTCCCCTTCACAGCATCCTCCGACAGACAGGTCGTATATCTCGGTTCAGCCTTCACGGTCGGTACTTCCTCTGCCCAGGAGCTCGAGGCCTGTGATATCAGGATCAGGGACCCTCAAGGGGCCGTGGTCGAAGCCGTGCACGTTGAATCGTGCAAGGACGTGGTCATCGGCACGGCCACGGCCTGGGCACCCGGTACGTACACCGTCGAAGTACGTGCCCAAGGGGACGACCAGACGGGATCCTCAACATTCTCGGTGGAATTCCGCGGTGTGGGGTACACCGCGGCGGCGACCAAGACCGATAAGGACAGCTATACGGCAGGCGAGACCATCGCGGCCCATACAGAGGCCGACGGTGACCTGTGCAAGCTCGAGCTCGTTGACAGCGAGCACGTTCGCGTTTCCGAGCAAGAGGTCCCGGGCTGTACGACCTGTCAACTCCCTATCGATGAGGGTGTCCCCTCTGGGGACTATGTGCTCAAGACCATGGTCTACAAGGGCGGTAAGCTCAAGGCCGTTGCTTCTACCGGCATCGAGATCAAGGAATGGCGTCCGGCCATCGCCACGGCCATGTCGGACCTGTGCCTTGGCGGTTCGTTCCCTGTGGGACGATATAAGCTGCCATGCATCCCCGTGGGCGCTTCGTGCCTCCCGTCATCTCATGCAGCTCCCCTATGCCTCTGTTTCTCAGAGGAGAAGGCCGTCGACGTATGCGCTTTCAACGCGCTGTGCACGTCGGACGGATGTCGTGAGCCTGAGCTGGTCAGATCTCCCTTCATCATCGTGTATGAACGGGGCCAGTGCCTGGCGAAGCAGGGTATCCAGACCCTGTCCTGCATCGAGGTGAGCGAGATATGCAACGGTAATTGCGTATGTCTGGATGAGAACAGGAATGCAGTATCATCCTGTATCACCGGGGACGTATGCACGCCCGGAGGCTGCCAGCCCCTCGTTCTTGAGTTCGAGCTAGATGGGCTTTCCACCGAGCACGCCCGCAGTGATGCCATCGATCGCGGGACCGAGCTTGCCTGGACCGGTCACCTCCGTTTCAAGGGGAAGATGCTCGACGGCTCGAAGACCAACCAAGTAAAAGTGAGCGGTAGGCTCGGTGGGCTTGCATCCACGGACGAACGGGTCCAGTACATCTCCCCCGCTCAAGGCTGGCGTATCTCCATGCGCTTCAGGGGTGAACTTGATCCGGGGCTCACCGACGCGTTCCTTCTGGTCGAGTTCGGCGGGGACACCCATATCATCCGCAGACCGTTCGAGGTCTGGTTCCCCGAGGAACTTGCTGAGCTGGACATCTCGTTCAAGACCACGTCGCCGAACAAGGTCAGCCTGCAGCGTCTCGAGTTCGGCACCTCGGTCAAGACCGTGACCACCATCACGGACAAGAAGGGCACCGACATCACCTTCCTGCCCCGGGACGCCGTCAAGCTGGCAATAGGCAACCTCGACGCGATGGCCGTCACTCCCGCTTACGATCCGCTCACAGGCTGGTGGGACGTGGTCGGTACCTTCCGCTCGGCCACCAGGCCGAAGGGTAACTTCATCACCCTATCAGTGAACTATCTTGGTAGGAAGGGAAGCGCATGGGAGGGGTTCATGGTGCTCGACCAGACACCGCTCGCGGTGAAGGTCACCAAAGTGGAACCGGGAACGCTCGAAAATCCTCTCTTCGTGCTACTGGCAACGCTCGGATTCGACATGGACGTATACCTTCAGCTCGAGTCGCCCGTACAGCTCGACAAGGGAAGCTTCAAGGTCAGCATAGGCTCCTATGATGTATCTCCGGACATCACCTATGTGACCACGACTGCCGCCGGCACCCGCATCCATCTCTCCGACATACGTCTCTGCCCGGACCCTCCGGCCCCAGGCTCCCGGCTCAGGGTCACCATCGGGGTGGAGGCGGGCGATGAGTACAGCGAGGACTCTACGTTCATCCAGGTCCAGGGCAATCCAGGTAACTGGAAGAACACTCAGGAGGCGTCGTGCTGATGCGATGTCGTGTACTGACCACCGGAAGGGGCCAGATATCGATGATCGGGCTCGTCGCCGTGGCCATCGCAATAATCGTCATTGTGTTCTCCATGCTCAAGGGACGAGAGGTCGAGCACCGGATCGCTATCAAGGAGACCGATGCGATCTCTCTAAAAGAGACAATGGAGAACCTTCATACCGCTGTGGAGGCCCGACTTCGGACGTCGGTGTACGACGCGGTCTGGGACATGGCCACACATGGCGGTTACTCGCCAGGGAACGTTCCTGCGCTGAACCATGTCTCTGTACCCTACTGGTTCTACCGGGGCCGCGTGGTCAACATCCCTACTGTCGAGGTCATGGAGGAGATGCTCGCCCGGGACATAGAGCGACGTATGCTCAACGCCCTGGAGAACCACCGTTCCAAGCCCGGTGTGGACATCGGGATGCCGCGCGCCACCGCAGACCTCACCGATAATGATGTCAAGGTCACCATGGCGCTCGCGGTGAAGGCCGTCGGGGCCGATGGGTCCGACGCAACGAGCGACGAGGAGTTCCAGATCGTGCTCCCCCTTCGCCTCAAGACGCTCCGCGACCAGGCCGAGGTATACGTGGAGGAGTACAAGGGGATACGGATGGTGGAGAAGGCATTGCTCACTTCGCTCATCCAGGACTATCGCATCCCCACACCGCCCGGTGGCGAGGCCGCCAAGAACATCGATTGCGACAATCCTCCCTCAAAGCATAGGAACGAGCTCATCTACCCCTTCCGCGAGAACGCGAAGCTAGCTGTTGCTCGCGAGCTCCGCCGCGTCAGGGCCAAGAAGGCCGCGAACATCCACTGGAACGCAGCGCTCAACGACCGCGACGTGAACTTCACCCTCCTCGCCAACGAGGGGCGGGAGGAGTACGAGAGCACCAAGGAGGTGCGTTATATCCCGCGGCCCCTACTCCCGTTCTCAGTGGAGAAGAATACCTGCTCATCGTTCTATTTCGTGCGCTACAACGTCACCTTCCCCGTGCTGGTCTCGGTCACGGACCTCGCTCCCACATCCCATGTGGTGAGCCAGGAGTCGCGACCTTTATCCTTCGGATTCCAGGTAGGGATATTCCTCGAGGGGGACGAGCCCACGGCCGAGCTCCCGGAGGCCGAGGTGGGTGCGCCGGCAAAGGTCGAAGGACTATGTCAGGGCTCGTGCTCTGTGGACCTTTCGATCAAGGGATCGAGCTCGGGATTGGTCTGCATCGGGTCCTGTTGCGAACAGTACGATGGGGGATCATTCTCCAAGGACCAGGTACAGTGCAAGGTCCATGACCTTGTGGTCACCCCTGACGAACCGGGTCTGGCACGATGGTCCGAGAAAGTGAACATCGGGCGCTCGTTCTCGAAGGACGTAGAGATTGTGATGTTCTCCTCCATCGAAGGTACTGTGTCCGAGCAGGACCGCGTGCTATGCGAGGGCTCTGAACGAGTGAAAGAAAGGGATCTTTTACCTCTTGGTTTCATTGACGGGAACCCGCCACGCTTCGTTGAGCTCTTCTTCGCCCCCCTGGACCGCAACCTGGGTGAGGTGCGACACGCCACCACCGACGAGCACGGTCGCTACGAGGTATCTGCTATCAATCCTGGTCGCTACGTCGTGCTTGCCGTCCCATCGGCCGACGCAGAGCATATCCCGGGATACAAGGTGGAGGCTAATGCCACCATCCTCGAGGTGAAGACAGGAAAGAACACCCACCCGGTCGTACTGGAGCCGCTCGGTGTCGAGAAGGTGGGCGAACGCTTCGTCAGGGTGTCCGGACGGGAGCCCTGCTCCTAAGTCTTACGCCGAGGGACGGATCCGGTAGACCGTCACTTTCTCGAGCCAGTGAGCTACACCCCGGGGGGTCGCAAGACCGCTCTGCACGGGCTCGAGCGTGAGGTCCGGATCTTCAAGGATGAGCCGACATTTCTCATCAGTGCACGCCCTCGTCTCGTAGTAGTACATACACTCGCCCGCCATCACTCGGGGCTTCACTCTCTCCGCCCATTGCAGGTAGAGCACAGGCACGTTCCAAAGGTAGGTCACCGCGAATGGTCGCTCGGTCACCACCGTGCATTCACCTACGCGGTCGCTCATGAGCCTGGCCACCTCCCCCTCGAACGCTATGGCCTCGCGGACTTGTGCGTTGACGCCCACGGTTCTGATTCCGGCGATACCTGGTCGGGGGAGCATCACGGCAGCATACACGAGGACGACGATGGCAAGGGCCCGAACCCACCGGTCGCTCGATAGGAATCCCAAGCCCGCCATTGCCAGGGGGATGAGGACAATATGGATGGTCCTGAGCGCTGTCCGGTACCCGTCGGCAATATCCTCCTGACCGAATCCGGGTGAGTAGGCATAGGGGATGTAGGCGAGGAGAGAGAGCACCAAGATCCCGGGAACGAGCCACCGTCGGTCAGGATCGAGACCGCGGGCGAGATGACGGGCCCCTAATACCGCGAGGACCACGAAGGGTACGGTCACGTTGATGGTGTATCGCGGATCGTAGGGGAACGAATGTAGGAGGTAGATCGCCAGCCTGCCAGTGAACCATAGACCTATGGTCAGGGCCACCCTATGACGGGGAGCGACCAGCGCCAAGAGCACCAGTGCAGGGATCAGGAGAGGTATGTACCAGGCGTTGATCCAGATGGCCAGGTAGCCTGCGTTCCCGGTGATGAAGCTGGGAGAGAAGTGGCGTGCCAATCCGCGCCCATCGGGGTACCACATCCCGCTCAACTCATAGGTTGTGAGATGTGATGGAAGGGCCGCGATGTGGGGGATCACGAGGGCGAGGCCCACGACCAAGGCCATCACAGGAATAGGCGGGCGGCGGCGGCGGGCGAGAACGAGGGCGGCCATGACGAGGATGATGACCGGGTTCTCGGGGCGCATCTGAACGTACACGGCGGTGGACGCGGCCCAGAGGAGAGCGGTCCACCGATCCCCGCGTCGCATCCAGGCCAGGCACGCCCAGAGGGCCAGAAGCTCCACTGCGACCGAGGGGACCTCGTTGCGCACCATGAGTGAGTATGTAACATTGAGGGGCATCAGCGCCACGAGCAGTGCAGCGAGCACCGCAGGTCCCTCGCGGCGGAGGAGAGCATGTACGAACAGGAACGCGAGGGGGACAGAGGCCACGGACGTTGCCACGGTGACCGCAAGTGCTGCTGGATCCGATATACCAAAGAGGAAGAAGGACAGCGCGATGAGGAAGGGATATCCGGCGGTGTAGAATGGGAAGTTCTCGCGACATGAGCCCGGCATCCCGTCCAGGCAGTAGCCGGTCCTGTGGTCAAGAAGGATACCGCGCCCCTGCTCCATGTTCGTCCAACCCACCATCCAGGGGGGAGCTATGGCGGGCGCGAGCACACGGACCGCCAGAGCGAGGATGGTGAACACGATCACGGTGCGCCAGGCGCTCAGGGACACATCGGAGTGGAGCCGACGCAGCCGGTGGCGTGCACCGGCGAGGGCAAGGCATACCAAACCCCATCCTAGCGAGAGTGCTACCGTCTGTGACCACAGGATGTCCATAACCAACTAAGCATAAGAGGACACGCGCAAGCTTAAATGGTTTGGCGGGAAGTGCAATAGGGTCCCATGTCCACAATCTCCGTCGTCATCCCTGTCTACAACGGGGCCGCCACCCTCGGTGCCTGCCTCAAGGCACTGATCGGATCTGATATCGGCGACGACGTACTGGAGATTATCGTCGTGGACGACGGCTCGACCGATGGCTCGGCCGATCTGGCCGAAGGCCTTGGAGTACGTGTCGTACGACTGGATCGTAACAGTGGACCTGCGACCGCACGGAACCACGGCGCTATCGAGTCCTCGGGCGATGTTGTGGTGTTCGTGGACACCGACATGCAGGTCAAACAAGGGACCATCGCAGCCCTTGCCGAGCGCGTGAAGGATCAGTCCATCGGGGCAGTGTTCTGTCCGTACGATCCCATGACCGAGTACGACAGCCGGTTCGCCACCTTCGTCAACCTACTCTATTGCTACTGGTTCTCTAACCATCCTGTCGACTCGAACGTGCTCGTCGGATCGGTCATGGCCATGCGGCGGGAGGTGTTCGAGTCGAACCGTTTCGACGAGTGCTTCGATCGAGCCTCGGTCGAGGACATCGAGCTCGGATGGGCCCTTCTCTCCCGGGGATTACGGATCGTGCTCGCAAAGGATCTCCCCGTTAGCAATATCGATGAAGTGGCCCCTATGAAGTTCTGGCGGAGCCGGTACCATATCGACAGGTGCTGGATAAAGGCGTACCTCCGCCATCTTTCTGAGCAGGGAAACTCATTCCGGCCCTTCAATGCATTCTACCACCCTGTGAACGTTGTGCTGCTCACGTGCTTCCTGCTCTTGATTGTCATCAGCGTTACAGGCGTCATCCCTACCCGGATCCTTGCTATCGTAGGCCCCGTCATCGTCATCTGGAACCTCCCATTTCTCGCGTTCGCCTTACGTTATACAGAACCCCAAATCGCGGTACTGTCATTACTGCACGCGTTATCGTTCCCGCTCATCCACGTCTCAGGCCTGACGGTCGGAATCCTACAATGGATCGCTGGTGACCGGATCCCCTGCGAACGGGATGCCGCTCCGGCAGAGTAGTTTTTTAAGCTATCCCCGACCGATGACATCTCCCATGTGCGGCATCATCGGCTACATCGGACCACGTCAGGCCGTGCCCCTGGTGGTGGGGGGGCTCGACAAGCTCGCCTATCGAGGGTACGACTCCGCGGGCGTGGCCGTCGTCGGTGAACGCGGACTGGCTCTTTGTCGGAGCGTGGGGAAGCTAGAGAACCTGAAGGAGAAGCTCAAGGACTGCCCCCTCCCTGGTACCGTGGCCATCGGCCACACGCGCTGGGCCACCCATGGCAAACCTTCCGAGATCAACGCCCACCCCCACACGGACTGCACGGGAGGTCTGGTCGTCGTACACAACGGTATCATCGAGAATTACATGAGCCTCCGCAACGAGCTCGTGGCCGAGGGGCATACCTTCGATTCCGAGACAGATACCGAGATCATCGCCCACCTCATCGAGCGCTACCACGCCGACCATCCTCTGGACGAGGCCGTACGCTCAGCTCTTGCGCACGTAGAGGGAGCCTATGCCATCGCTGTCATCTCCTCCAAGGAGCCAGATCGCATCGTCTCTGCGCGATATGGTTCTGCAGGAGGTATCGTTGTAGGTCTCGGTAAGAACGAGGTATTCCTTGCCTCTGATGCAATCGGCATCCTCGAGCATACACGTCGCCTTATCTTCCTCGCCAACCGACAGATGGTAGTACTCTCGGCCGATGAGGTGGAGGTGACCGACCTCCAGGGCGAACCGGTGGACGCTGATATCAAGACGGTCTCCTGGGATCCTCTAATGGCCGCCAAGGGAGAGTACAAGCATTTCATGCTCAAAGAGATCTTCGAACAACCAAGGGCCGTCATCGACACGATAGGTGGTCGCGTGGAGCACGAACCTCCCGGCGTGTATCTTGAGGACGTCACCCTCTCGGAGGACGAAGCGAAGGGGATCGAGCGAGTGCTCATCCTCGCCTGCGGTACCTCCTGGCATGCAGGTACTGTCGGGAAGTTCCTTATCGAGTCCCTGGTCCGAATCCCAGTTGAGGTCGACTACGCTTCGGAGTTCCGCTATCGTGACCATGTGGTGGACGATCGTACCCTGGTCATCGCCATCACCCAGTCAGGAGAGACTGCTGACACGCTCGCGGCGATGGACGCTGCAGCCGACGAGGGTGGGAAGATCGTCACCATCTGTAACGTCATCGGGAGCATGGCAACGCGAAAGTCGACCCATGGAGTGGTCTACACCCACGCGGGACCAGAGATCGGGGTCGCTTCCACCAAGGCGTTCACGTCCCAGATCGCCGCTCTCTATCTGCTCACGCTGTACTTGGGCGGTACAAAGGGTACGCTCTCACAGGACAGGCTTGCCACGCTCATCAGGGAGCTGGAAGAGCTCCCCCGCCGCATTAGTGACGTGCTAGAGAGGACGGACATCTACACGATGCTCGCGCACCGGTACGAGGGTGTTGAGGATTTCCTCTACCTTGGACGTGGTATCAACTATCCTATCGCACTTGAAGGGGCGCTGAAGCTCAAGGAGATATCCTATATCCACGCCGAGGGATACCCTGCTGGTGAGATGAAGCACGGCCCGATCGCATTGATCACCGATGAGATGCCTGTTGTTGTTGTCGTCCCCCTCGAGCGGGATCCCCTCCGAGGTAAGGTCCTGAGCAATATGCAGGAGGTCCTGGCCCGTGAAGGTAAGGTCATTGCGGTGGTCCCTGGTGGATTGGATGACCTTCCCGAGGGCGTGGACACCATCATCCCCGTGCCGTCGACATCCCCGCTCCTCTACCCCATCCTCGCGGTCATACCTCTGCAGCTACTATCCTATTATATCGCAGTACGCAGAGGCTGCGATGTAGACCAGCCCAGGAACCTGGCCAAGAGCGTCACCGTGGAATAGAGTGCTCACCTAATGAAAAAACCATATAAGGGCTCGATAAGTAGCTTTTTAAACCATTAACAACAATTATTCTTTCACACAGGTGGCATCCATGGAAGACCGAATGCGTATGTCCAAGGTCTACAGTCTGGCCATTTCCGGAATCCTCCTATTGGCGTTCCTCATCGGGTCCGTTTACGTACCCATGGGCGCGTTCGAGCCGGCAGAATTCCTGGCTGTTCTGGAGACCAATGCCTTCATCACGGGGCTGATCTTCTATATCACGATCCTCGCCGCCGTGACGCTCGGGCTCGCGTCTATGATTTACGAGTTCGAGTTGACACAGGATAGGATCATCGATGCCCAGCATCGCATCCTGTCCAAACTCGACGAGATCGTGGAGAAGACAACTCCCCCGGCCAAGCCGGAGAAGAAGAAGGATAAGAAGTAAGCGTTTACCTGCGGGGAACGCACAAAAAACATCAGGTCGTCGCCCACGGCGTTTGGCGTCGTGGGCGATGCCTACTCTTTCTATGGATCTCTCTAGATACCACGTCTCTCTGCGGCCGGTGGTAGTTTTTTAAAACGTGATGGCTTATCCGGCCCCAAGTGAGTACCCATGGATGAGAATACGAAGACATCGACGCTCTATTGTCAAGCGGTCGCCGGTATAATCCTGGTGGTCCTGATCATCGGAGCGCTGATCCTACCCATTACGAGCTTCGACCCGCTCCAGTATATTGCGGTCCTTCAGACCAATGAGTTCATCGCAGCCCTGCTCTTCTACATCACGATCCTCGCAGCTGTGACCCTCGGGCTCGCTGCCGTGATCTATGAGCTTGAGCAGGCCGAAGAGAAGTTACTCTGCAAGTTCGACAAGATGGCCGAGATGCACAAGGCCCCCGTCGAGAAGAAGGAGAAGAAATAACTTCTTTGGCGCAAGCGATATAAAGCTTAGATGTCGTCGCCCGTGACGTGATCGCCATGGGCGACAAGATACTCATGTCCAAGTTGTACAGTATCGCCATCTCAGCGATACTTATAGTGTCCTTCGTGATAGGATCAGGTTTCATCGCACCTATGTCCGACGATTCGGGAAGCTTGGAGGCGAGCCTTCAGGTCAACTCCTTCGCCCTCTCTCTGGTGTTCTACATAACGGTGCTCGCCGCGATCACCTTGGGAATCGCCTCGCACCTGTATATCTTCGAACAGGGCCAGGAGCGTATGCTCGATGAGCTGCATACTATCGTTCGTAACACCTCACAGCTCCGTCTCTATGAGAACACAAACCCCAAAGGGAAAGAGTAGATGACCGACGACCTGCTCAGTGCTCTGGAATCTGATATCCTGGCGCAGCCCAAGCTACTGAGCGCTACTCTAGACCTATCGGGGTGGGATCCTGGTGAAGGCTATGACCGTATCCTCTTCACCGGATGCGGTGACTCATACCATGCTGCCATAGCGGCAGCTCATGTGGCGGGTGGCCAGGCCGTAGAGCCGCACGACATCCTCTGCAATCCCGCTCCATTGGAGAATGGACGCGTGCTCCTTGTAGCGATCTCAAACTCGGGTAAGGTCCGCACGACGTTCCATGCGGCTGCTCTCGCACGTGAACGAGGGGCTCGGGTCGTCGCTGTCACGTCCCGCACGGACTCGCCCCTGGCACAAGCCTCCGACATGGTGGCACGACTCCCAAGACGCGCATCGGACCGACCGCTCCCAGGGATGTCTTCCTATCTCACGAGCATGCTCGCCGCCATGATGCCTTTCTTACGGGAGCGTGACCGTGAAAAGGCCCCCGATCTCGTCACCGCGTCCCTGGATACGACGGTACCGGACCTCGCTCCCGGCCCATGCTGTCTGGTCGGTGCGCTCCAGAACCGCGCAACGGCCCTTTATAGCGCAGCAAAGCTCGCGGAAGTGACAGGAGATGTCGCCCTTGCCTGTCACACGGAGGAGTTTTGCCATGTGGAACTCTTCCTCATGGACAGAACAAAGCCTATCGTTCTCTTCCCCTCTGCTTCTGACAACAAGGTCACGAAGCTGCATGCTGCCCTGCGACAACGGGGATTCACGTCCACCATGATCGGGTCAGGTCCTGAGTGCGATGTCCGCCTTCCGACCACACCAGATGAACTCCTACCCCTCGTGAACTGTGTCCCCGTGCAACGTGCCGTGCTTAAGCTCGCCAAGGAAAGAGGGATATCTTCATGGAACTTCTTCGAGGATGAAGAGCGCCTCGCCATCAGCGATGACCTCATATACTGAGGTGGTTATTCTGGCTATCAGCTCCTTACGTGTAATGATATTGGATGATCATACGCCTAGTGAGCTGCTAGCAATGGATGAAGCGCTTGCCAACTCGATAGGTTCAGGCGCATCCCCACCAACGCTCAAGCTTGCGTCATTCCCACAACCCACGGTCTCGGCGGGAAGGTTCAAGGGATCATCTGACATCGACCTTGACGCATGCACTGATCTGGGCATCCCGGTACTTCGCAGACCCTCTGGAGGTGGTTCTGTGCTCCACAATGGCGCGTGGGACCTCACTTATTGCGTCACAATCCCCCTTTCGAACCAACTATCCATTTCAGTGGCCCAAGGATTCGAGCAATTGTGCGCTCCAATCATCTATGCTCTCGAGGATTTCAACATTGATACCACCATGAACGAGTTCGGCGACCTCATAGTAGGACAGCGCAAGATCGCAGGAGCTGCCCAGATCCGTCGAAGGAACGCAATAGTTGTCCACGGCTATCTCATGGTCGACACTGACCTGGAAATGCTCTATCGGGTTCTTCGAAAACCGGATGAATCGATAGTGCGAAAGGGGCTCGAGCTCCCCTCATGGGCAACAACAATGCACGCTGAAGGCATCTCCGCCTCCGCTCTCGATGTGTGGCGCTCTTTGGTCCGTGCATTTGGGGATACGATGGATCTGGAGCTTACGCCCGGTGATCCGACACGCGCCGAGCGTAGCCACTGCAAGGAACTTTCTAAGAAGTACAACTCAGAGGAATGGTCGCTCCTTAGAGGTTGAACTTACCCATTTCGCTCGTGATGATACGCGAGTATTTCCGGAGAAAGTGGGGTGAGATGTTCAATTGTCTGATGATGCTCTCCTGGGTCATCAGTGCATCGTTGTACTTCGCCGACACGTAGACTAGAGAGGCCGAGTAGCAGTAGAATTCATGGATGTTATAGACGTCCCTTCTTGATAGGTTCTCGTGCAACTTCATCGCAAAACGTCGAACTTGGTTCGCCATGTCGAGCTTACTACAAATCCTCTCGATGGCCGAGACCACTTGTTTGTCCTTCACTTTCGGCTCATTCCGTCGTATACCGAGTCTATCACGGACACGAATGATGAACTTCGCTTTCACCTGGCCCAGCCCCTCGCTCTTGAGCTCGGAAGCTGATATCGCGACCCCGTACTTGTCCTTCATCAGCACGTATGTGACTGCGGGCAGATAATATGCATAGTTACTGTTCGTGGATATGTCTTGAGCGATGTTAAGAATCTCATCAGTGTGTTCTTCAATCTGCCGCTTCCCAAGGAACTTCATCAACCGTTCCCGTGTGCGGTCACTGTCTTTCATGCTAATAACTACTCTGTCGTGGTACCTATAAATATCTTTCTTGGAACATAATGGAACATAAAACTCCGGTTTTAGATGCTTCGTCCTTAGGTCGTATACTAGTTCTATTACGTTCCTTTATGTTTCATGAGTATTCTTCTCCATAATTACTGTGTATTTCAGCCGGATTGTCTTTATTAGTAATATTTACGCAAATTTATTCCGTTAATTTGCATTTCACGGCACCAGATACAGCGGACCCAGAGAGTCGTCCAATCTTAACCCAAGGGCACCCCGAGCATCAGGTTCCCGATGAAGCCCGCGATCACAGGGATCGCGAGATTATCATCTATGCGCTCAACCAGGGTCTCGACCACGGTCGCTGCGATCGCCATGGCAAAAACGACAGCAGCAGGAAGTGCAATTGCAGGGACATATTGTCCAACAAGGATCACTGCCACGATATCCATCACCAGTTCAGCACCGGTCCCCGCGACGGTCTTATCTTTGTAAAGGCGAGGTCCGCGAACAGCCTTCCCCACCAGAGAAGCCACCATGTCACCCAGGCTCGTCATGAGGATTACCGCACAGGCGACGGCCTTGGTATAGGTGGCCACGGCCACCAACGCACCCAGGAGGAAGAACAGCTCCGCACCCACATGTTCCGCTTCCCGCTCCCGCGCAATTGTGTGGAAGAAGGGGATGCGGACACGCAGCTCGATGCGCACGAACTCGGCCATGAGGAATCCAACAATACAGTAGACCAAGAAGGCGAGAGTAGTCTCACGACCGTACATGAGGTACACTACCGGGATAGAGAGGGTCGACAGGTGGACCACCTTGCGGGCACCCTCCCTCACGAGCTCATGCATACGACACGGCATGTGCGCCAAACATTAATGAATCTACCGTCAAGCGAAGCACGTTTCGTTCAGTCACCTAGGCCGGTCGCCTTATAGATAAAGTGACTGGGCACGCCATTCGAATACCGGACTTGTCCGACCTCGACGAGCCCATGCGCCAGAGGTTCGCAGCCGGGAGGGAGTTGAAATGGCAATCCCGGATCAAGGAACGGCTCCATGGGAGCGATTATGAATACATCACGCGCAAGCTCATCCGAGGACGCTTCGAGGAAGGTGCATACGTTCGGCGATGTGACAATATGGTACGGAGGGGCCTCGAGATGCGGAGCAATGTCGTACTCATAGGCTTGGACGATATTCGATCCTATCATCGTGAAAGGTGCCACATGGACTTTCCCCGCAGGAGCCACAACATCCCCCGCGATGCGGAGAGCTCTGCTGTGGCCCACCCTATACCGATATTGTGCGAGCACGTCTTCGGGATAGCGGACGAAATACGCGTCCAGGAACACGACCATACTGATAAGTGATACCAACAGGATCACCGGCATGAAGAGCGGATACCGCCTCCCATCTATCTTGGTAAGAAGTGAGGTGATCCCGCGTGCAGCGGTCAGATGAAGAGCGGGTAGCAACACGAGTAACCGCCCAGCATGATGACCCCCCCATTGTGTGAACGCTGCAGGTAATGGGCCGATGAGGATCCAGAGCAGGAGAAGACGGTCCCGTCGGCGACGTTCAGTTATCAGCGAGACCAGTCCGGCAAGTATAAAGACCGCCTCCACTATGTGGAGCTGACCTATACCGCGAGGCGAGTGCCATAAGTTCGGGTCCCCGTTCAAGAACAGGAACCACGGAGAGAAGGAAGAAACATAGTTTGAAGCGATCGCCAGAGGAAGCCCGAGCGGGCGGGCCCACGCACCGAACGTCCCCTCGAGTCGTTCGGCCATCAATGCAGGTGCATCTGTCTTATGGATGCTCACCTGAGAGAACCGCGTTGTTGTCCGTGAAAACATCCCGGGAGAATATATCGGGAGCGCAAGGACCACGAGCACAGCGATACCGATCCCCAGATGACGCCTGTCCCGAAGGAGCATTTGGCGGGCGATAATCCCAAATCCCAGAAGAAGGAGAGGGACGAAGAGACCAGCAGTAGGGTAGGAGTAGAGCGAAATGCCCATGACCCCGAACCCCGCCACGAGCCTTCGTGGGCGACCCCGCACCCCCGAAACCAACAGACACACCCCCATAGGTATGAGCGCCGTTAGCGGGATCGGATGGGTAAGAGCCATGCGCCCGAACTGCACATCCCACGGCGATAGTGCTGTGAGAGCAGCTGCGAAGAGACCCTCGCGGGAGCCGAAGAGAGTCTGCCCCATACATCCTGCAGCCACGATCGCGATGATACCGAAGAGCGCGTAAGGTAACCGGGTCTGCATCTCACCGAATCCGAAGAGCATGGTCACCGGCACTGACATGTAGATGTGGAGCGGTGTCCGGTAATCGTCCAGCGCTCGAAAGAACAGAGGGTACCGCACCCCGTGCTGGTCCATACCGGTCAGGAGTATCGAGTATGCATCGTACCCATTAGAGTATTCATCGATATACATCCCCCTTGGAACAGAACCCAACCAGGGAAGACGGAGGGCCGAACCCATGATTACGATGAGGACCAGCCATCTCCAGAAATCACGCGTTTCCATTCGCCCCATCAACATACACCTTGACACCCATCAGGTCGGGTGTCCGGGAACTGTCCGATTTTGAGGCGATAATCATTAAGAATATGCCCCCTACATCGGAATGGACGATTACATGATTCTTACATGTGGACCCTAGGTTCTTTGGATGAAATCATACCATCCGTTCGATTTTCCGGCCTTTATAAATGCCCCTCGCTGTTTATATACGCCGGAGCCACCCCGTCGTCCCTCGGGCCACCCATCGAAACATTGATTTTCCCACATAGGTCCAAGGAGGTTCTGTCGGACTTCCCCCGTCACTTTATAAATGGTGGCCGCGCACCCCCCATCTCACCATACAACCCTCGTTTTTAGGTATGAATCCGCCCCACACACTATAGTGTGACGTGAAAATCCCGTCACCCACTATCCGCTCGTCCGAGGACCATTCGAAACCTACTTATACGTTGATGAAGGTGCTGCGACAATGATCGGTATCGTCTCCTCTGTCCACGATACTGCGGGGACGAACATCCACGACCGCATCCTTGAAGTTGTGGACCTGGAGCGGACAGGCACTTTCGAAGGGAATCCCGTCCATAGAGGAGAGGGATTCATCCTCGTCAGAACTGAGCGCGAGCTCCTGAATGCCGACCATCTGGACGAGCACTTCAAAGTCGACAGCTGGATCTTCGCATCCAAGCATAAAGCAAAATCCGGCACACCATCCCTCACCACACACTCCCCCGGGAACTGGACACCCGAAGCCCTCTACGGCGGGAGTCCCGAACAGCTCTCGGTCGCCGAACCGCGCCTCATCAAGGCTGCGCTCCAGACATTGAAAGCGAGGCGTGATGCGACAGGCATCGAATACGAGGTCAGTCTCGAGGTAACCCACCACGGCCCCACGGCCATGGATTCACCCGTTGTCTTCGTGGAGATTGGTAGCGGCCCCGAGCAATGGTCAGATCCGTCAGCGGCCGACGTGACCGCACGGGCGATCCTCGACACCGTGGCGTTGAAATACCCTGATAGTTGGGTCCCCTGTGTCGGTTTCGGGGGCGGCCATTATCCCCCTCGTTTCACAGAGATCATGCTCTCAACCCAATACGCGGTCGGCCACATCATGCCGAAATACGTTACAGATAATATCAACCTTGCCCGCATGGTGCAGATCGCAAAGGAGCGTAACGGCCCCACGGAACTGGCCATCATAGACTGGAAAGGACTAACGAGCCCCGTTCGAGGTGCTGTGCTCGAGGCCATCGACGGTCTTGGATTGGGATTCATTAAGGCACGGGAGGCGGTGCGCGGTGCTAACGAGCCTGGGTCTGGCCCCAAGTGCTGATGGCAAGATCGCCTGGTACCGGTTCACAGGATGCAAATCATATCGGTCAGGCATGTCCCGAAGAGATGAAGTAGCCGCATACATGCACGAGGGTGCCACCATCGTATGCTGTGAGCAGGACCTTTCCGACGTGCTGCTGGAATCAACCAGCAGGTCACGTGTAATCGTATGTGATCCAAACCAAGTACAGGCGCGGCTAGGTGTAGATCGCCCATCAGACCTCGGCGTTCGACTGGCGCCCGAGAACGATGCTTCTCGTCGTGCGTTCTACTGTGCCTACTTGGGCCATCTGGTACTCAATAACGCTGGAACGGAGCGGAACGGTCTATCGGAACCCGCGTTCTCTGTGGCAGACCTGCTCAAGGACCAGGAACGAATATCGCATAAGGTCTCACTCTCTTGGGACGGGCGGCCAGTGCAGCGAATCGGTGGTGTTGACCAGGCCTTCACCGAGGGATCGATGATCTCAGCTATAGTAGTAGTGGACCCCAATAGCATGGAAACAGTGGAAACAGTGACTGCCACGGTACCCATCTCTTTCCCCTATATCCCCGGGCTGCTCTCATATAGAGAGGCGCCAGGGATCTCCGCCAGTCTACGTGAGCTCGATATGCGACCTGATGTCCTGCTCGTCAATGGCTGCGGGATCAACCATTTCCAGGGCGTCGGGCTGGCATCCCACGTGGGTGTGACGGAGGACATACCCACCATCGGAGTTACCCGCAGGCTCCTCTGTGGCCGTTTTTCCAGTGAAGGAGAATGCGGCCCATGGCCCATTCACTACAAGAGTGGTATCGTAGGGAATGCCGTTGCCTCGCGCAAGGGATCGCGCCCCGTCTTCGTTGCACCAGGGCACCTGATGGACCTGAAACGTTCACTGGAATTGACCCTCCCGCTGTTCACAGGCTCACGCCTCCCGCTTCCATTAGCAGAAGCGCATCGCGTATGTACGCTCAAAAAGAAATCGCTGTAGACTATAACTTATCGCTTTTTTTCAGGCCCCCGACCACGCGATATCAGGTAAGAACAACGACCATAAGGTATCGCTGTTTCTAATGATCCGGACCCATCTGACCTGCTGGTCAAGCCCCCAGCACCCGCAGCACGTTCAGTTCAGGTCGTCCCTTGTGTTATCGCTTTCAATCATAAGTTATCGCTTTCTATTTCGGACCACAGTATTATAAACGATCAGCGACCTTGTCTCCATTACCACCCCTTAGGCGGATCATCGCCTCAAATCGAGGTATCCGTCGGGGTATCGAGGTGAAAAAAGTGTTCAAGAGTCTCCTGGGCATCGATCGCGTTATTGACCTTCTCGTTGAGTACAAAGCCGTGCTGGAGGATCTACGCGGCCACAATGAACTGCTCCAGCAGCAACAGTACAAGCTCCAGCAGCAGCACGTCTCCCTGCACCTGCAGCACGATACAATACTCCAAAATACGGGTGAGCTGGACGCTCTCAGGGAGATTCTTCTCGAAATGGAGAAAAAGTCGGAAGATGGTTCCTGTTTAAAGAGTGAACTAGAGAATGCGAAGGATATAGTATTCGGACTCGTTTCTGAGACCGATATGAAGTATCTTGAGGCCATCAGGAACCTCAAGAACGTAACTGCCAACGATCTCGCCCGCATTCTTGGCGTTAAGCGCGGTACGACCTCTGCAAAGCTCTCCGAGCTATATCAGCGCGGTCTCGTCACAAAAGTCCAGCGGGGCAGGGAGGTCTTCTACTCTATCGCTGAAGAAGAAGAAGAGACCGAGGAGCTCGAGATCAAGGAAGAGGAGAAGCCCAAGAAGCGCAAGCGTAAGTAGGGCAGCACGTCCCCCTCATTTGAGCCTCCAATAACCACGATTTCCGTCCCGTTCCACCTGGAAACGGTGCATTATCGACGATTTCTACCTTTCCTTCCAGAATCTCGCTTGTCGACCTACTTGCAGGGTTTTAACGCGCATTTAACTCTGACGTGCTGGTGATGCTGCTGTTCGCTAGCAGCAGCAGCACATCAGCAGCAGCAGCAGCACCAGCAGCAGGCCTGCAGCAGGTTATTCTGTACCATATTGTTTATTTATTTACCAATATGCACTGATAACTAACAATTACTAATCATAATTCACTATGCAACAATAGCAAATTTCTTCGAACCCGCCTGAAAATGAGGATTACACCACTACTACCCGGTAAAACCCCGTTATTGCGCTGAAAACGCCATAATTAGGGCGAAAATGCGTAATTATAAGCTTTTACACTGATTTATACGGTTATTTACGGCCTAAAGAGACATGAGAATGAGGGTTAGTTTACAACTTCCAAGGTACGAATCGTCAGAAAATACGAAAAACCGTAAATATTAAGATTATTATCAAAAATACTAGACATATGCCGCAATAACTGTCTGAAACCGAGTCCAAGGTGCGGAAAAACAAGGGATATAGCCCAGATCAGATAAGATGACGGCCCGGATGAGGACAGTACAGGCCAGAAGGGAGCGATCCCGGTCTGAACGTAATCGGATAGGAACGGATTCATGATTATGAGGCAAAAACGCAGGACAGGAGCCGGATTATTAACGATCCGGCGACGTTAGAAAAAGAGAGTTACAGGACCCCCTCCCGGTGACACAACGTCCACGTCATGCTGTGGTCCAGGGAGAACGCTAGACGTGAGCCCACTCAGCAGAGAGGGGAGGGCGTACCACGTAGAGAGCACCTTTATATTTCGATAGAGAGATGATGATATAGGGGCCGACGAAGCATCGTTTGAATATAAGGGCACCAACAAAAGGCAGGATCGACTATGTTCATCTCCACGGTCATCCCAGCATATGACGAGTGTGAGAACCTTGAGGTGCTTACACCACGACTAGTAAAAGCACTCAGAGAGCTCGATGTCGATCACGAGATAATCTACGTTATCCAGGGGAATGATGGGTCCACGGAGCTCATCGAGAGGATGAAGAACGACATCCCCGAACTGCGGTACATCGCACACCCTTCACCCTTAGGCGTGGGAAGAGCGTTCAGGACGGGATTCGCCGAAGTGGACCCGCGGGCAGACTATGTCCTGACAATGGACGCGGACCTCAACCATCGACCCGAGGAGCTGGAGAGGTTCGTACGTGCGGTGAGGGCAAATGATCCTGACATAGTCGTAGGTTCACGCCGAGCGCTCGGAGGTGTGATCGTGGATATGCCCCCGTTCAAGCGTATTGTCAGCGACCTGACGACAAAGGCCCTGAACGTAACGCTTGGCAGGAACGCTGTGACCGACATGACCTCAGGGTATCGCCTCTATAGACGTTCGGTGCTCGATGAGATATTCCCCTGCACCCGGTCCAAGGATTTCGAGTTCTACCCGGAGATACTCATGCTAGCAATCGAGCAAGAGCGTACGATCACTGAGGTCCCCATCACCTTCACAATGAGGATCCACGGTCTGAGCAAGCTGAACTGGTATGCTTCGGCAAAGGGATATGCGAGACTCCTGAGCAAGCGTGTGTTCTAGATCGATGTGAGAGCGAGCGATCCCCCCACGCATCAGAAAGAGATAAAAACCCCCGGGCCGTTCTCCCCAGCCATGATGACGGGCACCCTCGACTTCGTCGAAGCCAAGCGGTTCGAGAGCCGGGCACCAAAAGAAGTGAGTATCAACGTCAACTTTCAGGAAATTACGCAGGAAGGCTCGTCCAACACTTATACGATCCATTTCGGATTCGATGTGCAGTACTCCCCGAGCATCGGATATATCCGGATGAAGGGGACCATGCTGTTCGAAGGCAAAGAAGCGGATACCGAGCATTTCGAGAGCACCAAGCGTTTGCCTGATGCGAGTGTTCAGACCGTCGCGAACTCCATTCTCCAGAACTGCACTGTCCAGACCGTAATGCTTTCGAGCATGCTCAAGCTCCCTCCACCCATCAATCTCCCGTCAGTCAACATCAAGCGGCCCGGGAAAAAGCCCGAGGCAGATGTGACCTACATTGGCTGAGGCCTCGCCCAACCCCTTCTCCCTGCTCGCGGACCCGGTCCGCCATCTGCTAGACTGTAAGGGGATCGCCGCGCCAACGCCTGCACAAGCTGAGGCTATCCCCAGGATCTTCTCCGGGACCAACGTGCTCCTCATCTCGCCCACCGGATCAGGAAAGACAGAAGCAGCCGTCCTTCCCGCGTTCCACAGGATGCTCCAATGGCGGAATGAAGGTCACACAGGTAACCTCGTGCTGTACATCACACCCCTCCGCGCCCTCAACAGGGACATCATGGAGAGGATGAAGTGGTGGGGTGAAGAGCTGGGATTCAGCGTGGAGGTCCGTCATGGGGACACGACGCCCGCGGCACGCCGGCGCCAGGCGCTAAAGCCCCCCGATATGCTCATCACTACACCGGAGACGGTCCAGGCCATGCTCCTGGGAAAGCGGCTGCGCACCCACCTTGCGAACCTGCGCATGGTCATCGTTGACGAGGTCCATGAGCTTGCAGTTGACAAGCGCGGCAGTCAGCTCTCCGTGGCACTCGAGCGATTGTGCAGGCTCGCCGGCAGCCCTATCCAACGTGTAGGGCTTTCGGCCACGGTAGGGACACCGGAAGAGGTGGCCGCGTTCCTAAGGGGTTCGGGGAGCCCTGTCGAGGTCGTGCATGCCGAGACCGAGAAGCGGCTCGAGATCGAGGTCGCCATGCCCACGGTAATCGAAGGGGACGAGGAGCTTGCGGAACACCTTATGGTCGCTCCCCAGCTGGCATCAGCAGTGCGTACGATCGAGGGGAACGTCCGACAAGAGCGCTCGGTGCTAACGTTCGTGAACACACGCCAGCAAGCCGAGGTGCTATCTTCCCGGTTCGCTATCTGGGACGAGTCATCGGGTACAGATGTCCATCACTCATCCCTGTCCAAGGCCGCCCGTATCGAAGCGGAACGTGCGTTCAAGGCGGGTGAAATCACGAACCTCGTTTGCACGAGCTCAATGGAGCTTGGCATCGATGTCGGTTCAGTGGACCGGGTCATCCAATACACTTCACCACGCCAGGCCACCAGGCTTGTGCAGCGCGTGGGCCGTGCTGGCCATAGGGCGGATGTTGTCTCCCGGGGGCTAGTGCTCGCCATGGACGCGGACGACTGCATTGAGGCCGCGGTGGTCGCGCGTAGGACCATGGCCGGTGAACTCGAACCTATCCAGGTCTTCCGGATTCCCCTGGACGTTGTTGCGAATCAAGTAGTCGGGCTTGCCAAGGAGGATAGGACCGTGGACGCCCGGGACGCATTGCGCACGATCTCATCGGCCGCGCCCTTCAATGACCTCTCCCGCGACGACTTCATCGAGCTCGTTGACCTGCTCTGTGACCTGGGCATCCTATGGCGGGATGGTGAGACCATCGGTGCACGACGCAAGGGGTCCACCTACTTCTATAACAATCTCTCAATGATCCCTGACCAGCGCAGCTACTCGGTGGTCACTGTGGATGGACAAGAGCGCATCGGGGTACTCGACGAGCGCTTCGTGGTCCAGAACGTGGAACCCGGTTCGGTGTTCATATGCAAGGGTCGACCATGGCGGATAGTCGGGATGGATGAGGAAGCGCTCTTCGTCGAACGCGTGGGACGCTCTGTTGGGACCATCCCCCGATGGGAGGGTGAGCTCATCCCGGTGGAATGGGATGTCGCCCGGGAGGTCGGGACGCTGCGCGGCAGGCTGGCAGCAGCTCATGATAAGGATGCGCTGAGCATCCTCACAAGCGAGTATCCTCTTGACAATGCGGGTGCAAAGGCCGTGCTCAAATCGGTCCGGGATACTCCGTTCAAAGCGGACCAGAAGTCCATCGTTATCGAGCGAGTAGGTTCAGCTGTTGTGGTCCATGCCTGCTTCGGTTCGCGAGTGAACACCACCCTCGGTCTCCTGCTATCCTCCTACATAACCCTGCACCATGGCAGCGCCGTGACCATGCGCTCGGACCCGTACCGCATCCTGCTGGAGTTCCCCGGGGCCCCCGACACTGAACTTGTGGAGCGATTGATACTCAACCTCGGAACAGAGCATCTCATGAGTGACCTTACACGTATCGTGGAGGACAGCGCTCTCTATCGCTGGCGCTTCCTGCACGTTGCCCGACGCTTCGGCGCCATCAAGAAGGACGCCGACCATGCCCATATTAGCTTCAAACGCATAATAGATGCCTATTCTGGCACGCTCCTCGCCCGTGAGACACGCAACGAGGTGTTCACCGAGAAGCTCGACATCCCGCATACCAATGAGGTGGTCGGAATGATCGCCGAGGGAACCCTATCAGTCGGTCATGCTAGCGGTTGTTCACCCCTTGCACGGTCGATCATCGAGCACCCCAAGAGGACGGTGGTATCCCCCGAACGCCCTGATGCCGAGATCATGCGTATCTTCCGCGAACGCCTTCTCTCCACTCGCATCTATCTATTCTGTATGCATTGCAACGCGTGGGAGACTTCGCTCATGGTGAAGACCGTACCAGAAGACCTGGAATGCGGGAACTGCGGTGCTCGTCTGCTCGCCACCGTAGGACCTGACGATAGTGCACTCCTCAAGCGGGACGCCCGCGGTGAGAAACTGGGTGCTAAAGATGGACGCCGCGTGCGGTCCCTCAGGCTATCAGCGGACCTTTTCATCTCATACGGACCACGAGCTTTACTGGTCCTTGCCGGGAAGGGAATCGGTCCACGCACTGCGGCCCGCGTCCTCGGACGCCCTCATGAAAGCGAGAACGAGCTCCTGCGTGATATCATGGAAGCTGAGAGGACATTCTTCCGCACGAAGCGCTTCTGGGGATAAGGTTCTTAAGGGATGGACGGCACTATGTGTCCAATGGGTCTTCTTGAGGATGTGGAGCGGGATATTAAGCGTGCAGAGGAGTTATTGGACCAGGAGCAGGAAGAGATCGAGAACCTGGAAAAGGAAGAAATGGAGAAGGAGCGCAATCCCGCCAAGGCGATCGTGGATGCCCTTGAGGACGCTCACGAGGAAAGTGAGGGCAACCCATAACGGACTTGTTTTTCAAGATTAGTAAGCGTAAGTTGTGCTTAGTTAAGTTTTCCTTTTATACTTAATGAATATTACGCAGGTTTTCGCACCCGATTTCTACGCTCCCCAGAAGGTCCCCGCGCCCCCTTCCGGGAAGGTTCTTATACCTTTCCCGTCGAGCCAACCCCAGCATGGTCGTGTACGAGCTACGAGAGGATGACCTCGATGTGCTCCGCATGGTCCATGGTAAGTTGTTCGAGGATAACAGCTCATTCGTAGTATGGCTCGATGAGCGTCAAGGTCCGGTCGTGACCATTGGTGATCGCGTTACCTTCACCCTTCTATCACTTGGCATCGTACCAGACCTAGCGATCATCGATTTACTGGAGCGCCGCCGCCCAATTAACGAGGAACATAGACAGGCCTTGGACTATGGATCCAGGGAACTGAAATGTGAGAATCCAGCTGGCGTGGTCACGCAGGCATTGTGGGACGCTGTGTCCGAGGGTCTTCGTGAACCACCGGCACGGGTAGTCGTATCCGGAGAGGAGGACCTCGCCGCCATCCCCGTCACGATGCTGGCGCCCCTCGGTTCCATTGTCGTCTACGGAATGCCCGGACGAGGGATGGTCGCCTACGCTATCAATGAAGGGCATAAAGAGGCCGTGAGTTCGCTACTTGCGGACCACGGGGACAGGGACGATCATCGTCCGGATAAAGCTGATTGATAAGGCCACGACGATTGGTCCGAGCACAAGCCCCTTGAATCCCCATACCAGAAGACCTCCCAACAGACCTACAAGCGTAAACACCGGATGCACACCATGGCGACTCATCCGGTCACCCACTATCAGCGAGTAGACCACATTGTCCAACAGGCCGATCGCGATACCTAGAACGAGGATGAGCGCACCTCGTCCCGGCATACCGAGAGATGCCCAGTATGCCGAAAGGGGTATGTAGAGGATCCACACCCCGATCTGAGGTATGATGAAGATAATGCCTGCTGCCACCCCCAACAGAGTGGCGTTGGGGATACCTAGTATAAAGAGCCCCGAAGCGGAGGTGAACGCACAGACGATCCCCGTGATGAACCGTCCGAAGATGGTGGCGTATATCGCTATGTCGGCCACATGGAGGTATTCCTCCACACGCTTCCGTTGCTTCTTTGGTAGGAAATCGAGGACCTTGTCGTGAAGCTCCGGACCGTCACGGATGAAGTAGAAGAGGAAGACGAGGAACATGAAGAGATGGATGACGCGCTCCGGTAGCGTGGCTACAAGGAGAGCGAACTGGTCGAGAACGGGACCGATATAGGGTTCGTCGAACACGGCATTGAGGAGGGTGGTCATCTCCTGGAACTGCTCCCATTCCTGGAAGAGGAGCATTACCAGCGGATGTTCGCTGGAGAGGATGTCCTGGTTCACAAGGTACCGTACACCCACAACGATCTTGCCCTGCATGAAGCGCAATCCAAGCAGGGCGGGGAGCACGATACCGAGTATTATCAGGGTTGTCGTGATGAAGGCCATCAAGTCACGGTGGCCCACGTGCCCCTTGATAGAACGCCGCAGTGGAAGCGCTACATAGGCGAGCAGAAGTGCGAACACTATGTCCCCGATGAAGGGCGAGAATAGGTACAGAGTGAGGATAACGAGCAGGGCACCGGCTACTTTAACACCAGTGTCCCACGCCTTATCAAGCTCCACTTTTCCGTCCCAGCACCGAGAGCATATAGGTGAACGCAGAGGACGAAGCGTCGCCAGCACCCACCTCGGACTCAAAGTCCAGACATTCCAGACCGGGTACTATGCTCCCTTCCATGCCACCGACGGTGAAAGTGCCATCCTTCTCTTCCGTGCCGTACTGCTCCACTATCTTCTCGGCGGCGGTGATACCCTCCTCGGAGAAGTTGAGCGTGTCAAAGCGATCGATCATCTCGTCCATTCGAGGATACCGACCGGTCTCTACCCTGAGCACACCGGCCACGGCAGCGAAGTTCTGCGCCTTGATGATGGTATCCTGGGTGAGGAATTCCTTCTTTTTCACACAGACATGGTGTGTCCTCGTGTGGAGCCAGATGGCCTTCAGGTTCTTGGCAGCACCGAGTATATCTGCCATTTGGGTCACTTGGTCACCTTTTCGAGGGAAGAGGGCTTCGTGGAGCTGCTCGAGCTCAATCTCGTTCACTGAGAGCACGTCGAACTTGTCGTAGACCTTCTCGAAGAGGAACTTGCGGTCCATGTTGGATGTCTTGGTTAGCGCTCCCGTGTCGGTGAAGAGGAACTGCGCGTTCCCGCGCACCTTGTCAACTAGGTTTGATACCTTGTCAAGGCCGTTCTTGTCAGTCGCAAACACGACATGCCAACCCACGAGGTTTACCGAGTCGATGGTCCCATATGTCTCGCTGACCTCATCAACTATGTTGGGGATGCTGTCAACGTAGTCGCGAAGGTGTTCCCAGCGTCGCCCCTCCCCGTCACAGAGGATGAAGCGGTCAGTGCCACCGGCCTGGATGATGAGCGACTTGGGATCGAGCTCGTCAAAAGTTATTGCGAAATCGAAGTCGACGGACTCGAAATATTTCTTCGTGCGATTGGGGAGCCGCTTGAGAACCTTGGGGAATATGTTCCCCAGGAAGACGACGTTGGCCCCGAGTGCCTTGAGGGCTGAGGACTCCAGAGCACCGTTACCGCCAAGTGAGTTCTTGATGTTAACTCCCTTGTCACGGAGCGCTCTAATAAGCTCATCCGCCTCTTGTGAGTTGCCGTCAATGACACGCTCATCTCCCTTGCCCTTGGAAATCCACATATGAGCAAGGTCGAGGTACGGTTTGAGCTTACCCTCATACCTTTCCGAGAACCGTTTGATCTCGTCAAGGCTGGAGAAGTTGATCCACACGTCCCTCGTGGACTCGCACCCGACGACCATCGTGGGAATGATGCGGGTACTGGTCTCGAGATGCTTGCGGGTAGCGGCGAACTGCTGAACGTAAAAGGCCTCCATCGTGTGCGGCTACCGTCCCAAGATTTTTAAATCGTTCGCAGAAGGCGACCACAAGCCCTGACGGCGGGTTTTTATTTCTTTGCCCATCCCCCCCCGCCATGGGCAAGCCGTTCTTCTGCGTGCTCGAGGGTATCGATGGGTCTGGAAAGGGCACTCAGCTCTGGCTCATGGAACGACGTATGCGCAAGGAGGGTTTCGAGATTCTCGCGACCCGCGAGCCCACACAGACCCTCACTGGATACTTCCTGAAGATCGTCCTTAAGATGGGTGACATCCACCCTCTTACCGACTGCTTCCTCTTCGCGGCGGACCGTGCCGAGCACGTGGACAAGCTCATCCTCCCAGCCCTGAAGGAGAACAAGGTGGTCCTGTGCGAGCGCTATCTGTTCTCGTCCATCGCCTACCAGACCATGAAGGGTGTGAAGGAGTCGCTTATCCGTAGTATGCACGAGTTCGCGCTCATGCCCGACCTCACCATCCTTATCGACGTATCTCCTGAGATAACCATGCAGCGGAAGGAACAGGTCCTCCACTACGAAGGCGAGAAGTTCGAGAACGTGGAGTTCCTCACGGGAGTCCGGGAGAAGTACCACGAGCTCGCGCGCCGCCATCACATGGTCATCGTGGACGGCAATCGTGACGAGATGGTAGTGCACGAGGACATCTGGCGTATCTTCAAGGAGCGCTACGACGCCAAGTCGGTCCAGACGGATATCGCAAGGTTCGTGGACGAAGAGTAGCATGGACGAGCTCGCTGCCGCCCTGGCACCCCTTGCAGGCAGGGTGTGCGATGCGCATGTCCATCTAGGTCCTTCGGACCCGTGGATACCCGAGCTTGATCCATCCGGTCAACTTGTCGACATGGACGACGCCCTTTCCCCCTTGGGGACGGAACGGACTCTCGTGTTCCCCAATCCGTCCACACACACCTACCCAGAGCGTAACCGCGAGCTCGCGCGTGCCGCCCGTGAACGCGATGACCTCATCCCGTTCGGCAGGGTGGACCCCCGCCACCCTGACGCTGTTGCGCATGTGGAGGAGGCAGGACAACTCGGGCTCGTTGGTATCAAGCTCCACCCGGTCGTCGAGTGCTTCCGTCCAGACCACCCGGAGCTTGCGGACGTCTTCGAGCGTGTCCAAGACCTAGGCCTTGCGCTGGCGTTCCATACGGGAGCGGGATTCGCATCGCCCAAGTATTTGACCAAGCTTGCTGGCGGTCCAACTCCGCTCATCCTCTGTCATCTCTCAAGAGCTTGTCTGCCCCTGCTCAAGAAGCGGAACGTGTACGTCGACACATCGGGTGCGAGCGTCAGGTTGATCGCAGAAGCCGTGCGGGCATCACCGCGAAGAGTGCTCTATGGCTCGGACCATCCGTACTTGGATGCTCGGATCGAACTCGCAAAGGTGCTGGCCGCCGTACCCCGTGGTCGAGCTCGCCGTCTGGTGCTCGCGGGCAACCTCGACAGGCTGTTCCGCTCTAAAGGGAAATAGCCAGCTTCGGAGACCTCACCCCAATCCCTTTAAACCTTGACGCACACGGCCAGCACCGTGAACATCCTCGGGGTGTCCTTCAAAGCCCATGACAGATCGGCATGCATCGTCCGCGATGGTCATGTGTTGGCCGCAGTGGAGGAGGAGCGGCTCAATAGGGACAAGCACACCGGCCACTTCCCCAAGAACTCCATCTTCGAGGTACTGCGCCTGGCAGGGCTCACTCCCGATGATATCGACCTCGTCGCATATGGGGGTGAGGGGGCACGACCCATCGAACCTCCGCACCGCAGGTCCCGGGCTCAGCTAGCATCACTGTTCACCACGAACGTTCGTCTTCGCAATCAGGAGGAAGTGGACCGGATCCGGACTTTCTTTGCGGGCGAGCGTTCCAAACCGGTCGAGGTGGCCGCTGTCGACCATGAGACGGCACACTTGGCTTCAGCGGCCCTGTGCTCGGGATTCGATGGATGCACTGCTTTGGCTGTGGATGGGTATGGGGATGATCGCTCGGCCGCCGTTGGCCGATGGGCTGACGGCTCCCTAGAGCTAGTAGCACCCTCCCCCCTACGCTCTTCCGTCGGGCTCGTGTACGGTTTGACTACCCTCCTCCTCGGGCTGTCCATATGGCACGATGAGGGCAAGGTCACCGCCATGAGTTCGTTCCCGGGCGAGGTCCCGGATGGGATCGAACAACTATATGAGGCTCTCATGCCCCTTCCAAAAGAGGCAGAGCTGCAACCAACGGCCGAAGCCCTATTTGGGCTCCTTGATATTTCACCCGTCCCTCCCAGGGACCTGCGCACTACACTCCATGGTTCGGAAGTGGTCCGACCCTCCCCCCGGTGGAGGCCGGAGCGCACGACGGAAGGGTATCTGTTACGACCTCCGTCCGGCAATCCATTGTCTGTAGAACCGCTCAAGGACGAGGAGTTCCGGGCACTATGGTACGTGCTCCGTCGCTCCCCCTCGGCACATGTTGATGAGGTCGTCCAGCTTGCCGCACCTCTTGTTGGTATGAAGGACGAGGATGTTTGGGCCTGCCTCCTGCCCAGCGTCGAACTGCACAAGCGCCAAGGTGTGTTCTCGGCTTCCATGAGCGGTGGCCTGTCGCTCAGGCTCATCGAGCGTGACCACGCTGTGTACTCCCTGTGCGATGGGACGCGGACGACAACGAGCATTGCGGAGATGCTGGATATGGATGAAGGTGAGGTGCGGGACCTCGTTGAGTTCTCACCGCTCTGTCGCACTCTGTGGACGGGTGGTAACTCGTCCGGCGCCCCCGACACGGCAAGATTTGCGGAAAGGGCACTCAAAGCATTCCGGTCCTGGTACGACGCACGCGCAGTTGAGAAACCTCCCCTTGGGAAGCACAAAGGAACATTCATCGACGCCCCCGCGTACGCCGCGGTCCGAAGAGGGCTCTTTGAGAACACGACACGGCCTGCTGTGTCCAAGGCACTCCAGCGTAGGCTGGAGAAGGTGCTAACGTCGCTGGCGTCCCAAGCGGTCGAGCGCACGGGAGAGGCAAAGGTCGCCACCGCGGGAGGGGTGTTCCTCAATGTGCTGGCCAACATGAACATACGTCGACTGGATTGTGTCGAGGACCTGTTCATCCAACCTGCCGCAAGCGATGCAGGCACTTGTTTGGGTGCTGCGCTGTATGCTTGGCATCATCTGTGTCGCGAGGAGGGACAAAGACCCACATCCCATCGCCTCGAGAGCGCATCCCTCGGCCCATCCTATACCGAGGACGATGTGCTGACGGCCCTCCGAGGGACACAGGGAATCACTTGGGATGCAACTGACGATATGGCGGGTACAGCTGCGGACCTTGCTGCGGGAGGTGCTATTGTCGGTTGGTTCGAGGGACGAATGGAGTTCGGCCCTCGCGCCCTCGGCAACCGTTCCGTGCTCGCCGATCCCGCTAACGCATCCACCAAGGACCGTATCAACCTCCTCCTCAAGGGCAGGGAATGGTACCAACCGTTCTGTCCCAGCCTCCCCCTGGCGCGGGCAGAAGAGTATCTGGTGGAAGGGCGGGAGGCGCCGTTCATGATCGAGGCCTATGATGTGCGTGCTGAGAAACGTGGTGAGATCCCGGCCGTCGTCCATGTCGATGGCACGACCCGGCCTCAGACAGTGCGGCGGGACCTACAGCCCGCCTACCACAGGGTGCTCACCGAGCTTGAGTCCCACACAGGTATCCCCGTCGTGCTCAATACGTCCTTCAACATCCATGGTGAACCGATCGTGTGCACACCCCGGGATGCGCTCTCGGTGCTGGTCAGGCGTGGAGTGGACGTCCTTGTGATGGAGGGCTTCGTTGTCCGACGGACCAAGGACTAGACAAGGACATCGTCCCGTGCGATGACCTCACCATCGCACAAGAGGAGCGCCTCGATCACCTCACCCGCCCCAATGCTCTCGAACAGAAGGTCAGCGCTGACGACCGTCCTTCCTTCGGATTTATCAGGCGAGATGTCCGCCCAAATATTCTGCCCATAGAGGGAGGGAGCGATATCCTTCGGGACCGACACGTGCCATGCGTCATCCTGGCCGTTGTGGTCGAACGCCAGCACAAGTATCGCACATCGCCTGTCGACCGGGCTTCCTTCCCAAGAGAGTTCGAGCGTTGTGCGATAGATCCCCTCTCCCGCAGGACTGGGCCGGTCCAGGATACGGGCGTTCACCGATGCGGTAGATGATGGGGTGAACCGGGTGGAACCCATGACCACAAGGGCAACTAGCCCGACCACCAGTATCACCAGTAATATGTGCTCACGCAGGTGGACCATGACATCACCCGTACTTGAAGCTGAAGGACAGGGCATCCTTGGGACACACATCGATGCACCGTCCGCAGCGGATACACTCTCCCGTGGGTACTGTCCGATGACCGCGACGGATAGAGTCCTCAATGACGAGGATGTCCATGGGACACTCGCGCTGGCAGACCATGCACTCGATGCATGTATCCTCATCAACCAATACGCGGAACGCGCTCACCTTGTCCAAGATAGCGGCCAGCCCCCCGAGCGGACAGATCGATTTGCACCAGAACCGTCGATGATAGATTATCACGAAGAGCGCAGATATGAAGGTGATGGTCAGACCGGGGATCATGGCAAGGTCGAAGGTCTGAGGACCCGCGGTCCGGTACAGGGCACCGTACGGGCACACCTGGCAGAACACAGGATATCCAAAGACCATGGCCGCCCCTATGAAGACTGCCAAGAGCTCGTACTTGAAGGAATAGCCCTGTAGGATGCGTGGAGGACTGCGCTCCCTGACGGGGAGCTTGAGCGCGTTCGCGGCGCTCATGATGGTGCCGAACGGACAAACCCATCCACACCACACACGTCCGAAGACGATCACGAAGAGCGTGAATCCACCAACTAGTAATGTGAGGCGGGAGAAGCCGCGGATAGTACCAGCATCAAAGGCCTCGTCGAAAAGACCTGAACCTATAGCGCCCGCTACCTGCTGTACACCGATGAACGGACAGTACCGTGCGATCCCACCGAGAATTAATACGGCGATGAGGAGGAATATCGCCTGGATCGGCCGACGGTACGTTTGGACGGTCATGAGCGCACCACCTTACGATCACTGGGCTTCAGAACGAGCACATCTGTCGGACAAACGTTCACGCAATGGCCACATCCCCTGCAGAAGTCCTCAAGGCGGGCGGTCTCACGTTCCAACGCGCCTTCCGAGATGGGCTCAAGGAGCTTGCGGTAGCGCATTACCTGCTCACCTTTCCCGGTAAGGTCGTTCTCAACGACCGTGTAGGGACAGGCCTCGTCGCATCGGTCACATTTGATACACCGCTCGGGATGGGCGAGAAACGCGGTGCCCAGCTTCGGTTGTCTACCGCTCTGCTGAAGTCCGGTCACGGTCCCGAGGTCGAGCACCTGGGTCGGACAGACCTCATTGCACTCATAACAGAACGTGCACGGACCCGGTTGGCCCGTAACGCGCGGTAGTCCGACCTCTTCTATCGGACCGGCAGACACGAGCTCAATAGCCTTGGTCGGACAGACCTGGGCGCACTGGCCACACCTGAGACAGAGGAGAGTTAACTGGCGAGGCTCCACGGCGCCGGGCGGACGTACATCTGTACCATTGCCCGTGGGTGGCGCCAGGGAGAGCGCCGCCGCCAGCGCAGCCCCGTACCCGAGAGCGGACCGCAGGAAGTCGCGTCGGTCGGCCATTTCACACAAACCTCCCATCGTTCTTCAGATCATCGATGGCGCTCATGATGGGGAGCCCGAGAGGGCATGCCTGCTCACAGAGCCCGCACCTTACGCATAGACGGGCCGCCTCCCGCACAGGCATGGCATGCTTTCCGTCCACTTGACCTGGTAGGTCAGGATTGTTCGTGCGCGCTGCGACAACGAACCGCGAGGGATCGAGCCCCCGAGGGCAGACTGGCCGGCAGGCCTGGCACTCGTAGCAGGTGAGCGCCCACATATGACGTGTGCGCAATGCCTTCACCGCATTGCTGCCAAGGAGGACCGCGAGAGCAAGAGAGGCCATGACGTTCCGCCTGACCTCATCAACGGGCATGGTAACGGTCCGTCGGGCTCGACGTCCAACGAAACCTGCCACTCCCGCGCTCGCCGCCAGCAGCACCGCGATAATGACAGGTTCCATTTTTGAAGCACCTAGAACAGGAACATCAGCAGCCCGGTCACAAGGCCGCCCATGATACCTCCGGGCTTGTAGAACGTATAGCCCAGGGCATAGTTGAACATTGCACCACAGAGGGCGCCGATCCCGACCATCGTCAGCAAGAGTCTCGTGTTCATAGCAAAATCACCCCGAAAGGGTTCCGTTGGATATCAGTAGCATTATGAGGGCGGTCACAGCCGTCATCAACAGGATGCCCGCCTGCTGGGCCCTGGTGCTGGCACCTGGTTCGAGCCCAAGCTCACCCTCGCCCACGGCAGCGATCCCGCCGAGGCGTGAGGGGGCACAGGACGCGGCGGCGTTGACGATGAAAGCGGCCACGAGCACGTGGGTCGCGAACGGAGCATGATCTGCAGCCCCTGTGGCAGCGATACCGGGCGTGAGGACTTCGTTCCCGAACCTCACGACGCCCGGCAGGAAGGCCGCCGCAGTGATGCGGCCACAGGGCAATGGAATGAGCGCAGGTATGTTCGCTAACAGAACGGCCGTCCCGACCAGTCCCAGAGGTGTTGTCATCGCAAGCCTCTCGAGGACCTCGACCATCGCATCATATCCTCCTGCGAATCCCAGTGCACCCGCGGCCATGAAGCCACCGGTCATGGCCATGATGGGATGGAGCATTATCCCTGCCAAGAGGTCAGCAAGCGTCGCCTCCGATACCACCAGCATGAACAATGCTAGTGCCACCAGAACGGTCTGAATAGGGATCGGAGGAGGTGCCACCTGGGCGTACGCGAGCGTCGTTGCGAACACCAACAGGCAGATGTACCCTGTCCTGAGGTGCTTATCGTCGATGCGGGAACGGATGATCACCAGGGCCACAGCAATCCAGACAACCGCTCCGATTAAAGGAATAGAGAGATCCATTACCTTATCGCCCTCCTGCCTTCAGGGGCGCAAGCCGCCCGAGGACCACTGCAGTAAAAGCGGTCCCCGCCATTATTCCCGCGCGTAGAGGGTCCGAGAAAGCACCGACAGGCTGACCGGTCATGCCCTCACCAATCATTCCTAGGCCCCCTAAGATTGAAGGTGCACATGATGCGGCGGCATTGACCGTGAAAGCGAACACAACGACCGCTACTAAGCGATCGTCACCCTGACGTTCTGCGACTGCCCGACCGAGGAAGAGTGCGGCCGGGAGCAGCGCGGCACCAAGTATTCGGCCACAGGGGAGGGCGATTATGGCGGGCGAATTGACGAGCAGGACCACCACTCCTGGAAGGCCGAATACTTCCATCCCACCGATCTTGAACGAGGCGAGCCGGTCAAGGGCATCCACCAGTGCCTCGAAGGCACCGGAAACTTCCAGGCCACCAACTACCAGGAATCCGGCTATCAGAGCTGTGATGGGATGGAGCTGGATGGAAGCTAATAGGTCCGCAGGAGTGATGGTGCGCGCCAGTCCCTGACGAGCACCTACTACGGAGATGAGCACAATAAGGAGCGTCACACCGAGCAACGCCGTATGAATGGGTATATGGTTCTGAGGGATGATCCCCTTCAATGAGAGAACGATGGTCGCGAGGAACAGAGCGAGCGCAAGGTATCCGACGATCATATCATCCCCTCCTCGGCCGCTTTCCGGGCAGCACGGCGCTCCTTGGCCTCGTTGACCACACGTTCGAGGTTCTTTGTGAAGTCGTCCATACCGAATGCCACCAAGAAGGCCAATGATACGACCTTCATGTTCGCAGCTGCTTTGCGCAGGGCAGGATCGGTATCTTCGTCAGCCACCACTTCCGCGAGAGCTTCGCTCAGGGAAATCTCGCATCGGGGGCAGGCGGTCACGATTAGGTCGGCCTTGGTCGCCAGGGCATTACGTATCTTGCTGGAGCGTAAGGATGTGGCCACTTCAGGATCACTCGCCCGGAGGCCTCCAGAGCCGCCGCAACAGGACTCGGCCTCCTCCATTTCGATAACCTCAAGGCCACGAATAGCGTCAAGGACATCCCTCATGACCGCATTGTCCACACCCATCCCCCGGTTGAGATGGCAAGGATAATGAACGGTAACTCGAGCGTTCACCTCTCCGAGCCCGCTCTTGCGGAGGAACTCCATTTTCTCAGGAAGTAGTTCGATGAAATGGGTGACCTCGATACCTCTTCGTGCTACGTCCGCAGAATCCATGAGCGCGGTCCCGCAACCAGGGCATGACACCAGTACTTCGTCCACAGGACCTTGCAATCGACCCCAGCCACTGACGGAGATGTTGATGAGCTTGTCCTTTGCTGCCATATCGCCGATGAACGATGACGGTCTCCCACAACAGATGTCCCTGGGGGGTTCGGTCACTTCAATCCCGAGCTTCTTCAGAAGGTATCGTACCGCATATCTTGTGTCAAGTAGCTGGAGCCCGTAGAAACAACCGTCGAAGACCAGGCGTTGCATTACGATCCCTCCAAAGACCTTGTCGAACGCTTCCGTCCTCCAGTGCCCTTCTTCGCAGACCTTTTCGAGGCTTTCTTCTTCACTGATTTCTTTGAACGATCGCTCTTCGAGTTCTTTTTCGGCTCCACTGTCTCTTTCTCGGCAACCGTACGTTCAGGCTCTGTATCAGCGGTCCCGTCGTTAGTATCGTCAGGCCTGTCCTTGTCGAGCGTCGTTTCCGGACCGTCCGCTGACGAGACCTCTTGTTCTTTTTCTTCAAGGTGTCGCTCAAGCTGTCGTGCGCTCCTTAGGATGGACCGGGCCTGCGATGCAGGATCGGGTCGGCTCTTGATCTCGCCGAGGACGTTCCTTGCTTTTTCTAGCCTTTCGAGTAGTTTTACCTGACCATCGGTCGCCCCATCCTTACCGAACCGGATACCTCTACCTGCGAGCACCATTGCTTCAGCGTCCAGTCCTCGAGGGCATCGTTCCACGCAGTTACGACATGTAGAACAAATATGGAGCCCTCCAGCCATTATCCGCGCGTCATGTCCAGCACGGAGCGAGCGCATGACCTCGGCAGGCCCTATGAATGTGGCCCTGCCCTCCCCTTCCTTGTTATCGATCTCTTTTGCGATAGCCACTACAGGACATACTGCAGTACATTGACGACAGTCGGTGCATAACAGGGTCCTTGAGACCTCGCGGAAGATGGCCGAGAGGATAAGGAGGGTCGGTACTGTCATCAGGAGGAGTGCGACACCCCCGTGCAGTGCCGTGGGCCCTCCCGGGAGAAAGGAGACCATCGGGATGCGGGCGGTGCCACATGCTTAAATGTATTCACCCGGAGAGTTTAACCGAAATATTTAAATAGCAAGATTGTATTATTACTACTATTGAGTAGTGATGTTGGTGAGCTGCGTGAGCTCCTTGGCTCCGTCATCGCTTCATACTTCGAGGACACACCAGCGGCGGCACTACCGGACAACGCTCCGGATTATCTCAATGATGTGGCATCTTCTTCGTCGGCAAAGGAGGCCGTTAACACTCTCGCGAAGCACATGGAGGAGGTCTATAATGACCTGGGTTCATTCTCTGTCCGCTCAAGGGACACCCTTCTCGACGTCGGTGGAAGTTCGCTCGGCGTGTACCACATCAACGAACACGAACGCGACGATGCCCGCGGTATCGATGTCTACGAAGTGGCGACCCTGGCTGAGAGCGATGGACGACAGGGCACGACCGGTCTCACAGAACGCCACCCTGACGGCACGACCGTTCTCATCAAAGATGATTCTCTGATCGATCAAGGCATGACCAACTACAAGGAACGGGACATAATCGAATCGACCCACCTGCCGGAAAAATTCGTCCAGAAGGTTAATAATGCGATTACTGGCCTCCACCGGGATGACGTGAGCCGGGACGAGTACAAGGCCGCGACCCGGTACCACGAGCTCGGTCATGCTGACCTCGTGGCGGGTCTTGATGCCACTACGGCGAACGAGTTCCTGCGCAGCTACGAGGATATCGGACTGAGCGAAGCTTACGCTACGGTAAAAGGTCTTGAGCTCGCGGAACGTGACGGTGCTGGTCAAAACGTTCGCTCGCTCCTCGTCCGGGACCTGCTGCAGTGGACGACCACTGTGAAGGAAGGCTTTACCTGCCCCTATGCAAAGGCCGCGTTCCACGTGCTCAACCGCTTCGATAAAGCGTACGGGATCGACAAGATACCCGACCACTTAGATGATATCGCCCGCGATGCAGGAACGCTCGCAAAAGAGCTGGGCGGGATAGCACGACAGCGCATGGACGGCTCCCTCTCATGGAAGGAGCTTGAACGGACGTACGAGAAGGACGAGAACGAGCTCACGGGACAGAACCGTTATGTTCTTGATGACGGTCTGGCCGAGCGGGACCCGAAGGCCATGCTGACATACATCGCGGAGAACGCCCCCGAGCGACTGCCCAATCCCCTCTACCAGCCCATAACACCCCAATCCCTTCAACAGGCGCTCCACACATTCCAGCACAACGTGACGTTCAACGTGTTCTACATGGAGGGCGAGGAGGTTCAGAAGGCCACGGCGGTCGACGCCGGGACCTTCGACGCCTACTTCATGCGCGACGCGGAGGGGCAGCTCTACTACATGCCCATGGGATAGGTTCGAACGCCCATCGATATTTAAACACCCGCGCGCATCGGGCCGGATATGACCGTTCATGCCGAGGACTTCTCTATCGAGACCAAGGGGGCTGTCCACATAATCGATATCAGCGGCAAGGTCGCCGACATCGTACGCTCGTCCGGACTGGACGATGGTATAGTATGTGTGTTCGTTCCCGGATCCACCGGTGCTCTCACGACCATCGAGTACGAACCCGGTCTCCTCAAGGATATCCCACGGGCGCTCGAGGTAATAGCCCCACGAAAAGCGGATTACGCACACCATATGACCTGGGGGGACGACAACGGCTCTTCCCACGTCAGGGCCGCCTTCCTTGGACCAAGCCTCACCATCCCATTCCGCAAGGGTGAGCTCGTTCTTGGTACATGGCAACAAGCTGTGTTCGTCGAACTTGATACCCGCTCCAGACGTCGAAGTCTCGTGTGTCAGGTCATCGGCGAATAGACCTGGACCCTATGCACAGCGTCTGAGCGCGAGCACACCATCCAGATGGCCAGCATGCACGCCTAATATGTAGAGCGCTGTAATAACGAGGATAATCCACGGTTCGCTCCCGTATCGCTCCCACCATTGTTCCCTGACCTCAACGAGACCTTCAGCGGCCAGTAGGAGGAGGACCGGGTAGATGAACAATAGATGCCTGTGGGAGGTGCAGTAGGCGATGGGGACCCTGTGTACCGCCAGGAATATGGATATGACAAGCGGGAAGGCGACGAGCGATATCGCAGTGCCTGGGCTCCGTCGGCGAAGGGATAGCACACCGACCATGGCAAGGAGAGTGAGGAGAGAGGCGTGGTGGTCTCCACCGAACAAGTAGTACACCATCCAGGCCGTGTTGGTGGCTACATAGTCGGGGGTAAGGACCATGCCACCAAGGATGGGGGTCTCTCCCAGCCACAGCATGGCGTCGAGTATCAGAAGGAGGGCGGGGATGACACTGGCCAGGAAGAGGAATGCAAGTGGCCCGCGCTGCTCTTGCGGTCGCAGGTCGCAGGAAAGAAGTAGGAACACCAGCCAGAGCGGTATAAGAACGAGCATAGCCCTGATAGTGAACAACGTCATACCTAGTGCGGCAGCGGCAGCGTAAAGGTGGGTTCGGGAACGCAAGCGGCCCCCTCGCACAGCGAAAAGGAGCGATATGGTCAGGAACACCATGGCAAGGCCGTCGCGACGCACGGCCATACCATAGAGCAGGTCGAGCGGGAGCGTGGCAAGGAAAAAAGAGGCCACGAGCCCGGCCCGAGGGCTAAGAAGAGCTGCCCCGAGCATACCAAGGACCAGGATGTGAAGCAACGAAACGGCAAGAGACACGGCCATACCGATCCCTTCAGCACCCCACGCAGCTAGTTCCGTTCCAACGGTAGCGTAAGCCAATGCGAGCACGTAGGAATGGCCCGAGCCCACTGCCCAAGTGATCGGTTCACCCGCGGCCAGAAGCTCGGCCCACCGGACGTTCCGAGCGTTGTTCAGCAGGAGAGCGTCATGGTACCGTGCACCGTATACCAGGCGCAGCCCAAGAGCAAGTACGAGGACAATGATCATGAGGACCCACCAGTCCGGTCCGAGGCCCCGGAACCAAGCAGAGTCACGCCGGACCGCAAGAACTGAGAGGAAGATGAGAAGCGTCAGGAGCACAGGGATAGCTGTAGCTTCGATCCGTCGAAGGACCGAGGGTCGGGCCCGTTCATGAAAGTCAGTAGAGAAGTTATCCTGTGCAAGGTACGTCCGTCCCGATAGGCGGTAGGGTTCAAGGTCCAATGTCGAACCGGGCTCAAGAAAAGATGGTAGCCGGTAGGTGGCGTTGACGCCGGCGAGCCCCGTTCGTGGATCGGGGACCAGCCCTATCTCCACAATAGATGTCGGACCCAGGTCGACTATGGGATCAATCTCTTGGATTAGCTCGAAGGCGCGTCCACGGGTGAACACCATATCTGATACATCTGATACAATACGGCCATCTGCTGGTCGCCAATGAAAGTTACGCCAGAACAGTAGCTGTCGGGTGACATTGAGGTATAGAGGTCGCACAGCCTGGTCGATGACCGGGAGAGTATCCTCGCCGTAATAGGTCACCGTGGTCCGGAGCACGGTCGGCCGCCCGTGCTCGTCCAGGTCCATGACCCCCGAGATGGTGAAAGGGGATCCCTGGGATGTTGGCATGCGTCCTTCCAACGAGAGGAGTGAGAGTGCGTCGAACAGGAACACGCACGCCACGAGGAGGGCCATGAGGTGCCGGTCGTACCGGACCATTCATCCCACAGGACCTTTTTTCTTTATAAAGGGACGCCCAGAAGTATGCTGTCATATACACCTTCTGAGTGCCAAGATACCTGCTAGATGAATCCAGTGGACAATGGCCACATAGCAGGCCACGATAAGGAGCAGGAACCACGATTTCTCGCCGAAGCGCTCCCGACAGCGCCCCCACAACTCGGCAATACCCTCACTCGACATCAGAAGGAGAGTCGGATAAAGGAACATCAGATGGCGGTGCTGGCTACAGTAAGCGATGGGTACACGATGAACTATGAAGAAGAGCGACAGCACAATTGGGAATGCAGCTACTGATACCGCTGCTCCTGTACCTCGACGTCTCAGGGAGAGCACACCCACCATGGCCAGAAGGGTGATGAGCGACGCATGGTGGTCGCCCCCGAACAGATAGTATATCATCCATCCTGCATTGGCCGTCAGGTATTCCGGAGTGAGTATCATCCCTCCCAGAACGGGTGTTTCGTCAACAAAGGCCATGGCCTCGAGCATGAGGGCTAGGGCGGGTAGGGCCGCGGCCAGGAGAAGGAAGACGAGCGGGGCCTTGAGCTTGCGGGGAGGAAGGTCGCATGCTAGAAGGAGGAAAGCTAACCATGGGACCAGAGTAACGAGGAGAGGTCTGATGGTGAACAAGGCCATCCCCATGGCCGCAGCACCCGCGTACAGGTGGGAGCGGGAGCTCGACCGTGAACCACGCACCATGAGGAACAACGAGACGGTCATGAAGAGGCTAGCCAGCCCGTCCCGTCGGACCGCCGTGGCGTACAATAGATCGAGAGGAAGAGCAGTAAGAAGGGCTGCTGCGGCCAGGCCTGCGCGCGGGCTGAAGAACGCGGCACCGAGGAGACCGAGAGCGAGCACGTGGGCCAGCGATACGGTAAGTGACGCGGCCATGGCCGTCCCTTCGGCTCCCCAAGAAGATACACCCGTCCCGAAAGCGGCATACACGAGGGACAAGAAATAGGGATGGCCTGAACCGAAAGGCCAGAATACCGTCGATCCCCCCAATAAGTACTGAGCGAACCATGCGTTGCGCATATTATTGATCATATGTGTACGCTGGAACAGGTCCCCGTACCACACACGCAGAACGAGGGCGGCAAAGAGGATGATGACCATCGCGGTCCACCAGGACCTTCCAAGGGAACGGAACCATAGCATGTCCCGTCTAATGGACAGGACAAGTAGGACGAGCAGGAACATGAGCATGATAGGGACCGCCGTGCTCTCCACCTGCATCATCGATGTCGTGTTTCGCTGTTCCTCGGTGTGGATGGCGAAGTTGTCCTGCTCCAGATAGACTATGTCCTGCAAACGTGCTGAAGTGAGATCGATCGTGGTCCCATGCACGAGGGATGGAGGGAGGCGATACGTGGCGTTGATGCTGGAGAATCCCGTTCGCGGATCGGGATCAAAGGAGACCGTCAGCACCATCGCACTATCCAATGCATGATCGTCCGGGACGTGAAGAACGTGCTCAATAACATCCCCGTCCCTGTACATCGTGTCATTCACACCATTGAGCTTTCTCCAGCCGATCCTGTCGATGACCAATGGACGTATCGTGAAATTATAGGTGTAGAGCTGCAGCGTCTGGAAAAGGGCAGGAAGTTCCCCGTCCCCAGAGAATGATGATATGACACGGAAGGTGTCAATCCTTCCCTTTGCGTTCACGTCCCCATGGACGGCTAGGATCGAGAACGGTCTATCGCGAGGCTGAGGGAGACGAGGTTCCAGAGAGAGGATAGAGAGTACATCGAAGGCGAGGACAGAGAGGATGAGGGCGATTACCAAAGGCCCTACATAGCGCGACATGCGTGCCTCTATACGCCCTACACCTAATATAAGCTTAGAGAGCGCCTAGGACATAAGACCTGATTGTAAGGCCTTTTGGCATTCCTCGGCCTGTTCCCATTCAACAAGGAGGGTAAGCTCAGCTGTCGAAGTGTTCACCCCTATGAGCTGGCGCCCCTGCTCCTCGAGAAGGGTGCCGATGCGAGAGAGCATTGACGCTTTGTCCTGAAGGTCCTGAGCCGCCACTGTGATGAGCCCTATACCGCCCCGGGATGTGACCGCTTTGAGCAGGTCGTCTTCAACAACGAGTTCATGGAGGCAGGCCACCGCTGCGCGCTCCTTGGTCTCATCCACATAGAACGTGATGGAGTAGGTAGATGCCGAGATCGAGTAGATGGTGACGTCCGCCTCTGACAGCTGCTGGGAGAACATGTATAGGAGGCCACGGCGCTGGTCCATGCGGTCGCCTACAACGGTCACTGCTGCTTTCGGTTCCGAATCCAGCCCCACAAGGACACCTACACTTTCAAGCTCACCGGTTATCTTTGTACCCTTTATCATGATATCTCCCTTCTCGTTGTTCACTACCCTGATGACAGTCCCCTCCCGCTTGTACCTTAGGGAAAGGTGGTGCATGACGCGTGCCCCGTTCACTGCCAGGTCCCACAGTTCCTGGACAGTTATACAGTTCAGGATCTGCGCATCAGGGACCACGCGGGGATCGGCGGAGAGTATCCCGTCCACATCGGTCACGATAACGACCTCGTCGGCATGGAGCACGTTCCCCATAAGGGACGCGCTTGTGTCCCCACCCCCACGGCCGATAGTGGTAATGCGGTTCGCTCCGTCGATACCTATGAATCCGGCCACGACAGGGATCTTCCCTTCCTCAAGCAACGGCAGCATGGTCTCCCGTGCACGGACCGCTGACTTGGCCAGGTCGGGCTTTGCACTCCCGGGGGTTGAGTCGGTGATAACGGGCCAGAGCGAGGTCTGAGGGTCCACTACTACGGGTTTTGCACCCAGAGAGTGAAGGGCGGCCGCGAACATACGTATCGAGATACGTTCGCCCATGGCCAGGATCTCGTCAAGATCCTCAGGTGCGGGGGTGCCCCCACAGGCCTCCTTCGCAATGGCCAGAAGACGGTTGGTGGAATCACCCATGGCCGATACCACGACCACGATACGGCTCCCGCGCTCGTAGTCCTGTACGATTGACTTCGCCGCACGAGCAATCTTCTCACCCGAAGCAACACTCGTGCCTCCGAACTTCACGACCTTTAGCAAAATAACCGCCTTCGCGACCGACACCGTGTAAGAGCGCCAGAGTCAGGTCCCCGGCGCCTGACTAAGCTATAAATTGTTTTCCCCCCTTATAAGGATTATAGGTGCCCGTGATGATTCGCATCAAGACCTTCGGCGGCAGCTTGCTACCAGGCTCCAACGAGAAGACGCTCAGGGAATCGGAGGCATTCCTCAATTCGGTCAAGCGGGCCAATATCATCGATGTGAATTACTGCTATATCGGGACGTCAGGGACCCTCCGGGTCTTTCTGACGTACGACTCGCCTTGAGAGCACTAACTAGAAGGTGGTACAATGATCAAGATTAAAGGATTCGGCGGGAGCATACTCCCTGGTGCTAACGAGAAGTCACTAGCTGAAGCAGAGAAGTTCCTCAACAGCATAGGCCGAGAGAACATCATAGCCATCAGCTACAATTATATCGGTACGACCGGTACACTGCGTATCTTCATCACCTATAACGAAGAATAGGTGAAGGGGACTCGGTCCTACTCTATTGTCCGAAGGGTCTGGAGTATCTCGTCTAGGCTCCCCAGTCGAGATATCGCCAACGGTATTCGCTCGACCTCAGCCAGTTTTACCGCCACCGGATCCTCGATGTCCGTTCCGTGGATCACAACGATGCTCGGTTTGAGGTTCGTCACCCTTATGGCCACCATAGGGGAGCGCCCCGTGGAGACGCGGGAGAACACGACCGCCCGCTGAGTGGTGGAACCATAGATACGGGCGAGCTCCAAGGGTGAGAACTCAAGGATGGCTTTGAGGCTATCCACCACGGTGTATCCGTAGAGCTCCCGGTCGATGAGCTCCTCGCAAGCGATGACATCCGCTTTGAGCTTGTCACAGAAGTCCATGGCATTGATCGGCGTCATCAACTCCCGGATATCGTGCACGATCTCGCCCCAGCTCTCTCCTGTGAGTAGCGAACCGAACTTCGTGATCATAGGACCACCACGGTCCTCGTCCACGGCGAGCATCGTGTCTACGATCCGGCGGACAACGTTGATGCCGGGAGACTTCCTACGTCCACCCTCATAGTCGCTAATCACCGAAGATGTGACCTCGAGGTTCTCTGCCAGCTCCTTCTGTGAGATCTTGAACTGCTCCCTCCACTTCCTGATAGTGGAGCCCGGTTGGTCAGAGAGCACTATCTCTCCCGCCATGAGCTTGGCGAGCTTCTGCTTGGAACCCATCCGACTTTGTGGCGACATTCCCTCTTATTTAAGGTTGTCGTAGGCAGTGAGGAGGGTTGTCGAGTGAAAAGGCGACACTACCGAAAAATAGTTAAACTCGGAGCGTGTCTAATTCCGTTGATGGGAGCTATAACCTATCATCTCACCCTAGGTTGCGGGAACGTGGACCAGCATACCAAGACCAAGGTTATGGACCTTATCCGCAATATATCCAATGCGCTCATGGGTGATGTATCCAAGAATCTTGACTTCCATCCTCCCGATCATCTGACGCTCACCTACTTCAATCCCTACGGGGCAGAGATGAACCTCTACAGGCGCAGTCTTGACGACGGCACCCTGGCGGAGCTTTGCCAATGTTCGAAGATGGAGCTCTCCCTCCAGATGACGTGCAAGGAACGCGCACCCCGCGAGGTATCTGACTTCGATCCGGATGAGCACAGCGTGGTCAAGGTCCAGTTCCAGTACGATGCTGATGAGCACGGACCCAATACGTTCGACGTCCTCATTACTAAGGGATTCCCTGAGCCCCTCATCAATTACTTCGGGGGCACCATGCAGGTCAAGCACCCTGGTCTGGACTACCTAAACCGTGACATCTACGCCATCGTGAAGCTGGACAAGGTCAAGAACTACATGGTCGGTTTCGCCGGCAACTGGTTCGGCCCGACCTTCTTCATGCACTTCCTGAAGTGGACCAAGCACCGGTACGCTCCGGACCGTATCTACTTCAACATGTTCGGCCAGAAGTTCTCATTCCGCAGACTGCTGATGCCATAGGTCCTGCGATGCAGGTAAGCACGGCACTTTCCGGTTGAGCCCGAGCTCTGGATCGGCGGCAATTCCCAAGCTTAATAAAACAAGAAGCCAAAGCGTTGGATTGGTAGTTAGAGGTAGGTTTGTTGAATGAAAGGTGCCCGCCGACGCATCCTGTTGATGGCAGTGGTCCTTGCCATGAGCCTCGGCTGCAGCGCATGGTGCTTCAGCACTTCCACAACGAGCTGCCTCCCTCAAGCAAGAAGTAGCCTCTGTTACTACAGCGGATACTATCAATATCCGAAATGCTGCTACAGCTACCGGAACTCCAAGCCCTCATGCGCTCAGACCATCAGTGGCACTACCTGTAAGTACGGCGGGAGCACATCCTGCACGTCCACCGGCTGGTCGACGTGCTCCTACTCATACCAGGACACGAACAAGCCCGGTTGCGCTTACAAGGTGGACGGTAACATATGCTATTACTCGGGCAGCGCGCAGTGTACCGCTGGCGGTTGGGAGTGCGACTACCAGAGCACCTCGAAACCGGCCTGCGCCCACTACCCGGACCAGAGCACATGCTACCATTCCGGTACGACCGGATGCACCGCATCCGGATGGTCGACATGTGACTTCCAGACCGACAGTAAACCCGCATGCGCGAACTACGCAAGCGGGAACACATGCTACCACTCGGGATCGACCCAGTGCACTGCAACTGGGTGGTCCGCCTGCGATTTCCAGACAGAGACCAAGCCCGCGTGCGGGAATTATGCGAGCGGGAGCACATGCTTTCACTCAGGAACATCACAATGCAAGGCGACAGGATGGGAATGCAGCTACCAGACGGAGACCAAGCCCACCTGTGGCAATTACGCGGACGGGAACACATGCTATCATTCGGGCACGGCACAGTGCACCGCCTCAGGATGGGAGTGCGACTACCAGACAGAGTCCAAGCCAGCGTGCGGTAACTATGCCGACGGGAACACATGCTATCATTCGGGCACGGCGCAGTGCACCGCCTCGGGATGGGAGTGCGACTACCAGACCGAGACCAAGCCAGCCTGTGCGTCCTATCTAGATGGCAACATCTGCAAGCACTCGGGAGTTAGCGAATGTACAGCGTCGGGATGGTCCGGCTGCTCTTTCGAGAGCGAGACCCGACCTACATGCGGACATTACCCTAACGGGAACTCCTGCTACCACACGGCCAATCCAGAGTGCCAGGCCGGGGGATGGTCGGACTGCAAGTACGAGATCGACTTTAGTCCCGATTGCTCTGCCACTGCCAGTGACCGTCTTTGCCAATATGGCGGTAGTACGACATGCACGTCTACGGGTTGGGATGTGTGCGCCTTCCCCCACCAGGATACCAACAAGCCCGATTGTGGGCCGCAACCGGACGGGAACACCTGTAGTTATTCTGGGGAGACGGATTGCACGGAGAGCGGATGGGCGTCATGTAATTACCAGAGCGACACGACGAAGCCCGACTGCAGCCCCCGGGAGAGCGGAACTAATTGTGACTATGGTGGGATCACGTCATGCACATCGTCAGGGTGGTCCCAATGCACGCATTCCTCCGATTCGAACAAGCCTGTCTGCAATCCCGTTGCATCTGGCGACACATGTTATTACGGCAGGTACACCCGGTGCGGTTCCAGCGGGTGGAGCGAGTGCACTCACACTTATCAGGATACTAACCAGCCCAGTTGCGAACCCGATCCCGTGGGGGACACCTGTCGATACTCGGGCAGCACGTCCTGTAGTGAGTCTGGATGGAAGAGTTGTATCTACAGCCAGCAGGACAGTGGCAAGCCCGCATGTAATCCGAAGCCCGTGGGAGACACCTGCCAATACCAGGGCTCAACAGAGTGCACGTCGAGCGGATGGGAAGGTTGTACTTACGCGGCCTCGGACGCTTCACGCCCCACCTGCACCCCCACCGCCGACGGTGACTCCTGCCATTATGGTGGCGTAAGCGTGTGCGGCAGCTCCGGATGGACCCCCTGTTCGGACAATGTGGACAATGATCGGCCGAACTGTGAACCCGAGTCCGTCGGGAACACATGCAGCTACTCGGGATCCAGCTCGTGCACAACCACAGGATGGTCTGGTTGCGATTATGCGCACGAGGACGCCGGCAAGCCGGATTGCGGACCAAAGGACGAGGGGAACACATGCAGCTATGGAGGGAATGCACAGTGCACGACCGCCGGATGGTCGAGCTGTTCCTACTCGCTGACCGATACGAACAAGCCGACCTGCAATCCTTCGCCCTTGGATAGTACGTGTCGGTACAGCGGGCATACCACCTGTGGGAGCGGAGGATGGGAGGCGTGCGCCTTCGACTACTCCGACACGAACCCCCCCGACTGCTCTCCTTACACGGAAGGTACCTATTGCTACTACCAGGGCAGCTCCTCGTGCGGGAGCGGAGGATGGACGGAGTGTAGTCACAGCGGGTCCGACTCGCAGCGACCGGCATGCCCGCCCAAGCCCGAGGGCAACGCATGCAAGTTCGGTGGTTCGCCGGAGTGTACGGAGTCGGGATGGGGCGAATGTGCGTACACCTCGAGCGATACACAGCGACCCGCGTGCGCACCGTACACGGACGGCAACATCTGCTATTATGGGGGGACACCACAGTGCGGTACCGACGGATGGTCCGAGTGCGACTACGAAAGCTCCGACCATCAGCGACCAGCATGTCCGCCCGATGAGGACGGGAACACCTGTAAGTTCGGTGGCTCTCCCGCATGCACGGAATCGGGCTGGGGTGGCTGTACATTCACATCCCAGGAGTCCAACAAACCCGACTGTGGCCCGGTGGCCCAGGTGGACGTGTGCCAGTTCGATGGGTGGACCCAGTGCACAGCGTCCGGCTGGGCTACCTGCACCTTCAACCAGCAGGATGCGAGCAGACCTGCCTGCGAACCAGAGGCCTCTGGCACTAACTGCCGTCACAGTGGGACTGCTACATGTAAAACGGACGGCTGGTCGGACTGCGAGTACACCATAGACACTTCGATGCCAGCCTGCCCCCACTACTCTTCGGGCCGGACCTGCAACTACAGAGGCACAACGTCATGCACGGCCTCAGGATGGTCCACTTGCGACTATAACGAGGACACCGAAAAACCGGCTTGCGGTCATTATGAGGAGGGTGGCATATGCTACTTCGGCGGCGGTACATTGTGCACGTCCGACGGATGGTCGTCTTGCGACTACGCTCAGCTGATCGGTGACAAGCCCTCATGCCCGCCCCTCGCCAATGGAGGCACCTGCCAGTTCGACGGCTCGACCTCATGCACCAAGGAAGGCTGGGCCTCCTGCGCTTTCGCGAGCACGGACCCGACAAAACCACCCTGTCTTCCAAAGGCGGTCGATAACAACTGCTACTTCAGCGGCCTTACCAACTGCGCTGTAGGTGGTTGGACCCGCCCCTGCGAGTTCAAGGAGTCCAGCTCGAGCCGCCCCGTCTGTGACAACTACATCGACGCACAGGCGCTCGAGTGCCACTTCAGTGGATTCACGGACTGCAAGGAAGGAGGGTGGTCCGTGTGCGATTACTCGCGGTGCGAGATAGACGTGCTCGGTTCCACTGACGAAAGCTGCTCCGATATGGAATGCTCGGTGTGCGCGTCCTCGAACGGGGACACAAACTATTACACGTGCGTTGTGTGCGCGAAAGAGGAATGGCGGGAGAACCAGTGCTGCGGTGACGATCCTGACGAAGGGTGGTGCGGTCTCTCCGGCTATTGTCATGAGGGTGCTTGGACGATGGTCGCGGAGAGCGATCCCGACAATAACGCGCACTTCTGCGAAGTATGCTCGTCCTTTGCCTGGCGGGAGAACCGCTGCTGCGGGGACGATCCCGATGAGGCCTGGTGCGGAGTGACCGGGTACTGCCAGACCGGCAGCTGGATCGCTGTCAAGGACGGGAACGCCGACCTGGACGCAGAGTACTGCCGGACATGCAAGGGCGGTACCTGGCAGTTCTCGACCGCGGACCGGACCGCTGCGTGCTGCGGGGACGATCCCGATGAGGAGTGGTGCGGTGCTGGAGGTTTCTGTAAAGTCGGTGAATGGATCGCGGTCGCCGACGCGGACGATGACCAGCATTTCTGTGAGAACTGCATGGCAAATACCATGTGGGCGGACGGACGGTGCTGCGGGGATGACGGCGCAACGGAGTACTGGAACAGTACCGACGGCGTCTGCTGCGGAGGCGAGTTCCACGTAGGCACGGGCGTCTGCTGCAACAATACATGGGCTGACGGTGGGAACTGCTGCCTGATCAGCGACTGTCTCGAGCGCCCGTTCGCATCGTGCTCATTGGTGGGCTGCACTGCGAACCGCTGCTCCTACGACAGGGTGTGCTCAGGCAATGCTTGTGCTATCGATACGGACGACTGGTGCGCTGCATGTTCCAGCCCTGACGGGGACGCCAATGAGGACTCATGCTCATGTTTTAACGGTAGCTGGCACATCTCGACCGCCGATCAGAAGGAGATGTGCTGCGGGGACGACAAGGGCGAGGATTGGACCGGTATAGATGGTCTCTGTCTCGACGGCCGGTGGGGTGTCAGCGACGAGCCATGTCTCACGAGCGACAGTTGTACCAAATCGCCCTATGACGTCTGTACCAACAACCAGTGCGTGTGCACTTCCGATGAGTGCCCGTCGAAGATGTGCTTGTACTCCCTCGATTGTGAAGCCACCAACTGCCGGGACGATGCCTGGTGCGACCTGTGCAGCAAGGACGGGGACAACGACATGAATAGCTGTGAGTGCGCCGGGGGCGAGTGGATCGACGGGAGATGCTGCGGGGACGATAAGGAGAAGGACAGCTGGTGCGGCGCCACCGCCCGCTGCCTCAAGGGGATCGTACAGCGGGACCAGTGCAAGGAGTGCGATGCCTGTCTGTTCGGTAACTGCACCACTTTCTGCGATGGTACCACGTGCGCCCAGGGCAGCAAGGTATGGTGCTCTGCGTGCGCCAATCTGGAGGGCGATGCAGACCCGTTCTCCTGTCAGTGCAAAGGAGGTATCAACGCCCGTTGGATCGATGAGCAATGCTGCGGGGACGACATCCTGGAGCGCTGGAACTCGACATCCGGTATCTGCTGCGCAGGTGCGTTCACAGCTGGAGGAAACTGCTGCTCGGACGCCGATTGCATCGGAAACTATACCTGTCAGGAGGACTTCACCTGCTCGCGGTCATGCCGCTTCGGGTTCAAGTCATGCGGCGGGAACTGCTACATGGGCGACGGTGTATGCTGCAACTCGACCTGGATCAAGAGCGGCACATGCTGCGGCGACCAGGACTGCCCGCACGACCGTCCTGTCTGTGATGGTGACATCGCCATCTGTCGTACCTGCACTGCCTCCATCGAGTGTGGACCCGATAGCGAGTGCTGTGGAGGAAAATGCTACGGCGGACACGGATTGTGCTGTGATGACTCCTGGTATACCGGGGACGGCGTATGCTGTGGTGACGCGGACTGCACCGAGGGTACGACGTGCTTTGTGAGCGGACACCGTTGCTCGGCCATAGAGTGCCAGGAAGGATTCTCCCCCTGTGGGAAACGGTGCGAGGAGGGCGAGGGCACGTGCTGCGACGAGAAGTGGTACACTGCAGAAGGCAACTGCTGTGATGATACGTGGATCGAGGGTTCCGACTGCTGCAACGACAACGACTGCGGTACGTTCCTTTGCGACAACCACCAGTGCTCCAAGGTGTGCAAAGGCCGGTTCACCTTCTGTGGCGAGCAGTGCTGGCTCGGCCAGGGTGCATGCTGCGACAGCTCGTGGGTCGAGCACGGCCAGTGCTGCACTTCGGCCAACTGCACACGGACCCTGCCTGTGTGCGAGGATAACATCTGCCGCTCATGCGCCGAGGATAGCGAGTGCAGTGAGGGTGAGATCTGCTGCCAAGGTCAGTGCTACCCTCCACAACTCGGAGCATGCTGCAACAGCACCTGGTTCCATGGCATGTCCAGTTGCTCACAAGTCTCTTGCGAGGTGGAACGTGGTGGTGTTCTCTGTGCGGGCTCCTGCATCATGCAAAAGGGCGCATGTTGCGAGGACCGGTTCCTCATGGGGATAACCAGATGCCCTGAGTGCGGCGACGAGTTCTGTGAAAGGTACGAGGACGCTCCAGATAGGCGGTGCATCGAGGACTGTTGCCGTGCCCAGGAGATGCGATGCTACGGATATGATGAGAAGACACGTGGCTGCTTCCAGGGAGAGGCGGTGTTCTGTAACCGGTGCGAGTTCGCCCAGCAATTCGAGGTGTGTCGACGCGTGAGCCCAGAGAACATCGACAAGCTCCTCCTCAGTTCAATCGCTACGGCGGACGATGAGACCCGCACAATGCTCAAGGAGCTCTACAGCACACTCGTGAACCACCGCAAGCTGGACAAGATGGACTTCGATGAGCGTACGGTCCTTGTGGAGAACCTCACGCATATCTCCCGTTCCCTGGGAGGCGAGGACGCAGTTGCCATGGAACGAGGTAATGCCCTGGCCTTGGAACTGTCGACGACGCACATCTGTACATTGGGAACCCTCCCCTGCCTCCAGACCTGCATAACCAGCATCTCCACGTCATGCATCGACCACATCGACTGGATCAAGTTCGTCGAAGAGATCAAGGACCATGTCGAGCTCGTCATTATCGGAGCTTCGCTCTTTATTGGTCTCTTCCTCGTGGTTAAACGAAAGACATTGGGCGAAGAGAAGGTAGTAGTGAAACGGGGCATGGACCGGGAAGGCGCTCTCCTCAAGATCTTCGTCAAGGTGGAGAACGGTTCCACGTTCCCGCTCCGGGACGTGAAGGTCGAACTGACATCGCCTGCGGCCCTGGCATACCTTGAGCCCGAGTCCAATGTCTACATGCTCGGTGATCTTGAGAGCGGGGACCTCCAGTCGGCCATCTTCAAGATGTACCCGCTCCGATGCGTGTCAGGTGAGATCTCCGGGGTCGTGACATACAAGGACGACCGCGGGAGGATGAAGTCCCAGAACGTCAAACCGGTGAAGGTGTCCTCGGTCTGCCCCGTCCTGGAGGGCTATGAGGTTGAATTCGAGAAGTACGATAACGTTTACGGGAAGTACAAGGCGCACTCACACTCGGTGAGCCTTGGTACTGACTGGCGGGTCGCCTGGCCGGCCATCGAAGCGAGGACCTCACCTCTACATGTTGTTAGTGAAGCTTCGAACATGTTCAATGGGAAGGCCATATGGACCGGTCGAGGCAAGTTCTCCAAGAAGCGGGTCTCACTTGAGGTCTCCACTTACCAGGCCGCCACAGGGTGGACACTGAACCTCGTTGCCAGGGCCGAGGAACCTGCCATGGCAACAGGACTGCTGTCCGACCTCGTCCAGGAAATCACCAAGGCCATGCGCTCCTCCTACTACGCAAATCGGTACTATGGTTCGTATGGTTACCAATCTGGTGTTGCCCGGACTCCACAGGCCGGTACGGCCCAGGGGCAGCAGAACGGGACGGTACAAACCCCGGTTACAGGCCGACCGTCGACCGGATGATCGCTACCGTAATCCATTTAACCTGCGGTCCGTTCACCCGGCCGCATGAAGCTGGCCGAGGAGTGCATCCCCTGTCTCATGGACCGGGCCTTGTTCGAAGCGCGTCTGGCCTCGGACAATGAGGATGTCCACCGCAAGTGCCAGGAGGAGTTCGGTCATTGGGCCCGGGACAATGCCCGGATCGGTAGTAAGGTGGCCGCCGAGGTGGGCACCCACCGGTTCCGCACCGTGGTCCGTCTCTCTGGTTGTCCGGATCCGTTCAGGGAACTGAAGGCACGTTCGGATGAGGTGGCAGCAACGCTCCTCCCCGAGGCCCGTTCATTCATCGACAGGTCCGAGGACGAGCAGCGAGCTCTTGTCCGGGTGTTGTGCGCCGGCAATGCCATGGACTTCGGTGTTGCTGATTATGCCTTCGATGTCAACGACTTTGCTCAGGGTTTCAGAGAGCTCCTTTCGACCCCCTTCGGTGTTGACGAGACCGATGAGCTCTTCGAAAGGCTCGAGAAGGCATCGTGGGTGGTGCTGCTCCTCGACAACCATGGTGAGTGTGTGTTCGATCTGCTCCTGGCCAAGCGCCTGATGGAAGCGAACGTCCGAGTGACGACCGTTGCCAAGGGCGTCCCCATACTCAACGACGTCACCGTATCGGAAGCGCGTGCCATGGGTTTCCCTGAAGTGATATCCGACGGCGATAGCGTAGGAGTGAACCTCGACGAGGCCGATCCCGCGTTCCTTGATGCCCTGGCCCACGCCGATGTGCTCATCGCCAAGGGTATGGGTAACTTCGAGACCATGAGCGAGTTCCATGAAATGGTAGAGGGGCGGCTCGTCTACCTTCTCAAGGCCAAATGCGCTCCGGTCGCCAGGGCACTAGGAGTGCCGAGAGGGTGCCTGGTCGTAAAGTGCCTCTGATTCGCTAGAGCGGGGGAGGTCGGTATGTATAGTATGTCCTGTAGGCCTTAGTGTAGTAGGACTTCGGTCCTGCCGCCCGTGTGGTGGTCGCCATCTCGGCCTTGCCACCGGGGATCGGTGCGAGGTCGGTGGTAGAGGTGGCCTTGACCTGATGGAGCTTGAGGTACCCTATACCGCCGCCCACGAGCACAAGGAAGATGAGGAGATAGGACATAATGCTGCTTCCTTCATCCTCCGGGGTCGGAGGTGGTAGCGGGACCCATGTCCCCCCCTCTTCTTCGGTATCGTTACTGCCCTCATCATCATCATCATCGTCCTCGGGCGGACGTATCGCTACACCGGGCACCTTCACCGTGTAGCTACGGGCTTGACCGCTCACCATGACGGTCAGGTTGATGATATCGGAGGGACAGGACTCGCCCGGTGCGAGTTTCACGCGTTCGTCACGGTTAGGCTCCATGGTGAACTCGCCGTCCTTGCTGAGGTATACGCATGAATAGGCCTCGTCCGGTACGAGTATCTCGATCACCTCACGGCCTTCGCCCTTGTTGCGGATCGTTAGATATGAGCCGTCCCCCACTTCATCGGGCATGAGAACTTCCACTTCGGACCGCACCGGGCGGGCGCGCACGGTGACGCGGTAGGCGAGGGATTCGTTGCCCACCGGTACAACGAGGAGCACGCACGTCTGGTCCCCGGTCGCGTTGAAACCCGAGATCGAGGCGGTGAGGTTGATCGTCTCTCCCACCTCGAGCACTTCTGGAGGGACCGCTGCGAGCTCGGCGCCGCCCTCCGGAGCTATATCCATGTTCACCTGCTGTTCATCTGTGCCCCGGTTGGTGACCGGGACCTGGACCTTGCAGACGCCAGAATAGATGGTGCAACCTACCTCATCGATCGTCTCGAGAGCGATGTAACGCTCATCAGAAACGTGTAGAAGTACGGTCGTCGTCCGGCCCACCTCGTCCTGCCCCGACGGGAAGGCGGAGGCATGGAACTGAACGTCCCCTAGCTCGCCCTCTGTCATCTTGAATATGAATGTCCGGGAGCCGTCCACCGTGCCTTCCTTCTCCAAGGCTTCACGGGAGGCAGAGGAGAGACGCACGACGAAGGGCGCCGGATTGGAAAGCGAACTGGTCACCTTTACAGGGATCTCGACCTCCCTGCCCTGTCGGGTGAAGACGGACGCGGGCGCAGTCACCGTGAAATCGACCGATGCACGGGCGTCCAGGATAGTCTCGTTGGCGATGCAGCGCACTATAGCTGCGCCGGCCCGTTTGTAGGGACGGTTGCACATCACGACCTTGACGGGTACTTCCAGGCGCTTGGCGAGCACTGTGACCGATGCGTTGAGCATCTCCTTACGGAAAGTGATTAATGGCTCGAGCACATCGGTCAGGGGCGACTCCCGCGAGACCGCTCTGGCGAGCGCCCGGTAGACAGGCTCCTTTACTGCGGGATCGATATTGTACCGGTCGATATCGCCCCGCACTCTGTCCGCGAGAGCGAGCACGTCGGTGAACTCCGGGGTCTCTGCGAAAAGGGCTTCCGCCTTTGCTAAGGAAATGTAGAAGTGGAGCAGGTCCAGGTCCTGCGCCAGCTCGCGGTCATCAGCAGCGATATCATAGAGCAGCACCTCCTTATCAGCAGGCCCGCTGAGCGTCTTGGACGTGAACATGGGCTCAGAGCTCATTGCCGCAGGTGCGATGGTGTAGTAGAAGCGGTCCTCTAGCGTGCCCGATGGTGCAATTTCGAACAGACATCGCACACGTCCTAGTAGCCACTCACATCCTATCCTACCTTGATAATCCCGGAAGTCACCAGGGTTGACGTCGAGAGCGATGGAAACAGCTCCCTCAGGTGACTCGGGGGGCTGGAATGAGACGGTGACGTTCCCGCCAGGACCCCGGTCGTACCCGACGACCACTTCCACCTCCAATTCGTTCCCCGGCGCTAGGTCCCATTCATGGCATGTATCACCAGACACCGTAGCGTTGAAACCATCCGCTTCGGCGCACACACGCAGCCCCGGGACCGACCGGAGGTTCTTGACCTTGAACCTTAATCCTGTTCTTTCTCCCGGATATATGGTCACCGGGTCCGGCGCATCGACCTCAAAGGACCTTCCCGCGGTATAGGTGAGTGTGGCGTTCCACACGTATCTATATGTGGTCGACTCGATAGAGTAGCGGACATCGCCCGGCTGGTCCGTCTCGATCACAGTACCGATGATGAGGGGTCGGCCCGTGTGGACGGCGACGTTGTCCGTCCGTGTCCCCGAGGGCAACTCCGTCACGAGTGTGAGGGTGTCGTCCATATAGGGAAGGATGGTCAGGTTGAGCTGGCGTCTTCCGTACACTCTGTCCTCGTACGTAACCTCCTCGACCATGCGCTCGGTGTCCGCTATCAAGGAACGTGACATGAGCTCTGCGTTGAGTGAGACGATGATGCCCCGATATAGCATCCGTGGCCGCACGTACCCCACAGCAGTTCCTGAGCGTGCGAGCACAACGGCTTCTAATCCCTTTGCATCCTCCCGGCTCACCGCCGACCACGCGACCTCGTCTTTGCATGGTATAGCGGCGACGCCGAGCTTCCCACAATGGTATGTATAATCGAAGAGACCCTTGAACGGTGCAGTCTCACCTTCCTTGTACAGACCGGCGTACACCTCGGTCGCCGATGTCCCCGGACCGAGTTTTGCGGAACCGGTGGTGTTGTCGAACACGAGGGTAGATGTGAGGCTTAAACCACCACCCGGGGCGGATACGGTCGCGTCGATATCTGCCGATCCCTGGAGCCCCGGCGAGCCCACGATCAGGTGGCATGCCAGCTGGCCGGGTGGTGTCCCCGGGATGACCGCCGCTGCCTTGAGCCGGCTCGGTATCCCTGCCACCGGAGGCGTGAGGAAGAAGACGGTCCGCACCTGCGAGCCGCCACAGCTCAGCCGGGTGAGGGATGGGGTGAACGCGAGAAATCCTTCGAGCGAAGCGTTGATGAATAGCGCGGTCGCCGAGGGGAGGGCGAAGGCCTCCGCCGACTCGATTGTCACGGTCGCTGCCTGTCCTACTGTGAAAAGGAGTAGGACCGCTAAGAGGGTCGCGCGGCTCATTGTCAAGAACGCTTCCCGAGGAGGGTGAGGTTCGCCAAGAGAGCATCGAGCTGTACGTACTCGTTTGCCCCTTCGGCCATGCGGAACTCGTACTCTCCGAGCCGGTCAAGGATGGTGACCTTGATCTCTTGGGCGACATCCAACGCAAGGACGGCCCGATGTATGGCGCGCACCACATCCTCCCCCGCCATGCCACGCGTTACCATCAGGTCCTGGAGCTGGCCTCGTGCTGTCAGAAAGTCCCCATCCAGAGCGGTCGTCAGCACGTCTCGCACCTCGCCGCCCTTCAGTTCAGAGGTGATCTGATAGACCTCGTCCTCGGTTATCTCCTTGCCCAAGGCGGCAGATGCCTGGAGCACGTTAACGGTCCGGCGCAGGTCACCCCGAGAGAGGTCGACGACAGCCGCAAGAGCCTTATCGCCCATCTTCAATCCCTCCCCGTCACGGATGCGTTCGGCCATCACCTTGACACCCTCGGGAGCGAGCCTTGCGAAGCGGAACACCGCACACCGCGACTGGATGGGATCAATGATACGACTGGAGTAGTTGCACGACAGGATGAACCTGCAAGTGAGCGAGTAGTTCTCCATGGTACGCCGGAGGGCGTTCTGGGCGTCCCTGGTGAGAGCGTCGCACTCGTCCAGGAAGATTATCTTGAAGGCAGTGCCGATGGCCTTCGTGCGGGCGAAGTCCTTGATGGTGGAACGGACCACGTCGATGCCGCGTTCGTCGGACGCGTTCTTCTCGAGGAAGTTATACCGCCACTGGTCACCGAAGAGCTCGCGAGCCACGGCGATGGCGGTCGTGGTCTTACCCGTCCCCGCAGGCCCTGCGAAGAGCATATGGGGTATCGATCCGGATTCTACGAATCCGTTGAGACGAGCGACTATCTCGCTGTGCCCGACTACATCCTCAAGTGACCTTGGCCGATATTTTTCTGTCCAAACCTCGCTCAGGTCCATTTGTTACTGAACCTCCCCAGGAGTGAGAGCCCGAACAGGGTTCGAAGCCAATATGATATAAACCTATCCACGACGGTGAAGGTCGGCCCTCGGGCGAGGTCCAGCATCGCAGTGAAGGTGACAAGGCCACCCTCCACTACACCAAGGCCGCCAGGGGTGAGTGGGACGGACGAGAGCATGGTCTCTAGGATGGCGATCATGCAGCAGACCACCAATCCCACGTTCTCCACACCCAATCCCGCCAGGATGAACCATGTGCGGAGTGTGAGGAATACTATTGACAGGAGCGTGGATAGCACGCATATGGTCAGGGTGGAAGGGTCATGGAGCAGTGTGCGCAGTTCTATGAACACGTCCTCGACCACCTCCTGACGTTCATGCACGACCCTGCCTAGAGCGATTCTTTCGAGCCGGTCCAGGTTGAACACGATCGCCACGAGCATAAGGAGCGGTACCAACGAAACGGCAACGACAGGCCATCCCACGAAATCCTTTGAGATGGCAAGGTGTGCGAGGAAGACGGTGCTGAGAAGGAAGGCGAATCCGAAGTCGAACGCCTTGTCGACGAAAACACTGGCGTACCCCTGCCGTTTCCGGACACCAAAGGCCTTCTCAAGGAGGATGGGGCGGACCAGATCGCCCGCGATGCGGCCCGAGGGGAGGACGTTGTTGAGGGCGATAGAGCCCGCCACCATGTCGAGCTCAGGTGCGAACGGTACACGCACGCCCTGACGCTTGAGGAGCACATGCCAGCGCCACGTGACCAGTACTATCACAAGTATGTCGGCGAGCACAGCGAAAGCGATATACGTGACGTCCGCGTCCCCCAAGGTAGTTAGCAGGGCCTCTCGCTCTTCCATAAGGAGGAGCAGTATGAAAATGAGAGCGCTGACCACCAATGCCACGACCAACGTCCGCTTCCGGGGACGAAATGCCGCGAGCTCCTGCGGAGTCACTGGCCGCGATGTGGTGGAAAGAATTAAAACTCTTGTCGGTCCGGAACCCAGCGATGACGACGAACACGGTGGTCACTCTCTTCACCGTGGCGCTCGCGATGGTCGCGGGCTACCTCTCGTCCCAGCAGGAAGAACTTGTCATGGCCTATATCGTGGCAGTTCCTCTGCTTGCGGCCGTAGTGCTCGCCTCTAAGCGCCTATTGCCGACCAAGGGGGCTGGTGGGTGGGTGGCATCGTTCGCCTTCGTCTGGGGTGTGGTGTGGACGCTCATCCACAACATGCACTTGTGAGAACCAATGGAAGTGTAGCATCATGGCACTGAGGACAAAGTGGACCTGTGAGCTGACCGATGACCTCGACGGCAAGACCGTGAACGTAGCTGGCTGGGTGCATAGTAAGAGAAATCTGGGCGGGATCAGGTTCCTTCTCCTGAGGGACAAGACCGGAATCGTCCAGGTGACCGCTGTCAAGAAAAAGCTCGATCCTGAGCTCTTCGCCAAGATAGCATCGCTCTCCAAGGAATCGGTCGTATCCGTTTCGGGGCTTATCCAGATGAACAAGCAGGCCCCCAACGGCGTAGAGGTCATCCCTGAGGCGCTTACGGTGCTCAATCCCGCCGACACCCCCCTCCCCCTTGACGTGACAGGAAAAGTGCACGCCGAGCTCGACACACGCCTGGACAACCGAATCGTTGACCTCCGTCGGCAGAACGTAACGCGTGTGTTCATTATCAAGGACGCCATGCTCGCGGAGTTCCGCCGGAAGTGCGAGGATGAGGGTTTCGTGGAAGTTCACACCCCCAAGATCGTGGCTGCCGGTGCTGAGGGCGGCTCCACCCTTTTCCCGATCGCCTATTTCGACCGGGAGGCCTACCTTGCCCAGTCACCACAGCTCTACAAGCAGATGCTCATGGGATCAGGGCTCGACCGGATCCTGGAGATCGCCCCTGCCTGGCGGGCTGAGAAGTCGGACACCATCCGACACCTGTCCGAGTTCATCTCGATCGACATGGAGATGGCATTCATCGAGAGCGAGGAGGATGTCATGGGAATGCTGGAGCGGGTGCTCGCCCAGTCGCTCGAATACGTCAGGACCAGCTGCTCCCCCCAGCTCGAGGAGATGGGCGTGGAGCTACCAAAGGTAAGCACACCCTTCCCCCGAGTGACGTACTCCGAAGCAGTCGAGCTCATCAACGCCTCCGGCGAGTCAGAGGTCGAATGGGGCGAGGACCTCTCGACCGAGGCCGAGAAGGTCCTCGGTAAGATCATGGCCGAGAAGGGCCACGACCTCTACTTCATCACCGAATACCCATCGCGCATCAAACCATTCTATATCATGGTCAATGACGAGCGTCCCGAAGTGTGTCGCGCCTTCGACCTTGAGTTCCGCGGTATGGAGATCACATCGGGCGGCCAGCGCGAGCACCGGTACGACATTCTCCTCAACCGGATGAAGGAACAGGGTCTGGACACGAGCGACTTCACATTCTACCTGGACGCCTTCCGGTACGGAATGCCGCCCCACGGCGGTCTGGGACTGGGAATCGAGCGCGTGGTCCAGATCCTCCTGGACGTCAAGAACATCCGGGAGACCGTGCTCTTCCCCCGTGACCGCTCCCGGCTCGTACCATAAGGTGGTATATTCGTGGTCGCCGTCGTGAACAAGGAGATTTGCCTGCACTGCGGCGGTTGCGTGGTGACCTGCCCGGTAGACGCCAATACCTTCCGCGATCCGGATATCATCATCGACAGCAAGAAGTGCGTCTCCTGCGGAGCCTGTGTAAGCGTATGCCCCGTGGGTGCTATCTCACTGAGGTGAGGGGAGCATGCACGACGTCATCGTCATCGGAGTGGGCCCCGCGGGTGCCAGCGCGGCGCGATTCGCCGCCCGCCAAGGTCTTGATGTGCTGGCCGTGGACCAGCGCCAAGAGATAGGGGCACCAAAAAGGTGCGCTGAGGGCGTCGTTCTCAAAGTCCTGGAGCGGGACCAAGTGCCCATCGATGAACGATGGGTGGCACAGCGGATCCGTGGGCTGACCTTCGTCGCCCCCAATGGCCGCCGCGTATCTGCCCGGGAGGAACACGATGTCGGCATGATCGTGGAGCGGAAGTTGTTCGACAAACATCTGGCCATGCTCGCCGTTCGCGACGGTGCTCGCATACAAGCTCGGACCCGTGCGGAGGCCGTGGTGCGTGACGGCGACACCATTCGCGTCACGCTGTCCTCCGGTGGTCGCACTTGGGAGGAAGAGTCGGCTATCGTCATCTGCGGCGGCGGTGTCGATGGGACCATGGCCAACATCCTGGGATTGGCCGACCCTATCCCGCCCAAGGACCTGGGCTGCGGAGCCCAGTACGAGATGGCAGGGATCGATATCGATGATCCCACCATGTGCTCCTGTTGGGTTGGTCGGAAGGTGTCCAGCGGCGGTTATGCATGGGTGTTCCCCAAAGGCGAGGACGTGGCCAACGTGGGTGTCACGGTCCTTGGCTCGGAGAAGGAGAACGCCCTCACACAGCTCGACCGGTTCATCGCCAGCCAACCCGGACTGGCACAGGGTAGTATCCTAGAGGTGAACGCGGGCACCATCCCGGTCGGCGAGTCGCTCAAGCACCTCGTAGCCGATGGGTTCATGGTCGTCGGCGATGCGGCCCGCCAGGTGAACCCCATTCATGCCGGGGGGATCAGCGAGGCAATGGAAGCGGGCATGTATGCTGGTGAGACTGCCGCAAAGGCGATCGAACGCGGGGACACATCAAAAAAGGTCCTTAAAGAGTACGAGGACCGCTGGAACAACAACTATGGCACGTTCCAGGACAGCCTCGTGCGCGCCAGACGGGCCATCCACTCCCTCTCTGACGAGGACCTCGACTACCTCATCACCCGGATAACTCCCAAGGACATAGTGGACTTCCTGATCGGTAAGGGTTTCACCCGGGCCATCAAGCTCTTCGCACGACGTCCTTCATTGCTCAAGGTGTTCTTGTACTAATCGCTCTCAGGGTGCTATGCCATGTACGACGTCATCGTGATCGGGGCAGGGCCTGGAGGCTCGAGCGCGGCCAGGTTCGCCGCCCGCGCCGGTCTTGACGTTCTCGCCGTCGATAAGCGTCAGGAGATAGGGAGCCCGAAACGATGCGGGGAGTTCTTCGCATTCGAGGTGTTCGAGCGCGACATGGTCCCGCCCATCGACCGCGTCATCGCCCAGCACATCCACGGCATGCGCCTCGTGGCGCCAAGCGGTAAGGACCTGTCAGCACGATGGGACGATCCCCTGGCGGTCGTCCTAGAGCGCAAGCAGTTCGACAAGTACCTGGCAACGCTCGCGGTGCGGGATGGAGCCCGCGTGCAGGCACGGACTACTGCTGAGTCGGTGGAACGTGACGGCGACCTCCTGCGCGTCACGCTCTCGTCCCGGACGGAGCAGTGGGTGGAAGAAGCGCGTATCCTTATCTGTGCCGATGGCGTCGATGCACCCATCGCCCGGGCCCTCGGTCTTGCCGAGCCGCTCGCTCACGAAGCGGTGGGCAGCGGCGCCCAGTTCGAGATGGTCGGCATCGAGATGGACGATCCCACCATCGTCACTTGCTGGGTCGGTCGCGAGGTCGCTGGTACGGGGTACGCATGGCTCTTTCCCAAGGGGGAGGACCGGGCCAACGTGGGGGTCGGGATTCCGGGCTCGGACCCTGGAACGGCCATCACCCTGCTCGAAAGTCTCGTCGCCTCGAAGTCGGAACTATCCCAAGGGAGCATCCTCGAGGTGAACGCAGGGACCGTGCCGGTATGCAATATGCCCTCGCGGTTAGTGTGCGATGGCGTCATGGTGGTCGGTGACGCCGCACGTCAAGCGAACCCTATCCATGCGGGAGGGATATGCGAGGCAATGGAGGCGGGACGGTTCGCGGGCGAGACCGCCGCCAACGCGATCAATTCCGGGGACATCTCAGCGAAGTTCCTCAAGGAGTACGAGGATAGATGGAGCAAAGGGTACGGTTCGTTCCACCATCACCTTGTGAGGGCCCGTCGTGCCATGGCGGCCCTCTCTGACGACGATATCAACTACATTGTGGATAGGTTATCCCCCGAGGAGATCGTGGAGTTCGTCAGCGGGAGGGGTATTACCAGAGCCGCGCTCCTCTTCGCCGGACGTCCCTCGTTATTGAGGATCTTCCTCCAGTAACAGCGATAGTTTGTCGCTCTTTACGAAAACTATTAATTATTGATTAGATATTCCTCCCTCCATGTCGGCCCCTCTCAAGGAGATCACACTACGTAAGTACGAGCGCCCCCGAGCTGCCCAAGAGAGGGAGCTCTTCCGCCGCATCTGCCTCTCGCTCGGCGTGCTCCAGCCCAACGATCGGCGTGACACCGTTGTTGACGTGCTCCATGCCCTGTTCCGCACCTATGCCAGAGGGGAACAGCCCAATTTAGAGGAGCTCATGGACGAGTTGAAGGCCATGGACGTTACTGAAGGCCTGGCTGCCTCGAACCTGCGTCGCCACCTAAGGCGGTTAGCGGCCCTTCATCTGGTCGAGCGGTCGAAGAACCGGTACCGTTTCACTGAGGGCGTTAGCCCCGTGGAGGCGTTCTCGTTCACCAGACGCTACCTCATCGACGACGTCACGGAACGGATCGAGGAATACCTTCGAGCTGGCGAAGAGGCCGTCGGCATCGAGAGAGATGGACCCTAAGGACCACCCACACAGTGCGATATGGATGTAATCCGTGCTGATAGCGTGGGACAAGAGTACTAGAACCGGGCCAGGTACTCTTCCTTCTTACGATCGTAGTCCTCCGGCATGATGAGGCCGTTGTCCAAGAGCTCCTTGAGGGTCTTGAGCTTCTCCATCAGTTCTTTGCGGTCGATGGTCTCGTACCGGACCGCCTGTGAGACTGCCTGACGCGAGTAGGGGCTGCCCGAATCCTGTAGGGTAGCGGGCACAGCGGCCTGAGCAGGACCGGTTGTCGGAGCTACTTCCGCGGCGGTCGTGGCCGCGGTCCCTTCTATGAGATGGGTAATGGAAGGCCGGACGCTCGTGGTGTACGTGCGGTAGACGGAGAGCTTCAGTGAATCGAATCCTGCTGGATTCTCCTGGTCGGCCACGGTGATGCCCATAACGCTGCCATCCACGGCGCGAGCGATAGGGGCCCGCTTGAGGTATGTCAACAAGAGCGTGAGCAGGAGGCATCCTGCCACCAGAAGGGTCGTGGTGTCGCCCAGGGCAGAAGTCACACCTGTCGCTTGTGTTGGCTGAGTGGGTGCTGCGGGTACGGGCGTCGGGGTCGTGGCAGATGTAGCTACAGCAGCTGCCTCCGGGACAGGTGTCCCGGTAGGCGGATTCGCCACGCTCGCATCCACAGTGGGCTCGGGCGTGGCCTCGGTCGCGGCCGCTTCTGGCTCCGGGGTGGTCTCCTGGACGACGGCTTGGAGAGTAGGCTCGGGAGTGACCTGTGCCGGATCGGCGGATAGCAGGTACTGGTACCCCACGCCATTGCTCTGTGCATCCATGACCAGGTCCCACTCTCCGGCCTCCAGCACGTTGAAAGTGGCCTCAAAGCGGTCGTCGCCGACTGGTTGCCAGTCGAGGTTGATAATGGCGGCGTCCGGCCCCTTCATTCGGGAGATACTGGAGTTAGCTGTGGTGATCCCCAGACCGGGCGGGAACGTCCAGGCCAGCTGATAGGTCCACCCCGGCTCCAGAGCAGCGGTGTAGCACAGGACACCCTCACGTGTCGAACCCCCGCTGTCGCCAGTGATGAACACCTCAGCACCGGGCGTCAGGGCGGTCCCGTTGGCAGGGTAGACCTTGATGACGTCGTAGAGGGCCTTGCATTCACCGGCAGCACAGCATACCTCGCCATCGACGCACTGGTCGTCGGTCGTGCAACAGACCTTGTCGGCAGCACAGCATACCTCGTTGGTGCAATGGCTCGTGTCGCACTCAGCGTCCTGAGTGCATGAATCGCCTTCGGTACGGACCCGACACGAATGCGTATCGAGGTCGCAGATACCCTGCGAGCAGTCCCCATCGGATCCACAGCACGTCTCGTCGGCAGCACAGCACACACTGTTACCGCAGTTACTAGAGGTGCAGTCGCTGGCCGCATCACAGACCGATCCATCAGAACCATCGGTGCATGCGCCCCCCGCACAGATACCCGAACCGCACTGGTTGTCGCGCTCGCATGTCTCGCCCAGGTCCAGCCGGGCGGCGAAGAGGCGAACCTTTGTACCCAGACGCACCGCGACCATGCGGTCGCCGTTAGAATGCACGACCTTCACCTGGGTCGCACCCGTGCCTCCACCTGAGATGTACAGGGGTGACGATGAGAGCTTGCCGCTGTCGATAATGCTCTCGACGAGCGAGCTGTCGGAGGCGTTGCCCGACACCAGGGATGGATGGGATTCATTGAGCACCCCGACATCGAACGCGCCCGAGGCGGGCGTTTCGACACTCCTCCGCTCGCACGAGGAGCTGTCGCAGCTGTAGACGTAAAGGTTTGTTTCGCTCCTTGTCACAAGCTCGCTCTTCCCATCGCCGTCAAGGTCGCCGACGGCCGTGTAGGTTCCGAGGAAGTCGCCGTCCTGGATGTCCTCGGGATCGACGGAGCTCCCGTCATTGGTCTTGTCGCACCGGTTGCTCTCGCAGGCGAGCACGTTGCGGGCAGCTAGTACCTCGTTCTTCCCGTCATTGTCCACGTCCACGATATCGATGTCGTCGACGGTACCCTTCATCTCGTAGAACCATTGGTCCATGCACCCGTCGGCGTCGCAAGTGTAACTGATGAGCAGGCCCCAGCTCTTCGTGCCATCGGTGCAAGTTCCCGGGACGCGACCGGCACCGCATTCCTTGACGGGATTGGTACCCACCATGAGGATATTGGTGCCATCGTTGTTCACATCGCCAGCAGCGAACCCGACCGCACGGCCACTGTAAAGGGTCTCGCCCTGGCCTGCCTCGACGCACCGGGAGTTGTCGCACCGGTACACAGAGAAGCCACCCGTCTTCCCCAGATAGATCTCATTGTTCCCGTCGTTGTCACCATCACCCACTGCCAAGGACCAAACGTCCGAAGCGGTGGCTCCACATGAATAATCGCGCTTACATCCTGCTGCGGAACAGCTGTAAATATCGCACGGGAGCACGATGATCTCGTCCTTCCCGTCATTATCGGCGTCACCAACGGTGAACAGGTCACCATCTACGCTCCAGACCTCAGCATAGGTCGCCGCTACCGCGGGGGTGGACAGCAGGAGCGTTAAGAGCAGGACAAGCATAGGGATACTACGGGCCATTGTACTCACCGGGGGGGTACCCTTTGAAAATGGGCAACCAAAGTATATAAAAACATGGATAGGGCTGCGGAGAGCTGCGACCATGCTCCCCCTTCAGACCTACGTCACGTTCCTCGGGCTAGTGGCCGCAGGCCATCTTCTACGAAGGAAAGGGATTCTCTCGGAAGAACTGGTCCGGCGGGCGCTTCTGGTACTGTTCTTCGTGTTCATCCCTGCGTCGGTGCTCACCGGTGCCGCCGGGCTCGAGCTGGACGTTGCCTTCTCACTATGGCGACTCGGGCTGGTTGCTGTGGGCCAGTACATAGTGTTCTTAGGACTTACTCTGGCCACCGCTCGTGCGTTCGGGCTCTCGGGCGCGTCCCGGGATACGCTCGTTTTCCTCGTGGCGCACCACAACGGCATATTCGTCCCGCTCCCCTTCATCCGTTCAGCTGCCGGGGAGGCTGGGGCGCTGGCCGCGGTGTTCTACTCACAGGCCTACTTCCTCACGTTCCTGGTCCTGACCCCGCTGTTCATGGACCGGGACGTGTTCGATCCCCGCGCTGTGTACGCACAGTTCTGGCCGCTCCTGGCCGCCATGGCACTTGCGGTCATCGTGGTGCTCGCACCGGGTTCCCCACCGGACCGCCTTGTACGCCTTGCTGTCCCAGTACTCTCCCGCATCGCTGCTGCCACCGGACCTCTGGCCCTGTTCGTCGTGGGTGCAAGCCTCCGCCCGGCCCCTGGTGGTATCGGGATGGACCGTGTCACTGCATTAGCAGTCGGGCTGCGTCTGGTCGTCGGCGCGTTCCTGGGCGTGACTGTGTCCCGCCTGGTGGACCTCCCTCTCGCATGGCGCACCTGTATAGCTGTGGAGTTCGCCAGCGCCAGCGCCACGGTGAACGTCATCCTCATCGAACGGCTCGGGCTGGAGGCCGAGGTAGGGGCCCGTGCGGTGTTCTTCACCACCATAATCTCGACCATCACCATCCCGATCGTGCTCGCCCTCGTCTAGGCGAGATATTCTTATAGGATGGCCGCCATCACGCCCACCATGGACGATCCCACGGCGGACATCGAGGAACTGCTCCGCCAGGGGAGGGACGCTTTCGAGGAAGGCCGCATCGGCGTTGCTATCGAACGGTTCAAAGATGTCCTGTCGAGGGATCCTGACGACCCAACAGCGCTCAACAACCTCGGATCATGTCTTGTGCGGGCAGGTCGTTTCGAGGATGCGGTCCGTACTTACTCCGAAGCGCTCGAGGTGGACGCTACACAACCGGAGACGCTCCTGAACCTCGCCACCGCTCTCGAACGCCTGGTGATCGAGGAGGGAAAGGACGACCATCGGGCCCTCTGGGTCCGGACCCTTGAGTCCCTGACCCTTGTAGCTCCGAAAAATCCTGATATCTGGATCGATCTGGGAGTGGCCCTCGGCGGTACGGGAGAACAGGCCGAGAAGTGCTTTCGACGTGTCCTATCTCTTGAGCTGGGACGGCCCGAGGGGGCCGAGCGTCTAGGCGAGGCACTCATCGCACGGGAGGCGTTCGATGAAGCGGAGGTCGTGTACCGCGAGCTGGTTGAACGCGATCCGAAGAGCGTACTGGGCTGGGCCGGCCTTGGAATAGTCGACTTCCGTCAGGGGAAGCCCGCCTCTGCAGAGGAGCATCTGCGTCGCGCATTGAAGCTAGATCCGGACAACGAGAAGGCAAATCGGGGCATGGCCTTGGTGCTCGAGGCCACCGAACGACCTGACCTCGCCATCCTCCATGAAGAACTGTGCGGTATGCTCGCTCCAGAGAGGGTTCCTGACGCTTGGGCAACAGCGGGCGTGCTCCTTGAAGGGAAGGGCGAGATAGCGCGGGCACGTCGCTGCTTCGCACGGGAGCGGCTCTATCGGGATATCATGCTCCACGAGGCTACAGCACGACTGCGACCGGACGACGCAGAGGTGGCAATGCGACTGGCCGAGCTCTATTCGTCATATGGTGACGATCGCCGCGCCGCCATGTGGAGAGAGCGTGCCGGGAAGCCCGCCGAAGCATAGCATTTAAAAAACATAGCCGCGTCCTCGTCCGCGGTGCCCATTATGATCCACGACCAAGAGCTTGTCAGTGAGATTCGCCGCCGGTTCGGCCTCAACCTCTACGAGACTAAGGTATGGCTCGCCCTTCTTTCGAAAGGGAGCGCAACCGCCGGAGAACTTGCGGACATATCGAACGTACCGCGCTCGCGCACCTATGACGTTCTCGAGAGCCTCGAATCCAAGAAGTTCATCTCACAGAAGCCGGGCAAGCCCATCAAGTACGTGGTCGTGCCGCCAAAGGACATCATAACGGCCGTCAAGGACTACACTGAGACCGAGCGCATGAAACAGCTCGAAGAGGTCGACCGCATCGAGAAGAGCAACGTTCTGGGCAAGCTCAAGGGCCTCTACTCCCAGGGATCCGAGTTCATCGCACCTCCCGAGGAATCGGGCGCCGTACGCGGACAGACGAACATGCGCGACCATCTCGATCTGATGATCCGGGACGCCAAGGATTCCATCATCATCCTCACGACCTCAGACGGGATCACCTATCTGGCCCAGGAGCACTTCGACGCTTTGAAGAAGGCGAGCAAGAACGGCACCGACATCAAGATGGCCGCCCACCTGAACGAGACGAACGTAGCGGACGCCAAGCTCCTCCTGAACGTCGGAAAGCTCCGTCACTCTGAGGACATCCACGCCCGAATTTACGTGATCGACAACGACGAGGTCATGTTCATGGTGGTGCCCGAGAACGCCGTGCACCCCTCCTACGACACGGGTATCTGGCTGCGGTCCTCCTTCTTCGCCCAGGCGCTAACCGATCTCTTCGAGCACGCTTATGAGTTCTGGGAGCACGGTGAGAAGGCCATCAAGAAGCTTGATGATAAGATGAAGGCCTCCGAGAAGGCCGCCAGCCGTAAGGACGCTGTGGTAAACCCTATCTAGGGACGCGCCCTCCACGAAAGACTTTAATGTTCTTCCCGCCAGCCCGGGCACTATCATGGCAAAGATCATCGTGCTCGGCGGTGGGCTCGTAGGCCAGGTCATGGCCCGCGACCTCGCTGCGGACAAGGACATCGACGTGACCGTTGCGGACCTCGATCCTTCCATTAAGGAACAACTCGCTCCACACGGTATCGAATTCGTCAAGGCCGACCTATCGGACGCTGACACAGTCACACAGCTCATCCAGGGATACGATCTCGTTATCGGCTCTCTTCCCGGTTTCCTGGGATTCAAGAACCTCGAGACGGTCATCCGCGCTGGCAAGGACATCGTGGACATCTCGTTCATGCCCGAGGACGCAATGGCGCTGGACGGCCTGGCCAAGGAACATGGTATCACCGCGGTGGTGGACTGTGGTGTGGCACCCGGGATGAGCAACATGATCCCCGGGTACGTCGACTCCATACTTGACAAGACGACCGATCTAACCATCATGGTCGGTGGCCTCCCCAAGGAGCGCAGCTGGCCCTACGAGTACAAGGCTCCGTTCTCCCCAATCGACGTGCTCGAGGAGTACACCCGGCCCGCGCGGCTCGTGCGCGACGGGAAAGTGGTCGTACTCCCGGCCCTCTCCGAGCCCGAACTGGTGGACTTCCCCGACATCGGAACTCTCGAGGCGTTCAACACGGACGGCCTGCGCTCGCTCATCACCACGATCGACGCTCCGAACATGAAGGAGAAGACAATGCGATATCCCGGGCACATCGAGCTCATGCGTGTGCTGCGGGAGACCGGATTCTTCTCCCAGAAGAAGATCGAGCTCAAGGACGGGACTAAGGTCAAACCGCTCGACCTCACAACGCGTCTCCTCTTCCCTATGTGGAAGCTTGGGCCGGAGGACCGCGAGTTCACGGTCATGCGTGTCGAGGTCTCGGGTCTAAAGGACGACAAGCAGGTCACTTATGTCTACGACCTGATGGACCGGTACGATGAGAACACGGGATTCTCCTCGATGTCACGGACAACGGGTTTCCCGGCGGTCATCATGGCCCGCCAGGTCCTTGCCGGCCGCTTCACGGATAAGGGTGTGTTCCCACCTGAGTTCCTCGGACGCGACCACGAGCTCTTCCGGCTCTTACTTGCCGAGCTTACAAAGCGTGGCGTTGAGTTCACCGAGCGTATCGAGTCCGCGTGAACCAGTCGACGGAACGCGTATGTGATGGGCGTCAGCCCCATCGGGTCCGCGGGGGGCGGTTGGACATACGGTCCAGCCGCGCCTCGTTCCGCTCCTCCAGCACGACGTTGTGGAGTTCATGAGGATTGGTGATATGGTAGAACCGTCCTCCGGCTATACGGGTTAACGTACGACCGATATCCTCCCCTTCCTCGGAGAGCTCGATGCCTACTAACGAGATGGTGATATCAGCGGCAGCGGTTATGGAGGCCTCCTCGTAGGAACGCTCCACCGGGTCCTCGTCCCCGGTGGTGGGAATGGCGTCCGAGATCACTATGATGTGACGGCCTCTATGCGGTGTCGATGCGTCCATGAGCATCTCTCGTCCGGCCCGGATGGCGGCAGCGATATCGGTACCTAGGGCCGGACTGAGGGCCGCTACTTCCCGGGCCACCTGCTCCACCTGTGGTGTCGGCTCCACTACCCGTGTAGGTCTGACGTTGAACGCCACGACGCCCACGCGGTCACCTGACTTCGTGCCCGTGAACGCGAGACCGACAGCGGCCTTCTTACCAGCATCGAGCTTGTCACCATGCATGCTCCCGGAGACGTCCAAGGCATACACGATGTCCAATGAGACGCTGCGTGTGCGCTCGTACACACGAAGATCATCGGTCCGGGGGAAGTTGCGTCCCCTCACCACCGCACGCTTGAGGCTCTGGCGCACGGATATATCCCTATAGGAGTCACCCTTACGATAGGGGCGAATGGACATGGGGTACCCGTGCTCACGCTCCCCTAATGTATGGATCGCATGGTCGCCGCGACCCATCCGGGAGAGCCCTTCCAGCTCGTCGATGAGGAGGCTCACAGCGGCCAGCTCTTCTCCCTGCTCGCTGATCTCGAATCCCTCTCCCTCGCGTGCCGAAAAATAACCGGCCTGCATCATAGCGCCGACCTGTTCATCAATGCGCCGGGTAAGCTCACCCTTGCGATCAGGATGGCCCTCGTACGCATCGAAGTCCAACACCATGAGCCCTGTCATCGCTTCCAAGAACGGCTCGCCGTACACGCCCACGGCTGCCTTCGTATTGGAGGTCAGGAGCCTGGCGAGATGGGACGGATCGAAGGACGAGACGCCCCGGTTCATCATGGTGCGCAGGACCTGAGCATCCTGGCTCTCCTTGCTGGCAGCATCCAAGAGGCGCTGCCTCTCCTGAGGCTCGAGTCCATCGAAATAGGATAGGTCGATATCCGTCGGCGGATTGCCCCCACTGCCCTTCCCATCACCCGGAGGAGCGTCCTCCGGCTCATCGCTCACGCTCGTTTTTTTTTTGCTTCGCGGAGAGCGGTGTCCACTATTTCCCCGAGGACCTCTTCGGGGCTCTTGACGTGGCTCACACGGCCGGATAGATGGATGCGATGGGCCAGCACGGACTCCACGACGTCCAGTACATCCTGTTGTGTGACCTTGTCGCGGCCTTGTAGCATGGCGTTCGTCTGTGCCCGCTCATACAATCCGATCGAGGCACGGACACCAGCAGGTCGCTCGATGTCCTTGTGGTCGCGGGTAGCCCGGACGATGGCGATCATGAGTGCTAGCAGGTCATCGGGGACCGTAAGCCCCTCCACGGCCTTACCGCGTTCCAGGACGATATTACGCTCGTCGTCGGTTGTAGCGGGGTAGGTCATGGTCGTGGTGTCGAACCGGTCCAGCAGTACCTCCGAGAGCTTCTCGGTACCCACGTACTCGGACGGATTCATGGTGGCGATAAGGATGAACCGGGCCGGGTAGTCCACGTCGTAACCGCCAAGTGTCGCGACACCCTCCTCGAGCACCTGGAGCAGCGCGTTCTGGAGCCGTTCAGGGCACCGGTTGAGCTCGTCAAAGAAGAGCACACCGCGGTTGGCCTTCAGGAGCTTGCCCGGAGTGAACGCCCGGGGATCGGTCGGACCGTACTTCATGGCCTTCACGGGATCTATATCACCAAGAAGGTCCTCGGCCTGGAGGTCCGGGCTCCCTTGGACACGGATGAACCGCTGGGCGCCGGTGACCTTCATCTTCTTCGCCTCACCCTCCCTTGAGCGACATAATGGGCATACAGGCCGTTCGGGATCGCAATGATAGGGACAGCCCTCAACCGCCTTCACGGAAGGCAGTAGCCCAGCTATCGTGCGGGCGAGCGTGGTCTTTCCGACACCGGGATAACCCTTGATTATGATGTGACGTCCGGCAAGAATCGCCGAGAGCACATCGCGCTTGGTCCCACTCTGGCCGATGATCCCAGGTATGTCGATACCCTCGTCCCGCGTCCGTTCCCGCAGGGCCGTGAGGAGCTCGTCCACGGGTGTGCCCATGGGACTAAAATTGATAAAGCTTGGGAACCCTAGCCTTTCCGTGCCCACGGGGACCCTGTACTTCAAGGCCAAGATCGCCGAGCTCAACGACCGCATCGAGACCCTCAAGGTAGAGAACGATACGCTCACAGCCAAGCTCCGCGAGGCCGAAGCACGAAGAATCAATGCTGACGTACGTCGCTCTGCCGCTACCGTGTCGACGGAGGACATTGAGTCCAAGCTTGTAGAGTCAGAGGAGCGACGTGCTCTGGAGATCGAACGTATCCACGAGCTCGAAGAACAGCTCAGGCAGCTGGAGGGGAAACAGGCAGAGTACGAGTCCCTCATCGCCGAACTCATGGAAAAGAGGGTCGAGAGCCTCTCCCGGAATGTGAAGGAGCTTGGCGCCGAGTTCGCGGATGAAGAGTGACCTCTTTATTGTAGGTTCTGCCCCCGCGCACGGGGGCAATAAGAAATGCGACTGCCGGGATTTGAACCCGGGCAGCAGGCTTGGGAAGCCTGAGTCCTAGACCAGACTGGACCACAGTCGCAACCATCTCCTTTCGATGAATACATTAAAACCTTTTGGAAGGGCAGGAACGGACCGCGGCACTGGAATCTATTCGTACTCCTTTGAAGAAAGTGGGTATCGATACCAGTAGATTCGAAGGTCAACGATCAAGGGACTACGCGCACCCTGGAGCCGACCAGGGATGTCGCTATCCGTCCGATGTTCACCAGGTCAGCGTCCCGTCTGCGGTCGACAATATCCGCTTCACGTTCAATGGATTTGAGCTCACGGTCCACCTTCTCTGTCTCGCGCTCCAGTTCCCGCATCCGCGCATCCTGCTCGTGGGCGCGCTGGACCACCGGATGCTCCTCAAGCTTGCGTTCCTTCTTCTGGACATCCTCGGCCACTTGCGCGTAAGTAGTGATATAGGGAGCTAGTGCTCCGGACTGAAGATGCTTCAGGGCGGCCTTGGTCTTTGCGGCCTTGTCCTTCTTGATACCCAAGGCACGACCGTCACAGGCGGTCGCGAGTCCATCGAGGAGCCTGGAGAACTGTGGGTGTTGTGGACCCTCACCGACCAGAGTGGCGACAGGCCGTTTGAGGTATGCTGCGGCCAATTGGGACTCATCGCCCGTGTCTAGCGATTTTTGATACTTCTTTAACGCTTTCTTAACGCCTCCAAGAGCTGTCTCGATACGGCGTCCGGCCTCGCGAAGTCGCTCGCGCGCGTCCTCCAACTCCTTTTCCACCTCGGCCAGTTCACTCTCTGTGGCCTGACGTTCAGTGTTCAGCGCTTCGACCTTGCCATTCAATTCATCAAGGTGGTCCTGGAGCCGTTCAGTCTCTCCGACCATACGCTGGCCTATCAAGTCCGCTTCCTGAGCGTCGGCCACCAGTTCGGCAAGCTCGTCTAGACCTCCAAGGGACCGTAGACCTTTCATGGCCTTGGATAACGCTTTATGGAGCTCGACAAGCTCCCTCACCTCCTCCCCAATAGCCTTGGTCTCATTGGGGAAAACCACAGAGAGATAGTAGACATGGGCCTGACTTGCCTTCGTGAGCATACGGAGCGACGCATCAAGGGAATCGGTGAACTCAGCAATCGATCCCAATCGCTCATCTTGTGGAAAGGCGACCTTTTGCATGGCCTTTCCCACCTTACGCTGGAGATGACGTCGGGATTCGCCTACTGCCTTGATGAGACGAGCGTCCACTTCTTCATTATCGATTTCCCCCTCTTCCAGCCCTTCGACAAGCTCCTCAAGGGCCTCGAGCCGACTGCGGATATTGGATGCCAGCTCGTTCACGCGGTCGATCGAGTCGCGGGCCTCGCCCCGGGTACGCTCGCGAACGAGATCGACCACCTCGTCGACCCCGACCTTGATCGGCCCGGGAGGTGGGGGTGGCTCTTCCTCGCGCCCACCGAGCAAGGAGCGCAGGAAATCAAGGACCATTGAACGGCCACAGGTGCCTTAATTTGAAATAGTTGTGCCACTAAACGTTAAATAGAAGTTACATGGAAAAAACCGGCGTTAATTCCGAGTTAGGCGATTTTAATGGATTTTCATCGTTTTTTCGTATACAAAGCTTTAAAACTGAAGAGCGGGACCATAAAAAACGCCCTTTTGGGGTTTGAGCGAGATAAAACGCAAGGAAATCGCTCCGTTTACCTTCGGTCCATTGGGATGGAAGGTCGGTCATGGAGGAAACAATGAGAGACGAGGAGTTCATCGAGATTGCGCGAAATTTGTTCGAGAAGAAGGAATTCTCAGTAGCGGACCTTATGCTGGCGGTCTATGATATGAAGCCACGGTCCGATACTCCCGAATACCGGACGCTCACTAGCAAACTCCGTGTTCTCGAGAAGCGCAAGCTCCTCTATTCACGCAAGGTAGGTAACCTCAAGCGTTACCGGCTCCAGGAAGAGATCCCGGGTCAGCTGAAGAAGCGTGTGCCGCCCATCAGCGCCAAGGACCGCCTTCTGCCAGACGAGTACCTTGCTCTTCGGGAGATGGTCATAGATGGTCTCCGTACAGGGAGGATCCCTCTCAGCGGAGTAATGGGGCCGGAGAAGCATCTCCTTCCGTATCTATACAACAACATCCACAGAATTATCGCTAGTGTAAAAGCTCCGTATGAGGAGATACACATCAAGACAACACCCCTCTACATAGAACTTGTTCCCATGGCATGAGGGGGAGTGGACTCCCCCCTCATGCCCCCCCTTCTTCTTTCAACTGTTGAAGGCCCAGGGTCATCCTCCCAGTCTATCGCTATCGACTCATCAGTCTGAAAGCGTAAAGAACAGGATACTGACGTCCTTGCCGAGACCGGCTCATGGACGGTTTGGCGCGGCGAGGACAAACCTTAAAAATACATCCTCACTCCCTTTGCCCGGTCATCATGGAAGCAGCTACCTGCGCCTCGTGCGGGATGAATTCCCTTCTCGCACAATATTTTGTGATATTCCCCTGTCCGAACTGTGGCAAGGCCACCGTCGCGCGTTGCGGTCGGTGCAAGGCCCTTGGCAGGAACTACGAATGTGGGGAATGCGGATTCGAGGGACCTTAGAATGGGAGAAGTAATTACGACTTTCAAGGTTATGCCTGACGGACTCGATATCGATCTGGACGGGCTCAAGGAAACGATCAAGAAGGATGTGGGCGTCATCGTGAAGGTCCACGACCTCCGCGAGCAGCCTATCGCTTTCGGGCTCAAAGCGCTCTTAGTGATGGTCACCATCCCCGAGCAGGAGGGTGTCCTCGAGAAGGTCGAGAGCGCTCTTGAGGCCATCGAAGGGGTCAGCCAGGTCGACACGGTGGACGCACGCCGCGCCCTCTAGGGACGGCCCATGGGCGTACAGCTCCGGGACCTTCTAGCCCCGCGGGAGCTGGCCATCTCCGACCTTGCCGGCCTGAAGATCGCGATCGACGGGTACAACGCCCTCTACCAGTTCATATCCAGCATCCGTCAGAGGGACGGCACTCCCCTCCACGATGTCAAAGGGAACATAACGAGCCATCTTTCCGGCACGTTCTATCGCACAGCCAACCTCGTAGAGAAGGGTGTGCAGCCGGTATACGTGTTCGATGGCCCTCCGCCACCCGAGAAGCGCGCTGTCCTAGATGAGCGACGTGCCGTTCGGGAGGAGGCCAAGCTCCAGTGGGAGAAGGCGCTCCGCGAGGGGCGCATCGAGGATGCGCGCAAGTACTCCCAGCAAGCCGTGTTCCTTACAAAAGACATGGTGAACGAGGCCAAGACGCTCTTGGACCACATGGGCATCCCTTGGGTGGACGCTCCCGCCGAGGGCGAGGCCCAAGCGGCCCAGATGGCGGCGAAGGGCATCGTGGACGCTGCTGCGTCCCAGGACTACGATTCCCTCCTGTTCGGCTCCCCCACATTCGTCCGCAATGTCACCTTATCAGGCCGACGCAAGCTTCCCGGCCGTAACATCTACGTCCCCGTCGTCCCCGAACGCCTTGATCTGGCTGAGAGCCTCGAGAGCCTAGGCATCACACAGGAACAGCTCGTGCTGCTCGGTGTGCTCATCGGTACGGACTACAATCCTGGCGGCGTGAAGGGAATCGGGCCAAAGAAAGGGCTCAAGCGGGTCAAGGAGCATGGTACGCTCGAGCGCGTCCTAGAGACTGTCGACTGGGAGTTCGATCTAGCGCCGGACCGCATCATGGATATGTTCCTCGATCCGGACGTCGATGTTGACGTTTCTCCCACTTGGGGCCGCGCCAACGTCCCCAAGATCGTACGGTTCATGGCCGAGGGACATGACTTCTCCGACGAGAGGATCGAACGGACCGCCAAGCGCATGGCCAAGAACCAGTCGTCGGGCACACAAGGAAAGCTCGACCAGTGGTTCTGAGCCGCGACCGTAGGGTTTTTATTCTTGCCCCTGCGACGCACTCCCGGTGAACAGGATGGATGATGAACCGACCGGACTGCTCCGCAGCGTGCTCCCCTTCGTGGCGCTGGCCTTCGCGGCCGAGGCGTACATGAAGCGCGACGTCCTCATGCCGGCCCTCTCAGCTGGCGATATTGGAATCGGGGACGAGGATATTCTCCCCGAGGACGAAATGGAGGAAGAGAGCTGTGGCGGCCCCAGCAAGCTAAAGTCATTCCTCAAGTTCGCGGCCACCGAGGTGTTCAAGAACGCCATGGCATCCCAAGGGATCTCTCCCGACATGAAGGAGAACGTGCTCGCCGAGATCATGACCCTCAAGGACAGGGTCACTGAGGGCATGGCGGGCGGTAGCATCCCCGTGGACGTCCACCAGACGGCCAAGGAGATCATCATCCAGGCAGAGCTCCCCGGTGTTTTGAAGGAGGACATCACCCTCGAGACCAACGAGATGTACCTCCACATAGCGGCCAACGTAAAGCGACCTACAGAAGTGCCCGAGGAGGACGTGCTCGTTTCCGAGCGGACCCTCGGTCTCATCGAGCGCGATGTTGAGCTGCCTATCCCCGTAGTACCCCAGGGTGCAAAGGCCGCGCTCGATAACGGCATCCTCACCATCACACTGAAGAAGAGTCCCGCCGTCATTATGCGGGAGATCAAGCTGAAATAAGCGAGGGATCGACATGACAGACGCAAAGCCCAAAATCGATAAGAAACTCGTCGATGATGTCCTGGACATCATCAAGGCACATCCTCTCGAGGTCGACCTGAAGGTGGCCAAGAAGGAGTTCGTCAACGTCAAGCTCACAGACAAGAAGATCGACGTCGACCTGCGCGATCCTGAAGAGCTCGCCCACCTCATGCGCATCATGCAGTCGCTCAAGTGACCACCATGCTCGATGAGTTGTTGAACGCCAAAGAGGAGCTGAACGAGGTCAGCCGCCTCCTGCGGAACAAGGGTATGGCCGTGGAACTCTACTCCCGCGGCGTCTCCCTCATACGGATCGGAAGGAACAGCGACAGCCTTGCTATGGGCATTCTCGGTATCGAGAACGTCTCCATCAACAACAAGATCAAGCTGGTCCAGACCCTCAACGAGATCCGGCCATGAGGACCGTCGACCTCACACCCGAGCAGCGGGAGCTCGTTGACGCGGCCATAGCCGCCATGCAGAACTCCTACTGCCCCTATTCAGGGTTCAGGGTAGGAGCCGCTGCCCGTACGACCACGGGGAACGTCCACGTCGGCTGCAACGTCGAATCCGCTGACTACACACTCACCAGTCACGCCGAGATGAACGCGATCAATGCCGCGGCAGTGCATGGCGAGTATCAGGTCACCTCTATGGCCGTAGTGCTCGAGGAGGGGCTCATCCCCGGCTGCGGTCTCTGTCGCCAGAAGATGATGGAGTTCAAGCCACCTGGCGGGGACATGGAGGTCATCGCCGCCAACCTTCAGGGGGAGGCGCGGGTGTTCAAGCTCTCCGAGCTCATCCCTCATGGCTTCGGGCCCGAGGACCTTGATGTCGACCGGTCCAAGTGGCTCGAAAAGTAAGGCAGTTTCATTTAACGATTTCATAACGTTCGATTGACTCAGCTACTCTTTCGTGCGCTTCAACCGCTTTCCGCAGAACCTGCAGAACTTCGCCCAGTGAGGGTTGTCCTCGCAGCAGTTGGGCTTAACGGCGATCTGGTGGCCGCATACAGGGCAGTAGTCAGCGGTTATGTCGATCCGATCATACCCGCATTTTTCATTTGTACATCGCTGAGCGCGCTTGTGCACCATCTGCTCGATGAAGATGGCTCCGAACACACCACCGAAAACGCACACGATGCCGATGCGCAGGAAGATCACCATGAAGCCGGCGATGAGCTGGCCTATTGACGTGACCGGCTGGACCGGGGAGCCCACCTGTGCTACGGTGTAGAGGGACCAGAGGAAGGCGTGAGGGATGTTCTCAAAGGTCCCTGACTTCTCCTCCACCGAGTATAAAATTGAGGAGGAGGCCAGGAGCACCACGAACACCAGGAATCCCAGCAGCTGGAACACCCGGTAGCGCTTGAAGAACACCATGCCCAGTGACTCCAGGGCCAGAGAGTAGCGGGCGAGCTTGAAAACCCTAAACACCCGGAACATACGCAACACCCGAAGAGGCCGGAGATCGATCATCCCCGTTCCCGTGAACATCCGAAAGAGATAGAAGGGGGCGATGGCCAGCAGATCTATCAGGGGCATGGGACGGAACATGAAGGTAACCTTCTCCTTGAGCACGAACAGCAGGGTCCGCTCCTCGGTCCCTTTGCTCACATTGAGGTCGCACAGCCACAACCGGAGCAGATACTCCACGGTGAAGAGGGCAACGATGATGATCTCCGAGTTCGTGAAGTACCACTCGTATCGCTCGTGGATGTGGTTGAAACTTTCGAGGATTATGGAGACGATGGACACGGCGATGAGAGCGATGATGACGAGGTCGAAGGCCTTCCCCGTGGGAGTGTCGGTCTCGAATATGATGTTGTACAACCGCTCACGGGGCGTGCGTGGCGCCTCCTTCTCGACCATTATGCCCCTGGGAGAGTCATCGTCCACCATGTTCGCACCTCACGTGAACAGCCCGGGAACGAGCTCCTGTAGCCCGCCCAGGGTCATCTGGAGCCCGATGCAGCAGATGAGCACAGCGACGAACCGGGAGATGAACTCCAGCTTGTGAAGGTCGAAGGTCGCTTCAGTGAAGGCCTTGGTCTTCCCCAGGGTCAGTCCGATGACGAACCCGCCCTTGCGGTCCTTCTTGTGACTGCTGGCCGTTGCGAAACGTGTAGCAATGTACATCACGACGAAGAGCACCGCCAGTGCAGCAAAAGTGTATCCAAGGACCGTGGTGCGACCGATGGCGGGATCGGCCACCTGTGTCAGGAGCACGGTGATGAACCCGGGACCTGTGGAGAGAGGGAAGGCAAGCATCGTCGACAGTGTCTCCACACCCTCGGCCTTCGTGTCCAGTACGCGCTTCGAACCCTTGGTCGCCACGTTGAAGCCCAGGTAGAATACGAGGATCCCACCTACGGTCCGGAGGGTCGGGAGCTTCACGTGGAAGAGCTCCAGCAGGAGGGGACCGGTGACGATGAAGAAGAGCGAGATGAGCACACATGAGATGGCTGTTATGTGCAGCAGACGTCCCATGTCCTTCTTGGACAGGTCCTTGCCCAGGAACAGCATGACAAAGAACTTGTCCAGGGGATTGATGATGACCAGTAGCTCGAGCAACTGGGCAGGGATCATGAGGGAGGGCTCGGGCGTTCAGACTTATAAAGCCTGACGTGGGGCTCGATGCGAGACCTCACGAGTAAATACCATACATTTTTGTTATATACTTCGACATATTCACAACTCTTAAATATCATTAACTTGACATTTTTGTCATGTCACCCCCCAAGGAACGCTCATCATCAAAGAACGAGAAGGCCATGCTGCGGGTGGTGTCCGGAGGCACCTCCGGCGAGCTCCAGGACTTCAAGCCAAGTCGCATCAAGGCATCCCTAATGACGGAGGTGGGTCTCGATGAAGAGACCGCCCATCGCATCGCGTTCAATGTATCGCGCACACTTCACAAGCGTGCTGACCAGGACGGGGAGGGCGTTTTCAACGTCGAGGAGGTCAGGTCGCTCGTCAACACCCAACTGTGGAAAATGGGTCTCCAGGACGAGGCCCGTAACTACACACGCCTAGGGCTGTCGGTGTTCGACATCCAGCGCCTCCTGGACGGGAGCCACGACTGGTTCCAGGAGAACGGTAACCTCACACCTGACGTGAACACGGTGCAGAAGTTCATGAGCGATATGCTCCTAAAAGAGTACACCCTGAAATATCTCATCCCCCAGCGTATAGGTGACGAGCACGCTCTCGCGCACCTGGACGGACGCATCCATATCCACGACCTCGACTACTTCATGCTCCGCCCCTACTGCTCCAACCTCGATCTCCGACTCCTCCTCCGGAAGGGATTCGCCGTCCCTGCTGGTGGTGCGGTCTCCAAGCCCCCCAAGCACCTTGGTGTGGCAGCAGTGGCCGCCGCTAACTTCCTGGCCATCATGCAGACACAGATGGCCGGCGGTGTTGGCTATTCTTACTGGAACATGTTCCTTGCGCCGTTCCTGGCACGCAGTGACGCCCGTGATAAGTACCGTGCAGCACGCCAGGCGGTCCAGACCTTCATCTTCCAGGTGGGTCAGCTCTGGGGTGCCTACCGCGGCTCCCAGCTCATCTTCGCCGATATCGACTTCGTCTCCAACATACCACGCATCTGGCAGGACGTGCCGGCCGTTCTGCCCGGAGGCCACGTATCGGACGGGCTCACCTATGGCGACTTCGAGGAGGAGGCGCGCATCCTCATGCGTGCAGCGCTCCACGAATACTATGACGGCGACGGTTCAGGGGCGCCCTTCAAGTTCCCCAAGCCCGCATTCAAGATCACGGAGAGAACGCTCAAGGACGATCTCCTGGACGACATCGCCCGCACCATCGCCCAGAACGGCACTCCCTACCTCGCCAACGGCGTGCAGTATGATCTGGAGAACAAGTGCATCCAGTGCTGTCGATACGTGACGGACTTCGATGAGTCGGTCATCCAGCAGGGCCATTACCTCCGCCTGGGGGCGCTCCAGGTGGTCTCCCTCAACTTCCCCAACGCGGCCCTTCTGGCCAAGGGCGATGACGATAAACTGGTGGAACAGCTCACCTCCCGTGTGGACCTCGCGCGGGACATCTTCACGACCAAGGCAGAGATCATCAAGAACAAGATCGATAGTGGCATGCTTCCGATCCTGGGACGGACGGTGTACCCTGACGCCACCGGCGGCTATATCGCTGACAAGAAACGGGACGGTGAACCGCTCTGGAACATCGACCGCCTTGACCGCATCGTGGGCGTTGTCGGTCTCAACGAGTGCCTCAAGCTCCACACCGACGAGGAGCTGCACGAGAGCGATGATGCCTGGCGGACCGGGCTCAAGCTCGTGCAACAGGTGAGCGACTACTGCAAGGAGGTCCGGGAAGAGACTGGCGAGCGCATCATCTTCGGCCAGACCCCCGCGGAGTCCGCTGCAGGACGCCTTGCGATGATCGACGCTCGTAACCATCCGAACGCCATATCCCAGGGGACGGGAGATGCCAAGTACTACACTAACTCCACCTTCGTGCGCCAGGGGGCCGATGTCCCCCTCCCCCGGAAGGTCCAGATCGAGTCGGCGTTCCATCCCATGGAGCAGGCAGAGACCATGCTCCACATATGGCTCGGAGAGGCCCACCCCGATCCCGAGGGCATCAAGACGCTCATCGAGAAGACGGTGCGCAACACGCTAGCGGCCGTGTTCTCGTTCACCAAGGACTTCGCCATATGCATGAGCTGCAACCGCCACTATCCTGTGGTCGCACCGGAGGACCTCAGGTCGCTCGTGTGCTCATGTGGAAGCCACCGGTTCGATGTGGTGTCGCGGGTGACCGGGTACTACTCATCCATCGGCGTGTTCGACCGCGGGCAGCTCGTGACCCAGAACTGGAACAACGGGAAGGTGGCGGAGTGGCACGAGCGTCTCCACTACGGCCTGGCGTCCCCGTGAAATGTAAAGCCACGTGAACTACCCCTCGCGTAGTAGAGGGGCTTCCCGCTTCGACGCTGTTCCCAGCTCCACGGGCGCATCGGGTGGTCCCCACCCGGATCGATCCTGAATGATGATCGCTGCGTTCAGGTCGCGGTCTATCGTTAGCTCGCTGTTCCAGCAGCTACGTACTCGAGCCGATAATCCTTCTTAACTAGCATGCCGCACCGGCTGCATATCTGAGTGGTGTTCTTCGAATCAACCAGTACTACCTTCCCACCAGCCTCTTCCGCTTTGTAGGTCGTGTACTGGAGGAGTTGGTTCCAGGAACAATAACAAGGGACTTTGCATTGGCCGGACCTAAGTCTGCAGGATGTGATTGCTGGTTTTAGTACAATAATCGTCCTTGGTTATGACCCCCAATAGATAATTGGCCGTTCATCATTATTTATCAGAGGGAGGTGGCGTACCGGTACTCGTCCGGCAAGTAACTTTCAGGTCCATCCCCACCCTCTCGAAAGGTGACTTCCCGCCGAAACAAAAAAGAGTTAAAGGGTGGCCCGTTCACGGGGGACCATGGGAGATGAGGAGTCAGTGCAGGAGGGTGCATGGCCCGAGAGCGTGCCAGACCTCACCGAAGATAGCTTCGAATCGTTCATCACGAAGTATGACAAGGTCGTCGTCGACTGCTGGGCTGAGTGGTGCGGGCCCTGCAAGATGATGGGTCCCGTGATCGACAAGATGGCCGAGGACCACAAGGGCAGCATCGCTTTCGCCAAGCTCAACGTGGACAAGAACAGCTCGGTGTCCACCAAGTACGCCATCATGGCGATCCCTGCGTTCCTGGTGTTCAAGAACGGCGAGTTCGTCAACAGCATCGTGGGGGCGCTCCCCCAGGCCTCGATGGAGGCTAAGCTGGACAAGCTGTTCGGGTGATCCCTTTGTCCGTCTCGGTCGATAAGGACGTCTGTATAGGCTGTGGCCTCTGCACCAGTGTGTGCGAAGAGGTCTTCGAGCTAGGCGACGACGGGAAGTCCCAGGTCATCGATGGGGCCGACACGTCACTATCATGTGTCGAGGACGCTGCGGACCAGTGTCCAGCTTCCGCTATTACCGTTGAATAGCGGTCTGGCACACCCGCGAGCCTAGATGTCGTAGCTGACGTCCCGCTCCTGGATGGCCACGTCCACGGTGTCACCGTAGTTAGCGGCCAGCCGCTCGTGGAACGCCTCGAGCTGGTCAGGATCACCGTGCACGAGGTGGACGTTGGGTGTCTGCCCGTACTCCTTCGAAACGAAGTCCGCATACGTGTCCACGCGCTCGTCCAGGTCGGACATGTCCGCATGCCCGCTGTACAGGCCGTTGAGGGCCGCGGTCTCACTGTGCACGGGGTAGGTGCCCCTGATGTACTGCATGTCCTGGTTAGGCCCATCGCCCACGGGCTTGTTGAACCTGAGCGAGACAGTGTCCTCCCCGTCGAGGAGGGAGCGTCCGGGGGTTCCGTCGCCCTGGTAGCCGACCGTTATGACGGTGGCCGACGGGTCCATGAGCACCCGTGACGCATAGAAGGGGGACTTCCCTCCCGTGATCATGCCCGATGCCGCCAGGACGATCTTCACATCGTCCCTGGGCGGACCGTTCCTGTCGTCGATGTCGCGCGCCAGGTAGATATTGGGTGAGTCGAAGATATGCTTCATACCGAAGCGCTTGAGGTCCGCGTTCGTCTTGTCACTGTACTCCTCGCGGTGCTTGCTGTAGATCTCGGTGGCAGCCTCTCCCAGGGACGAGTCGATGACGAGCGATACATCCTTGGGGATCTGGCCTTCCTTCTGAAGTCGGATGATGTCCCAAGCGACCTCTTGGAGCCGGTCCACTGAGAACACCGGAATGAGAACGTGACCCTTCTCGGCACCCAGAGGGTAGTCACCGCGTCCCGAAAGAAGGTCCTTGCTGACCTCCAACTGGTCATTGAGCGCATCGGGACCGTATTCTTTTATGATCGCCCGTCGCTCCCGACCTCCGCGAGCATGGCGGAGCTTCTCCTCCATCTCGGCGAGGCGGGCCTCGACGTGCTTCTGATGCCCTTTTAGGACGCTCCTGCGTCCGCTGGTGTCCTGGGCATTCTGGTAAGCGGAGTTGAGGACGTCTGCGAGCTTGGACGTGTCCGACTTGTCCTGGTGCTCGCGGGCGCCGTATGTCGATTCGATGAGCATGATGTTCTCGGTGACATCCTTATGGATCCCGACATCCTCGGGCCGCAGGGGTTTGTACTCCGGGTCCTTGAGAATGGGATGTCCTCCCTTCCCCAGGTCGCCGGTGACGTACATGTAGGTGAGCTTCTCGCCCTCCTCGATGAACAGCTGGACCGATGATGAACCGCCGATATGGCCGGCGTTCTGGAACACGGCGGTGACGCGGTTGTCGCCCTTCTCAAGAGTGTAGACCTCCCCGCGGTCAATTGGATGGAACTGTCCGGCCAGGTCGTAGATGTCCTGCTCACCGTACATGGGCTCCTTGGTCCAGCCCTTCTGCTTGATGGGGCGTAGCTCGTTCACCCGTTCACACTCTTGCTCCTGGATCCGGGCGGAATCGGCGTTGATCTCCTTGGCCAGTTCCAGGCTCGCAGGCGTGCCGACGACCTCGCCAGCGAAGCCTTCGTGAATGAGATAGCCCAACTTACCGCTGTGGTCGAAGTGAGCGTGGGTGAGCATCACGGCGTCCAGCTCCTGGTAGGGTACGCCGTTAGGTACGCGGTTGGTCTCGTTCCAGTGGCCGTCAGGGCCCTCTAGCTGGGATTCGAACCAGTTCTTGGTCGGATCGATCTTGTCGACACCCTTGCCTTGGAACATCCCCGCATCGATGAGCAGTTCGATCTTGTCATCGCCCGTGCCCACCTCAAGGTAATGTTCGGACCCGGTTACGACGCCCGCAGCACCTTTAGAGGTCAGTTTCGCCATGGTAGACCCATCCGTTCCGTCCGCACGAAAAAATGCACCCTAGCCGCCTTATATACGTTACCTTTTTCAGGTAGTGACAATTATTGTCATCGAGTGATCATATGCGAGAGTGCCCTCCAAGTCCGGGTAAAGTGTCGATGAATGCGAGCCCTTGAGAGCTCCGGGCGGATGGCCGAGGATAACATTTATTAACGACCTTACCTGCAGGGGAGTACATCAGGCTATGCCTGAAGGGGTAGTGGGTACAACGGACGTGAGCTATTCTCTCAACGGGCCGGAGCATGATGAACAGGACAAGAGCTCGGCCTATATCGATTGGGACCTCGACCGTGCCATCCATAAGGAGTCGTGGTGGGAGGACGACCAGGCCGAGATCAACGAGGCCCTCGCCGCCCCCTACGGTGTCGGTCACAACGACCGGTACATCTGCATCGATGATGCATACAAGGTCAACATCGGCCGTGAGAAGTACCTGCGTATCGCCCTCGTTGAGTTCGAGAAAGGCGAGGACATGACCCCCTACCTCCAGGGCGACCGCGATGCATTCCGAGAGAAGATGAAGGAAGGCAAGTTCCGACAGATCGACATCGTCATGGACTCCTGGAAGCCCTACGAGGACGATTTCGTCGCCGACGTCACCAACAAGGCCATCGCAGAGATGGCTCACGGTGAGGCCGTGGACATCTACGCGTGCAATTTCTTCAAGCCCTACATCGGCGGGCAGCACGACGACATCGTGTTCGCTTCGGGCCACAGGCGTAACCAGTACAGGCGGTACGTCAAGACCGCCGACGTGGCCACGAAGTGGATGGACGACGGCGAGCCCTCGCTCGCCGAGTTCGTTAAGGAGGTGGACAGGTTCTGGAAGGACAATCCCGGCGTCAGGGGCCATGAGACCTTCGACCTCAACGGGCGCACCGTCCATGTCTCTGATGAGGTGCGCAAGCACTACCACTCCCTCAACGAGGAGCCGGCCCACGCCCGTGCGGCCTAGGTGGACCAATGGTCACCAAAAACAACACTTAATAGGCAGCGCCCTCACGATTCGCCACATCCGGGACATCCCGGAGCGGACGGGTTAACCATAGATGACCTACATCCTAGATGAGGCCGATAGCGCCACGATGGAGACGGGAACAGCTTACCTAGAGCCCGTGCTCCCCCAGGTCCTCGGCCCAGGGCATCCCGACGAGACCGACCCTGCCTGGATCGAGCGTCTCATCAAGCAGCCCTATAACGAGGGCCGGCGCGACCGGTACATCTGTATCGATGATGCCTACAAGGTGAAGATGGGCGATGAGTGGTTCGTCCGTGTGGCCGTCGCATCGTTCGAGAAGGGTGAGGACATCAGACCTTACCTGTATGGGGACCAGGATGCGTTCAAGCGGAAGATGGAGGACGGTTCTCTCCGTCAGATCGACATGATCATAGACTCGTGGGAACCCACTGAGGACTACTTCGTCGGCACCATGACACAGCGGGCCATCGAGGAACTGGCAGACGGTGAACGAGTGGATGTCTACGCCTGTAACTTCTTCCGCGACTACCTCGAGACCGGTCACCCTAACTATACGTTCGCCTCGGGTCACCGACGGAACCGCCACCAGCGGTTCGTGAAGCTCGCCGATGCTGCAAGTAAGTGGATGGACAAGGACGAACCCGTGATCGTGGACTACGTGAACGCCGTAAGGGACCACTGGGAGGAGAATCCCCAGCTCAAGGGCGAGGAGTCGTTCACGTTCGGGAAGCGCGAGGTGCTGGTCTCTCCCGAGGTCCAGAAGCGGTACGACGGTCCTTTCCACAAGCTACGTTCTCTGTCCAAGGCAGCGTGAACGCTGTACGGAGGCCTTGTCGAATAACATCTGATATTTGTTAGGAGCCCGGAATAGGTCTTCACAGGCTCTATTCTTACCATACTCATTAGTAAGACTTAAATACCGAACGGTATCCGGAGCCCCCATGATGATCGAAAACTCGTATGAAAACCAGGACAATGAGGCGGTCGCCCACCTAATGTACGTCCAGGAGGTGGAGAGGCCTGGTGTCGATGATCAGTCCCTCTATCAACGTCCGGAGCGCTCTGGTAACTTCCCCATCGACCTGGTCCTCATAGCACAGACCGTTGGCCAGCACCACCCGGAGCCCTTCGGCACCTATCGTGTAGAGCCCTACGAGCGGATCACGGATAGCGAGCACGGTAGTGTTGTCGAGCGAGGCGTGGCGCTGGAGTACGTCGGTTGTGAGGACGGTCTTATCGAGCTGGTCACCGAGATCGCCGCCGCAGGGTACGGCCTTCCAGAGGTCAAGGAGGCCTTTGCCGATCCGCTGCGGCCCGAGGGGTCCAGGCGTGGATACCAAGCCGTGCTGGAGACCGCGCTCTCAATCTCAAAGGACAAGAACAATCCTTCCCGCTGAGCGACACTAAGGAGTCCGGACCTTCCAGATGCGCTTGCCCTTGTGAGCATCTTGGAGGTATGCCAGATAGGACGCGCACATCGCACGTCGCTCGGGGTGTAGCAGGTCGCGTACCGGGCACTGGTCCATGAGACCTAGGTCGATGACCGTCGGATCACAGAACGCCCCGAATGACAGGAGCACCAGGTCACTGTCCAGGGATGTCTGCCGACCTACGAGGGCAGCGAGCACGCGCTGGAGGGCCGAGGCGCCGAGCCCCATGGCCTCGCGGCCGGTAAGGTGAGGCGCAGCCGCTGCCGACAGCCTGGCGGTCGCCAGGGCCGGGTAGGTGCTCCAGAGGTGCGCTGTCCGCTCCACGGCACTTGCGAGAGCGTCCACGTCCGCCACATCGTGCACAGGCACCAGTTCCTCCCCGTGACGCACCAGGGGATAGATAAGGTCTGCCGGGCACCAGCGCTGACCAGCTAGGCGAAGGAAGGCCGCTAGTACCTTCTGGAAGGCGACCACTCTTGCCATGGTCACCGCACCATCGGTAGATCCGGTGGCCAGAGCAATCAGCTCGTCTGGGCGCAAAGGCTGTACCCGTCGTTCCTTCGGTCCAGGTCGGAATGCGTATGACCGGAAGGAGATCCCCCGCACGCAAGGACTCCGTGAGGCAAGCTCCATGAGCATGCCGAAGGGACGTTCGTTCACGCCCGACACCACAACTGACTCGATGAAGGCAGTGGCTCCCAGAGTGTCCAGATTGTCGAGTGCCGTGAGCTTGGCGTCCAGTACATCGGATCCCCGCAGGCGGGCCAGGACGGCCGGATCAAGGGTGTCGAGCTCTAGTCGCACCTCGCGGACGCCGGCGTTCACAAGCGCCCGTGCATAGGCGGGATCGACAAGCCTTAGGCCATTGGTGAACACGACGGGTTCGCCCCCGGCATCGCGTATAGCGGACACTATCTCGAACAGGTCCGCACGCTCAGTGGGTTCGCCACCGAACACGCTCACACGGGGCGCATGCAGCCCCTCAAGTGCTGAGCGCACCTCGAAGACCGAGGGCTCATGGTAGCCGTCCAGACACTGGTTGGTAAAACAGGTGGGGCATTGCTCTTGGCACCGGGGAGTCACATAGAGAGAGTAGCTCTCCCCGCCGCCACGGCCCAGCCCGAGACGCTCTCGCAGAGGCAGCAGCTCGCGAAGTGCCATGCCTTCCCGGGCGAGGAGCACCTCTACGGGCCCATGGTCCTCGCATTCCTTTTCCATTACTACGATATCTCCCCGGTCGACTATGCGGGCCTCGACCTCCCGCAGGCAGGTCGGGCATACGCTCCGGGTGAGGCGAAGTAGTTCCATGAAGGCCCCTGAACAAGGATGGGCTCGACCCATTTTTAAATCTTCGCGCACCTCTCCCGGTCCATGCGTGTGCTGGGCCTCCAGGACATCAGCCACGACAGCTCTGCCTGCCTGGTCGAGGATGGGCGTGTGACCGCTGCGGTCGAGGAAGAGCGGTTCACACGTGTCAAGCACGCTGACGGCTTCTACTATGGTGGAGATCCCCCTGCCCACGCCATAGAGTGGTGCCTGCGTTCGCGTGGGCTGGACCTGGACGACGTCGACGCGGTGGCCCTCGGATTCGATATCGGGCTGGCAGGCTGGTACCGGATGACCTACGACGTGTTCCGGTACGTCAATGCCATCGAGCCCATCGCCACAAAGGCCAGGGATCCTGACCGCCAGGACACCAGCAGCTATGTGGAGGGGCTCGTGGCCGGTTATCCCAGGCGGGTGCGCTGGCTGCGCGCTATCGCCAAGCGGGTCGGCCGCATCGTACATGTGCCACACCACACGGCGCACGCCGCGTCCGCCTACTACGCGTCAGGGTTCGATCACGCTGCGGTCCTCGTTATGGACGGCGCCGGTGAGCGCGAGTCGACATCCCTGTTCGTTGGTAGGGGTCGCGAGCTCGAGCTGATGGAGCGTCTGCCCATCAGCGGCTCTCTAGGCCTACTCTACGATCAGGTGACCCAGATACTGGGGATGGGCCAGTTCGGCGAGGGGAAGACCATGGGTCTTGCCCCGTACGGACGGTACGACAACGTCCTTGGCCCCATGACAGACTATCGGCGCGGCCGCATGGTCATCAACAATGACCGGATCCGGGCCGCTCGCCGACTGACGCGGCACGATGGCAAGCTCACCGATGAGCACAAGAACCTGGCCGCCACGCTCCAGACCGACCTCGAGCAGGCCGCCCTCGCTCTCGCCGATCACATCTACGACCGAACCGGACTCAGACGTCTCTGCCTTGCCGGGGGAGTGACGCTCAACTGCTCTATGAACGGTAGACTGCTGGGCAGCGAGCACGTGCGCGAGGTGTTCATCCAGCCCGCGGCCAACGATGCCGGCTGCTCCGTAGGAGCGGCGCTCGTTGTGGCCGCAGAGGATGGAGAGCCCGCGTGGACCATGGCCCATCCTTACCTGGGTCCAGGCATAGACGGTGAGGAGGCTGAGCGCGTGCTGCAGGAGGAGGGGTTCGATGTCGAGCGTGTGGACGATCCCGCTACCGTGGCCGCAGAACTGCTCGCCGATGGCAAGGTCGTCGGCTGGGTCCAAGGCGCTCTTGAGTTCGGGCCCCGGGCACTGGGCAACCGGTCCGTGCTCGCTGATCCCCGTAACAGGGCGATGCACACCCGTGTGAACGAGGTCAAGCGACGGGAGCAGTGGCGTCCGCTAGCGCCCTCCATCCTGGTCGAAGAGACCGGTAAGTGGTTCGACCGCAACGACCCGTCACCATTCATGCTTCTCACCTATGGTGTGCGCGAGGAGCGGCGCGATGAGGTGCCCGCTATCGTCCACGTGGACGGTACCGCGCGGCTCCAGACCGTAGACCGAAAGACCAATCCCCGATACCACGCGCTCATCTCCGCCTTTGCTAAGGAGACGGGAGTACCGCTCGTGCTCAACACGTCGTTCAACGACCGGGGTGAGCCCATCGTACGGACCCCAAGGGAGGCGGTGCGCACATTCCGCAGCTCGGGGATGGACGTGCTGGTCATGGACGACCTGGTCGTGCAACAGGCAGGGTGAGATGGACTCCCGGACATTGAAGGCCGGCATCCCGGTGACCATATCCCTGATCCTGCTCGTCCATGTCCTCCGGGACGTGAACCCTCACGGTGTACTCCAGCGTTTGGGCGGGATTGGTCTGGCCCCAATCGTTGCAGTGCTGGCACTCCAAGTGGCCATCATCATCATCATCTCTCTGCGGTGGCGGCTCATTATCCAACATACCGGGTGCGAGCTTCCCCTAAGCGAGGCCATGATGGTGTATGTAGGCGTCGCCCCGGCCGAGATAGTGCTCCCCGCCAAGACCGCCGATCTCATCAAGGCGAACTACCTGCATGTCCACCAGTGTCTTCCCTTTTCGAAGGGCGTGTCCACAATCCTCTTGGATAACCTGTTCGACCTGGCGGCACTGATTTGCATTCTCTCACTGGGCGTGGCGGTCTCAGGTGAGGTCGTGCCCGGGCAGGCTGTCTGGGTGCTCGCGGGGGTCGGCACGCTGGTGGCAGGCGTAGCGGCCGCTTCCCGTTTCGTGGATCACCCGGTGTTCGCCAGCTTTCAGGCCCTCGGTCCCAGACTTATCGCCACGCTGTTCGTCCTCGCCCTGAGCGTCTGGTTGCTGGTGGTGGCCAGTGTCACGCTCTACTTTTCCATGGCGGACATAGACGTCCCCCCCACGGCGGTGATGCTCTATCTTCCCCTGACGGTGGTACTGGCCGCCCTCCCCATCACCGTTGGTGGTGTGGGGAGCATGGAGTGGACCATGCGTCTGTTCTACGGTCGATTCGGACCTGTCGAGGCGATCATCACTGCCGCTGTGGTCCAGCGCTTGGTGACCACGGCCTTCCCCATCGTGGTGGGTCTGCCCATCATTTCCCGAGTAATCTGGTCCGACGCCACCGATCCGAGCGGTGCTCGGGCACTGTCCGGCGCTTTTGACGAGGAGGAAGAGGAATGAGAACGGCTATCCCGCTACCCTCTTTTTAAATCTTCACGGCCCATCCGCACCCATGCAAGCCTCGGGACCTGGCCCCGGGAGGGCGTGAGATGTCCAAACGCATCATCCGCACCATCTTCCCCGTGGCGTTCTCGATGTTCCTGCTGTGGTACACGCTCCGTAACATCGACCTTGTGGACGTACGCCAGCGACTGGCCTCCGTCGATCCAGTTTCCGTGCTCATCGTGCTCGTAATAGAGCTCGGGATCATCGCGATCCTTTCACTTCGATGGCAGCGCATCCTCCAGAACACGGGATGCACCATACCTGTATCAGAAGCGGTCATGGTGTACTGCGGTGCATCGCCCGCCGAGGTCATCCTACCCATGAAGACCTCTGACCTCCTCAAGGCCAACTACCTGCGTGTGACCCGCTCGTTCCCATTCGTAAAGGGCGTGTCCTCGGTGTTCCTGGACAACGTCTTCGACCTTGCTGCGCTCGTTACGGTCTCATTTCTGGGGCTCGCGCTCTCCGGCCATGTCCTGGGAACGCGGTTCACATGGATCCTCGGGGCGGTCTGCGTTTTCATACTGGCCGCTGCCGCTGCCTCGCGTCTTGTCGACCACCCCGTGTTCGCCAGTTTCCGCGCACTGGGACGACAGAACGTGCTCGAGCTCTACGCTCTGGCCCTCGCCGTATGGCTCAGCGTCTGCTACATGAACACCCTGTACTTCTCCATGGCGGGGATGCACGTACCGTTCACAACTGTCATGCTATATCTGCCGCTGACCATCATGCTGGCCGCCGTGCCGGTAACCGTGGGCGGGCTGGGGAGCGTTGAATGGTGCATGCTCACGTTCTACGAGGGCCTGGGATCTCCCGAAGCCATCATCACAGCGGACCTGCTCCAGCGTATCTTCGCCAGCGGGTTCCCCATGCTGATCGGTCTCCCTTTCATCGCCAGGGTCATGTGGCCCGAGGCACCGAAGGACGAGGGGGACGTTGCCCCTGAAACGGAAGAGGATTATGACGGGGAGGAGGGTGAGGAAGCGTGAGCGACGAGAAGAGCACATCGACGGACGTTCCATGTGTCGTGCTCTACTCTGGCGGTTCCGACTCCACCCTCGCCGCCGTGCTCATGTCCCGTCGTTTCCATCCCGTTCACCTCCTCACCTACGACCGCCAGACCGTGCGCAGGGGTGTGCTCACATTCCCCGGGCTCCGCGACATATCCAAGTCGAGCATTAACGCCAAGCGGCTCGAGGAGGCGTTCGGGAAGGATCGGTTCGTCCATCACATGAACGATTACACCGCGCTATTCCGCCGCATCGCCGTGGACGACGTGGACGCAGACCGGCGGCAGTTCGGCTCGCGCCTGTTCCTTTTGATCTGCATGGGATGCAAGCTGGCCATGCATGCTCAGGCGATCGCCGACTGTCTCGAACTGGGTGTCCGACGCGTGGCCGACGGGGCCAGTAGGGAGGAGGCGTTCTACCCGGCACAGACTCAGGGTGTCATGGACCGGCTCCGAGGTCTGTACGAGGAGCAGGGCATCACCTACGAGAACCCCGTCTACAGTCTTCCGAACAAGAACGCCGTGCACGATGCCCTAGAGGAGGCAGGCATCCGGATGGAGCGGCCCGCCGAAGGCGTGTTATCCCCCAGGCGCTACCGTGAAGCGTTCCTCTCGTTCCCCACCCAGGCATGGTGCTGGTTCGGGCTCCAAGCCGCCATGTACAACAAGTTCTACTACGGTCCGCTCCACGACAAGGACCGGGAGCCAGATGCCATTGCGTACATCGATGCCAAGATGGACGTCGTGCGCGAGTACCTTGAAGAGCGCGGCGTCAAGTAAAAGTCAAGGTGAATATACGCATCACACCTGCGGAAACCCTCCCTTGCAGGAACCGGAACGGTCCCGCGGGAAGGTTTATAAGGCGGACACGGTGCCTGTCTGTTCGTGTACGACCTGGTGGAGCAGGAGGAGCTCGTGGCCCACGGACGGGAGCTCGTCGACTCGTACCTCGAGAAGGTGTACGGCGAGGGCGCGCCCGACGTGCCGGCCTACGTTCTCGACTCCAAGCAATTCCACCGCAAGGCACAGCGGGACCCGTTGGAGCTTTCTGGTCGGGTGGAGGTAGGCTTCTACAGCCCCCACCGCAACCTATTGCAGGGGATGCACAAGGCCGTGTACCTTGAGGACCAGGACGAGCACCGTGAGAAGTGCGTACCACGCTATCAGCAGATGCGTGACCAAGCTGCGGACGATACGTGGGACACGGGGCGCGCCGCGGCCATCGACCGCCAGCTCGCCTTCTGGGAGGCCATGACCCCCGAGGTCGTAACCGTCCACGAGTACGGCCATGTATTCCTCGACGACTATACGGGCAATCCGACATGGAAGGACGAGCACACGTCCGAGGGATTTGCTACCTTTACTGAGATGGCAGTGCTCGAGGGCTCGGGCTACTTCGACGAAGATTATGTCGCGTCGTACAAGGCCGCCCGGCTCCCCGCTCTCATGGACTCCCAGCGGGAAGGGATGGCGAAGTTCCAGCGCCTATGGGAGGAGAGCCCGTCGCCCGAGTTCTTCGCTGCCTCGGTCAAGCGGCTGGGAGAGCGCAAGGGCTGGTTCTCCCGCGTGTGGATCGACGACTACATGACGGCGCTCGACGATGTGTCGCCCGAGGAACTGGCCGCTGCCAGCGACATGTGCGAGATCGTGATTCGAGATCGGTGAGCTCGCCGTGGACCTCTCCGCCCGCGCCCCCTATGCAATTCTTGCCTCCTACTGGGGCATGTACGCCATCATCATCCTCTTCTTCTCCCTCCACCTCCGCGAGATCGGGGGCAGCTATCTCCACGTGGCGTCACTGACCACGGTGATGGCGCTGGCCACCTTGCTAGCCGTGAACGTCTGGACCGCACTGCGTGACACCTACGGACGCACTCGTCCCTTCCTCGTTGCGGGGACGATGGCAATGGTCCTCACCATGGCGGTGCCGTTCATCGTGACCAGCCCCGACTCCTTCGTAGTTATGGTGGCCGCGCTCGCCCTGGTGCACTGCAGCGTCAATCCCCTGGTAAACGCCTACGTCACAGTCACATCCGGAGTGTCCTCGGGAGAGGCGGCCGGTGACCTCCAGACTGTCGGCTCCGGTGGTTTCTTCGCAGCGTCCCTTATCGGTGGTTTCCTATACGGGATGGGGGGCGTCAACGCCACCGCCATCCTCGGTCTCGTGGGATGCGGTACGGCCGTGATCCTGGCGCTCCTCATCGAAGAGGACGGTCACGGGGAGCAGCAGGTCGGCGGTATGGACCTCTCCTTCATCTTCTCCAATCGTGCTCTGATGGCCGTGTGCACCATCGGTCTCCTCCTCAACGCCGCCCGGTTCGGGTTCAGTTCGCTATTCCCGCTATACTTCATCTCCATCGGGGGGAGCGGCTCATGGCTCGGGTACCTTAACGCCACCGCCACGCTCCTTGCCGTGCTGAGCGCCCGTCGCATCGGGAGGATGGTAGGCTCCGGCGGCGGGATGACCTTCATGCTGGCCGGCATCAGCGGGTACCTTGTGGTGTTCCTCGGGATGCTCGCGCTCCCCATGCTCCCTGAAGCGGGCATGCGGCTCTGGGCCGTCATGTTGATGTGGGCCGTCCCCATGTACGTGCTCGTGGAGGTCCCCACGATCTCGCTCGTGGCCAATCACACCAGTGAGGAGGAACGGGCCCGCGGCATGGGGGCGCTGACCTTCGCCTACAACGCTGGTGCCGTCATCGGCCCGCTCGCGACCGGCTTCCTGGCGACACGCACCGGTGACTTCACACCGGCCATCGCCTTCGCGGCCGTGGTGACCGCGCTCACGCTCGCCTACGGTGGGTTCGCGCTGCCCCGGGAACGTGAAACGGACTAGCTCCGCGTTCAATGTCCCGGGAGAAAATCACGATAGTAGCAGGTTAGGTCAGTGCACTCCCCACTGTACCCTTGACGGAAGGTGCGACGGGTGCGGGTGTAGAGCGCACTGTCGGGGATCGTGTCGTCCTTCGCGGCCTTGAGGATGTCGGTGATGAAGCGCACGTCCTGGAGCTTGCGGGCCATGTCGTTGGGCCGGCCGTCGATCTTGACCGCAGTGATCCCTGCCCTGAGGAGCGTTCGGAGGACACAAGCTCCGCAGTCCACACCGGTCTTACCACCGAAGTGGCCTCCCATCCGTTGTCTGGCCGCGGCCATCCCCTCCAATGGGACGCTACCGATCGTCACTGGTGATACATTGTAGTCGAGCAGGCATGGTGCAGGCCGGAGGCCGGGAAGACGGCGCACATGCCGCAGCGCACGCTTGGGGACGAATTTGGCCGCCTGCAGCGCCCATCGACTGTTGAGGAGGCCGAACCCGATGCGCCCCGTGAGCGGCCGGACCGCTTCGTCCATGCCGTCCACGAAGGTGCAGAACCCGTCGACGTTCACGCACCGGTTGTTTAGCACGAACACCTCCAGCTCCACGGGCGAGTCGCGTGCCAGTGCCACGATCTCCTCGGGAGTGAGCTGCTGTGGCAGCACCACACGGCTGGCGCCCAGGCCCTCGTAGAACTCCAGAGCAGCACTGTTGAAGGCGGGAGCGATGGTGCTCACATGGAGACGCACGTCCGGATGCTCGGTCCGTGCACGGACCATGGTGGGCACGTCGGCGATTAGGAATCCGTCCACGCCCGCGTCAGCAGCAGCGTCCATCAACCGGCCCAGATGCTCGCGCTGGCGGTGGGTGTAGTAGTCGAGGTTGAGGGTAAGGGTCACCGGCGCCTTTCGTTCGTGAGCGCGGTCCACGGCATCCTTGAGCTCTTCTAACGAAGGGAAGTTCGCACCAACAGCGGGCTCCTGGTTGCCGGCCACGAGGGTGGAGAAGGCCTTGCGCCAGTCGGCGGTCAGCACTCCTGCATAGAAGGCGGTGGCTCCGGCATCCACCAGGGGATCCACCTCGAAGGCACGAGTGAGCGGGGAGAGGACCTCCACGTCTGGAAGGGCGACGCCAACCTTGATAAAGGTACGCGGGGAGAACGGGAGCATGCTGATCACCGTCTCCGGCCTCGGGTTCGCGGCCTCCCACTTCCTGGCAGGCCATCCCACGTGCGGGCGCCTCCACGGCCATAACTACCGCGTCGAGATCGTGTGCGAGGGCGAACCTGACGACAGGGGCATGGTGGCCGACTTCCACGTGATCAAAGCGGCCGCTGCTACCGTGCTCGATGAGGTGGACCACCGGACCCTTCTTCCCGGGGAGAACGACGAGATCAAGATATCGGTCGAGGGTGACGAGGTCAGGGTCACGGGCTGCAAGACACTAGTGCTCCCACGCGAGGACGTAGTGGTGCTGCCTGTGAGGAACACGACCTGCGAGGAGCTGGTTAAATGGCTCCACGGCAGAATGGCAGAACACATCCCCTCCCTTGTGAACGTCAGGCTGTGGGAGAACGAGCGCTCGTCAGCGGCATATCCCTAGGTTATGATCCCATGCCGCAGGCCCAGGAGGGCGAAGTTGGCGGCGAAGTGGAACATTATCGGTACGGCCAACGAGCGTGATCTCCTTAGAAGGATCCCCGCTGCGTAACCGAACAGGGCGAGCATGATGAACACCATGGGAGAGATGCTCTTTCCAAAGTGGGCAGCAGCGAAGAGCAGTGCCTGTATCGTGCACGCGAGCTCGAACGGGAATGCCTTGGCCAGTGAGTGCAGGAGCGCGCCACGGAACCACAGTTCCTCGGCAACTGCGGTGAATGCTGCGGTGATCACCACCCAGAGGACCAGGTTCGAGCCCCTGGGAAAGAGGAGCGTGGGCTCCCTCAACTCTTCGCCGACATATCCCCATGCCAGACCGAGAATCAGGGCACCGATGACGAAAAGAAGGGTGGGCCGCTCAAGGTACCCCTCCCGTCCCGCGATGATCACGTAGGGGAGCGACGCCTGGATGACCACAAGGTTCGCCAACAGCGTCCCGAGATGGATGGAGATGCCGAACAAATCACCGGTGAACACCGACACGAGTATGTGGAGGAGAAGGAGGATGAGGAACACGGAGAAGCCCTCCATGGCGTGCGACAGCCTTTTCGTGAACACGCCCCGGCACCCGAGCGACCAGAACGAGAGGACGTATAGGAAGGCGATTAGCAGCATGAACTGGGAGAGCCCCGGGGTCCCATATCGAAGGATTGCTGTGTACCCGGTGATGCCCAACGCGATCCAGGCGAGAACGAAATTGTCCTCGCCGCCACCGATGAAATCCCTGGAGATCCATTGCCCCGCATGGTACAGGAAGAGCGGCAGGGCGCCCAAGTAGAAGGCGGCCGACACGACCAGCAGGTCGGCGAAGAACTTGGTAAGCATCACCCGTGTGAGGGGTTTGAGCGAGGGCGCCCACCGGAGGTTGAGCGTGTTCTTCACATTGCCCACATGTGCCTCTATCTCCGAGAACCCGTAGAGCACGGTATAGTTGGTTATGTAGAGCATGGACATGCTGAACAGCAGTAAGTACACGATCCAGCGACGCTCCTCTTGCCTGGCCAGGGCATGGAACCCGAGGATTAGCACCATTGTGAGGATGAGGAGGCTGGTGACGTCCAGCGGGATTGTCATCCCGAAGAGGGCTGGCGCGTCGGTTATGAGCTGGGTCCGCATGTCGACGCCGATGATACCCGTCTGCGGATTGATACGCCGCAGCGTGATCCATGGGTTGAAGAGGAAGGTGAGGACAAGCGCGCACGCCACTCCCATCATCGGGGCGTACGACTTCACCTGTTCAAGGCGCTCGCCCTTCACATCCATCATCATGAGCAGCCATATGCCCATGGGAAGGAGGAGCAGGAGGAACAGACTGATCACACCGATGGCATACAGGAAGACGGTGAACCAGAGCTCCGCCCCCTGGTAGCGGATCGTCTCCGAATAGAGGAGGTGACTGAGCGGCTCGTGATGCTCGAGACAGACGTCCTTGTACATCTGAGCCTGCGCGGGGCCCAGGCCCCTGCCGCGGGGCGAGCAGAGCACGTTCATGTAGAACGGATCGAGCTCGCTCCCCAGCACGTACGGGATGAGGAAGTAGCCCGCGTCGGCCAGACCACGGGATATGAGGATGACGGACAGTCCCAGATGGAACAGACGGGGGGTCGTGAACAGCTTGGCGATGGTGAAGATGAAAGAGCGCTCCATATCGTCGATCTGGTTGGCGAACCCCGACGCGGATATCTGCTCGGAGAAGTGGAGGAAGTAGAGCGTGGAGATGAGGAAGAGCGCCTTGTCCACCGACGTTATCATCCACTGGGTGATGGGATCGAAGATGATCAGGAAGAACGCGATGAGGATGTAGTAGGAGAGGAGGTAGCGCGCCAGGACCATGAGCAGTGATGCTTCTTTCCCGTCCAGGTGCTGATCCAGCGGAGAACGGGCAAAACGCTCCCAGACCTTGTCCACATCCACCGAACGCACGTTGGCGAGCGCTGTCAGTATAATGTGGACCACTGAGTACAGCACACCCGGCCGGTCGAACGTGAACGTGATAGCGATATAGATGCACACGAGGTTGAGGATCACCTGGCCGAACACGAGCGAGTCGAACAGGAGGGTCGCCCGCCAGGCCTTGCTGATCTGGATGAGGTCCGTGGATGATTCCAGGGTGAGGACGTGCTTGAACGCGATCACGTAGAAGGCAAGCAGGATGAACTTGTTCAGGCGCCAATCCTCGCGGCCGAACACGTTCTCGGGCAGGTCGAACTCGTACCACAGGATGACGAGCATGAGGTAGGCCAGCGTCTTCTCGAACAGGTCGAGCTCGGGTGTTAGGAGTCCTAGGAAGTCGCCCATGGCAAGGAGCATACCCGAGATTATCAGGAAGAAGCCTACTAGCTGCCGGGGCTCCATGTTCCTGATGCCCGTTTTTTCGCTGTTCCCACCCGGGGGCGTCCCCTCCTGTGTCAGCGGGGCCCACCTCCAGAGCAGAGGCGGGAGAGCATGACAGCGAGCTCGGCCATATCATCGGTACGTTGAGGGCATACGGCCAGCACCTCCTCGTCATGGGCGCGGAAGGCGATGGAATGCCCGGCCAGACGTAGCATGGGGATGTCGGGGCGTGCGTCGCCCACGGTAGCACAATCCGCTGGCGTCAGACCACGCTCGTCCAGCGCCGCTGCGAGGAGCTCGCCCTTGTTGTCTAGAGAGCACACCACTTCGACGCCTTCCACCAGCCCGTTCCTGTAGGTCAGCCGGTTGGTTATGTAGGGTACGGTCAGCTCTTTGCTGACACGCTCTGCGAGCACGTCGAGTCCGGAGGAGATTATCAGGTTCTGGGCTCCGGCTTCTGTGACCGCGGCCACTGCTTCGCGGGCGCCGGGGGTCAGCGGGATGTCGGCTACCAGCTGCTCCAGCCGTTCCCGCGGTGTACCGCGCATGAGCGCCACGTCCAGCTCGGCCCAGCGCTGATAGCTGATCTTACCAGAGAAGTATAGCTCCTTGTTGGCGTCGCAGGCCTTGCCGTGCCCCAGGGTGCGCAGCAGATGGTCCCAGATGCTACGGACCTCGGTGAGCACGCCGTCCAGGTCCCACACGACGAGACGGACAGGGAGTGCAGTCGTTCGCGCTGTGTCATCAGGTCCGTCAAATCCCATCGCGCCGTCCTTCCCCTCTCGTTCTCCTGTTCGGTGCTCCTATCGTCCCTACCAGCAGGGCCCCTTCGTGATGCAGTCGCCGCACACGGTCTCCTCGTTGGTGAGGGCACCTTCCAGGATAGCGTCGTCCAGGTGGGCCCGGCAGAGGTCCGCGCCCCGCAGGTCCGCGCCGGTGAGGTCAGCGTCGATGAACTGCGTGTCGTGGCAGCTGGCACCCCGGAGGTTCGCACCACGGAGGTCGGCCATGGCCAACTGCGCTCCGTGTAGGAACGCGTCGGAGAGGTCCGCACCACGAAGGGTGGCGTTGTTCATGCGGACACCCGGCGCGCGGGCCCAGGAGAGGTCCGCCATGGTCAGATCTGCTTTGGTGAGTACCGTGCCCATGAGATTCGCCTCCTTCATGACCGCTCCTGCGAGATTGGCGCCCCTGAGCTCCGCGAACTGGAGGTCCGCCTTCTCAAGATCGCATGCAAGGCAGGAGTTAGCGACCAGGAGATAGTTCACCTCGTTGCCCGTCCGGGGCCGTGGTGTGGGCCGTGCGGACGGGAGGGGTGTGGCCACGGGTGTCGGCCGGGGGTCACCAGGGGCCGGCGTGGGCGTCGGCCCTTCGGACAACATCGCTGGAGGAAGGAGCGCTACGTCCATCCCGAGGTCGAGCCCTTCCATGCAGCCGGCGCTGGCGACGAGGGCCAACAGGACGCAGGCGATGAAAGCGTTCGACCTATCCAAGTCTAACTACCTAGGCAGTGGTGAGCGACTACCCATTATAAAACTACTCTCCTTGGAGGCGGATGGAGGACAGTGGTTCTTTGATGGATACATGTCCGCAAAGAAGTCCCTCTCACAAAGGTGAGAAATAATGGTAAGGAGTGAGGGCATTCAAGGAAAACGATTGAGCCTTGAGAGCGAAGACTATCTACTAAGCGTCCTGCTCGCCCTCACTATCATATTCTGCATCCTCCACGGGACATCGCTCGAGCTCAAGGACTTCACGAACAGGGCAATCGGTATCTCTGTTGTCGCGGGGATCGATGCTCCCTATCGTGGTCTCCTCTATTTCGTTGCCATCGGAGCGTCGATAGTACTGATCATCGGCAATCTGTTGATCTTCGGGACCGTGAACACACATCTTCGAAAGAAACCGCTATATGCGCTCGATAATGAGCTGCGTGCCCTCCTCTTCGACGTATCCCTCTTCGCACTTATGATGTTCTCCCTATTCCTGCTGACCGGGGAGGACCTCTTCTTCAACATCATGTGCCTTTTCTTCGTATACCTGATCATCCTATACTGCTATGTCGTCGTCAGGGCGATCGCACGGACATGCGATGCCACCTTCATTGACACGTGGTCCCCGGACAGACAAGTCCTCGTCTACGGCCTGCTCTTCCCATACCCGCTCTTCTTCATCCACTGGACCTTGACGGACAGCACGTTCACCGTGAGCTCCTGGCACCTGATCGCGTACCCGTTCCTTGTGTGCGTCTTCTTCCTGGTCTATGCCGCTCTCATCGAGGCGCTCCGTGCCCTTTCTATCAAGAGGGCACGGCTCGACGACGCCCTCGCCCTCTCCTCCATATTGTATGTGCTCATACCGATATCGGTCCCGCTCATGAACGAGCTGCAGTACACGCTCTCGTCCCGGTCAACGGTCCCCCCTCAGACCCTCGCATTGTTGACCTGCGGGCTCCTTGTTCTCACGAGCGTCCTCCTGTTCCTCGTCTCGCTCCTTCGTCCGTTCACCCGTCCGACGTGCTACCGGATAGTCGAGTGGTACTACCTCCCGCTCATCATCGCCACCGTCACGCTCTACGCATGGCACGAACACGTCCTATCCTATGTCTGTTACGACCTCCACCACCTCGGTCAAGAGATGCTCGCCTCCCACCAGCTCTACAATTTCGGGAGTGTTCCCTACATCGACATCCTCCCCACCCACGGAATGACCGAGGCCGTACCAAAGATAGTCTATTCCCTCGTCAACGGATACCGTCTCGTCGAGCCCATGCTGTGGAACTGGCTCCTCATGATACCGGCCATGCTCATCATCTACGCCTTTCTATCGGTCGTGGCCGGGCCCACGTTCGCGTTCATCAGCGTGCTGACGCTCCCAATGATCAGGGGGACCTATGGGACGTTCGGTCTCATGCACGGTTCCTACTATTACGAATCGCTCCTTTTCACCCTCCTTCCCATTCTCCTTCTGCCGCGGCTGCTGCGAGGCGGGAGGTTCCCTCATCTGGTGCTCTTCTGGTCGTACCAGTTCCTCCTCTTCTTCTGGAGGATGGACCTGTGCTTCGCTTCCCTCGGGGCGTCCACCCTCATCTGGGCCTTCGTATTCCTCAGCAGGTGGCACCGGGCCGATCCACAAGACCATGTGCCCGCGAGGGAGGTGGTCTACTCCTTCCTCCTCGCGTTCGTGTCCACGGCCTCGCTGTACATGGCCATCGTCCTGGTGACCAGTGATGTCCCGCTGTCCACCCTTCTTGAACGGTACCGGGACTTCCTGAGCGTGGGCGGTCGCGCCCTCACGGCGGAGTCCCTCTTCGACACACGGACGCATCAAATCTCCCGCATCCTCTTCCAGTACCTCCTCATCCCCTCGGTCTCGGTCGTGTACATCTGCTATGCCATCATCAAGGGCTTCTTCCAGCGAGCGCCGCTCACGACCCGGCAGCTGACCCTCCTGCACCTCAGCATCTACACTATGGCCCTCTTCGTCAGGTCCGTGATCCGCTATAGTCTCTTCCGGGTCGGATACTGCACCTTTTTCTCCTATTTCCTGGCCATGTGCATTCTGTTCTACTTCGAGATCAGGCGTACTGACCTGGCCAAGGCGTTCTTCGTGCTACTGGCCCTGCTCTATATCGCTGCCTTCCCGCGTATCGACATCCTGCTCGATGACGACCTGTTCAGCTTCCATGAATGGGTGCCCGGTATGACGAGATTGAGGGACAATGACGTCCAGTACGGGCGCATCGTCGAGTTCTTCGATCATCACCTCGGTCCCGAGCAGACCTTCTTCGACTTCACAAATCTCCCCCTTCTATACGTGATGGCCGACAGGAGGGTCGTCACCTCGATCCCTGTGAACTTGGCCCAGACGTCGGAAAGGATCCAGACCTCGGTATTGGAAGAGCTCGAGGCTGCGAATAGTGTGGAGCTTATCCCGTTCGTCGTGTTCAAGCAGAACGGTGCCTCGTGCAATATGAAAGGTATGGACTGGGACCGTGCGGACGGCGTTTCGAACGAAGTGCGTAGTTACCGCGTGGCCGAGTTCATCTACCGTAACTATCATCCATTGGGACGTGTTGGATCCTATGAGCTATGGATCGACAACGATGAGGCGTTCCAGGCAAGGGCGCCGGCGGAGGTCGTGCTGCCCATCACGCGCAAGACCATCGGGCCCGACACGGCTACCGATGCCGATGGGCCGATATCATGCCCTTATAATGGAGGACCTTGTCTGCGGATGTGGGATTTCCTCGACCTCAGCGGCCTCGCCACGAGCGAGCTGGGCAGGAAGCGGGGGACATCGAGCACCCTGAACCTCACCTACGTGAGCTCAAAGAAGAGCAGCGGACTGATCAGGTTCGACTGTCGCTATCCATCCCACGTGGTCGGCTTGTTCGAACCCTTCCCCATCAAGGATCAGGAGAGGACGGAAGTGTCAATCCCGCTCCCTGAAGACTGCATGGTAGGTGAGCTCGAGAACATTACACTGGACGTCCCGACCGACGCCACGTTCGAGGTCATGGATGCACGTATCGTAGAGAGGCGCTCGTTCAGTCAAGCGGACTCTGTGGTCACTCAGCATTTCGAGCTCAGGGAGCTACCGCGCATCTGGGCATCGTTCGATGAGAAGGATGCCACCCACAGAACCGATGTCATCGCCACGCCCTATGATGGTCCCGAGGAGCTGATCGTAGATTGGCAGGACATCACGCTGCCCGTCGATCCCAACATCGATAAGCGGTCCGGTAACTATCTCCACATCAGGGCGAGGGCGAACGATGCTGCTACCATTTTCGTGCGATATGGGACGATGGGGTCCACGTTCTCGTTCAATGTCCGCCAGTCCGAGGAATTCAACGATTATCTCATCCGTCTGAGCACTCAGTGGTCATGGATGACGGAGGATATCGATGCGTTCCATGTGACCGCCTCGTATCCGGTCAGGATAGAGAGCGTATACGTCAGGGGAGGGGACTGATCCCTACATGAACGCGTCCACGTCGCGTTCCGTTATCTCGACACCGTTCTCGTAGTCGCTGGCCGCGTCCTCCAGCCCGCGTGCGTGGGACGGCTCGCTGGACCGGCGGCGGCGCACCTTGATGAAGGCCGGGTAGTTGACCGCCGCGCCTACGACGAGAGCCTCGCCCACCCGCAGGCTAGAGATGGTGTTCAGGACCTCGCGAGATATCCCCTCGCTGGATCGTCCGATGTGGTCGAGGTCGTATGGATTGGTGACCCTGAGGATTATATGGGTGTTGCACTGGGACAGGGCGGTGGTGGAGAGCTGGATGGGACGCTGGCTGATGAGGCAGAGACCAGCGTAGAACTTACGTCCCTCCCGAGCGATCTTCTGGATGATGGAGCGTGACAGCGCCTGCTCCCGTGCTTCGCCCCCGGGCACGTAGTTGTGTGCTTCCTCGACCACCTGCACGTACGGGCACACCTCGCCCCGCTGCCGGAGCTTGAAGATGGTCCGTGACACGTGAGTGACGATGATCTGCTTGGCCCGGAGGCTAGTGAGGGGGGACATGTCGATGATGACGGCCTTCCCCGGTTTGACCAATCGCTTGAGGCTGGGCCGGTCCTTCTTGGCGAAGAGCTTGGTGGCATGCAGGTCATTGAGCCAGCCGACGAGGGCGGGCACGATGTTCTCATGGATGGACTCGTCGCTCCTCACTAGCTCGATCAGGTCGGTCAGGTCGTATTTGCCGCGCATCTCCTCCCGCGCCCGAGCGATGACCCGCGACAGTTCCCTCCGCTGGGCAGACGACATCCTGGGGAGGTATTCCGCGATTCCGAAGGCGGATAGCTTGGGCACGGCGATGCGGTAGTCGTCCCCTCCGACCACTGTGACCTTGCCAGCGCCCACGGGATCATCGGCCTGGCCAAGGGAGGTGTACTCCCCGTGGCCGTCGAGCACCACGAGCGCTACGCGGCCTTTGCCCTCGGGGCGCGACAGCAGTTCCTCCATGAGCACGGTCGTGAGGTAGGACTTTCCAGCGCCCGAGAGCGCGAGGATGGCCACATGCTTCTGGAAGAGACGGGTGAGGTTGAGCCGGGCGTCCAGGTCGTGATGGGCCACGCTCCCGATATGTATCCCGTCGGTCTCGATACCAAGGAATGTCCTCAGTGTATCGCTGTCGGCCAGGGCCACCTTGGTGCCCGGTGACGGGGGGAAGGAGGGACGCTGGACACCATCGCGGAGCACTCCCAGGGGGACGGCGTCGCCCACCAGGAACTCCCACCGGTCGGTGGGAAAGAGTGCGCCCAGTGTGGAGCCACCGCGCTCGTACTCCTTGACAGACTCGGCCCTTGCGAAATATCGGTTCGTCTTGCGCAGGTCCACGACCCGGGCGATAAGGGTGCCCTCCTCGCAGTCGACCTTGACGAACTGGTCCTTGCGCACGGGCATGGGTTCGCCGCCCTCCCGCACGACGAACGAGAAACGAGTAGGGGACGGCCCCTCCAGCGAGGAGATCACGGTGCCGACCTCGTCCATCGATGGACTCCACCGCACCTTTAAATAAAAAGATTTACTCACAACTGTTCCAGTTAATACGGGGCCATACAATGCCGACACTAGGACGACGGGTCATCCGGAAGGTCATCAAGAAGCCCACACCGCCCGAGGGCCCAAGCCGCGAGATCGTAGACCGCATAGAGCGGGATAAAGCCCGCCTCCACAACTGGATGGAGGGTAACATCGACCGCATCAAAGGGTGGAAGGGTGAGGAGCGCCGCATCCGGGAGCTCGAGCACCGCTTCGAGGAGGTCGAGGAAGAGGCATCGGTCCCCATCACCGTCGACGAATCTCGGATACTCGAGCACGACATCGGGCTGCTAGAGGACCACATCACTGCCCTTGAGCGGTCCAGTGCTTTCAAGGAGCTGAAGGGCCAGCCCGCTCCGAAAGCAACAACTCAGGTCCGTACGACCGCGGCCGGGCCGGTGCCCCGTGTCCGTCCGGCATCGACAGCACCTATGCAGGGACCGAGAGGTCCACCCCGACCGGGACCCGGTGAGAGGAAGGCCACTGACGATGTGCTCGACCGCATCGACGGTGTGCTCGACAAGATGGAGTCGACCATGGGCGTGTGGGCCAACGCTACCCGCATCTCACCCGAGAAGGTCATGCGCTCCAAACGGCGGTCCGGTGAGGGGCTACCACAGGACAATTACCAGCTCGTCGGCCGGTTCCTCGCCAACCTGGTGCAGAAGGGCACGCTCGGGCCCCCCAGCGCTATAACGCGCGAGCGCGTTCTCCGGGCCTTGCCCGGCATCTATGCAGGCGTCGCCAAGTACCTGAAGGTCACACCCGAGGAGGTCAGGCTCTCTCCACAGGAGGAAGAGAAGCTGGCCGCCGAGCTCGTTCGGGCCGTTTCCCAGTAGAGGACCTAGATAGGCCGATCCGGCGTTCGGGAGTATCTATCGGAGCAGTATGTACAGTTCCCGTCCTTACCCAGGACATTATCGCAGTAAGGGCAGTGACCCCGCTCGGGCCTGTTGCGTAGGATGAAGGATGTGCCGATAAGGGTGAGCAGTACAACGATCACAGCCAGGGCTGCGCGCACCCTGCCCTGGAGACGCTGACGTTCGACGTTCTCAAGCGTCGTGTTCACGACCTCCACACGCTCAGCTGCCAGGTCCATAGAGCCCCGCTCGGCCATAGTCTGCCCTTCCTCCAGGGAGGCGAGAATCCCTGCGACCTGCCCGTCGGTGAGCAGACCATTGAAGTAGGCCTCTTCCGTCCTGGTGCGGAGCACGGCCACGTCCTTGATCATCGAGGACCTGACCTCGGGATTGGGACCTGTGTCATCGGGCGTTGATGCACGTGTGCTGAACTGGGGGATGTGTAGCGCTACAGCCACCGAATCATCTATAGGGACCCAGTCCTCGGTGCCTGTGGGGCGGAAGGCCGTCCTGCAGGAGAGCCACCGTTCACCGGCGCGTTCAGAAGCCAAGGCAACGTCGTGTTCCACTGTCCCGTTCGGACCGATGACAAGTGGTCCTATGGTTATGTGTGTGGTGGGGTTCTCGCCCGGAGGCCCGAGCCCGGCGGGAAGCTCACACGATGCCATAACCTCCACAGCCATCTCCACATCAGTGTTGGCCCCCAGAACCTTGAGCACCGCCGGAGAGTCCGGAGCGGAGGCTGGATAATCGTCAAAGGTCATCGATGGAATGACCGGGAGCTGGTCGAGGACCAGGATCACGAGCTCGCGCTCGAGAGTGATGATGGGGGCACCCTCATCTCCAGCAGGGAACGAGACTGCGAACGCTATGGTACGCGGAGCGTTCGCGTCCACCCTTAGCATAAGGTCCCCGGTGATTACCTCGTGGGCTCCGAGGACCGCCTCGTGGACGATCGGTATGCCGGGCCCCAGCGGGACTGTGGCATTGACCAATACCACACCCTCGGGAATCCCGATAGTGACCGTTGCGTTTCTGGGCAATCGCAGGTTGTTTACTAGGGTGAAAGTCAGGACGGTCGTCTGACCATGCTCCACGCCCGGGGGCTCGAGCGTCACGTCCACGTTCATGGCGGGGGATGGTGGAAGAGCGACCACCAGCATCGCTGCGAGGGCAATGACCATGACCGCCGTGCGCCAACCCATCCTAGAACGGCCTCCCATGCCGTCGAAGGTCCATCGATCCCGGCGGCCCGCCCATAACATCGGCGATGAGCGCGTGGACCATCTCGATATCGTCCTGTGATAGCTTGGCCCGACCGTCGGCCTCGATGAGCACCGTAGGGATGCCGTAGAGGTCGTGGTGGCCCGATATCGCCAGGAGCGTGGCGGCCAGTGCGTCGGCCTGCCTGCTGATGTTCCCTGCCGAGGCAAGGAAGTCTACCCGGACCGGCCTGTCGAGGGCCGCGGTCCTGAGGTAGAACGAGTGCACCCGCTCGCCCCACGTGCCCAGGTCCCTGAGCATGGGATGGTCGTAAGCGCGTCGAGAGTACTTGAACACGAAGGTCCGTTCCCTCTGTTCCATGAGGTGAGCCAGTAGGGGCGTATCCCTGCTCCTGCGAAGCATGTCACCCGCGTTGGCGTTCACGATCCCAGGGTTCAGATTGGGGACGATCCTGTCCGCCAGAACCATCGAGAACCGGGTCCCCCGGGAGTCCTCCACAACTCCCGCAAGCTGGCTGCCAGCACGTTCACAGGCCTTGTAAAGGTCCACGTACCGCTCCATTAGGGCGCTGTACATGTCCTTCAGCGTCGAGTCGGCCGGGGGTTGGAGGGAGGGATGAGGTGCCACGGAGCCGTCCATGAGCAGGAGGTCCGGAGAGTGTGTGCGTGCCATCCGGGCGGCCGCGGCCAGTTCGGCCATCTGACGCTCCATCCCGGCCCGAAGGCGGAGGTCGCTCTCTGATAGAGGATCGGACACCACAGTGATCGTGGGCGTGACGATAGGGGCGGGCAGGTAGTCGCAATGCTCGATCCTGCCGTCGGCGTACCCGAAACGGACACCTACCGCCCGGGTCATTATGATGTCGATACCGTGGCACTCGCGTGTCAGGAGCCCTCCATCGATCCCCGCAACAGTAGTGTGGGCTGCGTCCCCCTTCACCCGCTCGAGGAGCCGGTCGTCGATGACGGTCTCACCGTGCTCGTCGACCTCGGTGATGGATACCTCCCGGTGCACCTGGCGAAGCGAGTACGCCAGGTCCTTGCGCCGTGCGGCCTCGCCCTTGAGACGCTGGGCGAGCGCGCGTATCTCCCCCTCGAGCATCGCGGGTCTCCAGTAGACACTATGTGCCCTGAGAGTTAAAAAGATGTTGGACGCCGCGCGGGGGTGAATACAGCAGGAGGCATGACTGATGGAAAAGCATGCGAGGATGCGGCACGGCAGCACGCACCTACATCCACGGCCCCCTCGGGGAACATATTAAAATCTACTCTCCGTGCATCCAATGGGACGTCCATGACTGAAAGATACATCGTCACATCGGCGCTGCCGTACGTCAACAACATCCCCCACTTAGGGAACCTCATCGGATCGGTCCTCCCGGCGGACGTATACTCCCGCTGGCTGCGGATGAAGGGCAAAGAGGTCATCTATATCTGCGGGACCGACGAACATGGGACGCCCATCACCGTGTCCGCCAAGAAGGAGGGCGTGACACCGCGGGAGCTCGCTGACAAGTACTATGCTATCATCAAGGACTGCTTCGAGCGGTTCGATATCAAGTTCGATAACTTCTCACGGACCACTAAGCCCATCCATTACGAGATGACAACGCGCTTCTTTTCCAAGCTGCACGAGAACGGCTTCATCCACAAGGAGGACATGAACCTCCCCTTCTGCCCCACTTGTGAGCATTTCCTACCGGACCGGTACGTGGAGGGCATCTGCCCCAACTGCGGCGCTGAGGGCGCGCGTGGTGACCAGTGCGATGCCTGTCAGACCGTCCACGATCCTGAGGACCTGGAAGAACCGTACTGCGTCACATGTCACACGACGCCCGAGTGGAAGATCACGGCCCACTGGTTCCTTGACCTACCAAAGCTCGCACCCGAGCTGAAGACATGGCTCGAGGAAAAGACCTACTGGCCGGCCAACGCCCGTAACTTCCCCTTGGGATGGATCAAGGAGGGCCTCAAGCCCCGTGCCATCACACGGGACATTGAGTGGGGTGTCCCCGTCCCCCTGGAGGACGCCAAGGGCAAGGTCATCTACGTATGGTTCGACGCCCCCATCGGCTACATATCATCCACCATCGAGTGGTGCGAGAACGAGGGCAGAACGGACGAGTGGAAGAAGTACTGGTACAATGATGAGGCCAAGCTCATCCACTTCCTCGGAAAGGATAACGTACCCTTCCACACGATCATCTGGCCTGGCATGCTCATCGGCATGCGCGAGGACTTCACCCTCCCCCACTACATCGCCAGCTTCGAGTACCTCAACTTCGAGGGGCAGAAGTTCTCCAAGAGCCGCGGAGTGGGCATATGGATCGACCAAGCGCTGGACCTGCATCCCGTCGATTATTGGCGGTACGCCCTGGTCGCCAATGCGCCCCAGACACGGGATACGGACTTCTCCTTGAACGAGCTCAAGCGGCGTATCAACGACGAGCTCGCCGACATCATGGGCAACTTCGTCCACCGGACACTCACGTTCACCCACCGGTTCTTCGGCGGAAAGATCCCCGAACGGGGTCCTCTCGCCGAGGCGGACCAGGAGCTCCTGGCCGCGATCGAGAAGGCACGACAGAAGATCGACGCGCGCATGGACGTCTATGACCTGAAAGGCGCTCTCCATGAGGTCATCATGCTGGCCAAGGAGGGCAACCGTTACTTCAACGACCGTAAGCCTTGGAAGACAATGAAGACTGATCCGGTCGCTGCGGGCACGACCATCAACCTATGTGCCCAGGTCGTAGGTGCGCTTGCGGTAGTCAGCTCGCCGTTCATCCCACGGTCCGCCCAGCGGATGTGGGAGGCCGTCGCTTGCGAGGGACTCGCCGAGGAGCAGACATGGGACGCTGTGGTCACTGTCGAGGCCGGCACCACGGTGCCCGAGCCCACGCCCCTTTTCGTGAAGATCGAGGACGAGGACAAGAAGAAGGCCGCAAAACCCAAGCCGGTGGCGAAGGAAAAGAAGAAAGAAGGTGGAAAAACTATGATTACGTTCGATGAGTTCGAGAAGATCGACCTCCGTGTGGCCGTCATCAAGACGGCCGAGCAAGTGGAGGGCACCAAGAAACTCCTTAAGCTCACGGTGGACGTGGGCGAGGAGGAGACGCGCACGGTTGTAGCAGGCATCGCCGATCAGTACAAGGCCGAGGACCTGCCCGGACGACGAATCGTCGTCGTGGTCAACCTCAAGCCCGCGAAGATCCGCGGCATCAAGTCGAACGGCATGCTCCTGGCAGCAGAGGTGGGCGAGGACGTTGGTCTCCTCACCATCGATAAGGAGCTGGACGCAGGGGCCAAGGTGCTCTGAGATGTACGAGGTGCGGTTCCATGGCCGAGGGGGCCAGGGCTCCGTTACGGCGGCCAAACTGTTAGCTCATGCCGCCTTCCTGGAGGACAACCATACACAGGCGTTCCCGCATTTCGGCTGCGAACGGAGGGGCGCGCCCGTGGTGGCTTTCACCCGGATCGACGACGCGGAGATCCGTATCCATACGCAGATCCACGAACCAGACTGCGTCGTCGTGCTCGATTCCCCCCTGCTGAAGGTCCTCGACGTCACATCGGGACTAAAGTCAGGTGGCATCGTTGTGGTCAACACCGAGCGCTCCGCGAAGGAGCTGGGGCTCCCCGAGGGCACAAAGGTGGCCACAGTGGACGCGCTCACTATCGCCACGGAAGAGCTGGGGCGACCCATCGTCAACACACCTATCCTCGGTGCCCTGAGCAAGGCCACCGGTATCGTAAAGCTCGAGTCCCTTGTGAAGGCGATCAAGGAGGTCTTCAACGAGAAGATCGCAGAGAAGAACGTACGGGCCGTTACCCGTGCCTACGAGGAGGCGAAGGTATGACCACAGTGAAGCTGAAGCGTGGAGTGCCCATATGTGCTATGTCCGTACCCCAGAAGGGGGCCATGGGCCACACCGGCGACTGGCGCACCGAGAAACCGGACAAGGACGACGAGAAGTGCACGTCGTGCGGCCTGTGCGTCACGTTCTGCCCCGAGGGCTGCATCGAGCCTAAGACGATCACCATCGATATGAACTATTGTAAAGGCTGTGGCGTGTGCGCCGAGGAGTGTCCCGTCAAGGCCATCACCATGGGGAGGGAAACACTATGACCACTCGGGAATTCGTCACCGGTAACATGGCCGCCGCTCACGGTGCCCGCCTGGCGCGGACGGACGTGGTGCCCGCTTATCCCATCACGCCCCAGACACAAATCGTCGAGCACATCTCCGAGTTCGTGGCCGACGGAAAGATGGACTGTGAGTTCATCCGCGTCGAGAGCGAGCACTCGGCCATGGCGGCCTCCATCGGCGCTGCCTTCGGCGGTGTCCGTGTGTTCACGGCCACCTCATCCCACGGTCTTGCGTACATGCACGAGATGCTCCACTGGGCGGCCCACGCCCGTCTGCCCATCGTCATGGGCATGGTCAACCGTTCCATGGGCCCGCCATGGGCCATCTGGTCAGACCACCAAGACAGCATCTCCGCCCGGGACACCGGATGGATCCAGCTCTACGTGGAGAACAACCAAGAGGTGCTGGACACATGCATCCAGGCGTTCAAGGTGGCCGAACACCCGGATGTACAGCTCCCGCTGTTCTTCTGTCAGGACGCGTTCATCCTCTCACATACGTCCGCCGAGGTTGAGATGCCCGATCAGGCGATGGTCGACCGGTTCATCGGGAAGCGCAAGCCACTGTTCAAGATGGACTGTGACAATCCCGCCACCTTCGGTAACATCATGAGCCCTGATTACTACATGGAGCTCAAGTACCAGATCGAGGAGTCCATGGCCGCGGCCAAGCGAGTATTGGTAGAGGTCGGCAAGGAGTTCGGCGATGTGTTCGGACGCCCCTACGGTCTCGTGGAGGAGTACAAGTGCGAGGACGCTGATGCCGTCCTTGTCGCGGTCGGGGCCGTGGCGGGCAACGCCCGTGTCGCCGTGGACAGTCTGCGGAAGAAGGGCAAGAATGTGGGGCTCCTCAAGCTCCGTTCCTACCGGCCGTTCCCTGACGAGGACGTTCGCCGACTGGCCGCCAAGGTCAAGACGCTGGCGGTCCTTGACCGTGCCATGCCCATGGGCGCCCGGAGCCAGATCGCCTCGGACATCATGGCCGCTTGCTACGACATGAACGACCGTCCTGCGATCCAATCCCATGTCACCGGTATCGGTGGCAGGGAGGTCTCACCCGCACAGATCGAGGCCATCGGCGAGAAGGCCCTCAAGGGTGGCTCGTCCACGCACCCCACATGGTTGGGGCTCAAGGAGGCATGATGACGATGACCGACAAGCTTGTTGGAACGGATGACACCGAAACGGTTATGCTCCCTGGTAACGCTGCCTGCCCCGGATGCGGCGGATCCCTTGCGATCCGGTTGGCCCTGGAGACGCTGGGAAAAAAGACAATGGTCGTAGTGCCCGCGTGCTGCATGTCCGTTATCGAGGGGCTCTACCCGAAGAGCTGCTTCAACGTACCGATCATGAACATCGCGTTCGCGTCGGCCGGCGCTGCAGTGTCCGGGCTGGAGGCGGCCCTAAAGCGCCGCGGTGACGCGGACGAGACCACAATCCTGGCCTTTGCTGGCGATGGTGGTACTGTGGACATCGGCATCCAGGCCCTCTCGGGGGCCATCGAGCGCGGCCATGATTTCATCTACATATGCTACGACAACGAGGCCTACATGAACACGGGCATCCAGCGCTCGGGATCCACTCCTTACGGGGCCTGGACCACGACGACACCCGTGGGTACGAACCGGCATTACAAACGGGAGTTCAAGAAGGACATCCCAAGTATCATCGCCGCCCACAACATCCCTTACATGGCCACGGCGTCAGTTGGCTACCCCAAGGACTTCCAGAAGAAGGTCAAAGCGGCCAAGGATATCAAGGGACCCGCCTTCATCCAGGTGCACGCTCCGTGCCCGGCGGGATGGAAGTACGAGGGTCGGTTGAGCATCAAGCTCGCCCGGATGGCCCATGCCTGCGGGATGTGGAAGCTCTTCGAGCTCAAGGAAGGACAGACATCCATCCAGCGAAGACCGAAGGCCTTCGAGCCCATCAAGCCCTATGTGCGGGCACAGGGGCGGTTCGGCCACCTCAACGACGAGGAGATCTCCGATATGCAGGAACGGGTGGATGCGGACATCCGTGACTTCTACGGCATCGAGGGCGAGATCCCCGTCAAAGAGCCAAAAGCCTAGATAGGGAACCACGACGGGTCCCGTTCATGCGGGGCCCGTCATTCCTTACAGAAAGCTGCTAAATGGCAGATTCTAATTCATCTGTTAGTGAAATATTTGTAATATATACCATATATACCTTTTTAACCTAATCTATATACACTCAAAGGACTAGGTGATATTAGGGAGCCGCGTGTGCCACCCGTGTCTCCTTAGGGGGGCGGAGTCTCCCTGAGCGACTAGACGTCTTGTACATTTAGCTGCCACCTCCGTCCCCTGTTTTTCATCCCAGTTCTAACAATAACTGGCAGAAATGAACACATCGGTCGTTCTGACGGGCAGCGAACAGTGCGCTACCTCATCCCTCAACGAGGAACACGTGGAGGATTATGAAGAGGAGCACGGCCACGGAAAAGTAGGAAACGGCGTCCTTGAGGTACACGAGGGCCCCCTCCGCGCCCTCTTCCTCACCAATGATGTCAAGAAGGAAGATGGCCAGGAGGACCAGAGCACCAGCGAGAGTGGTCACAAAGATAACGGAAAGAGGATCGATGCCGTTCTCATCAAGTCCGAGCATCCATGTTACCTCACATTACTGCGTCGTTCTCGCCTTCCGACGCCCTGTCATCGACGGCCCCTATCAAACATTATAAAGCTTGTCCAGCGCGCCGCACGCTCATTTCTTCGCCATTATGGAGACGACAGCACCGTCGTCCAACACGTGCGATTCGCCCATCCGTCGCTTGGAGCGGCCGTCGATTGCGCATACGAACTTCTCCCCGATGTCCGTGTGTATCCTGTAGGCCAGCTGGCGGGCCGTTGTGCCTTCTGGGACCAGATGAGCGTCAGGGAGCACGTTGCCCTTACCGTCCGCCCATTTGTTCTCGTCCTCGACGGGGTATACGACGATGAGCTTCAGCAGGTCCCTTACCGCAGTGTCAAGCACCTTCTGGATACCGGTGCCCTTCAGGGGCCTGATAACACGGTCGCGTATGAGCTCCAGACCGAGCCGCTGTTTGTCGTTTAGGTCCGCATCCTCATGGATGTTGAAATCCTCGGCCCCGGGGACGTAGTCCACAACACCACCGCGGGCAGCGTTGCGAAGGGCCAGTTCGGCCTCGGCGCAGGTGGGGATGACGAGCATGTCAGGGAAGGTCTTTCGCAGCAGCTCTAGGTTCTCTGCGGCCTTCGGCGTGTCTGCCTTGTTGGCGGCGATGATGATCGGTTTTGCGATAGCTCGTAGTGCTGAGCAGAACTTATGGATGTCATCGTCCGACCACTGGGCCGGCTTCTCGGCATCTACACCGGAGAGCCTGAGCGCGTCGCGCACATGGTCCTCGCTCACACCGAGACCCGTGAACTGCTCCGCCACGACTACCTCGAACTTTAGGTGCTCGAACTGTACGCGCCGGGCGAACCGGGTCCAGCTCTTCTTTAGGATGCCCGCGAACCATGCGACGATCTCCTCCTCCAGGAACCTCACATCCTCGCAGGGATCGTGCTCGTCGCACGCCTTGCCCTCGATGTCGGTATTACCTGAGACGTCCACGACGTGGATGAGCACCGATGCCTGTCGAAGGTCGTCGAGGAACTGGATCCCTAGACCTTTGCCCTCGCTGGCCCCCGGGACCAGTCCCGCCACATCGATCATCCGCATTGGGACCAGCCGGATGCCCTCTGCACACTCCGAGTTGCGCGGGGAGCAGGGTGTGCCCAGCTCTGTGTGGGGACAGGGCGCCCGTGTATATCCCACACCCACGTTCGCCTTAATCGTCGTGAAGGGATAGTTCGCGACCTCGGCCTCCGCCAGAGTAGCTGCGCGGAAGAAGGTTGATTTGCCCACATTGGGCTTGCCGACAATGCCGACCTCCATGGCGAACGGGGTGCGGGATAAGCTTAATATATCTACGGAGACCCAATACTTGTATATGCGTAGTCCTCTCGCGACACTCCTCCTGGTGCTCGCTCTTGCATCGGCCTATGACTGTGCGCCCTTCAACGTAGAGGTCAATAGCACCAGTGCTGTTACCCTTCGCGTGGCGATAGTCTGTGCGGACTGCACTGATCCGGTGAACGTGACGGCCATGCAGTGCGACATCGAGGACGACCCGGACTGTGACGAGATGGTGAACGTCACCGGTGACCTGCCATGGCAGCTCTGGTCCCCCGGGGATGGTGACGTGACGCTGCGCATCACGACCAACAAGAACAATCAGGCCGGAGAGTACCGTATCGCCGTAGCAACGGATAACGAAGATGCGATCTGCTGTATCGTCGACTTCGACAACAAGGACGGCGAGCTGGAGGAGACGGGGTGCGTCGATCGGCCGTGGGGCTCGTGCTGCTACGACTCCGACTGGCCTTTGTGCAACAGCGGTCAGGCAGTGAATGGGCTGCACTGTCCAGGCGAACCTTGTGAGAACAACGACACATGCATCACCGGTCTGTGCGCGGGTGTGCATAGTGACGTATCCAATATCCAGCGCTGCTGCGTCTCAGAGACGACCGACGAGGTCTGGCAGGTGACAGCAGGCAAGTGCTGGACGGACTACGACTGGTACTGCACGACCGACGGTCAGCAGAGCTACCAGCAGAAGAACGAGTGCCCCATGCAAAAGATGCTGTGCGAGGAGGGCGAATACCGCGAGGTCAACTACATCTGCGAGCCCACCGAGGGATGCATCAGGGACGAGGATAACGTCGTTGAAATGGAGCCCGACTCATCTATCGAAGCATGTGATTGTATGGACTATCGCTGGGTGCTCGACCGGTGCTGCCACAGTACGGCCTCATTCATCCACCAGGACCTCCTCTGTGCCAGAGGGCGTACATACTCCTGCAACGTGACCTGGGGACGGGTCGATGCGTGCACGACCAGCGTGTACGACGGATCTACCAGCTGGTGGTGCGACCGGTACGGGAGCCTGACCTGGAACGAGAAGAAGACACTAGGGTGCGAGTGCGAGCAGCCCACCGAGTGCGCGAGTGGTATCTGCTCGGACACAAGACCTCTTCCACCGGATCCACCGATCCAGGACTATTGCTGCGCTGAGGCCTGTCCGTCCCCCAAGGAGGTCATCAGGGCTGAGGGCTTCACCTGCCGCAAGCAGTCCTGTACGTTCATGTGCAAGAAGTTCAGGGGCCTGTGCGGAGAGGCTCCGCTCCAGTGCGGGGACCTCGGTGAGGTGGGGGACGACTGTGCGTATGCCATTAATTACTTGGGGGTCACCGTACCCGATACATCATGCAACCGCACTGAGACCTGCGCCCGGGCCCAGAGCGAGGCGGTGGCCTGCGGTAAGGTCTGCATCAAGAAGTGCGTATGCGGGGAGACCGGCTGGATGTGCGATGCGGATAAGTCCAAGCCCACATCGCTGAAGAGCACCGAGGCCGCTGTGTGTAGCAGGAACGGGTGGAGGGTCATATCGGTGCTCCAGAACCGCTTCGTCAACCTGCCCTACAATACGACGCCGGTCCGGCTGGGCGAGCGTATCTATTATCCCTTCCAGGTGCGCAATCCGTCACACGCTATGAGGTTCGTGTCCATTCAGGTGTACAGTCCCTCGGGAGGGGTCCAGTTCGAGGGCAAGGACTTCACGGCGATAGGGGACCAGTACTCGTCCGACATGGCACTTGTACCAGGGGGCCTGCGGAACATGGCCATCTTCATCACCCCGCTCAAGCTCGGTTTCACGAACGTAACAATCCGTGTATGCGATGCTGTGGAAAAGAAGTTCGGGTGCGGTCCCGGGCAGGACTCACTGGACACCAAGAACCTCGTGCTCTGGAGCTTCTCAAACGTCAAGACCATGGTGTTCTCGGGCAGGAGCGCGCCAGGGCTCACACCGGTAACGGTGATGATGCTCGCTGTCCTCGCTGCAGGTCACGTTGGGTGGCGCCGCCGAGATCTGTAATGGATACCGCTCGGATCAATTACCCGACATCTTGGTGATATGAGCTACCACATCGTCGAGTCGCCGCTCAAGCTTGGAGCGCTCCTTCTCCAGCCTGTCATACTCAGCAGGGAGGGCACGCTCACCGGAGACAATATGGTTCCGGACCGATTCAAGGACATCGGTCAGTTCCGCGAAGCGTCCGGCCAGGTCGTCCTTATGGTTCTCGAGTATCTCCATCCTGCTATCGAGCCTGCGGACGAGCTTTAGCTCCCGTTCGACACGGTCGAGCTCTTCCTTTACGGTCTTGCTCTCCCTGTTTATCGAACGCTCCATTGTCCTGATAAGGGCCGCCAGCTGTTTGAGGTGCTCCTTGTTGTCCTGGCCGAGCTGGGCGTTCTTGGCCGTGGCGTTCTCGAGCGTGACGGTGTCCACACCCTCGAGCAGGTCCTTGAGATCCTCAAGACGTACAACGATGGCCGCCGTATCCTCGGAGAGAGCGTCCGCCCGACGGTTCACACGGGAGAGCGCGTCGGTGTTCTCGTTGACATGCACCTCGATGAGCTTAAGGTCCTTCATGGTAGTCTTCTGGAATCCCTCTAGCCCCTTGGTCGCAGATGCCACCACGGTGGACCGCATTTTGTCCAAAGATGATTCGAGCGTAGCGATGCGCTCGTGCGCCCTCTTGAGGTCGTCCTTGAGGGCCGCGATCTCCACGAGCACGTCATGCTCAAGGTTCTCCCGCGGCTCGTCCTCGCCCTCCGCCATGAGAAATCATCCACCATCATCCTATTTATAGGGCATCGCGCTCGGACACGGCGGCCTACCAAGGTTTAAAAAGCAGGCACGCCATCCCCCTGACGGTCCGTATGGGAGAGAATTGTTCCGTCTGCGGCGGCCCCGCCGTCTCCAAGACCTTCCTCGAAGATGGAGAGGTGTTCTACCGGTGCGACCGGCACCTCCACATCGACGCGGAGCGGTACAAGCGTGGTGAGGTGGAGGTCGTCTCTCGCCAGAACTGGCGTGATGCTCTAATCTCAGATTTCGCTCCGTTCTTCCTACGTGACGACAACACTGAGCGTGATGTCGAACGCCTGCTCCGGGATTTCGCCGCACGCCTTGAAGCACAGCTTGCGAGGGATCGCCGATGAGACGCATCGGCGTGGGTGTTCTCGGTGCTACCGGGATGGTAGGCCAGCGTTTCCTCTCGCTGCTGGACGGCCACCCCTGGTTCGATGTTAAGTTCCTGGGCGCTTCGGAGCGGTCAGCCGGGAAGCAATACATCGATGCTGCCCACTGGGTGCTCGATGCTCCTATGCCCGAGTGGGCGGGCGATATAACTGTCGGAGCGTGCAATCCCGCGGCCTCTGGTGCGGACGAATGCGATGTACTGTTCTCCGCGCTCCCTTCGTCGGTCGCTGGACCGGTGGAAGAGGCATTCGCGCGCGCGGGTCGCGTCGTTGCCACGAACGCCGCCAGTCACCGCATGGACCCCTATGTCCCAATCCTCATCCCTGAGGTAAACGCTGATCATCTGGACGTCGTGGACGTCCAGCGCGAACGCCGTGGATGGGAGGGCGCTATCGTCACCAATGCGAACTGCACCACCACGGGTCTTGCCCTGGGTCTGTGCCCATTGATGGACCTCGGCCTCTCACGCGTGGCCGTGACCACCCTCCAGGCGCTCTCCGGTGCGGGGTATCCCGGGGTCCCCTCCATGGCGATCATCGACAACGTCATCCCGTTCATCGGTGGTGAGGAGGAGAAGGTGGCCGCCGAGGTCAGGAAGATCCTAGGAAAATGGTCGGCCGAGGATGGGTTCACGGACGCTCCTGTGGACGTGAGCGCCACGTGTACAAGGGTGAACGTCTCCGATGGCCACCTCGAGTCGGTCTTCGCTTCCCTTGATGGTGGACCCGAGGATGTGAAGAACGCCGTCCGCGACTTCAAGGACCCCATGACCGACCTCGATCTCCCCACATCACCTCCGCAAGCACTGATGCTCCTGGAAGAGGATGACCGGCCACAACCACGCAGGGACCGTAATCGAGGGAAAGGTATGACCGTCAGCATCGGTCGCGTACGCCCCGACGTCGTGCTGGGTGTGCGGTTCATGCTCCTTGTCCACAACACTATCAGGGGCGCTGCCGGCGCGTCCATCATAAATGCCGAGCTCATGGTGCGCAGGGGCATCGTGCCTGGTTGAGGGAGCCGTGGTGACGCGGTACTCTCTGGGTCTCGGGTGGCGCTGCAACAACCAATGCACGTTCTGCTGCGCCGGTACGAACGTGTACGATGAGCTCCCCCCTGATCAGGTCCGCTGCCTGCTCAAGATAGCGGCAGACGATGGAGCGGACGAGCTCGTGCTGACCGGGGGAGAGCCCACCTGTCGCGACGACCTCTTCGATATAGTGCGCGAGGCACGAAAGCTCGGGTATACGACCGTGCAGCTCCAGACCAACGGTCGCATGCTCTATTACCCCGACTATACAGCCCAGCTCATAGACGCTGGCATCACCGAGTTCATCGTCACCGTTTCTGGCCACACGGCACAGCTCCATGAGGGACAGACGAAGGTCCGCGGCTCACATCACCAGACCATGGCCGCGATCCGGAACATCAGACGGTTGGGTGGGTTCGTCGCTGCCAATGTCGTCGCTACGAAGGCAGTGGCCCCCCATCTCCCTGCTATCGCCCGGGATCTGGTGAAGCGGGACGTTTCGCAAGTGCAAGTGGCATTCCCGGAACCGGCGGGCAGGGCGTACCTCGCCATGGACGAGGTCGTGCCCCGGCTCCGCGATATCCGGGCCCCACTTCGCGAGGCCCTGGCCGTGGTGCTGGAGGCGGAGCGGTTCGCCACGATCGAGGGTTTCCCCCTCTGTACATCGCCTATCCACCTCCGCAATACCGTTGAGTGGATGGAGGGTGAGGGCGGTGCGGTCCCTGTCTGGGAACGTCGGGTCCACGGCGCGGCCTGTGATCAGTGCACTATTGCAGAGCGCTGCCCCGGCATGTGGTCTACGTACATGGACCGCTGGGGCGATGATGAGCTCGAACCGGTGACCTCTGTCATTTGAGGTGGGCCTGAGCGAGGTCGGCCGTCGAATCCACAGGGCTCCCGGGGACAGGTACGAACTCGTCCCATCCGAACCGATCAGGATACTCGCGCCACACACCCTCACAGACACTTACGAACCGGCACTGTGAGCACCGAGGTCCCTTGGCCTTTCCCTCTGCAACGCGGGTCGTGTCGAAATCCGTGTCGAGCCCCTCAGGGCTGTCAACCTCAGTGGGGGGCAGGTAGAGCTCCGAGGCCAGGGATTCCCTTCCATGCAAGAGACATAGGGGCACGGCCTCCACATGCGCGTCCAGCCCACGGGACCCGGCGAGGTCCAGGGCGGCGGTGATAGGTGGTACTGCGTCCTTCATCCGGGGGACCACCTGATCGAACTCATCCCGGGCGTTGCCCTCGGCATGTACGAAAGCGGCCTGGTAGCCACGCGCGCCACTGTCAGCGGCGATCCGTGCGATGTCCACGAGCTCCCCGAGATTGGACCGTACGACCACGGTCTTGATGACAACCTGCACCCCTGCTGCGACGAGGTTGTCAATGCCTCCCCGGGTCTGGTCGAAGGCACCCGGTGCTCGCACCAGCCCATCGTGCGTGGACGGCGTTGCGCCATGAAGCGCGACCACCGCTTCAGTGAGCCCGGCCTGGGCCAGGTCGACCGCCAGACCCCGATAGCTCGCCATCCGCCCGTTGGTCTGGAGCTGGATACGACCGTAACCAAGTCTGTGGGCTGCTGACACCAGCTCCACGAGGTCCGATCGTACCGACGGTTCCCCGCCCGTGATGACAACCTCGGTGGCCTCGGGTCGTGCGCGCTCCAGCGCAGCGACTAGCATATCGGTACCCCGGTCGGGATTGGCGCGCCGGCGGGCAACGACACAGAAGCGGCAGTTATTATTGCAGGAATAGCCCACCTTGAGGTCCAGGCGTCGGACCATGATGGCGTTGTGAGGCGCAAAGGATTTATCTTCTCCCACGGAAGGGTCGGTGTGAGGCTCTGGAACAAGCTCGCGGCCGCCCGGGCGGTAGCGCTTGCGCACCTGACAGGGCGACGTACACCGCTGTCCGTGTCCTTCCACGTTACGAACAGGTGTAATTACGCCTGCTCCTACTGCGACGTTCCGGGAACACCGACCGACGAGATGACCCTCGATGAGGTGTACGACATCATCGACGGGCTCGCCAGGCTGGGATGTCAGCGCATCGGCCTCACAGGCGGCGAGCCACTGGTCCGCGACGATATCGGGGACATCGTCAGACGATGCCAGGACAACGGTATATTCACGGGACTTGTGTCCAACGGCGCGCTGGTGACACGCAGGCTCAAGGACATCACCTCGCTCGACCTGCTCCAGCTCTCACTCGACGGACCTGCGAAAGTGCACGACGCCGTCAGGGAGCCTGGAGCACACGACAGGGCTGTAGAGGCCATCGCCGCAGCAAGAGCCGAGGACATGACCGTCTGGCTCACCACCGTGCTCACAAACGATAGTGTCGAGCACGTTGACCATGTGCTCGACATCGCTCGTCACTACGACCTTCAGGTGTACTTCCAGCCTGTCGTGGACTATGATATTTGCGGACCGGGTGCGAAGAAGCTCCTACCCGACGCAGAGCGCTTGCGCGAGGTCCTAACATACCTCATGATGGTAAAGCGCTCAGAGGGGCTGATCGGTAACTCGATCGAGGGTCTTGAGCACCTTATGCACTGGCCCGAGCACCCCCGGGACGTGCATTGCTGGGCAGGGTCCCTCTACGCACATATCTACACCGACGGTCGGTTGTACCCCTGCTTCAACATGGTCGGAGGCCCTGCACCCGACGCTCGGGCAGCAGGTATCGAGAGAGCGTTCTCTGAGCTTGAACCGCCATCGTGCGCGGGGTGCTGGACCTACGCCAATCTAGAGCTCAACCTTCTATTCTCGCTGGACCCGGGCGTGGTGATGAACACACTCAGGCTCCTTAGATGACGGATTCCACGTGAGCACAGAGGTCCGCCAATGGACACTCGCTGCACCGTGGTGACCGGGGCCGGCACACGTCCTTACCAAGGGCCACGAAGAGGGCGTGGTACTCGTTGTAGAGGTGGACGTCCTCGGGCATATGGGTGATGAACAAGTATTGGAGCTCATCATACTTCACATCCGCCGTGCAGAGACCCAACCGCGAGCAGATCCGGCGTGTGTAGGCATCGATGACGAACGACGGCATCCCTGCTGCGTACAAGAGGATGGAATCGGCTGTCTCGGGGCCCACACCCGTGACGTCGAGCAGGTCCTCACGCAGTCGGGAGAGAGGGCGGGAGAAGAGGATGTCCAGCCCACCTGCATTATCGATGAACGCCACCAGACCTTTGAGGCGCCGGGCCTTCTGGTTGAAGTATCCGGCAGGCCGTATCAGGGCCGCCAGCTTGGTCTCGGGAAGCTCGCGAATACCATCGGGGGAGAGAGCACCGGCCTGCGACAAGGCAGCGATGGCCCGTTCCACGTTCGTCCAGGCGGTATTCTGTGTGAGCAGCGCTCCGACGACTATCTCGAAGGGTGTGTCCCCCGGCCACCAGTGCTGAGGGCCGAACCGCGCGAACAGTCGCTCGTAGACCTCTGACACCAGGTGCGTTGGGTCCGTGTCGGGTCCCGTCACGGCCCCCGCGGCACCGAGAAACTTTATCAAGGTTGGTGTCACCCTTCCCGGCGTGGAGCTGCTCTCCCCGCTAACTCGCGTCCACGAGGTTGATCCGCTCATCGACGCCGGAGCAACCGAGCTCTTCGCCGGTGTGCTCACGCCTGAGTGGAAAGAGGCGTTCTCCACCCTGGTCGCCAGTAACCGTCGTGACACTTCAGTGGGCAACTTCCCCTCGCTCGAGGAACTCGAGGAGGCCGTGGGCCGGGCCCACGAACGGAACGTGCCCGTCAACCTTACTCTTAACCTCTCCTTCTACACAGCGCGCCAGCACGAGCGTGTCGGCAGGCTCATGGACGCCGCTGCAGGACTGGGTATCGATGGATTCCTCATAGCCGATCTCCCAACCATGCTCCGGGCCCGCGATGAGTACCCGGATATCGCCCTGCACATAAGCACCATCGCTCCCAGCTTCAACCGCTCGACCCTGCAGTTCTATGCCGAGCTCGGGGCCGAGCGAGCAGTGCTCCCCCGTCACGTTAGTCTTGACGAGGTGACCGGTCTCGTAAAAGATACCCCACTCGATCTCGAGGTGTTCGTGCTCAACAATCCATGCCTGAACGTCGATGGGTTCTGCACATTCACTCATGGTGTCCATGAGGCCACAGTATCCCTTGTGGGCAGTCTTGGGCGCGCTCTTCGTCACAGCCACTGGGCCATAGCCCTGGCACGGCATGCGCCCACCGATCTGCTCAGGCTGGCCCGCAAGCTGCCTGGCCTCACACCACCACCATGCATGCTTCCCTACGATATCGACGTAGTGGCCGTTGGGGGATTGGCTTTGGACGGGGTGGCCGCGTCCCGGGCACGCGTCTCGGCCAACCTCAGACCGAAGACCGGTGTCGACTGCGGTGCCTGCTCACTGCGCACCCTTCTGAACGCTGGTGTGAAGGCGATCAAGATCGACGGAAGGACCAACGACACGCCGCGTAAGATAAAGGACGTGCGCTACCTTGCGGCACTGCTCGAGCTCGCGGGCGACAACAGCATCACCGATACCGAGCTCTACCAGCGCACTCGTGAGAGGTTCCAGGAGGAGTACAGCGGAGTATGCGCGGACCGCTCCTGCTACTACCGGGAGTTCGTTCCCAGATAAGGGATGGTCATCATGGATATCCTCTCGCCCCTCACACGCGCCGAAGAAGTGAACCCGCTGGTGGACGCTGGCGCCACCGAGTTCTATGCAGGCGTGCTAACCCCCGAATGGAGACGTGCGTACACGACCCTCGTATCAGGCAACCAGCAGCATACCACTTGGGGCAACTTTCTATCTCTGGAGGACCTATCCGACGCTGTCGAGAGGGCCCATGAACGAAAGACGACCGTCAACCTTACCGTCAACACCGCCTACTACACGACAGCCCAGCACGAGCTGGTAGGTAAGGTCCTGGACGCCGGTGCCGACATGGGCGTCGACGGGTTCATCATCGCCGATGTACCCACAATGCTACGCGCCCGCCAGGAACATCCGGACGTCACCGTCCACGTGAGCACCCTCGCCCCCTGTTTCAACCGCTCGACGCTTGCGTTCTTCGCGGACCTGGGCGCCTCCCGCATAGTGCTCCCCCAACAACTCACTCCTGACGAGATCGCGACACTAGCCCAAGATGCTCCACTTGACATCGAGGTATTCGTGCTCAACAACCGATGCCTGAACGTTGACGGATTCTGCACCTTTACCCATGGCGTAGAGGAGGCCACCCGTGCCCATGACACAGGTCTCGGCCACGCCCTCCTACACAGCAGGTGGGCGATGACGGCCGCCCGGACCCTCCCAAGAGCCGTGCTCCAGCGAATACGGCGGTTCTCCATGTTCCGTCCCCCTCCATGCATGATCGAATATACCACCGAACCGCTCTCCGTGAGAGGGGCGCCGCTCGAGGGACTGGCCGCTGCCCGAGAGCGGATGTCATCCCATTTCAAAGGGAAGACTGGGATTGACTGCGGCGCCTGTGTCCTCCGCACACTTATGCGTGCTGGTGTGAGAGCGGTGAAGATCGACGGTAGGACCAACGACCTGACGCGCAAGCTCATGGACGTCCGGTTCCTTGCGAACCTGCTAGAGGCAGCCAAAGACGACACTATCACGGACGAGGTACTGTACGCGCGTACACGTAGCGCCTTCCGCGAGCAGTACGCAGGATCCTGCACGGACATATCATGCTACTACCGGGAATTCCTGCCAAAGTCATCCCGATGACGTCCGGCGCGCGTGCAAGACCACCCGTCATAGGACATATCATCCCGAGTGGATATCCCCAGTAGGGGAGGACTACATCCTAATCGGCCTTACCGACAAGCTCGATCCTGGATAGCTGGAGGTCGGTGAACAGGGCCGACATCTCCCCCCCGGGCGCGGTAACACGCTGAATCGGGACGATCTTGAAAGAACTGTCCAGTGCGGGTGTGAGAATGTTCCTGTCCCTGTCCGATCCGTATAGGTACACGCATGAACCCTTATCGAGCAGTGCTCTCACGTCCTTGCGAATCGTGGCCGCCATCAGTTCACGTGGGAATCGCTTCGGCTCGGTATCGACGACGATGACACGCCGACGCCACATGTGTTGGGGACGTATGGATTCTACGGCCAATATATAGCATTCAGGACCAACGAGAGTTCGCCAGCCGTCGATGATACGCGCCTCCCATGCGAGTGTCTCACGTATAGGACGGTGCACACCATCGTTGGTCGTGATGGTCTTATAGAGGCAGGGAACGAGCACTATACATGATATGGTTACGACGACAAGGAGTCGTCGTCCCCCTTCTCCCACCCGCCACAAGGCCCAGAGCAGGACCGTTAGGGGAAGAACGAGGTGGAGGACGCCGAGCGACCGGCCCATCGCTTCCGGGAGCTCGAATCCGTACCATGTGTCATAGGCGAACGGTAGGTGAAAAGCGCCGGACAGGATGATAGCACCGATGAGGACATGGCTCCTAGGGGCCAGCGCTCTCGCACCTGCACCACAGGCCATGGCGAACGGGGCAGAGAGAAGGAGCATGTAGCGGGGGATAAAGGTCTCGGACGTCTGGAGAAGGTACACGAAGAGTCGCACCACCCACCAAGAGGCCGCGAGCGTCCCGTACGGCGAGGGGAGACGCCACATGACCACACACCCCATCATGGCGAGTGCGGTGAACAGGAACGGTTGGTGGAACCCGTCGAACCAGTAGAACACGTAGGAGACGTTACCTACCACCTGGCTAAGGTCCAAACGCTGTGAGATGCCCTGGTATCCGAAGTGGAGCTCGCTCCACGACATATAGGTGGGCGCGATCAGTACGAGTGCCACGATCCAGGGGGTTAGCGATGGGCGTGGGTAGTCGGACCACCGTCGGTATACGACAATGAGAGGGACAATGATCAGTACGCTCTCTACTCTCATCGTCAAGAGGAATGCGGTGCAGGCAGCGGAGAGCCACCCAAGCGCTGCCCTGCGTGTTCTCACATGGACAATGGCCGCGAGCACGGCAAGGGTCTCAAGGAGAATGGAAGACACTTCGGAGCGGGTGGTGACCGCGTATCTCACGTGCATTGGGAGAAGGGCAATGACCAGAGCGGCCACGAGAGCTACACGACGGTCCCGGCCGACCAGCGTCACAAGAAGGTAGACGCATCCCACGGTGAGCACTCCTCCGACCACACCCACCACTCGTGCCGCCAAGTCGGAGAAGCCGAACAGGGTGGATGTCAGGGAAAGGATGAGGGGGTAGCCGATTGGAAAGAACGTATCGAACCTCTGACAGTCGCCACTCATGCCCAATGTACAGAACGCGTTGATGTGATGTTGGGCGAGGACCGTGGATTGTTCGTGGTAGAACAACTCATCGTCGATGAGGATAGGACGATAGGGATTGAGAACGCGCACGCTGAAAGCGATGAGTAGGACGAGGAACAGTGCGCTTCGCCCATTTCGGGAACGCGGGACGAACGCCCACAGCTCCCTACGCGAGGCCACGAGCGCCCCGGTGATGAGCAGGAGGTTCGCGATCCCCACGGGCAGTGCCAGGGACACCGGCATGGGATGACGAGGTACTCGATCCTTTATAAATAGAGGCAGGTCCGCGTCAGTGTATCCTGCCTACTCCCTACTGGGACTGGCGCCTACCCCTCACACGGTAGAAGGCGATCTCCTCGAGGAGCTGTATTGCATCAGGGGACTCATTATTTACATCGATCAGGTCCAACAGTTCTAGCACATAGTTCTCGTGAAGGACGGACGCGGTCCACCCGCGTGGCCTCGGTTCGTAGAAGAATACACATTCTCCATCACGTAGTAACGGATCCAGTTCCACCGCCAACATCTCACTTACCGTCTCCGTGGAGAAGAAGTTGAAGTTGGCAACGACCGTAGGCCGCTGCCACAAGTATCGCGGACGCACGGGCTCTACGACGACGACGTGACAGTCTTGGCCGACCAGATAGCGCCATCCATCGATCGTGCGCTCCTCCAGTGCGAACGCCTCACGATGGGCATGATGCACGCCATCAGTTGTCTCTATCAGGGTGTATAGGAGCGGGACAAGGAACAGACAGGCTACCGCTATTACTACATGGGGTCGCGGCTCCCGCGACCGCCACGCCGCCCAGAGCAGCAGTGCAAGTGGGAGGAATAAGTGGACAGCTGCCATCGTCGAACTGATGCCCTCGGCTAGTTCGATCCCATATCGAACACTGTAGGCAAAGGGCAGGTGCGCTATACCGGACAGCACTACGGCAATAACTATGAAAGAGACTACGGGCGAGAATATGTTTGCACCGGCGCCGGCGAGCAGTGCGAACGGAACGGAGAGGCTGAGCATGAAACGAGGATTGAACTCCCGGAAGTGGTTGAGGAGGTACACGCCCATCCGGACCAGCAACCAGGAGGCAGCGAGTCGAGCGTACGGTACGGGAAGCCCTCGAACGGCCACGGCACCCATAAGGGCGAGGCCTGTGAAGAGGAACGGGACGAAGTACCCATCCAGCCAGTACCTGACGTACCATAGATTGCGTGGTATGTGCTTGGGATGAAGGGGGACCTCCCGGTCCTCGGCCTGCGTGGAGCTCAGATGGAAGGTAGAGCCCATGTTGAGTTCGTTGAACCCGCTCATGTGAGGTGTGAGCAGTACGAAGGCCACTATCCAGGGGAGGGCGGACCTTCGTGCTCTTCCCCCGCTACTATAGACGGCCAGGACCGGGACAATCGCCAGCGGGTTCTCCCGTCGCACGGTCACATGGAACGCGAGGGAGGCGGCTGCGAGCCAGGCATTAGCCGGGCGCCCCGTCCTTACATGGAGGAGCGCTCCTAGGACCGCCAAGGCCTCTGTCAGCAAGGAGACCATCTCGGAGGACGTCGCCATGGCGTACCTCACATGCATGGGAAGGAGGGCAATTACGAGCGATGCCACGAGCGCGGTCCGCTCGTTCCGGACGAGGAGACGTGCCAGCAAGTATGTGACCAGCACGGTCGCGATACCGCACATGATCCCCACTGCACGTGCTGCGACATCGGTGAACCCGAAGATCGAGGACGCTAGCGAGAGGACCACAGGATAACCGATCGGATAGAACACGCCGAACCGTCCGCAGTCGTCCATGTCACCGTATGTGCAGAACACGTTGAGACGATGATGGACAAGCGCATGGGACTGGTCGATGTAGAGCCACTCGTCCTCGAATGGCATCGGACGGTAGGGATTGAGAACTCGTACGCTGAACGCGATGAGGAGCACGAGCAACAGCGCTCTGCGCTCACGAGGGGCCCGCGGGATTAGCTTCCAGAACTCCCGACGCGATGCCACCAGCGCCCCGGCGATGAGCAGGAGGTTCGCCAGCGCCATGGGGAGCGCCAGGGGCGACGGCATAGGACGAGATGGGGTGCTGAAGCTTCAAAAAGTTACCCCGTACAACAGCGTCATACAGGCAGGCCCGGCGCATGGACCACACGGTCGATGCCTCGCGCTTCCAGGTCGTCGGGGAGATGGTCGTTGCGGTAGAACTGGGTATTCCCCGCGAGCACAAGCGGTACGGGCATGTGTCTCGTGATGAGGCGGAAGGGGCCGTAACGCAGGCACTCCTTCCCGCATGGGGTAAGGCTCGGCCGCGCACCGCTATTACCACATAAGGCGACAGGACAGCATCGGCTCGTAGTGACGTATGCATAAGGGTAGTGCAGAGAGCCTTTCAGACCTGATCCCGTCAGGTCGTCATCGATGCCCTGGAGGAGGTTATCCAGTTCCACACGAAGCACACCTTGCTCGCGCAGGAACGCCTGGAAAGCGGGCGCACTGACATTGGAACGACGGTAATGATGAAAGGCTGCCGGTGGGATACGTTCCTCAAGAAGGGTGACCCGGGGGCCGCGTTTCTGCTTAGTAAGCAGACGTCCGAGCACGGGTCGCAGGTCCCATCCATTCTCTCGAATGAGCGTTAGGATACCAAGATCGTTCACGACTACCTCGGACCCGGGCGCCCTGTCGTGCAGTCGCCCAATCAGTTCTGTCGTCCGCTCGAGCGCCGTGTCGGTAACAAACGGAGTGACAAGTGTAAGGTCCGCGTCCCGGTCCCGGGCGAATCCTATCGCGGTATCTAGCCCGGCAATGTCAGGGAGGATACGCTGGCAGAACTCCTGTCCGAAATGGAGCCTAGTGTACCGGTCCTCCCACCGGTCCAAGTCACTTACCTTTGTCACGTAGAGGGCGTTCTCCATGTCAGCCCACCAGATTGTTGCAGTAGTCGTCGTCACAGGCGAAGCCTCGGAGGGCACCGAACCTCTCCCGGGCACGGTCGCAGAACGCGTTGTCGTCGGTCGTGCGTTCCATCTCTTTCAGCATCGTCTTGATGAAGGTTATGTTGTTGAGCCGGTCGCCGAGCGGGGCTGCCCGGTCCTCGGTCTTGACCACTGAAATGCCCATACGGGCAAGTTGCGGGAGCGCGCATGCGCCACACCCGTACATCCGCTCGTGCTCATATGCGTTCGATAGCATAGGTGACAGGCAGGACCTGACGCGAGCGAGTTCGCCCTCCTCCATCGCCTCCATCGGCTCGATGTCGTACCTCAGACAGCAAGCAGCGCGGTCCGCAAGGAACGTGTGCTCCTGGAGGAAACGCCGAAGCCGCCCTGCGCCCTTGCGCTGGTACGTCCTTATGATACCGCTCTGGAGCGGGTTGTTGAGGACGAACCTAGAGAGCTGCGGGTGCCGTGCCTCGATGACGCCATGTTGGAACCGACAGAGTGCTTCCACGTTGTTGCAGCCCACTGTGAGGATGAAACTCTCCAGTACCATGTCACCGCGGTCTGCGGCGATGGAGTCGATCTCCTCCAGCGTGAGCTGCTTGGGCAGAACCACCCGCGAAGCACCGAGCTCCCGATAGAAGGCCACGGTACGTGAGTTGAACGCGCCACCGACAACGCTGACGTGGAGCTCCACGCCCGTGTCCATGGCGACAAGTGTGCGCATGAGCCCGATGTCAGCGGCTATTATCCCGTCCACACCGGCGGACACCGCGCGCTCCACCTCCTTCTCTAGGAGATTGTATTGGTCGCGGCTGTAGTAGTACGAGTTGTAGGTAGCAAAGACCTTGGCGTCGTGTGAGTGGGCCACTTCCACCACATGTCGCAGCTCGTCGAAGTCGGTCAGATTGTGGAAGCGCGAGGGACTGCCGTTGATGGTCCCAGTATGAGCGAAGCTCCTCTGCCATGCAGGAGTGAGCACACCGCAGTACACCTCGTCCGCGCCAGCAGAGACAACCTTCTCGATCTCGCTGACGTTGTTGACCGGAGAGAGGACCTTCATCCCGTCCACTCATGAGTGGGTGAGCTTTTTAACGTTGTCCGCGAGGGCGTGGCCACTGCGACACCTTTATCAAGCTTGGGCGACCCCCCTGCCCCGTGGAGCTCATCTCGCCCCTTACTGCGGTCCGGGAGGTTGCGCCTCTAGTCGAAGCTGGTGCCACTGAGCTCTACGCGGGTGTTCTGACACGAGGGTGGAAGGACTCCTTTTCGACGTTCGTGTCGAACAACGACCGTGACAGCGTCGTCGGTAACTTCTCGGACATTGAAGAGCTGCGCGAGGCGGTCGACATGGCCCATGAGCTGAAGGTACCCGTCCACCTCACACTCAATCCCGCCTACTACACGGCAGCACAGGCCGACCAACTGGCACGGCTCATGGACGATGCGGTCGATGCCGGAATCGACGGTTTCCTCATCTCGGACCTCCCGACCATGCTCCGTGCTCGTCGCGAACATCCTGACCTATCGGTCCACGTAAGCACTATCTCCCCTGCGTTCAACAGCGCAGCGCTCGCGTTCTACGCGGGCCTGGGCGCCGAACGAGCGATCCTCCCCCAGCACCTCACTCCTGACGAGATCGCCGACCTTGCCCGTGATCCGCCACTGGACCTGGAGGTGTTCGTGCTCAACGACCGCTGCATGAACGTGGATGGTTTCTGCACCTTCATGGACGGACTCCAGGAGGCAGAGGATCCACGCAGCGGAGGCCTGGGACGCTCCGTCCTCCACAGTCGTGCGGCACTGATGGCCGCCCGTCACGTGCCCCGTCGCTTGCTCCGCATGGCCCGGCGACTTCCCGGGCTCAGGCCCGAACCCTGTCTGCTCGATTACGGGACCGAGCCGGTGACCATCGGCCCCGTTCCGCTGGAGGGGATCGCAGCCGCCCGGTCACGGATGGAGCGGCATTTCCATGCCAAGACGGGTATCGACTGCGGTGCCTGCGTACTTCGCACGCTCATGAACGCTGGTGTGAAGGCCGTCAAGATCGCGGGACGCTCGAACGACACCCGTCGCAAGCTCCAAGACGTGCGTTTCATAGCTGCTCTGCTACGTCTTGCTGAGGATAACAATGTCAGTGATGAAGAGCTCTATGTGCAGACGCGAAAGGCGTTCCGTGACGACTACAGCGGCTCGTGTCGCGACGAGGTCTGCTACTACCGCACCTTCCTGCCTCGTGCGTGAACTGGCACCTCAGCCCGCTACGGGCGTCCGTGAGACAGGCCCGTGCGCTGCCAGACGTGCTCCTGCAGGCGTGAGGCACATGAACCTCCGATTAGGACTGAGTCTCACCAATCCTTCCCGTTCCAGGGCGGTCACGAGTCGGGAGAACGCTGCCTTTGACATCTTGAGCGACCGTCGCAGAGTGGAGCACTCCCGCTCCCCGCGTCGAACAGCCCGCACCACGGTCAAGGCGGCCTTTCGTCGCGCGGACCGGGAGGATACGGAACGGAGGTCGTTCGCTGCGATATCCCCGAGAGTGCGTCCCGCACGGCCTTCCCAAGTGACGGCGGGCGGCCCGCCAGCGAGCTCGTGCAGCTTAGGGAAGCAGCGTCCGAAATGGGCTGTCGCATAGCCAAGTAGCACGGGCTCCACTCCCAGAGCATCACGGTACGCTGCACTGTCACCAGCGACCCGGAAGTCCATCCCGGACGAGGCCAGCACGTCCCGCAGCACACGCGGATCGTGACATGGTGCGGTGAACACCGCTGCCTCGGCCCCACCACGGTTCACGACCGGCGCCATGACCTGAGTGGAGACGCGGTCGAGAGTGAGGTTCGCTAAGCTCTCCCGGGCCGGGTACCGTGTATGGATGTGCATTAATCGCCCTCCGGTCCGCTCGGGACCGAGGAGGACGCGATGGAGGTTGTGCCGTCGACGCACATCATCCAGCATACCGGGGAGCGCACGTCCATCAGGATCATGAACTACACAGTCGTAGTACGCGTACCCTTCCCAGACGTGACTGAGGGCGCTGAGCGATGCCGTACCATGACGTTCTGCAGCATCTATCCCACGACATTCGTGCCAGCCGTGCACGTAGAATACGTTTTCCCCCATCCCAATTGCATTAGACTACGATAACCTTTAAATTGGTTTGGTGCGATGTAACGACCCGGGAGGGACACCGACGGACGGGGGATTTGAACAGGAGGCCGAGTATCTTCTCACCCATATCGACGAGTACCGCCGACAGGAGCGACGGGTAGGCATCGAGTACGAGCTCCTGGTCGTCGACAAGGATCTACAGCCCTACCCCACCGCGGTGTCGTCCTTCCTTGCGAGGGACCACGAGGGATACGATACTGAGCAGCATACGGACACTATCGAAGTGCGCACGGAGCCTTACCCTGTGGACGCGTTCGATTCCATGGTCGGCCAGCTCTATGACCGCGTGGGGGGCTTCCTCTCCGCAGAACCGGAGGCGGCCGTGCTCGGACTGGGCGCGCACCCGGTGAAGTTGTACGACGACATCGAGATTACGAGCAGTGGTAGATACGGCCGGGTAATCGACGAGCTCGCAGGTTACCGCACCGAGCTGGAAGGGCTGACCGCGGGCATCCACGTCAATCTTCAGGCACGTGACGAAGTCGAGCTCGTGGACGATCTCAATCATGCTGTCATGCTAAGCCCGTACGTGGTGGCAGTCGCCGCCAACTCCAGCCTGCTCATGGGGGGTGATACCGGGGCTGTGGAGGCGCGGCTCCCTCTCATCGAGAACTGCCTGGGATTGCCAGAGCGCACGGGCATGCCGCGATACTATCGTGACCTTGCCGACTACCTCGACGAACGTGAACAGTGGGATGACGTGGCCGGTGTCTCCGGACTTGACGGTCGTCTTTCAACAGATTGGCACGAGGTGCGGATTCGCGTAGGTCCGGACCGGACTCTGCGGACCGAGTTCCGGGCCATCCCCCAGCAGCCGACCATCGACGAGTCGCTGGCGTGCGTGGCCCTCTATCTGGGACTTATCGAGCATTACCGCGGGACTGCGCTGCTAGACCATGGGCTGGTTGAGCTCAACCGAGAGGAGGCCATGCATCACGGGCTCAGCGGTGAGCTCTACGACCCCGAGGGGCGGTTGCGGCCCGCATGGGAGGTGGTCCACGACGAACTGGAAAAAGCTGCCGAAGGGCTTGATGTGCTGGGGATCGATCCCGATTATCTGGCACCGTTGTACGACCGGGTTCGCCGTCGCTCGTCGCCAGGCGAGGACGTGGCGCAAGATGCGCGGGTCCTGGCAGGGCTCCTCGATGTGCGGACCGCACGTATAACGTCGGCGCGACGCCGGCTCCAGGGTGCCGATGGTCGCTTGATGGCCTACGCTTCAGGCCCGTAATCCTGTGACAGGCGGACCCTGGTAGTCCCATCGCGCTCCTCCAGGAGGAAGGATTCGGAGTGGCCCAGGATGTGCTCAATCTCTTGTATGAGCCCTACAGTGCAGATGTCACGACGGAATCGGCGCACACGTGTACCTATCAGGCCTATCCGTTCGAAGGGTCGAAGTGCCACCTCAAGTACACCGATGTAGAGCTCGCTCTCATGTGTCACGTTCTCGATAAGGTGTTTGACGAGGCGCTCCTTGGAGACAACGCCGCCGTTGCGGGCGATGATGTTACGGATATGCTTCTTTATCACGCTCGACCGACCGTGTCGGATGTACTCCACACCGAAGATGACACCGATCAGACCGGGGAGCAGGTACCCGATGAACATGGCCGCTGCCTTGAACTGCTCGTACGAGAGGGTCGGCTCGTGCACGACCTTCTCTACGGCCTCGCTGATGTGAGTGGCGAAGTAGATGAAGTAGACGAAGATGATGAAGATCTCCAAGATCTCCAGCGTACCCTGCATGAGACGCATCTCGTCGAAGATGGACACGAACTGGTCCTGCAGCTCGATGTTCCGCTCCCGCATCTCCATGGTATAGGAGGATTGGACCAGCGAATCGAGGTCGTTGAGCTTCTCCTTGATCGATGTATGGAGGACATCGATGCGGAACTCCTTCATCGTCTGGTTAAGAACATCGTGAAGGAGCATGGACTGTATGTGCATGTCGAGCTTGATGGCGTCCACCAGCCGCGTCTTTGTCTTGGCGATGTCTAGGAACGCCAATCGTAGCTTCTCCAGTTCCTCTGCACCCTTGTGGCGCTTCAGCGCCATGCGATGCTCAAGGAGAAGGGCGTCGATCTCTGCATCGATGCGGGCCAGCATAACCTCGCGCATACCTAGGAGCTCAACGGTGAGGATCAGATCCTGCATGAAGCCGCGGTACTGCTCGCTCTCGGCCGCCAGTGGCATGTTGAGCAGCAGCCCCTTCTCGGTGAGCAGGATGAGCTCGGTTGTGGAGTTGGAGATGTCGTTATCGATGACCCGTTGTACGAAGGATGGCCGATAGTCACGCCATGCGGTAGCTGCCGAGCGGGCCAGTCCCACCACCTGCTTGTTCTTCTCAGAGTAAGGATCGGCGTCCAGGAAGAGGCGCTCGTCCATGAACAGACGGATTACGAAGCGATGGTAGATCACCTCACGGTAGGCGTCGCCGTCGCGTCGGTACACGGTGCCTGTCTTTGCGATGCGTATGCCCGATTCCAGGGCGAATGGGATCCTACTCTCCTCGTCACGCTCGTAGCAGTCGTTCCAGCATACGGCGAACGTCCGCCACACGGCTGTGGCGATGCGAACCATCCGGCCCGAAAGCTTCGATTCCAGCCGAGAGATGTCAGCAAGGTCCATGTCACTTGTTCTGGGGCGGGCGCGCAGGCGGATGCTCACGATCCCAGCTTCGGATATGCGCACTTCGGGGCTGAACACTTCGACCTTGTCGCTCCCGATACGCAGCACCTCCCAGTACTCCTCACCCTCGAGACGGGATACGTACTGGAATCCCTTGATCGTTGTGTAAGAAGCATCCTTTCCTTTCGAGCGCACGCGAGTGATGATGTTCTTCGAGGCCAGCCCTTCAAGTGCCGCCGCTACACGCCACTCGCTCCCCTCAACGAACTGGTTGATCTCGGTAACTGTCGCGGTCTTGCGTCGGGTCTGGGCGCACACTTCGCCGATGGCGTTCACGAGCTCGAGCTCGGCCTCGGAGAGGCGGACTATGTTCTGCTCCATTGAGGATGGCACGATGCGCAGAGGTACGTACTTCGTGGCGAACTCCTCGGTGAACGCCTGCTCATGTTTACGACCCTCACGACCGATCGAGCGGAAGTAGGTGATACGCTTGGCATAGAGCTCCACCATCTTCTCCACGGTATTGAGGCGCTCCATGTTCTCCACCGCAGGGATGGGGACGTTGAGGTGATAGAGCGACACCATCCGTCCTATGAGCACAGAGGCCTCGAACACGAACGACTCGAGCGCCTTGAGGTAGGCGACGGCCTTCCCGAGGATCTTGGGATTCTGGAATTCGGCGGCCATCTCGACAAGTCGGACGTGCTCCCGGGCGTTCCCAAGGTGGAACTCCTTGCTCTGCAGCGTTGCAAGGACGTCCTTTGTGGCGGTACCGTCGGGGATGTAGCACATGGACTTAGCGAGATTCGTGTACCGACGGGTCATCTCGCCCAGCACGTACTCCTTGCTGCGTGAGTGGTCCTTCCGCAGGTCGAGCTCGTCACCCTCGATGGATGAGAGCAGGCCAAGACACATAGTGAAAGCATCGGTGAGCTTATTGATCGTCTCGTTGATGAGCTGCTCTAGGTCCGCGGTATTGTTGCACAGGAGGTAGAGGAGTATGATATTGAGGTCCGAACTGGTGAGGAGCTTGGTCTTCCCACGCAGTTCCACGAACCCCCTCCACGTCAACTTCGTCCCCAATAAGGTGGAGATCGATTCCGCGAAGTCCTTACCTGAGAACGAACGGTCACGCTCGATGAGAGATACAGCATGGCGGACCTGCGGGATGCTCACCGAGTAGAAGGGAACATCAAGCTCATGGAGCCTCATCCCTAGACCGTCGAGGTCCAGCTCTGAGACCTTAGGATTCTTTGCGACCTCCATGAGATCGAAGGTAAATATGTAGTAGAGGTCGGGTGCCCTGAAAACCAGGGGATTCTCTGCAGGGGGCTCTCCCTTGGGCATCTATCTCTTCTCCTTGCCCCCCACACGCTTCAGTTCCTTCTCGACCTTGTCCTCTTTCTGCTTGACCTCTTCGAGCTCCTTCTCAATCCGCTCCTCGTCGGCCTCGACCTTCTCGAGCTCCTTCTCGACACGTTCCTCTTCCCGCTTCACATCATCGATGTCGCGGTCCATTTCCGTGACTACGCGGCCTACGAGACGTGACCGGCGGACCTCGTCCTTCTTGACCTCTTCGAGCTCGCGTTCGATCTCTTCTTCCTCGGCCTCGACCTTCTCGAGCTCCCTCTCCACGCGCTCCTCCTCACGTCGTACCTCCTCGAGCTCACGCTCAAGGATCTCCTCTTCGGCCTCGACCTTCTCTATCTCGACCTCCTGGGAGCAGATGCGCACCTCGAGGTGGGCAAGGTGGAGCCATAGCTCACCTATGCAAATGAGGATGATTATCTCAGTGCAGGCCGTGAACACGAGCATGTTCAGGTCCTGTATGTTCCCTGCCACCCTGATGGCGAGGAAGAACAACGAGAATATCAGCATGAGCACGACTAGGTCGTGATACTCATGAGGTTTGAAGCTGGAAACGCGGGGCATGTATAAGTCACCCATCATACAATGTCATGTCAAGCTTGAAATAGCTTTACTTCCCGTCCTCTATCCATGGTGGCCAAGAACGTCATCGAGACCCACGACCGGATCAAGGACATGAGCATACGCGGAGCGGAGCGGATCGCTGTCGGAGCTACCTCTGCCATGCGTGACTCCTTGGCAGCAGAACGGGCCGACGACGTGGATAAACTGATGGCCCGACTCGAGGAGGACGGCGAATACCTCGCAAAAGCACGCCCCTCGGCCGTCACTCTCCCGAACGCTGTTAACTTCGTTCTCGTGACCGCGCGGAGGCTGGTTGCTGAGAACCCGGGAGCAGACCCGTTCCGTCGAGAGCTCACCAAGGTAATTGAGGCGTTCATCAAAGAGACTAGGGAGGCCATCCCGAAGATCGGACGTATCGGTGCTCGTCGGGTGCAGGACGGGTACACGATCATGACCCACTGCAACTCGTCCACGGCCATCGCGGTCATCGCAGAAGCGCACCGACAGGGGAAGGACGTTCGCGCCATCTGTCATGAGACACGACCTTGGGGCCAGGGATACCTCACCGCGCAGCAGCTGTCCGAGGCGGGTGTGCCCACAACGCTCATAGTGGACTCGGGCATGCGCTACATGATGAAGAAGGAGAAGGTGGACCTGGTCGTCGTAGGTGCTGACTCGATCACGGCCCACGGTGCTGTGGTCAACAAGATCGGTACGAGCATCCTTGGTGTATGCGCCAAGGAGTCGCGTATCCAGTTCCTGGTGGCCGCACAGACGCTGAAGTTCGATCCGCGCACAATCATGGGCGACCTCGAGATCATCGAGGAACGCGATACCAGCGAGATCACCGACAAGAAGCTTCCGGGGGTCGAATTGCGGAACCCGGTGTTCGATATCACGCCCGCCGAGTATATCGACCTCATCATCACCGAGATCGGTGCGCTCCCGCCCAGCTACGTCATGAACGTACTGAACGACAGGTTCGGGTGGGCCAAGGAAGAGTAGGCCGCCGTTCCTTGAGCGCCGGCACGGAGGTGGTAGCGAATGAACAGTGATGACCGATGCGTGCTCGTGTTAGTCAACCAACCTGCCCCTGATGACATCAGGTCCCAACTGTCCGTCTCCCTTGGTACAGAGGTGGCCGCAGGCCTCTATCGCTGCTTCGTGGAGGATACGTTGGCTGCAGTTGACGAGATAGGAGTGCCTGTTGTGGTCTACGTCCATCCGCCTGACACCGTAGATGACGTGACAACCTGGCTCGGCAAGGACCGAGCATTTAGACCGCAGAAAGGGGACGACCGTGGATCGCGGATGGCCGGTGCCTTCCGAACGGTCTTTGAGGAGGGGTACGAAAGGATCGTGCTCGTGAGCAGCAACAGCCCTGACCTCGATCCAGCTCTGGTGAGAGAGGCGCTCGATGCGCTGGATGGTTGCGACTCGGTCATCGGGCCAGCGCAGGATGGCGGTTATTACCTCATCGGATTCTCGCGCAAGGGCTTCACGGCTGACGTGTTCGCTGATATCCCCTGGGGCACGTTCGATGTGCTCGGATGCACGCTCGACATTCTCGCACAGGCACGTCGCACGCTCCATTTCCTCCCTCCGTGGGGTGATGTGGACACCCTTGCGGACGTTCGGACGCTAGTCACGCGCAACCGGCACACAGCGTTCGTCTCATCCCGGACGATGGCGTTCCTGAAGAAGATCGAGAAGCTCCTTGACGATGAGCGAGCGCTCTCGGTAGAATAGCGGTATCGCGCCGGGGAGGCACGTTAAATAATCCACTGTCTAATCTACATCGAGGTATCGACATGAACGACGTGACAGTCATCCAGATCAAACCCCAGACCGTGATAGGTCTGCGCAAGCGTGGACCGTACAGCCTAATCCCTACGCTGCTCAAGGAACTGTACGAGTTCGCCATGGAGAAGGGCATCCCTGTCACGGGTCACCCGACGTTCGTGTGTCATGAGACCGCCGAGGAGGCCATGGAGGCGATGAAGACCGGTAACGCTGACGTCGAGGTCGCAGTTCCTGTGTCAGGGAAGGTCGAAGTGACAGGGGACATCAAATGCTATGAGCTACCCGGGGGCACCATGGCCCGGATCATTCACAAGGGGCCGTACGGGGCGTGCGAGCCAACCTACCTGCGTCTCTTCGCCTGGCTGGAGGAGAACGGTAAGCAGCTTGCAGGTCCCACCCGCGAGCTCTATCTCAACGATCCTCGAGAGGTCGGCCCCAGCGAGACCCTGACGGAGATCCATGCTCCGATCGAATAACCCTACTAGAAGTGCTTTCCCGCGTCGGGCATAGGGCTTTAAACTATAGGTCGTCCCGTCGACCGGACGGACATGGCCCCTGACGAACTGTGGAAACGGCTCGCCGCATTGGAACCCGCCGAGGTCGCCCGCAGGGCCGGGGTCAGGTTGGACGTCGACGGCGTGTACCTTGTGGACGTGCTGGATGAGGTCTATCGCGTCGATCCGCGTGCTCGTAATATCATCCGGACCGAGCCGTCGGATCCGACCCGGCCTGATTTCAACCTCAACATCGCTCTGATCGCTTACCTGATCGGTGCCGAGGCAGTCGATCCTGCCGGTGAATGGGTGGGGCCACGCGACCTCCCCGGCGGCCGCGAGTTCTTCATCAGGCATCACGAGGTGCCCGTCCGCAGGATCGTCGAGCGCTTCGGGAGCGACCAGGAGGCGTTCGAGAAGGCGTGCAAGCAGCTTGGAGGCAAACCTGAGCGGTACGCGGATGCAGCGTTCTCCTTCCAATTGCTCCCTCGCCTGCCTATCGCCGTCCTGCTCTGGGTGGAGGACGAGGAGTTCCCCGCACGGGCCACCATGATGGTGGACCGTACCGCTGGCCGACACTTCCAGCTCGATGCCCTCTGGGCCGGTATGAAGGTCGTCCGGAGCGCACTGGTCGCTGCCGCTGGCCCGAATGGTTAATAAGCTTGAACGGCAGATGAAGGACCGAATGGAGCTTAAGAAGGAGCTGAACCTCCTCCACCTTGTCGGCATCGCCTCTGGGGCGATGATCAGCTCGGGCCTCTTCGTACTGCCAGGGGTGGTGTTCGCGAAGACGGGGCCCGGTATCATCCTTGCTTATGCACTGGCAAGCCTCCTCGTGGTTCCCGGCCTGCTCTCCAAGGCCGAGATCTCCACGGCCATGCCCAAGGCCGGCGGGGACTACTTCTTCATCGACCGGAGCATGGGCCCCCGGCTGGGGACAGTGGCCGGGTTCGCCGCGTGGTTCGCCTTGGCCCTGAAAAGCGCCTTCGCCCTCCTAGGAATGGGGGTGATGTTCGTGCTGCTGGAGCCGAGCATTCCCGTCACCCACATCAAGCTCACCGCCGTCGTCTGCTGCCTGTTCTTCACGGCGGTGAACATCGAGGGGATCAAGCTCACGGGCGGGCTCCAGACCACCATGGTGGCCGTCCTCATCCTGCTCCTCTTCGCCTACGTGGGCCTCGGCGCCCGGGCAGTGGAGATGGACCGCCTCACCCCCCTCATGCCCTACGGTCTCGGCTCGGTGCTCGCGACGACGGGCGTCATCTTCATATCGTTCGGGGGCCTCACGAAAGTGGCCAGCGTCTCGGAGGAGGTCAAGGATCCCGGGCGCGACCTCCCCCGGGGCATGTTCATCTCCTGGCTGCTGGTGTCGTTCCTTTATTTCGCGGTGATGTTCGTCACAGTGGGGCTGGTGGACGGTCAGGAGCTGGCGGGTTCCCTCACCCCAATCTCTCTTGGAGCTGGCTCGCTGGCGGGGTTCAGCGGTAGCGCTGTCATGGCCATCGCTGCCATCCTGGCCTTCATCACCACTGCCAACGCCGGGATCCTCGCCGCGTCACGGACAGCCATGGCCATGGGCAGGGACGAGCTCATCCCCCGCTGCTTCGAGCGGGTGTCGTCACGGGGCACCCCGTGGGTCGCCATCCTCGTCACATCCGCGTTCATGGTCGCCGTGATACTGTTCATTGACATCCCCACCCTCGTCAAGACGGCGTCCACCCTCTCGCTGATACTGTTCATGCTGGTGAACCTCGCCGTGATCCTCATGCGAGAGAGCAACGTGCAGTACTACCGCCCCAAGTTCCGCTGTCCGGGCTACCCGTGGGTCCAGATTATCGGGATCGTCTTCTATGGGCTCCTCATCGGGATGATGGGCCTGACCCAGCTGGTCCTCGTGGGTGCGTTCGTCACCGCTTCCTTCCTGTGGTACCTCCTCTACGCCCGGGGTACCATCGACCGACAGTACGCCCTCCTCCACATGGTCGAGCGGATCGTCGGCATCAGGACCACCACCTATCTTCTCGACGAGGAGCTGAGGGAGATCCTGATGGTGCGGGACGACGTGAGTGATGCTCGCTTCATCGAGCTGATCGGTAACGCCGTGGTGCTCGATCTACCGAAAGCTCCTACTCCGAGCTCGTTCTCACGCTCCGTGGCACGGGCCCTCGCACCACGCCTGGACATGCGGACGAGCGACCTCTACCAGCTCCTGATGGAGCGGGAGGCGCGGGATACCAAGCTGATCAAGCCAGGGAGCGCCGTCCTGTCCGTCCCCATCAAGGGGCACAGCGGTTTCGAAATCGTCATGGTACGATGCAAGGACGGTATATCCCTGGGGAAGGGCTCTCCGCCGGTGTATGCTCTCTTCATCATCGCCTCCTCCCATGACGAGCACACGTTCTACCTCCATACCGTCACATGGATCACCGAGGTGGTCGAGGAGACTATCTTCGACGGGGAGTGGCTGCTCGCCAGGGAACCGGAGGAGCTTCGTGACGTTATCCTGATGCTTAAGGGCATGGAAGAGGTCGAGCTCTGAGCAAGAAAGGATAGGCGCCGAGGAGGGGATTT